>NZ_LT592220.1 GCF_900088825.1 Thiomonas delicata | reverse complement strand
TGAACCGCCCCGGGTTTTGAGGAGGCTCCAACCTTTGAGAAGATGGAGCCATGAACAAGACGAACAAGTTTTCCCCCGAAGTGCGCGAGCGCGCGGTACGCATGGTGCAGGAGCACCGAGGCGAGTACCCCTCGCTGTGGGCCGCAGTCGAATCCATGGCCCCCAAGATTGGCTGCGTGCCACAGACGCTGCTGGAGTGGGTCAAGCGCGAGGAAGTCGATACAGGCCAGCGCGACGGCCTGACGAGCAGCGAGCGTGAACGCCTCAAACAACTCGAGCGCGAGAACAAGGAATTGCGCCGGGCCAATGACATCCTCAAAGCGGCGAGTGCTTTTTTCGCCCAGGCGGAGCTCGACCGCCGTTTGAAGAGTTGAAGCGATTCATCGACCAGCACCGCCCCATGCACGGGGTCGAGCCCATCTGCAAAGTGCTGCAGATGGCCCCGTCGTGTTACTGGCGCCATGCCGCGCGTCATCGCAACCCCGAGTTGCGCAGCGCCCGTGCTCAGCGCGACGATGCGCTGGCTGCCGACATCCAGCGTGTGTGGCACGCCAACTGGCAGGTGTATGGAGCTGACAAGGTTTGGTTGCAGATGAACCGCGAGGGCAACCGGGTGGCGCGCTGCACGGTCGAGCGGCTGATGAAACGCCTGGGGCTGCAGGGTGCGCGGCGGAGCAAGAAGGTGCGAACCACGGTCCCCGACACTTGCACGCCGTGTCCGCAGGACCACGTCAACCGGGTGTTCAAAGCCGAGCGACCCAACCAGCTCTGGGTGTCGGACTTCACCTATGTGAGCACCTGGCAGGGCTGGCTGTACGTGGCGTTCGTCATCGACGTGTTTGCCCGACGCATCGTGGGCTGGCGCGTGAGCACATCCATGCAGACCGATTTCGTGATGGACGCGCTGGAGCAGGCTTTGTACGCGCGTCGGCCCGCTGCCCATGCCTTGGTCCACCATTCGGACAGAGGCGTGCAATACGTCAGCGTCAAGTACACCGAACGCTTGGCGCAGGCAGGCATCCAGCCCTCCGTGGGCAGCAAAGGAGACTCCTATGACAACGCCCTGGCCGAGACCATCAACGGGCTGTATAAGGCCGAATTGATTCACCGCCGCGGACCCTGGAAAACCAGGGAAGCCGTCGAACTGGCCACCCTGCAATGGGTGCACTGGTTCAACCACACCCGACTGCTCAAACCGATTGGGGGTATCCCTCCGGCAGAAGCTGAGGCAAACTACTGGCGCCAACAAGCCAGTCAACACGCCATTCCGGCATGACTTAAACCAACTAGCCTCCACGAAACCCGGGGCGGTTCA
>NZ_LT592219.1 GCF_900088825.1 Thiomonas delicata | reverse complement strand
GAGGCGCTGGAAAGCGACACGATTCCGCCGCGCCTGGCGGTCATCGGCTCTTCCGTCGTGGCGCTGGAACTGGCCCAGGCCTTCGCCCGCCTGGGCAGCCAGGTCACCGTCCTGGCGCGCCACACGCTGTTCTCGCAGGAAGATCCGGCCATCGGCGAAGCCGTTGCCGCCGCGTTCCGCGAGGAGGGCATCACCGTGCTGACCCACACCCAGGCCAGCGCGGTGGCTCATGCCGGCGGCAGCTTCGCGCTGACCACGAACCGTGGCGAGATTCGGGCCGAGCGCCTGCTGGTGGCGACGGGCCGCGCGCCCAACACGGCGGCGCTCAATCTGCAGGCCGCCGGGGTGGAGTGCGACGCGCGCGGCGCCATTGCGGTGGACGACCATCTGCGCACCAACGTGCCCCACATCTATGCCGCCGGGGACTGTACCGATCAACCCCAGTTCGTCTATGTGGCCGCAGCCGGGGGCACGCGTGCGGCCATCAACATGACCGGAGGCGATGCGACACTCGACCTCTCGGCCATGCCGGCCGTGGTGTTCACCGA
>NZ_LT592218.1 GCF_900088825.1 Thiomonas delicata | reverse complement strand
CAATACTGTTCAGATAGCAGGCAATCAGTCATAATTCATCCTCATCGAGGTGTCGATGAGGATGAGGCATGGCCAGGACACGCAAGGCGTTACCGGCCCAGGTTGACGTGGCACACCTGATCAGCGCGGGGGTTTTGGCCAGCGTTTGTCCGCGGGCGCTGATCGAGGAGGTGCTAAGCGAGACAGGCCGAGCAAGCCAGCGCGAGCGTCTTCTTCCAGCGCCGGCGGTGGTGTACTACGTGATGGCGTTGGCGCTGTGGCGGGAGGCGCCGCTGGAGGAGGTTCTGCGCGTCGTTTGCGAGGGCCTGCAATGGCTCGGCGATAGCCGGGCTGGTGCAGTCCAGGCCAGCAAGTCGGCGATTTCGCAGGCGCGCACGCGGCTCGGTGCCGAGGTCATGCATCAACTGGCTGATCGGGTGTTGCGGCCGCTTGCAGCGCCCGGGGCACCTGGAGCTTGGTATCGCGGGCTGCGCGTGATGGCTTTGGATGGCAGCGGCATGGACGTGGCGGACGAGGCGGCCAACGCCTCTTACTTCGGCTACCCGAGTGCCACACGCGGACAGAGCGCCTTTCCACAGGCCCGGCTGCTGGGCTTGGTCGAGTGCGGCACCCACGCCGTTGTGGCCGCCGACATCGGCCCCTACAGCCAGAGCGAACGCGTCATGGCGAGCCGACTGCTGCCCCAGAAGTTGACAGCAAACATGCTCGTGCTTGCCGACCGCGGCTTCTACGGATTCAAGCTCTGGCAGATCGCGTGCGCCACCGGTGCCAAACTGGCATGGCGAGTGCCGTCTACGAGCAAACTGCCGATTGAAAAAGCGCTGCCGGACGGCTCCTATCTCAGTACGGTGTTCGACAGCGACGATCGCAGGAGCGAGCGCGTCGGGCAAACGATTCGGATCGTCGAGTACCTGTTGACCAACTCCGCCACGCCAACACAGGACAGCTACCGATTGGTCACCAACATCCTGGATCCCGAGGATGCTCCGGCGCTCGAGCTGGCGGCGCTCTACCACGAACGCTGGGAAGTCGAGAGCGTCTTCGCCGAATTCAAGACGCACCTGCGAGCCAACAGCACCGTCCTGCGAAGCAAGACACCGGAACTGGTGAGGCAGGAACTTTGGGGACTGCTTCTGGCGCACTTCGCGATTCGCCAAATCATGGCGCAAGCCGCCTGGCCACGCGGACTCGATCCGGATCGCTTGAGCTTCACCCACGCAGTGCGAGTGATCAAGCGAAAAATGCCGCAGGCCGCGGCCATTCCCCCCTGAGCGACTGCCTTGCTGGCGCGACGCCTTGTTCGAGGAAATCGCCCGCGGTCGCTGCGTGAGCAGCCGAGGTCGGACCAACCCGCGCGGCGTCAAACGCAAAATGAGCAACTACAACCTCCGACATCGCGGAGAGGTACTCCATCAACACCATCAGCCAACACCAATCCTACGTATCTGAACAGTATTGG
>NZ_LT592217.1 GCF_900088825.1 Thiomonas delicata | reverse complement strand
ATCGGGGAGAGAATCGTGTTCATGGAGGGTAGCGTAATGCAAAGTCGCCTGCGAAGCCATCTGCCTGCCGGGTGCAGGGCCTTGGGCGTGGACGTCGAACGGCCGGCCCTCATGGTCAAGGAGCCGCGAGCACACATTCCGGAGTTGGTATGTGCAACAGACACATAATGGCGCGAAGGTCGAAGCCTTGGTAAACCGGGTTTCTGCGGCAGTCGCAGGTGCAACTTCCGTCGCCAGTGTCTCGCTTGTAGCGGCCCGCTTTGTTGCACTGAACCAGGCGAGCTGTAGGACTGCTTGGGGTCGAGAGCACCAATTCGCC
>NZ_LT592216.1 GCF_900088825.1 Thiomonas delicata | reverse complement strand
GCGGCGGCCGATGCCTGCTGCGCCCCGGCGACACAGACCGATTGCCTCACGGGGGCGTGCAACACCAATCCGGCGCCCGAAGGGACCCGCCGGGTTCGCTACCGCATCGACAAGATGGACTGCCCGACCGAGGAGCGCCTGATCCGCAACAAGCTGGAGGGGATGCCCGGGGTTGTCCAACTCGACTTCAACCTCCTGCAACGGGAACTCACGGTGTATCACCGCTTGGAGCAGCCCCAGGAGATTGCCGTGGCGCTGGACAAGCTGGGCATGGCACCCAATTTGCTGGAAGCCAATGCGCCGGTGTCCGTGCTTCCCCAGGCCTTGAGCCCGCGGCAAAAAGGTCTGCTCGCCGTGGCGGGTGCCGCCGCCGTCGCGGCCGAGGTCATCGCCTGGTCGAGCGGGCGTGAGACCTCGTGGATGGTGATGGCGCTTGCTGCCGTGTCCATCCTCAGCGCCGGCCTGCCCACCCTCAAGAAGGGCTGGATCGCGCTCAGGAATCTGACCCTCAACATCCATTTCCTGATGTCCATCGCCGTGGCCGGCGCCGTGGCGCTCGGCAAGTGGCCCGAAGCGGCGATGGTGGTGTTCCTGTTCGCCGTGGCCGAAGCGATCGAGGCGCTGTCGCTGGAGCGTGCCCGCAACGCGATCAAGGCGCTCACGGCCATCGCGCCGGAAACCGCCGAGGTCAAGGCCGGCGAGGCCTGGCAGACCAAGCCGGTGGCCGAGGTGGCGGTCGGCAGCCGCATCCGGGTGCGCACTGGCGCGCGAGTGCCGCTGGACGCACGCGTCGCGTCCGGTCGCGCGGCGCTGAACCAGGCGCCGATCACCGGCGAAAGCTTGCCCGTGGACAAGCAGGCGGGCGACCTGCTCTATGCCGGCAGCATCGTGGCCGATGGCGTGGTGGAAGCCACCGTCACGGCCTCGGCCGGTGACAGCACCTTGGCCCGCATCGCCCTGGCCATCCAGAGCGCGCAGTCACAGCGCGCGCCGACCCAGCGTTTCGTCGATCAATTCGCGCGCTACTACACCCCCGCGGTTGTGGTCTTCGCCATCGCCGTGGCCATCCTCGGCCCGCTGCTGAGCGGTGGCGGCTGGAGTTCCTGGCTGTACGAGGCCTTGGTCATGCTGGTCATCGCCTGCCCCTGCGCCTTGGTGGTGTCGACCCCAGTCACGGTGGTCAGCGGTCTTGCGGCGGCGGCCCGGAGGGGCATCCTCATCAAGGGCGGGGTGCATCTCGAAGGCGGCCGGCTGCTCAAAGCCGTGGCGCTCGACAAGACCGGCACCCTGACCCGCGGCAAGCCTGCGCTGACCGACGCCATCCCGCTTGGCGACATGCCCATCGCGCAAGCCCTGCGGATCGCCGCCAGCCTCGATGACCCCAGCACGCACCCGGTCGCCCAGGCGCTGGTTGCCGGTTGGCGCGCGCAGCAGCCGGGCGCCGCAGTCATGCCCGTCGAGGATTTCGGCGTGCTCCAGGGGCGTGGCGTCAAGGGCAGCATCGCCGGTCAGGTTTGGCATCTTGGCAATCACCGCCTGGTCGAAGAGATCGCGGTCTGTTCCGCAACGCTGGAGGCGCAGCTTGCCGTGCTGGAGCGTGCCGGCAAGACCGCCATCGTACTGTGCGACGCGGCCGGTCCGGTGGCCGTGTTTGGCGTCGCCGACACC
>NZ_LT592215.1 GCF_900088825.1 Thiomonas delicata | reverse complement strand
CTTCATCGACACGACCTATCAGACAGGCACTGGGAATTGCTCGAGCCCCATCTGCCGGGGCGAGCGGGGGTTTGGGGTGGGGTTGCGCAGGACAACCGCCAATTCATCAATGCCGTGTTCTGGATTCTTCGCACGGGCGCGCCGTGGCGAGACCTGCCGGCCTCGTATGGTGGGTGGAAAAACACCCATCGGCGTTTTTGTCGCTGGCGTGACCAGGGCATTTGGGAGTCGCTGCTCGAGCAGTTCATTGAGGAGCCTGATTTCGAATGGCTCATGATGGATGCCAGCCATTGCAAAGTCCATCCGCACGCCGCAGGAGCGCGGGGTGGCAATCAGGCCATGAGCCGTACAAAAGGGGGCTCAACACCAAGATACATCTGGCCGTGGATGCGCATGGTCTGCCGCTCAGAGCGGTTATTACAGAAGGTACCCGAGCGGATTGCGCAGAGGCTGAGCGGTTGATGGATGGATTCAGGATGCAGTGTCTACTTGCCGATAAAGGCTACGACAGCGATGCCATCGTGGCGAAAGCCCAAGAGCAAGGTGCGCAAGCCGTGATTCCGCCGCGCAAGAACCGCAAGCAACCCAGGGCATATGACAAGGCGCTCTACAAACTGCGCCATCTGGTCGAGAACGCCTTCCTACATCTCAAGCGATGGAGGGGCATCGCCACGCGCTACGCGAAAAACGTCGCCTCATTCGTTGCCGCCGTGCAAATTCG
>NZ_LT592214.1 GCF_900088825.1 Thiomonas delicata | reverse complement strand
CGGCGCGCGCAATCAGGGTAAAGAACCAACCATCCACGCACCGAGCATGGATGTGGGGTTGAGACAGTCAGGTGTGTCTCGTTCACCGCCACGGATTGAGGCCCCGGGTCCTGCCTTTTCACCTGTGTACAGGGGGCGAGATTGCTTCAGGAGTCCCGAATTCTCACGCAACCGTCGCCACGGCTTTTGTGAGCCACGCCCTTGCGGGTGGTGTTCTCCCTCCGCGAAGAGGGAACCGGCCCGTTGACGGGGGCCATGCGAATGCCGTCTGAGCGAGGCATCAAAGCTTGAATGTTCTGAGACCCGACCTCGATCGGGCGGCCATGCTCCCTCGGGAGACATGGCTTCATCGCGCCCGCCGCACCAAGATCATG
>NZ_LT592213.1 GCF_900088825.1 Thiomonas delicata | reverse complement strand
GTCTGAGTGTCGTTGCGCAGCGCTTCCTCGCGGCAGAGCGTGGCGGCCTGGGCAGCTTCGAGGGCCTGACCCAGGCGAGCCACATCCGCGCTGCGCTCAGCCTGTTCGATGGCGCGCCCTTGTTCGATATCGCGCCGCACTTGCTGGCCGAGGGTGTGCAAGGCGGTCAGTTCTTGAGTGAGACGTTGTTCGCTTTCGCGCACGCGTTGTTGCTGGGCGACGATGCGCTGGGCTTGCGCCTGAAGTTCGTCACGCAGGGCGTCGAGTCGGGTCTGAGTGTCGTTGCGCAGCGCTTCCTCGCGGCAGAGCGTGGCGGCCTGGGCAGCTTCGAGGGCCTGACCCAG
>NZ_LT592212.1 GCF_900088825.1 Thiomonas delicata | reverse complement strand
GGGCGCCCGGTGCGGTGGGCCTGCTGGATGCGGCGGTACAACGCCGCCTGTGCACCGACCAGCTCACCGGGACGCGGCTCCAGCAAAGACGTATAGCCCTTGGCGGCGAGCTTGCGCGCCAAGGCCTTCCCAGCCGTATCGGGGAGCAAACTCAGCGGATGTACGGGGCCGGGCGGCTCCAGCCTTTGGCACAGCGCCGCGTAAGGGCAGGGGTGAGGATGGGTGCATTGATTGCCCATGCGGACGTCGGGCATGTCGCCGTCAATCACGTCCCGAGCCTGCCGCAGCCATTGTGGAACAGCACGCATGCGCTGTTGCACCGCATCGGTGACGTCCAGTTGGCGAAACAAGCCGCGGTAGTCGCCGGCGCCTGGATACCGCCATTGGTTGTCCAGCAGATTGAGCTCGGCGCGCGCCAGCGGCAGGCCGGCGCCTTCCAGCACCCAGGCCTGCACGGCGACATC
>NZ_LT592211.1 GCF_900088825.1 Thiomonas delicata | reverse complement strand
CCTTGTCGGCCATGACGACGTGCCCGTAGGCGTCTCGACCTCGGCATCAACCACCCAATGCCCGCTGCTGGCCAGCGCTGCAGCCGCGGCACGGGTTTCCACACCAAGCTTTTTGAATACATGCTCAAGGTGCTTATTCACAGTGCGCGGGCTCATGCCAAGGATGTCGCCGATATCGCGGTTAGTCTTCCCCTTGGAAAGCCAGGACAGCACCTCCGTTTCCCGTGGCGTC
>NZ_LT592210.1 GCF_900088825.1 Thiomonas delicata | reverse complement strand
TCGTCGATGATCGAGATGCGCTCGGCGATCGACTGCATGGCCGCCACCGTCTGCTGCACCGCCGCGCCCCCCTCGCGCGCCTGGGACGAAGCCTGCTGCGCCATGGTGTCGGTGAGGCGGGCGTTGTCGGCGTTTTGCTTGATCGAGGCCGTGGCCTGCTCCAGCGTGGCCGAAGTCTCCTCCACCGAGGCGGCCTGCTCCGAGGCCGACTGCGACAGGCTTTGCGAGGTGCTGGAGACCTGGGTCGAGGCCGAGGACAGGTTGTCGGCGGCGGCGCGCACCGCGGTGATGGTGGCGGTGAGCTTGGCCACCATCGTGCCCAGGGCATGAAGGAGCTGGCCGGTCTCGTCGCGCGACGAGGCGGAAACCCGCACCGACAAGTCGCCGTCGGCCACGCGCTG
>NZ_LT592209.1 GCF_900088825.1 Thiomonas delicata | reverse complement strand
TTTTGCACGAGACGCTTGAGGGCTTTCTTGCGCGCTAGCGGGACCACGTTGTAATACGACAGGCGCTCGACGAGTGCTACGGCCTCATCAAGGTGGGGCCCGCGAACGGCGTCAAAAGTCGGATCCTCCTGCCCGTACCACACCATCAAGGCGGCGGCACGCACATCGGCGAGTTCAACATTTCCAAGCCCGACACGCGCGACTTTGGCAAACGCGGTGTTGGCTGCGGTCGTATCAACTGCTGCCATCCTAAGCTCCTCTCTCATGCTTTCTAAGATATGGGCTGCTGCCGGTTTCGTAGACACCTTTCCCCTTCTGCGACTGCGGGGTGCAGGACGCCGTCGAAGTCAAGGAACAACGCTGTGTCAGTGTGTGGGGCCATGACTAGCTTTGGATGGCGGCGAACGAGGTGAGTCGTGCTGGCGTTGGAGGCTCCACGGCGGCACTGAGGCGCTGAAGAAATTCCAAGTGCAGGTCGCTGGCGTTTTGAACTTTCATGACATCGTGCGGTGTACGTGTGCAATGCTGAGGCGGCATCAAGCTGTTGATGCGCACATCGCTGCGAGCTTGTCGCGCAATTCCGCGTGCACCGCGGGTTCGCTCAAGCCCGCGTGCTCGTGCGTGTGAACAAGTCGGTCACGGCACCAATCGGGCCAATCTTGCGCGTCGTCATCGAGCGCGAGCCAGTCCCGCGG
>NZ_LT592208.1 GCF_900088825.1 Thiomonas delicata | reverse complement strand
TCGGCATCAAGGATGCGCGCGGCAATCTGCTGCCGCAGGACAAGCAGGCCGCCGTTGCCGAACTGCATGCGCGCTACGGCTTCGTCGGCATGGTCGGCGACGGCGTGAACGATGCGCCGGCGCTGGCCCGTGCGAATATCGGCTTCGCCATGGGCGCGGCCGGCACCGCCACCGCGCTGGAAACCGCCGATGTCGCCATCATGGACGACGACCCGCGCAAGATCGCCGATTTCATCCGCTTGAGCCGGCGCACCGCCGCGATCCTCAAGCAGAACATCACCCTCGCGCTGGGCATCAAGGCGGTGTTCTTCGCCTTGGCCCTGAGCGGCGTGGCGACCCTGTGGATGGCGGTGTTCGCCGACATGGGGGCCAGCCTGCTGGTGGTGTTCAACGGCATGCGGCTGCTGTCGCTGCGCCGCGCAACGGCTTGATGTTCTGGGT
>NZ_LT592207.1 GCF_900088825.1 Thiomonas delicata | reverse complement strand
CTGCGCGCGACCCCGCCAAGCGGGGCTGCGCCCATCTTCGGGCGGCCGGGCGATGGGCTCATGGAGAGCACCCCTGCGCTGCGCGCGACCCCGCCAAGCGGGGCTGCGCCCATCTTCGGGCGGCCGGGCGATGGGCTCATGGAGAGCACCCCCGCGCTGCGCGCGACCCCGCCAAGCGGGGCTTCGCCCATCTTCGGGCGGCCGGGCGATGGGCTCATGGAGAGCACCCCCGCGCTGCGCGCGACCCCGCCAAGCGGGGCTTCGCCCATCTTCGGGCGGCCGGGCGATGGACTCATGGAGAGCACCCCCGCGCTGCGCGCGACCCCGCCAAGCGGGGCTTCGCCCATCTTCGGGCGGCCGGGCGA
>NZ_LT592206.1 GCF_900088825.1 Thiomonas delicata | reverse complement strand
CTGTTAATCCGCAGGTCCCTGGTTCGAGCCCAGGTCGGGGAGCCAAGAAATACAGAGGACAATCAAGGCCTTACAGCGCAAGCTGTCGGGCCTTGATGCTTTTTCGGGTCCCAAACCCGGCGATGTCAGTGACTTTGTCAGTGCCATCCGGTCGCCGAGCGTCGCGTGATGTCGCGCGCAGGCTACAACGCCAGGGGTGTTTTCCGGCACCTC
>NZ_LT592205.1 GCF_900088825.1 Thiomonas delicata | reverse complement strand
ACCCGTGCCCGCAGCGCGGGTGTGAGGCGCTTTGCTGCGCGGCTGTAACTGAACACCCTGACCCACGACGTGCTCAACACGATGCGCACCGCTGGGTATGGAGCCAGCAGGGTCTCAAGCAGCGCTGCATGCTGGAACAGCGAGTAGCCCTCCGGTGCGTCCAGATAGGCCCCTTTCCTGGGATGCCAATGCACGTTTTCGTGATGCAAAACGCCGTCAAAATCAAGATAAAGGACGAGCTCCCCGCGGCCAGTTGGACGTTTCATAGCTTGCATCCCACCGGTTTCATGAGAGAGGTTGGCCCCATCAGAAAACATCGTTCGGGACCGAGGCGATACTGGCTGTTAAT
>NZ_LT592204.1 GCF_900088825.1 Thiomonas delicata | reverse complement strand
CATCGCCGGATGGTAGAAATGCTCCTTGACCACGGGGTGCAGGTCGACCAATCGCGCGGCCAGTCGCTTCAGCCGGTCCGCAAAGGCCGGATGGCGTTTGGCCAGCTCGACGATGCGACCTCGTTCATACGTGGCGTAATACACCAGGATGGGGCCACCGTCCCCCACGTCGATGGCGTGCAGCATCTCCTCGATGCAGGGCTCGGAGGGGTCATGCCCGCTGAGGTCCAGGAAGGCGCGGTGCTCGAACACGCCGGGCGCCCGCTCGATATGGCAAGACCACTGGAACGGCACCTGCTCGTAAGG
>NZ_LT592203.1 GCF_900088825.1 Thiomonas delicata | reverse complement strand
TGTGCACGCGGGCAATGATGTGCGCGGCGACCAGGCCGTCACCCACGCGCTCGCAGGCGTCGGCACCCGCGCGCACCGCGGCGTTGACGGCACCGGTCTCGCCGCGCACCAGCACGGTGACATAGCCGCCGCCGACGAACTGGCGGCCAATGAGGCGAACCTCGGCTGCCTTGGTCATCGCGTCGGCCGCCTCGATCGCGGGAACCAGACCGCGGGTTTCGATCATGCCCAGGGCAATCCCTGTTACTCCAGCCATTTCATGCTCCTCGAAAAGTAAAAGCTCCCGCGGGCGTCAAACGCTCGGCGCGGTGGGAAGGATGCCCTCGACCTCGTTGTGCACGCGGGCAATGATGTGCGCGGCGACCAGGCCGTCACCCACGCGCTCGCAGGCGTCGGCACCCGCGCGC
>NZ_LT592202.1 GCF_900088825.1 Thiomonas delicata | reverse complement strand
CGACAACCAGCTTATGCAGGGCAAAGCGTGCGGCGTCAGGAATGCGGACCGGAACTGCGCCGTGCCGGGCCAGCAGCACGCTCATCTGGGTGTTTTCAAGCAGGTAGCCCAGATAGGGCAGCGCCGTGGCATGCGCGCGCAACTCGGGTACCGGGACGATGGCAATGTCCTGCGTTCTGGCCGGGACCAACAGGTCCACATGGAAGCGAGAGGGACCGATTTGGGTGAACGATGTTGCGGGTTCAGCCGGATGCAGGCCGGGAACCTCCACAAACGCAATACCAGTCTGTCGCAACATGCCCAAGAGGCCATCGTCGGGTACGCCGGCCAAGGCCAAGGGGTGCCCGCGAGCGATGTCGACGTCTTCGGTGCGGTA
>NZ_LT592201.1 GCF_900088825.1 Thiomonas delicata | reverse complement strand
GATCGCCGCACTGGTCGTCTCCTCGGCGCGCAGATCCTCGGCCACTGGCGTTCGGAGGTGTCGAAACGCATCGACGTGTTCGCAGCAGCCCTGTTCCACGGCATGGGCGTCGAAGACTTGAACGATCTCGATCTCAGCTACACACCTCCGTTCAGCAGCCCCTGGGACCCGGTGCAGATGGGGGCGCAGGCCTGGATGAGCGCGGTGAAAACCGGTGCTGACAAGTCGTTCACCGCCGATCGACCCACAAATCTTGAGAAAGGAACACAGCATGAAAGTCCGTGACCTGATGACCCCGAACCCGATCCGGATCGCACCGGAGACGCCCGTGGCGGAGATCGCCCGCATCTTGATCGAGCACCGCATCAACGGCGTTCCGGTGACCGATGCCGAGGGACACCTGCTCGGCCTCGTGACCGAGGGCGACCTGGTGCATCGTGCGGCCGACGAGCGGTTGGAGCCGCGCGAATCGGTCTGGAAGGAGAACTTCTACCGCTCCGTGTTTCGCCGGCGTACGCCGGAGCCGGACAAGGCCGAGGGCCGCACGGCCGCGCAGGTCATGACGCGGGAAGTCCTCACCGTGGCACCCGAAGACCATGTCACCGTGGCCGCGCGTCTGCTGGTGGATCACAGCATCAAGTCCCTGCCGGTGATCGAGCACGAACGGCTGGTCGGCATGATCTCGCGCTTCGATCTGGTCAAGCGCCTGGCCAACAGCGGCCCGGATGCCTTCAACCCCATGCGCAAGAACTGAGCCGATGCTGATCGCACTGCTGATCTTCATCGCCACGCTCGTCTTGGTGATCTGGCAACCGCGCGGGCTGGGCATCGGCTGGAGCGCGACTTTCGGCGCCATTGCCGCCCTTCTGACCGGCGTGATTCATCTCGCCGATATTCCGGCGGTTTGGCACATCGTTTGGAACGCCACCATTACTTTCGTCGCCACCATCATCATCAGCCTGTTGCTCGATGAAGCCGGCTTTTTCGAGTGGGCGGCGCTGCGTGTGGCACGTTGGGGGCGCGGCAACGGGCGCGGACTCTTCGCCTTCCTGGTCCTGCTGGGCGCAGCCGTGGCGGCCTTGTTCGCCAATGACGGCGCAGCGCTGATT
>NZ_LT592200.1 GCF_900088825.1 Thiomonas delicata | reverse complement strand
ACATGGAACTTGTCGATGACGATGCGCGCGTCGGGCATGACCGCCTGCACCGCGTCGCGGTATGGCACCCACATATCCATCGCCACGGTCTGAACATCGTGGCGGCCGTCGAGGTTGCCCAGATAGTTGATGACCGTCTTCTTGTCGCGGTTCGGCAGCAGGTTGACGATGGTGTTGCTGCGGATGTTGGAGATCACGCAGCGTGGCTTGATGATGTGAATCTCGTCGATGCCCATCCAGGTCGGCGTCTCGAAGCGAACTGTCTTCTCCAACTCGTTCACGTAGTCGCGGAAGATGTTGCGCACCGTCTTTTCATCGAGGCCGATGTCTTCCGCGATGCTGGCGAAAGTGCGCCGCAGGCTTTGCTGGCCGATCCAGACGACCAGGCGGTCGGTCATCTCCCGCTTGGTGTTGATTGCTGGCAGCGGCTCCATGAAGGTCTTGCCGCACGCCTGGCACCTCCAACGCTGGGTGTCCACGTAGATGCC
>NZ_LT592199.1 GCF_900088825.1 Thiomonas delicata | reverse complement strand
ACTACAAGGGCTTCCCCTCGAAAGTCAAACACCGATCCAGCCGTGAAGCATCGCAGCGCGATAGATCACGGAGCGGACGTTGGATGACGGTTTTCCACCCTCAGCGCCAGGCCTGCGTTGCTCACAGAGCAAGGGATGCGGACAGCGAAACTACAAACGGTCATGGATGCTGCTTGAATAGCAGCGGACCCTGATGAAAGACGCGCGCGGGGGACCCATTCGTTAGCCGAGGAGGGTCGATGCTTGCATCGACCCTGGACTCCTTGAGTTAAACGGTCACGCCCCGCGCAGGTCCAACCTTGACTCATCAACGGCGGCGGCTGCACGCGGTGGTGGAAATCGAATCAAATCTCCTCTTGTTGGCTGATGTGTTCGGTTGAGCCGCTCGGTGCTCAGGTCGGCAATCTGAAATCCTCGCCCCGACTGAGCACCGCCCAGCACATGCGGGCGTTCTTGGCCGCAATCGCCACCACGGCCTTCCAGTAGCCGCGTCGCTGCGCCAGCGCCGTGGCCCAGCGGCTGATCGGGTCGCTCTTGTTCTTGGCTGCCGCCAGCACCGCTCTGGCACCCAGCACCAGTAAGCTGCGCAGGTACGGGTCGCCGGCCTTGGTGATGCGGCCCAGACGCTGCTTGCCGCCCGAGCTGTACTGGCCGGGCACCAGACCGAGCCAGGCACACAGTTGGCGCCCGCATTTGAAGTCTCGGCCATTGCCGATGGTGCTCAAGAGCGCGGTGGCCGTGATCTCCCCAACCCCCGAGAGCTGCATCAGGCGCTGTGCTTCGGCGCTTTGGCGGGCCATGGCTCGGATGTGCTGGTCGTACTGGGCGACGCGTTCATCGAGCCGGGTGACCTCGCTCAACAGATCCCCGATCACGGTATTGGCCCAGCCCGGCAGATCTTCCAGGCGGGCCAAGGCCTCGCGACGCACCACAGCCGCCTTCAACGGCAGCACGATGCCCAGCTCCGAGAGCAGGCCGCGGATGCGATTGAGCGTGGCCGTGCGTTGCTCGATAAAACCCTGGCGGGCACGGTGCACCAGCAACTGGCCTTGCTGCTCGATGCTCTTGATGGGCACGAAGCGCATGCTGGGCCGGGTGATGGCCTCGCAGATGGCGGCGGCGTCCGCCGCATCGTTCTTGCCGCGCTTGCCCGAGAGGCGGTAAGGGGTGACGAATTTGGGCGCTATCAGGCGCACGGTGTGGCCGAACTTCTGAAACTCGCGTGCCCAGTGGTGGGCGCCGGAGCACGCCTCCATGCCGACGAGGCAGGGTGGCAGTGCGGCGATGAGTTCGAGCAGTTTGGCCCGCGGCACAGTGGGGCGAACCAACACCGCTTTGCCTGCGGCGTCCACGCCGTGAACCGCAAAGACGTTCTTGGCAAGATCAATTCCGATGGTGACAATGCGCATGGCCTTCCCCTTCCACAAAACGAGTGAGTTGATGAGAGATCGCACTTCCCATCGTGGCACCTCGATGCCGTACCACGCAACTGCGCGGATCACTCGGGACGGGGAAGTCCCTTTCATTCGTTA
>NZ_LT592198.1 GCF_900088825.1 Thiomonas delicata | reverse complement strand
GAGTTGGCCGACCTGGCGGAAGATGCCGTTGAGCTCGGAAAACCAGAGATCGATCGGCTGGAAGACGAGCGATTTCAAATCGGTCATCTCGTTGACCTGGGCGATGCTGTGCTCCAGGGCGCGCATCGATCGATCGATGCGCCAATTGACGAAGACCGTCAGCAGAAAAGCCCCGAGGATCGGGAAAGGAAAAATCCAGAGCATGGAATCCAGGAAGTCATGACGCGCCGCCTGGATGGACGGAGCCAGGTTCTGGCGCACGTCGATCACGCCGAGCACATTGCCAATCCTGGCATTGGTGTGGCAGCGCAGGCACTCGGTTTCGGCGCGCAGCGGGAGCACGTAGCGCGTGCTGTCCGCGCCGAGATCCTGGACCGGCTGGCCGGTGCGGAACACCTGGGTCACCGCCGCGTCCATCGGTGCCTGCCGGATGGGGCCGTAGCGCGCCGAGACGATGCTGCCGCGATAGATCTGCAGGGCGAAGTCGGAATCCCGCATGGAACCGTTCGTGGCGTGCAGGAAATTCTCGGCCTGCGCGTGCGTCCATCCCGTGCTCATCAACTGGAACATCGCATCGAAGGTCGACTTGGCGATGATCCGGGACGA
>NZ_LT592197.1 GCF_900088825.1 Thiomonas delicata | reverse complement strand
AAAGGGGTATCCACTTAGCTCCAGTGACGCTTGGATGCTGGATAAATACCCAGTACATGCATTCTATGGCCGTCACCCAAACATTCAAGCCTTTCGCACCACATCGCGGTAGGTCACCGGTGCAGTGGCGACGGCTTGTTGCAGCAACCGGTAGAACAACAGGCCCCGCGAGTTGGACGTGCGGCGGTTGAAACGGAACACGAACTCGTCCAGATAGGCATCCAGGTGTTCGGGCTGCACCGAGCCATGGTGGGTGCCCAGAATCCAGCGTTGCACCAGAGCGGCCACCCGATGCACTCCTGCCATCGAGACATGGGCGGGGACATCGGAGCCCAGCATGACCGTGCGCTGATGGATGAAGCCCAACTCCGTCAACGACCGATAGGCGGCCGAGCCGTCCGTGCGCACCTGTGCGCCTGGCTCGATGACCTCCTGCACGAACGGCATCACACACGAGGCGCAATCGTTGGCAATGCGGCGCAGGCGGATGCGGCCAAACCCCTTGGGCTCCAGCATCTCCACTGCCATCACCACCAGCACCTTGCTCGTGCTGCTCTTGCGCCCTTTGGGAGAGATGGGGGCTTGTCTGTCCGTGATGGACAGGTAGGTCTCGTCAACTTCGACCAACCCCCTGAGTTGCTCGCGGCCCGGGCGAACCATGGCACGACGCAGTCGGTGCAGCATGGTCCACGCGGTCTGGTAGCTGCCCAGCCCCAGCACGCGCTGCAACCCCAAAGCGCTCACACCTTGCTTCTGGTTGGTCAGGTACCAGGCCGCAGCCAGCCACACGCGCAGTGGCGTGCGGGTCTTGTCGAAGATGGTGCCGGCGGTCACCGAACTCTGGTGCTGGCAGCTCGGGCACATCAGCCGGCCACGCGTGGCGCGATAGGCCTGCCCAGCGCAGCCGCAGCGTGGGCAAACAAATCCGCTGGACCAGCGCAATCGTTCCAGGTACGTCAGACACGCCTCTTCGGTGCCAAACCAGTCGAGGAACTCGTTCCAGGTCTGTGGGTAGTCTTTTCCGGGCGTTGGCGCTAAAGTCTGGATATCCATCCAGCTATTCTGCCTTCACTGGAGCTAAGTGGATACCCCTTATA
>NZ_LT592196.1 GCF_900088825.1 Thiomonas delicata | reverse complement strand
GGCGGCGTCAGCGTGGGCGAAGCCGACCATATGCGTGCGGTCATGGCCTCGCTGGGCGACGTGGTGTTCTGGCGCATCGCCATGCGCCCAGGCCGGCCCATGGCCTTCGGCCGCATCGAAAGCGCGGGCCACGGCGCCATGCTGTTCGGCCTGCCCGGCAACCCGGTGGCCGTGATGGTGACCTTCTACCACTTCGTGCGCGAGGCCCTCTTGCACATGATGGGGGCGCAGATGCAGCCCCTGCCGCTGCTGAGCGTGGTCGCGCAGACCACGTTGCGCAAGCGTCCCGGGCGCACCGAATACCAGCGCGCCGTGCTCGAACGTCTGCCCGACGGGCGCCTGGCCACGCGCACCACCGGCGACCAGGGCTCCGGCATCCTGCGCTCCATGAGCCGGGCCGACGGCTTCATCGTGCTGCACCACGAACAGGGCAGCGTGCAGGCCGGCGAGTTGGTGGATTT
>NZ_LT592195.1 GCF_900088825.1 Thiomonas delicata | reverse complement strand
CGCAGCCGTGTGCTGGAAAGCATGGCCGACACACGACCAGCCGTGCCACATGACCAAGTTGTGGCCGAGACGGAGGCCATCATCCAGGCTGCCGAGCAAAGGCAGTCGGTCCGGCGGCGTTGACGCTGCCCATCCATTGGTCGCAGCAGGCGCGCGCCGACCTGCTCGCGATTGTCCGCTACATCAGCGAGCGCGATCCGGACGCCGCGCGCAGAGTGCGTGACTGCATCGT
>NZ_LT592194.1 GCF_900088825.1 Thiomonas delicata | reverse complement strand
CAATGGCCTGCTCAACGTGGTGACGAGTTTCTATCTCGCTTTCCGCCTGGCTCTGCGCGCACGCGGCATCGGCCTGCAGGACCGCAGGCTGTTGCGCACGGCGCTGCGCAGCCGCCTGCGACGCAACCTGCTGAGCTTCGTCTGGCCGATGCCGCGTGCGCGCAGAGCCAGGCGGAAAGCGAGATAGAAACTCGTCACCACGTTGAGCAGGCCATTG
>NZ_LT592193.1 GCF_900088825.1 Thiomonas delicata | reverse complement strand
CGGCAGTGCCTGCGCACTGCCGTGTGACGCACGAACGATCTGCGGGCGTGCCAGCCCGCAAGCTCCGAGTGCGCTGGTGTTGGCGAAGCCTCGGCAGTGCCTGCGCACTGCCGTGTGACGCACGAACGATCTGCGGGCGTACGAGCCCGCAAGCTCCGAGTGCGCTGGCGTCGGCAGTGCCTGCGCACTGCCGTGTGACGCACGAACGATCTGCGGGCGTGCCAGCCCGCAAGCTCCGAGTGCGC
>NZ_LT592192.1 GCF_900088825.1 Thiomonas delicata | reverse complement strand
ACGGTGTCCTGCAATTGCTGGGCCTGGGCGTTCATTTCCTCGGCGGTGGCGGCGAGTTCTTCCGAGGCCGAGGCGTTTTGCTGCGTCACCGCATTGAGTTGTCCCATGGCCTGGCTGATCTGCTGCATGCCGGTGGCCTGCTCCTCGCTGGCGGCGTTGATCTCCTGCACCAAGTCGCTGGTCTTCGAGATGGCCGGCACGATCTGCCCCAGCAGGCCGCCTGCCGCTTCCGCTTGCTTGACCGAACTGGAGGCCAGATCGCCGATCTCCTTGGCCGCGACCTGGCTGCGCTCGGCGAGTTTCCTCACCTCGGCGGCCACCACGGCAAAGCCCTTGCCATGCTCGCCGGCACGGGCGGCCTCGATGGCCGCGTTGAGCGCCAGCATGTTCGTTTGATACGCGATGTCGTCGATGATCGAGATGCG
>NZ_LT592191.1 GCF_900088825.1 Thiomonas delicata | reverse complement strand
GAGTGGAGCTACAAACCCAAGGCTCCGGGTAAGCAGCCACGCACCATGCATGCCTTCGAGAAAGGCATCATCTGGGGCAACAACAACTACGTCACTGAACAAGCCATCGGTGCCGTTGTCGTGGCCACGCACAATGTGGGCAGCCGACGTGGGACAGGCTGGGTGCGCATGGGCGGTCACCAGGAAGGTTACACACGGCCCCCATATCCGGAACCCAAGTCCCGCTATCCGGCCGCCGACTTTCCCATTCCGCGCCATGACAA
>NZ_LT592190.1 GCF_900088825.1 Thiomonas delicata | reverse complement strand
CCGATGACCTTTGTCGTGACCGAAAATTGCATCAAGTGCAAGTTCACCGATTGTGTGGACGTCTGCCCGGTGGACTGCTTCCGCGAAGGCCCCAACTTCCTGGCGATCGATCCGGACGAATGCATCGACTGCGCCGTATGCGTGCCCGAGTGTCCGGCCAACGCCATCTTCGCCGAGGAAGACGTCCCTGGCGACCAACAAGCATTCATTGCCCTCAACGCCGAACTGTCGCGCCGCTGGCCCAGCATCACCAAGCGCAAGCCCGCCCCGCCGGACGGCGAAGAATGGAATGGCAAACCCGGCAAGCTGCAGTTTCTCGAGCGCTGAACATCCGGATTCCGACCGCCCCCTCATCCCTCATGGAAATGCACATCAATCCGGCCATCGCCGACGCGGCCCTGGCCAGCGCCCCGCCGATCGAGACCGATGCCGTCATTATTGGCGCCGGTCCCGTGGGTTTGTTTCAGGTTTTCGAACTCGGCCTGCTCGACATCAAGGCCCACGTCATCGACAGCCTGCCGCACCTGGGCGGCCAGTGCGTGGAGCTCTATCCGGACAAGCCCATCTACGACATTCCGGCCGTGCCCATGTGCACCGGCCAGGAACTCACCGACAACCTGCTCAAGCAGATCGAGCCGTTCAAGCCCACCTTCCATCTGGGACAGGACGTGACGGAGCTGCAGCGCCAGGACGACGGGCGCTTCGTCGTGCGCACCTCCAAGGACACCACCTTGCTCACCAAGACGGTGTTCATCGCCGCCGGCGTGGGCTCGTTCCAGCCGCGCACCCTCAAAGTGGAGGGGCTGGACGCCTTCGAGGGCACGCAGTTGTTCTACCGCGTGAAGAACCCCGCGGTCTTCGCCGGCAAAAATCTCGTGGTGGTCGGCGGCGGCGACTCGGCGCTGGATTGGGCGCTGCACTTCGCCCAGGATGACGCGCACCGCGCCGAAAGCGTCATCCTCGTGCACCGGCGCGACGGCTTTCGCGCCGCGCCGGCCTCGGTGGCCAAGATGCACGCCCTGTGCGAGCAGCACGCGATGCAGTTCGTCGTCGGTCAGATCACGGGGTTCGAGGCCGACGGCGATGGCCGCCTGTCGCAGGTCAAGCTCACCGGCAACGACGGCATCACCCGGCGCCTGCCGCTGGACATGCTGCTGGTGTTCTTCGGCCTGTCACCCAAGCTCGGCCCCATCGCCCACTGGGGCCTGGACCTGGAGCGCAAGCAGATCC
>NZ_LT592189.1 GCF_900088825.1 Thiomonas delicata | reverse complement strand
GCGGCCCCGATGCCGGGGATCGTGGTTTCCATGCGCTGCGTGACGCGGATGGCGCCCGAGGGCCCCAGTGCAATCCCAGCCGTGGCGGCAAGGGTGGTGTCAGGGCGCACGCCGGTGGCGACCAGCACCAGATCGGCAGTGGCGGCAAACCCGCCCGAACCCGACACCGTAAGACCGCGCCGGTTGCCGGCGGCTTCGATGCGCTCGACGGTGCAA
>NZ_LT592188.1 GCF_900088825.1 Thiomonas delicata | reverse complement strand
TTCAAGTGCCCCTGTCACTACAGCATGTTCGATCCCGAGAAGTCGGGTCAGATGATCTGCGGCCAGGCGACCGAAGATCTGCCGCAAATCCAACTCGAGTACGACCCGGCCTCCGACAGTGTTCGCGCCGTGGCCGTCACCGGCCTGATCTACGGCCGCCAGGCCAACGTGCTGTAAGCCCATCACCGTCAGGAGACGAACACCATGTCGCAATTCAAGGATCGTGTCGCGCTGCCGCCGGCAGATGCGCAAAAAACCAATTTGACCTGCCATTTCTGCATCGTGGGCTGTGGCTACCACGCCTACACCTGGGATGCCGACCGCGAGGGCGGGCGAGCGCCCCACCAGAACGCGCTGGGGCTTGATTTTCGCAAGCA
>NZ_LT592187.1 GCF_900088825.1 Thiomonas delicata | reverse complement strand
GCCGGCCAGTTGCTCGCGCAGATGGTGCCGGCCATCGCCAAGACTTCGGATCTGGTGCAGGAGATCAACGCCGCCAGCGAGGAGCAGGCCACCGGCATGCAGCAGATCAACCAGGCCGTGGCCCAGCTCAATGCCGTCACCCAGCAGAATGCCTCGGCCTCGGAAGAACTCGCCGCCACCGCCGAGGAAATGAACGCCCAGGC
>NZ_LT592186.1 GCF_900088825.1 Thiomonas delicata | reverse complement strand
CACGTTTTGTTGTCGGCGAGTTGAAAGCCCAGCCGCCCAAGCTCGCGAATGCGCGCGATGAGGCCGTGGCTGCGCTCCATGCGTTGGCGCATGGTTTGTACACGCTGCAGCACGTCAGGGTCCCTGGCGGTGCCCCCTAGGGTTTCTTCGCACCGCTTGCCTTCCGGACTCATGAACTGCCGCGCGAAATAGACGTGTGCGCCCCGTTTGTGCTCGATGATGGTGCCGGGCGCGCCCAAGAGAACCTGCTCCTGCGTGGCAGCCGATTGAGCCAGACTGGCAAACAGCGTGCTGTAGGCCTGTTCGTGCACCCGGTACAGGGCAAAGGCATGCATGGCGTTGCGCGAATTTCAGTAATTTCAAATAGTTTACTGAAA
>NZ_LT592185.1 GCF_900088825.1 Thiomonas delicata | reverse complement strand
GGGGTGTATGTCACTGCCGCGCTGGCCATACTCTGCACCCTGGGGAGCGTGCTGTTCGTGATGCGCCTGGCGGAGCGGACGCAACAGGAGAACCGGCGCCGCAACCAGCACCGCAGGATTGGGGTTCCAGCCGAGATCCTCGAGGCGCTCGGGGTCGAAGCTGGGGATACCTTGGCCTGGGAGGTCGGGGAGGATGGGACGGTGCGCGTGCGCCGGGC
>NZ_LT592184.1 GCF_900088825.1 Thiomonas delicata | reverse complement strand
GCATTCATCATGGCGAAGAGCAAGTTTGAGCGGACCAAGCCACACGTGAACGTGGGGACGATCGGTCACGTGGACCACGGCAAGACCACCCTGACGGCGGCGATCACGACCGTGCTGTCGAGCAAGTTCGGCGGCGAGGCCAAGGCGTACGACCAGATCGACGCGGCGCCGGAAGAAAAGGCGCGCGGCATCACCATCAACACCGCGCACGTCGAGTACGAGACGGCCAACCGCCACTACGCCCACGTCGACTGCCCCGGCCACGCCGACTACGTCAAGAACATGATCACCGGTGCGGCCCAGATGGACGGCGCCATCCTGGTCGTGTCCGCCGCCGACGGCCCCATGCCCCAGACCCGCGAGCACATCCTGCTGGCGCGCCAGGTGGGCGTGCCCTACATCATCGTGTTCCTCAACAAGTGCGACATGGTCGACGACGCCGAGCTGCTCGAACTCGTCGAGATGGAAGTGCGCGAGCTGCTGTCCAAGTACGACTTCCCCGGTGACGACACCCCCATCATCAAGGGCTCGGCCAAGCTGGCCCTCGAAGGCGACAAGGGCGAACTGGGCGAAGGCGCCATTCTCAAGCTGGCCGAGGCCCTGGACACCTACATCCCCACGCCCGAGCGCGCCGTCGACGGCGCCTTCCTCATGCCCGTGGAAGACGTGTTCTCCATCTCCGGGCGCGGCACGGTGGTCACCGGGCGTGTGGAGCGCGGCATCATCAAGGTCGGCGAGGAAATCGAGATCGTCGGCCTCAAGCCCACCCTCAAGACCACCTGCACCGGCGTGGAAATGTTCAGGAAGCTGCTCGACCAGGGCCAGGCCGGCGACAACGTCGGCATCTTGCTGCGCGGCACCAAGCGCGAAGAAGTCGAGCGCGGCCAGGTGCTGTGCAAACCCGGCTCGATCAAGCCCCACACCCACTTCACCGCCGAGGTGTACGTGCTGAGCAAGGACGAGGGCGGCCGCCACACCCCCTTCTTCAACAACTACCGCCCGCAGTTCTACTTCCGCACCACCGACGTCACCGGCGCCATCGAACTGCCCAAGGACAAGGAAATGGTCATGCCCGGCGATAATGTGAGCATCACCGTCAAGCTCATCGCCCCCATCGCCATGGAAGAAGGCCTGCGCTTCGCCATCCGCGAAGGCGGCCGCACCGTCGGCGCCGGCGTCGTCGCAAAAATCATCGAGTAAA
>NZ_LT592183.1 GCF_900088825.1 Thiomonas delicata | reverse complement strand
CGTCGCACGCCGATTCAGGATGCTCCTGAAAGCTGCGCAACACGCGCACGTCCGGCAATCCCATGCCCAGCGAGCGGCAGTGGCGAATGAAGTTGAGCTGCTCCAGGTGGACGCTGGTGTAGTTGCGATAGCCGTTGTCCTCGCGGGCGGGCGCGTCCAGCAAGCCCTCGCGCTCGTAAAAACGCACCGTCTCCACATCGCAGTGGCCGCGCCGCGCCAATTCCCCGATTCGCATGTTGCATTCCCCTCTCGTGCAAGGCACTTGACCCTGTAGCAGGTACGGGCTGTTCAATGATCGCACTGTTCACCGAGATCCGCCATCATGAGCCAGCACGACCCCACCAGCACAGCGTTACGCCTGCC
>NZ_LT592182.1 GCF_900088825.1 Thiomonas delicata | reverse complement strand
CCTGTTCGTCTCCGGCTACACCTGGCACGACCCCAGCACCTACACCGCCGCCAAGCGCGCCACCCTCAACAGCCATGCCTGGGGCCTGGGCTGGAGCAGGCAATTGACCGACGCCAACGGCAACGACCAAATGGTCTACGCCATGATCTTCTCGGACTCGCACCGCAACGCCGAGCCGGTGGTGGGGTACGCCAAGCAGTGGTTGTGGAACCCCGTGGGCAAGCTCAAGTTCGGCGCCGGCTACACCGCCGGCATCACCTCGCGCGCCGA
>NZ_LT592181.1 GCF_900088825.1 Thiomonas delicata | reverse complement strand
AACCCTTGGGGACGGACTGGGACGGCACCGGTGGCGATGATCAGGTGGTCATAGCGCATCGTCTCCGCACGGCCGTTCGCCCCGCGCACGACATCGACCGTCTGGGTCGCTGGATGAACCGATACGGCCCGATGGTTCGTCAGGATGTCGATGCCGTCGAACGCGGTGCGATGGGCGAGCTGCCGGTGATCCGGCGTCTCGCCGCTGAGGTAAAAGGGCAGGCCGCAGATGCTGTAGTTCGGGTATTCGTCGGCCAACAGGACGGATATCTCGGCTCGGGGATCGATCTCGTGAGCCTGCAGCGCCGCGCTGATGCCCGCGTCGCTGCCGCCGATGACGAGGAGGCGCGTCATTCTGCTCCCTTCATGGGTATTCGGAGCGTTGTTGGCCCAGATCACGCAACTGGGTTTGCAGCGACATGCGGTCGATCTTGTCGATGGGCAGGGCGAGGAGCGGGCGGATGCGAGCGGCGATTTGAAAGTGCACGTTGGCGAAGGCCTTGAGTTGACGCTCACGATCCCCGACAACCGCGGCTGGATCAGCGAAACCCCAGTGGGCGGTGATGGGTTGACC
>NZ_LT592180.1 GCF_900088825.1 Thiomonas delicata | reverse complement strand
AGAGGCGTCGTCGGATTGGAGATGCAATGGGCGGCCCCGGGCAAAGCGCGAGCCGATGTTGATGCGGCGGCGTCACGCTGTAACCGCGTAACGACGTAACGACAAAGCCATGCGCTTCCACGATTGAAATCGTCGGCCCCGAAGCCTGCAAAATCGTCGCCACAAGGAATCAGGCCTTGGCACCCAGGCCAGCTTGCAACGCCTCAATGGCCGCGGGGTGCGCGTCTTGCAATAGGCTCTTCACAAAAGACAAGGCACCTCGAGCCTTCGCGCGCGCGGCACTTGGCAAGGCCTGGCAGGCGTCCTCGATGTCCCCCGGGCGCTGCTCGGCAAGCATGGCCAACAAGGTGGCCGCTTGCTGGAGGTCCTTGCTGGC
>NZ_LT592179.1 GCF_900088825.1 Thiomonas delicata | reverse complement strand
GCCTCGGCCTCGGAAGAACTCGCCGCCACCGCCGAGGAAATGAACGCCCAGGCCCAGCAATTGCAGGACACCGTGAGCCAGTTCAAGTTCGCCCAAGACCATGACATGCCCCGGCTCACGCTTCCCAGCAAAACGACGTCGACATCCACCGTGCCGGGCCGGCAAGGCCCGCGTCCCGTGAAACCGCATCCAGCGGTTGCCAGCGAAGCGACCTTCGTCAAGTTCTGAGCCTCACCACGGCCCCACCATGCAAAACACGGCTTTCGTTGCCCCGGCAGGCAGCACGCAAGGGGCCCCTTTGTACGCCACGGTGCATCACACCTATGGCTTGGTCGAGC
The DNA here is from genome assembly GCF_900088825.1 of Thiomonas delicata. Taxonomy (GTDB): domain Bacteria; phylum Pseudomonadota; class Gammaproteobacteria; order Burkholderiales; family Burkholderiaceae_C; genus Thiomonas_A; species Thiomonas_A delicata. Next base: position 369 of record NZ_LT592179.1, on the reverse strand, counting down.
CGGTTGCAAGCGGTCAAGTCCTGACCTTCAGCCTGCAAAGCGAGGTTTACGGCCTGGACATCCTGCGGGTGCGCGAGATTCTGGAGTACACGCGCCCCACCACCATCCCGATGATGCCGGCCTTCGTGCATGGCGTCATCAACCTACGCGGCAATGTGGTGCCGGTCATCGACCTGGCGCAACGCTTCGGCCGCCCGGCCACCGAGTTGCGCCAGCGCACCTGCATCGTGATCATGGAGGTCGACGGCGACGACGGGCCCCAAGCCATCGGGGTGCTGGTGGACGCGGTCAACGCCGTGCTCGACATGGATGCCACGCAGATCGAACCCCCGCCGAGTTTCGGCACCGGCCTGCGCCAGGACTTCATCC
>NZ_LT592178.1 GCF_900088825.1 Thiomonas delicata | reverse complement strand
TCGCTGGAACGCGCGAGCTCATAGCCCATCCGAACTACATCGTTGTCTACAAGGCCAATCCGGCTGAAGCGCCGAGGCGGCCGATGTTCGCGTGATGCGTGGAAAAACCATGGAAATGGCCGCCCCGAATGCCAGCGAGGTGTCAATTCTGGCCGGAATCTGGCTCCCTGCCCAGAAATTGAGCAGCGGGTGAGCGCCATCATGCGATTCCGAA
>NZ_LT592177.1 GCF_900088825.1 Thiomonas delicata | reverse complement strand
GGCCTAGGAGGCTGTCGGACTTTCCAGGCTTACGCCTGATGGATCAATCCGAGACAATGGCGACAGTGCATTGAGGAGTTCCTCGCGATGAGCCGCTTTGTTTGTGTTGATCGAGACACGGCCTACCTTCTGCCGCCTTCGGTGGACGAGTGGTTGCCCAGTGATCACCTTGCGCGCTTTGTGGTCGAAGTGATTGATCGGCTTGATCTGGACGATCTGGTCAAGCAGTACGCGGGCCGTGGCTCTGCCGCGCATCACCCTGCGGTGCTGCTGGGGCTGCTGATCTACGGGTATGCCAACGGGGTGCATTCGAGCCGCAAGATCGAACGCGCGACCTACGACTCGGTGGCGTTCCGCTTTGTGGCGGCCAATACGCATCCCGATCACGACACGCTGGCGACGTTCCGTCGGCGCTTTCTGAAGGAGATCGAGGCGCTGTTCGTGCAGGTGCTGGTGCTGGCGCGCGAGATGAAGTTACTCAAGCTCGGTCACATTGCGCTGGACGGCACCAAGATTGGAGCCAACGCGAGCAAGCACAAGGCGCTGTCGTGGGGTCATGCCAACAAGATCGAGGCGCAGTTGCGCCAGGAAGTCCAGGACCTGTTGGCGCGGGCGGAGAAGGATGATGGATCCAGCGCGCCCGATGGCATGGATGTGCCCGCCGAGATTGCCCGCCGCGAGGACCGTCTGCGCGCCATCGCGCAGGCCAAGGCCAAGATTGCGCAACGCGCCGCCGAACGATTCAAGGCGGAGCAGCAGGAGTTTGAGGCCAAAGAGGCCAAGCGCCGCGCCCAGCGCGAGGCTGGCAAGAAGCCGCGCGGGCGGGATCCCGAGCCGCCCCAGGCCGGTCCCCAGGACGGCGACCAGGTCAACCTGACGGACGAGGAGTCGCGCATCATGCCGGTGTCCGGCGGCGGCTTCGAGCAGAGCTACAACGCCCAAGCCGGCGTGGACATCGAGACGATGATGGTGGTCACCGCGCACGTCACGCAGTCCTGCAATGACAAGCGCGAAGTGGTGCCCACGCTGGAGCAGATAGCGGCGTTGCCCGAGGCGCTGGGCACCGTGCAGACCCTGGTCGCCGACAACGGCTTTTGCAGCCAGGCGAACGTGGTCGCCTGCGTGCAGGCGGGAATCGAGCCGCTGCTGGCGATGAAGCGCGAGTCGCATCACGTGCCACTGGCCGAACGGTTTGGGCCCGACCCCGACGCGCCGCGAACTGCGGAGCCGGTCGCCAACATGGCCCACCGCCTGTCCACACAGGCAGGCCGGGCGCTGTACAAACTGCGCAAGCAGACCGTCGAGCCCGTGTTCGGCATCATCAAGCACGTCATGGGCTGGCGTCAGATGAGCATGCGCGGACTGCACAAGGCGCAAGGCGAGTGGAACCTCGTGACCATGGCCTGGAACATCAAGCGCATGCATGTGCTGCGCGCCAGGTGACGAGCAAAGGGGGAAGTGCGCCCAGATCACGCCCCACCGCACGACCTGCTACGCGCCCCAACGGGCCGCCCAGGAGCCTGTGCAAGTGATGAAGACGCTGGCGGCGTGCCGGGTCACGCAAAAACCGCGCCGCTCGCCGCCGCCACCCGCCCCTCGGGCTTAAGTCCGACGGTCTCCTAGG
>NZ_LT592176.1 GCF_900088825.1 Thiomonas delicata | reverse complement strand
CGCAACACGCGATGCCGGGCCAGTCGCCACAGGTTCACCCTCGCCCGCAACAGGTGGCGCCACCTCCGGCATCACCGTGAGCACGCGAAACGGCGTAACGGCTGTAACGCGTAACGGCGTAACCAACGAGGCCAAACTCGGCGACACGCCGGTTACAGCGTTACACGGTTACGACGACCAACGCCCGCTCGCACCCTCTCGCGGTCTGACCACCAGGGCATCGAGCCTCCATCTGCGTGACGCCATTTTCGAACGGTCCCTTCGGCTCGCAAACAGATTTAGGGTCATCCGCACCATCGACGTCGCCGCCGCTTGCTTTCCCGAGCGCCCATTCAAAGCTTCCCTGACAGCAGCCCAACGGGCGGTCCGCGGCATGGTCAAGCGTGGCCTTCTGCGTCGTTACAGGACCGACCGATTCCAGACGGTCTACGGACTCACGCAGCCCGGCGTAGATTGGCTCGGCGACCATGGCCACGACGCCGCATCTTCAGTGCGAAGGGTCAGCGATATGACCAATCCCGAACACCGATTGTGGGCCCAATTTCTTGTGGTTTGCAGCTGGGCGCGAGGCCTCCGTGCGGTCACAGAATCCGAGCTCCTGCATGACCTCAATGCCAATGCCAAAGCTGGCACGCGCAATGGGAGCAGCAAGGCCGTCCAAGGTTACATCACCGTGAACGTCCATCGCCGCGGCGCCTCTGTCCGCAAGCACCTGCGCCCAGATGCGGTCGCGTTCGATGTGGAGGGGCGAGGCGTCACATGGTTCGAGGTCGACCGCAGCAAGCGAGGCTCCGACCGCCAGGCCGACCTCGCGGCGTTGGTGGGCGCGATTGGCAACAAGCTCGCCGATGGGCGGGTGCTGCGCCGCGTTGTCGTCATGTGCAAAACCGAGCGCATCGAGCGTGACGCGGTCCGTGTCGTCGAGCAGCTCGCGGCTGCTTGCAATCAGCTCGTGCTGACCGAAGGGCGTAGGCACATCCGGCGGCAGAGTGATGGCGTCTA
>NZ_LT592175.1 GCF_900088825.1 Thiomonas delicata | reverse complement strand
GTGGCGGCGTCGATCGGGCCGAGGCGGGTGTTGAGCGTGGTTTTGAGCTGGCCTGCATCCACGAGCCGTGCCACCTCGCCGAGCAGGCGACCCTGCTCGGCCAAGTCCGCGGTGGCGAACATCGAGCGGGTGAACATGAACTCCCAAGTACACGGAAGACACGCGCTGGCGCAATCGCGCTGAATTTCCGGCCGATCGTGCGGAAGTGCAGCGTTTTCTCGAACGCAAGTGGGCGCGTGGGAACCGTTAACGGCGCGGGTGCATGGGCTGTCGGAGGTGGCGAAGCTCCATGCCCGATTAGCCTCATTTTCAGCTCAATTGCTTCTCTGTATCTGTGCCAAACCTTAGCCAGCACATGGCGCTTCCCGCCAACAGCAGTATGACTGCCATGCCGAGCGACCAATGCATACCCTGCATAAAAGCCCGCTGTCCGGTATTGCGTACCAGATAGCCAAAAACAGCAACACCGAGGAGTCCGCCCACTTGGCGTGCGGAATTGAGGACACCCGATGCGATACCCGCTCGCGAATCATCCACCGAAGATAGCGTGACGTTGGTCATAGTCGGGACCATCAAGGCAATGCCGCTGGACGCTATGAGCATCGGCACCACCAGCCAACCATAGGCTCCATCGACGCGAACAGGTAGAAGCAACAGGTATCCCGATGCAGCAATGAGCAAGCCCAGAACCATTAGCCGCTTCGCGCCCATCCGGCTAATGAGGCGTCCGGCAAGTACGTTGACCCCCATCAGCACAATCGTCATGGGCAGAAATGCCATTCCAGTCTGCTGCGGTGAAAGCTGTTGCTCGATCTGGAAGAACAGGCTGAAAATGAAGATCAGCCCGTAGTAGGAAAAATTAACGATGACACCCGAGATCGTCGCGATTGTGAAGGCGGACACACGAAATAGCCCAAGCGGCAGCATCGGCGAACGGCTACGCGATTCAATCCAGATGAATCCCGCGGCAGCAACTACCGCGAGCAACAAACCGCCCTGTACCCAGACACTACCCCAACCCAGCTGTCCCGCTTCCGTGAGCGCAGCCGTGAATGCAGCTAATGAAAGGATAGCAACGAGCTGTCCAGGCCAATCCAGGCCATCGTCATGGTGGCGCGGGTGGCGCGAGCCGTCGGCAGCGACGTACTGAAGCGTGAGGTAGCCACCCACAAGTCCGATCGGAAGATTGATGAGAAAGATGCTGCGCCAACCCCAATGCGTGACCAGCAAGCCACCCAGCACCGGCCCGGCTGCCAGGGATATGCCGCCGATAGCACCCCACCAGCCCACGGCGCGGCTGCGCTGCAGCTTGTCCGGAAAGGCGCGCTTGAGTATGGCTAGCGAATTGGGAACCAGCAGCGACGCTCCAAGACCTTCGACCAGCCGGGCAACGACCAGCATCGGCAAGTTGATGGCGACGCTACAGGCAGCCGATGCCAGCGTGAACAGTGTGAAGCCGCACAGGAAGACCCTCCGCGACCCCAAACGATCTCCAAGCGAGCCACTGGTCAACAACAGTGCGGCAAATACCAACGTGTAAGCATTCACCACCCATTGCAGCCCCGCCACGGCGGTAGCGAAATCACGGTGCAATGCACCAAGCGCCACATTCACTGCGCTGACATCCAACAACACCACGACGAAGCCAAGCGCAGCCGCAATCAGCGTGCCACGTGGGGAAGACGAAGAAGACATTTTTAGCCATCCGAAGCCTTGAACAAGAGGCATGCTAGGCCTCGACAATCTGTGCGTAAATTCTCTAAAATTGCAACTCAAACTTGAGAAAACGCACATATGTTCGATTGGGAGAATCTGCGCCATTTCCTTGCCGTGGGCAACGCTGGAACACTGTCTGGCGCGGCGCGGTCACTTCGGGTGGACCACGCCACTGTCAGCCGGCGGCTGGTGGCACTGGAGGACGAATTGCAAGTCGTCTTGGTCGAGCGTCTGCCGCGTGCCTGTCGCCTGACGCCGGTCGGCATTCAGGTTTTTGAGCAGGCCAAGGCCATGGAAAGCACTGCCTTCGCCATCGAACGGCATACCCGTGCGACTCAAGCACCCTTGAGTGGCAAGGTCACGCTCAGCGCGCCGCCCGTGTTGGCTACGCATTTTCTGGCAACCCGCATGGCGGATTTCCAGACGACTTATCCAGGCATCCAACTTTCCGTCACTGCTGAAGCGCGCCAAGTGTCACTGAGCCGCCGGGAAGCAGATGTGGCATTGCGGCTGATACGCCCGAAGGAATCCAGTAATGTCGTCCGCCGTATCGGCCGCATGCGGTTCGCGCTGTATGCCAGCCACCATTACCCGGCCTTGCACGATCCCAGCCACTGGACCTTCATCGCCTACGACGAGCAATTTGCTGACATGCCCCAGCAGAAATGGCTGCTAAACATCGCCGGGCAACGTCCCGTGAGTTGCGAGCTGAGCGACATCAGTGGCCATTTCATCGCAGCTCGCGCAGGCGCTGGTGTCGCAGGCTTGCCTTGCTTTCTTGGTGATGCCGACAAGCAATTGGTCAGACTCGATGAATCGGGCGCTCCTTTCTCGCGCGACATCTGGCTGGTCACTCACCGGGATCTCAGGCGTTCGGAGACCGTGCGGGCAGTCATGGGTTACCTGGGTGAAGCTTTTCAGAGCAGCCCCGAGCTTGAGCCGGGCCAACGTTGATCGAGGCGGGCCACACATCGACTTCGGCATGACGACCATGGGCGGTCTTCGACTCGCGACATCTGATCGCGCTGTGCGTCCAACGCGTTCGCCTTGCGTTGCGGCAACTCTTCACCCAGGCCCCGTCACGCTGTTGCGATCACTCCCAGCCCTCCACCACCACCTTGCCGATGCTGCTGCCCGTCTCCACCAGCGCGTGCGCGCGCTTGAGGGTGGCGGCGTCGATCGGGCCGAGGCGGGTGTTGAGCGTGGTTTTGAGCTGGCCTGCATCCACGAGCCGTGCCAC
>NZ_LT592174.1 GCF_900088825.1 Thiomonas delicata | reverse complement strand
AGGGTGTAGCGATTGCTGTCGTACACGCTGCCTTGCGCGGGTGGCTCGCCCAGGCTGCGCAGTTCATCCCCAGTGGACATGAAGGCCACGCGCAGCTTGCGCCACACCATTACTTCAGGTAAGCCGAGCGATGCAACCAGCCCGATATCGGCCGGGCGCAGCAGCTTGCCCACAGCCAGTGCGGGTTGACCGGCGCGCAGGTCTTCACCACGCTGGCGGGCGTTGTCGCCTGGCTTGAGCACGCCTGCAGGGATGTGCACGACGTCGCCTTCCAAGCGCACGAATTCCTGCGGCACGACGGTGTCGCAGCCTTCGGGCATGACGGCGCCGGTCATGATGCGCACGCAGGCGCCGCTCGGCACGGCGCCGGTGTAGGCATGGCCGGCCAAACCTTTGCCGACAACTGTGGGCGCCGCCGCGCCGCCGGCCGCCAGATCGGCGCCGCGCAGCGCGTAGCCGTCCATGCCGGCGTTGTCGTGCGAGGGCACGTCGAACGGAGCGATGACGTCTGCGGCGAGCACGCGCCCGAGCGCGGCGCGAATATCGACGCGCTCGGCGGTGCGCACGGAGCGTACAAAACAGGCGATGATGTCCTGCACCTGATCGACGCGCAGGGCGTCGGGGTCGTAGCTGCCGACGCAACAGACGACGGCGGCGAGATCAGGAAACGTCAGGCTTGCGGACATGCGCTCACCCTCCGATGGCAAACATCTCGGGCTTGCGCACGGCCTGCAGCAAGCCTGCGCCATCAAACCCGCGCAACTCGGAATAGCGATCGTCACGCCGGCTCCAGACTTGGGCGAGGGCGGCCTGCAAGTCGGCGTCGCTCGCCTGTTGTATGCCCTGCTGCGCGTCGCCGCGCAGCAGGGCGCGCAGGTCGTGGCCGTGGCTGGCGAAGAGGCAAAGGTAGAGCTTGCCTTCCATCGACAAGCGGGCGCGGTTGCAGTCGTGGCAAAAGGCCTGGGTGACGCTGGAGATGGCGCCAATTTCAAGGCTGCCGTCGTCCAGCAGCCAGCGCTCGGCGGTTTCGCCCAGCACGGTGGGGTCGAGCGCGTGCAGCGGGTGGCGCTGGGCAATGCGCGCCAGCAACTCGGCCGAGGGCAGCACCTGATCCATGCGCCAGCCGTTGGTGTTGCCCACGTCCATGAATTCGATGAAGCGCAGCACGACGCCGCTGCCGCGGAAATGCTCGATCATGGGCAGAATCTGGTCGTCGTTCACACCGCGCTGCACCACCATGTTCACCTTCACCGGATGCAGTCCGGCGGCCTGCGCCGCGGCGATGCCTTCCAGCACGGTTTGCACCGGAAAGTCCATATCGTTCATGCGGCGGAAGACGGCGTCGTCAATGGCGTCCAGGCTCACGGTCACGCGGTGCAAACCGGCCCGCGCCAGTGCTTCGGCCTTGCGCGCGAGGATGGAGGCGTTGGTGGTCATGGTCAGTTCCACCGGCTCGCCGTCCGGCGTGCGGATGGCGGCGAGCATGGCCACCAGGTCCTCCACGCCCTTGCGCAGCAGCGGCTCACCGCCGGTGATGCGCAGCTTGCGCACGCCCAAGCCGACGAACACGCGCGCCAGGCGCTCGATTTCCTCGAAGCGCAGCAGATCGGCGTGGCGCAGGAATTCGTAATGCGCGTCGAACACCTCTTTGGGCATGCAATAGGTGCAGCGGAAATTGCAGCGATCGGTGATGGAGATGCGCAGATCGTGCAGCGGCCGGCCCAACTTGTCGGCCAGCAGCGCACCGGGCGCGTGGGAGTGCGCGGGAACGGCCGGCACGCTGGAGGCGTAGCGGTGATCGACGATGGGAATGGTTCGCTCGGACATACAGGGGCTGAGGGCGGGATGGATGCAGCGCGTGCGGCATCTCAGTTGACGATGCAGACTGCTGCGCACAAGGCGTCGGCCAGTGTGCTGCTCAGGCGGTACGTGACCTGTCGCCCGCTACGCTCGCGGCGCACGATGCCGGCCTGTCTGAGCAGGCGCAGATGGCCCGAGATATTGGGTTGGGAACTGTCGATGCAGTCAACCAGTCCATGCACGGTCTGGTCGCCGTGGCGCAACTGGCAGACGATCTGCAACCGCGTCGGGCAGGCGAGTGCGGCGAAGAGTTCGGCGGCCTCCTGGAACACCGCCTCCAGTGCGTCACCTTCTTGGGCCTGGTCGGTCGTCGCGAGGGTGTTGGCAAAAATCTGCGGGGCGTGCGTCACTCGAGCAATCCATGCTGGTAGTGCGGGGCGAAACCCTCATGCCAGGCTTCGCCGAGCTCGGAACTGAAGTAGTCCACAAGGCGATAGCTCATCGGTGTGGGCTCGTCCATGAGTGCCCGATAGACGGCAACGCCGTCCTCGGGATGCAAATCACGGTGCGCGCGCGCTGCCGCTTCGACATAGCCTTGGGAGCCGATGGCCAGCATCATGCTGCGCTGCTCCGGCTCGCCGCGGTGAAAACTCTGGGCGAAATACACGACTTGGTGGGTGGTTTTTCGGGGCGATGTCTGCATCGAAATCTCCGTGCGTCGACTGAAAGTTTCACAACGTCTCGACGAAATCGACAGGCGACGGGCGCACCCGGCTGGTCTTGGCTTTGGCCACCGTGCCGACAGCGATGAAGCAAACCGCTTGTTCGTTGTCGGCAAGCCTGAACAAGTCGCGCAAGGCTCTCGACTCCATCGCCTGCCCGCTGACCAGCCCGGCGCCGAAGCCATGGGCGTGCGCCAGCAGCAGCATGTTTTGCAGTGCACAGCCGAGCGAGACCAGGCGCTCGCGCGGCGGGATCTCGGGGCTGGCATCGTCGTGCGGGCGGGCGATGGCCAGCGCCAGGAAGGGCGCGCGCGCAGCCTTGGCCCGTGCCTCGGAGCGTTGCTGCGCGGTGGCGTCGGGGTCGCGTTCGAGCAGGGCTTGCACGAACGCCTCGCCGAGCCGCTGGCGCCCGGCGTCCGAGACATGCACGAAGCGCCAGGGCAGGATCAAACCGTGGTCGGGCGCCTGTGCAGCGGCGGTGAAGAGTTCGCGAACCTGCCCGGCATCTGGGCCGGGTTCGCCCAGCCGCTTGGGTGAGGTCTGCTGGCGTTTGCGCACGAGCTCGCAAATGAGTTCGGCGTAGTCGATCGGTTCCGCGAGAGTCATGGCGTTGGACATAGGAAAGTCAAAATATGCCGAGGGCAGCTCGATCGAGTTGGTCCCCGGTTCGGCCGGCGTCGGCACCTGGCCCCAGGTGCCGACGTGGCCGTGCAGCACCGCATTGACCAGCATCTGCTCGGCACCGGGTTTGCCCGCGTATTTCTCGGCCACGGCCTCGTACGCGGGGCCGACGACCTTGTGATCGGCGGTATGGCAGGTCAGGCAGTTCTTCCGCCGGGCCAGGGTCAGCATGGCCGAAGCGCTGGTGCCGCCCACAGGTGCGTGGGCGGTGGCCGGTGTCTTGGCCTGGGCGTTCGGTGTCGGCGCTGCCGCGGAGAGCGAGGCGGCGTTCCACTTTTCGGCCATTCGAGGGCCGGATGCGACCACGAGTTGTGCCACTGGTGCAATGCGCCGAACGATGGCGCGGGTGGACATCGGCGACGAATCCGGGTTTGGTCCCACTGTGTTGGACAGGTAGGAAGCGATCAGAAGCAGGACGATCACGGGCAGCGCGAAGCTCGCCGGGATGATCAGGAGCAGCTTGCGCAGGGTCGCCCCGAACGGCAGTTCGTGCGTGGGTGTGGGTTTGGAGCGCGAGGCTGGTGGGGTATGCATGGCGGTGAGGTCTGATCAAGTGCTGTTGCACGCGCCCTCAATGGCCTGGGCAAACGATCTTGCACAGATCGGCCACGAAGGTGTTGCGGATGCGGTACGTCACCGACTGACCGCTCCTCGACCGATCCACAATGCCGATCTGGTGCAGTTGGCGCAAATGCAGGGACGTGTTGGGCTGGCTGCTGCCGATCCGGTTGGCAATCTGCTGCACGTTCATGTCCTGCTCGCGCAGGTGGCAGACGATGCTCAATCGCATCGGGGATGACAGCGCGGCGAACAGTTCGGCGGCCGCCTCGAAGACGGCGGCGACGTCGTCCTCGTCCGTGCTACGGAGCTTGCCGGTGGCTCGTGCGCGACGGTCAGCGCCACTGGAAAAAGGAAGTTCGTGGTGCATGGTTTCCGGGGGTGGAATGAAGGGAACTCCCTGCGAGGTTGCGGGCTTGGATCATGCCAGCCGGAGGCGCCATGGGGTGACGCCACCGGCCGTTCCGTTTTCTGTCCTGCTGCTTTATTTCAGGCTCAGGATCCATGCCACCAATTGCTTGGCCTGCGCCGGGGTGACATCGGTGTTGGCCGGCATCGGCACCTGACCCCAGGTGCCGACATGGCCGTGCAGCACGGCGTTGACCAGCATCTGTTCGGCACCGGGCTTGCCCGCGTATTTTTCGGCCACGGCCTTGTAGGCGGGGCCGACGATCTTGGCGTCCACTGCATGGCAGGCCAGGCAGTTCTTCTGCTTGGCCAGAGCCAGCATGTCAGGGGCGGCCCAGGCCTGGGCTGCGAACAGGGCCAGAGATGTGCACAAAAAGAACTTTTTCATCGTGATTCTCGGTTGATGGGTTGACATGGAATGCACCTCCTCCCGCATTCAAAAAAAGGGCCCCAGCGTAGGAGCCCAAGGAACTGCCGCCCGAGGAGGACAGCGGTTCTCCCGAGGCCGCCGTGGCCTGGGAGAATTGGAACGATTCAAACCCCGTACATGCGGCTCTTGGTCGAGACGGTGCGTTGCCAGTCCGGCATCGAGCCGACGCGGCGAATGTCGGCCCAGGTTCCCTTGTGATATTCGAGGAAATGCACATCTGTGGCGGTGGTCACCACGGAACCCACGACACCTTTGGGAGCGCCGAAGACGACGAAGGACTGGTTGGGCTTGATGGTCGGCTCCGGGTAGGCCATGGCCATCGTGGTGCCGTAGTCGTTGTAGATTTCGACCACATCGGTCGGCTTGACGCCGAGGGTCGCCATATCCGCAGGATTCATCTGGATCACCGCCATCGGGTAACGGTCCATGATGAAGGGGTCGTATTGGTTGTTGTACCAAGACTGCCAGACTTCGTTGAACCGGCCGTTGTTGATCCAGAATTTGTACTTGGCCTTGACCTCGGCTGCCTGTTTGAGCCAACCATCCCACTTCGCTGGAAAGACCTGGATCTTGCCATTGGGCGTGTCGAACTTGTCGTCGGGATAAAGCGTCGGCGAACCCAGCAGCTTGTCTCCATCAACCTGCTTGATCGGCATCTGCACGCCGTTGTTGCCAGCTTTGCGCAGCAGTGCATACGTGGCCATGTAGCCCGTGGCGTAACCCTCGCTGTCGATTTTGGGCGCGCCCGGTCGACCGACCTGGCGGAATCCATCATTGAAGGCATCTTCTGGGGTTGTCCACTCGAA
>NZ_LT592173.1 GCF_900088825.1 Thiomonas delicata | reverse complement strand
TTGAGGAGAAGGATTCATGCGCATCGGCGTTCCGGCTGAGAGTGTGGCGGGGGAGGCCAGGGTGGCCGCCACTCCCGAGACCGTCAAGAAGCTCGTGGCCCAGGGGCATGTGGTGGTGGTGCAGGCCGGGGCGGGCGTGGCCGCTGGCGCGGTGGACGCCGACTACGAGGCCGTAGGGGCCCAAATGGTCACGGCGGCCGAGGCATTGGGGGCCGAACTCGTGCTCAAGGTGCGTCGCCCGCAAGACGCCGAGCTGGCGCAGATGCAGCGCGGCGCCACCGTGGTGGGCATGCTCGAACCCTTCAACGCCGAAGGCCTGCAAGCCCTGGCCCAGGCCGGCCTGACGGCCTTCGCGCTCGAAGCCGCCCCTCGCACCACGCGGGCACAGAGCCTGGACGTGTTGTCCAGCCAGGCCAATATCGCCGGCTACAAAGCCGTGCTGCTGGCTGCCAACCTCTACCCCCGCTTCATGCCCATGCTCATGACCGCCGCCGGCACCGTCAAAGCCGCCCGACTGGTGATTCTGGGCGCCGGCGTGGCCGGGCTGCAGGCCATCGCCACCGCCAAGCGCCTGGGCGCGGTGGTGGAAGCTTCCGACGTGCGCCCCGCCGCCAAGGAGCAGGTCGAGTCCCTCGGCGCGAAGTTCATCGACGTGCCCTTCGAGACCGACGAAGAACGCGAGATCGCCCAAGGCGTGGGCGGCTACGCCCGGCCCATGCCCAAGGCCTGGCTGGATCGCCAGGCCGCCCTGGTGGCCGAGCGCGTCAAGCAGGCCAACATCGTCATCACCACGGCGCTCATCCCCGGGCGGCGTGCCCCCGTGCTGGTGAGCGAGGCCATGGTCCAGGGCATGCGCCCCGGATCGGTCATCGTCGACATGGCTGCTGCGCAAGGCGGCAATTGCCCGCTGACCGAAGCCGACAAGACCGTGGTCAGGCATGGCGTCACCATCGTCGGCGAGACCAACCTGCCCGCCATGGTTGCAGCCGACGCCTCCTCGCTGTACGCACGCAATGTGCTGGACTTCCTCAAGCTCGTGCTCGACAAGGACAAGGGCCTGATCGTCAACATGGACGACGACATCGTCGCCGCCTGCCTGATGACCCGGGACGGCGAGGTCAAGCGCAAGGCGGCCTGATCCCATGGCCGCACCTGCCCCGTTTGGCGCGGCGCAAGGCCGGCGCATTGCCGCCGCGCGCCGCGCCGCTCCCAGCATTGCCTTCACGAAGGACTGAACATGCACGAAATTTCTCCTTTCATCATCAACCTCACCATCTTCGTGCTGGCCATCTATGTCGGCTATCACGTCGTGTGGACCGTCACCCCCGCGCTGCACACCCCGCTGATGTCGGTGACCAACGCCATCTCCGCCATCATCATCGTCGGCGCCATGCTCGCCGCCGCGCTCACCGTCACGCCGCTGGGCAAGGTCATGGGCATGCTGGCCGTGGCCATGGCCGGGGTGAACATCTTCGGCGGCTTCCTCGTCACCCGCCGCATGCTGGAGATGTTCAAGAAAAAAGAACGTCCCGTCGCCAAGAAGGCCGAATGACCATGAACCACGCCAAGATCGCACGCAAGGATTTGCCATGACCCTCAGCATGAACCTGGTCACCCTGCTTTACCTCGTCGCCTCGGTGTTCTTCATCCAGGCCCTCAAGGGTCTGTCGCACCCGGCCACGAGCCGGCGCGGCAACGTCTTCGGCATGACCGGCATGGCCATCGCCGCGCTCACCACCGTCGCCCTCATCGTCAAGATCGGCGGTGACGCCGGCGCCGCCGGCCTGGGCTATGTGCTCGCCGCGCTGGTCGTGGGAGGCGCCATCGGCGCCACCATGGCCAAGCGCGTGGAGATGACCAAGATGCCCGAACTGGTGGCCTTCATGCACAGCATGATCGGCCTGTCGGCGGTGTGCATCGCCGTTGCCGAAGTGGCCGAGCCCCATGCCTTCGGCATCGTCGCCGCGATGGGCGATCCGCTGCCCTACGGCAACCGCGTCGAGCTGTTCATCGGCGCCATCGTCGGCGCCATCACCTTCAGCGGCTCGGTCATCGCCTTCGGCAAGCTCTCCGGCAAGTACAAGTTCCGCCTGTTCCAGGGCGCGCCGGTGCGCTTTGCCGCGCAGCACTGGATCAATCTGGCCATCGCGCTGACCACCGTCGGCTTCGGCCTGGCGTTCTGGGCCACGGCGAACTGGACGCCCTTCCTGGTCATGCTGGCGCTGGCCTTCGTGCTGGGCGTGCTCATCATCATCCCCATCGGCGGCGCCGACATGCCGGTGGTGGTGTCCATGCTCAACAGCTACTCGGGCTGGGCCGCCGCCGGCATCGGCTTCTCGCTGGAAAACAGCATGCTCATCATCGCCGGCTCGCTGGTGGGATCCTCCGGGGCGATCCTGAGCTACATCATGTGCAAGGCGATGAACCGCTCGTTCTTCAACGTCATCCTCGGCGGCTTCGGCGGCGAGGCCGCCGTGGCCGCCACGGGCGGGGCGCAGCGCACGGTCAAGTCCGGCAGCCCGGACGACGTGGCCTTCCTGCTGGGCAACGCCGAAACGGTGATCATCGTGCCGGGCTACGGCCTGGCCGTGGCCCGCGCGCAGCATGCGCTGAAGGAGTTGGCGCAAAAACTCGGCGAGCGCGGCGTGAACGTGAAGTACGCCATCCACCCGGTGGCCGGCCGCATGCCCGGGCATATGAACGTGCTGCTGGCCGAGGCCGAGGTGCCCTACGACCAGGTGTTCGAGATGGACGACATCAACCCCGAGTTCGCGCAGGCCGACGTGGCCGTGGTGCTGGGCGCCAACGACGTGGTCAACCCGGCGGCGAAGAACGATCCCAAGTCGCCGATTGCCGGCATGCCCATTCTCGAGGCCTACAAGGCCAAGACCGTGATCGTGAACAAGCGATCCATGGCCACGGGCTATGCGGGTTTGGATAATGACTTGTTTTATCTCGACAAAACCATGATGGTCTTCGGCGACGCCAAGAAGATCATCGAAGACATTACCAAAGCCATCGAATA
>NZ_LT592172.1 GCF_900088825.1 Thiomonas delicata | reverse complement strand
GCCCAATTTTTTCTGGATGAGTTTGCCCATTTCGGAGGGGTTTCGGGTGACGGTGAAGCCGCAGGCGTGCATGACCTCGAGCTTGGCCTCGGCGGTGTCGGCGCCGCCCGAGATGAGGGCGCCGGCATGGCCCATGCGCTTGCCCGGCGGGGCGGTGACGCCGGCGATGAAGCCCACGATGGGCTTGGTCATGTGCTCCTTGGCCCAGCGCGCCGCCTCGGCCTCGTCGGGGCCGCCGATCTCGCCGATCATGATCACCCCGTCGGTGTCGGGGTCGTCGTTGAACAGCTTGAGCACGTCGATGTGCTTGAGGCCGTTGATGGGGTCGCCGCCGATGCCCACCGCGCTGCTTTGCCCCAGCCCCAGCTCGGTGACCTGGCCCACCGCCTCGTAGGTCAGCGTGCCCGAGCGCGAGACGATGCCGATGCGCCCCTTGCGGTGGATGTGCCCGGGCATGATGCCGATCTTGATTTCCCCGGGCGTGATCAGCCCCGGGCAGTTCGGCCCCAGCAGCAGGGTCTTCTTGCCGCCGGCGGCCTCCTTGGCGCGCATCCTGGCGCGCACTTCCATCATGTCGCGCACCGGAATGCCCTCGGTGATGCAGATGACCAGGTCCAGGTCGGCCTGCACCGCCTCCCAGATCGCCGCGGCCGCGCCGGGGGGCGGCACGTAGATGACGGAGACGGTGGCCCCGGTGGCCGCACGGGCTTCGGCCACGCTGGCGTGGATGGGGATGCCCTCGAAGTCCTCCCCGGCCTTCTTGGGGTTGACCCCGGCGACGAAGGCGGCGCGCCCGTGGGCGTAGTCGCGGCACATGCGGGTGTGGAACTGGCCGGTCTTGCCGGTGATGCCCTGGGTGATGACTTTGGTGTGCTGGTCGATGAGGATGGACATACAAGCCTTTCGTCGCAAAGTTTCAGTCGCTGCGCTCCTGCGATACTTTGCGCCGGCTTGGCCAGCGCAAAAAGCTTGGGGCGGCCCTGCGCTTTTTGCGAATGATGTGGATGAGGGGTCAAAGACTGCGGAGGGGATGTGGGCTCAGGCCGCGGCGGTGACGACTTTCTGGGCGGCTTCGGCCAGGGTCTCGGCGCTGATGATGGGCAGCCCGGAGTCGGCCAGCATGCGCTTGCCCAGGTCTTCGTTGGTGCCTTTCATGCGCACCACCAGGGGCACGTTCAGGGCCACGGCCCGGCTGGCGGCGATGAGCCCCTCGGCGATGACGTCGCAGCGCATGATGCCGCCGAAGATGTTGACCAGGATGGCTTTGACCTGGGGGTTGTGCAGCATGATCTTGAACGCGGCGGTGACCTTCTCGGCGGTGGCGCCGCCGCCGACGTCGAGGAAGTTGGCGGGCTCGCCGCCGAACAGCTTGATGGTGTCCATGGTGGCCATGGCCAGGCCGGCGCCGTTGACCAGGCAGGCGATGTTGCCGTCGAGCTGGATGTACGACAGGTCGTGCTTGGAGGCTTCGATCTCGGCGGGGTCTTCTTCGTCGAGGTCGCGCAGGGCCACGAGCTCGGGGTGGCGGAACAGGGCGTTGTCGTCGAAGTTGAACTTGGCGTCCAGCGCCTTGACGCTGCCGTCGCCTTGCACGATGAGGGGGTTGATCTCGGCCAGCGAGGCGTCGTTGTCCCAGAAGGCGCGGTACAGCCCTTGCAGGGCGGCGGCGCCCTGGGCCCGGCTGGCCTCGGGCAGGCCGATCTTGGCGCACAGGGCCAGCGCGTCGGCCTCGGGCAGCCCGCCCAGGGGGTCGACCCAGACTTTGTGGATCTTCTCGGGGGTGTGGGCGGCCACGTCTTCGATGTCCATGCCGCCTTCGCTGGAGGCCATGACGACCACGCATTGCGCGGCGCGGTCGATCACCAGCCCGGCGTAGTACTCCTGGCGAATGTCGGCGCCTTCTTCGATGAGCAGCCGCCGCACGGTCTGCCCGCCGGGGCCGGTCTGGTGCGTCACCAGTTGCATGCCAAGCATCTGCCCGGCCAGCGTGCGCACCTCGTCCACCGAGCGCGCCAGCTTGACGCCCCCGCCCTTGCCGCGCCCGCCCGCATGAATCTGCGCCTTGACCACCCACACCGGCCCGCCCAGCTCTCGCGCCGCGTGCTCCGCCTCGTCCACCGTGTACGCCGCCTCCCCGCGCGGTACAGGAACCCCTCGCTCTCGCAAAAGCGCCTTGCCTTGGTATTCGTGAATCTTCATGGTG
>NZ_LT592171.1:1476108-1771634 GCF_900088825.1 Thiomonas delicata | reverse complement strand
TGTCAATTCTGGCCGGAATCTGGCTCCCTGCCCAGAAATTGAGCAGCGGGTGAGCGCCATCATGCGATTCCGAAAACGGGAGTGGGGGCGTCCATCGGGTTCTTCAACGGCTTGGTAGAGCGCCTTGATGGGGCCGTTCATGCCGGGAATCTTTGATATCGAACGGTTCGAATTCCGAGGCGGATCCAAATGGTGATATGTGTAAAGAAATATGTTTTGTGTGCGGTGGCGTACTGTCCCAGCAACTGCGCTGTCGTATTTTATTAATCGCGGATTAACCATCTGGTCACTCTATCAGGTCGGGCCGTTTGGGTAAAATAAACAAAAACTAGGTGAAATTAATTTATTTTGTTTGTAGTTCATATTTTATGATTGGGCGACCAAGGAATAATGTCAACAAGATGCAATGCTCTCGATGCAAGTATTTCAATAATGCGCAATAAGGCCATATTGGGGCAGTTAGTCGGAATGCCTCGAACTACCAGAATAGATTCATTCCATGATTTGAGTCATTTGCACCCGGACGTGCATTTGCTGTCGAATGATGAATACCACATCATGTTCACAAGCGCTGGTGGTGGTTACAGCCGCTGGAAAGATATTTCTGTTACGCGCTGGCGTGACGATGCGACCTGCAATAACTGGGGATCGTTTTGCTATATCCGCGATCTCTCGAGTGGGAAGGTCTGGTCGACGACATATCAACCGACTTTAAAACAGGGGGATGTCTACGAGACGGTGTTCTCGGAAGGGCAGGCGCTCATTCGACGTCTTGATTACGGCATAAGCATCGAAACGGAAATTGCTGTCTCGCCGTTCGATGACGTCGATCTCCGCAGAATCAGCATCAGCAACCAATCCCTCGACAAGAGGGCGATTGAAATCACAAGTTATGCGGAAATCGTGCTGACGTCGCATGCTGCCGATTCCGCACATCCTGCATTTGAAAAGCTGTTTGTGGAAACGGAGATATTGCCCGCACAGCAGGCCATCTTGTGCGCCCGCCGGGTGAGCGGCGCTAAGGACCAGCCAGCCTCGACGTTTCACCTGCTACAGGCATCGAAACCGGCGTTGGGGAATCTGTCTTACAACACGGATCGCGCGGATTTCATCGGACGTGGACGGACTGTGGAGCATCCGCAAGCCATGGACCCTGGTGCAACGCTCTCCGGACGCTCTGGCGCGGTGCTTGATGCGGCCGTGTCGATTCGTTATCCGATTGAGCTTGAACCTGGTGAAACCGTGGTCGTGCGTTGGCTCTGCGGCGTGATGCCAACACGCGATGCCTGCCTGCAAAGCATCGAGCGCTATCAAAGTGGTGCCGCCGCTGACCAAATTCTGGTGGATGCGGCAAAGCGTGGGCAAGAAACCCTGCATCGGCTGGGTGCAAGCCAAACCGAGGCGCAGTTGTATGCGGAACTTGCCAGCTCCCTGATTTACGCCAACGCATCCATGCGCGCTGACCCGGACATTATCGCGCACAACAATCAGGGGCAATCGGCATTATGGGCGTATTCGATTTCTGGCGATTTACCGATCGCACTATTGCAGGTGAAATGCCCGGCTGATGGTGATGTAGTCCGGGCGTTCGTCCAGGCACATGCGTTTTGGCGAAGCCATGGCCTGAAGGTCGATACGCTCTTTCTGTCTGAAGGTGAGGGCCACGCCGCGAGCCTGGCCGACCTGCAGGCGCTGCTCCGAAATGCGAGCAAGGCCTGCAATACAGCTGAATTGATGAATCAACCGGGTGGGCTATGGGTGCTCGACGGCGACAAGGTGGCGTTATCAGACCACATTCTTCTGCAAACGGCATCGCGCATCGTCATGCACGATGGCGAAGGCTCCTTGTCGCAACAACTCGCCAGCCGACGTGCGACCGAAGTTCCGTCGCCAGTCGCTGCAGATCGCCATGCGGGCAACGCCGACAACGCGACAGAGTCCTTGCAGGTGACGGCGCGCGAGTTGCTGGTGGACTGCGGCTTGGGCGGATTCAGCCCGGATGGGCGCGAATACGTGATCACGATCATGCCGGAGCAGATGACGCCAGCGCCCTGGATCAATGTGTTGGCCAATCCGTCATTCGGCAGTCTCATTTCTGAGAGCGGGAGCGCAAACACCTGGAGCGAGAACGCACAGACCCATCGCCTCACCCCGTGGTCGAACGATCCTGTCGGGGACGCCAACACCGAGGCGTATTACATCCGCGACGAAGACAGTGGCAAGTTTTGGTCGCCCACGCTGCTACCCACGCCTGGCGCTTCACCTTATGTGACACGGCACGGCTTCGGCTACAGCGTGTTTGAGCACAGCGAACACGGCATCGAATCGGAACTCAGTGTGTATGTGGCCATTGATGCACAAATCAAATTCGCCGTGCTGAAGCTGCACAACACAACGACCGTGGTGCGCCGGCTTTCGGTGACCGCCTATGTCGAGTGGGTGCTGGGCGATGAGCACGCGAAGACCAGTATGTTTGTGGGAACTGCGATCGATACCGGCAGCGGCGCGATATTCGCCCGCAACGCCTACAACACCGACTTCGCGGGCCGGGTTGCATTTCTGGATGTTGACGGCATCGCCAAAGCCAGCGTGTGTGGTGACCGCCTGGCTTTTCTCGGGCGCAACGGCACGCTATGCAATCCCGCTGCAATGTCAGAGCCGCTGCTTTGCGGAGCTGTCGGCTTCGCGCTCGACCCCTGCGCGGCCATCCGTGTGCCGCAGACATTGGCGGCGGGGCAAACCTGCGAACTTATTTTCCGACTCGGTGCGGCCGAGAGTGATGCGGCTGCCAGCAGTCTTGTGCAGCGTTGGCGTGGGGCCGCCGCAGCGCAAGAGGCGCTCGATGCGGTGACGCGGTTCTGGACGCAGACGCTAGGCGTCGTGCAGGTGGAAACACCAGACCCTGCGCTGAATGTCCTGGCCAACGGCTGGTTGGTCTATCAGGTGCTTGCTTGTCGGCTCTGGGCGCGCACCGCGTTTTATCAGTCCAGTGGCGCCTTCGGTTTTCGTGATCAATTGCAGGACGTGATGGCCTTGGTTCATGCCACGCCGGACTTGGTGCGCGAACACTTGCTGCGCTGTGCGTCCCGGCAGTTTCCCGAAGGCGATGTTCAGCACTGGTGGCATCCCCCTGGAGGCCGCGGCATCCGCACGCGCTGCTCGGATGATGCCCTTTGGCTCCCACTGGCGACATGCCGCTATGTCGAAGTCACGGGTGACCACGGTGTTCTGGATGTCGTCGTGCCCTTCCTCGAGGGCGCGGTCCTCAAGCCCGATGCGGTGTCCGACTACGCATTGCCCACAAGGTCCGAGCAAAAGGCAAGTCTGTACACGCATTGCGTGCGTGCCATCGAGCATGGTTTGCGCTTTGGAGAGCATGGCTTGCCGCTCATGGGCTCGGGTGACTGGAACGATGGCATGAATCTGGTGGGCGTGGGTGGAAAAGGCGAAAGTGTCTGGCTCGGTTTTTTCCTGTACACCGTGCTCTCGCAGTTCCGTGATGTGGCACGGCAACGTGGTGATGCCAAGTTCGCCAACCATTGCGAAGGTGAGGCCAAGCGTCTGCGCAACGCGATCGAACAACACGGCTGGGACGGAGACTGGTACCGCCGTGGCTGGTTCGATGACGGCTCACCGCTTGGCACGTCGAGCAATACCGAATGTCAGATCGACTCCATCGCGCAGAGCTGGGCCGTGTTGTCTGGCGCAGCTGAAACAACGCGCGGACGTTGCGCCATGCACGCTGTCGATACCCGGCTCGTGCGCCGCGACGCCGCATTGATCGAGCTGCTGGCTCCGCCCTTCAATCACTCTGATCCGAGCCCAGGCTACATCCAGGGCTATGTCAGCGGAGTGCGTGAGAACGGTGGCCAGTACACCCATGGCGCCGTCTGGACGGCCATGGCATTCGCTGCGCTTGGTGATGCCGCGCGGGCCTGGGAGCTGTTCAACATGCTCAATCCAATTCAGCATGCCAACTCGCCAGAGGCCATTGCGGTCTACAAAACAGAACCCTATGTCATGGCCTCCGATGTCTATGCCTATGCACCCCACATCGGGCGTGGCGGCTGGACTTGGTACACGGGTTCGGCCGGTTGGATGTACCGCTTCATCCTTGAATCGCTGCTCGGTCTGAAACGCGTGGGCGATCAGCTCCGTTTCATTCCCTGCATGCCGCAAAGCTGGACTTCATTCCAGGTGCATTACCGCTACCTGAAAACCACCTATCACATCACGGTGCAGAAATCGGCTGCGATCGAAGGCGAGCCTAGGTGGTCCATCGACGGGGTTGATCGACCCGGAGCCGTCCTTGCATTGCTTGATGATGGCCTGGAACACCGTGTCAGCGTGCAATGTCCAACGCAACAAGAACCCCACTAACAAGGAGCATCACCATGCAAATCGGCATGATTGGACTGGGACGCATGGGCGCCAACATGACGCGCCGGCTTATGCGCGGGGGCCACGACTGCGTCGTCCACGACACACAGGCAGCCGCCATTGCGTCACTGGAGGGGGAGGGCGCTGAGGGCGCAAAGACTCTGCCGCAGTTGGTCAAGGCGCTGGCCAAGCCGCGGACCATCTGGCTGATGGTGCCCGCAGCCGCGGTTGACGACACGCTGGCAGAGCTGACCCCGCTGCTCGACAAGCACGACATCGTCATCGACGGCGGTAACTCCTACTACCGTGACGACATCCGCCGCGCAAGCACCGTGCATGCGCGGGGTCTGCACTATGTCGACGTCGGCACCAGTGGCGGCGTCGCCGGTTTGGAGCGCGGTTATTGCCTGATGATTGGTGGAGAGACGGCGACCGTCAAACACCTTGATCCCTTGTTCGTCGCCCTGGCCCCCGGCGCGGGCACTGCCGTGCCGACGCCAGGGCGCCGCGCAGATGCGGGCAGCGCCGATCAGGGCTATTTGCACTGCGGGCCGCATGGTGCGGGGCATTTCGTCAAGATGGTTCACAACGGCATTGAGTACGGCATCATGGCCGCGTATGCCGAGGGGCTGAATATTTTGCGCAATGCCAACGTGGGGAAACGGACCGACGCTGTCAACGCCGAAACCACCCCGCTGCGCGATCCCGCCATGTACCAGTTCGACATGAACCTGCCCGAGATCACCGAAGCCTGGCGGCGGGGCAGTGTGATTGGATCGTGGCTGCTTGATCTCACCGCCACGGCGTTGGCCGCCGATCCTGCCTTGCGCAGCTTTGAGGGCCGTGTCTCCGACTCCGGCGAAGGTCGCTGGACGATCCAGGCCGCCATTGATGAAGCAGTGCCATCGCCGGTGCTGAGTGCCGCGCTCTACGCCCGTTTCAGTTCGCGCGATCAAGCCGATTTCGCCAACCGCGTGTTGTCCTCCATGCGGCATGAATTCGGCGGCCATGACGAACTCAAGCCAGATTCACCAAAGGCGAAACCCTGACATGCATGATGATCCTTCCCGCGCTTCAGCCCAGCAGTCGGATGCGCTGGTGGTGTTTGGTGCTACCGGTGATCTCGCCGACAAAATGATTTTTCCGGCGCTCTATGCCATGCGCAAGAGTGGCGCACTGAATGGGCCCATCATCGGTGTGGCCTCTTCGTCCTGGACGCTTGCGCAATTCCGTGCCCATGCACAGCAAAGCATAGAGCGCGCCGGCGCCGTGGACGACGCGCCCGCACTGGCCCAACTGCTCTCTCAAATTCAATACGTCAGTGGTGATTACAACGACGCGGACACCTACGCCAAACTCAAACGGGCGCTCGGTGCCGCCCAGCGGCCAGCGCACTATTTGGCCATACCGCCCGCGCTGTTTGCCACTGTCATACAAGGGTTGAGCAAGGCGGGGCTGGCTGCGCAGGGGCGAGTCATCGTCGAGAAGCCATTCGGTCGCGACCTGGCCTCGGCGCGCGAACTCAACCGTGTCGCGTCCGACGCCTTTCCCAGCGAGGCCATCTTCCGCATTGATCACTTCCTGGGCAAGGGCGCGATCATGAACCTTCTTTATTTTCGCTTCGCCAATACCTTTCTCGAACCCATCTGGAACCGCCAGCATGTGGCCAGTGTGCAAATCACCCTTGCCGAGGATTTTGGCGTATTGGGGCGCGGAAAGTTTTACGAGAGCGCCGGTTGCCTGCGTGACGTCATCCAGAACCACCTCTTCCAGATTGCAGCCTTGCTGGCCATGGAGCCACCGACAAGACGCGATTTCGCGGCCGTCAACAGCGAGAAGCTCAAGATCTTCAAGGCGATGCGTCCCTTGCACCCAGCCGACCTGGTACGCGGCCAGTACGCGGGTTATCGCGATGAGCCGCAGGTCGCGAAAGAGTCGGATGTCGAAACCTATTGCGCGATGCGTCTGCACATCAACTCCAAACGCTGGGCGGGCGTGCCATGGTATTTGCGGGCTGGCAAGCAACTGCCCGTGACAAGCTGCGAGGTGCTCGTTCGATTGCAACCGCCTTCCCAGGCGCTGTTCGCGGACGCCGTGGCTAGCGGCGTGCAGCCCAATTACCTGCGCTTCCAGCTATCGCCTACATCGATGATCGCGCTGGCCGCGCGCGTCAAGCGCCCTGGCAAGGGCTATGAGGGCGATCAACGCGAACTGACCTTGGCAGAAGATGGCGATGGCGAAGAAACGCCCTATGAGCGCCTGCTTACCGACGCCATGTCTGGCGACAACGCCTTGTTTACCAGTGAAGAAACCGTGGAGGCCGCCTGGGCTGTGGTTGAGCCGGTGCTCTCCAAACACCCGCGTGCCATGGTCTACCCAACGGGCAGTTGGGGGCCAGACGAGGCCAACCACCTGATTGCCGCCTACGGCGGCTGGCACAACCCAGAAACAGTGCGGTGATGCCGTGACGCACGATACAGTTTTTTTGCTGGACGTGGACAACACGCTACTCGACAACGACCGTGTCATCCTCGATCTCAGGCAGCACCTGGAGCGCGCCTTCGGCCACGCCAGCGCTGAACGCTACTGGGAATTCTTCGAGCAATTGCGCAGCGAGCTGGGCTATGCCGACTACCTGGGCGCCTTGCAGCGCTACCGCATGGATGAGCTAAGCGATGCGCAGAGTGATCCGCGGCTGCTTGAAATGTCCACGTTCCTCATCGACTATCCATTCGTCGACAGGCTCTATGCCGGTGCGCTCAACGTCATCGAACGACTCCAAACATTCGGCACGACTGTGCTGCTGACCGATGGCGACGTCGTGTTCCAGCCGCACAAGGTGCAGCGCTCGGGCCTGTGGCATGCGGTCGATGGCCGCGTGCTGATCTATCTCCACAAAGAACGCATGCTCCACCCGATGCAGCAACGCTTCCCGGCGCAACACTATGTCATGGTGGACGACAAGCTGCGCATTCTTGCCGCCATGAAGCAAAGCCTGGGTGCGCGCCTGACGACCGTGTTTGCACGCCAGGGCCATTACGCCACCGACCCAAACAACATTGCGAATTGTCCGCAGGCCGACATCAGCCTCGATTGCATCGGCGATTTGCTGGCCATCGATCTCCCCACGTTGCTGGGGCAAAAAGCAACCAGTCGTTCAAAACAGGAATCGCCATGAACCCCACACAACAACTGCACAACCTCGGCCAAAGCATATGGCTCGACAACATCACGCGGGAGTTACTGACCAGCGGCACGCTGGCACGTTATATCCGTGACTTGCATGTGACGGGCCTGACCTCGAACCCGACCATTTTCGAGCACGCCATCGGGCACTCCACCGCCTATGACGCCGCAATTCTCAGCCAGTTGGGCAAAGGCAAGTCGGACGTCAGCCTGTTCTTTGAATTGGCGCTGGAAGACCTGAGCCGGGCGGCTGACTTGTTCCGCTCCACCTTCGACGCCAGTGCTGGGGTGGATGGCTGGGTTTCGCTGGAAGTGTCTCCCCTGCTGGCCCATGACGCTGCGAACACCATCAAGGAAGCGGCAGAGCTGCATGCGCGCGCCAATCGGTCCAACCTGTTCATCAAAATTCCGGGAACCACCGAAGGCCTGGAGGCGATTGAGGCGTCCATCTTTGCTGGCGTTCCCGTGAATGTCACGCTGCTGTTTTCGTGCGAACAATACCTGGCTGCCGCCGAGGCCTATTTGCGCGGCATCGAGCGGCGCATCGAGGCCGGGCTCGATCCCAATGTCGGGTCTGTCGCGTCGCTCTTTATCAGCCGCTGGGATGTCGCGGTGAAAGACACCGTTTCACCGCAATCGCGCAATCGCCTCGGCATTGCCGTGGCCATGCAGACCTACCAGGCCTATTGCGCCTTGCTCGCTTCGCCCCGTTGGCAGAAGCTGGCTGCGGCTGGCGCCAGCGCACAGCGCGTGCTGTGGGCCAGCACCGGCACGAAAGACCCGCAGGCGTCTGACACCGTGTATGTCGAGGCGCTTGCTGCTCCGCGCACCGTCAACACCATTCCAGAAAAAACATTGCTCGCCTTTGCCGACCACGGCCAAGTCAAGAAGAAGCTGCCAACGAATGGCGGCGATGCCGATGCCGTGCTTGCGGACTTCAGCCGCCAGGGCATCGCCATTGATGTCCTGGCCGAGCGCCTGCAGCGTGAAGGTGCTGAGGCGTTTGTCGCATCGTGGCGTCAACTCTTGCAGGCGATCGGCACCAAAAAATCACATCTTGCGCAGGTTTGCACGTCATGAACCGCGCAGAACCGCCTAGATCACCTGGCTTGCTGCATCCACGCCCATCGGCACCACCGCTGACCCAGCTTCCTGCGTGGCAGGCGCTCGTCGACCATCATCGCATGATGGGTTCGCGGCACCTGCGCCAGTTTTTCGCTGACGATCCGCAGCGCGGCGAACGCCTGCAGGTCGAAGCTGCCGGGCTGTATTTCGACTTTTCCAAAAACCGGGTTACCGACGAAACGCTTGCATTGCTGGTTGATCTGGCCGAGCATTGCGGCCTGCGCGAGCGCAGGGACGCCATGTTTCGTGGTGACCCGATCAACGCGACGGAGAAGCGTGCCGTGCTGCATACGGCGCTACGCGCACCGGCGGATGAGCGCATCGTCGTGGACGGGGTCAACGTCGTGCCCGAAGTCCACGCCGTCCTCGACCGCATGGCTGATTTTGCGGAGCGTATTCGCAGCGGCGAATGGCGGGGCCACACTGGCAAGCCCATCCGCAATGTGATCAACATCGGCATTGGCGGCTCCGATCTCGGGCCGGTGATGGATTGCGAGGCCTTGCACCCCTACAGCAAGATCGGGTTGCACTTGGGCTTTGTCTCCAATATCGATCCCAGCGATCTGGTCGAAGCGACGCGTGGTCTGGATGCAGCCGAAACCCTCTTCATCATCTGCTCCAAGAGCTTCCGAACCTTCGACACGCTGACCAATGCGCACGCCGCGCGCGCCTGGAGCCTGGCGCAACTCGGCGATGAACGCGCCATTGCCAGCCATTTTGTCGCCGTGTCGACCAACGCCGAAGCAGTTGCCGCGTTTGGCATTGATGCTGCCCATATGTTTGCGTTATGGGACTGGGTTGGTGGTCGCTACTCGATGGATTCGGCCATCGGCCTGATCAGCATGGTTGCCGTCGGGCCCGAGCACTTTCGAGCCATGCTGTCCGGCTTTCGCGCCATGGACGAACATTTTCACAGGACACCTCTGGCCCGCAACATGCCCGTGCTGCTGGGCCTGCTGGCCATTTGGAACAACAACTTTCTTGGCGCCGAGACGCTGGCCGTGTTGCCCTACGACCACTATCTCAAACGCTTTCCTGCCTACCTGCAGCAGTTGACGATGGAAAGCAACGGCAAGCATGTCACGGCCACGGGGCAAGCCGTCAGCACGTCCACTTCGCCCATTGTTTGGGGAGAACCGGGGACCAATGGCCAGCACTCGTTTTTCCAGCTGCTGCATCAGGGCACCCGGCTGGTCGCGTGTGATTTCATCGGCTTTTCCCACAGCCAAAACCCACAGGCCGGTCAGCACGACTTACTGATGGCCAATCTGTTTGCGCAGAGCGAGGCTCTGGCATTTGGCAAAACGGCGCAGGCACTGATGGCCGAAGGTGTGGACGAAGCGCAAGTTGCGCAACGCGTATGCGAGGGCAACCGCCCGAGCAATACCTTGCTGGCCGAGCGGCTGACACCCTACACACTCGGCGCCTTGGTGGCGCTGTACGAACACAGCGTCTTCACGCAAGGCGTCATCTGGAATATCGATTCGTTTGACCAGTGGGGTGTCGAGCTGGGCAAGGTTCTGGCGCAGCGCATCGTGACGGAGTTGGCCGACAACAGCCATGGCCCGCTCACCCATGACAGCTCGACCAACACCCTCATGCGGCGTTACCAACGCCAACGTAAGGAGTCATCATGACATCAGGCGACGACCAGGCACTGTATGTGCTGCCATTCGACCACCGGCATTCCTACATCACCGGCATGTTTCACTTCAAGCAGCCGCTGACCTCGCAACAGCACGCAGACGTTTGCGACAGCAAGCAGCTTATTTATGAAGGCTTCCAGCTGGCTCTTGAGGCGGGTGTGCCCCGCGATGCGGCCGGCATCCTGGTCGACGAAGAGTTTGGCAGCGCCATTTTGCGAGATGCGCACCAGCGCGGTTTCATCACGGCGCTGTCCACCGAGAGTAGTGGCTCGGAGGAGTTCCGGTTCGAATATGGCGACGACTTCGCCCGTCATATCGAAGTCTTCGACCCGACGTTTGCCAAGGTGCTGGTGCGCTACAACCCCGAGGGGGACCATGCGCTGAACCTGCGCCAAGAGGAACGCCTGAAACAACTGTCCGACGTCTGCCAGGCCAGTGGGCGCCGCTTCATGTTCGAACTGCTGGTGCCGGCAACCGCGCAACAACTGGCCGGGCTCAAAGGCGACCGTGCAGCCTATGACCTGACGATGCGTCCGCAGCTCATGGTCGAAGCGATCCATGCCTTGCAAGACGCAGGGATTGAGCCCGACCTGTGGAAGATCGAGGGACTTGCCGAGCGCCACGATTGCGTTCGGATGGTCGAAGCGGCGCGGCGCGGTGGGCGCAGCACGGTCAGCTGCATTGTGCTTGGCCGTGGTGCGGACGAGGCCAGCGTGCGCAGTTGGCTTGCGACAGCGGCAAGCGTGCCAGGGTTCATCGGCTTCGCCGTGGGCCGCACCAGCTTTTGGGATGCGGTCGCCGCTTACCGCGAACGGACCCTGACGCGCGTGGCGGCGGCAACACAAATTGCCGAGCGCTTACGCGAGTGGGTTGATATTTTCGAGCGCGGGCGCTTGACGCACGGCATTCGCGCCATGTCAGGAGTGGCATCATGAACCAGCGTGTGCAGAGCATTCACCCCGCCGATAGCAACGAGGCGCGGGACGCGGCGCAGCGCGACCAGCTCTGCATCAACACGCTGCGTACGCTGTCCATCGACGCCGTGCAAAAGGCAAACTCCGGCCACCCCGGTACGCCCTTGGATGCGGCCCCAGTCGCCTACTGCCTGTGGCAGCGTTTCCTGCGCTACGACCCGAACGCCCCCGACTGGCCGAACCGCGACCGCTTCGTGCTCTCATCGGGCCATGCATCGGCGTTGCTCTACAGCCTTTTGTTTCTGTGTGGCGTGAAGCCGCAGGCCGCGTCCGGCAGCGAGACGGGCGCCGCATCGCACGGGAAGGCCGTCACCATGGACGCGTTGCAGCACTTTCGCCAGGCGGGAAGTTGCTGCACCGGCCACCCGGAATTCGGTGATGCTGTCGGCGTCGAGACCACGACCGGGCCGCTGGGGCAGGGCGCGGCCACCAGCGTCGGCATGGCAATTGCCTCGGCTTGGCTCGCAGCGACCTACAACCGCCCCGGCTTTGCGCTGTTCGACCACAACGTGTACGCCTTGTGCGGCGACGGCGACATGATGGAAGGCGTCAGCAGCGAAGCGGCATCACTCGCCGGTCATTTGAAGCTCGCCAATTTGTGCTGGATCTACGACGACAACCACATCAGCATCGAGGGCTCGACCGCCATCACCTTCACAGAGGACGTTGGCGCGCGATTCGAGGCCTACGGCTGGCAGGTCATACACGTGGCCGACGCCAACGACCTTGAGGCCTTGACGCATAGTTTGCAGCGTTTCATCGACACCGAAGACCGGCCGACGATGATCATCGTGCAAAGCCATATTGGTTATGGATCGCCACACAAGCAAGACACCAAGGAAGCCCACGGCGAGGCGCTTGGCGCCGCAGAGGTGCGGCTTGTCAAAGAGTTTTTCGGCTTCGACCCAGACGTGCAATTTGCGGTTCCCAATGGCGTGACCGAGCACTTCAGCGCAAAATTCGGCGCGCGCGGCGCCAGTATCCATGCCGATTGGGCGACGTTATTCAACGCGTATCGAAGTCAGTATCCAGATCTTGCGTTGCAAATCGAGCGCATGCAGCAGCGTGCCTTACCCGACGGGTTGGACAGCTCGCTGCCGAGTTTCGCGGCTGATCCCAAGGGCATCGCCACGCGAGACGCTTCAGCCAAAGTGCTCAATGCCCTTGCCGCGCACATCCCCTGGCTGCTTGGTGGCGCAGCTGATTTGTCACCATCGACCAAAACCCATCTGAGCTTTGACTTTGCCGGCGACTTTGAGCCACCCGCCGAACCTGAAGACAGGGCGCATTCCTATGCCGGGCGCAACCTCCATTTCGGCGTTCGCGAACATGCCATGTGCGCTGTGGCCAACGGTCTGTCCTTGTCGAAACTGCGCGCCTTCGCCGCCAGCTTCTTTGTCTTTACCGACTACTGCCGGGGCGCCATTCGGCTGAGCGCGATGATGGGGCTTCCGGTGATCTACATCTGGACGCACGACTCCATCAGCATGGGCGAAGATGGGCCGACGCACCAGCCCGTCGAGCAGTTGGCCTCGTTTCGGGCGATGCCCGGCATGGTGCTGCTACGCCCGGCCGACGCGAATGAAGTGGCGGAGGCGTGGAAGGTGATCATGCGGATGACGGACCGACCGGTCAGCCTTGTGCTGACACGCCAGGTGCTCCCCACCCTCGATCGCCGCCACTACGCCAGCGCCGCTGGCCTCGCGCGAGGTGCCTATGTGCTGGCCGACGCGGCGGATGGCGAACCGGACGTCCTGCTTCTGGCGACGGGCAGCGAAGTCGCGTTGTGCGTTGCCGCGCGTGAACAACTGATGCGTGACGGCATCCAGACACGCGTCGTCAGCATGCCATCGTGGGAGCTGTTCGAGGCTGAATCCGAGGCCTACCGCGACAGCGTGCTGCCGCCAGCGGTGACGGCGCGCGTCTCGGTCGAGGCCGCGTCGCCGCTGGGCTGGGAGCGCTATGTCGGGCAACGTGGCGCCGTTCTCGGTATGCGCACGTTTGGCTTGTCAGCGCCGGGCAAGGTCACCGAAGGGCATTTTGGTTTTGACGTCACGCACGTCGTGGAAGCTGCCAGGCGGCAACTGGTGCGCCAACCATCAACCTCGTCTGGAGCACGGGCATGAGTGCCAAGATCAGCCCGCTTGCGGGCAAGCCAGTGCCTGTCGAATCGCTGGTCGATGTGGCCAAGCTCGTGACGGCCTATTACGTCGACATCCCCGACCCGACCGTCGCAGCACAGCGCGTTGCCTTCGGCACTTCGGGGCACCGTGGTTCGGCTTTCGACGCTTCGTTCAACGAAGCGCATGTGCTCTCCATTACGCAGGCCATCTGCCAATACCGCAAGGCGCAGGGTATCAACGGACTTCTGTTCATGGGCATCGATACGCATGCGTTGTCCGAACCAGCGTGCGCAAGCGCGCTGGAGGTTCTGGCGGCCAATGGCGTCGAGGTGATGCTGGCCTTGAACGATGAATACACGCCGACACCGGCCATTTCGTATGCCATCCTGACCCACAACCGTGGCCGCAGCACAGGTCTGGCCGACGGCATTGTGGTGACGCCGTCGCACAATCCGCCGCGCGATGGCGGCTTCAAATACAACCCGCCCAATGGCGGCCCTGCCGACCAGGACATCACCGACTGGATAGGCGCCACGGCCAACAGCTTTCTCGAAAATAATCTCGATGGCGTGAAGCGCATGGCGCACGCCAGGGCCCTCCGTGCAGCGACCACACACCGGCATGATTTTCTCTCCGCCTATATCGGTGATCTTGGCAGCGTGGTGGATATGGACGTGATTCGCAGCGCCAAGGTCGGCATGGGCGTCGACCCGCTGGGCGGCGCAGGTGTGCACTACTGGGCCCGCATTGCGGAGCACTACAAGGTCGATTTGCAAGTGGTCAGCGAAATCGTCGACCCGACCTTTCGCTTCATGACGCTGGACTGGGACGGGCAGATTCGCATGGACCCGTCGTCGAAATACGCGATGCAGCGCTTACTTGCGATGAAGGACCGTTTCGACATCGCCTTTGCCTGCGACACCGACCACGACCGCCACGGCATCGTCACGCCCGCTGCGGGCTTGCTCATGCCGAATCACTATCTTTCGGTCGCGATCGATTACCTGTTTCGCCATCGGCCGCAATGGAGCGCGCGTGCTGCCGTTGGCAAGACCGTTGTCAGCACGCGCCTGATCGACCAGATCACGGCCCGACTGGGTCGAACTCTGGACGAAGTGCCGGTCGGGTTCAAATGGTTCTCCAAAGGCTTGCTGGACGGTACGCTGGGTTTCGGTGGCGAAGAAAGTGCGGGCGCTGCATTTTTGCGTCGCGACGGCACGGTCTGGACCACGGACAAAGACGGCCTGACGGCGGCGCTGCTTTCAGCCGAAATCACCGCGCGTACTGGCCATGATCCTGGCGCCCTCTACGAGGAATTGGCCAAGATTTTCGGCGCTCCTCCGCTGGCTGACCGCGTGGAAGCGCCAGCCACAGCGCTGCAGAAAAAGCAGTTGGGCGCATTGACCCCGCAACAGATTGCCTCAACCGAACTGGCCGGAGAAAAAATCGAGGGGGTCCTCAACATGGCGCCTGGCAACGGCGCACCCATTGGCGGCATCAAGGTTGTGGCCAGCAGCGGCTGGTTTGCAGCGCGACCATCCGGCACGGAAGACATTTACAAAATCTATGCCGAGAGCACCCAGGGCCCAGAGCACTTGCAGCGCATTCTGGCGGAGGCGCAAAAAATTGTGGATGCCGCCATTGCGCCAGCTGCATCTGGGGCCACAGCAGTAACCAGCCAAACCGGATGATTGACGCCAATATCCGGTCAGATGTCGACTCCAACAAATCTGCTGGCAAGGCGATGAAGCAAACGTCAATCCAACTTGATGCGACGATCACGCCTGAGGCTATGAAACTCGCCGATGCGGCCATGCTCAATAGCCTGCAGCAGGCCGCCTTCAACTATTTTCCGAAGGCAAGCAACCCGCGAAACGGTTTGGTCGCCGACACTACGCGGCAGGGTTCGCCCGCCAGCATCGCGGTGGTTGGCTTTGCGCTTTCGTCGTATCCGGTCGCTGTCGAACATGGCTGGATCGAACGCGACGCTGCCGTGCAAGCCTGCCTGAGAAGCATGCGTTTTTTCTGGCATAGCGACCAGTCGGGAAGCCCAGAAGCCACCGGCTATCAAGGCTTTTACTTTCATTTTCTCGACATGGAAACCGGCGCCCGTGTCTGGCAGTCCGAACTGTCGCTGATTGACACCGCCTTGTTGATCGCCGGAATGCTCACCGCCGCCACTTACTTTGACGCCAGCACCCCCGCCGAGGTGGAACTGCGCGAACTGGCCGAGCGTTTGTACCTCAGGGTGGATTGGCGCTGGGCGCAATACCAGGGCGCAACCGTGGCCCAAGGCTGGAAGCCTGAATGCGGTTTCTTGCACTATGGTTGGGAGGGCTATAGCGAAGCCATCCTGCTGTATGTCTTGGGCCTGGGTTCGCCGACGCATCCGTTCACAGCGGCAAGCTTTGAGACGTGGACCGTGACCTATCAATGGGAGAATCTTTATGGCTACGATTTTCTCTATGCGGGGCCGCTGTTCATTCACCAGTTCTCCCATGCGTGGATTGACTTTCGCGGCATTCGCGACCGCTTCATGCGCGAGAAGCGATGCGACTATTTCGAGAACAGCCGTCGCGCCACCTATGTGCAGCGTGAATATGCCATTCGCAATCCGCACACTTTCATGGGCTATGCAGACAACTGCTGGGGCCTTTCTGCGGGTGAAGGGCCCAGCGCGGGGCCGCGACTCATAGGCGGTCAGCAACAACGGTTTTTCGGCTATGCCGCGCGCGGTGTCCCGTACGGACCTGACGATGGCACCATCGCTGGCACATCAATCACGGCATCGCTGGTTTTTGCGCCAGAAATTGCGCTGCCCGCCATGCGCAATCTCCATGACGCAGGCACGCCTCAGCAGGTCGATGCCTTGCGTTTCAGCGGCATCAACGCCAGTTTCAACGCCCCAGGTGATGCATGCTGGATCTCCGAAGGCGAGTTTGGCCTGGACCAGGGCATGACCGTGTTGATGATTGAAAACTACCGCAGCGGTCTTTTATGGCAATTGGGCCGTCAATCCAGCATCCTCCAGACTGGCTTGCGGCGTGCCGGATTTAAGAGCGGGTGGCTGTGATCGCCGTGCCGATGCAGCCATGCAAGTGACCTCGTCACCCCCTGCGAGCGCGGGCACAGACCTGGTTGCAGATCCTCACGAGCAAGAGCTTCTGGCTAACGTCAGCCCAGCCGACTGGGTCAACCCGACGCCGCCCAGCGTTTATCACCTGCTCATCATCGGCGCCGGCCCGGGCGGCATGGCCGCCGCACGCACCGCAGCAGCGCTTGGCGTGAAAGTCGCGTTGGTCGAACGCCACCGGCTTGGCGGCGGCTCGCTGAGTTACGGTTGCGCACCTTCAAAGGCGATGATTCGCACCGCGCGCGCCTATGCCGACATGCGCGACGCCCCAAACTATGGCGCTGTCCCGCCACGGACAGTCGAGGTTGATTTCCAGATGGCCATGGAGCGGTTGCGACGCATCCGCGCCCGCATCAGCCGCGTGGACTCGGCCGCCAGGCTGATCGCCGAAGGCATCGATCTGTATTTCGGCGCTGCACACTTCGTCGGCGCTGATGCGGTCGAAGTCGACGGCGTGCGTCTGCGCTTCAAGAAGGCGCTGATCGCCACGGGATCGCGGTCCATCGTGCCCGAAATCCAGGGTCTGACCGAGGTGGGTTACCTGACCAACGAATCGGTGTTCAACCTGACGGCGCCGCCGCGCAGTCTGCTGGTCATCGGTGGCGGCCCCCTTGGCTGCGAATTGGCGCAGGCGTTCAGTCGCTTGGGTGTGAGAACCATCATCGCCCACGACGCCCCCTTGTTTTTACCGAAGGAAGAGCGTGACGCGGCGCAGATGATGTCTGACGCGCTGGCACGCGATGGCGTCGAGATCCACCTGAATAGCGACGCCGTCAGCGCCCGCATGGAACAAGGCTGCAAGCGCGTTGAACTGGTCAATGACGGTCAGGTCACCACCGTCGATGTCGATGAAATTCTGACGGGAATCGGTCACATGCCGGCAGTGCGGGCACTCAGGCTGGAAGCGGCCGGCGTGGCTTACGACCCGGAAACAGGGGTCCATGTCGATGACTTTCTGCGCACCAGCAATCCACGCATTTACGCCGCTGGGGATGTTTGCCTGGAGCACAAATACAGCAATATGGCCGAGGCATCGGCACGCCTCGCGGTTCAAAACGCCTTGTTCTTTGGACGCAAGCGCATGAGCAGCTTGACGATTCCATGGTGCACCTATACCGACCCTGAAATCGCCCAAGTTGGCATGTCTGTGCGGCAGGCGCGCGAACGCAATATTCCAGTGAAAACCTTCACGGTCCCGATGCATGATGACGACCGCGCCATCACCGATGGTGAAGAAAACGGCTTTGTGAAAATCCACGTCCGAGAAGGGACAGACACCATTCTTGGAGCCGCCATCGTCGCCCGGCATGCCGGCGAAATGATCAACGGCATTTCGCTGGCGATGGTGGCTGGAATCGGCTTGGGCACACTGGCCACGGTGGTTCATGCGCACCCCACGCAAGGCGAGGCGATCAAGATGGCGGGGGAGGCCTATCTGCGCACACGGCCCCCACATTGGGGCGCACGGTTGCTGCGCGCATGGGTGAACCGATGAGCTGATGCACCGATTCATTATTGATTGGGCCCTTAAACAGTCTCAGGCGGCGTATTTGACGTTTGGGTCGCGGAAGTAGGCTGTGTACGGTATCGCACTGTTCTAACAATTTTTCTACCGTATTCTTTTTTCATCTTCCCTGCAGAATCCCTGCAACCCGTATGAATGCCCGCTTTGCGGGTCATGATCGGGACGGCGCGATTGGCTTGCTCATGCGTACGAACCGTGCAAAACCGCGAGAAATGGCGGTACAGCGGGCCTGGACATGGCCCGAGACTGCTTTGGCTTGCTCCTGCCCATCACCCGGGGGACAAGCCGGCTTGCGAATGAGTACGGCGCAGTTCTTCAAGTGAGAGGCTTTGTCCCAACACCTTGCGAATTCAATCGAAGCTGTTGAGCTCATTGACCACAATCTCCTGGCGTCTCGTGAAGTGAAATCTCCAGGGCAGGTGTAAAGGGTACCCGCCCGAACGGCCTCTGCAGCTCCGGCTGTTCGGCCTCCGTCGAGTTCGCGGGCGGCTGGAAATTGCGGCGCAGATTATGGGCTCAAGCAGGTGACGATCGACATCCGCTTGGTGGAGTTCGCCGTCACGTGAGAGCCGCCTGGCAGCGCGTTGTCGCTGGATATTCACTCTGGGCACGCACAGTCGCGCAGGACAATGAAAGCCCCATTGAAAGGCATTCCTAAGCTGGCCAAAACGAATCCTCCAATCGTGCGGCGACTGAGTGCTGGACTGATTACTGGAGCCGCCGACGACGATCCCAGTGGCATTGCGACATACTCCCAGGTCGGCGCAGCCTACGGCTATGCAACCTTATGGACGGTCGTGCTGGCGCTGCCCCTGATGATTGCGATCCAGACGATCAGCGCGCGGATTGGTCGCGTGACCGGGGTAGGGATCGGTGCCAATCTTCGCAAGCACTATCCGCACGGGTTGGCGTATAGCCTGGTATTCGCGCTGTTGATTGCGAACGTGATCAATCTCGCGGCTGACATCGGCGCCATGGGGAGTGCCCTCAAACTGCTGATCGGGGGTCCGGCGCTGTTGTATACCGCCGGGTTCGCGCTACTTTCGCTGGCGCTGCAGGTGTTCGTCCCTTTTTCGTACTACTCGCCCATCCTCAAGGTGCTGACGCTCAGCCTCCTGGCCTACGTGGCAACCGTTTTCGCGATCCAGGTCCCGTGGGGCGTCGTGGCGAAGGGGGTTTTCTTTCCGCAGATCGCGTTCGATGCCAAATATGCGGTCGCCATTGTGGCTGTGTTGGGTACCACGATCAGTCCCTATCTCTTCTTTTGGCAAGCCGCGCAGGAAGTGGAGGAACTACGCGACACGAGCAACGAGCGCAAGCCGCTCAAGAACAAACCACGGCAAGGTCCGGACGCGCTACAGCGCATCGGTATCGATACGGCCGTGGGGATGGTTTTCTCGCAAATTGTGGCGTTTTTCATCATCGTCACGACCGCCGTGGTCCTCCACACGCACGGCATCACCGACATTAATTCTTCCGCCCAGGCAGCAGCCGCGCTGCGCCCGCTGGCCGGTCCGTTTGCTTCCGCGGTGTTCGCCGCAGGAATCATCGGCACCGGACTTCTCGCTGTGCCCGTATTGGCTGGGGCCGCGGCGTATGGCGTCGCTGACGCACTCGGAAGTCCCAGCGGATTGGAATGCAAGCCGCATCAGGCCAAGGTGTTCTACACGGTCTTGATCGTCGCCAGCGTGGTCGGAATGGCCCTCAACTTCGCCGCCATCGACCCGATCAAGGCGCTCTACTGGAGTGCGGTGATCAACGGGGTTGCAGCGGTACCAATCATGGTCGTGATCATGCTGCTCGGCACGAACCCGCGCATCATGGGCAAGTTCGTGCTTCCGCTTTGGCTGAAAATTCTGGGCTGGATCGCGACGTTGGCGATGGCTGTGGCTGCCATCATCATGTTCGCGACATGGGGGAAGTAGCGACTCGCTGCTGCAAGCGCATTCATTCGATTCCAGACATGGCCGTCGGCTCGTCAGTTCGGATCAGAGCAAAGTGGCCTGCGTGGTATCGGGCTGGCAACGCTGGGAACGAGAGATGCGCGATCGCGTACAGAAAACAGGCTTTGTCAGCTCGTTTCGTCTTTCCACATCAATGAGGCATCAAGCATGGCCATACGCCACAGAGAAAAACACCGTACCGAAAACAGCGGATGGCTGCGCGCAGCGGTATTGGGCGCGAACGACGGTATCGTGTCCACGGCGAGTCTGATGCTCGGCGTGGCCGCTGCTCACGGGACTCATGGCAACGTCTTGGTCGCGGGGGTCTCCGGCCTGGTCGCGGGCGCCATGTCGATGGCAGCGGGCGAATATGTTTCCGTGCACTCGCAGGCTGACACCGAACAGGCCGATCTCAAGCAGGAACGGGCAGAACTCCAAGCGGACGATAAGGGCGAGCACAAGGAACTGTCGGCGATCTACGTGGGCCGCGGCCTCGATCACGCGCTCGCGAAGCAGGTCGCCGACCAACTCATGGCCCACGATGCCCTGGGCGCGCATGCCCGCGACGAACTCGGTATCTCCGAAACGCTCAGAGCCCGTCCGATCCAGGCCGCGTTCGCGTCGGCCGGCAGCTTCACCGTGGGAGCCGCCCTGCCGCTCAGCGTGGCCGCCGTGGCTCCGATGGCGAGCCTCATCGTCCTCGTCTCCGGGGCTTCACTGCTCTCTCTCGCGCTCTTGGGTGCACTGGCGGCCCGCGTAGGCGGCGCAGGGGTGATGCGGGGCGCCATGCGCGTGACCTTCTGGGGCGCGCTGGCCATGGCCGTGACTGCGGGCGTCGGGGCCATGGTCGGGGCATTCCTGTGAGCGGCGCTGAATGAGGCAGGCGAGACGGCGTAACCTGCGCGATCGACCTGTCGTAGAGCCGGCCCTCAATCGGAATTTGCAGCGGCGACACTCGCTGGTTTCCGGCTGACCGACAAGCCCGTTTCAGCTGTGGCGCATGTGCCTCACAGCGTTCAGAGCCTGTCGATATCGCGCTCCCTGATCTTGCGCCGCTCTCGCCAAGCCTCGGCAGTTTGCGGCTTGACGAACAGCGCGATGATTTCGGCGTGCGCGTCCCGTACGGCGTTCTCGATGCGATTGATGCAGGCCTCGACCTGGGGAATGGTCAGCGCATCCTCGAATTCCGCACTCAATGCGGCGACCACCTGGTTAGGTCCCATCTGCATGGTGAGCACACCGTTGGCCTTGCGTACGCCTGCATCCCCTTGCGCGATCGCAAGAATGGACTCGTGAACTCTTGGGTGTGCCAGTTCGCCGATCAGCAGCCCCTTGCTTTCCCGCGCCAGCAGCATGGCCGAGACGGCGAGAACCGCAGCAATACCGATCGAAGCGGCGCCGTCCAGCCACGGTGCGTCAAATACTTGCGCACCCAAAATACCGGCGAAGGCAATCAGCAGGCCGATGAGCGCGGCGCTGTCTTCGAGCAGCACGCTAAACATGCTTGGATCCTTGCTCTGCCGGAACGCCTCGAAATAGCCCAGGCGCCCCTTGCGAGCGCGGAATTCGCGTAGCGCAATCGACCACGAGACGCCTTCGAAAACGACCGATATCCCCAACACGGCATAGCTGATCCAGTAGTGCTCGATCGGTGTCGCGGTGCGCAGATGCATCACCCCTTCGAACAAAGACACGCCCGCACCGACCGCCAACACCAGCAAGGCGACAACGAAACTCCAGAAATACAGCTCGCGCCCGTATCCGAATGGGTGGGTCTGATCCGGGGGCGCCTTCGCGCGATGCATGCCGTACAGCAGGAGCAGTTCGTTGACGCTGTCGACCAGCGAATGCACGCCCTCGCTCCACATCGCCGAACTGCCGGAAACCACGGCTGCGGCGAACTTGCTCATCACAATCAGCAGGTTCCCTGCAAGGGCCGTATACACCACGGCGCGGGAACCAGTCCATTCAGGCATCGGCGGTAACCCTATTCTGTGCCCGTCAAGCTTTCACAGGCTTTCAGTGAGGCTCCCCCACCAGGTTGTCCAGAATCAGCAAGATTGTCTTGCCCGTGTCTTTGACGGGGGACGCGAAACACTCAATCAGTCTCTCGTGGGTGAAGGCGAAGCTTCACCCTCACCCTGAGTGGCGTTCGGGATACCCCGTGGCGCCTAGCGGGCGTCCTTACAGGACATGAGCCGTGTCGGCGCCGAGCATTTTGAACCGCCCCGGGTTTTGAGGAGGCTCCAACCTTTGAGAAGATGGAGCCATGAACAAGACGAACAAGTTTTCCCCCGAAGTGCGCGAGCGCGCGGTACGCATGGTGCAGGAGCACCGAGGCGAGTACCCCTCGCTGTGGGCCGCAGTCGAATCCATGGCCCCCAAGATTGGCTGCGTGCCACAGACGCTGCTGGAGTGGGTCAAGCGCGAGGAAGTCGATACAGGCCAGCGCGACGGCCTGACGAGCAGCGAGCGTGAACGCCTCAAACAACTCGAGCGCGAGAACAAGGAATTGCGCCGGGCCAATGACATCCTCAAAGCGGCGAGTGCTTTTTTCGCCCAGGCGGAGCTCGACCGCCGTTTGAAGAGTTGAAGCGATTCATCGACCAGCACCGCCCCATGCACGGGGTCGAGCCCATCTGCAAAGTGCTGCAGATGGCCCCGTCGTGTTACTGGCGCCATGCCGCGCGTCATCGCAACCCCGAGTTGCGCAGCGCCCGTGCTCAGCGCGACGATGCGCTGGCTGCCGACATCCAGCGTGTGTGGCACGCCAACTGGCAGGTGTATGGAGCTGACAAGGTTTGGTTGCAGATGAACCGCGAGGGCAACCGGGTGGCGCGCTGCACGGTCGAGCGGCTGATGAAACGCCTGGGGCTGCAGGGTGCGCGGCGGAGCAAGAAGGTGCGAACCACGGTCCCCGACACTTGCACGCCGTGTCCGCAGGACCACGTCAACCGGGTGTTCAAAGCCGAGCGACCCAACCAGCTCTGGGTGTCGGACTTCACCTATGTGAGCACCTGGCAGGGCTGGCTGTACGTGGCGTTCGTCATCGACGTGTTTGCCCGACGCATCGTGGGCTGGCGCGTGAGCACATCCATGCAGACCGATTTCGTGATGGACGCGCTGGAGCAGGCTTTGTACGCGCGTCGGCCCGCTGCCCATGCCTTGGTCCACCATTCGGACAGAGGCGTGCAATACGTCAGCGTCAAGTACACCGAACGCTTGGCGCAGGCAGGCATCCAGCCCTCCGTGGGCAGCAAAGGAGACTCCTATGACAACGCCCTGGCCGAGACCATCAACGGGCTGTATAAGGCCGAATTGATTCACCGCCGCGGACCCTGGAAAACCAGGGAAGCCGTCGAACTGGCCACCCTGCAATGGGTGCACTGGTTCAACCACACCCGACTGCTCAAACCGATTGGGGGTATCCCTCCGGCAGAAGCTGAGGCAAACTACTGGCGCCAACAAGCCAGTCAACACGCCATTCCGGCATGACTTAAACCAACTAGCCTCCACGAAACCCGGGGCGGTTCATTTTGAAATCAAAAATCTAAAGATGATTGATTGGAGACACGAGATCACGCACGCATCTTGTCTCGCCGTGTGTTGGGGAGCTCGCTCACCGAGCCCTAGGTTTGTTGGCGGCCGTGTTCATGCCTGACTTTGCATGAAGTTGTGAGGACTGGTCCTTGGCGTCCCCTTTGGTCGTTGCTTGATGGGCAGTTTTTTCTTCTGGCTTGGCCTGTGCCATGGGTGTAAATTTGGCGGAACCCGCGCTTGTCGATATTGACTTCTCAGGCTGCACGGTCGTGGGTTTTGCGGAA
Organism: Thiomonas delicata; assembly: GCF_900088825.1. Classification (GTDB taxonomy): domain Bacteria; phylum Pseudomonadota; class Gammaproteobacteria; order Burkholderiales; family Burkholderiaceae_C; genus Thiomonas_A; species Thiomonas_A delicata. The sequence continues at coordinate 1,747,775 of NZ_LT592171.1, read as the reverse complement.
CCGCCATTGGCGGTTGTTTCGAGGGGCTTGTTCATGATGACCTTTGATCAACCCGTGCCCGCGATATTGCGAGGTGCCGGGGGACGAACCATCACAGGAAACCACCTCAGCGTCTGTATGGTGGCATACACAGAGCAACGGCATATTCCTGGCCGAGGCCATCACCAGCTTTCATTGCAAAACCGCATGGCGGAATTCGATTCCGTTTCTGAACTGTTTTTGCCGTGCAACAAGGAATCGCCATGAACCAAGCACAACACACCCATGATCTCATCGTGATCGGCACCGGCACAGCGGCAAACATCGTTGCGCGTGGTTGCCGCAGGGCTGGCTGGTCGGTCGTGGTGATGGACCACAGGCCTTTTGGTGGGACTTGCGTCTTGCGCGGTTGCGACCCCAAAAAAATGCTGATCGCCGCTGCCGAGGCGATGGACGGTGTACAGCGCATGGCGGCCATTGACGTGATTGGCGGTGAGGTTCATGTCAATTGGGCCGCGCTGCAGCACTTCAAGCGCGGTTTCACTGACCCGGTGCCCGCGCAGCGCGAAAAGGCGTTCGCCGAGTTGGGCATTGAGGCCTTGCATGGCCGGGCGCGCTTTATCGGCCGCAACAACGTCGACGTGGAAGGGCGTTTTCTCAGCGCTCGTCATATCGTTATTGCCAGCGGAGCAGAGCCCGTGCGCCTGCCGATTGAGGGTTTCGACAATCTGCTGCTCAGCGATGATTTTCTCAGTCTGGCCGCACTGCCCAGGCGGCTGATTCTGGTGGGCGGTGGCTACATCGCGTTCGAGTTCGCTCACCTAGCCAGCCGCGCTGGAGCGCAGGTCACCATCGTCGAACGTGATTCGCGTCTGTTGCCGGGCTTCGACCCCGATCTGGTCGACATGCTGATCGAGCGCACGCGTGCGCTGGGCGTACAGATCCATCTCGGGCATACCGTCAAGGCGGTACGCAAGCAGGGACATGATGTGGTGGTGGAGGCCGAAACGGCGCAGGGCTCTGTCAGTTTCACGGCGGACGCCGCAGTCCACAGCGGTGGGCGCGCCCCAGCTCTTGATGACCTGGGGCTGAACGCCGCCGGGGTCACGCACGCGCGAGGGCGGCTCATGCTGGACGCGCAATTCCGCAGCGTTTCCAACCCGGCAGTGTTTGCCGCTGGCGATGCGGCTGGGGGGCCTTTGCCGTTAACCCCAGTAGCCGCGCTGGAAGCACATGTGGTGCTCGACACCTTGCTTGGCAAGGCGGGCGCCACGGCGGACTACACCGGGATTCCCAGCGTGGTGTTCACCCTGCCGCCTCTGGCGCGCGTCGGCCTGCTCGAAGCGCAGGCGCGCGCGCAAGGGCTGGCGTTTCGCGTCAAGCACGAGCAAGTACCGAGCTGGTATACCGCGCAGCGCGTGAACGAGCGCTGCTATGGCTATAAGGTTCTGGTGGAGGAAGGCAGCGGGCGCTTGCTGGGCGCGCACATCATCGGTCCGCAGGCGGACGAGGTGATCAACCTGTTCGGCTTTGGAATGCGCAGCGGCCTGCCTGCCGATGCCATTCGTCATGCCATCTTTGCCTATCCAACGGCGGCGTCGGATATTGGATACATGCTGCCTTAGCGCTAGCGCAATGTTCTGTTCTTGCGTTACCGACCTTGCCCAGTCGGCGAATGTGACTTGGCACTGATGCGCAGCATCGACGAACTGCATCTGGAACAACCCATTGCCGTGGCGCGCATGCTGCGGCGCGAAGGCCATGGGATCGGCCGCCCGCATATCGGCACGCTGATGGCGCGCATAGGGGCCGAAATCACCTGGAACGACGCACTTGCGAGTGTTACCCAGTGGTCAAGAAGGAGTGCGATCGATCGTTGCTGATAACGATGGCATATGAGCGCTCCACATCGCAGGGGCTGGAAATATGCCTTGCTCTATGTGCTGTAGCGCACAGATTCGCATGGAGATGGCCGACATCATTCCAACATAGATGCTGACAAGTCTCCTCCCCGTTCTTTAATGGAGTCAGCATCTCTTCGGGCTCAATGCGTCCCCCACGCGGCGAGCCTTTCTTTTGCGCATAAGCGTGGAATAGCCGAGGAATGCGTAGAGTGAATTCACAACGCGCACAACCCCCAAGGTCGCTCGCTTCTTCAAGGCTGGTCGGCCTCGTGGCGCTGCTGTTGATGCTGATACTGCTGCTGTCGGGGTGTTCTGCTGGCGCGACACCGTGCACACCCAGGGTTCAACGATGAGCCCAATCCTTGGACCTTTGGACTCTAGATCCAATTGCTACGACAACATGGGGCGGCGCAGCACTGCCACGAATCACTGTCGGCAATAGCGATCTCTTGCATTTTTAATATGTAAATAATTGCATCTTATGTTCGGTAGTGCACGGAAAATAAAATTTTCGGATTTTATTCTGCATTCAGTGATGCGCTGATTGATTCGGGAAGCACGTCACATGATCAGGATTGGGTCATTGCAAATCAATGGCTTGTGGCATGTGAGATATCCTGGCATTGAATGCGTCAGCGCCTCGCAATTGAATACTTGGCAATAAAAATTCCGATCAGAAATATGGATTTCTCAATCTCATAACCTAGGATTATATGATGAATACCAATACCGCAAATAATAAATGGCTGCTAGCCGCGTGTTGCATGTCATTGATGGCCGTGGCGTCTAATGCCAATGCCCAGATGTCCGATCATGGCACCTCGATGGGACAGTCATCCTCCATGGGAAATAATTCCGCCACGGGACAGACCCATGCTAGGCAGGCACCAAACGAGAGTTCTGGTGGCTATATGGACAACTCGGCAATCACCATGAAAGTTAAAGCCATGCTGATGAAGGACGAATCGCTGAAGAGCTTGGATATTCATGTCACTACCAAGAATGAGGTTGTCACGTTGGCGGGTACGGTCAAGAATATGCATGAATCCGAGCGTGCCGTGCGTATTGCAAAATCTGTTGACGGTGTCAAGGCGGTTAAAAACAACATGAAACAAGAAGTCAAAAAATGAGCAATGTGTGATCGCTAGCAGGCCGTTGAAATACTTGTCTGACGCACGAGTTCCAGCCTCTGCAATCGCGTCATGGCGATCATCAGGTGCTCAATTTCTGAGCAAGCGAGGCGATTTCGTCCCGCACAGGTCGGCAGACGAGGCTGTGGGCGATCATTTCCAGGGTTTTTCCACGCATCACGCGAACTGCGGACGCAATGCGGCCAGGGAACGCAGCCGCGTGAGGTTGTAGGCCGCCATCGTCAAGGTCAACAGCTGGTCGACCTTCTCCAGCCCCTGCACCATGACCTGGCGGATCGGGCCGATCGTCTTGCCCCAGCCGAAGCACTGTTCGATTCGCTTGCGCTTGCGCTGGCTGACCGCGTAGCCGGCGTGTCGCGTCGTGCGGCCGTCGATTGCGCTGCCTCCGGTGCGCTTGGTGTTCTGCGCAACGTGCGGGGTGACGTTCATCGTGCGGCACGCCTTGACGAAGCCGCGCGTGTCGTAGCCCTTGTCGGCACCGACCGTGATCCGAACGTCGGGCTTGGCCACGTCCGACAGCATGCGCTGGGCGACATCGCGCTCAGCGTACCCATCGGCTGCGCTGGCCTGCACATTGACCACCAGGCCATGGCGGTTGTCCGTCAGCACATGCCCCAGGTCGCTCGGCAGCGCAGGCGCCGCGCTGCTCTTGCGATACAGCCTGCTCTCGGGATCGCTCGTCGAGGCGTGCGTGTCGTTGCTGCGCTTCTCGCCGTGCCAGTCCTCGGGCGGCCGGTTGTCGTCGCTGCCGTCCTTGCGCCGCACGCTCTTGTGGCTGGCCCAGGCCTGGATCAGCGTGCCCTCGACACTGAAGTGCTCACCCGACAGCAACCCCTTGCTGCCAGCCATCTCGACTGTCGCGTTGAACAACTCGGTGACCGCATCGAACTCGATCAACCGGTCGCGGTTCTTGCTGAACACTGCAGTAGCCCACACCGTGTCCTCGATCGACAGGCCCACGAACCAGCGAAACAACAAGTTGTAGGAGATCTGCTCGACGAGCTGGCGCTCGCTGCGCACGCTGTACAGCACCTGCAGCAGCATCGCGCGCATGAGCTTCTCGGGCGCAATGCTCGGGCGTCCGCCCTTGACGTCGGCCTCGACCATCGCCGAGAACTTGGCGTCCATCTGCGCCAGCGCCTCGTTGAGCCACTTGCGGATCGGGCGCAACGGGTGCGTCTGAGGAACAAACTCCTCCAGCTTCACCGTGCTGAACAACGCCTCGTTGTACGCGTCCGCTCCTCGCATCTCTCGCCTCTCACCGTTGGTCGTCGCTGCCACACATCCTCGTCGATCACGGCGCGGCGCGCCTTATCGGCAGTAGCGCGCTGATACATCTTTATGCCCATCGCGGTGTCAGGAACTTTAGCCTGTTCCGACCAATCCACTGGCAAGCATGCAAGGCAATTTGCCCGAGGTTCCGGTGTCGGTTGATTAGCGCTTGCTCGGGGCGACTCGTGCAATGCAGTTGTTTCCCCCTTCCACTCAGCCCAAAGGAACTTTACCCAGTGAAACATTGAACCGCCCCGGGTTTTGAGGAGGCTCCAACCTTTGAGAAGATGGAGCCATGAACAAGACGAACAAGTTTTCCCCCGAAGTGCGCGAGCGCGCGGTACGCATGGTGCAGGAGCACCGAGGCGAGTACCCCTCGCTGTGGGCCGCAGTCGAATCCATGGCCCCCAAGATTGGCTGCGTGCCACAGACGCTGCTGGAGTGGGTCAAGCGCGAGGAAGTCGATACAGGCCAGCGCGACGGCCTGACGAGCAGCGAGCGTGAACGCCTCAAACAACTCGAGCGCGAGAACAAGGAATTGCGCCGGGCCAATGACATCCTCAAAGCGGCGAGTGCTTTTTTCGCCCAGGCGGAGCTCGACCGCCGTTTGAAGAGTTGAAGCGATTCATCGACCAGCACCGCCCCATGCACGGGGTCGAGCCCATCTGCAAAGTGCTGCAGATGGCCCCGTCGTGTTACTGGCGCCATGCCGCGCGTCATCGCAACCCCGAGTTGCGCAGCGCCCGTGCTCAGCGCGACGATGCGCTGGCTGCCGACATCCAGCGTGTGTGGCACGCCAACTGGCAGGTGTATGGAGCTGACAAGGTTTGGTTGCAGATGAACCGCGAGGGCAACCGGGTGGCGCGCTGCACGGTCGAGCGGCTGATGAAACGCCTGGGGCTGCAGGGTGCGCGGCGGAGCAAGAAGGTGCGAACCACGGTCCCCGACACTTGCACGCCGTGTCCGCAGGACCACGTCAACCGGGTGTTCAAAGCCGAGCGACCCAACCAGCTCTGGGTGTCGGACTTCACCTATGTGAGCACCTGGCAGGGCTGGCTGTACGTGGCGTTCGTCATCGACGTGTTTGCCCGACGCATCGTGGGCTGGCGCGTGAGCACATCCATGCAGACCGATTTCGTGATGGACGCGCTGGAGCAGGCTTTGTACGCGCGTCGGCCCGCTGCCCATGCCTTGGTCCACCATTCGGACAGAGGCGTGCAATACGTCAGCGTCAAGTACACCGAACGCTTGGCGCAGGCAGGCATCCAGCCCTCCGTGGGCAGCAAAGGAGACTCCTATGACAACGCCCTGGCCGAGACCATCAACGGGCTGTATAAGGCCGAATTGATTCACCGCCGCGGACCCTGGAAAACCAGGGAAGCCGTCGAACTGGCCACCCTGCAATGGGTGCACTGGTTCAACCACACCCGACTGCTCAAACCGATTGGGGGTATCCCTCCGGCAGAAGCTGAGGCAAACTACTGGCGCCAACAAGCCAGTCAACACGCCATTCCGGCATGACTTAAACCAACTAGCCTCCACGAAACCCGGGGCGGTTCAGTTTGCCTTTGTCGCTGCATTTATCCTGCTCCAAAGTTCATGGGCACAAGCCCCGCGAGTGATTGAAGTGCGTAGCATGCATACGGTTGCGCAGACGCTGCAGCATCTGGAACGCGCGATCCTGCAACGTCATTTGCATATCGTGGCGGTCGTGGATCACAGCGGTTCGGCGCACGAGGCGGGGCTCAAACTCCGGCCTACCAAGCTGGTGATCTTCGGCAATCCCGCCTTGGGTACGAAGTTGATGCAGATGAACCAACAAGCAGGACTTGGTTTACCTTTGAAAATGCTGGTCTGGGAAGACGCTGAGCATCGCGTCTGGTTGGGCTACACCGACCCTGCTGTGTTCGCCCAGCGCTACGACATTAGTCCCTCGGCTCAGCCCATTCTGCTCATGACCAAGGCCCTGCATGCGATCGCTGCTCAAGCCGCTGGGGGCTAGGGCGCGAGGCGGCGGACCGCACCGCCGCGGCTCGTACCCAAGAATCAGCATCGGGTTGTTCTCGCTGGGGGCTCCACTCCACTGGCAACTCCAGCGTTCTACTAGCGTCACTAGAGCCAGAACCGCGAATGCGCAAGCGTGCGTTCGGCAGTGCGCGTAGGGCGAGAGCGGGCAACATTCTCGCCCTACTCGAATTCAAAGTTGTCGGCGGCTTTCCATGAGCGAACCGAACCGTTCAGCGGCCAGTCCGCTGCGTGTTCGGTAGGGCTTCCTTGCGTGGTGCGTTCCTTCCGGTGCCCGTGCAGGCAATATCTAAACATTACAGTTGGCTGTAAGATATCGCCTGCAACGAAAAGATATGGGAACAGGCATGAAGGCTCTCACCATTGGCAAGCTGGCTCGCAGCATGGGCTTGGCGACGGAAACCCTCAGGCATTACGAGCGGCTGGGGCTCATCTATCCCAGCCAGCGCAGTGCGGCCAACTACCGGCTGTATGGAGATGAGGCGGGCCAGCGCTTGCGTTTCATCAGGCGCGCGCAGGCGCTTGGGTTTTCCTTGCCCGAGATCCGGGAACTGCTCAGCTTGCATGCGGATGCCGATGCCGACATGGGCCGTGTGAAGGCCATCGTGCAGCAGCGCATGGCGCAAATCGACGCGCGCATGGCCGATCTGCAGCAACTCAAAGCGGGCTTGATGGCGCTGGCGTCGTCGTGTCCCGGCCATGGCGCCACGCAGGATTGCCCCATCCTGGCCGCACTCACGCGCGAACCGCAGGCTTGATCGGTCTACAGGAGCACGTCATGAGCGCGAATTCTTCCAAGATTGCGGGCGCCGGACCCGACACCCCGGCGCAGACGGACGCGGCGCCGGCTTGCGAGTTGCAGTTGGATATCGACGGCATGACCTGTGCCTCATGCAGCAGCCGCGTGGAGCGGGCGCTCAATGCCATGCCGGGTGTCCAGGCCACGGTGAATCTGGCCAGCGAGCGGGCGCAGTTGCGCTTCGACCCGGCGCGGGTGCAGCCCGCGCAACTGGTGGACAAGGTGCGCGAAACGGGCTACGGCGCACGCACGGCCGAGGCCGTGCTGCGCGTGGACGGCATGACCTGCGCGTCTTGCGTGGGGCGGGTCGAACGCGCGCTCAAGGCCGTGCCCGGCGTGCTCGATGCCAGCGTGAACCTGGCCACCGAGCGCGCCAGCGTGCGCTACATCCCGGCCAGCGTGCAGCCGCAGGCGCTGATCCAGGCCGTGGCGGATGCGGGCTATGGCGCCACCTTGCCGCAGGGCGATGCCGCCGCGCTGGAGGCCGACCAGGCCGAGCACAAGCGTCGCCAATTGCAGGCCATGCGCCGCGACGTGCTGCTGGCCGTGGGCCTGGCCGTGCCGGTGATGGTGCTGTCGATGGGCGGCATGGTGTGGCCAGCTTTTGGGCATTGGCTGGACGCCGCGGCACCCGCTGCCGTGCCGCGCTTCTGGGACTGGGTCCAGGCGTTGTGTACCAGCGTCGTGCTGTTCGGCCCGGGCCGGCGCTTCTTCCGCCCGGGCTGGGCCGCGTACCGGCATGGGTCGCCCGACATGAATTCACTCGTGGCCACCGGCGCGGGCGCGGCCTGGCTGTTCGGCATGGTGGTGCTGCTCGTGCCGGGCATGCTGCCGCCGGATGCACGACATGTGTATTTCGATTCCGCGGCCGTGGTGGTCGCCGCCGTGCTGTTCGGCAAATATCTGGAGGAGTTGGCCAAAGGTCGCACGGCGGGCGCCATCCGCGCCTTGGTGAAGCTGCAGGCCAAGGATGCACGGGTGCAGCGCGACGGCGCCGAGATCACCGTGCCCATCGTGGACGTGCGCCTGGGGGATCGGGTCGTGGTGCGGCCCGGCGAGCGCCTGCCGGTGGACGGCAGCGTGGTCGAGGGAAGCTCCTATGTGGACGAAGCCATGCTCAGCGGCGAGCCGGTGCCGGTGGCCAAGCGCAGCGGCGACAAGGTGCGCGCGGGCACGGTGAACCAGCAGGGCCTGCTGGTGGTGGAGGCCACCTCGGTGGGGCAGGGCACCATGCTGGCGCAGATCATCCGGCTCGTGGAGCAGGCGCAGGGCGGCAAACTGCCGATCCAGGGTTTGGCCGACCGCGTGGTGCGCGTCTTCACGCCGGCGGTGCTGGCGATCGCCGCGCTCAGTTTCATGGTCTGGCTATGGATCGGCCCACCGCCCGCCATCAGCCACGCCTTGCTCGCCGCTGTGGCCGTGCTGGTGGTGGCCTGCCCTTGCGCGATGGGCCTGGCCACCCCGGCCGCCATCATGGTCGGCACCGGACGCGCGGCCGAACTCGGCGTGCTGTTCCGCAAGGGGGAGGCGCTGGAGGCGCTGTCGCATGTGGACACCGTGCTGCTCGACAAGACCGGCACCGTGACGCGCGGCCGCCCCGCGCTGACCACGATCTGGCCCGCGCCCGGTTTCACCGCGCACGATGTGCTGCGCTGGGCCGCCGCCGTGGAAGCGGGCTCTGAACATCCGCTGGCCCATGCCGTGCTGCAGGCGGTACGCGAACGTGGGCTGGGCCAACCGGCCGCAAGCCAGTTCGCTTCCGCGACCGGCTACGGTGCGCAGGCGGTGGTGGACGGGAGTGTCGTGCATGTCGGCGCCTTGCGCTATGTCGTGCAGCAGGGCATCGACCCCGGGCAGGCCGCAGCGCAGGCCGAGCGCATGCAAGGCGAAGGCCAGACCGCGGTGTATGTCATGCGCGATGCGCAAGTCGCCGGTGTACTGGGTATTTCCGACCCCATCAAACCGGATGCCGCGGCCATGATCGCGGCGCTCCAGGGCCTGGGTTTGGGCGTGGAACTCGTGACCGGCGACGCCGCGCGCACCGCCCAGGCCGTGGCGCGGCAGCTCGGCATCGGCACCGTGCACGCCGAGGTTCTGCCCCAGGGCAAGGCGGAGGTTGTGAAGACGCTGCAGGCCCAGGGCCGGCGCGTGCTGTTCGCGGGCGACGGCATCAACGACGCTCCGGCGCTGGCGCAGGCCGACGTCGGCATGGCCCTGGCCAGCGGCACCGACATCGCCATCGAGGCCGCCGACGTCACGCTCACGCGCGGCGAACTGCCCGGCGTGCTCACCGCACTGCGCGCCGCGCGGCGCACCATGTCCACCATCCGCGGCAACCTGTTCTGGGCTTTTGCCTACAACGTTCTGCTGATTCCCGTTGCCGCCGGGCTCGGCGCGCCGTGGGGCGTGCATCTCAATCCCATGCTGGCCGGCGTGGCCATGGGGCTGTCATCGATTTTCGTGCTGGGCAACAGCATGCGCCTGAAACGTCTGCAGCCGTGGCAAAGTCCCGATGCGGCGGCGTCCCCTCGCCACGACGGCGCCAAGGGCGGCCCGGCTTTTCTCCCTCAATCCGTCTCGGAAAGGAACCCCACCATGCAAACCACCACGCTCAGCGTCACCGGTATGACCTGTCAGCACTGCGTTGCCGCAGTTTCCAAGGCATTGCAAGCCGTACCCGGCGTGCAAAATGCCCAGGTCGACCTCGCGCAGGGCAAGGCCGTGGTCGACGGGAACGCACCGGCGCAAGCCCTGATCGACGCCGTGACCCAGGCCGGCTACACCGCAAAAGCGCTGGCCTGAGGCCACGTTTCCAGGCGCGCGGGGCAATCCGAGCGCCTGCGGCCACTACACTTCACCGCGCCGGAAACCCGGCGAAAGCCGCTGGCTGCCCGTAGCTCAGTTGGATAGAGCAACAGCCTTCTAAGCTGTGGGTCGGGGGTTCGATTCCCTCCGGGCAGGCCAAAAAATGAATCAAAACAAAAAGCGGTGGATTTTTCGGGCAACGCGCATTCCTGAGCGTTCTTGGGCGGTCCTTTTCCCTTGCGGCCTTACTTGGCTTTCTTCGGGCGGCCGGTCTTGATCGACGGAACGGCGGCCAGCGCGGCGAGCAGTGCCGCATCGGTCTGTGCCGACAACAATTTGATGGCGGCTCGCAACACTTCGCTTTTCTTGGCCGGCTTGGCGAGTCGCACCGAGCGTTCTTTCAAGGCGCCGAGCACGGCGTACTCCGCACGCGGAATCGTGAAACTGTCGCGGACCAGTTTTTGTTTGGCTGGCTTGGCCGCTGCGTCCGCGGCGGTCTGGGCTTGTCCGGCAGTTTGGGGCGGGGGCGTCTTGGCCGGATGCGCGGAGACCTTGTCTTTGGCGGCCAGAGCCTTCTTGGCCGGCGAGGATTTGACGGCGGGGGTTGATGGTCCGGCAGCGCGCTTGCGCGCAGCTGCCGCGCGAACGGGCGTTGCGGCCTTGGCCGCAAGGGTGGCGGGTTTCTTGGTCATCGCACGGGTGGGTGTCATGGAAATCTCCTGAAACGGAATAAACCGTATAAACAGTATAGACGCCGTGGCATGAACAGTCGCGCCGCCACGGCGAGCGTCGATGAATGGGGCGTTCGGGGGCATGCTTCACGGTGGAATGTCATACTCCACCCCTCAATGAGCCGGGCAGCCCCGGCCACGTCCGCAAAGACGGCGAGCGGGCAGGGCGGCTTCGAAGCTCAGTTTCGGCGTTCTGCGTCTGGCACGATGACTGGCCTGGCGGCGCTCGCACGACTTTTCTCTGACCCGGATTCCTTTGACCACATGTTGTTCGCAACGCGAACTCGGCGCACCGTCATCAACCTTGCCTTGCAGGGCGGGGGCGCGCATGGCGCTTTCACCTGGGGGGTGCTGGATCGGCTGCTGGAGGACGGCCGCCTTGACTTCGAGGGCCTGAGCGGGTCGAGCGCCGGGGCCATGAATGCAGTGATGCTTGCCGAGGGGTTGCGGCGCGGCGGGCGCGACGGCGCGCGCGAGCTGCTTTCGACGTTCTGGACCCGCATCGCCGCCAGTGTGCCCATCGGCTTCGCCGTGCCCATGGACGATGGCTCGGGAGTCGCCTTGGCGCCAACGGCCCGCCTCATGCTGCACTGGGCGCAGTTCGTCTCGCCCTATCAGTTCAACCCCCTCAATCTCAACCCGTTGCGGGACCTCCTGGCCGATCTGGTGGACTTCGAATGCCTGCGAAGGACCAAAACGCCGCGCCTGTTCGTCGCCGCCACGCGCGCCGAGACGGGCGGGCTGCGATTGTTCCGCAACCACGAACTCGACGTGCCGCCGCTGTTGGCGTCGGCCTGCCTGCCCAATCTGCAGCATGCGGTGGAGATCGACGGCGATGCCTATTGGGACGGCGCCTTTGCCGCCAATCCTGCCATCTTTCCCCTGTTCTACGAATGCGCCAGCCGCGACACCTTGCTGGTGCTGCTCAGTCCGTCGAAGCTGGGGCCGGCGCCGCGTACCGTGCAGGGCATCCGGGAGCGCACCATGGAACTGGCCTTCACCGCGCCGCTGATGCGCGAGTTGCACATGTTCAGCCGGGCACGAGCCTTCGCCGCCGCGTCGCTGTGGCGTTTCGGCCGCCTGGACAGGCGCATCATGCAGTCGCGCTTCCACCTGATCGACGCGCATGCGTCGATGGGCGAGTTCGCCGCGGAAACCAAGCTGGCGCCGCACATGTCCTTCCTCGTGCGCTTGTATGAGCTGGGCGTCGAACAGGCGCAGACGTGGCTTGCGCTGCATGGCGACAAGATCGGCAAGCAGTCCAGCCTCGACCTGTCGGCCTTGCTCGAGCGAAGCTAGGGCCGCCTGTTTCGGCGCTGAATGCGCTCTGCGCCCGGCCCAGCCGCCCTGTGTGCTGACACGCCAAGCCGGCCCGCGGGCGATGCGTGGAGAATACGCACCAGGGAGGGCGGGGCAGCGAAGTTGACCCAGATCGCAGCGGGGTGGCCTTGTCAATCCGGACACAGCACGCAAATAGAAGAACGCAGCATCCTCCACGAAGGGCGAAACGAGAGATGAGGTACAAGGACTACTACCAGGTGCTCGGCGTCGAGCGCGGCGCCAGCGTCGACGAGATCAAGCGCGCCTACCGCAAGCTGGCGCGCAAGTACCACCCGGACGTGAGCAAGGAGTCGGGGGCCGAAGAGCGTTTCAAGGAACTCGGCGAGGCCTACGAGGTGCTCAAGGATCCTGAAAAGCGCGCCGCCTACGATCGGTTGGGGTCGCGTTACCAGGCCGGGCAGGAATTCCAGCCCCCGCCGGACTGGGGCAGCGGCTTCGAGTTCTCCGGTGCGAGGCCGGCGGGCGGCCGGCGCATGGACGCCGAGGAGGCCGCGGCGTTCAGCGACTTTTTCGAGTCGCTGTTCGGCGGCGCGGCGCGGGGCAACGGCTTCGAGGCGGGCGCGGGGAGGCAGTCCCGCGCCGCGCCCGCGGCCGACCACCACGCGCGCATCCTCATCGACATCGAGGACGCCTACACCGGCGCCGAGCGCAACATCACGCTGCAAAGCCCGACGCAAGATGCCTCGGGTCGCGTGGTCATGCGCGAGCGCAGCCTACGGGTGCAGATTCCGCGCGGCGTGCGCGAGGGCCAGCGCCTGCGCCTGGCGGGCCAAGGTGCGCCGGGGGCGGATGGCCGCAGCGGCGACCTCTACCTGGAAATCCAGTTCAAGCCCCATGCCTGGTATCGGATGGTCGACAAGGATCTGTACCTCACGCTGCCCGTGGCGCCCTGGGAGGCGGCGCTCGGCGCGCAGCTGACCGCGCCCACGCCGGCGGGCAAGGTGGAGGTGAGCATTCCGGCCGGCTCGCAGACCGGGCGCAAGCTGCGCCTGCGCGGCCGTGGTCTGCCGGCTGCGGAACCGGGCGATCTGTACATCGAACTGAAGGTGGTGCTGCCGCCGGCCGAGGACCCGAAGGCCGCGGAGCTGTATCGCAAGATGGCTGCCGAATTGCGTTTCAATCCACGCCTGCATCTGGGGGTTTGAACCATGATTGCCACCGTCCTGAAAAGCTTTCCCATGGACGACAGCGTTCTGCTCAGCCTGCAGGACATCACGCGGGGCTGCGCCCAGCCCGAGACCTGGGTGATCGAACTGGTGCAGGCGGGCATTCTGGAACCGCTGCCGGCGCAGACCGCGTCTCCGTCGGAATGGAGATTCGCGTCGCAGGCGCTGTTCACGGCGCGCGCCGCGTGGCGCCTGCAGCATGACCTGGGGGTGAATCTGGAGGGCGCTGCCTTGGCGCTTGATCTCATCGGCCAGTTGGACGAACTTCGTGCCAAGCTGGTGCGCGCCGGTGTCGAGAACGACTGAGCGTCCCCAGGGCCGGGCTGCGCCCAGCCCGCCCCCGTGGGGGTCAACGAAACTTGGGACGGCCCGGCCTTTCCTTGAGAGGCCGGCGCTGTGGACGCGCCCTAGGTTCCGAGCGCTTCGAGCAGCTCGTTTTCCACGGCGATGACCGTGCGTTCGTTGCTCAGGGCCGGGGACTGGAGCACGAAGGTGTCCTCGACGCGTTCGCCCAGGGTCATGATCTTGGCCAGCTGGACGCTGATGCCGCGCGCGGTCAGCACGCGGGCGATGGCGTAGAGCAGGCCGGTGCGGTCGCTGGCGCGCACGCTCAGGATCCAGCGTTGGCCGCGCTCGTCGGGACGCAGTTCCACGCGCGGCTGCACCGGGAAATGGCGCACCCGGCGCGACACCCGGCCGTGCACCGGCTCGGGCAAGGGCCCGCGCGCGGCCAGGGTGCGGGCCAGTTCCACTTCCAGCATCGAGATGAGGTCGCGGTAATGCTGGGCCAGATTGGGTTCCACCACGACGAAGCTGTCCAGCGCCCAGCCGTTGCGGGTGGTGTGGACCTTGGCGTCGAGAATGCTGAAATTGTGGGTGTCGAAGAAGCCGCAGATACGCGCGAACAAATCGGGCTGGTCGGGGCAGTACACCAGCACCTGCAGGCCCTCGCCATAGGGTGCCAGGCGGCCGCTGACCACGGGCACGCTGCTGCCCGTGTGGCGCATGAGCTGGCGCGTATGCCAGGCCACGTCGGCAGGGTCGTGGCGCAGGAAATAGCTGGAATCCAGCGTGTCCCACAGCGGCTTGGAACCTTGTTCGTCGATGCCGTAGAGGTGGAGCAGGCGATGAGCCTCCATCTGGCGCTGGCGCAGTTCGGCCTGCGGGTTCGGCGCCTGGCCGCCGAGCACGCGCAGCGTGGCACGGTACAGGTCCTCCAGCAGTTTGGCTTTCCAGCCGTTCCAGACCTTGGGGCTGGTGCCCCGGATGTCGGCCACGGTCAGCAGGTACAGCGCCGTGAGGTGGGGTTCATCGCCCATGAGGCGCGCGAAGCGCAGCACGACCTCGGGGTCGCTGAGGTCTTCCTTCTGCGCCACGCGGGACATGGTGAGGTGCTGTTCGACCAGGAAGGCGACGAAGGCGGTGTCTTCCGGGCTCAGGCCGGTGGCCTTGCCGAAGCGCCGCACCTCGGTGGTGCCGAGCACGGAGTGATCGCCTCCGCGACCTTTGGCGATGTCGTGGAACAGCGCGGCCAGCACCAGGCGCCAGGGCTTCTCGATGCCGGCAGCCAGCTGGGCGCAAAACGGATATTCGTGGGCGTGTTCGAGGACGAAGAAGCGCCGCACGTTGCGCACCACCATCAGGATGTGCTGGTCCACCGTATAGACATGGAACAGGTCGTGCTGCATCTGCCCGACGATGCGGCGGAACGGGCGCAGATAGCGCCCAAGCACGCTGGTGCGGTTCATCAGCCGCAAGGCGTGGGTCGCCCCCTGCGGCGACTGGATGATGCGCAGGAAGGCGGCGTGGCTGCGCGGGTCGCGGCAGAACGCCGTATTCATGCGTTCGCGGGCGTGGTAGAGCGCGCGCAGCGTGGGTGCGGTCAGGCCGCGAATGGCGGGCGCGTGCGTGAACACGACGAAGGTTTCCAGGATGGCCGGAGGATCGCGCTCGTAGAGTCCGAGGTCGGCGGGCTCGAGGCGCCCGTCCTTGTCGAGAAAGCGGCCGTCCTCGACGCCTTCGATGCCCGTGATCGGGGTTCCCGGCTGCGCCGCGAGTTCAGGCCAAAGCCGGCCCTCGATGGTCAGGAGCACGATCTGGTTGAGCTGCTCCACGGCCTTGGCGGCCCAGTAGTAGTGCTGCATCAGCGCCTCGCCGGCGCGTTTGTTCGGTTCGGGCCTGAGGCCCAGCGTGGACGACACGGTGTTCTGCAGATCGAACACCAGCCTGTCTTCGCGCCGGCCGGCCGCGATATGCAGATGCGCGCGGATGCGTTTGAGCGTGCGCTCGTTGGTCTGGATCTTGCGCGCCTCGTAGGCGCTCAGCACGCCGCTGCGGCGCAGTTGCTGCCAGTTGCCGCCCAAGCCGGCGGCGCGCGCCACCCACAGCAGCATTTGCAGATCGCGCAGGCCGCCGGGACTTTCCTTGCAATTGGGTTCCAGCGCGTAGGGCGTGTTCTCGAACTTGGCATGGCGCTGGCGCATTTCGAGCATCTTGGCGCGGAAGAAGGCGCGCGCTTCCAGGTGGTTCTTGAAGGCCTTGCGGAAGCGCCGGATCAGCACGGCATCTCCGCACAGCGCGCGGGATTCGAGCAGGGTGGTCTGCACCGTGACGTCCTGCGCCGACTCCTCGATGCAGGCCAGCACGGTGCGCACGCTGGGCCCGATCTCCAGCCCGGCATCCCAGCATGCGGCGACGAAACGCTCGACGGCCTGCTGGGTGCTCGCGTCGGCGGCGTCCGGCAGCAGGATGAGCACGTCGACGTCGGAATAGGGGAACAGCTCGCCGCGCCCGAAGCCCCCGACCGCCATGAGCGCCGCGTCGGCCGGCATGCCGGCCAGAGTCCACAGCTCGCGCAGGGCCAGATCCACCGCACGGCTCAGGCCGCGTAGAAGCTGGCTGATGCGCTGGGGACGGGTCTTGAAGTCGCCGAGCAGTCGTTGTCGGGCTTCATGCCAGAAACTCCGCACCCCGGCGATGTCGCGCGCCGGCAATTCGGGCCGTATTCGGCCTGCTTCGGTCGGCAGCGGCGGAGCCGCTTGGGCGGAACTGGAGGATGCCAAGGACTGCTTAGGCCGTGGTGGCGAGTTCGCGCACGAATTCCGGCGGGGCAGGCGTGCCGGCGGACACGGTGAGCACCTCGTAGCCGGTTTCGGTGACGAGCACGGTGTGTTCCCACTGCGCCGACAGCGAGCGATCCTTGGTGACGATGGTCCAGCCGTCGGGCATTTCGCGAATCTCGCGCCGTCCGGCGTTGATCATCGGCTCGATGGTGAAGGTCATGCCGGGCCGCAGCTCTTCCAGGGTGCCGGGGCGGCCGTAATGCAGGACCTGGGGATCTTCGTGGAATTTGCGGCCGATGCCGTGGCCGCAGAATTCGCGCACCACGCTGTAGCCGGCAGCTTCGGCAAAGGTCTGGATGGCGTGGCCGATGTCGCCGAGGCGCACCCCGGGGCGCACGCGCGCGATGCCCTGCCACATGGCTTCGTAGGTGATCTGGCACAGGCGCTGCACGTGGGTGGGCACCTTGCCGACGATGAACATGCGGCTGGTGTCGCCGTGGTAGCCGTCCTTGATGACGGTGACGTCGATGTTGACCACGTCGCCGTCCTTCAGCGCGCGGTCGTTCGGGATGCCGTGGCACACCACGTGGTTGACCGAGGTGCAGATGGACGCGGGATAGGGGGTGTAGCCCGGCGGGGCGTAGTTCAGCGGCGCGGGAATGGCCTTTTGCACACCGACGATGTAGTCGTGCGCCAGGCGGTCGAGCTGCTGCGTGGTGACACCGGCCTTCACGTGGGGCGTGAGATAGTCCAGAACTTCGGAGCCGAGCCGGCCGGCCACGCGCATCTTGGCGATGTCTTCCTGGTTTTTGATGGAGATGCTCATAGTGCGGGCGATTATCTCACCGGCCACGCCGGACGGCATGCCCGGCGGCGGTGGCCGCGTTCGCGTCAGGGTGTCGCCATCTAAAATGCGCGCTTCGCAAGCCGCCACGGGTGGTCAATCTGCCGCCGGTGGCATGGCCCAGGCGTTCCCGGCCTGGCGCTTGCGCGGTGTCCACGTCTTTCCCGCATCCCATTCCCGCCTGCGCCTTCCATGCACATTTCCACTTTCGACGGCGCACAAGCGCTGTCGCCATTTCGTCGTCAGGCCCTGATGCTGCGCCTGCGGCAGGCGCAGCCCGCGCTGGCCGCGTCCATCGTCGACATCCATGCGCGCTTCGTGCACTTCGTCGCGACCGATGCCGAGCCCGCCCCCGAGCTGCACAACCGCCTGGGCGGCCTGCTGCGCTACGGACCCTCGTACGACGGCCCGCTGCAGGGGCCGGCGCTGCTGGTGATCCCGCGCCTGGGCACCATCTCGCCCTGGGCCAGCAAGGCCACCGACATCGCGCACAACTGCGGGGCCGAGGTGCGGCGCATCGAGCGCGGGGTGGAATACCGTTTCGTGCTCAAGCCGGGCGGGCTGTTCGCCAAGCTTGCGGCCCTGAGCGAAACCGAACTGCTGGCGGTGGCTCCGCTGCTGCACGACCGCATGACCGAGACCGTGGTGCTGCAGCGCCAGGAGGCCCACCGTCTGTTCGCCGACCTGCCCCCGCAACACCTGCGCACGGTGGACGTGCTGGGGCAGGGGCGCGCGGCGCTGGAGCAGGCCAATGTGGAGCAGGGCCTGGCCTTGTCGGCGGACGAGATCGCCTATCTGGTCGACGCCTTCGCCGGGCAGTTGCGCCGCAACCCCACCGATGTCGAGCTGATGATGTTCGCCCAGGCCAACAGCGAGCACTGCCGGCACAAGATTTTCAACGCCCAGTTCGTCATCGACGGCCAGCCGCAGCCGCTGTCCATGTTCGGCATGATCCGCCACACCCACGCCACCAGTCCGCAGGGCACGGTGGTGGCGTATTCGGACAATTCCGCCGTGATGCAGGGCGGCGAAATCCAGCGCTGGCAGCCGCAGGGCCCGCAGCATCGCTACGCCGCCGAACCCGCGCTGGCGCACACGCTGATGAAGGTGGAGACCCACAACCACCCCACCGCCATTTCGCCGTTTCCGGGTGCGGCCACCGGGGCGGGCGGGGAAATCCGCGACGAAGGCGCCACCGGGCGCGGCGGCCGGCCCAAGGCCGGATTGAGCGGCTTCCACGTGTCGAACCTGCGGCTCGACGCGGCGCAGCCCGAGCCGTGGGAACGAACGGAAATCGGCCGCCCGGCCCACATCGCCAGCCCGTTGCAAATCATGGTGGACGGGCCGATCGGCGCCGCCGCCTTCAACAACGAATTCGGCCGCCCCAATCTGGCCGGCGTGTTCCGCGTGTTCGAACAGCCCGCCGCCGGGCGCACCTGGGGTTACCACAAGCCCATCATGCTGGCGGGCGGCCTGGGCGAGGTGGCCGACGCGCATACGCACAAGCTGGAATTCGCGCCGGGAACCCTGCTGATCCAGCTCGGCGGCCCCGGCATGCGCATCGGCGTGGGCGGGGGCGCGGCGTCGAGTCTGGCCACCGGCGCCAACGCCGAGCACCTGGACTTCGACTCCGTGCAGCGCGGCAACCCGGAGATGCAGCGCCGCGCGCAGGAGGTCATCGACGCCTGCCGCGCGCTCGGCGCAGCCAACCCCATCCTGGCCATCCACGACGTCGGCGCAGGGGGGCTGTCCAATGCCTTTCCCGAACTGGTGGACGGCGCTGGGCGCGGCGCGCGCTTCGAATTGCGCGACGTGCCGGTGGAGGAAAGCGGCATGAGCCCGCGCGAGATCTGGTGCAACGAGAGCCAGGAGCGCTACGTGCTGGCCATCGCCCCCGAAGCGCTCGACGATTTCGCCGCCATCTGCGCGCGCGAGCGCTGCCCCTATGCCGTGGTCGGCCGGGCACAGGCCGAACCGCAGCTGCAGGTGGGCGACGCGCTGCTGCCCGAGCAGCCGGTGGACATGCCGCTGTCCGTGCTGCTGGGCAAGCCGCCGCGCATGGTGCGCGACGTGCAGCGCGTGCCGGTGCAACTGCCCGACGTGGACCTCACCGGCGTGGCGCTGGACTGGGCCGCCACCACGGTGCTGCGCCATCCCAGCGTGGCGTCCAAGCGCTTTCTCATCACCATCGGCGACCGCACCGTCGGCGGGCTGTCGCACCGCGATCCCATGGTCGGCCCGTGGCAGGTTCCGGTGGCCGACTGCGCCATCACCCTGGCCGACTATGCCGGCGTGCGCGGCGAAGCCATGGCCATGGGCGAGCGCACGCCGCTGGCCGTGAGCGACGCCCCCGCCTCGGGCCGCATGGCGGTGGCCGAAGCCATCACCAATCTGCTCGCCGCACCGCTGGCCAGCCTGGCTCAGGTGAAACTTTCCTGCAACTGGATGGCCGCCTGCGGCCAGCCGGGCCAGGACGCCGCGCTGTACGACACCGTGCATGCCGTGGCCATGGAGTTGTGCCCGGCGCTGGGCATCGGCGTGCCGGTGGGCAAGGATTCGCTGTCCATGCATACCCGCTGGCAGCACGGCGGCGAGGATCGCAGCGTGACCTCGCCGGTGTCGCTGGCGGTGTCCGCCTTCGCCGTGCTGCCCGACGTGCGCGGCGCCTGGACACCGCAACTGCGCCGCGACGCCGGCCCCAGCGTGCTCATCCTGGTCGATCTCGGCCACGGCCGCCAGCGCATGGGCGGCAGCATCCTGGCGCAGGCCCTGCAGCAGGTCGCTTCGCCCGTGCCGGACCTGGACGACGCGCAGGACCTCCTGAGCCTGACCGCCGCGCTGGCCGCGCTGCGCGAGCACGGCCGCGTGCTGGCCTACCACGACCGCAGCGACGGCGGCCTGTGGGCGGCCGTCTGCGAAATGGCCTTCGCCGGGCGCGCCGGCGTGGCGCTGAACCTGGACCTGCTGATCGCCGCCGCCGAGGCGCTGCCCGACGCGGGCGATGCCAAGAACTGGGCGGCGCAGGTCGCCGAGCGGCGCAACGACCTCGCCCTGCGCGCGCTGTTCAACGAGGAACTCGGCGTGGTGTTGCAGGTGGCCGCCGCCGAGCGCGACCGCGTCTTGCAGACGCTGCGCGCGCACGGACTGTCGGCCTGCAGCCATGTCGTCGGCCAGGTCACCGACGGCGACGCCATCGAGATCTGGCGCGACACGCAGAAGGTGTTTGCCGCCTCGCGCGCCGACTTGCTGGCGCATTGGGACCATGTTTCGCACGCCATCAGCCGCCTGCGCGACAACCCCGCCTGCGCCGAGGCCGAGCACGAGGCGGTGCGCGGCGCCGACGCCGGACTGCACGCGCACCTCACCTTCGACCTGCACGACGACGTGGCCGCGCCTTTCATCGCCACCGGCGCGCGGCCCAAGGTCGCCATCCTGCGCGAGCAGGGCGTCAACTCGCAGCGCGAAATGGCCTGGGCGATGGACCAGGCCGGCTTCGACGTGTTCGACGTGCACATGAGCGACCTCATCGCCGGCCGGGTCGACCTCAAGGACTTCCGTGGTTTCACCGCCTGCGGCGGCTTCAGCTATGGCGACGTGCTCGGCGCCGGCGAGGGCTGGGCGCGCAGCATCCTGTTCAACCCCAAGCTGGCCGACGACTTCGCCCGCTTCTTCGGCCGCGGCGACACCTTCGCGCTCGGCGCCTGCAACGGCTGCCAGATGCTGGCCGCCCTCGCGCCGATGATTCCCGGCGCACACGCCTGGCCGCGCTTCACGCGCAACCAGTCCGAGCAGTACGAGGCGCGCCTGAGCATGGTCGAGGTGCTGCCGTCGCCGTCCATCTTCTTCAGCGGCATGGCGGGCAGCCGCTTGCCGGTGGTGGTGGCGCACGGCGAGGGTCGCGCCGACTTCTCCCAGCAGGGTGACGCGGCCCAGGTGCATGCCGCGCTGCGCTTCGTCGACGGCAGCGGCCGGGCCACCGAGGCCTACCCGTTCAATCCCAACGGCAGCGCCGGCGGCCTGACCAGCGTGACCACGCCCGACGGCCGTTTCACCGCGCTGATGCCCCACGCCGAGCGCGTGTTCCGCGGCCTGCAGTTCAGCTGGTGCCCGCCCGAGTGGGGCGATGCATCGCCCTGGATGCGCATGTTCCGCAACGCCCGTGCCTGGTGCGCCTGAGCATGCGCCAGAACCGATCCGCCGCGTTGCCGCGCCCCCGCCTCGGCGGGCTCGACACCCTGCGCGGCCTGGCCATCGTGTGGATGATGAGCTTCCACTTCAGCTTCGACCTGAACTGGTTCGGTTTCATCCATACCGACTTCTACACCAGCCCCTGGTGGCTGTGGCAGCGCGTGTGCATCGTCAGCCTGTTCCTGTTCACCGCCGGGCTGGCGCAAAGCCATGGCGACGCGCGCGGGCGCCGCGAAGCCGCATTCTGGAGACGCTGGGGGCAGATCTTCGGCTGCGGGCTGCTGGTGGTGGCCGGGAGCTATCTGGCGTTCCCGCGGAGCTTCATCTACTTCGGCATCCTGCAGGGCGTGGCGGCGATGCTGCTCGTGCATCACCTCGTCAGCCGCCGCCTCGGCGCCTGGGTGCTGCTGCTGGCGCCGGTGGCGATCGCCGCACCCGAACTCTGGGGCCATCCGATGTTCAATCCACCGCTGTGGAACTGGACCGGGCTCATCACGCAAAAGCCCATCACCGAGGACTACGTGCCGCTGCTGCCGTGGATCGGGGTGTTCTGGGCGGGCGCGGGTCTGGGCGCTTTGCTGGCGCGGGTGGACTTCAAGCCACTCGCCGCGCTGCCCGCCGTGCGCCCGCTGACTTTTCTCGGGCGCTGGCCATTGACCATCTACATGCTGCACCAGCCGGTGTTTGTGGGTCTGGTGTGGCTGGCGGCGCATGTTCGCGCTTGAGCCACGGCGGACCAATCGACGATCAAGCGGCCCGCCGTGGCGGGCTGACCGCGCGCGAATTCAGACTTTCACCGCTGGCTTGCGTGGCAACGGCGGGGCCGCCCGGTGCGCCGTTGTCGCGGGCTGGGTCGGGGCGATCTGTTGTGGCGCGACGATCACCATGGCCGGCAACAGCGGAGGCATGGCCCATGGCGGTTGAATCGCCAGAGTCTGCAGGGTTTGCAGCGGCAGCAAGGCCTGTTCGCTCATCCGCGCCATGACCTGCTGCAGGTGCTGCATCCCTTGCATCTGCAATTGCAGGTCTCGCATCTGCCGTATCGCCCAGGCGGGTGGTGCGCCGCCTTCGCTGCGCTGGATCACGATGCGTTCATGACCCTGTGGGCTTTGCCATTGCCAGGTGCTGACCTTCATGGCGCCGTTCGGTCCCTGGACGACCTTCACGGTTTCGTGCATGGGAACGGCATGGCCGCCAACTTGGATCAGAAGGGGTTGCGCCGCCAGCGCCAGCGCGGGCATGAAGGCGGCTGCGGCGGCGACAAGGGCTGAAGCTTTTCGCATGATGAACCTCCAATGTCGAGTGGAACGTAACGCAATGCGCCGGCCGGCATGGCGCTCGTCATGGGCATGCCGGCCCGACGTTCCTTGGTTCCGCCTGCGCCGCGGCGGGTTCCTGAAGCCAGACTTAAGGTCGGCGTGCCGGCGACGCGGCGGTTCTCAGCATTCGATGATGTTCACCGCCAGCCCGCCACGCGCGGTTTCCTTGTATTTGGCCTGCATGTCGGCGCCGGTTTCGCGCATGGTCTTGATGACCTTGTCCAGCGAAACGGCGTGATGGCCGTTGCCGCGCAAAGCCATGCGCGCGGCATTGATGGCCTGCACCGCGCCCATCGCGTTGCGTTCGATGCAGGGGATCTGCACCAGTCCGCCGACCGGATCGCAGGTCAGGCCGAGGTGATGTTCCATGCCGATCTCGGCGGCGTTCTCGACCTGGGCCGGGCTGCCGCCGAGCACGGCGCACAGCGCGCCGGCGGCCATGCTGCAGGCCACGCCGACCTCGCCCTGACAGCCCACTTCGGCGCCGGAGATGGAGGCGTTTTCCTTGTACAGCAGGCCGATCGCGCCCGCCGTGAGCAGGAAGTCCATCACGCCCTGGTCGTCGGCCTCGGGCGTGAGGCGCGTGTAGTAATGCAAGACAGCGGGCACGATGCCGGCGGCGCCGTTGGTCGGTGCGGTGACCACGCGCCCGCCCGCGGCGTTTTCCTCGTTTACGGCCAGCGCCCAGAGGTTGACCCAGTCGAGCGCGCGCAGCGGGTCGAGCGGGCTGGCGGCAGGCTTGCCGTACAGGGCGCGGAACAGTTCTGGAGCGCGGCGCTGGACGCGAAAACCGCCGGGAAGCTGGCCCTCGGTGCGGCAGCCGCGCGAGGCGCAGGACTGCATGGCGTGCCAGATGCGCAGCAGGCCGGCGTCGATCTCCGCATCGCGGCGCCAATGCCGCTCGTTGATGCGCATGACGTCGGCGATGCTGCATCGATGCTGCTCGGCCACCGCAAGCAGTTCGGCGCCGCTGTGGAAGGGCAGCGGCAGGATGGTGGTGTCCGGTGCGATGGTGGCGTGGCGCGAGCCGTCGGCCGCGAGTTGCTCGCTGACGATGAAACCGCCGCCGACCGAGTAGTAGCTGCGCTCGGCGAGGGTTGCGCCCTGGGCGTCGAACGCGGTGAAGCGCATGCCGTTGGGGTGCAGCGGCAGGGGGTTGCCGCGCATGAACAGCAGATCGGCGCCCGGGTCGAAGTCCAGCTTGTGGCTGCCCAGCAGGGTCAGGCACCGGTCGCACCTGACCGCGTCGATGCGGGCGGGGATGGTGTCCACGTCCACATGGTCGGGCTCTTCGCCGAGCAGGCCGAGGATCACGGCCTTGTCGCTGCCATGGCCCTTGCCGGTTGCCGCCAGCGAGCCGTACAGCCGGCATTGCACGCGGGAGGTCGCATCGAGCAGGCCCTGCTGCTGCAGTCCGAGCGCGAACAGGCGCGCGGCCCGCATCGGTCCCACGGTGTGGGAGCTCGACGGGCCGATGCCGATCTTGAACAGGTCGAAGACGGAAACGGCCATGGATTTTGCTTCGGGTTGGATGTGTCGGTGGGCCGCGGTTGCGCGGCGATGCCGGGGGCTCAGGCGGCCTGAGCGCACACCCCGGCGAGATCGGCGGCGAAAGCGTCCACGGTTTCCGGCTGGGTGTCCCAGGCGCACATCAGCCTGCAACCGCCGCCGGCGATGAACTCGTAGAACAGCCAGCCCGCCGCGTGCAGCCGGGCGATGGCCGCGGCGGGCAACTGCACGAACACCGAATTGGCCTGCGGCGGGTGCAGCACGCGCACGCCGGGCAGGGCGTGGATGGCCTGGTGCAGGCGCTGCGCCATGGCGTTGGCGTGGCGGGCGTTGCGCAGCCAGGTGTCGCCATCGAGCATGCCGACCCAGGGCGCGGAGATGAAGCGCATCTTGGAGGCCAGCTGACCGGCTTGCTTCACGCGCCAGGCGAAGTCGGCGGAGAGTTCGCGGTCGAAGAACACCACCGCCTCGCCCATCGGCAGGCCGTTCTTGGTGCCGCCGAAGCACAGCACGTCGACCCCGGCGCGCCAGGTGACCTCGGACGGATGCACGTCGAGCGCGGCCACCGCGTTGGCGAAGCGCGCGCCGTCCATATGCACCTTGAGATGGCGCCGCTTGGCGATGGCGGCGATGGCGCGCACCTCCTCCACGGTGTAGACCGTGCCCAGCTCGGTGGCCTGGGTGATCGACACCACCTTGGGCTTGGGATAGTGGATGTCGCGCCGCTTGGTGACGAGGTGCTCCACGGCGTCGGGCGTGAGTTTGCCCAGGCGCGCCGCCGGGCTTTCGTCTTCCCCCACCAGCAGCTTGGAGCCGTTGGAGAAGAACTCGGGTCCGCCGCACTCGTCGGTCTCGATATGCGCCACCGGCGAGCAGATCACGCTGTGGTAGCTCTGGCACATGGACGCCAGCGCCAGCGAATTCGCGGCGGTGCCGTTGAACACGTAGTACACGTCGCAATCGGTCTGGAACAGCTCGCGGATCATGTCCGTCGATTTCTGCGTCCAGACATCGTCGCCATAGGCGGGCTGGTGGCCGCTGGCGTTGGCGTCGAGCAGGGATTGCAGGGCCTCGGGGCAGATGCCGGCGAGGTTGTCGCTGGCGAATTGCTGGCGGTCGTTTTGCACGGGGGTCATGGGTCGATGTGGCCAGGCCATCCCGGGCTGCGGTCGCGGCGCGGCATGGCGTGTGGGTTTGGATGGACAATGCCGCATTCGACGCTCATTTGCGTTTGTGTTCAAGCCACCATGCGCCTGACCCAGTTTTCCGACTACGCCTTGCGCGTGCTGATGTACGCCGCCGAGCATGCCGATCGGCTCGTCACCATCACCGAGTTGGCCACTTTTCACGGCATTTCGCGCAGTCACCTCACCAAGGTCGTGTTTCATCTCGCCTCGGTGGGGTTTTTGCAGTCGGTGCGCGGTCGCGCCGGCGGCATCCGCCTCGCCAGTCCGCCGCGGCAGATCAGCATCGGCGCCGTGCTGCGCAGCACGGAGGAGGATTTCAGCCTGGTGGAATGCTTCGACCGCTCGCGCGACGCCTGCGTGCTCACCCCGAATTGCCGCCTGGCGCGGGGCCTGCATGCCGCGCTGGATGCATTTTTCCAGACGCTCGACGGCATGACACTGGCTGATCTGGTGTCGGATCGCTCGGCAGCCGGCGGCATGCAGACGATCGCCTTTGTCAAGCCGAAAGGCAAGACGAACCGCATGGCCGGCACGCCGTAGTTGCAGTGCCCGTTGCGGCCGCGTGGGTTTGCCGGCATGCGTGGCGGGATATATGATTCATAACAAATGAATCATTAAAGCCGCACGACAGGCGGCAGAAGGAACAGCAAGCCATGAGACTCGACCCCGCACAGTGCAGCGAAGACGACATCGCCCGCATGGTGCACGCGTTCTACGGTCGCGTGCGGCAAGACGAAAGACTCGGTCCGGTGTTCGACGCGCACATCGCGGATTGGTCCGCGCATCTGGCGAAGATGGTGGACTTCTGGTCCTCGGTCCTGCTGGGGGCCGGGCGCTACAGCGGCACGCCGATGCCGGCGCACCAAGCCTTGCCAGAACTCGAGCCCGAGTTGTTCGAGCGCTGGCTGGCCTTGTTTCAGGCGACGACGCAGGCGGTGTGCCAACCGGCGATGAAGGCGCGCGCCGACCAACTCGCGGGGCGCATCGCGCAAAGCTTGTGGCTGGGCTGGCAAATGGCCAACCGCCCGCAGGTCCTGGCGCACGATTTGCAGGGGGCGCAACATGCCGGTTGAACTCCTGCGCATCGAGGAGCCTGCGGGCGCTGCGCTTCCCGCGCCGTCCTTTGCCGCCACCTTCGAACTGGGTTTTCGCCCGTTGTACGCGCTGGGCATGGCCTGGGCCGGCGTGGTCGTGATGATCTGGGTGTTCGCCCCCGGCCTGGCGCACGCTCCGCTTGCCGGCGTGCTCTGGCACGCGCACGAGATGCTGTGGGGCTTCGTGGCGACCATCGCGGTCGGCTTCCTGCTCACCGCCGTTCCGAACTGGACGGGTCTGCCGACGCTGCGCGGCGGGCCGCTCGCCGCCCTGTGCTTGGTCTGGCTGCTGGCGCGCGCAGGGCTGCTTGCCGGCGGCCCGTGGTTCGAACCCGCGGCGGTGCTCGACGTGGCGTTTTTCGCTGTCGCCGCCGTGGCCTGCGCCTGGCCCATCCTGAAGACACGCAACCGGCGCAACCTCGGCGTGCCCTTGCTGTTGCTGGGTCTGGGCGCGTCCGACGCGGCCTTCCTGTGGGCTGCGCGGAGCGCGGCGTTTCCCGAGCTCTGGCGGGCTCTGCATGCCGGCCTGCTGCTGATGGCCGTGGTGGCCGCGCTGATCGGCCGTCGCGTGATTCCGTTCTTCGCCATGCGCGCCGTGCCGGGGCTGCAATTGAACGTGGCCGCGGCCAGCGGTGTGGTCAACCTCGCGCTGCTGGTGCTGGCCGCGGGCCTGCAAATGCTGGGCCGCTGGCCCGCGCTCGAGGGGCTGGCGCTGCTGGGCTCGGCCGGCATCATGCTGACCCATCTGTGGCGCTGGAAACCCTGGCGCGTGCTGCACCAGCCGCTGCTGTGGATTTTGGATCTCGGCTATGCCGGGCTGGCCGGCGGCCTGGCGGCGCGCGGGGCGCAGGCGCTCGGCGCACCCGTTCCCGACTCGCTCTGGATCCACCTCCTCGCCGTTTGCGGCTTCGCGGTGCTGATCATCGGCATGGTCACCCGCACGTCCCTGGGCCACCTGGGGCGGGCGTTGCGCCTGGACCGCTGGTCCCTGCTGAGCTACGGGCTGCTGCTGGCCGCCGCGCTGCTACGCCTCTTGGCTTTCGTGCCATGGCCGGCGCAGGTCGCGGCCTTGCAGGCGTCCGCCGTGCTGTGGACGCTGGCTTGCTGGGTGTTCGTGCTGCGCTACCTCCCCTGGCTGGTGCGCCCCCGCGCCGACCGCGCGCCGGCAGCCGGCATCGCGGGCAAGCGGGGTCCAGCGCGAGGTTGACATGACATTCGTGGTCACCGAAGCTTGCATCCAGTGCAAGTACACCGACTGCGTGGCCGTTTGCCCCGTGGATGCGTTCCGCGAGGGCGCGAACATGCTGGTGATCGATCCGCGCGAGTGCATCGACTGCAATCTGTGCGTGCCGGAGTGCCCCGTGGAGGCCATCTATCCCGAGCACGAGGTCCCGGCCGAGCAGCAGGCGTTCATCGCGCACAACGCCGACCTGGCGCGCAGTTGGCCGGCGATCACGCGGGTCAAGGCCGCGCCGGCGGATGCCGCGGCATGGGCCGAGGTGCGGCACAAGCGGCATCTGCTGGAGCGCGACCCGCCGCGCTGACCGCGCAACTTGGCACAGTCTTGGCGCTGCCCCGTCCTCGCCTTCGAATCCGGGGCGGTTGGCGGTTTTCATCCTGATCCGGAGTTTCCATGCTGCTCGAATCCCTGCTCGCCTACGCCCATATCTCCGCCATCCTGCTGCTGGCGGTCTTTCTCACCGCCAAGACCGCGCTGATGCGCGTCGACGTGATCGCCGGGCGCAAGAGCGTGCTGGACCGGCTCATGACCCTGGACCTGTGGCTGTGGGCGAGTTTTGCCGCCGTGCTGGCCACGGGCGTGGCGCGCATGGCGTGGGGTGTCAAGGGTTGGGCCTGGTATGCCGGCAATCCCTTGCTTTGGGGCAAGGTGGTGCTGTTCGCCGTGATGGTGGCCATGGCCTTGCCTCAGACCCGGACCTTGCGCCGCTGGAACCTCCGGCGGGTGCAGGACGATTTTTTCCCGGACGCCGAGGACATCCGCGCCCAGCGTGTGTGGCTGATGTGGCAGGCCCATGTGATGGTGGTCGTGCCGCTGCTCGGCGCGCTGCTGGCCTATGGCTATTGAAGCGCCATACGGAAACAAACGGATACACCGTTCACATATCGAGCCACTGGCATGTGACCTTGCGCAAGGCGCTGTATCCGTGGCTGCTTATATTCATGGAGCGCGCTTGATGCCGCGAAGCGCAGC
The DNA here is from genome assembly GCF_900088825.1 of Thiomonas delicata. GTDB lineage: Bacteria > Pseudomonadota > Gammaproteobacteria > Burkholderiales > Burkholderiaceae_C > Thiomonas_A > Thiomonas_A delicata. The sequence goes on along the minus strand of NZ_LT592171.1, from coordinate 1,719,187 downwards.
GCGAACCCGACACACCCCAAGGAGAAAACCCATGCAAGAAGAAGTTCCCTATGTGCCCTTGCCCATGATCGGCGCGGATGGGCGGCCGGTGGAGCAAGTGGACTTGCCGATGCCCGACCTGCAGTTCGCCCGTCCCCGCGGCGCCTGGGTCATCGTCGGGGCCTTGTTCGTCGTCGTCATCGGCCTTTGGGCGATGGTGGCATCGTATTTTTCGCTGCGGTCCTGAGGAGTCGACATGGCAACGACGACACATGACGCATTCGAGGACAAGTTTCATCATCTCGCCCTGCGGCACGAGCGCGCCTGGGTGTTCATTTCGGTGGCGATGATTGCGGTGCTGTTCATCGTCACGGTTTATTTCGTGGTGCACGACTACGGCCTGGTGGCGAAGACGGTGCAGTTCTACAGCAACCCCGACACACCGGCGACCCTGGCCGATTTCCAAGGCTCGGGCATCAAGCAGACCGGCCCGAACAGCTACAACATTTACGAAATGGGCCGGGCATGGAGCTGGACCCCCGGCACCGCCACGCCCATCACCTTGCCGGCGGGGTCGCATGTCAAGTTTTACGTGACCAGCGGCGACGTGCTGCACGGCTTCGAGGTGCAGGGAACCAGCATCAACATCACGGCCATCCCAGGCGTGGTCGGACACGTGTCCTACACCTTCGACAAGCCCGGCACCTACTACATCATTTGCAATGAGTATTGCGGGGCCGGCCACCAGGCCATGATCGGCAAAATCGTCATCACCGGGAGCAAGCAGTCATGAGCGCAGTCCTGTCTCCAACGGCCTTGTCCGTGCCGACCACCCAGGAAATCGCGGGCGAAAAGAAAATGCTGCTGGCCTTCTGGGTCACCGGTTTCCTGGCGCTCATGGTCGGCATCGCCATCGGCGTGCTGCAGAGCACGAACTACGCCGGCATCGATCTCTATCCCTATCTGCAACCCTTTCTCAAGTCCTACTACCAGGGGCTGACCCTGCATGGCGTGCTCAACGCCTTCGTGTTCACCTTCTTCACCATCTCGGGCTGGCTGATGTACTTGCCAGCGCGCGAACTCAAGCTCAAGCCCATGATGGGCCTGGCCTGGTTCACCTACGGGCTGATGCTGCTGGGCACGCTGATGGCCGCCTATGCCATGTTCGACAATTCCTCGAGCGTGCTCTACACGTTCTACCCGCCGCTCGAGGGCAGCCCGTGGTTCTACCTCGGCATCACTCTCGTGGTGGTGGCCAGCCTGCTGCCGCTGGCCGTGGTGCTGGAGATGCGCGCGCGCTGGAAAAAGGCTCATCCCGGCGAGCCGACGCCGCTCGTCACCTTCATGAGCGCCACCACCCTGCTCATGTGGCTGCTGGCCGCGCTGGGCGCGGCGATGGAGGCGGTGTTCCTGCTCGATCCCTGGTCGCTGGGGCTGACCCACACCATCGATCCGTTGCTGGCGCGCACGCTGTTCTGGTGGACGGGCCACCCGATCGTGTATTACTGGCTGATGCCGGGCTACATCACCATCTACGCCATGCTGCCGCGGCAAGCCGGCGGCAAGCTGGTGTCCGACCCGCTCACACGGCTGGCCTTCCTGCTGTTGCTGGTGTTCTCGGTGCCGGTGGGGACGCACCACCAGTACACGGACCCCGGCATTGCCCCGGTCATCAAGGGAGTGGTCACTGCGCTGACCTTGTCGGTCGCCATTCCCAGCCTGATCACGGCCTTCACCGTGGCCTTGAGCTTGGAGTACGCCGGGCGCCGCCGCGGTGGCAAGGGGCTGATGGGTTGGTGGACGGCGCTGCCGTGGAAGGATGCCTCGGTGGCGGCGCAGGTGCTGGCGCTGGTCTCTTTCATCTTCGGCGGTGCTGGCGGCATCGTCAACGCCAGCTGGCAGCTCGACAACGTGGTGCACAACACCTTGTGGATACCGGCCCATTTCCATTTGACCGTGGGGACGATGACGACCCTGGTGTTCATGGGCGTGAGCTTCTGGCTCTTGCCCCACCTCACCGGGCGCAGACTCTACAGCCCGAAGCTGGCGCTCGCGTCCGTCTGGCTGTGGTTCATCGGCATGATGACCTGGGGACTGGGTGGCCACTGGGCCGGGATGGACGGCGTGCCGCGCCGTTCGTGGGTCTCCGGACTGCCGCATGACCAGTACATGCGGCTGTATGGCGCCGTGCATCCGGCGTTGATCCTGGTGGGGATCGGCGGGGTCATTGCCATGCTGGGCGCCGTGGCGTTCTACATCGTGTTTTTCGGCACGCTGTTCGGCCGCAAGGACGCCAAGGCCATGGTGGCGATCCCATTCGCCGAGGTCATCGCCGGCCCGCAGGGTTCGATCATCGTGCGCATCGCCGACCGGCTCGGATTCTGGACCCTCGTCACGCTGATCATCACCCTGGCGGTCTACATCCCGGTCCTGTGGCCGATGATCACCCATCCCATCCATGCGCCTGGCTTTGTGCTGTGGTGATCCGGGCTGACGCCTCGTCGCGTCAGCCCCTTGGCGGTGGCGCGGCGTCGGGCTGGCGCGGCTCGGCGCGGCGCGCCGCGATCGTCTCGCTGCTGCTCATCGCCGCGCTCGACGGCTGGTCGCGCCTGCAGCAGCCGCGGGCGTCGCTGCACGGCACGCCGCTGCCGTCCCGGCCCGCCCCGGCCTTCAAAGGCCTCAGCGATACCCAGGGCCGGCCTTTCGACTGGAAGGCCGAGCGGGGGCGGGCGGTGCTGGTGTTCTTCGGCTACACGCACTGCCCCGATGTCTGCCCGCTGACCCTGTCGGCGCTGGCCCGCGCCCTCGACCGCCTCGGTCCGCTGCGCAGCGAGGTGCGTGTCGTGTTCGTCAGCCTGGACCCGGCGCGCGACACGCCCGGCGTGCTGCGGGCCTATCTGGACGCCTTTATGCCCGGTGTCATCGGGCTGCGAGGCCCGCTGCCGGAGGTGGCGCGCGCCGCACGGCAATGGGGCGTCACATGGCGGCGCGTCGACACGTCCGACGGCGGCTATTGGATCGACCACACCGCCGCGGTCACCCTGGTCGGACCCAGGGGCCGATTGCGCGCACGCTACGGTTACGGCCAGCTCACCGATCCGGCCTGGCTGCCCGCGGACCTGCGCGCCGTGCTGGCTCATCCATGACAGGGCAAACCTGGCCGCTTGCCGCCTGGGGCGGCTGGTTCGCCGCGGTCGCCGTGGCCGCCGCCGCCTACGCGCTGTCGGCCTGGCGCCGGCGCTGGGCGCCTTGGCGCTGGGCCGTGTTCGCCTCCGGTTGTGTGTTCACGCTGCTGGCCGCCTGGGGACTGAACAACCCGCTGGCTTCGATGACGGGCTACACCGTGGCCCTGATGGCCCTGGGCCAGGTGGTGTCGCCGCTGTTGTTGCTGGGATTTCCGCTTTCGGCGCGAACCGCCTGGCATCAGGGGCGCAACCGCGTCTGGGCGGCTTGGCTGCTCGATCCCTGGGTGACCTTCGCCGTCTTCGTGCTGCTCACGCTGGGCGCGAACCTGCCCGGGGTGTTCAACACCGCGCTGGCCGACGCGCTGTTCAGCGCGCCCATCGGCCTGCTGGTCATGCTGGCCGGGCTGATGGCCTGGGCGCAGTTGCTGGACGGCAGCCGCGCCATCACCCGGCGCTGGGTGGCCGGCATCTACGGCTGGGCGCTCGGCTTGCCGATGATGGTGATCGCCGCGGTGTGGGTGTGGAGCGGCCATGTGCTCTACACGCCCTACCTGGATGTGCTGTGCATCTGGAACCTGAGTCCGCTGGACGACCAGCACTACGCCGGCCTGGTGATGCTGGTCGCCGGCCTGCCGCTGCAACTTCGCAGCGCCTGGCTCCTCATCATGCCGGGCGGCGAAGGCCAGGACGAATCTTGACGCCGTCCGGGTCTGCGCTCGCCAGGCGCGTACCCTCTTGAAGATTCATCGCCGGCGCTTATTCTCCGGAGCCTGGAGTTCATCGGGAGCAAGACCATGCCGAACGGCAAGCCACAGGGGCCGACGCCCCCATCCAACGCCACCGGCCGCGGTGCCGGCAAGTTTCCCGTGCTCGACCCCAAGTCGCGCGTCCATCTGGGCTACTGGCTCATCGCCCTCGTCACCCTGTTCTGGCTGCAAAGCCTGTGGTCGTCCTACCAGAACGTGCAGACCGTGCCTTACAGCCAGTTCGAAACGTACTTGCAACAGGGCAAGATCCAGGACGTGGTGGTGGGCGAACAGACCATCACCGGCACGCTCAAGAGCCCCGCGGCGAACGGCAAGAAGCTCGTGGTCGCGGTGCGCGTCGATCCGCAGCTGGCCGGCCAGCTGCAGCGTTACGGCGTGACGTATTCGCAGGCCTACCAGAACACCTGGCTGGGCAACATCCTGTCCTGGGTGCTGCCGGCGCTGGTGTTTTTCGGCGTGTGGTTCTTCATGGTGCGCAGGTTCGCCGACAAACAGGGCGGCATGGGCATGGGCGGGTTCATGTCCATCGGCAAGAGCCGCGCCAAGGTGTACATGGAAAGCAGCACCGGCGTGAGCTACGACGACGTGGCGGGCGTGGACGAGGCCAAGGCCGAACTCAAGGAGGTGGTCGATTTCCTGAAAAATCCGGTCGACCACAGCCGCCTGGGCGCGCGCCTGCCGAAGGGCATCCTGCTGGTGGGGCCGCCCGGCACTGGCAAGACCCTGCTGGCGCGGGCCGTGGCCGGAGAGGCCGGCGTGCCGTTCTTCTCCATCAGCGGCTCGGAATTCGTCGAAATGTTCGTCGGCGTCGGCGCCGCGCGGGTGCGCGACTTGTTCGAGCAGGCGCGGGACAAGGCCCCGGCCATCATCTTCATCGACGAGCTCGACGCCCTGGGCCGCGCCCGCGGGGCCTCGCCCTTCGGCGGCGGCCACGACGAGAAGGAGCAGACCCTCAACCAGTTGCTGGTCGAGCTCGACGGCTTCGATTCAGCCTCGGGCCTGGTCATTCTCGCCGCCACCAACCGCCCTGAAATTCTCGACCCGGCTCTGCTGCGCGCCGGCCGCTTCGACCGTCAGGTGCTGGTCGACCGGCCCGACAAGCTCGGCCGCGTGCAGATCCTGCGCGTGCACGTGCGCAAGATCCGGCTCGACGCCTCGGTGGACCTGGAGCAGATCGCCGCGCTCACGCCGGGCTTTTCGGGCGCCGACCTGGCCAACCTGGTCAACGAAGCCGCCTTGCTGGCCACGCGCGAAAGCGCCCAGGCCGTGACGCCCGCGCACTTCACGCGCGCGGTGGAACGCATCGTCGCCGGGCTGGAGAAGAAGAACCGCCTGCTCAACCCGAAGGAGCGCGACATCATCGCCCACCACGAAATGGGCCACGCCCTGGTGGCCATGAGCCTGCCCGGCACCGACGTGGTGCACAAGGTGTCCATCATTCCGCGCGGCGTGGGTGCGCTGGGCTACACCATCCAGCGGCCCACCGAAGACCGCTATCTCATGACCCGCGCGGAACTGGAGAACAAGATGGCCGTGCTGATGGGCGGGCGTGCCGCCGAGCATCTCGTCTACGGCCACTGGTCCACCGGCGCCGCCGACGATCTGGTCAAGGTCACCGACATCGCCCGCAGCATGGTCACGCGCTACGCCATGGTCGAGAAGCTGGGGCAGATGGCGCTGGAATCCGCACCGCAATCCATGCTGGGCGGGCCGGTGATGCCGCAGCCGCGCGAATACAGCGAGCAGACCGCGCGCGAGATCGATTGCGCCGTGCGCGAACTGGTGAATGCCGCCTTCGCCCGCGCCGAGGCCATCCTGCAGGAAAAACGCGCGGTCCTGGAGCAGGGCGCGCGGCAGTTGCTGCAGAACGAAACCCTGAACGACACCGAACTCAAGGCGCTGCTGGATGGCACGGGACAGGCGGCAGCGACTTAGGAAACGATCGCCGCAGATCAGGATGCGCCGGGCTGCGTCGCCTGAGCGCCCGGATCGTGTCCGTCCCCGGGTGCTGGCGGGGGTGCGCTGGGGGTGCGCAATTGCCACCATGTGGGCCGATCAAGCTTGTGGAGCTTGGCCTCATACATGGCCGCGTCGGCTTGACGGATGAGGGCCTCGGAGTCTTCGGCATCGCGCGGATACAAGGCCAGACCCATGGTCATGTTGATTTCCACCTTCGTCCCCGGAGCGATCTCGATGGGCGATTCCACCGCTTGGTGCAGACGATGGAATATCTCGCCAAGTTGATGCAGTGCCCGTAACTCGTCGATCTGCTCGATCACCACGACGAATTCGTCGCCGCCCAGCCGCGCCAGAAAATCCGTCTCGCGGACGCGGGCGTGAAGACGCCTGGCTAACTCCTGCAGCAGCCGGTCACCGGCGTCATGGCCCCAGGTGTCGTTGACGGGTTTGAAATTGTCCAGGTCGATCATGCCAACCGCCAGGACCCACCGCTGGTCTCGTGCCCTCGCCATGGCGGTCGGCAGGTATTGTTCGAGCGCGTAGCGATTGGGAAGATGGGTCAGCGGGTCATGCCGGGCGCGGTGCGATTCTTCGCGTTGCAGCTTGCGCAGGCGCTCCTTCACATCGAGCTCGTCGAGCCCGTGGCCCAGCAGTTCCGCGATGCGCTGGCAAAGCGCGATTGTCTGGTCATCGAACGCATCGCGCTGTGGGGAGACAAACACCAGAACGGCCCAGATCGCGCCCCCGCGCCGCACGGCTGTGGCCAGCGCGGCATGCCATGCGTATCTGGCCATGGAGGAAAACCAGGGCTGGAGATTCGGGTCCCCAAGCAGATCGTTGCGGTACACCGTACCCTCGCCGGACAAGACGCGAATCACCAGCGGGGACTTGTTCTCATCGTGGATGTTGATGTCCAGATTGTCCAACTGTTCGGCCCCGCTGCCGGCGCGCGCAATCACTTCGATGTGGCCCTGTGCATCGGGGCGTGCGACCCACGCCGCATGGAACTGGGTATCTTCAGTCAGCCGCTCGCAGGTTTTCAGGAGCATCTCGGCTGCACTGCGCGCCCGAAGCACCACATCGCCTTCGCTCATCAAGGCCTGGTAGAGTTTTTGCAGGCTGGCGATCCGGTGGCGCTGCCAGATGGCCTGCAGGCCGCGCTCGATGCTCGCCACCAGATTCATCAACATTTCGCGTGTGCCGGCGTCCAGTGCCTCGTCCTCGTCGAAGTACACGGACAACACCGCGACGACCTGGTCCTGCGCGTGGACGGGCAAGGCGGCGAATGGCCCGAGTGCGTAGCGACGGCCCGGTTCAGACGATGCGTGCGTGGGCTCGCCGGACGGGGATTCCGCCACAAAAATGGCCTGGTCGTCGCGCCAGGCCCTTCCGGTCGGATCCGTGCCCGCCGGGTCGTCCGCCCGGCAGGAGATTCGCGCACCGTCCCAATCCCCGGCGGCTCCCGCCAGGGCCAGAATGTCGAACCTCCCTGTGGTGGGATCCGGCCGTCCAATCCATGCGCGCTTCAGCGCACCGCTCGTGACGGCGGCGTGACAGACGGCCTCATACAAAGCGTTGGGCTGATTCACCGTGGAGCCCATTTGGTTGGCCTGCGCAAGCAAGGCGTTGAAGCGCGCCAGACGCTCCAGGCCTCGGGCCTGCTGGGCCAACTGGTCGATCCCTTGAAAGGCCTGATTGCGCCAGCTTAGCCATTGAGCAAACTGACGTTGCCCTCTCTGGGCTGCTGCGCTGAGGTACAGCAGATCGATGCCCGCCATCACACTCATGTCGTGCGCCATCGCGCTGCCCTGCAGCCACAGGCGGACCATCAGGGGCACAAGGGCCGGCCAGACGAAAAACAATGCGGCCCGACGATCAAACGCCAGCCCGACCACGGCGGCACCGCTCACTCCCGCGATGAAAAAGGCCAGAATGGCTTGTTGCAGCAAATCGGCCGGAAAGAAGAAGACGCAAAGCGCACCCCACACCGATCCTGACAGGAAGACGCCGCCCCGCAGCCAAGCGGCACGCCTGGCCGCGTGGTGCGAATCGCGGCTCCATGCCCAAAGTCCGAGGCGCGTCCCATGCACGAGCACCAACCACAGGGCCCAGATCGACAAACCCACAGGGGGGACAGCTTCCCGCAGCACCCATATCGCGATGCCCCCGGTGCCCAGGTTGGTGAGCGCCGAAACGGGGGTGGCCGCGTGCAACATGCGGCACTGTTCTTCCTCCAGTGTGGAGCGGCCCTGTTTAGCGAGTTGGTTGGGAAGCACGGCGGTGTTCCAACGACAGTTGATTTTTGTTTTTCACGATGGGGCGAATTTCACCGGCCTTGGGCGGCCGGGTAGGTCGGCCTCCCGGGTTTCGGCAAGCGGCATCCGCCGCAACACGGGACGTCCATCGACGCGAATTGTCCATCAGCTTCGGGCGCAAGGGGCGGGTGTTCGGGCGCCTATTCAAGCATTGCGGGGAGCGTGCGCACCGGCATGCCGTCCAGGCCACAGGCCGCGGCGACGCGCCGCAGCGCGGCCGGCTGGCCGTTGGTCCAGGCGATCAGTTCGGGACCCTGCTGCGCGTCGCGCCGGGCCGCCGGCGTTTGCAGGCTCGCAACGATTCTTCCGGTTTGCGCCGCGACGGCATCCGCAGGGTCAAGCAAACAGGCCCCGGCACCGGCTGCTCCGAGCGCTTCGCGTATGGCCTCGGCGACGAGGGGGTAGTGGGTGCAGCCGAGCACGACGGTGGAACACCCGGCTTCGCGCAGGGGAGCGCAAAAGCGCGCGATCAGGCCTCGCGTCCCGGGCGCGTCAGGGCCCAGGGTTTCGATGGCTTCGGCCAAGCCTGGGCAGGGCTGCAGGAGCAGATCGCCTTGCGGGTTCAGCGACAGAACCAGGGCTTGGAACTTGGCGCTGGACAAGGTGGCCGGGGTGGCCAGCACGCCGACGGGCCTGCCTGCCGATGCCGCCAGCGCGGGCTTGATGGCGGGTTCGATGCCGACGAAGGGGATCAGCGGCCATTGCCGCCTCAACTCGGCGATGGCCAGCGCCGTTGCCGTGTTGCAGGCCACGACGATGGCTTGCGCGCCCTGCGACAGCAGGAATTGCGCGAGGCGTCGGCTGCGGTCGATCACATAGGATGCGTCGCGCTCGCCATAGGGGGCGTAGGCCGAGTCGGCGGCGTAGAGCAGGCGCGTGTGCGGCAGGCGCCGCCGTAGGGCGGTCAGTACGGTGAGGCCGCCCACGCCCGAATCGAACACGCCGACGCAGCAGGCCGGCGGCGGCATCATGTCCGGCGCCGATGCGCGTTGGTGCATCAGGCCGTGACCACCGGGAACTTGCCGATGCGCGCGCGCCATTCGGCCGGTCCGGTGTTGTGGACCGAAGTGCCCTGCGCATCGACCGCGACGGTGACCGGCATGTCCTTGACTTCGAATTCGTAGATGGCCTCCATGCCGAGGTCCTCGAACGCCAGCACGCGCGCGGCCTTGATGGCCTTGGCCACGAGATAGGCGGCGCCGCCCACGGCCATGAGATAGGCGCTCTTGTGCCTGCGGATGGCCTCGATGGCGGCGGGTCCGCGTTCGGCCTTGCCGATCATCGCGATGAGGCCGGTCTTGCCCAGCATGGTTTCGGTGAACTTGTCCATGCGGGTGGCGGTGGTCGGGCCGGCGGGGCCGACCACTTCGTCACGCACCGGATCGACCGGGCCGACGTAGTAGATGACGCGGTTGGTGAAGTCCACCGGCAGCTGTTCGCCGCGCGCCAGGATGTCGGCGATGCGCTTGTGCGCGGCGTCGCGCCCGGTCAGCAGCTTGCCCGACAGCAGCAGGGTTTCGCCCGGTTTCCAGGACGCCACGTCGGCGGGCGTCAGTGCGTCGAGATCGACGCGGCGGCTCTTGTGTTCATCCGGCGCCCAATGCACGTCGGGCCACAGATCCAGGCTGGGCGGATCCAGGTAGACCGGGCCCTGGCCGTCCATCACGAAATGGGCATGGCGGGTGGCGGCGCAGTTGGGAATCATCGCGACCGGCAGATTGGCGGCGTGGCAAGGCCAGGACTTGATTTTCACGTCCAGCACCGTGGTCAGCCCGCCCAGGCCTTGCGCGCCGATGCCCAGAGCGTTGACCTTCTCGTACAGCTCGATGCGCAACTCCTCGTATTTGTCGCGCGGGCCGCGGGTGAGCAGTGCGCTCATGTCGATGTCGTCCATCAGGGCCTGCTTGGCCAGCAGCATGGCCTTCTCGGCCGTGCCGCCGATGCCGATGCCCAGCATGCCTGGCGGGCACCAGCCGGCGCCCATGGTCGGCACGGTCTGCAGCACCCAGTCCACCAGGTTGTCGGACGGGTTGAGCATGGCGAACTTGGACTTGGCCTCCGAGCCGCCGCCCTTGGCGGCCACCGTGACGTCGAGCCGGTTGCCGGGAACCAGTTCCACGTGCAGCACGCTGGGGGTGTTGTCGCGCGTGTTCTTGCGCTCGAACAGCGGGTCGGCGAGAACGGAGGCGCGCAGCTTGTTGTCGTGGTTGAGGTAGCCCTGGCGCACGCCCTCGTCCACGGCGTCTTGCAGGGTTCCGGTCAGGTCCTCGAAGCGCACGCCCATGCCGACCTGCAGAAACACATTGACGATGCCGGTGTCCTGGCAGATGGGCCGTTTGCCTTCGGCGCACATGCGGCTGTTGGTGAGGATCTGCGCAATCGCGTCCTTGGCGGCGGCGCTTTGTTCGCGTGTGTAGGCTTGGGCGAGGTGGGCGATGTAGTCGGCCGGGTGGTAGTAGCTGATGAACTGCAGCGCCGCGGCGATGCTTTCCACCAGGTCGGCCTGGCGTATCACGGTCATGGTCATGGGGCGGTCTCCGGGAGGATTCTGGGATGGTTCTGGTCTGCCCCGAATCTTAGAGCCGACCATCCCGCCCCGCCCCTAGTGCCCCGCGCTATCGGGCTCCTGGGCCGACTGGTTGTCGTGGATGGTGCGGCTCATCAGACGGTCGGTGTAGGCGATGGCCAGCGCCGACAACAGGAAGGTGAGGTGGATGGCGGTTTGCGCCACCAGCGCCTTGGTGCTGTAGGCGTCGGCGTTGATGAAGGTGCGCAGCAAGTGGATCGACGAGATGCCGATGATGGCCATCGCCAGCTTCACCTTGAGTACCGAGGCATTCACGTGCGACAGCCATTCCGGATGGTCCGGATGGCCTTCCAGATACATGCGCGACACGAAGGTTTCGTAGCCGCCGACAATCACCATGATCAGCAGGTTCGAGATCATCACCACGTCGATGAGCCCGAGCACGACCAGCATGATGGTGGTTTCGGTCAGCTTGGGCATGCCGCCATGCGCGGCCGCTGCCGCGGTGGCGGCGGCATCGGATGGAACGGGGTTGCGCACCGCCACCGCGTCGAGCAGGTGCTGGAGCGCGGCCTGGTGGCCGAACGCGGCGCCGACGAGATCGGCCAATTCGACCCAGAAGTGATAGACGTAGACGCCCTGGGCGAGAATGAGGCCGACATACAGCGGCAGCTGCAGCCACCGGCTCATGAAAAGGATGCGGGGAATCAGCGGAAGTTGGGCGTCGGGGTTGGGTTTGGGCATGGGGTTGTCAGGGCACGAAAAATGAGTGTCCGATTGTAAGAATTCCATGGGGCTGCGGCATTTTGGATGGCCGTGCAGCGTCAGGGGGATGTAAGAGCACGCGGTCCAGAATATAAAGCGGACACAATACAGTTGAAACCATGCGGCGAAGCCTGGCACGGCCGCCAACGCTGGGCGCGATGGATCGACTGAAAACCTGGAGACAACCATGACCGAGCAACTTGTACCCGAGCATCACGAGCTGAAGACCTACTACCCCTCATCCGAGGCGGTGCAGCGTGCGCGCATTTCCGGCATGGACGCCTACCGCAAGCTGGTGGCCGAGGCCGAAGGCGATTTCGAAGGGTTTTGGGCCCGCCTGGCGCGCGAGCACCTGGCCTGGAACAAGCCGTTCACGCAAACCCTCGACGCCAGCGGTGCGCCGTTCTACAAATGGTTCGCCGACGGCAAGCTCAACGTGTCGTACAACTGCCTGGACCGGCACGTCGAAGCCGGCAAGGGCGGCAAGACCGCCATCGTGTTCGAGGCCGACGACGGCACCGTCACGCGCGTGAGCTACGGCGAACTGCTCGAGCGCACGGCCAAGTTCGCCAATGCCTTGAAATCCCTGGGCGTGAAGAAAGGCGACCGCGTGGTCATCTACATGCCCATGTCGGTGGAAGGCGTGACGGCCATGCAGGCCTGCGCCCGGATCGGGGCCACGCATTCGGTGGTGTTCGGCGGCTTTTCCGCGCAATCCTTGCGCGACCGCATCCAGGATGCCGGCGCAGTGCTTGTGATCACCGCCGACGAGCAGCGCCGCGGCGGCAAGGCCTTGCCGTTGAAGGCCATCGTCGACGAGGCGCTCGGCCTGGGCGGCTGCGACACCGTGCGCAACGTGGTGGTGTACCGCCGCACCGGCGGCGACGTCGCCTTCCACGCGCCGCGCGACTTGTGGCTGCACGAACTGGTGGCCGGCCAGAGCGCCACGTGCGCGCCCGAATGGGTCGAGGCCGAGCATCCGTTGTTTCTGCTCTACACCTCGGGCTCGACCGGCAAGCCCAAGGGCGTGCAGCATTCCACCGCGGGCTATCTGCTGTGGGCGCAGCTCACCATGCTGTGGACCTTCGACATCCAGCCCGACGACCTGTTCTGGTGCACCGCCGATATCGGCTGGGTCACCGGCCACACCTATATCGCTTACGGCCCGCTGGCCTGCGGCGCCACCGAAGTGGTGTTCGAGGGGGTGCCCACCTTCCCCGATGCGGGCCGGTTCTGGAAAATGATCCAGGACCACAAGGTGAATGTGTTCTACACCGCGCCCACGGCCATCCGTTCGCTGATCAAGGCCGCCGAAACCAACGCCGCGGTGCACCCGCGCAACTACAAGCTCGACTCGCTGCGCATTCTCGGCACCGTGGGCGAGCCGATCAACCCCGCCGCCTGGGAGTGGTACTACGAGCACATCGGCGGCGGACGCTGTCCCATCGTCGACACCTGGTGGCAGACCGAGACCGGCGGCCACATGCTGACCCCGCTGCCCGGCGCCACGCCGATGGTGCCGGGTTCCTGCACCTTGCCGCTGCCGGGCATCTTCGCCGAGGTGGTGGACGAGGCCGGGCACGACCTGCCCTGGGGCACGGGCGGCATCCTGGTCATCAAGAAACCCTGGCCGGCGATGATCCGCACCATCTACGGCGACCCCGGGCGCTTCAAGAAAAGCTACTACCCGGAGGAGTTGCACGGCTATTACCTGGCCGGCGACGGCGCCATCCGCGACCCGCACACCGGCTACTTCACCATCACCGGGCGTATCGACGACGTGCTCAACGTTTCGGGCCACCGCATGGGCACGATGGAAATCGAGTCGGCCCTGGTGTCGCACCCGATCGTGGCCGAAGCCGCGGTGGTGGGCCGCCCGGATGATCTCACCGGCGAGGCGGTCTGCGCCTTCGTCGTGCTCAAGCGCCCGGTGCCGACCGGCGAAGAGGCGCTGCAGATCGCCCAGGAGTTGCGCAACCACGTCGGCAAGGAAATCGGCGCCATCGCCAAGCCCAGGGACATCCGCTTCGGCGACAACCTGCCGAAGACGCGCTCGGGCAAGATCATGCGCCGCCTCTTGCGCACCCTGGCCAAGGGCGAAGCCATCACCCAGGATACGTCGACGCTGGAGAACCCGGCGATCCTCGAGCAGCTGGCGCGTACCCACTAAGCGCAAGCCGGCTCATGGCGTCGCCATGAGCCGGCTCAAGCGCGAAGCGCGGGTCGCGGCGCGGCCGGAATCGGCGCCAGCCCGGCCTTCTCAGGGATGCAGGAGCGATTGCACGCTCCCGGTTCGGTCCCGCTGCTGCTCGCTGCGCACGATGCTGGCGAGTTGCGACGCTCGCGGCTCATGGCCTGGATCACATCGTCCAGGGACAGCACGCCGACCACCCCGCCGTCGTCATCGGTCACCGCGAGCCTGCGTATGCCATGGCTGAACATGGTCTGCATCGCATCGCTGACATCGGTGGTTTGAGGGACGGACATCACGCCCTCGGTCATCACGTCGCCAACCGTCGTGGCGACCGGGTTTGCGCCTTTGGCGAGCGCCCTGACCACCATGTCCCGGTCGGTGACGACCCCGGCGACGTGATCGTTCGCCGCGCCATCCGTGACGACGAGAGCCCCGATATGCTGTTCACGCATCTGGATGGCGGCTTCCTGCAACGTGCGTGATCGCGGGATGTGCACCGTGCCCCGGGTGTAAAGGTCCTTGACTTTCATGCTGTGCTCCTGACGTCGATATGGGCCATGTCGGGCTGTCCTTCCGTCTGGAAAGACCCCCGGCGGACGGCTTCCCGACCGGGAAGCCCTAGCGCGCCCCTCGGCTGTCCGTCGCCGCGAGGTACGTTGCAAACCAGGCGGCGGCCAGCCTGGAGACTTGTTCCAATTTGCCCGGCTCCTCGAAGAGATGGGTCGCGTCGGGGACGATGGCGGTGCGGTGCGCGCAGGTGAGTTGGCGCGCCGCCTGCGCATTCAGGGCGATGACCTCAGGGTCCCAGCCGCCGACGATGAGCAGCGTGGGGGCCCGCACCCTGCCGAGCGCATCGCCGGCCAGGTCGGGGCGCCCGCCGCGCGAGACGACCGCATCCACGCGTTGCAGGCGCTCGGCGGCGGTGATCAGGGCCGCCGCCGCCCCGGTGCTGGCGCCGAACAGGCCGATGCGCAGGGCGCGGGTCGCCGCCTCCTGGCCCAGCCAGTCGACCGTATCGGTCAGGCGCCGCGCAAGCAGCGCAATGTCGAAGCGATGCTCGGCCGTCACCCTGTCGCGCGTGTTCTCCTCGGCGCTGAGCAGATCGAACAGCAAGGTGCCCAGCCCGGCCGCCTGCATGGCTTCGGCGACATCCCGGTTGCGCCGGCTGAACCGGCTGCTGCCGCTGCCGTGGGCAAACACGACGAGGCCGGATGGCGTGTCCGGCAGCGCGAGCATGCCTTCCAACACCACGTCGCGCGTGCGGATCTCGACGTCGATGACGGCAGGCAGCGGACGCATGCTTTCGCGGCCCATGTTCAGGCGACCGGCAATGCGGGTTCCGGCCGGTGCCAGTGGTGCGGCGCATCCAGCGGTTCCAGCGCGGCAGTTTCGTCCAGGTGGAACACGGCGTCGAACTGGCGCGCCAGCGCGGCGTCGAAATAATGGCTCGCGCGTTCGGTCTGCGGCACATAAAGCACGCCGATGGCGCGCTCCAGCATGGGCTCGCGCAGGGGCTCGGCCGCGGCGTCGGTCAAGGGCAGGAAGAACCGATCCAGCCCCGTGCTGTGGAACAGATGCTCGTAGCTGCCGCGCAGCGCCGGCCTGACCCACTTGTGCTCGACGTCGCCGTCCCACTGCGAAGCCGCCGAGACGCGGCCCGTATAGGTTGTGAAGCCCACCAGCAGGGCCTGGTCGCCCACGTCCTGCCGGACCAACTGGCCGAGATTCCATTCGCCCCGCGCATGCGATTCGGTGGCGCGCGCGTCGCCGAGGTGCGAGTTGTGAGCCCAGACCACCACCCGTCCCGTGCCGCCCCGCCGGACGCGGTAGTCGGCCAGTGCGAGCAGGGTGTCGCGCATATGGGCGTCGCGCAGGTTCCAGGTGCTGACGCGCCGTCCGAACATGGCGCGGTAATAGGCTTCGGCGTGAACGACCACCGTGGCGTTGCGCTCGGCAAAGAAATGCGCATCCAACGCCGCGAGGCCATTGCGCTCGATGTAGGCCTGCGCATCGGCGCGCAATTGCAGCAATTGCGCAATGACGCCTTCGCGAGCGTCGGGGCGCTGGCCGAAGGCCGCCTGGTAGCCGTAGACCTGGGGCTCGCGCACGTGGTCGAGGGCCGCGTAGCGCTTGCGGCCGAGTTCCGCCTGTTCCGGGTCGATGCGGTCGAGATAGTGGATCACCGCGTCGGCCGAACGGTAGAGGCTGTAGAGGTCGAGGCCATAAAACCCCACGCGCTGCGCCCGGGGTTTGGTGGCGTTGTGCGCGCGCAGCCAGCCGACGAAGTCGAGGACTTCCCGGTTGCGCCACATCCAGGCGGGAAAACGCTCGAAGTCGTCCAGCGCGGAGGCGTCGTCGTCGTCGCCTTCGCCCTGCACGTAGCGGTTGACGCGCCAGGCGTCGGGCCAGTCGCCTTCGATCGCGACGGCGTCGAAACCCTGTTCCGCGATCAACCGGCGGGTGATTTCGGCGCGCATGCGGTAGAAATCCTGCGTGCCGTGAGTCGCTTCGCCGAGAAGGACGAAACGCCGCCCTTCGGCCATCGCCAGCAGCGCGTCATGATCGGCGGGCGTGCCGGCCAGCCTTTGCGCGAGGTCGCGCACGGCAAGAAACGGGGTCAGCGCGGGATGCGTCACGGTGTCTCCTCGCGCGACCTGGCCAGAAGACGGCGGACTTCCTCGTCGCTGGTCTGGTCGAAGGTGTCGTAGAACTGGCCGACGGCATAGAAGGGGTCGGGGCTGAGGACGCAGATGAAGTCGTCGGCGATGTCGCCCAGGCGCTGCTTTGCGTCGGGCGGAGCGACCGGCACGGCCACCACGATGCGGTCGGGATGCTGCGAGCGCAGCGCCATGACGGCCGCCCGCATCGAGGCGCCGGTGGCGATGCCGTCGTCGACGACGATGACCACGCGGCCGTCGATACGCACCGGTGGGCGCGCTCCTCGGTACTGGGTTTCCCGGCGTTGCAACTCGATGCGTTCGTCCGCAAGAACCGCTTCGATCTCCTGCCGGGACACCCCGCTTATCGCGATGACGTCGGGGTTGAGATAGAGCGCGCCGCCGGAGGCAATCGCGCCCATGGCGAGTTCCGGGTGCCCGGGCAATCCGAGCTTTCGCGCGATGAGCACGTCGAGTTCGGCGCCCAAGGCCTTGGCCACTTCGTATCCCACCGGCACGCCGCCGCGCGGCACCGCCAGCACAAGCACGTCATGGTGGTGCGCATAGGCCTGCAGCGCCTGGGCCAGCTTGCGGCCCGCGGCGAAACGATCCTGGAAGCGATCATCCATGACGCCACCTCACACCGACACATGCCGTCAGGCTAGGCGGGTTGGCGTGGCGCGCGATTGATCGAGATCAAGTTGCCGAACCGAAGCGACGGGACATCCCGCGCCGAAGTTCCCGCGGCCCGCCGCGCTCAGACACCTTGCCAGCGGCGCACCCGGCCGATGTCGACATGCACGAAATCCGAGCGGGGATACAGGCCGACGCCTCCGACCTGCAACGACAGCGCGACCCGGTGCAGTTGCGTCAGGTCGTGCCCGGGAACGCGGATGTCGGCAGCCATGCCGTCCATGTGCAGGCTGTGCTTGGCCACGCCCGCGCTGCGGGCGTGCAGCATGGCGTTGGTGCTGGGCGAGCGGTAGCCCGACACGAGTTGGATGGGCTGGGTCGCGCCGAGTCGTTCGGTGATGGCGTGCAGCAGATCGAGCAGCGAGGGGGCGATGGCCCTGGTCTCGTTGTTGCGGAAATCGCGCAGCAGGTGGTTGACCTCGGCGAGCGATTCGGGAAGGTACACGCCTTGCGCCCAATAGACGGTGCGCAGGGTTTCGCCGGTGTGCAGGTTGTGCACGTTGAGCGCGCGCTCAGCGCTGGAGGCGCGTGTCTGGGCGAAGGCCGGTCGGGCGGCGACGCCGCTTCCCGCGGCCAGAATGCCGGCCGCGGCCGAGAGGAAACGTCGGCGTTCGTGGTTGGCTACTGCGTGTGGGTGAGACGGTGTATCGGGGCGGATACGCGACATGGTGGCTTCCTTGCTTACGGTGCCGGGGGCTGGTCTTCGGCTTGGCGGTCGATGCGCCTCGCCAGCCCCTCTTGCTGCTCGACGACTTGCCGGGCCTTTTGCCAGTCGATGCGGTCGGTCAGGCCATGTTCGGCCGCGAGTTTGACCAGCGCATCCCAGGGCTTGGGTTGTTTGCGGTAGATGTCCGGGTTGACCTCGAGTTCAATGTTGCCATCGGGCAGCGCGGCGAGCAGCAAGCGAGCATAGATGATCTTGCCGGGGGTGCCGAGCTGGACATGGGCGAACAGGGATTCGATGTCGTCCGGATGCAGCCGGATGCAGCCGTGGCTCTGGACATGGTAGACGCTGGGCGGCGCGCTGGTGCCGTGGATGCCGTAGCCGGGCAGGCTCAGCCCGATCCAGTATCGGCCCAAAGGATTGTCAGGCCCGGGCGGCATGCGGGTGATGATGGCCTTGCCTTCGCGCCGCATTTCCTCCTGGATCGACAGCGGGACATGCCAGGTGGGGTCTTTGCGCAATTCCACCACCTTGAAACGTCCCGCTGGCGTCGGCCAGCTCGGTTTGCCCAGGCCGACCGGATAGGCGCCGGCGAGCCGGCCGTCATGGAAGTCGAACAGCATGCGCTGCGGCAGATTGATCAGGATGCCATCGTCCAGGGTTTCCGGGACGATGTGGCGGTTGTCGATCTGAAGCGCCTGTCCCGGATGGATCGCGGCATGGGGAGCCAGCGCATTGCGCCGCGCGATGACGGCGGCCGACTCGCCGAAGCGCGCCCCGATCGCGGTCAGCGTATCGCCCTGGCGCACGGTGTATTCAAAGCTGCCGCCGACGATCTGCTGCGACAGCCCCGGCTGGGTTGGCAGGGGCGCCGTTGCGGGGGTCTGCGCCCATGCGCCGCCGGCGCCGACGCAAGTCAGCACGGCGGCGAGAAAACGGATGGCCATCTTGCGCATGAAAACGGCGGGCCTCGCTTGCCGGCGTTGCGCGCCGTCAGGCCAGGCCCGCAGGTCCGGGTGGGAGATTCACCGGGACGGCCAACACGCCGCTGCGCCCGGGCACGGTGCCCATGCCCACGCCTTTACGCGGCAATGCCCCCAGGTCCAGCGTTGCGGCGTAATCCGCCATGCTGCCGACGCGCAGACCGGACTGGCTCCAGCCGGTCAGCAGGGCATCGAACACGGGCGCGAGTTGGCCGCCTTCCAGTTCGGCGTGCAGGGTGTAGACATGGTCGCGGCCGTCCAGCGAAAGCTTGAGCAGGTGCGCGGCCACGTTTTCGGGGGTGATGCCGTCCACGCCGATGAGTTCGTCCAGCGTCGGCAAGGTGGTCGGCAACTGCGGCACGGCGAGGGCGCGGCCATGGACCACGGGGCGATACGGCGCATCGCCTCGGCCGTCCGAGGCGAGGGTAAAGCCGAGTTCTTCTTCCAGCAGGTAGGCGGCGTCGTTCATCTGCCAGCCCGCGGCGCCGTGCACCTTGGGCGCGTGGCCGAAAATCTCGGCGAAGCGATCCACCGCCAGCCGCATCTGGCGCCGCGTCCATGCGGCGTCCTTGCGCGCGACGTTGTCCTGCCAAAGGATGTGGTCCCAGGTGTGGACGCCGACCTCGTGCCCGGCGCGGTAGGTCGCGCGCATCGGTTCGGCCGCCAGCCGGCCGATGTCCGGCCCCGGCAGCAGGGTGCCGTAGAGCAGGGTCTTGAGGCCGTAGTGGCTGGTGACCGAGGTGCGCCGCACCTTGGCCAGGAACCCCGGGCGGAACACGCGCTTGAGCGCGCGGCCGGTATGGTCGGGTCCGAGACTGAACAGGAAGGTGGCGCGCAGACGATGGCGCGCCAGAAGCCGCAGCAGCGTGGGCACGCCTTCGCGCGTGCCGCGCAGGGTGTCGACGTCGACCTTGAGGGCGAGGGTTGCCATGCCGTACGGTGTCGCAGACTTGGTGCGCGGCTCAGTTCCCGCCGTCGTCCATCAGCGCGCGCGCCTGGCCGATCTGGCCGCGGTAGGCCTCGAAGATCTTGCGCAGGGCGGTGTCCATGTCGGCCTTCGGCGTCCAGTCGAGGTCTCGCATGGTGTTGGTGATCTTGGGCACGCGGTTCTGCACGTCCTGGTAGCCGGAGCCGTAGTAAGCGCCCGAGCTGGTTTCGACCAGCCGGACCTGTTTCGCGCTGTCGCGGTATTCGGGGTATTCCGCCGCGAGACGCAGCATGCGCTCGGCCAGATCGCGCACCGAGTGGTTGTTGGCCGGGTTGCCGATGTTGTAGATCTGGCCCTTGGCGACGCCGTTCTTGTTGTCGATGATGCGCATCAGCGCGTCGATGCCGTCGTCGATGTCGGTGAAGGCGCGCTTTTGCTGCCCGCCGTCGACCAGGCTGATGTTCTCCCCGCGCACGATGTGGCCGAGGAACTGGGTGACCACGCGCGAGCTGCCTTCCTTCGGCGTGTGGATCGAGTCCAGCCCGGCGCCGATCCAGTTGAAAGGCCGGAACAGGGTGTAGTCCAGCCCTTCCTGCTGACCGTAGCCGGCGATGACGCGGTCCATCAGCTGCTTGGAGCAGGCGTAGATCCAGCGTGGCTTATTGATCGGGCCGTAGATCAGCGGCGAGTTCTCGGGGTCGAATTCGGCGTCCGTGCACATGCCGTAGACCTCGGAGGTGGAGGGGAACACGAGGCGCTTGCCGTGCTTCACGGCCGCGCGCACGATGGGCAGATTGGCCTCGAAGTCCAGTTCGAACACGCGCAGCGGCGCCTTCACGTAGGTGGCGGGCGTGGCGATGGCGACCAGCGGGAGGATGACGTCGCACTTGCGCACGTGGTATTCGATCCACTCCTTGTTGATGGTGATGTCGCCCTCGAAGAACTTGAACCTGGGGTTGGGCAACAGATCGTCGATGCGATCCGTGCTCATGTCCATGCCGTAGACCTGCCAGTCGGTGGCGGCCAGGATGCGTTTGGACAGGTGGTGGCCGATGAAGCCGTTGACGCCGAGGATGAGGATTTTTTTCATGGCAGATGCGCTGCGAGTTCCGAAACTTGTTGCGGGCTGAGGGGCGTGCCTGGGAAGCCGGCGTCCCACAGTTCGAGGATATGGATGACCCCGCCGTCACCGGCCCTGGCCAGCAGCTTGCCGGCCGCCGCGTGCAGGCCGAGGCCGCAAGACTCGGGCAGCAGGGCGGCGATCTCGGGCCGCGCCAGGCGGGCCCGGGCGACGACGAGTCGCCTGCCGCCCGACTCGAAAAACGCGCCGGGGTAGGGTGGCGCCACGGCGCGGATGAGGTTATAGAGTTCGGCCGCCGGCCGGGTCCAGTCGAGCCGCCCGTCCTCGGGCTTGCGGCCGCCGAAGTAGCTGCCCTGCGCGAGCGGGTTGGGCCGGCGCGGCAGTTGCCCCCGCATGAGCTGCGGCAGCACGCTCCACAGCGCGATCTCGGCGGCCACGGTCACCTTGTCGAACACGTCCTTCGCCGTGTCGTCGGGCAGGATGGGCACCGCCTGTTGGGCGACGATGTCGCCGGCGTCGGGCTTGGCTTCCATGACGTGCAGGGTGGCGCCGGTTTCGCGCTCCCCGTGCAGCACGGCCCAGTTCACCGGCACCCGCCCGCGGTACTTGGGCAGCAGGGATCCATGCATGTTCAGCGCAGCGATGCGCGCCGTGGCCAGCAGCGCGGGCGGCAGCATGCGGCGGAAGTAAAAGGAAAACAGGTAGTCGGGATGGATGGCCGCCACGCGCGCCTGCAGTTCGGGCGGCACGGACAGATCCACCAGGGCCACCGGGATGCCATGCTCGGCCGCGACGGCGGCCACGCTCTCGAACCAGATGGTTTCACCGGGGTCGTCCGGGTGCGTGAGCACCAGCTCGACCTGCATGCCGCCTGCCAGCAGGGTGCGCAGGGCGCGTGCGCCAACGTTGTGATAGGCGAAGACGACGGCGCGCATGCGGCGGGTGCGGGCGGCTGAGTCAGCGACGGGAGGCGGCGAAGCGGTTGGCCTCGGCCTGCGCATTGCCGCTGGCGGGCGCGATGCCGGCCGTGGTGTCGTCCAGCACGGCTTGCACCACGTAGCGGGGACGGCCGCGCACCTGCTCGTAGACGCGCCCGATGTATTCGCCCAGCAGCCCCATGCTGAACAGCAGCACGCCCAGCAGGCAGAAGGTGATGGCGAACAGGGTGAACACCCCCTGGACCTGCGAGCCGAACAGCAGGCGTTCGATCATCAGGTAGAGGAACAGGGCGCCGGAGGCCAGCGACAGCAGGATGCCGAGGAAGGACATGAACTGCAGCGGCATGAGCGAAAAGCCGGTGACCAGGTCGAAATTCAGCCGGATGAGCTTGAACAGCGAATACTTGGACTCCCCGGCGGCGCGTTCCTCGTGGGCCACTTCGATTTCGGTGGGGCGCAGCGAGAAGGTGTAGGCCAGCGCCGGGACGAAGGTGTTGACTTCGCTGCAGCGGTTGATGGTGTCGACCACGTCGCGCCCGTAGGCGCGCAGCATGCAGCCCTGGTCGGTCATGCGCACATGGGTGATTTTCTCGCGCAGGGTGTTCATCGCCAGGCTGGCGTTGCGGCGGAACCAGGAATCCTGGCGCTGCAGGCGGATCGAGCCGACATAGTCGTAGCCTTCGCGCATCTTGGCCACGAGCTTGCCGATTTCCTCCGGCGGGTTCTGCAGATCGGCGTCGAGGGTGATGACGATGTCGCCCCGCGCGTGCTCGAAACCTGCCAGGATGGCCATGTGCTGGCCGTAGTTGCCGTTGAACAGGATGGCGCGGGTGACGTCCGGACGCTTGCGCTGCTGCTCGGCGAGCAGCGCGGCGGAGCGGTCCTTGCTGCCGTCGTTGATGAAGATGATCTCGTAGCGCTCGCCGAGGGCGTCGAGCGCGGGGTAGAGGCGGGCGAACAGGGAAGCGAGGCCGGCTTCCTCGTTGTAGACGGGAATGACGACCGACAGCGCCAGGGGCGGGGCGAAAGTGCTCATACCTTGAATTCTCGCAGCACGGCGGAGAGCGCCTCGGCGACGCGGCCGATGTCGCCGTCCCGCATGCCCGGAAACAGCGGCAAGGTCAGGGTGCCCGCGCCGACGCGCTCGGCATGCGGGAAGTCGCCCGGCTTGAAGCCCATCTTGCGGTACAGGGTGAACAGGTGCATGGCCGGGTAGTGCACCCCGGTGCCGATGCCGCGGTCCTTGAGCCGCTGCATCACCCCGGCGCGCTCCACCCCGTCGGGCAGCACGACCTGGAACATGTGCCAGTTGCTGTCGGTGAAGTCGCGCACCGGAAGCTGCACGCCGCGCCCTCCGAGGTCGAGGCCGTCGAGCGCGACGCAATAGGCTTGGGCGAGTTCCCTGCGGCGGGCGTTGAAGTCGTCCACGCGCTGCAACTGGCCGAAGCCCACGCGCGCCGCCACGTCGGTGAGGTTGGCCTTGCCGCCCAGCACGTCCACATCCATGCCGTCGAGGCCGAAGCGGCGCACGCCCTGCAGGCGCAGGCGCTCGGCAAGCGCGGGGTCGGCGTCTTCGGGCAGCACCAGGCAGCCGCCTTCGATGCTGGTGGCGTTCTTGTTCGGGTGGAAGCTGAACGAGGCGAAATCGCCGAAGCCGCCGATGCGCTTGCCGCGCCAGGTGCTGCCGATGGCCTGCGCGGCGTCTTCCAGCACGCGCAGCTTGTGGCGCTGCGCGATGGCGTCGATGGCGTCGAGATCGCACGGCAACCCCGCCAGATGCACCGGCAGCAGAACCTTGGTGCGCGGCGTGATGGCGGCTTCGATGCGCGCCGTGTCGATGTTGCGCGTCGCGGGGTCGATGTCGACGAACACCGGCGTCGCGCCCACGGCGAGGACCACGTTGGCCGTGGCAACCCAGGACAAGGGGGTGGTGATGACTTCGTCCCCCGGCCCCACGCCCAGCATGCGCAAGGCCACTTCCATGGTCACCGTGCCGGAGTTGAAGGCGCGCACCGTGCGCCCGCCGAAGTAATCCGACAGCGTTTGCTCGAAGCGGGCGGCCCAGGGCCCGGTGGTGATCCAGCCCGAGCGCAGCACCTCGGCGACGCCGGCGATGGTGGCTTCGTCGATGTCGGGTCGCGTCATCGGAAGGAAGTCGGAGGCAGTGGTCATGGTGGGTGGGTTCAGGAGCGGGCGACGAGGATCACGCCGACGATGATGATGGCGATGCCGAGCAGTTTCTGGGCCGTGAGCGCCTCACCGAACAGCCACCACGCGGCGAAGGCCGTGACCACATAGCCGAGAGAAATCATGGGATACGCCATGGACACCTGCACCCGCGTGAGCGCGAGGATCCACACCACCACCGACACGGCGTAGCAGGCCAGGCCCAGCAGAATCTGCCATTGCAGGGCGAAATGCAAGCCGGCCTGCCAGAGGTTGCCGAGCGTGAACGAGAACCGCCCGGCGGTTTCGGCGCCGGCCTTGATCAGCAGCTGCGCGGCGGCATTGAGCATCACCCCGGTCAGCACCAGCACGAGCGCCACCGTGCTCACGTGCGTGCTCCCGTGAGTCGGCGAGCCGCTTCGCCGGGGCTGGCGGCGCTGCATTCTGTCGGGTCCGGCACGGGGCTCATGGCTTGTCCTGGTGGTTGGTGCCGCCCGCCGTGGGGGCATTCCACGCCGCCGGGAGGCGCGCCGCGGCGGCTTGCGCCGCGGGCCCGTAATTCTGCCCCGGTTTGGCGATCACGGCATAACGCGGGGTGAGGTCGATGATGCGGAACGGCAGGCCCATCGCGCGCAGTGCGGCCAACTCGCCCACCGGCATGAAGGCCAGCGGCAGCCTGTCCTGTTCCCAACGCTTGGCGAAGTCCGCGACGCTGGGCACCCACAGTTGCGGCTGCTGGGTGATGCCGAAATGCAGCTCGCCCTCGTAGGCCACCACGGTCACCGTGCGGCGCAGGTAGAACGGCAGGGTCTGGTCGTAGGTGCCCACGGCGTAGAAAGGCTGACCCGCGTGCAGCCAGGGGCGGATGGCGGCGACCACGTCCTTGGTCGACGCGGTGCGTCCCAGGATCTGGAAGGCCTGCGTGCCCACCGTGAGTCCGACGAACATGCCGCCGGCCAGCACCAGCACGGCAGCGGTGCGGCGCCCCGCGCCCTCCAGACGCCAGGCCAGCAGACTGCAGATCAGGCCAAGCACCGCGGTGATCTCCAGCCACCAGCCGTATTGCTGATACAGCGCAGCGGGCGTGATGGCATTGCCCGCGCGCCACAGTTGCGTGAAGCCGACGATGGCCGCAAGCGAGATGGCCGCGTTCAGCACGAACTGCCAGCGCAGCGCGCCGCGCGGCGCGCGTGCGAAGCGCTCGCCCATCATCAGCGCCAGCGCCGGGAAGATGGGGAGGATGTACGAGGGCAGCTTGGAGTGCGAGGCGCTGAAGAACAGGAAAATGAACACCGACCAGATCAACAGCACCCAGTTCGGGCGCAGCGCGGCACGCGCGGACGATGTGGCAGCGCGCTCGGCCATCGGCTGCTTGTAGGCGTGCCACAACCCGGGAAGCAGTCCGCCCAGCCACGGCACGATGCCCAGCAGCAGAATGGGAATGAAGTAATACCAGGGCCCAGGCCGCTGTAGTTCGGGCGTGAGGAAGCGCGTGAACTGCTGGTAGACGAAGAAGTAGTCGAAGAATTCCGGGTTGCGGATCTGCACCCAGACGTACCAGGGCGCCGCGATGGCGAGAAAAATCAGCAGCCCGGACGCGATATGCAGGCGCTTCCACAGGCCCCAGTCGCGGGTGATCAAGGTGTAGAGCACCAGTGTCGAGCCCGGGAACGCGACGCCGATCAGTCCCTTGGACAGCATGGCCAGGGCCATCATGGCCCAGCAGGCCCACATCCACCCGCGCGTTTGCGCCTTCGTCGCGGCCTGGCGTTGCGCCAGCAAAAAGGCGAACAGGCTGCCGGCGAGAAAGGCCGACACGCCCATGTCCAGCGTGTTGATATGGCCCAGCCCGACCCAATACAGCGAACTGGCCAGAATCGCCGCCGCATAAAGGCCGGTACGAGGGCCATAGAGAACCCGGCCGGCAAATCCCGTGAACAGGATGGTGAGAAAGCCGGTGAGCGCGGTCCACAGCCGGGCCTGCCATTCGCCCAGGCCAAACAGTTCGTAGGCGGCGGCGGTGGCCCAGTACTGCAGAGCTGGTTTCTCGAAATACTTGAAGCCGTCCAGGCGCGGCGTCACCCATTCGCCGCTGGCCACCATTTCGCGCGGGATCTCGGCATAGCGGCCCTCGTCGGTGGGAACCAGGTCGCGCAGGCCCAGCACGCCGAACCACAGCGCGGCAAGCACGACGGCCAGCGCCAGGAGCACGCCACGCGAGGGAAGATGGTCTTGTGGGGAGGGGGAAGTCACGGAACAGGCGGTTGGACGTAGGCCGTTCGTGGTGCCGGTGAAAGGAATCGAAGAGCTAGTATTTATGCTGCTTCCAGGCGGTTTGGTGCAAATTCTGGTGCAAGTTTTCAAGGGTAGGAACGCGAACTCAACTGTAAACAATTCGACAAGGGCTTAAGTCTATCGCTGGAACCAAAGCGGCATCAGCGCGCGGTCCTTGGGCGGCCACCCTTGGACGTTGGCGCGCCCTCGCGATGGCTGGTCGCCCATTCGATCACTTCCGCGGCGCTCCAGCGCGGCGTGCCACGCACTCCGGCTACCGTCGGCAAACGGATCGCTTTGGGAAATCCTGGCATCAACGCGTAGCGCTCGGACACTTGGCGGGAGCCAACCTTGAGGTAGGCAGCGATTTCCTTGGCGCTCCAGAGTTCAACGTCAATGGGGACGGGGCGTGCAATGCGCTGTGCAATCACGGTTGCAAGCGCGTCAAGCTCGGCATTCAGGGCTGGCAATTTGGTTGCTGTAAGCATGGGGCATCTCCTTGCGTCCATTTCACGTCACG
Organism: Thiomonas delicata; assembly: GCF_900088825.1. GTDB lineage: Bacteria > Pseudomonadota > Gammaproteobacteria > Burkholderiales > Burkholderiaceae_C > Thiomonas_A > Thiomonas_A delicata. Next base: position 1,692,592 of record NZ_LT592171.1, on the reverse strand, counting down.
CATCCTGAGTTGCAACCTCGAAAAACATGAAAATCACCCCATCATTTGGAGGCGTATAAAGGTGACTGGTGGCTTCTTGGTCAAGCTAGGAGGCCGTCGGACTTGAGTCCGAGCGAAGCCGAATGATTGGTGCGACGCGTTTTTTTGGACGGCGGCGCGCTGATCGAGCGCTCTCGATGATTGACGAGACACTGTGAGGGCGCATGGGGCCGCCTGAGGACTCGGTTTGGGCGTGATCGGGGCGCATTTTGCCCTCACGCCGCGCGCAGTACGTGCATGCGCTTGATGTTCCAGGCCATGGTCACCAAGCTCCATTCGCCTTGTGCCTTGGCCAGCCCGCGCATGCTCATCTGGCGCCAGCCCATCACCCGCTTGATGATGCCGAACACCGGCTCCACCGTCTGCTTGCGCAAGCTGTAGAGGGCTCGCCCGGCCTGTGTGCTCAGCCGGTGCGCCATCTGCACCACCGGGTCCGTCGTCTGGGGTTCGGGCGCATCGGATGCGAAGCGCTCCATCACGGGCGTGTGATGCGACTGCCTCTTGAGCGCCAGCAGCGGCTCGACCCCGGCATCGCCGCAGGCGATCACGTTGGCCTGGCTGAAGAAGCCGTTGTCCGTGATCAGTGACTGCACCTCGCCCAGCACCGCAGGCAACGCCACGATCTGCTCCAGCGTGGGCACGACTTCGCGCTTGTCGTTGGGTGCCTGGCTCACATGCCGGGTGATCACCATCATCGTCTCGGTGTCCACGCCGGCTTGCGCGTTATAGCTTTGCTCGAAGCCCCCACCCGACACGGGCATGATGCGCGACTCCTCATCCGTGAGGTTGACTTGGTCGCTGCTCCGGGGGCCGGCCTGGGGCGGCTCGGGGTCCTTGCCGCGCGGCGTCCGTGCGGCCTCGCGCTGAGACTTGCGCTTGGCCGTCTTCGCCTCGTACTCCTGCTGCTCGCCCAGATGACGCTCGGCCGCGCGCTGCTCGATCCTGGCCTTGGCCTGTGCAATGGCGCTCAATCGGTCTTCACGCCGAGCGATCTCCGCCGGCACGTCCATGCCATCGGGCACCGCCGCGCGATCGCTGTTCTCGGCCAGCGCCAACAGGGTTTGCACTTCCTGGCGCAACTGCGCCTCGATCTTGTTGGCATGCGCCCACGACAAGGCCTTGTGCTTGCTGGCGTTGGCGTCGATCTTGGTGCCGTCCAGCGCGATGTGCCCGAGCTTGAGCAGCTTCATCTCGCGCGCCAGCACCAGCACCTGCACGAACAGCGCCTCCACCTCCCTCAAGAAGCGGCGGCGGAACGTCGCCAGCGTGTCGTGGTCAGGATGCGTGTTGGCCGCCACATAGCGGAACGCCACCGAGTCGTAGGTCGCGCGCTCGATCTTGCGGCTGGAATGCACGCCGTTGGCATAGCCGTCAATCAGCAGGCCCAGCAGCACTGCAGGATGGTGCGCCGCCGAACCCCGCCCCGCGTACTGCCGGGCCAGATCGCTCAGATCGAGCTGCTCGATGACTTCGACCACGAAGCGCGCCAAGTGATCTTTGGGCAGCCATTCGTCCACCGACGGCGGCAACAGATAGGCGGTGTCTCGGTCTACAGGAACGAAGCGGCTCATCGGGGCGGGCTGGGTTGTGCAGCAGCGATTGTCTCGGACAGTCTCAGCATCTGGAACACTGGAAAGCCCGACAAACTCCTAGGCAGGCGCGTCATGGCCGTGCCGCGGATGATCTCCGGAATCGTCCATGCGAAGGCGAAGGCGAAGGGCGACAAACTACCCAGCCCCTTCACATTGATGCCGCTGCGTGAAGGCTCCTAACAACGCACCCGTGAGCGCGTGGTAGCTCCCCATTTAGGCCAACAGCAGATAATCGGGCGCCACGGACAATTGCGCTCACTCCCGCGCGGTGCTCGATGGAAACCAGGATATTCCTGCGAAAAACTCGTCGAGCCCGAAGCACAGACCGATCCAGGCCGCGAAGGCTGATCGGAATGCCCGGCCTTCGCGCCCGGGAGCCATGACAAGCTATACGAAAAATCCGCCGACCGTGAGGCATGCCGTGTAACCCTGGTCGCCGTGGCCGAACGACAGCCCAAGGCACACGCCAAGGATGACGGCCATGAACGCTTGCGCAAGCGCTCACGGCAAGACGGCCCTGTTGTACTTTGATATGGACGCGCCCGATACGATCTTTAGAGGTGTCAGCAAACAAAGTGGACCTTGGCGGAAAACCCGGACCGTTCGCTGGAGTGTTTTGAATCGGATCAAGGACTTGCAAGTGGATGACCTGTTGCGGCGCCCAATTTCTGGGGTGCATCGGGCGCGATGAATGCCAAAGCGGCCGTGCAGGGATAAGACCAGATCGCGCACGCCTGGCTCGAGAACCTCAGGGCGTGCGGTCGGGTCGGCAACACAGACTGTTCGAATGCGCATGAACGCCTCACGCCATGCGCGTCGCCACCTTCCAGAACCCGCGCGCATTCGCCAGCACGGGCCTGGGCAGCACGCTGAAATCCACCCCGGCGAAGACATCGCGCATGGCATCCTCGAAATACTGCGCGCCGCCTCCAGCCAGGATCAGGTGGTCAACTCGCACCTTGTTCGATTGCTGGCTGCGCTGGAGCATCTCAGCCATGCGCTGCGCGATGATCCTGGCGCCCTTGCGCACCGTCTGGCGATACTCCGAGAAATCGATGCTGCCGACGCCGACCAGGGAAATCCTGCCGCGCTCCAGCCCGTCCTCGACCGTCTGGATGTCGACACGCGCATTGGGGTGCTTGCGAGTGATCGCCACAGACACGTCCTTGAGCAACTCTGACACCCCGCCGTCGAACGCCCCCGACAGATCCGGAATGATCACATGGCCGCGCATGGCGAACCAGTCGAACGTCTTGTAGCCAGGATCGGCCACGATCACCGTATCGCCTTCCGGGGGCGGCACGGTCAGGCGTCCGCGCCAATCCGTCATCGCGCCGACCGGCTGCGGCATGACCTTGATCGCCTTCGCCCGCACGAACACCGTGTCCTTCCCATAGGCGGCACGAAGCTTTGCCGGGACCGGAACCTCAAACCCCTTGCCCATTTCGGCCGCCAGACCCTCCCGGAACTTGCCGAAGCTGTAGACAGGCAGGCCAACGACGAGCGCGTCGACCCACTCGACCACCTCGCCGAGATCCTTGAACGCCATGTGCAGGGCTCCCGCGACCAGCGCGCGGTATTGCGGGGTATGGATGTAGTCGTCGTGCAGCGTGCGGCCATACACCGCAGTGGACGGGCCGACGACATAATGGCGGCCGTCGACCAGCACCAGCACCTCGTCAGTCTGCCCGGCAGAGGACAGGGCGCGGTAATCCTCCAGGTCGCGGATTTCGTGCGCCACCGATGGGATGATGACGTTGTGCTCAGGCCCGGCANCGAGCGCGTCGACCCACTCGACCACCTCGCCGAGGTCCTTGAACGCCATGTACAAAGCGCCGGCGACCAGCGCGCGGTACTGCGGGGTGTGGATATAGTTGTCGTGCAGCGTGCGCCCATAGACGGCGGTGGATGGGCCGACGACATAATGGCGGCCGTCCACCTGCACCAGCACCTCGTCGGTCTGCCCGGCCGAGGACAGGGCGCGGTAATCCTCCAGATCGCGGATCTCGTGCGCCACCGATGGGATGATGACGTTGTGCTCCGGACCTGCGTCGGTGGACCAGACGCCCTTGGTGTTGCCATAGCCCACGTCCAGGCCGAGGTTGAAACGAATGACTGCCATATTGAGACTCCAGGTTGAAAGGTTTTGGATTTGCGCCAGCAGGCGTGATCAGGCGAGCTTGCTGAAATCGAGTTCGTCGATGAACGTGTTCACATGCCCAGGATCTGAAACCGCCGGTGCGGCAACCTGATGGGGGGCCAATGAGGCAGGCATGGGAACGGGTTGTTGCGCGGCGCCTTGCCCATAGAGCATGGCCGTGCCGGTGTAGATGACTTGCTGAATCGCGCGGGCGCGATGTTGCTTCCCGGGGCCATGCGGGAGACGGATCAGGTGTTCATATAATGGCCTCAAGCCCGGGTCTTCCGGGTCGATGGTGAGATTGAAACGCACGCTTTTTCCTCACGATTTGGATAGCGAAAAACAGACCACGTCAAGCCAACGCGGATGAGCCGGTTTGCGGCGAGAAATCCGCCGATTGGGCCGAGAAACCAAGTTGGTCCGCGTCAAGGCCATGCAGTTGTTCTACACCGACATGCTGCATCCGCAAGCCGGTGGCGCCGCAGTTGAAAAATGACCCGCACGGCATGGGATTCGGTCCACACAAACCCCCGGTCTTCGGTTTAGGATGCAACCAGCCCATCACCGGGCACCGTTTTCCAACCCCGCACAAGCGGAAAGTGTCTCCAGCCGGCATGCCCGGTTTCTTGCGCCTTGCACGAGGCGCAAGGTCTCGCAAGAGACCATCGCACCATGCCGCCGCCAGGCGGTTTTTTTGACGTCCCTCACCAAAAAAAACAGCAGAACCCTGAGTGAGGCACGAACCGAGTCCACACGCGCTTTTCCGGGTATAAAAGACACCCTTCACCATCCAGTAGCAGAAAAAATCGTCGCCGCAGAAGCTGGGCAAGGCAGCCCCATCGTCGTTTCGCACGCATCATGATCTTGGTGCGGCGGGCGCGATGAAGCCATGTCTCCCGAGGGAGCATGGCCGCCCGATCGAGGTCGGGTCTCCAAGAATTAAAGCGCTGATGCCGCGCGCCGGGTCGCTCCGGCAGCATCCGCATGGCCCCCGTCAACGGGCCTGTTCCCTCTTCGCAGAGGGAGACCACCACCCGCAAGGGCGTGGCAGTTGGAAGCGGTGGCGACCGCTTTTGACTGAATTCGGGACTCCTGAAGCAATCTCGCCCCCTGTACACAGGTGAAAAGGCAGGACCCGGGGCCTCAATCCGTGGCGGTGAACGAGACACACCTGACTGTCTCAACCCCACATCCATGCTCGGTGCGTGGATGGTTGGTTCTTTACCCTGATTGCGCGCGCCGGGATGATGGGCGCGATGCGCCGCGGCCCACCCAGGAGAACTGGCGGCTTGCGCCGCGGCGGGTGCGACGAAAACTCTCAGCGATGGGCTGGTTTTTGCGTCGGCTTGCGCCGCGGCCACCTCTACCTTGACGGTTTCAGGAAGGAGCAGCCATGGCGACAGCCGCAGAAACCAAGCCAATCATCCGCCTCGACTTCGAGGGCAACCCCATTCTGGTGCAGATGGGAGACGACGGAAGCGTCTGGTATGCCGCCAAGCCCCTGTGCACGGCGCTCGGGTTCACGAAGATGACTGCAGCCCTTGAACGGCACGTCAAGCCAGGCGATCAACAGCCGCGAGGCGTGCCCACGGGAAGTGGCGTGCAACAGATGATGCACGTCAACGAAGCCGGGATGCAGGCGCTGGCATCAGCCAGCCGTCTGGTGGCCGCGAGACGTTTCAGGAAGTGGATCGTCGCTGGCGTGATTCACGCCGCTGTACGCGCGATGGAAGCCCAAGACGGCGAGGTGCTTGGAGACAGGCTCCAAGGAATGACGGAATTCAAGCCGGTCGAGCCAGAGCGACAAGCGTCATGTCCAGCGCCGCGCGGGCAGGAGGCGCAAGTTCAGGCAGCGGCAGAGCAGCAGGGGCAGGCCATGAGTACAGAGGTGATGGAATTCAGCTTCGGCGACAAGACGTTCAAAGCCACACTTGGATTAGACGGGCAGTCATGGTTTGTGGCATCAGAGGCGTGCGAAATCCTCGGTTTTGGCAATCCGCGCCAAGCTGTATCCACCCACGTTGAAGAAGAAGATCGGGGCGTCCATTCGATGGACACCCTTGGCGGCAAGCAGAAGGTGACAGTCGTCAATGAGTCAGGCTTGTACGCGCTGATTGTTGGCAGCCGCAAGCCCGACGCCAAGAAATTCAAGAAGTGGGTCACCAGTGAGGTGCTTCCGACGATCCGCAGAACGGGTCGCTACAGCGTGGAAAAGCCGGCATCCCCAGCCCTTGGCCCGATTCAAGCCCCCGGCACGCAAGAAAAGCTGCAAGGCGCGATGGACGTCGCCCGGGCCTTGATCGGTGTCGGCGAAGCGACACTCGGGCGAGAGGGCCTCAAAGTGCAAATCCCCCATCTCAGCCACCAGGAAGTCGCCCTCGGACTGGCCGGGCTGATCCTGAAGAACAAGCGCTTCCTGCTGACGGTGGACGACATCGAGCATCCGGTGATCCGTCCGCTCGAGAAAAACGAAATGATCATCCAGGCGAGCGGCAGCGAATGGATCGACAAGCTGCTCAGCGTCATGAGCCAGGATCAACTCAAGGCCATGGCGCGGCTTGCGATGGCCCGGATCGTTTAAGTCTCGACGAGGCAAGAAACCATGATGCACGTCTCGAAGATGATTGTTGTCCGGCGCGAGTACCGGGGCCAGCCGCTGGTCGTGCTGGTCCGTAACGGCCGTCCCTGGTTCGACTTCAAGGCCGTTTGCCAGGCCATTGGGGTCAAGGACGTCGAGGGCGAGGCCGCGTTATTGGGGGATGGACACGTCACTTGCGTCGACACCTACGACGAGGACGGTTCGGTGAACCGGATCATCAAGTGCAGCGTCGAAGGGTTGGATGTCATTCTCGACCGACGCCAAGCGAGCGCCTACAAGGCATGGGTGATCGACGTCGTCATGCCGGCGGTTCATCACGCCATCCGAACCATCATACGCAAGCATCCAGAGGCCGCGGCGCTGCCGCCGGTCGCTGAAGGCGTGGATTGGTTGATCGATGCGCTGGATGCTGGTCATGCCGAGCCTGCGGTTACGTTGGGGTGCCTGGCATGAACCGGATGCCGCTCACCGGCATCTGGCCGGAGCCAGTCGTCACGGCGATTGCTTGGATTCTCGCCAACCGGCTGCCAGGCGCGAGAGCATCGGATTTGGACGTGTACAGGATTTACATCGACGATCCATGCGACGGCACGAGATCCGAGCTTTCGGAGCATGAAGATCATGGAGAAATCAGCGTTCACCGCCTGCGCGCCGATCTTGAGGTCTGGCAAACCATGCCATCGTCATGCAAGGTCTGCGGTGCGGGGTTTGCGGTAGCCCAGCCCGAAGCCCATGGCTCCGAGTTTTTGGCGCGCTACGAGATACACGACAGACGACACTTGCCGACACTCGAGCCGCACACGCTCAACCAAGGCGTCGCCGAGGCCCCGCCAATCGAATCCAGTGAGAAAGCTAACCAGATCGCGCTGGCTTACTCTTACCCCTGAGCCAACCCAATGACGACGGCGAAACCGGACAGGGTCGTGTACAGCGCGTTTGGATGAAGAAAATGACGATCCTGACGCTGGTCTTGCAGACCCAGGTCTGCGGCGTATGCGGTTCCTGGATCGTCATGGCGCCGGCGCGGACACGGCGACGTGCCGACTGAAAACTCAGCTTCGCCAATCGGCACCGGGCATGATGCGGCGCATGAAGGCGTCGAACAACGGCACCGTGAACGCCGTGTCCCCGTGATTGGGGCTCCAGATCATGCCCTTGGCGATGAGCTGACCGCGCGTGGGTCCAAGCGACGTGACGTTACGGCCAAGCACATCCGCGATGTCACCCGAGCGGTGTGGCCCGGGGCCAAGCTCCGCCATGGCACGCATGTAGCGTTTCTCCGTTGGGGTCAGGCGGTCGAATCGCACCCGAAAGAAACTCTCATCCAGGGCGGCAAGGGAAATCTTCGAGGCCTCCTCGACATCGGCTGCGGTAATCGGGGATGCGCGAGCCGCATCCCAGGCTTGCTTGCCCCACTCCTGGATGAAGTAAGGGTAGCCGTGCGTTTCCACGACGATGGCGTGTAGCGCGCCGCCGTCGATGACCACGCCCTGGTCATGCAGAGGTTTGGTGATCGCGAGTTCGGCCGCGTCATCGGGCAGGGGGCCGATTTCCGGGAAATCGAACAGTCGCTCGGCGTAGGACTTGGCCAATCCCATTTGACCGCGGAGCTGTGGCAAACCAGCGCCAACCATCGTCACGGGTAAGCGGCGCTGAGCACAGCGGTGCAAGGCCGTGATGAGGGCCGCCAATTGCTCCTCATGCACATACTGCAGTTCGTCCAGGAACAGCACGAGGGCAGTGCCAGCCTCACGTGCGGCGACCCCGACCGCTTCAAACAAGTCGGGAAGGTCATTTTCGAGATCGCCGTTATCGGCCAGTCCTGGCTCCGGATCGAAATCCAGGCCGACTTCGATATCCTGGTATTTGAGCTTGAGCGCCCTGGCGAATCCGGCCAACCCCCTGAGAGCGCGTGTGGCGAGATCCTTGGCTTGATCGTTGCGGGACAGCCGAAGCAACGCGATGCGCAGTTGAGGCGCCAGGATGGCAGGCAATGATCGCTGCTCCGGCGCTTCGATCCTCACGCATTGGAACCCGCTGGCTGCGGCATCTTCCCGCATGCGGTCCAGCAAGACCGTCTTGCCGACGCCGCGCAGGCCGACCATGATGACGCTTTTGGTTGGGTGACCGAGGCGCACGCGCTCCAGCGCGATCCGGACGGTCTCACGCACCGCGTCTCGACCGGCAAGCTCTGGCGGAGGCGTGCCGGCGCCTGGCGCGAATGGGTTGTGGATCGGATTCATATGCGAGAATTTTACACGACAAAACCATATTTACAAAGAATACATAAGTTCGGATAAACTCGGTAAGAATCCAGCCGCGCTACACATCCTCGCGCAGCATCGGCAATCCGGCATCACGCATGTCGATCGAAGCTTGATTTTGTCCCAGCAAGCGGGATTTCAAAGCGTCGCGCGGAGAAAATAGGAACATCTTGAGGCGACGACCGGGGCTGCCGGATGCGGCGATTAGCCGCCACATTCGCCGCGTATGACGCGGAGAATGACTTGCCCTTGCGGCGAATTGGGTGTTTAATCTCCGCATGAACGGCGGAGAACAACACTACATCTGGCAAGCCGACGACTGGCCCAACTGGCGCTACGACCTGTCCGCGCTGGCCGGGCCGCTGACCGAGGTCAGCCGCGCCCAAGGCGTGCTGCTGGGCCGCCTGGCCGACGTGGGGTTGGCGCTGCGCGATCAGGCTAGTCTCGCCGCCTTGACCGAGGACGTAGTCAAGACCAGCGAAATCGAAGGCGAAGTGCTGAACGTCGAATCCGTGCGCTCGTCCATCGCCCGGCGTCTGGGCGTGGACATCGGCGCAGTAGCTCCGGTCGATCGGCACGTCGAAGGCGTGGTCGAGATGGTGCTCGACGCCACGTCCCACGCCGCCGCCCCGCTGACCGCCGAGCGCCTGTTCGGCTGGCACGCGGCGCTGTTCCCGACCGGGTATTCGGGCATGAACAAGCTCACCGTGGGCCAGTGGCGCGACGATGCCGCCGGGCCGATGCAGGTCATCTCCGGCCCGGTGGGGCGGCGCAAGGTCCACTTCCAGGCGCCGCCCGCCGAGATGCTGCCCGCCGAGACGGCGCGCTTCCTCGCGTGGGCCAATGAGGAAACCGGCGAGCCGATGCTCATCAAGGCCGGGCTGGCGCATCTGTGGTTCGTGACGCTGCACCCCTTCGACGACGGCAACGGGCGCATCGCCCGCGCCGTGGGCGATCTGTTCCTGGCCCGCGCCGATGGTAGCCCGCAACGCTTCTACAGCCTGTCGGCGCAAATCCAGCGCGAGCGCAAGGACTACTACGACGTGCTGGAGCGCTCGCAGAAAGGCACGCTCGACGTCACCTGCTGGCTGTCGTGGTTCCTCGGTACGCTCGGGCGCGCCGTCACCAGCGCGCAGACCACACTGGATGCCGTGCTGGTCAAGGCGCGTTTCTGGCAACGCAGGGCAGGCACGCCGTTGAACGAGCGGCAGGTGAAGCTGCTCAACCGTCTGCTCGACGGCTTCGAGGGCAAGCTCACCAGCAGCAAGTGGGCAGCCATCGCCAAGTGCTCGCCCGACACCGCGCTGCGCGACATCACCCAACTGTTGGAACTGGGCGTGCTGAAGAAGTCGCCCGGCGGCGGGCGCAGCACCGGCTACGAATTGGCGGATCAGTAGTCGGATGCCGGAAGCGGAAGTCAGACGGGCAGCGATGCCAAGGCCTGCTGCAACGATCTGCGCTGGTCGTCCGGATCGGTCTTTGCGTTGATGCCCTGATCCTTGGCCTCCTGCAACCAGCGCTTGGCCCATGCCATGACCTCGTCGCGGTCGAAGCGGATGAGTGTATGCGTCCAGCGAACCCGTCTTGACGCGGGTCCGGGCGCAGGTCAGGCGGCAGCCGGAGGCGGCGCGCTGGCCGCGACCCAGCGGTAGGCCTGCAGCACCCGCTGCGTCAAAGGTGACGAGTTCTGGGCACTCTCCGCCGGGCGGTGTTCATGTTGCCCCGTCCTGTCACCCGACCAACTTCAGGGATTGATGCATGAACGACGACGCAACAGCCGTGCTGACGCCCCGCCCATCTCCACATCCTCATGCCTTCGACACCGGCAACATCATGCCAGCGTCTCGGCGGTTTTTCGAGGCTCCCAGTTGTCGCTGAGCGCAAGGTAATTGTCGGCCGCCAGTTTTTGCAGCCATGGTGATCTCCTCGATCTCTCACTTGAGATACGTTGTATCGCAGACGATCAGCAACCAGAATCAATCTCCCGGACCGTGCGGCCGCCAACCATCGGCGCAGCAAAGTCGGTGAAGCCTTGCGTTGAAATCAGGCCAGCACCACCTTTGTATGGACCTCGACCTTGAGCGCATGCTTGATGGCCGCAAAAACTGCCGAGATGTTGCTCATGGTCGGATTGCCGGACTGCGACAGCATCCGGTGCAGACTCTTGGCCGGCTTGTGGATTTCTTCAGCCAGCGCCTCGAAACCGACCGTAGCGTTGACGAGGTCGCGCAGGATCAGCTTCGCCGATTCTGGCTCACCGTTGACGAACAATGTGATGGCCTGCACGCCAGGCCGATCTGCTCCCGGTCGATTACGACCACGTCGTCTTCACGCCGCCCACGCCCATCGCCGAGATCGCATACCAGAACAAGGCCGCCGTGTATGCCTTGCTGTTCGACGTCGCCGCCGAAGTGCTGCTGACCATTGCCGCCGACCCCAAGCACCTCGGTGCTCGGATCGGCGCCACGCTCGTGCTGCACACCTGGGGCTCGGCGCTGACGCATCACCCCCATGTGCACGGCATCGTGCCCGGCGGCGGCCTGGCACCCGACGGTACCTGGCGCGCCTGCCGAGCCGGATTCTTCCTGCCCGTGCGCGTGCTCTCGCGCCTGTTTCGGCGGCGCTTCCTCGAAGAACTCCAGCGCCTGCACGAGGGCGGGCGACTGCGCTTCTTCGGCGAGCTCACGGCGCTGGCTGAAGCCGGCGCCTTCGCCCACTGGCTCGCGCCCCTGCGCCGCACCGAATGGGTGGTCTACGCCAAGCGCCCGTTCGCCGGCCCCGCGGCCGTGCTGGCCTACCTGTCGCGCTACACGCACCGGGTGGCGATCTCCAACAGCCGATTGCTCAGCATGGACGCGCGCGGCGTGACCTTCCGCTGGAAGGACTACCGCGCCCGCGGCAGCATGCGTCGCAAGGTCATGACGCTGGCCTGCACCGAGTTCATGCGCCGCTTCCTGCTGCATGTGCTGCCCGCCGGCTTGCATCGCATTCGCCACGACGGCTTGCTGGCCAACGGCCGTCGCACATCAGGCCTTTCAGCAGCATTCACCAATCCGATGGACTCGTCCTGAGTCACACCCGAAACCTGCTGTAGGTTCAGCCCCATTGCAGCGCAATCAGGCTCCAATTTTGTGCATCGTACGACAGGCGCGACGTGTTAGGCAGCTCTCTAGCCATGCGATTTACGCATTTCTGTTGGCATGACAATTGCTTGCGTACAATCGTTGTAAAAATGGTATACAAAAATTCACCATATTACATTAATGGATGTATTCATTTCAGCAACCAAGGCTCAGCCAAATAGGGCCACTTCACTCCTCACTGCATAAGCGCAATGTGTGAATTTCCGCAATTTTCTAATTCTGACCATTGGAGTTGACGATGTGCCCTGAACGCCGAACTGTCCTCAAAGCTTCACTCGCTGCATTGACTACACCCTTTTTCGCGCGGACCAGTCTAGCCGCTGATTTGACAACTTTGAGCATGCAAGCCTCTTGGGTCAATGATGCCGAATTTGCCGGATATTTCGTGGCTATGGATAACCATCTTTACGAAAAGCAGGGGGTTGTATTGCATTACAAACCGGGTGGGCCGGACGTCATACCTGAGAGCACCTTGCTCGGCGGCGCAGCAGACATTGCACTAACAACACCAGATACGACCATCAAGGCTATCGCTAAGGACGGCGCGCCATTTCGCATCATAGGTGCGCAATTCCAGAAAAATCCTCTCGGTGTCGTCAGTTTGGCTAAGTCGAATATCCGTAAGCCTGCAGATCTCGTCGGTAAAGTGCTTGCAGTGCCACCTGTCAACACCTTGTCCGTGATGGCGATGTTTCGGATGAATAGAATTGATCCAAAATCGGTCAAGATCGTTCCTTATCAATATGACCCCACGCCACTTATCAAGGGAAATGTCGACGCTACTGTTGATTTCACGACAGATGTTCCTTTCACAATAGAACAAGCAGGACTTAAAGCCTCGTCATTTTTGCTCTATGATTATGGTTTTACGATTTACAACGATACGGTTGTCGTGACATTAAACACACTGAAAAAAAAGCGAGCTGCACTCATAGGTTGGTTGCGAGCCAGCCGAGAGGGATGGGTGGAAAACCTGAAGGATCCCAGCTTTTACCCACCGAAATTTTCGACGACTTGGTTCAAGGGAACAGGGCGTACGACGGCTAACGACGTATTTACGAATACAGCGGACAAGCCGCTGATCGAGAGCCCGAAAGGGATCTATGCGATGACGCCAGAGGGTGTTGAAATGAACATTAAGGCGCTGGCAGCAATTGGAATCAAGGCGAAGAAAGAGTATTTCGACACATCTCTCCTCGCTGAGCTATGACCGCATCGCTCCCTTCGCTCTTGATTTCTCAGCTTGAGAAGTCGTTCTCCGTGGGGGGCAAGGCAGTTCGGGCATTGCAAGACATCTCGCTGAGCTGTCCTGAGGGTTCGTTCACTGCGCTCATCGGCCCATCTGGCTGCGGCAAATCCACTTTGCTGAGGATCATCGCGGGGCTTGAGAGCGGGGATAGTGGCAAGGTACTTGTCGGGGGATCCATGCCCGATGTGCTGCGCCGCAGGGGTGCGTTAGGAGTAGCCTTTCAGGATCCTGCACTCCTGCCTTGGCGTAGTGTTAGACGCAACGTCGCACTGCCATTTGATGTACTAGGTCATCGCCCGACAAATTGGCGGCCCCGCGTCGATAGTCTGATCAGACTAGTCGGACTTTCTGCATTCGCAGACGCACTTCCCCGCCAGCTTTCCGGCGGTATGCGCCAGCGTGCATCAATTGCGCGTGCACTTGTAACCAATCCTAGTCTGCTTCTGCTCGATGAGCCCTTTGGTGCACTAGATGAAATCCTTCGACGCAGTATGAACCTGGAGCTCCAACGCATATGGTTGGAACAACCAGCCACAGCCGTTTTAGTGACGCACGACATTGAAGAAGCAGTGTTCCTAGCCGACCAAGTCGTGGTCATGCAGTCGCATCCTGGGCGCATTACGCGTATCTTGCCAGTGCCATTCCCGCGTCCAAGACCTCGGGCGCTGATGCGTGCTCCCGAATTCCATGCGTTGGTGGACGAGCTTGCAACGCTATTGGAAGGTACTCAAGCAGCATGAGGTCTCGCTATTCGACGATTGTCGGGCTCCTGACTCTGCTGGGTTTGTGGCAGCTCGCCGGACAAAATGGTTGGGTAGCAGATGGGGTCCTTCCCGCGCCATCGGCGATCTTGACACAGATTTTCAGTGACCGCGCGGAGTACCTTCCTCACGTCATGGCGACAGCCAAGGCTGCATTCCTCGGCTTCGCAGCGGGCAATGCGATAGCACTGATCGTGGCGATGCTCGTGATCCGATGGCCGCTCGTCGAGCGATGGACAGCAGGGATCAACATTGCAATTTTTACGGTCCCCCCCATCGCTGTGGTCCCTGTGCTCCTTATTGTGCTTGATGCTCAGGTCGAACGCGTCGTCATTGCCGCCCTAATGGTGTACTACACGAGCCTTGTGTCAGCCATACTTGGCATGCGTCAAGCTGATACGCGAGCTTTAGACGTTGTGCACGCCTACGGTGGAGGGGCATGGACAGCTTTGCGCCTAATCCGGTTTCGCTCAGGCCTACCAACAATGCTGGCTGGACTGCGAATTGCTGCGCCAAATGCTGTTCTAGGCGCAATCCTGGGCGAGTTTGGTAGCGGATTAAGGTGGGGGCTGGGCAGTTTTTTGCTGGGCTCTATGGGGCGCGCAGACCCCGTTCGTCTTTGGGGCATTGGCTTGGTCGCCACTGCCTTGGCTGGCTTCGCCTACAGCATTGCTTGGCTTCTCGGTGTCTTGTTTACTCGTGGGGCCACTCCAGCCACCCTTGCCACAGGGCGCAGTCACATGCCGGTGTTACAGACGCGGATGCAGCATTTATTCCAGTTGATCGGGACTGTTTTGCTGCCATTTACAGCCTGGTGGCTCCTATTGGATCTTGCGCGATTATCACCTATTATCGCAAAGACGCCAGCCGGTGTTTTTGAATACCTGTTCACGGCTTCTGGTGCTGGGGATTCACGGGCAACTTTGATTAGCGCGCTTGCGATCACCATGCCACATGCCCTCTATGGACTCGCTGTCGGCATACTTTTCGCGTTCATTCTCGCGATACTGGGCGTACTCATGCCACCATTGGTGCGCAGCCTTATGCCAATCGCGCTTGTCTCGCAATCCATGCCGTTGGTTGCCCTGACGCCGCTCATCGTTCTCCTGTTTGGTCGCGGCCTGACGGCCACGCTTGTCATCGCGATCTCGGTGACGTTTTTCCCTGCCTTTGTCACCATCAGCGAGGGGCTAGCACAGGTACCAAAAATTGCGTTTGATGTCGTGCGCAGCTATGGGGCTGGACCCTTTCGCCAACTGTTTTCGGTGGCAATACCTTTCTCAACCCCTTATATTTTAGCTGCTGCTCGGCTGGCCGCACCGCGCGCACTCCTGGGAGTGATGATTGCAGAATGGCTCGCCACTGGGGTCGGCCTTGGCAACTTATTGAACCAGTCTCGTGGCATGCTCGATTATGGAATGATTTGGGCCGTTGCCTTTGTATCAGTCGCGGTTGCCACGATGTTCTACGCAGTTGTTTTCACCATCGAGTCCATTCTTCTCAGACGCTTCTAGTGTATTTGCCGGTAAATGCTCGGCAAAATCGTGCATTCAGTTTCGGGGTGTTGGCGTCGGAGCAGTTTTATGACCTTGCCGCATGAAAGTAGAAATAGTGACTGCGAATAGTGACTGCGCTGGCGATTACTGCATTCTGACTAGCGCGCAGTCGCTTATGTTCGCACGGACTTGATGCTTAATATCAGCTGTTTTTGTATTCACCTCATAAACAGAGGTTCATCATGGATCACAAAGGTTCAGTTCGTGAGCGCGTCTTTCAAGATTTGCGTCAGGTCGCTTATCCGGACAGTCGTTTTCACTTCGATTTTGGCGAGTTCATTGCCGACTTTCAGGGCAGCGAACAAGCTACGGAGCGGCTGATCCAACACCCATGCTACCAAAATGCGAAGTGCCTATTCATTACCCCCGACAATTGCCTAGAACTGCTCCGTTACCGCGCACTACAGGACGGCAAACATGTGCTGATGACCACCTATTCCATCCGGCGTGGTTTCTGGCTGATTGACCCAGCCACCATACCGAAAGATCGCTGGTTATACGCCGTGACGCTGGATGGAATGGAACGTCATGCCAAACCGATGACGCTCGCGGATATCAAGACGCAATTGCCCCTGCTGGATTGCATGATTACAGGCACCGGCGCTATCAATGAGGCTGGTGTGCGCTTTGGCAAGGGGCATGGTTTTTTTGATGCAGAGTGGGGCATGCTTTATCGTATTGGCAAGATCACTACTGCCACCCCTTCGGCCGCTGTGGTTCACGACTGCCAGGTACTGACAGAGACTCTGTATCCAGAGGTGTTTGATACTGTGGCTGATGTCATCTTTACGCCTACGCGCACCATTGAAGTTGTGAATGCGCACAAGCCCACATGCGGTATTGTCTGGGAACTCCTTGACGCACACATGTTTGAAACTATTCCTCCGCTACAAGAACTCAAGGCCATGGAAGCGGACCTTTCGTTATGAAGACCGAGGAAGAGATTTACCAAGTGTCTGCCGACTTTAAGGAGACGCTGATTTATTCGATGCCGGCACGCCCCACATATCGCAAACCATTGATTTGCAATGGCCCAAACCAGACCAAGCGTTGTGTTTTCCGAGGAAATCAATGCTTCCTAAAAGAGGTAATTTTCGCGAGAGTATAGGGCGCCTCGAATTACCAGGGGCGATTTCAAGTGCTAAGTGCAACACCCTTGGGGTTAGATGGCGTTGTAAATCGTCTCGTAGAACACATGGCGGCTGGAATCGTCGGGATATGTGCGCTTGAGCGTCGCGGCGATCTCCAGGGGCGACCACTTCCACGCCAGCATCTCGCGCACCGCACCCCACCCCACGGCACGCTGCTGGGGGCCAGCTTCGTCGCAGGGCGACTGGGGACGCGGCGTCTGCCCCACCATGGCGTCGTATCCGGTCGCGTTCACTTGTGCATTGCGGGCAAGCTCCCGCGTCAAGGTCGAGGGCGAACGGTCCAGCCTGCGGGCCATGTCCCGCAGGCTGACCTTCTCGGCCTTCCGGATGGCAAAACGTGGCACTTCAGATTTGAGGCCGCCCGCTCAATCTGACCTACCAGAAATGCGTATTTTGTGAATTATCGCATCACCAAAGATCTGCAAGCACGAGGATGGTGCAAGCCAACGCCTAGCATAGAATTTGCTTGCACTCAGCCACGTAAAGTTTCTGAAGAAATTCTATGAATAAATTAGATTAAAACAAGGACTAATTGTCGCAAGAAAACACTTTTTATAATATCTAAATAAAATTTTAATTTCGGGTGGGTTGTCTTTTTGACAAAATAAATAGTATATCATATTGTCGCGCACTATAGGTCATGGTGCTTGAATAAAAATATTTTAAATTCTAGTTTGCATAATAATTTCTTATCATGAGGGGCGCTCCGAAAATGAATGAATTATATCCACACGTCGATATAAGTATGATCCGGCGCCTTGCTGGTGAGCGCGATTTCAGTAAATTCTTTGAGTTGGCAGCAACAGAGGCCGCACGTGCAGTTCAAGCGGATGGGGCAGCATTAATCCAGCATGCCGGGGATAACCGCCTTCAGTATCGTTTTTTCCAAGGGCTCCCTGCGGACTATCAAAAGCTGGCGTCCAGTTTTACATTCTCCAGCGAATCCGGCACCGCTGGTGTAGCCCTAAGAACTGGCTCTCCGATTTTCACACAAAACTATAAAGAAAGTCCCTATGCAATACCAGAATTTATTGAAACCGGCATACAGGCCAACTTCGTCATACCCATTGGACCAGAAGATGATCGACGCGCCGTGATGGCCATTGCATGGTTTAAAAGTAAACCAATTCAGCCACCAAATGCCACCCAACTTGCCATTGTTCAATTGCTTTCCGATTTGATATATGCCGCGCTTTACCGACAATCGCTTGAAGAAAATTTGGCTCAGCAGGCGCAGCATGATGCGTTGACGGGCTTGCCAAATAGGCGGTACTTACTAGATCATCTCGGCAAAATACTGAATCAATCTCAGGAAAATCGAGATCATATGGCGGTAGCCATACTTGATTTAGATGGCTTCAAACCCGTCAATGACACCTATGGGCATGCTGCTGGCGACCAGGTTCTTAAACAGCTTGCTGCACGAATGGTCACAGTGGCACGCGATGTTGATTTCATTGCCCGCTTGGGCGGCGATGAATTCGCATTCGTGTTCGGCAGCGTTCAGGGTAAGGCCTGTTTGGAAAACCTCTTGGATCGGATATGCGCAATCCTCGAAAAACCTTATATTTTATCGGATGGCAACAGCGTCGAATGCCCCAGTAGCCTGGGCGTCATCCTAGTGCCAGAACATGAAACGGATGCCGAAACATTATTACGGCATGCTGATCGCGCCATGTATGTCGCAAAGGGCAGAAAAAAAATTATTGACACACCATGGGAAATTTTCAAATCGGAGTCACTGAGCCATGCAAGCAGATCTAGTCAAGACTTAGGCGCACTCTTTTCAAGTCAGCTTGAATTGCACTATCAACCCGTTTTTGATATTTCACGTAAATGCGTGGTTAGACTAGAGGCCTTGGCTCGATTGCGTGATGGTGACAGACTCACGATGCCATCCAATTTCATCCCATCGCTCAATCAACGCCAGAGACGGAAGCTTTTTGATGCAGTATTAGAGGGTGTGCTAAATCAAGTACAAAAATGGAAGATTGAAAATGACTGCATAACGTCAATTTCAATTAATGTTGAACCTTTAACTCTTGTTGATTCACAATTGCCTCAACGAATTTATAACGGCCTCAATTTATACGATGTAGAGCCCCATCAGATCACACTTGAAATTTTGGAGCAGGGAGAATTTTTATCGCAAAAAGCAGCGATAAGGCAGTTAACTGAGCTTCGCGCCATGGGGATTAGATTAGCCATCGATGATCTTGGGGCAGCCTATTCAAGCCTACTTCGGTTGCGAAATTTTCCCATTGATGAAGTTAAATTAGACCAAGCTTTTGTGCGTGAACTCTCGAGCAATTTGAAGGACATCGCCTTTGTCTTAAGTGTTCGGGAATTGGCGCGCGGTCTAGCCGTTGATTTGGTTGCTGAGGGTGCAGAAACACCAGAGGTCATTAACATTCTGCAGGCCTTGGGAATAAACCAAATCCAAGGCTATGGCATTGCGATGCCGCAGCAGCCGTCAGATGTACCAAATTTACTGCATCAGCTCAATAGCTGGGAAAATCCTCCACAAAAAAATATTTTTGCGGTAGCGTATACCAAACACCTTACTATGGACTCCAATATTATTGGTTTATTGTTAAGCTCTCCTCGGCATCTCAACGCTGAAACGCTTTCCGGCCAGATCTCAAGCGCTTTGGGCGGAATTCTTGCGTGCATCCCGGAGGCATTTTCCTTATACCGAAAACAACTTGTTTTACTGCACGACATGGCCAGGCATCATGACACCGACCTTAGACTACCTATTAAGCGATATCAAGAACTTGGGAGTCAGCTACGTCATGTCTTACATGAAGCAGCCAGGATGGAATAGTTTCTTTGCAGTTTCGGTAAACATGAATTTTACGTAGGGAAGTGTGATTTCAGTTGACTGCGATTGCTACGTGCAGCGGGGCGTTTGAGGGGCGATTTCGCCGCGTTTCACACCCCTTAGGCTGCCTGTAGACCGACACGGATTCTCTCATTTCATGCAACAACGTGCGTCGCACCATCTAGAGATTGCTCAGCGCAAACAGCGTGTGCAACCAAGCCTCAGTCAAATAGGGCCGCATCCAAGTCCAGCGCCTTGCGAACCGCAGGCTAGCTCAAGCTCATGAGTGCCACGATGGCCATCACGCGGTGCCCGCACGATGCAGTCGCGCGACTTGCTTGCGCCTCTCATGCAACTGCTCCAATTTCTGAAAACGGGCATCTTCTTTCTCCATCTCCAATGGACACCAAGTCGCACGAAAAGTTTAGCTATGTTCGTACCGGATCCATAATGATGGAAGCGATGGACATTTTGACATCCCGATGTTGGCCCGCCGCCGTATCGAGACAACTCAGGGTAACTCCCCGACCTGCGCATGAGCCACCGGAATCGGCCGGAGGTCAATCAAGATGCCCAGGTTGATCAGCGCGCATCGGACGAGATTCGGGGCTCCAAGCGATGCACATGACCGTCTGACCGTGGATCCAGAACCTGCAACGGCTTGCCTGCCCTGAAGCGGGGCAGGCGAGTGCGTTGCCGCAGGAAGGTTTCGCCGGTTCTCGGGTTGCGCGTCATACGCGGCTGGATGACCGTGACGCGGAACGATCCGAAGTTGCGGATCTCGACGCGTTTGCCCTTCACGAGTGACTGCACGATGCCCCCGAGGATGACCTCCGTGGCCTCCTCCACATCACGCTGTCGCAGATTCGGGAAGCAAGTGTGCAGCCGGGCAATCAGATCAGAGCGGTTCATGTGAGCGTTTCATCAAGTTGGCGCGCATCGGTGCGCAAATCATCGGTTGAGTCTACCGCCGCTAGCCCCACCCACCATCGCCTCACATAGACCCCGAGCCGATCTGCAGCGTGTTGCAGATCGCCCCGTCCGGTTACCGCCTGCATGCTGCCAGGCAGCGACATCCTGGATTGCTGCCCGCCCGCGCCCAGCGCGATCAGAGGCTGATCCCGCACATTGAGCGCGGCTGGCAATCCAATCTGCAGGTCTATGGGGTCGATAAAGTCTGGATCATGCAACGCATGCACCACAAGTCAGGCGCGCACATCGACGACCAAGCCGCTTCAGCAAATGCATGGCAGACGCCGCGCGGCGAACACCGCGCAACGGGCTCAGCGCCACACAGCATCGTCCGCGGCGATGAAGGCCGCCAGCGCCCGGAGCATGCAGCGGTGGTGCTGCTTGAGCAGCCAGGTCATGCTCAGAACCCCCAGGCCAGCCAGCCAGAAGCTGACCAGGCGAGGGCTGTCGGCCGGCAGCCAAGCCAGGATGCCGACCCAGGTCAGCAAATTGACCCCCGCAGCCCAGGCCCAGCGCCGGGCCTGCGTCCAGGGATGCCCGATCGAGGCGCCCAGCGCCTCAGGCCGCCACGACGCCAGCACGCGCCGCAAGGGCAGGGCCTGGACAGCAATCCCCGCATTGCGATACAGCGCCCGCCACCAGGCATCGGCCCGCCCGAGTTG
Source organism: Thiomonas delicata (assembly GCF_900088825.1). Lineage (GTDB taxonomy): Bacteria > Pseudomonadota > Gammaproteobacteria > Burkholderiales > Burkholderiaceae_C > Thiomonas_A > Thiomonas_A delicata. The sequence goes on along the minus strand of NZ_LT592171.1, from coordinate 1,671,640 downwards.
CAGCACCCCATGGCCGTACAGCAGGCCGATGGCCAGGCTCAGCGCCAGCAGCAGGTGGCGTCCTTCAGCCGAGCTGCCCACCAAGACATGACCGGCTGCGGCCAGGGCGATGACCCCAGAGGCGGGGTGCACAGCGTCACGATGACCATGCCGGCCAGCAGGCGGTGTGTGGCACGGAGCCTGGCCTGCTGCGGTGGCAGGCCGGCGCGGGTCGCGCGTTGCGCCAGGCGCCGGCACCCGCGCACGCCGGCCGCGGCGTCGCTCCAGAACAGGGCCAGGGTCAAGTCGCGCAGGCCAGCAGCCAGGCCTGCATGCGGCAGGGCAGCGGCGTCGGCATCGAGGGGAGTTTGCATGGTGATCTCCAGAAAAGGTGGGTGATCACCATCACAGCATGCGATCTGCGCGATGCAAGTCGCACCCGCGCGGCTCAGGTCTGTGGCGGGCGAGCTGGCCCCGGGCAGCTCTGCGCACGGGACAGGCGTGCGCGGCGTTCTGCACGTCGCAACTCGCGTTCTTCGAGCCAGTCGAGAGTGACGGCGACCAGCAGGCCAAGAGGGACTGCGGCGAAGACGATGAGCACCGGAATCAGTCGGGATGGCATGGTTGAATCTCCCCTGCAGGCCCGTGCAGGATAAATGATCGGCGTGCGATTTGCGGCCGGCTGTTCGAACCGCGCGTGGGGGCTCGATCGCGTCGAACAGGATCGGCGCCTGGCATGGTAAGCACAGCCCAGTGGCAGCGTCCACAGCAACATGAGGGGCCGGGAGGCTCCGGCTGGAGCGTGCCGGCGCTGGATTGAGCATCGATCAGCCGCCGCGCAGCGTAATCAAGAGATTCACCAGTTCGACGATGGCGGTGTAGGGCTCGGGGTCGCTGTAGGCGTTGAAGCGGGCGGCCAGCGCTCGCGCTCGTTGCGTGGCGGTGTCGAGCCGGTCGCGGGTGGTGGCGAAGGCACGGCCTGCGCCCTTCTCGTAACCGGGGATGTGCTGCTTCAGTCGGCGCATGACCTCGTCGCGGTGAATCGGCGCCTGAATGTCCTCGTCGTGCAGCAGCAGCCACAGTTCGAAGCTCGGCACCGAGGCGATGGCCTTGAAGGTGACGGGCCGTTTGTTGTCGTTCCTCAGCTTGCCGTCCAGCGACTCGGCCAGCTCCAGGGCGTTGAAGTAGCTGGCATGGTCGTCACGGTCGAACACGGCATAGACCTGGTCGAATACGCGCGGCTCGATACCTTTGTGGATGTCACCGCGCTCAAACAGATCCTTCGCATACTGCACGACCTGAATCGGCTCAGTTCCAAGCGCACTCGGTATGGCGGCAATATTGGCGGTGGGCAGACGCTGATCGATGCGGATTTCGTCGAAATACAGCGGTTCCGTCTTACGTCCTTCGGAGACGATCAAAATGCGGGCATAACCGGCGCACCGTCCCTGCTTTTTGCGCTCCAGTTGCTGGCGCTGACGCTCTTTGGGAGAGTTGTCGCGCCCCATCAGTGCTGCAATCCATACTGACTCAGGAAAGGCACTCCGCCATAGCGCCCTTGTAGATAGCCGCGCTCCAGAGCCTCGGTTTTGCGTGGGCTGAACTCCGTGAGTCCATACAACTCGGAGCTTTGGTCTTTTTTCTTCTCAACGAACCACACCTGATCGCGCCGGAATAGACCGTAGGCGTCGAGCAAAGAGGTGTCGTGGGTGGTGAAGATGAGCTGTGCGCCGCCGGTGTTGACGTCGGGGCGATGGAACAGCCGCACCAACTCGCGCACGAGCAGGGTGTGCAGACTGGTGTCAAGTTCGTCGATGACCAGCGTCAGCCCCTTGTGGAGGATGTCCAGTACCGGGCCAGCGAGAAACAGCAGATTGCGCGTGCCGCTGGATTCGTCCTTGAGATCAAAGATCGCCTCGCCGCCTTCGGTCACATGCTGGAATTTCAACTCGTTCACTTCATTCTCGACAGGGCCGATCTCCTGCGCACCCGTGACAAGATCAATTTTCACTCCATGGCTTATGACCTTGCGTGTCACGACATCGATATTGGTGATGCTGATGTCAGCAGCAGTGAGGAGGTCACAAATCTCCTTGCGTTTTTCCGGTTGCTTGAGCATCTGCACAGAAAAATTCTGGGCGAGCGGCGTGTCTTCGTTGAAGATGACCAAGCGGCTGGCGAACCAATCGAATACGGGGCGCAGGTCCTCGCTGTTGAGCTGTACTGCCCTCGACAGAAACAGCACGTTCTGAGGGGTCGCACCTTCCCACAGGTTCTTGGACCCCCTGAGGCCGGTGCCGAAGTCGTAGACGTCCTTTCCGGTTTTTGCATCGAAATGACGCTCAAACCAGCGCTGCGGCTTGAAGGCCTTGTAGACCAGAAGATGCTCGCTGACGATGCGCTGCGGCGTCATGGCAAAGCCGTACTGGTAACGCACATCGCCAAGAATGAAAGTAACCTCAAATTCCGTGGGATGGCTGGCGGATTCGGCATCAAGGCGGAATGGCTGCACGGCAAAGGTCTGGCCCGGCTGGATTGTGGCCGACCCCAACACGACGCCGCGCATATATTGCAGCGCCTTGATGAGGTTGGATTTGCCGCTGGCGTTGGCGCCGTAGATCGCAGCGCTCCTGAGCAGGCTGGGCGCGGCCTTGAGACCGGTGGCCAGGGTGTGGCTGTCTTGCAGGGTCTTGTCCTTGGACGCCACAAGACTCAGAACCTGCTCGTCACGCAGGCTCCGGAAGTTCTTGACGCGGAACTCGACCAGCATTGCATTCTCCTTTGTGATTTGAAATTTACTAAAATTATGCAAATTTAAAGCAAAATTGCAAGTTATTTTTACTTGCCTCCCATCCTGATGCGATGAAAGGCAGGCGTCGGTCTATTGCGACTTAAAGTTCCTTCATGCCTGGAGGCAGCGCTTCGCGCCAGGTTGGTGTTCCACCTCCGGCTGATCCGCCTGCTGACGCATCACCCACGCTCCGACGTCTTCGCCGCGCGTTCCGCCCGGCGCACGCGCACCGTCCCATCCTCCCCGACCTCCCAGGCCAAGGTATCCCCAGCTTCGACCCCGAGCGCCTCGAGGATCTCGGCTGGAACCCCAATCCTGCGGTGCTGGTTGCGGCGCCGGTTCTCCTGTTGCGTCCGCTCCGCCAGGCGCATCACGAACAGCACGCTCCCCAGGGTGCAGAGTATGGCCAGCGCGGCAGTGACATACACCCCAGTCATGAATGACATCGTCCTTCTCCTTCCGGTTCGATCTGCAAGTTGCATACCTTGGTGCTGCAGGGCGGGGATGCGTTCATGCGGTCGTTGTCGTCCGCAGCCCCGACTACCGCATCCGGGCTGAACACCAGATGGCGGCGCCAGGCGTGCCGGGTCTCCACCCTTGCGGTAAACCCCCGCTGGCGCAGGAACTGGATGAAAAACCTGAAGTCATCCGGCGAGCCGAACTCCGCTCCCAGGATGCTGGGTGCCGGATCCCCATGGCCACGGCGTCGGCGCAGCGTGCGGCAGGACACGCCGTAGTCGCCGGTCAGTTCCAGGAATTGTCGGGCGGTCAGGTTCAGGGTTTGGGGATCAACAACCATGGATCATCCTTTGACAAATGGGACAGAACAACAGCTTGAACAGCATTCAGGCCTGCGACAGAAACGGTTCGCCACAACGCCTGCAAATCCAGGACCGGTTCCAGCGCGCCACCTGCCAGGGCCGGATCGCGGTCGTTGAGGTTGCGGATGGCTTGCTCGTCCATCAGCGATGACCTTGCGTCCATCGTTCGTGCCGCACTGGGGACAGGTGCACGGGAGCATCAGAAGCTCCTCCGGGTCCGGCCATGGCATGGCCTGGCTTCCTGCGCCCGCACGGCGCAGCGCATGGCCCAGAATGCGGCCAGCGGCCACAGCAGCAGGGTTAACGGCAAGGAGCAGCGCGGCCACCGCCGCCCCAGGGCATCCCTGCCGTTTCAAAACCAGGAACGGGATCCGCGTCGCCACCAACATTTTCATTGCTCTTTCTCCTCGGATGCCCACCGGGGCATCTCCAGAACCATCATCCCGCACGCAAGGCGTTGCGCAAGTCGGCAAGCCAGGCGGCGGGTGCAAGCTGGCAAGACGGGTTTGCCGACTGCCGACTGCTCGACCGCCGGCAGACTTCAGGTGCTCGCCACCCAGAGCGTCTTGCCGCTGAGGTGGCACAGCGGGCGGATATGCCCCTCGCGTTCGAGCTTCACGGTAAGGGCTGCGCTGAGGGACAGACGCTGATGCGCGGCAACCAAGGTGTAGCGCCGTCCAGCCTGGTGGGACTCTTCGATCTGCGCGCCAGCGGCGACAAGTTAAATGAGGACGGGGTAGAGGCGTTCTTCGCGCATGGGATTCTCCTGAAAGCGATGGACAGTGCAGACGCACGAAGGGTGTGCGTGGTGCCATGCTTGGGGCCGCAACGGCGGCCGATTCAGGATGTGCGCGGGGGAAACCACCTCGACGAAGGGACGATGGAAATCATGTTACACGCGCCGTGCGTCGGCGCAACTGGACCCGCCGCCGTCATCGACTGTTTGGAGCAGATCGGCGCATTGCAGCAAGCCGAGAACTCGGCAAGATCCAGGGTGCGGGCAGGGCTGAGTCAACGCAGGGTGGCGTCGGGGCACACCAGGATCCAGGATCCTCCGTCGTATCGATCTCCTGCGTTGCAGCCCGCAACCCCTGTTCTTGCGCGAACCTTTCGAACGTACGCAGTTCCAGGAACGAGTCAAATCGCAGTTGGAGGCAGCGCCGCCCCGCTGCGCCTTTGGTCCCGGTACTGGCAAAGAATGGACTGACCCCGTACACGGCGCAAATCTGCAGCAACTGCTGCGTCAGCGGGGATTCGATGGGTTGAACGAGATGCGTGCGAGCGCTCCTTTGCGGACAGTGTCGCCCAGAATCTGCGCAGCGCAAGCGCCGCACCCGCGTAGGTTCTGGTCGGCTGCAAGCATGGGCACGGCGTAGAGCGCTGCCGGCATGGACCCACACAGCATTTTGGGGTGCGTACGCTTCCTCGGGCGCATGGTCATGTTGTCTAATGACGCCATACCCCAGTCGCCCCGGCGACCCAGCCTCTTCCTCGCCTGAAAACTCATGACAGCTTCCCAGACCCTGTGGCTTTACGGCGCCGTGGTGATCCTGACCGCAGCCGCCTGCGCCACGCTCCCCCGCGCGATGGCGGCGCTTGCCGGACGGCTGGACCGACGAGGGGCCGGTCGGTTGCGTCTTGTGGTCCGCGACCAGGCGCTGCAGCACCTGGCGCGGGACGTCCATATCCTGGCCTACCTTCAGATCCTCGCCGTCGTGGTCCTCGCGATCCGCGCGCACGATCCGGCAATTGGCGTTCTCGTCGCGGCAAGCGGCTGGCTCGCTCTCACCTTGGCCGCATCCTCCCTGCGGCGCAGGGGGCGGCGGCTGCAAGGGATGTAGCCGGACCGTCCCAAAAATCGGCAGCGATGGCGCCCGTGCAGCGCGATCTATCATCCAAGACGATGACGTTTCAGACAAAGCCCGCGCGGCGTTGCAGGCTGCGGCGCTCGTTGTCAACCGGGTGGAAGATCTCGGCGGCGGTATACGCGCGCCCGGCATCCGACGGCTCTGGCACACCGGCGGCACGCGCCAGGGCGCAGCACTCGGCGAAGTCCAGAGGCCGAAAGCGCAGCACGTCGAAGCAGCGCCCGGCGCGCACCAGCGCAGGATCGACGTCGGCCGGGCTGTCGAGATTGGTCGAGAAGATCATCTTCTTACCGGCCAGGGTCACCAAGCCATCGCCGACCGATAGCAGCCGGTGCATCAGGGTGTTGCCCTGTTCACGCGAGGCGAGCATGGCGTCGGCGTCTTCGAGCACAAACACGCCGGTCTCGCCGCTGAGAAAGGCGCTCAGCGGTCGGTCGGTGGCGAGCAGCGCCGGGTCGTAGCTCACCAGGGCATCGCTGCGGGTGTGCTGCAGGTAGCCGCGAATGAAGGAGGTCTTGCCCGTCCCAGGCGGTCCCATGAGCAGCAGGACCGAAGCGGACGAGGCGGTGTAGGCGTCGTAATAGTCCTGCAGGGGTGCGCCCAGGAAGGGGAACATCTGCGGCAGCGCGCGCAGATCCTCGCGCAGGGGAAGCTCCACGGCCTCGCCGTATTCGCCGCCATGCATCCAGTGGATGGCGCATCCGGCGGCATCGAACGCCTCGCCAAGCTCGGCCGCGACGGCGCGGGCCAGCTCTGGCGAGCCCAGCACCGTGACCTCGGCGGGGAAGTCCGCGGCGGTGAGCGCGGCGCCCTGTGGGGGCGAGTCGGTGGTCTCGCGCAGAAGCTCGCGCAATGCGCTGCCCGCGCGCCGGTGGGCATCCTGGTCCATGCGCAGGATCATGAGCACACCGCGCTCGCCGTCGAAGGCCAGCGACGCCACGCGCCCGCCGCGGTCGGTGCCTGAGTACAGCGACCACGACGGCCGCGCCTCAAACCAGGCGTGCCAGCGCTCCAGATGCACCCGCAATCGGAGGTGCTCAGTGACCGCGCAGCGGTGGCGCGCCAGCGTGGCCTGCCGGGCGCGGTCGACAAGGGTTGCGTACCAGGTGTCGTGTTGGATCGACGCAGGGATCGAGGTGCAGAGATCGGCGAGGGTTGCGGTCATAGGGAAGGAGGAAGGAGGTGAGGGTGGGGTGGGTCGATTGTGCGTGTATACGGGCGGGGCTCAGCAGCGCAGGCGTCACACCGCAAGCCATGGGATGCGCGCACGGCCCGCAATGGCACGCCATGCGCCAAAGTGGAGATCACTGATCCCCCTTCAGCGTTGGAGATACGTCCTCCATGGCAAATTCCTGTGGGCCGGGTTGGGTTCGGAGCCATCGAGGCCGGAATCCCTTCCGGCAGAGCATCACACCACAGCCGGCTGGGAGGACTTCGGTGTCGTTGGCATGGCGATCGGCAGCATGCGCGCGCCTGAGTCCCCAGTCAACGCGTGAAGAGTCAACGTGACGTCATACGGGTCGCGCTGACCGACAAGGCGAATTGCGGCGACTGCGTCACGCGCGATGGGGGAGTCGTGCGCCTGTGGTGTGGTCTGCATCCATGCCCAGAACCCGTCCAGCGAAGGTAAATCGGTGGCGCGCTGTTTTTTGAACTCGAACGGCAGGATGCCCAGGCGCTTCTGATGGCCGTCGCGCATCACCAGTTCGACCCAGACCAAGCGTTTGTCGTCCTCGAGCGCGAACAAAATCGGCAGGGCGTCGAGGGCACGTTCGCCAATCGCCGCTGCAACGATGCAGTCGCGCTCCTGTGGTGAGGCGATGGACTTGGCACAAGCGCATCGGTAGAGGTCGGGCGGCAACAGCTTCCAGCGCACCTCCTCGTAGTGCCGGGTGGTGGTGACCCGCGTGACTGTGAAACGCTCCCGGTCGGGATCGACCGCGGCAAAGACGACGAAGAAGGCAATCCGCTCGGGATCGAACACCAGCAGGCGCAGATCGCGGGGCGTCTGTGCCAGCGTCGCGCGCGCGTCGGAGGTTGTAGCCCACGCGAGGCGGGAGCCAATCGCGCGTTCGCAGATCGTGCAATAGCGGCCGTTGGCGATCAGTTCCACGAGATCGCTTGCGGTGATGCCAACGGCTTGTCGCAGTTGGGCCGCGATGCGATCGCCGACGCCCATGGAATACGCATCGATGCGGGACGAGGAGGTGTTGGCAGGCGGCGCCAAGGTGGCAGCGGGCGAGGCGCGGAATCGGAGAAGGATGGAAGTGAGCAGGTGGAGCATCAGGAACCTCGATGGATGGAGTTGCGATGCGTCCATCGTCCCAGCATCTTCCTCCGGTGCAAGTCGGGGCGACTTCTGGCAAGCGAAGCGGTCAGACAACACATCTCTAAGGTTCATGCGCGGCGGCAGGATCGGGCCTACCTTCGTCGCCTTGCAGAAGCGTCCCGACCGCTGCCATTACGAGAACATCGCCTGCAGCGATATCGGCGGCACGAGCTTCGACATGGCCCTGATCACGAAGGGCAATTTCGCCATCGCCTCCGATCCCGACATGGCGCGCCTGGTGCTCTCGCTGCCGCTGGTGGCCATGGACTCGGTAGGCGCCGGTGCCGGCAGCTTCGTTCGGCTTGACCCCTACAGCGGATCCATCAAGCTCGGCCCCGACAGTGCCGGTTACCGGGTCGGCACCTGTTGGGAAAAAAGCGGCCTCGACACGGTTTCGGTGTCGGATTGCCACGTCATTCTGGGGTACCTCAACCCGGACAACTTCCTCGGCGGCGCCATCAAGCTCAACGTCGAGCGCGCCCGCCAGCACATCAAAGTGTTGGCGCCGATGCCGATTTGAGCCACATGCCGATGGGCGAGTGAGCCACGGCAGACGAACTGCGTGCGGCGTCAGGCTTGAATGTCGTCGCGCTCCAGCCGGCTCACCGCAAATCCGGCGCCTGGCTCAAATCGGCATCGGCGCCAACATCGTCTGCCGACCTGTGCGGGACGAAATCGCCTCGCTTGTTCAGAAATTGAGCACCTGATGATCGCCATGACGCGATTGCAGAGGCTGGAACTCGTGCGTCAGACAAGTACTTCAACGGCCTGCTCGTATGTCGCGTGCGCAGGCGTAGCCCCGATCTCCATCGGCGGCCGCTAGGATGTTCGTATGGTTCGCCGATCCGCTCCAGGCATTCGCCATCAGACGGTTTATTTTTTCAAAAAATACTTCAAAAAGTTTGGAAACAAGAATATTCAACCGCCTTGGTGAGATCGAGCCGAGGGATTGGGATGGCCTTTGCGCGCGCGGCTCGGTGGCCATGACGCGTGACTTCTGGGGCGTCATCGAACGCTCCGGCATGAACGACTTCGCTTACCGCTACGTCATTGTGTACGAAGGCGCATCTGCTGTTGCCATAGCCGCCGTCTATACCGTAACCACAGACATTGCGATCTTTGCGCCGTCATTCATCCGTCGCGTGCTTGACGGCATTCGCAAGGTGTTCCCCAGTTTCCTGAAGTGGAAGATGCTCGAATGCGGCACCCCGATCACCATCAGCAGCCCGCCATATATCCGCGTCGAATCCGCTTCGGATGAGGCCATCATCGATGCGCTCAACAGAGAACTGCGTGCGCTGGCGAAAAAGGAACGATGCCTGATCATCGTCGTGCGCGATTTTGAACCGAATGCGCAAGGCTTGCGTGAACACTTTCGTCGTCACGGCTACCACTGGACTGACAGCCTGCCCAATACCTACATGGATATCCGTTGGTCCACGCCGCAGCAATATCAGGCGGCCATGCGCAGCTATTTCCGCAGCAAGCTCAACAAGCATCTCAAGCGCAATGTCGACGCGGGTATCCGCCACGAACTGGTGGACGATTTCGCGCCTCTGGCCGATACACTGTGCGCGCAGTGGATGGAGGTGCATACCCATGCCAGCGAGTTTCAACGCGAGGTCCTCACGCCGACGTTCTACCGCGAACTTCCAGCCCGCATGGGAGCGCTGGCCAAGGTGCTCTTGTTTTACAGAGGCGATGCGCTGGTCGGTCACGCTTTGCTGCTGATGGACGGAGCGATGCTGCGGTGGCTTTACGTCGGCCGTGAAGTCGCGCAGAACGACAGTCTCTATATCTACGTTGCCGAGAAGGTGGTCGAAACGGCCATTCTGCTTGGCGCCAAGCGCCTGGAAATGGGGCTGACGACCTACGCCATCAAACAAGACCTCGGTGCCGATGTCGTGCCGATCAAACTCGCTATTCGTGCCTCCTGGGGCTTGATCAATCCCTTTGTCGGATTGGGATATGCCTTGCTCAACAAAGTCCCCGATCCTCGGCCCCGCCAGGTCTTCAAGTCGTCCGCTGACGAGGTGCGCGCCCCATGAGCCCGCGCGATTACACAGGACAATCTGTCCTGGTGACGGGGGCGACCGGCTTTGTTGGCGGGCATCTCGTGCAGCGGCTTTTGCAGCAGGGCGCGCAACTCAAACTGTTGGTGCGCGACCCGGCCAAGCTCCCGGCGCAATGGCCTAGCCGTGTCGAGGTCTGTGTCGGCGACCTGACCGATGCAGCGTCGCTTGGCGACGCGGTCCACGGCGCGCGCTGGATTTTTCATTGCGCCGCCAATGTGCAAACCTGGGGGCGGGCGCAAGACTACGAGGCCGTCAACGTCCGGGGCGTACGCAACATCCTCGATGCGATCGCGCGGCAGACGGACAAACCCCACCGGTTCGTGCATGTGTCCACCGTGGACGTGTATGGTTTTCCGACGGCGCCGTGTGACGAGCGCTGCGCGCTGCGCCCTCCTGGCTTCGGATACGGCGACAGCAAACTGCGCGGCGAATTGCTGCTGCGCGAAACAGCGCGTGGCATGGGTCTGTCCTACGCCGTGCTACGCCCGGCCAATGTGATGGGGCCAGGCAGTCCCTTCATCGAACGGGTCGGACGCGAACTGCAAAACGGCTTGATGCTGCGGATTTCCGGTGGCCGCGTGGACGCCGGTTTTTTGTATGTGGACAACCTGGTCGATGCGCTGCTGTGGGCCGGCCAGGCGCCGCAGGCTGAAAACGAAGTCTTCAATGTTGTCGATCCGCAATCGGTCTCCTGGCGGCAACTGCTCGACGATTTGCGCCAAGGCATCGGTGGCAAGGGCTGGATCATCGATCTGCCGTATGCCATTGCTGCGCTGGCCGCCGCAGCAATGGAGTTGCCCTATCGTGCGCTGGGCATCAGGCAGGAGCCCTTGTTGCATCGCCTGATCGTGAAAATCTTCGGCCACACATGTGGTCATCGCGCCACCAAACTCGCCGCTGCCGGCTGTCCGGTGGGGCGTGTCGGCTATGCGCAGGGCATGGCAGAGTCTGCAAGCTGGTTTCTCACCAATCACACCAAGTGAGAGCCACGTTGTGAAAAGCCCAGCGCGCAATGCGTCGCTCGCCCCGCATCTTGTCTTCCTGCAAGGCATGCCATCGCCGTTTTATCGGTATATCGCCCAGCATCTCAAGGCGCATGGATGGCGCGTGACACGCATCAACCTGTGTACCGGAGACTGGTTGTTTTGGCACGGCGAAGATGCCATCCCCTACCGTGGACGTCGCAGCCGATGGCCGCGCTTCATTGCGCGGTTCTTCGCGGAACAGGGCGTCACCCATGTCCTGCTGCTCGGCGAAAACCGTCGCTATCACCGGCAGGCCGTGGACATCGCCTTGGCAAACGGTATCCAAGTTGTCGTCAACGATTTCGGCTACATCCGGCCAGACTGGATCACCTTCGAGCGCAACGGCATGAGCGGCGGGTCGCTGTTTCCCCGCGACCCCGATGCCATCCGGGCGATGGCCGCCTCACTGCCAGACATCGACTGGACCCCGCGCTTTGCCGACAGCGCCTTCCATATGGCCCGGGGTGATCTGCTGCACAACCTGTCCAACCTCTTCATGGGGTGGCTGTTTCCGTTCTATCGCCGCAGCGACCGCAGGCCCCATACCTTGATTTACACCCCGGCCAGCGGTCTGCGCCTGCTCACCAACCGCCTGCGCAAAAAACGCACCGAGCAGGACGTGGAGAATTTGCTTGCATCGCAGCAACCCTACTACCTGTTCCCGCTGCAACTCGATTTCGACTTCCAGATCGTCGCTTACTCGCCTTTCGACGGCATCGCACAGTCAATCGCGCACGTGGTTGCCTCATTCGCACGGCACGCTCCCACGCACACCGTGCTGCTGCTCAAAGAGCATCCATGGGACCCCGCGCTCAAAAACTGGGAGCGCGTTCTCCGGCGAGAGGCGGCCAAATGGGGCGTAGAAGAACGCGTACGGTATCTGCGCGGCGGTCACCTTGACACGCTCATCCATCGGGCGCGGGGCGTGGTCACGGTCAACAGCACAACTGGGATGCGTGCGTTGCACCTAGGCACACCGCTGGTAGTCCTGGGTCAGGCCGTATTCGATGTTCCAGGGCTCACCCATCAAGGCGGGCTCGACAGCTTTTGGAGCCAAGCAATCCCTCCTGACGCTGACCTGGTGCGCGCTTTTCTCAAGGCACTCGCCGGCGCATTGCAGATCCGCGGAGTTTTCTTCGAGAAGGAGGGTGTCAGCCTGGCGGCAAAGGAGGCGGCAGAGCGATTGATCCACGGCCGTGTGGGGCAAATCTCGACTGACGCGAGCACGACGTAGCGGGCGCCCGGTCATGGCGGCGAATGCAGAACAGCGGGGTGTACATTCGGAATCGGGGCGGAATTGAATTTTTTCTCAGGCTATTTGCCTCGCCATCGTCTTGATGATGGTGTGCAGAATGGTTCGAAGGCAACGCGATTCTCCCGCCATGGTTGCTGACAGCGCCGGGCGCGCACTGGCGATCCCTGCATTCTCGGCTTGGACCTCGCCGTAAAGAATTTCAGCCTCTCGTGTAACGCGGCTGCGCAGGTATTCCAGCAAGCGATCGGCCGTTCCTTTGGCCAGATTCAACACCGCGCCAGCCTCCAGCAGCAATTCACGGTTGATGTCCGAGAAGTGACGCGCACCCAAAATCGGCCAAGCCAGTTGGGTTTGTGCTGGCCAGCCACTTTTGTCGAAGGCGGGCGTGTCATAGCTGGCAACGCTGAGCAGGTCATAGAACGGCGCCAACTGCACACCCTCGTGGGAGACCATGAAACTGAGGTTTTTCAGATGGGCATCGGAATTGCCAACGAGTACATTGAACACCAGCCAGCCAAAGAGCCGGGCGCGCGCCACTGCCGGGCTGCGACAGACATTGGCCAGCGCCGCCAGACTCTCCATGCTGCCCTGGCTGTATTTGAAACTACGGTCCAGCCCCAGCAATTGGCAGGCATCGATCACATGCCGGCGTTGCCACCCCTGAGCATCAGGAATCCGGTCAAAGCGATCGATCAGATAGACCGGAGATGGCACATAGCGACGATGCACGTTCGGCACAATCAGGCCGAGGCCGAGGCGCTTGGCCAGGCTCATCGCGAACCACTCATTGATTACGGAATGCGGGTAGTCCTCGCCCGGGTGATCTGGCTTCAGGATCTGGGTGGAGGGTGTGGCGCCTGCGGGTTCAAACAACCGGCCATCTTGCAGGACGACCGCCAGCTTGTGCTGGGCGCCGGCAAGCGACATGCGTTTGATGGCTGCATGCGTCAGCGGTGCATTGGGTAGCTGACGGATACGCGCTTCCAGGGCATCGTCCGGCAAAGGGCGCAGTGGTCCTTCGGCTTGAAGCCCTGTATCCGGAGGCAGCAAGGTCACCGACCCTGCCGACTCGGCGCCGTACCAGGCCAGTAAGCTGAAGGCGTCAGCCGCATCCAGCTTGGCGTCTCCGGCCAGCAATACACGCTGCCCTTCTTCTGGCAGCAGGTTGTCGAAGTACCACTGCACTGGCCGTTGGCTTGCGCCGTCGAGCAAGGGCTCTGCCGCCAGTGGAAGATGCGGACTGAGCGCGAAACGCCCAGGGTCGTCCAGCCAGGCGTCCGAGTATTGGAAACTCCAAAGGCCGCTCACCTCCTGCAAGGTGCCGACCTCCGTCCGATTGATGAACGCACGCAAAGAGCGGCCGGTCATGGTGTCTTGCCCTGATTGCTCGATGGGGCGTTCAAATAGGCGGCCACGTTCTCGGGCACATCCACCACGACGCGCACGCCCAGCCCCTCCAGAACTTGAAAGAGCTTGCCCCATTGCACAGATTCGCTGCCGCGTTCGATTTTGCCAAGGAAGTTCTCGCTAACGCCGATGCTGCCTGCAGCATCATCCTGCCGGATCTTCTGAGCCTTGCGGCTGGCGCGTACCACCTTGCCGATGGCGGCTGCATTGTCGATCGGTATCTTCATGAAAAATCCTCACGTTTATGCGGATTTTGCACCAAGTGGGCGGGCTTGGCTACAAATCCTTTTGTTCGTGCGGATTTATTGCCTAGACAGCCTCATTCCCTGAAATTCCTCTCGTTCTTGAGGATTCGTGGGGGGGGTGGTTCTTTGATTGCCCCAGGCTCAAAACGCGCGCTGAAGCCCAACCGAGATGATGTTCTCGGACTCTGCATTGGGTCCAAAATCTTCCGTCACACGAAAATGGATGTCTTCAAGTCTCATCGTCCACTGCTTGTTTAACGCCCAATCCACCCCCGCCCCGACGTTGTAGCCATGCTTGTGGGATCCGGTCACAACGCCCCCTTTGACAAAGATCGGCCATGAGCCAGCAAAGGCAAGAGCGTCCAGCGTGATCTCCGGGCCTGCATGGGTGGTCGGTTCCTCCCGCCCCTTATTGATCACCGACCCCTCGATCGCCCATGCCTTGTTCTGGTAGCCGAGCGAAAAATAGCCACCGCCGGGAATGAAGCTGTACCCCAACCCGGCCGTCAGGCCGCCGGCGTGACTGACATTCAGCATGAGAAACGGCAGGAGGCAAAAGAGCAGTTTGTTGACGTGGCGTGACATGGATGTTCAGGTTCCTATTTCTGAGTTCGTGCGGGATTGAGACAACAAAACATCAAGCAGGTCACCGCACCCCGATGAAGCGGCGCAGGAAGAAGCGGTAGATTTCTTGCCACCAGGGCGTTTTACCCGCCACGCGTGCCTTCCAGGCCAGCAATTCATCCAACGCCTGCTCAGGCGTCACGAGCCGCTTGTTGGCGCGGCTGAGGTAGAGCGGATACAACAGCAGCACACCGGCAACCAGTTCATCGAGCTGCAGCCTGCGGGTGCGGCGCAGATGAGGGACGATGTCGTGCGTCAGGCCCCAGCCGGCATAGAACGGTTGCCCGTAGCAGGTCACGGTCTTGCCCCGCAGCAGAGCCTCGAAGCCGGCGAGTGAGGTCAACACGTGCACTTCGTCCACGCCGTGCAGTAATGCATCCATGCCGATGCCGGCGACGACTTCGTCGCACCAGCGCTGGGCGTGGTCTTCGTCCTGTCCGAGCTTGCGCAGCCTGGCCACCACGTCCGGATGCGGCTTGTACAGCACATAAGCCTCGGGGTTGGCTTTGCGCACCGCACGCAGCAGCGCCATGTTGTGCTGAAGATCCGTCGCGCCGAAGGCGATCGACGCATCGCTTTCCACCTGGCCAGGCACCAGGATCACGTGCGTGGCATGGTGCGGTCGCTGCCACGCTTGCGCGCCGACGTTGTATTTGGTCAACCCCGAAGACACAATCCGCTCGCGCAAGGCGCGCGCACGGTCCAGTAGTTCGGGCGCAAAGCTGGCATGACCTAGTAGCCATTCCAGATCGGACTCCTGCCCCGCGTCGTAGTAAATGCCGCGCGTGTCGATGACCCACGAGAGGGGCCGCACCAGATCGGCCCCCAGCCCGACCGAGCGCAAAAACCCATCCTCCACGCGCAAGATCCGCGCGTCAGTCGCCGCGCCTTGCGGCACGGCGGCCCTGCCCCAAAGCACCAGGCAGCGCGTCTGCTGCGTGACGTCCTCGGCTTGGATGAAGCGCAGCGTGCGTCCCGGAAAGCACTGCCGGATCACGGGCCATTTCCATCGCGGGAACGCCACCACGTGCAACACCTCGGGTAGACCCGCAAGGCGTTGCTCCGCGTCGGGGGGCGCGCCGGAAAAATCAGTCATGAGGCGCAAGACCCGCCGCATCGATGGCTGGTGTCCGGAGCATGCCGGCGCCTCGGGCGATCTGGCTCAGCCAGGTGTCAACCTTGGCGAAATGCGCGTCCCAAGTCGGCGCCTCAAACCCCTGCATGCGGACCTGTTGCGCCAGCCGCGCCGGGTGCAGCGGGTCGGCGAATGCCAGCACGGCCTGAAGCCACCCCAAGCCGTCGATCGGATCGAGATAGTGCGGAATGTCGCCCGCCACCTCGCGAAATGCAGGCAAGTCGCTGGCAATCACCGGCACGCCAGCGACCAAGGCCTCAACCAGTGGTAGCCCGTACCCTTCGGCGAATGACGGGAACAGCAGCGCCTGCGCATGCGCGAGCCAGGTGGACAACTGCGCGTCATTGCAGTGCGGCACTTCCAGCACCACGCCGTGCAGCGCGTCGCAGCGCTCGAGCAGATCGACCACCTGCTCGCACTCCCAGCCGCGCTGGCCGATGAGCACGAGTTTGGGTGCGGCGTGCCCAAGGCGCTCCACCAACTCGCGCCAGACATGCAGCAGCAGCAAATGATTCTTGCGCGCCTCGATCGTGCCCAGCATCACGAAATACGGCGGCGTGATCGGCGGCGTCGGGCTGGCCGGCGGCAGCTCGGAGCCGCCCAAGTGCGCCACCAAGGCCGCGGGGCAGGGCAACTCGTGCGCACGCGCATAAGTCTGCAAATCCTCAAGGGTCGCCTGCGAATTGGCAATGACCCCATGCCCCGTGTGCAACATGGTCCGCAGCCGCTGGTGGTGTTTTTGCACCTCCCCGGCACGGCAGTATTCCGGATGGGTGAGAGGAATAAGGTCGTGCAAAAAGTACACCGGACGCAAGGCGTGATGCCGCACCCGCTCGGCATACTGCGGGTCGTCCAACCCACTGTGTCCGGTGTTGAATAGCGGTGCGCCTTTGGTGAGACCCCAGCGCAGCACATAGGCCGCCGCCACACAACGGCGAAGCGTCGGCTTCGGCTGCTGGTCTTCCCCCAGCAGGGCCGCAAAAACCCGCAGCGACGCGCTGGGTGAAAGCTGCATCCACCGCCCCCAGTGCCGCACCACCGCCCGCGCCCGAGCGCGGTAATGAAAGATGTACGCCAGACTCACCCGATCCACACCGGTTGGGTGCTTACCTTCGAGCAGCCGCGCCGCCAGGCGGGTGACGTCGATGAGGATCGGTGCGATGTCGGAGGGCATGGAGGGAGTGGAGATGCAGTTGAGCGAGCGCGGCTCCGGATAAGCGAAATACGCCATGCATTGGCTCGGTTAGTTGGCGCCGATCTTTAACTGCTTCCCGGCCTTCAGTCCCGGGAGCAGTCAAATTCGTCACTCCTGAAAAACCGGCGTTAGCGCGCCGGGGTTGTAATCACGGCACCTGTTGGGCCGCGTGCTTCACTCTCAAAATCTCGACGGTGCGGGCCTCGGCCAGCACTCGATAAAAAATGATGTAGTTCGGATGCACGACCAGTTCGCGCAGCCACTCGGGCAAGCCCGGTCGCCCTTTGCGGCCAAGCTCTGGATGCTGTGCAAGCGGCTTGGTCTTGTCGCGTAGATCCTTGCCGAAGCTCTTGGCCCGCGTCGGGTTGTCCTTGCCGATGTAGCGAACGATGCCGCGCAAGTCCTCGCGGGCCATGGGCCGCCACTCAATGCGGTAAGGCTCGACCGTCATGCGCTCTTTTTCTTCGGCAAGGCGGCAATGTCGGCGTCCATCTCGGCAATGACTTCATCGTGAGGGATATTCGGCCGGGGGTCGTCAATGGATGCCTGAATCTCGCCGGCCAGCCACTGGTTATAGGCTGCAGCTTCATGCGCTCCGCGCATGGCCTCGGCTCGGCTCTGCCGGCTGCGGGTCATATCCTTCTGTTCGGGATTCCAGTTGGTGGCGTCGATCTGCGCAACGACAATGCCCACGTCACGCAAGACGATCATCGCGGAAGTGGGGTTACCAAAGCGGCGCGGCTCCGTGGTGCGGGCCTTCGCCAAAAAGGCGTCCTGGCCACTGCGGGTGGCGATTTCAACGAAGAAGCCGCCGCCCTGTCCTTTCAGGGTTACACCCGTCACACCGCCGGCGCTGGCCGTGGCGCGTAGCTGCTCTAGTGTCATGCTGTGCATGGCGCGCTCATTTATCAATCAAGGTTATTTACAGGCTTTTATTGTGCATGAGCGATAGAAAGCATGCAAGCGGTTTGCAGCCCCTAAACGATGCTCTGCGAGAAGCCTTGTCGATAAGGCGGCACAATGCAGCGCCGATGTGGCCGGGTCGTTCTCGAAAACCGCTCTCGTTTTGAGGGGTATCCGGATTTGCGTGTGGTCGATCGCGTAGCGCGGGGCGCGCTACATCATGCGCAAAACCGGATTTGGTTGTTGCGCCGAGCGTCACCCCTTGCTAGACTGAAACCGGACTTGCATGTGGAGGCGAGCATGGACGCGCACACGATTGATCCGGATACCGAGAGAGCGGTCAAGCAGTTTCTTGGGCTGCTCGCCGGACGCTACGACCTGGCTGGAGCCATGCTGTACGGCAGTCGTGCGCGAGGCACGCATCAACCCGATAGCGATGCGGACGTGGCCGTGCTCCTGCGCGGCGAACACCTGCGGTTGCTGCCGACGACGTTGGCGATGGCTGACGCCGCCTATGACGTGCTGCTGGAAACCGGCGTCAACATTACCCCGCTCCCGATCTGGATGGATGAGTGGGAGCACCCCGAGACCTATTCAAACCCCGCTCTGCTGCGCAACATTGCCCGGGAAGGGGTCCGTCTGTGAACGTGGACGATCTGATGACCAAGGCCGCGCAGGCGGCCGAATCCGCCCGCGCGCTGCTCACGCGCGGCGATGCCGACGGGGCTTGCAACCGCGCCTACTACGCCATGTTCGATGCCGCTCGCGCCGCGCTGCGGGCTGCTGGGCACGATGTGGGAAAGACTCACCGTGGCCTGCTCAACGCCTTCAACGATCTGCTTGTGAAGGACGGCCCGATGCCCAAGGAAACGGGCCGCCTCCTCAAGCACGCGGAAGCCTTCCGGTACGTTGCCGACTACAGCGACAACGCCGTGGATCTGGCTGACGCCCGCAATATGGTCGAGCAGGCCGAATCATTTGTGATGACCGTTCGATCCATCCTGGAACGCCTTGCTCCGGATAGCGACCATGCGCCGGACATGGGGCAGCGATGAATGACGACCCGACGAAAGAGGATCGACGCGCCAGAAGGCGCCGGATGGAAAACTGCCTCTCGATTCTCGGGAGTCAGCAGGCGCAACTCGCCAAGACCTCAGGGCAGACGAAGCAACAGATCCACGCCTGGATGGCGTCGGCGGGCGACCACGCCTGTTCCAAGTTCGCGCTGTCGTGTCGGATGGCGGGCCTGACCGTCACCGGCGACTGGATCGCTTACGAGTACGGCACCCACCCGTCAAAGCAAACACCGCGCTCGCAATTCTCTTGGCCGAATTCGAGCAGTTTTGTCATCGAGCGATAGCCCGTCTTCGCATTGCCAAGGTTCCATCATCACAGCCACTGGAGTCCAACCCATGACGCCCGCCCCCGCATCCACCTGCCCGGATCGCGGCGACATCCTGCTGTTGGTCAACCCCGCCAAGAAGCGCCGACTGGTCATCGAGGCGACACTTGCCGGCGTGCTCATGATCTTTCTGCTTGCGCCTGGGAATCCGATGAGACGCTGGGCGCAAGCCCAGGATCACCGTGACGAGGTGAGCAAGATGACGCCGACGATGGAACGGCTGGCCGCGCAGGGAAAACCTGACGCAATCATCTGGGTTGCGCGCAACGAACCCTCGAAGGACGATGGCCGGTTGGCCACGCTCGCAGCCTCGGGAAACGACGAAGCCCTTTTCCTTCTCGGCGCGAAGACTTGGCCTCATGACGATGCGAAGGCGCTGCAACTGCTGAAAGCCAGCGCGGTGGCGGGTTACGTCCCCGCCGTGAAAGCGGAGTTGCACGTGCCGCGACGCCAAGTCACCGCCTGGCGTTGAGGCGCTTGAAGGCATGCGCGACATCGCGGACCTCGTGGTCATCGTTTGGGCCAGCCTGTTTGGCGTCTCGTGGCTGTGGCGTGTCACAGATCCAGATCCGACCCGAGGCCGAGTTCGCTTGAGCCAAGCTGAGATCTCCGCCTCGCAAGAGAGGGAGCCGTGGGCAAGGGCGCAACTCGCCCAACTTGCCACGGCAGCGGGACTTCGCAGCGTGCCATCGTTCGGCGTCGCCAACGCCGGCACCTACTACATTCCGTTGCGCCACCGCATCCAGGTATCCCGTGCTTACCTGGCCAGATTGTCAGATGCGGAGTTGCGTTTGATATTGGCGCACGAGGTGGGTCATGCGACGCGCCGATGGAAGGCATTCGCTCGCCGCTCGCCGGACGAAGAAGTGGCGGCCGATCGTGTTGCGCTGCGCATCACAGGATCGACCCCAGATCAGTGGCGATATGCCGTGGAGTCCACTGGTCGCGCGGAACCTGGACAGATTGTCGGCGAGGATGTTGTTCATCGCGCGTCGGCGCTTGGATTGCAGGGTGAGTCGTGCCGGTCTTCCGTTCCCAAGTAGATGCCAGCGAACATCCTGAATCTGCCCGCCTACAAGGTTCTGCGGGTCGAAGAAACCGAGCACGACTATCACATCCGCGCGGAGGTCGCACAGCGGCCATCCCATTGCACGAACTGCGGCAGTGATCGCCTCCTGCGCTACGGGCGCAATGAGCAGCTTGTCCGCGACCTGTCGATCCACGGCAAGCGCGTCGGCATCTACGTGGACACCCAGCGTTGGAGGTGCCAGGCGTGCGGCAAGACCTTCATGGAGCCGCTGCCAGCAATCAACACCAAGCGGGAGATGACCGACCGCCTGGTCGTCTGGATCGGCCAGCAAAGCCTGCGGCGCACTTTCGCCAGCATCGCGGAAGACATCGGCCTCGATGAAAAGACGGTGCGCAACATCTTCCGCGACTACGTGAACGAGTTGGAGAAGACAGTTCGCTTCGAGACGCCGACCTGGATGGGCATCGACGAGATTCACATCATCAAGCCACGCTGCGTGATCTCCAACATCCGCAGCAACACCATCGTCAACCTGCTGCCGAACCGCGACAAGAAGACGGTCATCAACTATCTGGGCAACCTCGACGGCCGCCACGATGTTCAGACCGTGGCGATGGATATGTGGGTGCCATACCGCGACGCGGTGCAGGCGGTCATGCCCGACGCGCGCATCGTCATCGACAAGTTCCATGTCGTGCGCATGGCAAACGACGCGGTGGAGCGAGTCCGAAAGTCGCTGCGCGAGTCGCTGACGCCAAAGCAGCGCCGAGGGCTGATGCACGACCGTTTTGTCCTGCTCAAGCGCGAGCGCGACCTGAACGACAAAGAACGCCTGCTGCTCTCGGGCTGGACGGCGAACTACCCCGAGTTGGGCGAGGCGTACAGGCTGAAGGAGGCGTTCTACGGGGTCTACGAGGGCATGGGTACACCCGACCAGGCGCTGGCCCGCTATGCGGCCTGGCAGCGGTCTGTCATCCCGGAGGTGCACGATGCCTTCGCCGACCTGATCCGCGCCTTCACCAACTGGCAACCGCAGATCCTCGCCTACTTCGACCACCCGGTCACCAACGCGTACACCGAGAGCCTGAACAGCCTGATCCGGGTGATGAACCGTCTGGGTCGCGGCTACAGCTTCGAGGCGCTGCGCGCGAAGATCCTCTTCACCGAGGGCGTGCACAACAAGGTCAAGCTGAAATTCCGCCGTCGTGAAGTAATGGCCGACGACATGGCCGGGCGCATGGCGATGTTCACCACGTTTCAACACGACGCGCCAGAAGCAGAGAAGAACTACGGTGTGGACATTTCAACACTGGCCAGGCTCATCGAGGAAGGCAGGCTCTGAGCCTTCTTACACATTGACATCCTCCCCGGCCTGAAGGCCTGAGATTCCTACGGCGCTCAGGCGCGGCATGGAGCCGCGCCTGAGTCGCTTCGGTGGGTTCCTGCTGTTGGCGGCCTTGCTGCACCGCTCACTTCACAGGCGATCCGGGCTGTGCTCGCGCACCCGGCGGAAGCGTCCGCCGTGTTCTGCCCTTCGTCCCGCAGCATTTGCATCCCACGGGAAAGGATATTGATCGCGCCGACGACGTCGGCGTTTTCCTCGAAGCCGCATTCGACGCACGCGAACCGCGCCTGCGTCTGGCGGTTCTCTGCCGAGACATGGCCGCAGCATGGACAGGTCCGGCTGGTGTTCTGCGGCGGCACAGCGACGAGCCAGCCGCCGTTCCACGCCAATTTGTAGTCCAGTTGGCGCCTGAACTCGAACCAGCCCTGATCGAGGATGGATTTATTCAGGCCCGACTTGGCCCGAACATGTCTTCCCGGCTTCTCGGTGCTGCCTGCCGCCGTCCTGGACATATTCCGTACCTGCAAGTCCTCGATACACACCATCGCGTGGTTTTTGCTGATCGTGGTCGTGGTCTTGTGCAGGAAGTCGCGGCGAGCGTTGCCGATGCGGGAGTGAATGCGCTGGACGCGGGCCTTCGCTCGTCTCCAGTTGCTGCTGAACTTGGTTTTGCGGCTCATCGCCTGCTGCGCCTTGCGTAAGGCGATTTCGTGCTTCCTGAAGCTGTTGAGCGGAGCAACGAACCTGCCGTCCGAGAGCGTGGCGAAACGCGCTACGCCCATGTCGATGCCCACCGCGTCGCCCTGGGGTAACGGTTGTTCGACCTCGCGCTCGGTCTGGATCGACACGAACCACGTGCCGTCCGACTGGCTCACTGTGACGTTTTTCACCGCGCCCAGCACGTCCCGGCTGAAGCGGACCCGCAACCAGCCGAGCTTCGGCAGGAAGATGCGGCTGTTGGCCTGGTCGAGCTTGATCTGCTTCGGGTCGGGGTAGCGGAACCCGTCGCCCTGGCCTTTTTTCTTGAAGCGCGGGAAGTCGGCGCGTTTGGCGAAGAAGTTGGAATACGCGCGCTCCAAATCCTTCAGAGTCTGCTGTAGCGGGTGGACTGGCGCATCCGCGAGCCAAGTCCAGCCGCTTGCTGCGCAAGGAGCGGCCCGACATTCAAAAACGCTACTGGAAAGGCGTGCTGTGGTCGCCGTCCTACTTCGCCGCATCCTGCGGCGGCGCTCCGATCTCCATCGTGCGCCAGTACATCGAGCAGCAACAGACGCCACACTGAAACCCTAGGACGGCTACGCCGTCCGCGCTATCCTTCCCCGCCCTGAACGGCGGGGCTTGTCGCGCACCGGGTCAGTGCCATCACCACGTCCAGCATGTCGGAGAAGGCAAGCCCCAACTCATTTTGACGCAAGGTCGCACAGCGCATTCGCGCGTCACAGCCCCTCATACGCCGCAATCGCCTCGTTCACAGTCTCGTACACCGTTAACCGTCCTTGCTCCAGTACAGCGGCATGATCGCAGTGGTTGCGGATGAGATCGGTCTGGTGCGCCACGATGACCATGGCGCGGTCGCCCCGCTTTTCAAACAGCTCCTGGTCGCACTTCACTGCAAAGCGGTGGTCACCGACCGACATGGCCTCGTCGATCAGGAAACAATCGAACTCGATGGCCATGGAAATGGCAAAGGCCAGGCGCGCGCGCATGCCGGAGGAATAGTTTTTCACCGGCTCGCCCAGATACGCCCCCAGCTCGGCGAAACTCTCCACCATCTCCAGAGCCTTGTGATAGTCGACCCCATACACCCGCGAAATCAACCGGGTGTTGTCTTTGCCAGTGAGGCTGCCCTGGAAGGCATCGCCAAACGCCAGCGGCCAAGAGATGGACATCGTCTTGCGAACGATGCCGCTCTGCGGCCGGTCTGACCCGCTCATGACGCGGATCAGGGTTGACTTGCCCGCGCCATTGCGCCCCATGATGCCCCACTTCTCGCCGGGTTTCACCGTGAAGTTGATGTGGTCCAGCACCTGCCGCTGGCTGCGGCCGTGGTGAATGGGGTAGCTCTTGCAAATGTCGATGAGTTGCATCATTTTTACTGTGAATTCCTTCTCTTGCGTAGGCCTTGGGATAGCCCCTCTGCGTCCCCCTCATCCTCCATGGCGCGCCCAGAACTCGGCTGGCGTCAAGATTGGGTACCGGTCGGCAAGCGCCAGCAGGTCTTTGTCACCGGTGATCAAACAGTTCGCTGTGCTGGCCAGGAGTGTCTGCAGCACAGCTTGGTCAGCCTCGTCACGCAACTGCGCATCGCGAGTGCCCGAGAGTTCGACAATGTCGGCCAGGAACATGAAGCTATCGGCCAGATCGCGGATCTCCGCGCTGTTCAGCCTCACCCGCGATAAACGCGGCAAAACACGCACCATTTCATCCAGGATGTAGCGTGAGAGCGCCACGTCCAATCCCCCTTGGCGCCAGGCCATGACGATGCGCCCTGGTACGCTGGCCGGGTAGGCTAAACCTGACACCAGCACGTTGGTGTCGAGCACGACGCGCAGCGACGGCATCAGCGCTTGCCGCGTACGGCACTCACCGCTGCATCGATCTCGGCCAAGCCCAGCTCGATCGGCACCTCGTCATACGACGAAGCGATGCGGTCACTGAGCGCCTCGAAGCGCTCGCGCATGCGCCTAATGCGGGCGAATAACTCGGCATCCACCAAGGCCGCGACTGGCTTGCCATCCTTGTTGATGACGATGCTGTCGTTGCGGTACTGCACTTGATTGAGCATCTCGCCGAGGTTTTGCCGAAAATTGACAGCGCTGATTTCAGTGATCATGGCGGGCACCAGAGTGATATGGTCGATATGATCATTATGACTCAAGTGGCGACCTGCGTCCATCCGCATGCAGCCTCGGCTCGCTTCTGGCTGGCTTCGGCAACCATTGGAATGGGGGCATCATCAAACAGACTCATCTTCCCAGTTTTCCACGCGCAGATGCTCCACTCGGGTGAACTCGCGCAGATTGCGTGAAACCAGAATGAGGTCGCGTGCGCTGGCCTGGCCGGCGATCAGAAGGTCATAGCCACCGATGGGCGTGCCTGACGCCGCCAACACAGCTCGAATTTCCCCGGCGCGGCGCGCGTCTTCCTGGTCGAAAGGAACCACTTCGAAGCGCAAGCCATCGACGATGGTCAAATTTCTCTCCACGCGCTGACTTCTGAAAGCCCCGAAATACAACTCGTGCATCACGATGACCGAGACCCCCACCTCCGCTGGCCGATGCTGTCGAACACGTTGCGACACGGGCCCAGCCGGGTCTTTCAGCAGGGCAATGATGGCGTGGGTGTCGAGCACGTAGCGCATCAGCGAAACACTGCTTTCAGTTCTGGGCGGTCTTGGGCTTGCGTCTGCTCTGTTGCAGCCTGAACAAAATCGGCATCCAACGGAGCGCAGAGCGCATCCAGCCATGCCCAATCCACAGGCATGGGTTCGAGAATCACCGCCGCGCCGTGCCGACGTATGCGCACCTCGTCACCCTCAAACCGAAACGACTTTGGCAAACGCACGGCCTGCGACCTGCCGGACCAGAAGACCTTGGCTGTTTCCATTGCAAGTCCTCAAAAAGATATATCAAAAAGATATGCCTTTGTCTGTCTG
Organism: Thiomonas delicata; assembly: GCF_900088825.1. Taxonomy (GTDB): domain Bacteria; phylum Pseudomonadota; class Gammaproteobacteria; order Burkholderiales; family Burkholderiaceae_C; genus Thiomonas_A; species Thiomonas_A delicata. The sequence continues at coordinate 1,646,556 of NZ_LT592171.1, read as the reverse complement.
TTGTCAACAAGCGCCAAGGGGTGTTGCTCTCGAAAGGCATGCCTGGCGCGCCTTGGGCCAGACACCCTAGACCAGCCCGCGCAAAAACGCCTCCCATTGCGGCACGATGCGCTCGGGCAGGTAACGTGCGCTTTGCTCCAGCCCGGCCGCCCGCAGGGTTTCGGCTCGTGGCTGGGCGTCGTCTGCATCAACGAGGGCCTGCAGGGCATGCACCACGGATTGCGTGTCGTACGGATCGAAGTACACCGCGGCATCGCCGTATACCTCGCGATGCACGGGAATGTCGGAGGCCGCCACCACGCCGCCGCAGCGCATGGCTTCCGCCCCGGAAAAATCAAAACCCTCGCCCACGCTCGGACACACCGTGACGGTGGCCTGCTGATACAGGATGCGCATCGACTCTGCCGGCACACTGTGCAGCATGAACAGGCCACCCTGTTCGATCCATGGCAGGCAGCCCTCCAGCACGGCCTTGTGGTCCCAGCCAATGTGGCCGACCAGGACCAGCTTGAGATCGGGATCGACCCGGTCGCGCAACACCTCCCAGGCCTCAATCAGCCGCGCGTGATTCTTGCGCGGCTCGATGGTGGAGACCATCAACACGAAGCGCGAATCAGGACCAAATGCCTGGGCGTAAAAGGCGGATTTTTCTGCTTCGTTCGAAAACGACTTGGCCAGCTTGTACACATTGCGGTCGGTCTTCGCGCTGCTGCCCTTGGGGCGATACTCGTCATGCAGATGCCGCCGCACAATGCCCGGCACGCGTTCCGGTTCCACCGCTTCAGGGTGATAGTGAGAGGGCAGCATATTGTGGATGGTCACCGCGCGCGCTTCGGCCTCGGGAAAGAGGCTGAGCAAATCGCGCCGTGTGGCCTCAGACACGCAGACGAAATGGGCTCCATCGCGCACATTGGCGGCCAGTGCCTGGAAGTGGCTGGCCTCGTGAAACGCCCGATCCGAAATGGTATGGGGCATCAGCACCGGAATGGCGTCGTGGTAGTGCACCACCAGCGCAGTCCCCGCGCTCACACGGCCCGGATAGGGCGTTTGGGTAATGAGCACGTCAACCCCCCGCGTGTCGAGCCTTGGATAGCGCGATTTGCCAAGCAGGCCCGCCCGCTCGATGCCCACCAGGTGCATCCAGCGCCAAGGCGAGGAGCAAATGCGATAGTCGCAGCGCAAGACCTGCTCGCGCTCCGCAGGGGGCACGCTGCGGGCAAACAACTGCTGCCAGATGAAGTCGCGAAACGCGCGGGTTTCAAACGACTGCAAGCGTAAGGGGGCGGCGCCAGCCCATGCCCCCCATCGCAGCGCCCATTTATGGAACAGGGCGCTCACCCAATCCGCGACGCTTTCCTTCCAGTCCGTGACGCTCTGACTTTTGAGCGACACCACCGCCTTGGAATAACGGTGCACCCGCTCGGCTTCGCTGAATGCCTGACCTGGCGTAACCCCGCCTTTGACCCGTCTGGTGGAGAGTTGAAGCAAACCGGAAACGCGCAAACCCGGCAGTGCCGCCAGTGCGCTGAACAACAGCCGGGTTTCCTGCGGAATGCCATAAAACCCATCGAGGGCAGGTCGCATGTCCAGCAGAACATCGGTGATGGGAGCGGCTTGCGCCTGCTCGGGCCGTGCGCGCGACGGTTGCGAGTCGCTGTTCAAGGCGATTCTCCGTTCAGCATCCAACGCAATGTCTGTTCCATAGGGATTTGCGGCGTCAAGCCGGTGTAATGCTGCAATTTTCGGCCCGACCCGAGCAGCCGCGGCACCTCATTTGCACGCACGAAAGCCGGGTTGACGCGAATCTCCACGGAATGGCCACAGATGCGCTCCGCCATGCCGAGAATGTCCCGCAGGGAATGTGCGCGTCCTGAGCAGACGTTGAGCGTTTGGCCCTCGACCCCCTCCGCATCCAGCAGTAAAGCGGTGTACATCGTGGCGACGTCCCTGACGTCGGAGAAATCGCGACTGACATCCAGGTTGCCCAATTCGATGAACGGCGCGCGGCGCTTGAAATGGTTCACGATCTTCGGGATGAGGAATTTCTCGTCCTGCCCCACGCCGGTGTAGTTGAACGGCCGCGTCATGACAATGGGCAAACGCTCGAACCATGTGCGCGCCATATGCTCCATGGCCAGTTTGCTGTTCGCATAATGATTGACGGGCGCAGGGCAGACCGACTCATCAATGACCTCCACGCCTGGCGTGCCATACACATTGGCGGAGCTGGCGATGAGCACTTTGCCCGGCGGCACTGGAAGCGCTGCAAGCGACTCCAACAGGTTCAGGGTTCCGAAGAGGTTGACGTCATAAAACGCCCTTGAATCTCCATGTCCGACGAAGGACAACGCGGCAAGATGCGCCACATGCGTGGGCTGAACGCGCGCCACCGCTTCCCGCAACGATGCGGCATCGGTGAGGTCGCAGGCGACTTCATCGGGGTCTTGCGCCACCCCCTGCACGAGACCCACAACCCGGGCGCCCCGCGTGCGCAGCGTAGCGTCCAAATACCGCCCGGTGAAACCACGCAGGCCAGTGATGAGAACTATCGGGCGCAAGGTCGTCTCCTGTCCATTGACCCCCGCCGGGAGCGGGCTGGGCACAGCCCTGACTTGGGAGCGCTCAAAACGACGCCCACGCCGCATTCCTGCGCAGGTCCGCTTCCACCATCATGGCGCAGAGCTGCTCCAGGGTGGTGGTCGGCTCCCAGCCGAGCTTGGCCTTGGCCTTGGCCGGGTTGCCGATGAGCAATTCCACTTCGGCGGGGCGGTAGAACTTCGGGTTCACCGCCACGACGGTTTTGCCCGTGGCAATGTTGATGCCGCGCTCCTGCTCGGCCTTGCCCTGCCATTCCAGCGCAAAACCAGCAGCCTTGGCCGCCATGGTCACGAAGTCGCGCACCGTCTCGGTGCGGTTGGTCGCCAGCACATAGGTGTCCGGCTCGTCAGCCTGCAGCATGCGCCACATGCCTTCCACATAGTCCTTCGCATAGCCCCAGTCGCGCTTGGCGTCCAGATTGCCCAACTCCAGCACGTCTAGCTTGCCCAGCTTGAGCTTGGCCATGCTGTCCGTGATCTTGCGGGTGACGAACTCGCGTCCGCGCAGCGGGCTTTCATGGTTGAACAAAATGCCGCTGGCGCCGAAGATGCCGTAGCTCTCACGGTAGTTCACCGTCATCCAGTGCGCATACAGCTTGGCCACGCCGTAGGGGCTGCGCGGGTAGAAGGGCGTGTCTTCCACCTGAGGCACGGCCTGCACTTTGCCGAACATTTCCGAAGTGCTGGCCTGGTAGAAGCGGATCTTGGGGTTGACGATGCGAATGGCCTCCAGCAGATTCAAGGCGCCGATGCCGGTGATCTGCGCCGTGGTGTGGGGTTGGTCGAAGCTCACGCCCACAAAGCTCTGTGCGGCGAGGTTGTACACCTCGGTGGCTTCACTGGTTTGCAGCAGGCGGATGGCCGAGCCCAGGTCGGTGAGGTCGAACTCCACCAGGTGCAACTTGGGGTGCTGGGCGATGCTCAGTTCCTCAAGGCGCCAGAAATTGACGGAACTGGTGCGGCGGTAGGTGCCGTAGACGGTGTAACCCTTGGCCAGCAGCAGTTCGGCCAGATAGGCACCGTCTTGGCCTGTGATGCCGGTGATGATTGCGATCATTTGTTTGCTTTTCCCCAATTAATTTTTGATAGTTCGCACTGATCCGATGCTGGCGGCTGTATAAGCACACCAAATAAATGGTCTGGAATATTAAAATTGCCGTCGTAAAGATCTTTTAGGTTTGGTAATGTAATGCATGGCTCCATTATTAAAGGGCCTTTCGGCCTGAATTTGTCTCGATGAAGCATAAACACATATTCGCCATACCAGGCGAATTCGTACGGCGCCATGCTGATAAGCCCGACAAATCCACAAAAACCCTTTTCGTTCGCATATTTTTCTAGGCCTATTGCAAGCTCAGAGTCAAAAAATCCTGACCCACCTATATATTGATGCGTGAATTCCGAGTCATTGCCCATGAATGCGCAAATGGCCTCCAGTGATTTGCTGAGATTCACTAATTCGCCATTCAACCAACCCTTTTCGTCGACGTGCTGATAGCATCTGTAAAAATCTTCTTTTCTTAAGGGGCTGGCCGCGGTGCAAAAAACACCATCATCGGAATACAGGGTTCGATAATCAAAGGGTTTTGTAAATATCATGGCGCTATCCAGGGTTAAATAGTGTCGCGCCAGTTTTGTTTTTGAAAAACAAAGCTTTATGATTTGTTGCACATGCCAGCCCGTGAACTCGGGGGGGCATGCGATACCCGACACATGAAGAACATCCTCCTCTGTTAATAAAAATGGTCTTTCTGTAACCGCGCCTTGCTCGACCTCAAGTTCAAAACGGCGCTCAAAATTCACAATATCTTCTTTGGGTACGACCATAAAAAACGGTGCTTCGCGTGCAGCATGCTTGCGCCACGATTTATATAGCGCTACTGACCATTCCATGTCCTTGGCATAACTCTTGTTCACAACCGCAAAATCATGGATAAAATTGCCAAAAATCTCGTTTTTTTGTTTTAATTCTTTTTGCAAATCAAATAATAATGACCCTACAAAAGAACCAGTCGCATGCATCACTGACACCTCAATGCCTTCCACACTCAGGCGGCTTTCTTCTCTCACACAAATGCGGATTTCCACATCCGCGTACGCGGTTTCGAGGCTGAATTCCTGCATTTCCTGCCATGTCCCTGGAGGACCTGCGCGCAATTCGAGATGGAACAGTTTGCGTTTGCCTTGGTTGCAGGACACATCCAGCCATTCCTTTCCGGTCCAGTGGTCGGCTGTGCCGCGAATGAACAGTTGGTACCGTCCTGGCTGGAACTGTTCATAGGGACCGTAGATAAGCATGCCCGCCTTGCCGGTAGCGCATATCGCACGGCCTTTGCGTTGACCGACTTCAGTGTGCAAGCGCGAATCTGCGCCCCAGTAGCGGCGCACGCCGTCGGGTAGCCAGGTTTTGTATGGAGGGGTCGTCCCCAAAATGGCATCCAGCGCTTGTTTGGCGCTATCTTTCCAAGTCTGGCGCGGCATGGCGTCACTAAGTGGGTGTTTGCCTTGGTGGTAGAGCTCGAGCCAGGTTTGCACCGCATCGCCAATGGCATCGGGCTCGCGCCGATCAGGGAAAAAAAAGGCGTGGGCTGCCGTGACCTCGTGGAACACCGGAATGTCGCGCACCAGCAGGGGCAGCCCGTTGCGAGCGGCTTCGATGAGCGGCAGGCCGAAGCCTTCGCCGTAGCTTGCGGCGATCAGGCAGGTGGCATGAGAATAGACCTGCTCGAGATATTCATCGCTGATGCCTTCGAGCCAGAAAAGGCGTTTACCGAGTTCTGGATGATTGCGTAGCGCACGGGCGGTTTGTGGGATGTCGCGGCGCTGCTCGTCGGGCACCGGCTTCCAGCCTTCCTTGCCGATGATGACGAGGTTCACATTCACACCCTGCGTCCAGAGTTGGTCGAAGGCCAGCAGAGTTTGCAGATATCCCTTGCGCGGTTCGATGGTGCCGACCATCAGGAAAGTTGGGCGCGATTGAAGCGCTGCGAGCGTGTTTGGCGCATCGCTGGGCATGCCTTGTGAGGGCGCGCTGCCATCCACATCTGCCCCCAGATGGAACCAATTCAGGGCAAAGGGCCGTTCGCGCTTTTGTCCAAAGGTTTGAAGCCAATCGAAGAGTTCATCGGCCACGGCGCGAGAAATACACAATGCGCCGTCAAAGCGGGTTATGGTGGATAACCAGTGCTGATGTAAATCTTGCGTACCTTCCGGGAATACCTCGGGCAGGGTGACTGGCAGCAGGTCGTAAATTACAAAATAAACAAAAACACCGCGCAATTTCCAATTTTTTAGCGTTTCTTCTTGCGCCAAGACGACATGATGCTGCAGATCCAATCCCAAGAAAATATCGCTCTGCCAAACCTCGACCGGCGCATCTTCGGCCCAGTCATCAGGCAACCCCAAGAACCGGCTGGTGAATTTTCTGGCATAGCGATAACCGGGCTGGTCTGGCGTGGCATAGACGGGTTCCACCGACCACCCGGCAGGCGGCGCGGCGAGCAGTGCTTGCAGCAGGGCGCGGGTGACGCGCTGTATGCCCGTTTTCGCATCGCGCTGTACGAGTTCGGAAAGATCGAGCAAAAGCTGCCGCCTGCGCGGGTGCGGCGGGAAATTTGCCGCCAGCGTTTGCGCCAAGCGCGGCAGCTCGGCGGGTGCCAGCGCCGGGGAAGCGACCGCCAAGGTCTGAGACAAGCCTGCCAAACCTTGCGCGGCCTGGGCGTAGGCGGTTTCCAGCGCGGCCGTATAGCGCTCGGCGCAGCGGCGGGGGTGGTGATGCTCATGGATGTGCGCCCGCGCCCGCGCGCCGAGTGCTTTGCGCCGCGCCGCATCCCGATAAAGACTAGCGAGCGCGTCGATCAATTCGGCATCGCTGAAGGCATCCGGCAGCATCCAGACCGTATCGGCGGGCAAATCGGCCATCGAGCCATGGGCGTTGACAATAGTGGGCAGGCCGTAATTCATGCAATCCAGCACCGTGCCACTGGTTTCGCCGCGCGACAGGGTACGGAGCTGAACGCCCACATCGGCTGCGGCCAGCCAGGCGCGGTAGGCTTCCGTGTCTGCCCAGCCAGTGATGGTGATGCGGTCGTGCGCCCGGCTGCTGGCAATGGTGTGGAAGAGATTTTGCCCGTAATCTCCGCCATCGTTTTCACCCACAAACACCAGGCGGCAGGCGGTGTCTTGCGCCAGCGGCGAGGCCAGCCAGGCGTCGAGCAGGCGATGGTTGAGTTTGGTGGAACCGAGCAACCCAAAACTGCACACCACAAAATCAGTTTCCGCCACCCCCAGTCGTTGGCGTGCTTGGGTTTTGTCTACCGGTTTAACAGGTTGACGTAGATGGGGAATCAAGACCCAAGCGGCCGCTGCATGCTCCCCGTAGAACTGCTGCGCGAGCTGGCGAGAAAAGCTGGAGTGGATGATGATCCCCTGCGCCTGTTGCAACACGGCCAAATTGCAGGGGTAAGCGGTGAGCACTTCGAGCACATCATTCCACGAGCTGACTTGCAGGCGTTCACGCACGGCATTCCAGCCATGACCGGCCAGCAGCGCCTGTGCCCAGCCATGCTGCGCAGGGCCATGTTCGTCGCGGTGCCAAACGGGCGAGGAGAGATAAAAATCATGCAAGACCACCATGCCGGGGATGTCAGCCAGAAGGTCGAACATGTGGCTGTGGAATGGCGAGTTCCCGAACTGGTAAATCACCCGGTCAAACTGCCGGGCGTGAGCACGGAACCAGGCCGCATCACGGATGGGCGCATTGGCCTGCACCCAGGCATTCTCAACCCGTTCCTGCTGCACGATGACGGTGATGTCGTAATGCCGTGCCAGCTCGGGCAAGATCTCGGCGGCATAGTCGGCAATGCCGGTTTTTTCGGGCGGCAGGGGGGAGACAAACGCCAAACGTGGCCGTTTGGCATGGGTGTGGCTGGGTGCACAGTTTTGCGCCTTTTGCTGATGCAGTGCATCCAGAGCATTCCAGGCACGACGGGCGCTCGTTTCCCATGAGAATTTTTTAGCTTGCTCGAGCCCGTGGCGCTCCAGTTCATGCCGGAATTCAGGGTTGCCGAGCACTTCGGCCATTTTTGCCGACATGGCGACATCGTCGCGCGGGGCGAACAGGGCCTCCGCGTGCCCCACCACTTCCGGCAGACTGGAGCTATTGGCGGCAATCACCGCTTTGCCGCAGGCCATGGCTTCCAGTACCGGCAGGCCAAAACCTTCGTGCCAAGACGGGAACACAAACAGCGTGCAGGCGTTGTAGAGGAGAACAAGATCGTCCTCGGTAACCTGATCGGTCAACAGCAGCTCGTTTTCAAGCAAACCTGCTTGTCTACTCAACGAGAAATAGCGCTCACGCTGGTCAAATAGTTCCCACCCGGCTAGCACTAGCTGGTATTCCGCGCGCAATGCAGGGGGCAGTCTCGCAAACGCACTAATCAAGCCTTCGACGTTTTTGCGCAGATCATTGCCGCCGGTGTACAGGACGAAGGGACGTTCGATACCAAAGGTTTGAGCAAGCCGTGCTCGGGCAGCATTATCGAGGGGATGCGTGCGAAAATGCGCGTCACAGGCCGTCGAAATATTGGTAATCGTGTGAGCTGGGAAATTCAGAAATTCTTTGCCTTCTTGTTCAGAAGATCCTGAGATTGCCAACAAAAGATCGATGCGACGAAGATGATCGAGTTTCCCGTAATACCAGCGCGACATATGCGGATCGCGCAGATAAATGTCCCGATGAACGAGTGGAATCAAATCATATAAAATAGCCGCCGTCGGCAAAGTGTTGGTTAATGTCCCCACTGAGATGACAGCTTCACCGCCATATTCTTCGAATAGTGACGATACCAGCACGACATCTGGCGCCAAGCTAGCCAGAAACGCCTCGCGTATGGCCTCTGCCGCCTTGCGCCGTGCGTCGTTGGCTGCATCGTGTCCACCTACCGGGCCCATCGCCTGCCAGACACGGACATGGTCAGCGGGCAAGAGATCGGCAAAAGCAGCTCGGATGGGCTCGATAGTGTCGGCGTAACCAGCGTTGAGCGCTAGGAAAACTTCATGCTGTCCGCGCAATTCTGCCATTGCCTTGACCAACGCCAGGGTGTAACGCCCGATGCCGCGAAACCGGCTTGCCGTTTGCGCACCTTGCATGTCAATCACTAGACGCATAACTTAAATTCCTATGTCGGCAAGCTTGGCTTGCAGTTGTTGTTTAAAAATGCCACGGGCGTGCTCTGTCAATGCAGCCAGGCGCGCCTGAAATTCATCTGATTGGATGAGAGCCTCACGAAGCACGGCTGCAGAAGGGAGAAGGGAGTGCCGATGGATGACTTCTTCGTTTTCGGGTTCTCGACCCAGAATTGCGCGAAAAAGGGATAGAACGGTTTCGCGTGACAAATGAGGCGGTTCTGTCGTCTGGGGTGAAAGGGCCGTGATCACTAGGGGTTGAGAATCCTCAACAGGACGAGGGAAGGCCCGAATCAGGGCAATAATCTCGGCATGGCGTTCGAAGTTGGCGTCGGACATGCGCTGGACCGCAGCGATGATTTGGTGTGTGCATTGTGTTGTCGTGTCTTCTAACCGCATTAGGTTGTGTTGTTGAATACGAGCGAGTTCATTGATGCCACTGTGCAGCCCTTCTTCCAGACGTTGGCGGCGGCCAAAGATTTGCCAAAACCAATGGGCTACACGACGCTCTTCGGCCATCAGTTGAGCAAGGCCACCAATCTTTGCTACCGATTGACACTCGGGAGATTTCGCTATTTGGGCAATGACAGCCGATTTTCTTTTTCCCATAGCTAAACGGCCAAGGTAATAGCGCATGCCGTGCTCATCTGGCTCGCGCGCGAGCAAATTGCGGTATGCCTCGACAACGAAGGTTTCTCCATCCAAGGCAAAGAGTTCGGCAATGTGCTGTATCGAAGGCATGGGTTGTTGCTTCATCGTTTCTTTGGTGATGATTGGTGATGCGGCCGGGTTTTGAGTTTGCGAGACGGCGATATCGGAATTTGCTTTGGGCGGTGGGGGCGCTGCCATGATCCGCTGCAACGATAACTGCACTTCACTCGCTCGCCGATTTTCGGGAAGTGGCATGAAAGACTGCCGAGGTTTGAACAAGCGCCGCCACCAGGGTTGTCGTATTGTGCGCATCTGTTCGACGAGCACTGCGATCGTGTTTTGTTGTTGTTGCATCTCCCAATACAAGTACTGTTGCGTGTCCTCTTGTTGCATAAAGCGCAGTTGCATCGCGTCTCTTTGTGCGGCAGTTTCGTTGCGGATTTCAGCAACACTGGCTTGGAGCCTTGCATCCGCATGGGTGGCTATAGCCTCACTTTGCGCCTGAAGTTCGTCACGCAGGGCGTCGAGTCGGGTCTGAGTGTCGTTGCGCAGCGCTTCCTCGCGGCAGAGCGTGGCGGCCTGGGCAGCTTCGAGGGCCTGACCCAGCACTACATGCCGCTCCTTCCATGCGGATTCGTATCGCTGCGCGAGAACGCTCAGGGTCAGGCCATATTCGGTTTGAAATGCAGAATCGAACGCGGAGAGAATCGATCCAAGTGCCGCTTTTTGGGCGACGACCGCGTAATCGGGACTAACGCCTTCGATAACTTGAAGTAGGCCAATGTCCTGCGCGTCGCGGAGTTCTGGCGCTTCTTGCAGGCGCACGACTTTGCTTCGGGCAAAACCCGCGCTCTCGGGTAGAAAGGCTAAAAGTTGCGGCGGTATGGGCCGCTGGTGGGTCGGGTCGAGATAAAAACTGCATGACCCGACGGTAAGATTTTCCGGATTTGGCGTTTCGAGAATGAGGATGCCGCCGGGCTTGAGTGTGCGTAGAGCTTCGGCCACGAGCGTTTGCAGAGCATCAATAGAGATGTGTTCGGCGACATGGAAGGCTGAGACGATGCATAAGCTTTCATCGGCACATGCTTCTAGCGCGCTAACTGCGTCTTGATGGGAGGTTTGCAAACCGCGTTCGATGCAGGCGGCCAGCATGCCATCGTCCAGGTCCACACCGCGTGCCGAAAAACCTTGCTCAGAAATGACTTCGAGCCATTCGCCCCTGCCGCAGCCTAAATCCAGTGCTTCCCCATGGGGATAGAGGATTGCGAGGGGTTGAATGAATGGCGCATATTGACACAAGCGCTGTCTTATGAGTTCACGCGAGCCCCGAAAAGCATCTTCGAAGGTACGGTAAAAGGTCGTTGTCTGATCGAGCATGGGAGACAACGCTTCAAAGCGCCTCGTAAGCGGCAATCGCTGCGTCTACCGAAGGCATGACACTCAGACGGCCTTGCTCAAGCGCGGCTGCGTGATCGCAATGGTTGCGAATGAGATCGGTCTGGTGGGCGACGATGATCAAGGCGCGGTCTCCGCGTTTCTCCAAAATTCTGTATCGCATTTTTTTGCAAATCGATGATCGCCCACGGACATGCCTTCATCGATCAATAAGCAATGGAACTCAATGGCCATGGAGATTGCGAATGTTCGGTGAGATAGGAGCCCAGTTCGGCGAAGTCTTCCACCATCTCGAGGGTTTGGTGAAAGTCCGCACCATAGACCGCGAGATGAGTTTGGTGTTGCCGCGCCCGGTGAGGCTGCCTTGGAAAGGGGCGCTGAAAGCCAGCGGCCAGGAGACGGTCATGGTTTTGTTGGCGCGGCCGGAGTGCGGCTTGTCAGAACCGCTGATGATGCGGATCAATGTGGATTTGCCTGCGCCGTTGTGCCCAAAGATGCTCCCTTTTTCATCGGGGTTGATGGTTAGATCGACATGGTCGAGCATGAGTTTTTGTGCCCGCCCGTGGTAGGTGGGGAGGTGGGTTTTGCAGATGTCGGTGAGTTCGATCATGGCGATTCCGCTCCCGGCCTCCGTCGCCAGCAGGGGAGGAGGGTTTGGGTGGTGGTGATGGTCAGTTGCGCTGCACGCGGCGGATGGCGATATTGGTGAGGGTGTAACCAAACAGCGTCATGGCGAGGATGACAAACATGCTGTAGCCGAGGTGGTAATAGGTGGTCATGCGGTCGCCGTAATATCCCCTATGAAAAAACTCGACGGCATCCACCAGCGGAAAGTAAAGCAGAATTTCACGAAATTGTTCTGGTATTGCATAGAGTGGAATAAAAACTCCTGAGACAGGCAACATGAGATAAAGCACGATATGCGAGACGCGCTCGATGGTTTCGCTGAGTTCAGCCAGCGCGGCCATAATGAGCACGAAGGCGAAGGAAAACCAGATCACCAGGATGTAACCTAGGGCCATGGTGAGGGTGTCGGCCGGCCAAGTGCAAATGCCGAGTTGCACAAAGACGAGGTAGAGAATGAAGAACGCCGCCGCCGAGCCGGAGAATTCGAGCAATATGCGCGAATAGATGATGTCCATCGGGCGGATTGGGGCGTGATGTAGTAGGGCGCGGTTGATTTCGATGGCTTTGGTCACGCGGCCAGTTCCATTGCGCCAGAACAACAGGGTCGGGTAGCTCACGGCCAGGTATTCCGCAATGGAATATGTCGCATGGCTTTCGATATGCGAGAAAATCACCATCACACCGACGATGAACATGGCAGGCTCGGCAACCAGCCAGATCGTGCCCAGCCCCTCGCGCCCGAAGCGGGTGATGGTTTCACGCATGGTCAGCGCCCAGATGACCCGGCGCTGAATGCGCAATTGGTGCCAGAAGCTCGGATTGGTGTCGACCGGCGCTGGGCGGTGGGTTTCAGCGGTCATGGTGCTCCTTCACGCCGCCGATGATCACGCTCAACACGCCCCACAGCAGCAGGCCGACGACGAGCACGGCCAGCACGCCGCGCACACGCTTGGGCTGCATGGCCTTGTCGGGCAGGCTGGGCTTGGCGATCACTTCCACGAAAAGCTGCTGTTTTTGGGCGGTGATGCGTGCTTGCTCGAGCGCGGCGATGGCTGCGGCAAGTTCTTTTTCGGCAAAGGTCTGGTTGAGCACCAGTTGCTCGTAGGGCGACGCCTTGCTGGCCAGGGAATTGCTGCCGCCCGTCACTTTGGCGCTTTGGCGGGTGATTTCCCGCTTCAGCTCCTCGATGCCTTTGCGCAGCAGGGGGGCCTGCGGGTTGCTGGGCGTGCCGGACAAAAGCTGGGCGAGCTGGGTTTGCTCGGCAATGAGCTTGTCTTGCAGCTTGGAAACCAGTTGCAGTTGCAGGGCGCTTTCCGGCGCGGGGTTGAACACGCCGTGCTTGTTGCGGTAGGCGGCCATGGCCAGCGAGGCGGCGCGCACCTTGGCCTCGGCGTTGGCAACATCTTGCTTGTAAAACCGCACCCCTTCCTCGTTGGCCTGGGCGTTGAGGCGGTTGACCAGGTTCTGGCCCAGTGCGAGGAGGTTGGCGTTGATGCGCTGGGCGTCCAGCGCGGTGTAGGCCTTCACCTGCAAGGTGCTGATGTTGGAGACGGTGTCGATGTTGTCGGACACCATTTTTTTGTAGTAATCGAACAGCTCTTCAAAGCTGGAGTACGGGGCCAGAATGCCGCCAAAGCGGTTGAACAGGTCAATGCGGCTGTTGCTGACCATCTGGCGGTAGTTCAGCGTGCGCTGCAGTTCGGCCAGCGCGTCGCGCGAGAGGATGTAGTCGTGCACGGAATACGCGCCCGAGCTGGAATGCGACAGCCCCGCCGTGGCCAGCAGTGAACTGAAGCCGCCCGTATTGGTTTGCTGCGGGTTGTAGATGACAAAGCTCGAATCCGAGATGTACTCCCCGCTGGCGATGAAGCCGTAATACACACCCGACAGCGCCGTGGGAACGACCACGGTGGCGAGAAAGAGTTTGTTGATGCGTTGCCAGAATGGCTTTTTGTTGATGGACACGGGTATGCGATCGATGGCGTTGCTGAAACCGGGAGGTTGATGCGCTGATTGGCGTGGTCAAGGTTTACGCGGGCTGGGCGGCTTGGGCATTCTCGGGCTTGGCGACACGGCCATAGGCGTCGGCAAAGCGGACGATGTCGTCCTCGCCGAGGTAGTCGCCGCTTTGCACTTCAATCATGACCAAACTGACTTTGCCGGGGTTCATGAGGCGGTGCGGGGTGCAGGGCGGAATGAAGGTGGATTCATTGGTGCGAACAAAACGGTCGTCCTCGCCGTTGATGATTTTCGCCGTGCCGGACACCACGACCCAGTGTTCGCTGCGGTGGTGGTGCATCTGCAGCGACAGGCTCGCGCCGGGCTTGACTTCGATGCGCTTGATCTTGAACTGCGGGCCTTCTTCCAGCACGGTGTAGGTGCCCCAGGGACGGTGCACGGTGCGGTGGAGTTTGTGGGTATCGTGGCCACGGGCTTTGAGCGCGGCATAGAGCTGGCGCACATCCTGGGTGTTGTCCTTGGACACCACCAGCAGAGCGTCCGGGGTGTCGACGATGATGAGCCCTTGCACCCCCGCCGCGCCGATGAGACGCTGCTCGCCGTGAATGGCGCAATCCTTCACATCGTGCAGCACCACGTCGCCATCGATGCGGTTGCCGTTGGCGTCCGAAGTCAGCAAGTTGCTCAAGGCGGTCCAACTGCCAATGTCGGTCCAGCCGATGTTGCAGGGCACGATGGCCACCTGGTCGGATTTTTCAGCCACGGCGTAGTCGATGGACTGGTCGTGCACGTGCGCGAAGCTGCGCGCGTCGAGCTCGACCTGCATGATGCCCTCGCCCTGCACCCGGCGCGAACGGCCCAGGCAGTCCTGCACGCCCTCGACGATCTCGGCACAATGCCGCTGCATTTCCCGCAGGATGGTGGCCGGGGTGAAGCAGAACATGCCGGAGTTCCAGTAATAGCCGCCTTGTTGCAGGAAGCCGCGCGCGGTGTCGAGATCGGGCTTCTCGACGAAGCGCTTGACCTTGTGGCCGTCTGCCTCGATGTAGCCAAACCCGGTGTCGGGCGCCTCGGGCTCGATCCCGAAGGTGACCAGCCAGCCGTCGCGCGCCAGTTCCGCGGCTTGCTGCACGGCGGTGGCGAAGGCGGCCTGGTCGTGGATGAGATGGTCTGCCGGCATCACCAGCAGCACGGCGTCTGGCTGCTGGCTTTCGGCGTGCAGCGCGGCCGCCGCAACGGCCGCCGCGGTGTTGCGGCCGAAGGGTTCCAGCAGGTAGGTGGTGGAGAGTTTGCCGGGGTTGACGGCGGCGTAGTCGTCTTCGGTCTTGAAAAAGAAATCGCGGTTGGTGACGGTGTAGACCTCCTCCACGCCCGGCAGCGCGGCAGCGCGCAAAAAGGTCTTTTGCAGCAGGCTTTGTCCGTCCGCCAGTTTGATGAAGGGTTTGGGATGGCTTTCGCGCGAAACGGGCCAGAGCCGGGTGCCGGCTCCGCCGGAGATGATGACGGGAATGAGAGTCATGGATGTCTCACTGGGTGATGTTGGGTGTCAGATCAGTTCGGCCAAGGCGTCGGCGGTGGCCAGCAGTTGCTGCGGCTCGTGCATGGCGCAGAGAAAGAAGCGGATGCGCGCGGCCTTTTCTTCCACCGCCGGGTAAATGATGGGTTGGGCGTTGATGCCGCGCTCGAACAGCGCGTTGGACAGCCGCGCCGCCTTGAGCGACGAGCCCACGATGGCCGGGGTGATGGCGTGCCCTTCGGACAGGCCGGTGTCGATGCCGCGCGCGCGGGCGAGCTGCAGAAACTCTGCGCCCACGGCCTGCAGCCGGGCCACGCGCTGCGGCTCTTCCTGCAGGATGTGCAACGCTTCCAGCGCCGCGGCGGCCAGTGCCGGAGACAGGCCCACGCTGTACACGAAGCCCGGGGCGTTGAACTTGAGCAGTTCCACCAGCGGGGTGCTGCCGGCGATGTAGCCGCCGCAGGAGGCCAGGGTCTTGGACAGCGTGCCCATCCAGATGTCCACGTCGCGGGGGTTGATGCCCCAATGCTCCGCGCTGCCGCGCCCGGTGGCGCCGAGCACGCCCAGGGCATGCGCGTCGTCCACCATCAAAAAGGCTTTGTGCCGCTGCTTGAGCGTGACGAAGTGCCGCAGGTCGGGGCCGTCGCCGTCCATGCTGTAGAGGCCTTCCACCACGATGAGCACGCGTTCGAACTGGCCGCGCAACTGGCCGAGCAAGGCATCGACCCATTGCCAGTCGTTGTGCGGAAAGCTGCGGCGGTGCGCGCCCGAGAGCTTGACGCCTTCGAGCACGCTGTTGTGGATGAGGGCGTCGTGCAGCACGAGGTCGCGCGGGCCCAATAGGGTGGCGATGGTGCTCACATTGGTGGCGTGGCCGCTGACGAAGGCGATGCAGTCGTCCACGCCAAGAAACGTGGCCAGGGCCTGTTCGAGCTGCCGTTGCACCGGACGCTCCCCGGCGACGAGGCGGCTGGCCGACGGCGACGTACCGTAGCGCTCCACCGCGCGCTGGGCGGCCTGGTTGACGCGGGGGTGGCCGTTGAGGCCAAGATAGTTGTAGCTGGAAAAGTTGAGGTACTGGCGCGCGCCGATGGTGGTGGTGGCTCCCGCCACCGCCTCGTGCACACGGAAGAACGGGCTCTGCACCCCATAGCGCTCGGCCGCGCTGTGCGAGACAAGCAGCCTTTCATACGCCGGGTGGCGCTCGAAGCGATAGAACTGATCGGGCACGTTGGCCGCGGGCGCGGCGGCGCGTGCGGGTGCGGCGCTCGCGCCGCCCTGGCGCGTGCGGAAACGGTCGATCAGACCGAGGCGGGCTGCCTTGCCCAGGCCCGGTGTGGGATCGTCGTCGGCGGGGGTGTTCATGCGATCAGGCGCGTGGCGCCGTGGGTTTTGGTGTGCAGGTCCTCGACCAGGTCCTGCACTTGCCGCGCGTCCAGACCGGATTCGGCGTGTTGCGCGGCCATGCTCTGCACGAGCTGGGTTTGGGCGGACGTTTCATCGGCCGCGCCTTCGCCGAACAGCCCGGCGTAGACCCGGTCGGCGATGCGTTCGACGGTCGGGTTGTCGTTGATCAACATGGCCGGCAATGTGACGCCAAAGCGTTTTTCCAGGGCGAGACCGAGTTCCACGGCCATGAGCGAATCCAGCCCAAGATCGTGCAGCGAACGCGCGCAGGGCACAGCCTCCGGTGGCAGACGCAGGATGGCGGCGACTTCACCTGCCAGCATGCCGGCTATGGCCTGCCGGGCTTGCTCGGGCGGCATTTGCGCGAGGTGGGCGCGAACGTCGCCATCGGCGTCCTGGCCCTGGCTGTTGCCGGCCATGCGCCACAGATCGGCAAAGCGGCGGCTGGCGGTATCGGGCAGGGCGCGGCGCAGGGTGGCGGCGTCGAGCGGCATCACGGCGAGACCGGAAACCCCGCTGGCGATGAGGCGACCCAGGGCTTGCAGGGCTTGCGCGGACTGCAGCGGAGTTTCGCCCAGGCGGGTTTCCAGGGCGTCGCGGGCGGCCGCGTTCGCCGTGAGCACGCCGACGTCGCCAATCGGTCCCCAGGCCACCGCCAACGCCGGTAGTCCTTGCGACCGCCGTGAGCGCGCGAAGGCTTCGAGCGCGGCATTGGCCGCGACGTAGTTGGCCTGACCGGGATTGCCCAGCATGACCGTGGCGGAGGAATACAGCACAAAGAAGTCCAGCGCCATGCCGAGGGTCGCCTGGTGCAGGTTCAGGGCGCCGCCAAGCTTGGCCGCGAGCACGGTGGCGAAGCGGGTGGCGTCAAGGTTGGGCAGCAGCGCGTCGTCGAGCACCATCGCGGCGTGGATCACGCCGCGCAGCGGGGGCAGGGCGTGCCCGAGCGGGGCAAGCGCTTGTTGCAGCGCGGCGGCGTCGGACACGTCGCAAGCCATCACAACGACCTGCGCGCCTTGTTCGCGCAAGGCCTGCAGCGTGGGCTCCAGGCCGGGGGTGGCCAGACCGCGGCGGCCCAGCAGCACGAGGTGGCGGGCTCCTTGTTGCACAAGCCACTGGGCCGTGGCCAGGCCGAAGCCGGACAGCCCGCCGGTGACGAGATAGCTGGCCTCGGCGTTCAGGCGAAGTTGCGGCGCGGCCTGCGCTGCTGTATGCACCTGGGTCGGGCGCTGGCGCAGGTCGATGATCAGTTTGCCGATGTGGCGGCCTTGCTGCATGTGCCGCAAGGCGTCCTTGATGCGATCGGCAGAAAATGCGGTGTAGGGCAGTGGGTTGAGGTGCCCTTGCGCGAACTGCGCCATGACTTCGCCGAACACGCGCGTGGACAGCTCGGGGCGCAGCGCCATGAGCTGATCGGCGTCGAAGCCGAAGTAGCTGATGTTGTTGCGGAAGGGGCGCAGGCCAATGGTGGTGTCTTCGTAGAAGTCGCGTTTGCCGAGTTCGACAAAGCGGCCAAAGGGGCGCATGGCGCGCAGGTTGCGCTCGATCGCCTGGCCGGCCAGCGAGTTGAGTACCACGTCCACCCCTTCGCCCTGGGTCAGGTCGAGCACGGCTTGGTCGAAGTCCGGGCTGCGCGAATCGAGCACATGGTCGGCGCCCAGCAAACGCACGAAGGCGCGTTTGTCGGCGTTGCCGGCTGAGGCGAAGATTTCGGCGCCGAGCAGCTTGGCCACTTGAATGGCGGCCAGCCCGACGCCGCCGGCTGCGGCATGGATGAGCACGCGTTCACCGGCTTGCAACCGGGCCAGATGCACCAGCGCATACCAGACGGTGAAGAACACCGTGGGCACGGTTGCGGCCTGCTCGAAACTCCAGGATGGGGGCTTGAGTGCCGCAGCGCGCTCGGACACGCACACGTGGCTTGCAAGACTGGATCCGGCAAAGGCCAACACGTCGTCGCCGGGTTTGAAGCGGGTCACGCCGGGACCGCAGCGCAGCACGCGGCCCGCGACTTCCAGGCCGAGCGCGGCGCCGGCGAAGCCCTGCTCCAAGGCCTCGTCACTCAGCAGGCCCATGGCGTACATCAGGTCGCGGAAATTGAGCCCGGCGGCAACCGCTTCGATTTCAATCTGATCGCCCTGCGGCGCGCCGCGGGAGGCCACCTGCCAGTGCAGATTGCGCAGTTGTCCCGGCAGGGTGAAGTCCAGACGCCAGTCATGGGCGGCTTGCGGCGCGGAGGAGGCTGGCGCGAGTGCACCGAGATCGACCGCCTGGATGCGTGGCGCGAAGCGGCCTTGCGCACTGAGCAGGGTTTCGTCTTCGCCGTCGTCATGCAGCACGGCGTGGGCGATGCGTGTCGCCATGGCGGCTGCACTGGCAAGGTCGGCCGGGTTTGGCACGTCGAGCAGGCGCATGGGCAGATGCGGAGCTTCGTTGCGCTGCACGCGCACCATGCCCCACAAAGCGGAGGGCACGGGGTCGTTGCTGCCTGGTTGCGGCTCCTCAGCCAGCGCGCCACCCTGGGTCACGAGCCATACGCACGGAGGCTTTTCCAGGGCGGCGGCTTGCAGCAGGCTGCGGCGCACGGCGTCCAGGTCGCGCGCCAACTGCTGTGAACCGGCTTGCAGCGTGGAAAGGGCGGGGAAAAGAATGGCTGCGTCGCAGTTGGCGAAGGTCGCCGCATCCGGCGCTTGCGTGGCGATGTGCGCGTATTGCCCCTGGCCGAGCAAGGTTGCGACCAGTGCTTCGGCCATGGGCCGCCAAGCAGGATCTTGCACCAGCAGGGCATGGCGTTTGGGCGCGCGATCTTCCAATGTGTTCCGGGCTTGTGTCGTGGGTGGGCGCGCCAGCACGACAAAACTTCCCAGCCCTGCGGCTCCGGCGATGGGGTCGGTCATGCTCTGCACGTGCTGCCAGCCGGCCGCCTGCAAAGCTTGCGTCCAGGCATGCGGGGTCATCAGGCTGGGGACGACGCCGCTGCCAGCGGTGTGCCACCAGTTGCGCTGTGCGCCAAACAGCAGGTTGCTGGCGCGGTCGGGCCAGCGTTCGGCGATGATCAGCACAGCGTCCGCCGCCATGCGCTTGGCGAGTTCGGCCAACGCCGCAACCGGGGTCGGGCTGGCATGCAGGACATGGTCGAGCAGCACGACATCGAAGTGTTCGGGCAAGCCATCGACCGCATCGACCGCGAAGCTGGCCGGATCGATGTGCGTGGCGACGCTGTGCGCCGCGCCATCCATGTGCGCCTGCAGGGATGCCACAGCCGTCTCCGAACTGCTCGCGTACACGAGATCGCTGCGATCGGGGGGCAACTCGGCGTGGAGGGCGTCAAGCAGGCTGCTTTCATTGGCGCAGACGTCGAGCACGCGCAGCCGGCGGTTGCGCGGCCAGCGCTGCACCAGCGCCCGCATGCCGTAGAGGGCGGCCTGGTGCGCGGCGGCGTACCAGGGCACATCGGACGCAGCGGATGCGACCTCTGCCGCGCGGTCGTTGGCTTGCGCGGTGGGGCCCTCGGCCAGTTCGGCCAGACTTTCGGCGACGCGCGCCATGCGGAGCAGTTCGGGCCAGGCTTGCGGACAATCGATCAGGGCCGATTGCCAGATCGCGGTGGTCGGGGGCAGTTCGTCTGCGCGGAGCTGCCAGCCAGCGGTGTGCCTGCGCAGGACGCCATCGTCTTGCAGCGTGCCGATACACCACGTCCACAGTGGATGGCTCTCGCGCAGTCGTGTGAGGGTGGCGGGGTCGAGCGTGCCGTCGGGCTGCGCAAAGGGAAGGAGGGCGTCGCGCGCAAAGGCGGCGGGCAATGCATCCACCAAGGGCGCGAGTTCTTCGGCATAGCGGCGGAACGCGCCGAGATCGGCGGCGGTGAAACCGTGTTCGATGGCCTCCACGAGGTCGGGCGTGGAAGGCAGCGGCGCCGTGGCGACGGGGTCGCCTTGCAGGGGCGTGAGTTGCGCCCGCGTGGCCCAGGCTTGCGGCAGTGTGTGCTGCGTGGTGAGGGCGGCTGCGCGAAAACGCACGCCGCGCGCCTCGGCCAGAACGTGGCTGTCGGCGTCAAGCAGATCAAAGTCCACCAGCAGCGAGCGCGGGCTGCGACGCACGAGGCGCGCACGCAGGTGCGTGGCCAAGGCGCCGACGTCCGCCTGTCGCACCGTGACGCGCTCCATGCCGACGGGCAGGAACGCCGTGGGGCGCGCAGCCGTGGCGAGTTCGGCCTCGAACCAGCCGAACGTGGCCTGAAAACACTGGTCGAGTACCGCGGGGTGCAGCACATAGCCCTGCGCCGGGGTGGTGTGTTCGGCCCAGGCGAGTTGCGCCTGCAGGGTGTCCGGCGCCACTTGCAAGGCGTGCAGGCCGCGAAAGGCGGGGCCATAGTCCAGGCCAAGTGCGCTGGCGACGGCGTAGAGGCGCGCACCGTCGATGGACGCCGCGTGTGCGCAAGGCGCGGGAATCTGCCCTGGTGCGGGGATGTGCTTGGCGCTGCCGGCGCGCACCTGGCAGCGTGCGTGCAAGGCCCATGCGTCATGGCTCAGGCGCCTGCGGCCTTCGATCCGCACGCGCCCATCGGCGGGGTCGAGCATGACGCGCAGGGTGTGGGCGTGCTCACCATCGAACACGACGGGGCTGAGGATTTCCAGGTGATCGACGAGGGTCTGTGCGGAGTCCTCGTGCCAGGCGCGCGCGGCAGCCAAGGCCATTTCAAGATACGCCGCGCCGGGCAGGATGACCGCATGCCCGACTTGATGGTCGGCCAGCCACGGCAACTTGACCGGGTCGAGATGGTTTTCCCAGGCGGCGGGCAGGTCGTTCAGCCGCCAGCCCAGCAAAGGGTGCACGAGGCTGCGCTCGATCAGGGCGCAGCTCTCGGCGGTGTGGCCGGCCCAGTAACGCTTGCGCTGCCAGGGGTAGGCGGGCAGTTGCGCTCGCTTCCAGTCGTTGTCGGCGGGGAAGTAGGCGTTGGCGTCCACCGGCGCGCCGAGCAGCGCGGTACGCAGGGCGGCGCGTTCGAGCGCCGGAAGATCATCGGCTTCGCGGCGGACGGTGGGCAGCGCACGGCCGGGGTGCTTGCCGTCCTGCAGGGTTTCGTCGATGTAGCGCTGCAAGATCGAATGCGGTCCGATTTCGAGGAACACGCGATGACCGGCCGCGGCCATGTGGTCGATGGTCGGCCCGAATTGCACGGGTTCGCGCACATTGCGCCACCAGTAGTCAGCGTCGAGCGCTTCGGATGTCAGCGGCGCCGCGCTGACCGTGGAGTAGAACAGTCCGGTCTGCGACCGCTCGTGGGCGAGGTCGGCCAGATCCGCCTGCAACCCCTGGCGAATCGGTTCCATCAAGCGGCTGTGGAAGGCGTAGTCCAGATCGAGTTCGCGATAGAAGATGGGTTGGGGCCGCAAGGCGTTGCGCAGAATGTCCAGCGCGGTCTTGAAGCCGCTGACGGTGACGTTGCGCGGGCTGTTGACCGCCGCGATTTCCAGCGCGTCGTCGAGTTGCAGGCGAGCAAGGGTGTCGCGCATGGCCTCGACGCCAAGACCGACGGCGGCCATGCGTCCGGTGCCGCGAGTGAGCGCCTGGGCCTTGCTGCGCGCGACGATGACGCGTGCCGCGGCATTCAGGTCGAGTGCGCCCACAGCCCATGCGGCGGCGATTTCGCCCACGCTGTGCCCGCAAGCAGCCTTGGCGTCGATGCCGAGGCTGCGCAGGAGTTCGGTCGTTGCCACCTGCACGGCAAACAGCGCGGGCTGAGCCAGCGCGGTGTCGTCCATCACAGCGGGGTCTTGCGCGTCGAGAACCTCCAAGACGTCAGGCCCGCCGTGTCGGGCAATGGCCGATGCGGTTTGCAGCAGCGCATGACGGAAGACGGCCGATGTCGCCAGGAGCTTGCGGCCCATGCCGGACCACTGCGCGCCGTTGCCGTTGTAGACGAAAGCAAGCTTTGCGGGAGCTGGCAGGGCTTGTTCGTGCACGAGGGTGGGGACGCTTTCACCCTCGGCAAAACGCCGCAGGGCGTCGAGCGCGTCGGGGTCGAGCAAATCGGGCAGGGCCAAGCGCATGTCCAGCCAATCGCGCCCCTGCCATGCGGCCTGGGCGATGCGAATGCGGCCCGCCGCATGGGTCTCGGACAACAGCGGTAGATACCGTGCGGCGAGTTCGCGCAGGGCGGCGTCGTCCTTGGCCGACAGCAAGAGGGGAAGCGGAGGGCCGTCGCGGCGCGGTAGCAAAACCGGCTGGGGCACGAGTCGCGGGGATTGCGCGGGCGTGGTGTGCCCATGACCGGCCCGGTACTCCTCGAGAATGACGTGGGCGTTGACTCCGCCGAAGCCGAAGGAATTGATGCCGACGCGAAGCGGACGGTCTTGCTCCTCCAGCGCCATCGCCTGCCGCGCGACCCGCAGATGCAGCGCATCGAAATCGATCTCGGGATTGAGCGTCTGAGCATGGATCGACGGGGGGATGGTGCGGTGCTGCAGGATGAGCAGTGCCTTGAGCAGCCCAGCCATGCCCGAGGCGGGTTCCATATGCCCGAGATTGCTCTTGACCGAGCCGATGGGCAGCGGCTGCGCGCGCCGCGCTGCGGCGCCGTACACCTGGCCGATGGCGCGGGCTTCGATGGGGTCGCCGATGCGGGTGCCCGTACCGTGGGCTTCGATGTAATCGATTTCTTCGGGCAGGAGCCTGGCGCTGCGCAGCACCTGACGCATGAGTTCGGCCTGGGCGTCCGCGCTGGGAATGGTCAGCCCGGTTTTGCGCGCGCCGTCGGCATTCACCCCGCTGGCTCGGATCACGCCCCAGATCCGATCTCCGTCCTGCTCGGCCTGATGTAGCGGCTTGAGCAGGAACATCGCCGCGCCTTCCGCGCGGACATAGCCGTCTCCATTCTCGGCGAAGGCGCGGCAGCGGCCTTGCGCCGAGAGCATCGATGCCTTGGTAAAACCGACAAACGGATAGGGGTGCAACAGCAGATTGGCGCCACCGACCAGGGCTGTCGAGGCTTGGCCCGTTGCCAGGGCGGTGCATGCCTGGTGCAGCGCGACCAGCGACGACGAGCAGGCGGTATCGATGGCCATGCTCGGCCCGTGAAGGTCGAATGCATACGACAGGCGATTGGCGGCGATACTCAACGTATTGCCCGTCATGGAGTGCGCACCCATCTTGGACAGGTCGTCGAGCATGCGCATCCCGTAGTCCAGCCCTGAAATCCCCACGAACACACCGCAATCACGACCGGCGAGCGTGGAGGGTTTGACGTGGGCGTTTTCCAGCGCCTCCCAGGTGAGTTCCAGCAGCAGGCGCTGCTGGGGATCGAGCAATTCAGCCTCGCGCGGGGAAATCCCGAAAAAAGCCGCGTCGAACGTATCGATGCGCGACAGGACGCCTGCAGAGAATGTCACGCTGCGGCCCGGCTCGCCGCGCTTGGGGTGTTCAAGGGCGTCCACCGCCCAGCGGGAACCGTCGATTTGGGTGACGAGATCAGCGCCCTCGATCAGCGCTGTCCAAAAGGACTGGGCGTCAGCCAAATCACCGGGCAAACGCATCGCGATCCCGATGATTGCGACATTTTGTAATTTGTCGTTATTTTTATTTGAAAAAGGCATTCTTCCCCGCCCAAGAAATGATTTTTATGTCCGTTCTAAAAACATCCTAACCGAAAAGGATGACACATTTTTGTCACGTCGGGCCGACAGCGGTTCGCGCTCCGACAGCTAGCATCCGAGTTTTGGCCCGATCAAATTTCCACAGACCCCACTTTCGCTCATGGCCCATATTCTTTTGGTTGGTAAAGGCGGGTTTGGCGACATGATTCCCTTGTTTGCACTGGCTAAAGCACTGCAAGATCGGGGCCATGACATCCAAATTGCAGCGGAAGAACATCACCGTTCGGCCTGCACAGCCATGGGCATGCGTCTGGAACCGTTACCGCAGGCTCGGCACATGCCTATCGAGCAGCACCAAAATAGGGCGCATTCCCAGAGTCTGGGAATGCGCCTGCGATCCACCCTGGCGCCTCGGCAGTTCGAAGCGGAACTCGATGCCTTGCTGCCGCTGGTGCAACAGTCGGACCTGGTGATTGGCAACCAGCTCGCCTATGCCGGCGCACTGGCTTGTCGGGTTGCAGGCCGGCGCTGGGTATTTTCGGCAGCGTCCCCCTTGGTCATTCCGTCCCGCCATGACGCGCCGTTCTGGCCCTATCTGTATCCCTGGCAACAACGCGCGGCACGTCTGGGGCTGTCGCAACGGATGTTCTTGCCCTTGGCTCGACTGGCCACACGTGTGTTGATGCAATCGCAGGTGCGGCTGTATCGCCGGTTCGGCATTCCTCTGCCGGGGCATCCGCGCTTTGAGGGCATGTATTCCACGGCACTCAATCTCTTGATGACGTCGCCCGAACTCGCCCCGACGCAGTCGGATTGGCCGCAGGGCGCTTTGGCGACGGGCTTTGCCTGGTTTGACCCACCGTTCCTCGGTGGAGACGATCAGGAGCAGGCCATCGTCGCTTTCGCCACAGCGGGGCCGCGGCCCATCGTGTTTGCCCCTGGCGGCAGCACGCGCGGCGATCCGGGGACGTTTTTCGAGCAGAGCGTGACGGCGGCGCGATCAAGTGGTCGGCGCGCAATCATCGTGGCCGCCAAAAAGTTTCACGGGCAATTCGCGCCGCACGCGGACATCCTGGTCACTGGCTATTTCCCGTATGCCCGGCTGTTTCGTCACGCCGCGCTGGTGGTGCATTCCGGTGGCATCGGTGCCCTGGGCTGGGCCGCGCGTTTCGGCGTGCCCTCCCTGCTCGTCCCGTCGGAATGGGACCAGTTCGACAACGCGCGCCGCGCCGAGTGCATCGGGCTGGGGCGCGTGCTGGACATCGGGAACTACACCGGGGCGAACATTGCCGCCGCGATCCGCACGATTGAAGGGGATGACCGGATCGCCAAAGGCCTATCGCGCATCGCGCCCATCTTGAACGCCGAGGATGGCGCGCGCGTCGCGTGCGATGCGATAGAAGGTCTGTTGGAGCAGTCTGCGGCATGACCCAAAAATCGGTCGGAATGACCGATGTGGTCTGCCGACATCCGTGGTGCCGAACCCATGCCGGACGGCTGCGCGGCATCCCGTCCAGACGCCGCGCCGTGCTTTTGCCCCCGATCAACGCATCCCACGGTTACCGTATGACGCCAAAGGATTGAAGGGTCTGGAAGGGATAGACGATGGAGCCCACGACGTTGAGGACCTTTTGCAGATCCGTGGCCGGGGCGTCGGACACGTAGATCAGATCCTTGTTCTCCACTGGGAATGTCTGTGCGACAAAAAACGTTGCGGGATCGCGCAGATTGAACTGAAAAATCGTGGGGACCTTGCCATCGATCAGCGTCGTGGGCTTTTGTGGCCACGGCAGTGCATCGGGCGGCACCATGCGGAACAGGAAGACGCCCGCCGGATTGGAGCGGTTGTCGTCCAGCCCGCCGATGCGCGCCAGAGCTTGGGCCAGATTGATGCCGTTGGCTTCGAAATCGACCTCACCGTTGCGGCCGATCGCTCCCAGCGCGGTGAAACTCAACGGCTGATACAGGGCCGTGACGACGTCGCCCGATTGCAGGGCGATGTTGTCCTGGGGGTTGCGCAAAATCGCTTCCAGCGGCAACGTCATGGTGCGCCCGTCGCGTGAAATCTGAATGGTCGACTTCTCCACCGGTTTGGTGACGCCGCCCGCAAGCGCGATCGCCCGTAGAAGCTTGACCCCGCCGGGGGTCATCGGCACTTCCATGCTGTGCTGCACATTGCCGACGATGGTGACATTCTGGGTATTGTTACGGACCAACCGAACAATGACTTGCGGATGATTCGCCTTGCCGCGCAGCCGGTTGGTGATGTCGGCTTCGATTTCGGAGAGTGTCTTGCCGTCCACCCCAATTTTTCCGGCGAACGGAACGACGACCGTGCCAGAGTTGCCGACGATCTGTTCGGGCAGGGTTACCGTACCCGTGCCACTGCTGCTGAGGCCCGAGCCGCTGAGTGCTTGTGGGGTGAACAGCATGGCAGGCGGCGCTTCCCAGATGAACACCTGCAGGACATCTCCCGGGCCGACGTGATAGTCGGTGAGCCTGGGCTGGCTGAAAAAACTGGAAAACCGGCGCCCCTCGCTTTGCTTCTTCAGCGCCGTGGCAATCCCATAATTGACATCGACGAGTTCGATGCCATGCAGGGAGGCTGCCTGTGGGGCATCCACGACGGAGGCCGTGCGTGGCCCGGCCGAGGGAACGAAATGGGCACACCCGCTCAGAATGGCGAGGGTCGAGGCCGCGAGCGCGAAGCCAATCTGACGGATCATGGGAAGCATGGGATGGGATGAAAAAAAACGGATGGAAAGCTCGCCAGGTCAGCAACATGCCCTTGAAGCGGCGATGCCTGCTGCTTGCGTCGCGGACGACAGCCACGGCAAACTGCGGCAAGTGTAGCGATTGCGGTCAGTCACACGTCTTGAATCTTGACGCTTTTGCGGGGCCAGACCCTCCCGAAATCACGGCCATGGGACAGACGCGCCGTCGAGCAATATCGGACGCGTCGCGACGACGGTGAGGTCGTCAGCCGATGCGTCGGTGATCTGGGTAGGCCGGCGACGTCGCGGAAAGTTTCGGCGACCGAGGCCAGACCGCTCGCACCAAAGCCAAGCAGATCGGCGTCGCGTGTCGCTCGATGCGGCATGTCGTACCGAGGGTAAACAGGAGCGCGCCCTTGCGCAGAAAACGACCCGCGTGCTGCGATCGGGTCGGGCGATCGAGGCTGCGCTCCAGCGCGAAGCGCGCCAGGACCTGATTGAAATGGGTATCCAGATTTGAGTGTGTATTTGTATGATCGGTCTGCGTCTGTCATGAACACGATAGATCGGATCAATCTTTTGTCGTGAGCGCAGCATCATCTTATGATGAATTCGGATTGCGTTGTGGAGATCAAGCCATGAGACCACCTGCCGCCCTGGAGTCCAACCGCGTGGCGATCCGCCGGATTGCCGAGGCGCACCGCACCCGCAATCCGCGCGTGTTCGGTTCGGTCCTGTACGGCGATGACGCCGAGGGTAGCGACCTAGACTTGTTGATCGACCCGACCCCAGAAATGTCGCTGGTCGACATCGGCGCGATCCGCCTCGAACTGAGCAATCTGCTCGGCGTGTCGGTCGATGTGTTGACACTCAATGGTTTGCCGGACAAGTTCCGGGCCACGGTCATTGCGGAAGCGAGGCCCGCATGAAACACGACGATCTGCGGCTGCCGGACATCTCGGCCACATTCTCGAAGCCATCGGGCGCAGTTTGCGCGACACGGACCTACCGCTGATTGATGCCCACCAACATCCTGAATCTCCCCGCCTACAAAGTCTTGCGGGTTGAGGAAACCGAGGATGACTACTACATCCGAGCCGAGCTCGCTCATCCGAATTCGGTTGTGTTCTCCATGCCTGGGGAGGAAGATGAGACACCTTATCGGTTCAGTTTTCGGTTTGTTTCTCGGTTTTTCTCATGCGTGGGCAGCGTCGCCCTGGTCGGCTGGGATCAGCCTCGGCACACTCGGGGCTGGTCTAGTTGTCAGCCGTGATGTCGTGCCAGAGAGTCTTAGCATCGAGGCGTCCATTCAGGAGTCCAATCTGTACCACAGCTATGACAGCGGCGGTGGACATACGGACGGCACCGTTCAATTGCGCAGTGCCATGATGCGTGCCAACTATGCACCGTTCCTGGGTCGGTTCTTCCTGAGTGCCGGGGTTCTCTACAACGACTCCCGCATCAATCTGCAGGCGACGGCCACGGCTGGGGGCTATGTCCTCAACGGCCACACTTACAGCGCCCAGGATGTCAGCAGTCTGGATGGGCAAGCCCGTTATGCGCGCTGGGACCCTTATCTGGGTGTGGGCTGGCAAGGCAATGCACCGGTGGTCAGGGGGTGGCATTGGCAGGTCGATGTCGGTGCGTTGTACCAAGGCGGCGCCATGGTCCATCTGCAAGGGGTGACCACGCTGGGTGGAGCGCAGCAAACGGCGTTGCGCACGGACCTGGATGCGCAACGCCAGGATCTGACTGGGGCATTGAATCAACTGCGCTGGTATCCCGTGCTGGGGTTGGTCTTGCAGCGCAGTTTCTGAACATCGAGGAGTTTTCTCATGCATCTTCGCATTGGCATGAAGCGTCTAATTGGTTCGTTGTGTACAAGTCTGGCGGTCGTGCTTGCGGGTTGTGGCGGCGGAGGGGCCGCCAGCACGACTTTGAGTTGCCCGACGTGCACCAAAGCGGCCTCTGCAAGTCCGAGTTCTTCTCCCACAAAGCCCGCTTCATCGGCTTCTGCGCCGATCGCAGCCAAGGCGCAGCCTTGGCCCATACCCCCGGCGCCACAGCCCGTCAAGGGGGTGCTGACGGGCGAAGCGCTGAGGCTTTATGTGCTGAACTCAGCGCGTTACATGATCGCGCACCCACAGTTGCTAGATCAAACCTCCACTATCGCGGGCATCACCAACGCCCACGGCATCCGGGTGGATATCTACAACTGGATTCAGGGATTGCCGATGACGGCGGCGCAGAAGGCGGCCATGGTGCAAGAGGCACATGCGACTCAGGACGCATTATTGGTTGATCCCACCAACGCAAAAGCGCTCGCTGCGGTCGACGCAGAAGTTGGCAATGCGGTTAACTGCCTAGGCGACTCATTGGGTAGTGTATTTTATGACCCCGGTTGGACCAATGCCATCGATTTCATGATTGCGAACACACCTATCCGTCAGAAAGCATATATGGCCTATAACAATGCGCCAAGCGGCCCTCTCGGACTCCCGTCTGGAGACACTTGTAAATCCTATTGAGCGTCGCTATAGATATGCTTCGAAATATCGCCACTTATTTCCTTTCGGCGCTTCTTCTAGCTTCCCTGCTTATGGTCCCGGAAAGGTTTGTTTTAGCGCAGACTTGCCCAGCGCACAAGATTATTATTCCATTTATCAATGGTGTTTTTGTCACAAAAATTGGGGCCTATAAGGATATAAAATTCTTAAAGTCCGCCATTTGCGCCAACCCCTCCGACACAACCGCCTGTCAGAACGGCGATTTCGAATTGCTATACAATAGTAGCGGTCTAAACAACCTGCCATCTGACAAGGGAACGCTCACCTCCATGGTCGATGCCATCAAAGGCGCTTGGCAGGACGTTGTCGAAACCCTCTGGCAAATCGCCAACGAGAATGGCCGCCCCGCGCCAGCCTGGTATGACTATTTGCTGTACATCTTCATGAACCCAGGCAATCAGTCGGTCGTCAATCTCAATGCCGCCGATCTGATGTACGAGGCTGCACACCCGCCGACGCGGGCCGATACGGCGGCGATGAGCACGGCGTTAGATGGCTGGTACAACGCAGGCGATGACATCCTTCTGACGGCACACTCTCAGGGCAATCTTTTTGCCTACCCGGCCTACAACACATTCACAGCCGGGCATAGCGCTCAATTCATCGCAGCGTATGACATTGCTCCGCCCACATCACTGCTACCGGGACAGTACACACTCAACTCGCTGGACTTGGTGATCAAGCTGGCGAGTGTGGCCGACGGCGTGCTCAACCCCAGCATCGAGCCGCCAACCCCGAACACGTCGGAGTTCTGCTCGGATGACTGGAGCGGGCATAGTCTGACGTGCTATCTAGAAGGGCAACAGGGAACTGGGATTACGAGCGATATCGGGACGCTGTATTTGCAGCTTGAAAATAATGGATATCCATCACTCCAGCCGCCTATTGTGCTAACACGCTATTACAATGCATCGCTTATTTCGGCGGATGCCATCACTGGATCCGTAGCTGGCTGCGCAAACCCAGGTTCAGAAACAACCTTAGCGGCCGCTGAAAACGATGCAGAAAGTTGGACCGCCTGTTATGCAAGCGTAATACATTCTAGCGAAGGCAACTTCGATGGCCCGTGGACACCAAGCACAACTGCAGATCTATTTTATAATCAAACGCAAGCCGTCTTTTCAATCTTCCGCCAATATGGGAGCATGAATACTATGCATGGGTCTATGCGTGTTCAAGCAACTTATACGTGCGGCCAGATGTACACTCCACCGTACGGCTCGATTCTTATTAATACTGATGGGACCGTCCCGTATCCACCAAGTTGCATAGTGCGCACTTACTGCAAGTAATTTATCACAAAACACCGTGATGATTCTTCCATATCCGAGTCGCGTGCCGGGAGCCTCTTGAGTTCGTCGATCCGTTCCAATTTTCCGATCCTGATCCATGATCGCATCACTGGGTATTATAAAATTCCCGCTAATATCCTGAATCTCCCCGCCTACAAGGTATTGCGGGTTGAGGAAACCGAGCACGACTACCACATCAGCGCCGAGATTGCGCAGACGCCAACCCACTGTCGGGCATGCGGACACGACTGCCTGCTGGGCCATGGTCGCAACGAGCAGATCGTGCGTGATTTGTTGATCCACGGCAACGCGTGGGCATCTACGTGGACACCCAGCGTTGGAGGTGCCAGGCGTGCGGCAAGACCTTCATGGAGCCGCTGCCAGCAATCAACACCAAGCGGGAGATGACCGACCGCCTGGTCGTCTGGATCGGCCAGCAAAGCCTGCGGCGCACTTTCGCCAGCATCGCGGAAGACATCGGCCTCGATGAAAAGACGGTGCGCAACATCTTCCGCGACTACGTGAACGAGTTGGAGAAGACAGTTCGCTTCGAGACGCCGACCTGGATGGGCATCGACGAGATTCACATCATCAAGCCACGCTGCGTGATCTCCAACATCCGCAGCAACACCATCGTCAACCTGCTGCCGAACCGCGACAAGAAGACGGTCATCAACTATCTGGGCAACCTCGACGGCCGCCACGATGTTCAGACCGTGGCGATGGATATGTGGGTGCCATACCGCGACGCGGTGCAGGCGGTCATGCCCGACGCGCGCATCGTCATCGACAAGTTCCATGTGATCCGCGCCTTCACCAACTGGCAGCCGCAGATCCTCGCCTACTTCGACCACCCGGTCACCAACGCGTACACCGAGAGCCTGAACAGCCTCATCCGGGTCATGAATCGCCTGGGTCGCGGCTACAGCTTCGAGGCGCTGCGCGCGAAGATCCTCTTCACCGAGGGCGTGCACAACAAGGTCAGGCCGAAATTCCGCCGCCGTGAAGTAATGGCCGACGACATGGCCGGGCGCATGGCGACGTTCACCACGTTTCAACACGAGGCGCCAGAAGCAGAGAAGAACTACGGTGTGGACATTTCAACACTGGCCAGGCTCATCCAGGAAGGCAGGCTCTGAGCCTTCCTACACAGTCAAATCCGGATAGCCATTGAAATCGACACCCTGCGTCTTGGCGAGGTTGAGCAGGCGCGCACGGACGGGGGCTGCAATATTCGCCTGATTCGTTGCCCGCGCCAGGCTCATGCGATGTTCTCCAGATCGGGCCGCATCACGTTGGCCACGCGGCAGACTTGGCGTAGTGCCAGATGGCATCGACCGAGGCCCTGTTGCGGGCCCGGGCGTCCTTCAGGGCCTCCGGTGCCGCGTCCAAGCCGATCTTGTTGCGAGGCTTGAAGCAACCAGCAATCGGCCACGGTCTTGGCTCGTCGGCGTAGGCCCCTTCAATCCATCTTGAGTCGATCCGCCATCGTCTCGGCGCTTTCGTTGTAATAGATTTAGATTTGCAGCATGCGAAGATCCTTGTGCCCGATCATCCTCGCCAGATCCAGAATGGGGAGTTTCTTGGCGAGTCGGGTAACTGCCGTATGCCGCAGATCGTGGAAATGCAGATCTTCGATCATGGCGTGCTTCTTCGCTTTGCGCCACAGCGAATCGAGCTGCGATGTAGCCAGATCAAAAACTCTGGCCGTGAGGTCGACCGGATCCGGTTTCAGCCCTGACAACACGGTTTGCGCGACGGGTGAGAGCGGAACACGGCGTGTTGCGGCGGCGGTCTTGCCTGAACGCACCGTCGCGACGGTCGGAGCGACGTCGGCCCAGGTCAACTTGGCAATTTCGCCGGCCCGCATGCCCGTCTCGACAGCGAACACCGCAGCGGCTCCAATGCGCTGCGAAATCGTGGATGGGCGCAGTCCAGGCTGATAGCTGAGCGTCAAGAGGATGCGACCCAGTTCCGCCTCGGTTGCCAAGCGGTCTCTTGGCGGGGTTGGGGGAGGGCGCCGCACCCCAGTAAACGGGTTTTCGACCAGCCAATGCCACTCCCTGACGGCCAGACTGCAGGCGTGCGACAGCAGGTTCCATTCGCGCTGCACCGATGCGGGGCTGACCTGCTTTAATCGCCGGTCTCTCCATGCCACGACAGCAGGTTGTGCCAGACGCGCCAGCGGCACCTCGGCAATCGGGTCTCGCAATGTACGGTGGATGCGCGCGACCTCCCAGCGCTTGCCGCGCTTGGATTCGCTCACCTGATCTCGGTAGTGTTCGAGCAGGGTGGCGAACGTCGCTCCAGCAGGGGCGACCGTGTCACCGGAAGCGCCGGCATCGATGTCCCGCTCGACTTGTTCGACCCATGCGTAAGCTGAGGCCTTCGTATCGAAGGTCGCGGACCGGCTGATGCCATGGCGCCTGACTTGCGCCCGAAATGTCTTGCCGCGCTTGACGACCGTTCCCATCCCCCGTTCACCTCCAAGCTTGGTGCAGCACCTGGTGCAAATTTGGTGCAAATGGTATGGGAAATTATCGAAAATGGCGATGATTGGTGGTTAGATGAAGCAACAAAAAAGCCACGTAACTCATTGAATTACGTGGCTTTTAGGGGTTAAGCGGTGTTTGGTGATAAATGTTCGTGGTGCCGGGAGGGGGACTCGAACCCCCACGCTTTTAAGGGCGGCGGATTTTGAGTCCGCTGCGTCTACCGATTCCGCCATCCCGGCAAAGCGTTCAATTATTTCACAGTCGAGCCAATCCAGGCTGACGCTTCAATTTGTTTGCCTTAAGCGCGGGCACTTGGCAGGGGCGGTGGTTCCGCCATGGCCGACGCTGTGGAGGGCAGCGCAGTTTGGCTGTAGCGCAGTCGCAAGCCGCCGGTGGGGCGGTTGTCGAGTTGGATGCTGCCCCCGAGGTTTTGCGCGATGTTGCGCATGATGGCCAGGCCCAGGCCGCTGCCCATGGACTCGGCCGCGCGGTCGAGGCGCTCGAACGGTTCGAAGGCGCGCTCCAGGTCTTGCTGCGGGATGCCGGGCCCGGTATCGGCGATATCGATGTTCACGCGTTTCACCCCGTTGCCCGACACTTCCGTGAACACGGCGAGGTCCACGCGCCCGCCCTGCGCTGTATAGCGCAGGGCGTTGTCCAGCCCGTTGCGCAGCAGGGTGTAGAGCTGGGTGGGGTCGGCGAGGACAAGGGCGCCCTCGTTGCGTTCCAGGCCGAGATCGATGCGGCGCTGCTGGGCCACGGGCATGAGATCTTCGATCACGTGGTGCAGCACCTGGGCCGGGTCGGTCGGGCGCAGCGCCACGCCGCGGCCCGACTGCGCGCGAGCCAGGCTGAGCAATTGCTCGACCACGGCACGGGTTCTCGCCAGGCCTTGCTGGAGGCTGCGCAGGCGGGCGCGCGTGTCGTCGGGCAGCGCGGCGTGTTCCAGGTTCTCGGCCTGCAGGCTGAGTGCGGCAATCGGGGTGCGCAGTTCGTGGGCGGCATCCGCGACGAAGCGGCGTTCACGTTCCAGCATGGCGGCCAGGCGCATCAGCAGGCGGTTGATGGAGGCGAGGAAGGGGCGGATTTCCTGCGGCACGTCGTCCAACGGCAGCGCGTCGAGTCGGTCGTCGTCGCGCGCGTCGACTTGAGCGGCCAGCCTGCGCACCGGCCGCAGCGCCCGGCGCACGACCCAGGCCGCGAGCAGGGCCAGCAGAGGGATCAGGGCCAGCAGCGGAAACAGAGTGCGCTGGGCGCTGTCGATCGCGGCGTCGGTGCGCAGATCGGTGCGCTGGGCCACGGCGATGCGTCCATGCGCGCCACCGCGCACATACACCCGCCAGGCATGCCCGTCGGACTCGACGACGTGCATGCCGTCGGCCAGACCGGGCGGCAGATGCAGGCCATGGTGTGGCGCCGGCAAGTCCAGGCGCTGGACGACGATGCGCGCGTCCTGGTCGACGTCGGCGCCGCGCGGTTCGACAACGCCTTGCGGAGGATGGCCCCAGCGGTGCGCGAGGCTGGCGATCTGGCGCAGCTGCGCATCCTGCAGCTCATTGGCTTCCTGGTAGCCGAACCAGTAGGACAGGCTGGCGGTGGCGATGCCGACGCCGACGACGATGACCGTCATCCACAGCCACAGCCGCCGCAGCAGCGACTGCGCGGCCCAGCGCCGCAGCGGCGTCAGAGGGTTCATGATCCGGGCGCGGCGGAGGGTTGTTGCGCTTCGCGGTCCACCATCCACCCCACGCCGCGCACGTTTTTGATCGCAGCCTGTCCGAGTTTTTTGCGGATGCCGTGGATGAGGAACTCCACCGCATTGCTTTCCACTTCCTCGTTCCAGCCGTAGATGCGTTCCTCCAGTTCGGCGCGCGACAGGATGGCGCCAGGGCGCAGCAGCAGGGCGTGCAGCAGCGCGTATTCGCGGGCGGACAGGCGGGCTGCGCTGGTGCCGAAATTGGCCTCACGCGTGGCCGGGTCCAGGCTGAGCAGACCGTTGCTCAGCACGGGCTGGGCCTGGCCGCCCTTGCGCCGGGCGACGGCGCGCAGCCGCGCCAGCAATTCCCCGGCCTCGAAAGGTTTGATGAGGTAGTCGTCGGCGCCCAGATCGAGGCCGCGAATGCGGTCGTCGACGCCGTCGCGCGCGGTGACGACAATCACCGGAAGATTGTTGCCGGCCTGGCGCAGCGCCTGCAGCACGGCCAGCCCGTCGCGCTTGGGCAGGCCGAGGTCGAGCAGCATGGCTTCGTAGGGGGAGGCCTTGACGGCCGCCAGCGCCGAATCGCCGTCCAGCACCCAATCCACCGCGTGGGCCGCGTCGCGCAGCGCCTGCTGCGTGGCCGCGCCGAGCATGGAATCGTCTTCAACCAGCAGAATGCGCATCGGTTGTTACCTCATCGATTGCTGTGGGGTCATTGTCTTCGCTGGCGAGGCTGCCGCCCAGCAGCTTGAACAAGGCTGGCATGAGCAGCAGCACCAGCGGCAGTTGCACCGCCAAACCGGCGATGATGGCCACCGCCAGCGGTTGCTGCATGGCCGAACCCTGGCCGATGGCCAGGGCCAGCGGCGCCAGCGTCAAGATGGCGGCCAGCGTGGTCATGGCAATGGGGCGCATGCGGTTGATGCCGGCCTGCACCAGCGCCGCGTCGAGCGAGATGTCGGGGTGCGCCTGCTGCAACTCCTGCACCTCGCTGAAGTAGAAGATGGCCACCTCGGTGACGATGCCCACGATCATGGTCATGCCCATCATGGCCGAGATGTTCAACTCGATGCCCGAGATCCACAGCCCGATGAACACCGCCGGCAATGCCGCCAGCGGCATGGCGAGTATGGCGAGCGCCACCTTGAAACGCTCGTACAGGAACAGCAGCAGGAAGAACACCAGCAGCACTGCGGCCACCAGCACCTGCAGCAAACCCTTGAAGGCGATTTGCTGCTGCTTGTACAGGCCGCCGAGCCGGGTGTAGACCCCTTCTGGGTAATAGTTCGGGGCATCGATCACGTGTTTGACTGCCACGATCGTCGAGCCGAGGTCGCGTCCGCTGATGCGCGCCGTCACCGCCGCCATGCGCTTCAGGTTTTCGCGCGTGATCTCGGGCTGGCCGGTCAGAATGTTGATGTTGGCGACTTCGCGCAAGGCGAACACATGGCCGTCGGGCGCGCGCAGTGGAAGCGCAGCGATGTCTTCGGGCGTTTGGCGCAGGTCGGGTGCGTCCCACACCCGCACGCCCACCATTTTCGGCCCCTGCTCGATCTGCGTCGCCACGCTGCCGCCGATGAGCGCCGCCAGTTGCGCCTGCACCTGCTGCGCGTCCACGCCCTGCAGCGCCATGCGCGTGGGGTCGAGGCGGATGTTGAGGGCGTCCCCGGCAGGTTTGATGCCGCTTTTCACATCGACGATGCCCGGAATCTTGGCGATGCCCGCTGCAGTCTTGTCGGCCAACTGCGTGAGTTGTCGCGGGTTGTCGTCGAAGATCTTGATCTCGACCGGCTGGGGCACGGCCGTCAGATCCCCGATCAGGTCCTCCATCAGTTGGGCCATCTCGATCTTCAGCCCCGGCACCTGCGTCTCGATGCGCTGCCGCACCGCTTCCATCACCTGATCGATGGGCTTGCGCGGCGGGGGTTTGAGGCGCACGAAGAAGTCCCCCTCATTCGCTTCGGTAATGCCGCCACCCAACTGCGCCCCGGTGCGCCGCGACCACGTTTGAACTTCGGGCGTCTGACGCAAGATCGATTCGACTTGGGTCAGCAAGCGGTTGGTTTCGGTCAGGGACGTTCCCGGCGGGCTTCGGTAGTCGAGAATAAAACCACCCTCATCCATATGGGGCATGAAACCGCTGCCTACGTGGTGATAGGCGATCCAACCCACCACCAGCAACGGCACCAGCCCCACCAGCAGCAAGGCGGGCCGGCGCAGCAATGCCGGCAGCAGGCGGCCATAGCCGCGCTGGAAGGCCGACAGCAGACGGCCATGCTCGCGTTGCTGCTCCTTTTCCACGTCGCGCCGGGTGATGAAACGGTCGGCCAGCAGCGGCACCGCCAGCCACGAGACGAAAAAGGAAATGACCAGGGCCGCCGCCATGGTCAGCGCCAGCGCCTTGAAGAAGGCGCCGGTCACGCCCGACAAAAAAGCCAGCGGCACGAAGATGATGACGGTGGAGGCGCTGGAACCGGCCAGCGGGCGGAAGAACTCCATCGCCGCGTGCATCACCCCGCTACGGCGCGCCGTACCGCCTTCCTCGCCGGTATGCGATTCGCCCAGCCGGCGCACGATGTGCTCGCTCATCACGATGGCGTCGTCGATCACCAGGCCCACGGCGGCCGCCATGCCGCCCAGGGTCATGATGTTGAAACTCATCCCTAGGGCATACAACAACACCACGGTGGCGGCCAGCACGGCTGGAACCGTGATCATCGCGATCAGCGTGATCTTGAAGCTGCGCAGGAACAGCAGCAGCACCAGGCCCGCCAGCACCACGCCGATGAGGATGGCGTCGCGCACGCTGGCGGCGGAGGCCACCACCAGTGTGCTCTGGTCGTACCAGTTTGCCAGCTTCACGCCCGGCGGCAGTTTGTAGCGGGCCAGGGCCTGGCGAACCATGCGCGCGATCTGCACGCTGTTGCCGCCGGGTTGCTGGTAGATGTTCAGCAGCACGGCATTGTGGCCATCCGCCGTCACGCGTATCCACTGCGGAACCGTGCTGCGTGTGACCACGGCCACGTCGCGCACGCGCACCACCCCGGTGGGCGTGGCCCTGAGCACCAGGTCGCCGATTTGCGCGGCGCCGCGCAGGCGCGAGTCGGCCAGTGCGAGCAAGAGTTTGTAGCGATCCTCCAGCTTGCCGACGGCTTGCACGCCGTTGCCGGTGGCGAGGGTGCGCTCCACATCGCCCAGACTCAGGCCGTCGGCCTGCAGTTTGGCCGGATCGACGATGACGTGGTATTCCTCTTGTTCGCCACCTTGAACCTGCACCCGTCCGACACCGTTGATGCTGGACAGCAGCGGGCGCAACTGGAATTGAGCCAGGTCGTAAATACGGGTCAGGGGCACCGTGTTCGACGTCAGGCTGTAGGCGATGATGGGATCGACCGTCGGGTCCATGCGCTTGCTGGACAGAATCGTTCCCGGCGGCAGTTGAGGAAGTTTCTGCGTCACTGCCTCATTCACCTGCACGGCGGCGACATTCATGTCCGTGCCCCAGTGAAAACTCACGGAAATATCGGCTGTGCCACGGCTGGTGGTCGAGCGCACGTCGACCACACCCGGCACCCTTCTCACCGCCTGTTCCAGTGGGTAAGTCACCTGCAGCATCATCTGGCGCGAAGGCCGATCGCCTGCGTCCGCGCTCACCACCACGCGCGGAAAATCCACATTGGGGAACAATCCGACCGGCAGCTTGAACGCCGCCATCACCCCGCCGGCGGCCAGCAGGGCGAGCAAGAACAGCACCGAGCGGCGATGCCGCTGCAGCCATTGCGAGACATTCATTTCGCCACCCGCAGTGCCATGCCCGGGCGAAGTTCGTCGTTGCCCAGAACCACCAGCGGCAGGCCCGGGTTCAACGGCCCACTGACGCCCGTGTGCTCGGCCTGATCGAGCTCGATCTTCACGTTCACGCGCCTGGCCTTGCCGTGATCGTCCTGGAACACATAGGCCTGGCCCGAGGCGTCGCGCAGGACGGCCTGACGTGGCACGACCCAGCCTCGCCAATGGCGCAGGTCCATTTGCGCCTGGACCGCAAGGCCGGGCAGCAAGCCCTTGGTCTGCGGCGACAGCGCGAGGGTCACGTTCACGAGGTGGCTCTGCGGGTCCACCACGCCTGCGATGGACAGCACCGTGGCGGTGTCCGTCTTGTCGGGGTCGAACACGGGTTGCAGGCGCGCGGGCTGGCCCGCGACCAGTGCGGCCGCGACTTCGGGCGTCACGCCCACGACGGCTTGTAAACCCGCCGAGGGCGCCAGCGTCAGCGCGGCGCTGCCGGGACCCAACAGCGCGCCGGGCGTGGTCTGCACCGCAGTCACCACGCCGGCAAATGGCGCCATCGTTTGGCGCACGCCGCTGCCCATGCCCTGCTGCTGCGTGGCGGCCAGTTGCGCTTGCGCATCGGCCAGGGTCTTGCGTGCGGCGTTCACCTGTGTCTCGGTGGCGAGTTGCTGCGCGGCCAGTTGCTGCACGCGCTGCAAGTCGGCTTGGGCGTAGCGCACCGCGTTCTGGGCCTGGGTGTAGGCCAGATCGGCACCCGGGGCCGTCTGCACCGTCATCAAGGGCTGGCCCTGTTTCACGCGCTGGCCCGTACGGACCAGAACCCGTCGCACCTGCACCTGGCGCGGAAAGACAATCGTCAGATTCCGGCTGCTGGCCGTGGTGACGCTGCCGAGTGCGTGCACCGTCTGCGCGAGCTGCCCCTGGCGCAGCGGCGCCACTTGCGCCAGCACCGAGACCGCCGGTGCAGCCGCGGCCTGGGTGCGGCCTGGTACGGCGGTTGCGAGCACCAGGCCGAGCAAGGCCAGCGGTCGCAGCCGGCGCAGGAGATGGTCAGGAGATGCGCAGGGCAGGGACATCATCATCGGGATTTGCTCCGCAGTTCGGAAGTTGGCTTGGGCGTGTCGGGCTGCAGCGCGGCCGGCGCCGGGCGGTACACCCCGGTGCCCGTGAGAAGGTCCAGGGCCACGGCCTGCTCGGCGGCTTGCTGGGCGTTGGCCTGCAGGGCCAGGCGTTGCTGCAGCAAGGCCATGCGCTGGGCCTGGGCCTGGGGCAGGGTGATGGCTCCGGCGTC
Organism: Thiomonas delicata; assembly: GCF_900088825.1. Taxonomy (GTDB): domain Bacteria; phylum Pseudomonadota; class Gammaproteobacteria; order Burkholderiales; family Burkholderiaceae_C; genus Thiomonas_A; species Thiomonas_A delicata. Next base: position 1,606,776 of record NZ_LT592171.1, on the reverse strand, counting down.
CAGCGCCGCGGTGGCGGCGCGTTCGGCGCTTTCGAGCTGTGGCAAGCCGGTTTCCAAGTTGTGGCGCTGGTGCTGCAACAGGTCGAGGTTGGCGAGGACCTGGGCCACATCGGCACGGGTCTGGTCCAGCCGCAACTGGTAGGCGTCGAACAGCTCTTGCCGCGTGGCGCGCTGCACCGCGATGGCGCCACGGCTGCCGTTGAAGATGGGCAGGCTGAAACTCACACCGAAGCCGAGGGTGTTGACGTTGGCGGTGTCGCGCGCCCGGTTCAGGCCGACGCTGAACGAGGGGAACTGCGCCAGCACCGCCTCGCGCAACTTCTGCTCCTGGCTGGTGTAGCCGGCGCGCAAGGCCATGAGGTCGGGGCGGATGGCGGCGAGATGCGCCAGGGCTTCGTGTGCGGCAGCGGTGTCGTGCGCCGGCAGGGCCGGCAGCGGCGCCAGTTGCAAGGGCACGTTGGGCGCCAGGCCGAGCAGGGCGTGGAGCCTGGATTCGAGCTGGAGGCGCTGCTGCGCGTCGCTCGCCAGGCGCTGCTCCACGGCTTGAAGCTCGACCAAGGCCGCGTCGGCGTTGGTGCGCGGCAGGTTGCCGGCCGCAACCGCCTGGCGCGTGCGTTGCAGCCCTCGCCGCAGCAAGTCGCGTTGGCTCCGAAGCAAGGCGTCACGCTGCTGCAGGCCGCTCAGTTGCACGAACAGCAGTTGCGCCTGTCCCACGGTTTGCCATTCCCGCCACAGCAGTTGCAGGTCGATGTCGCGCACATGGGCCGTTGCCGCGGCGCGCGCGGCCGGGCGGGTGATGAGACTGCCGAGGTCGAAATTCAGGGAGTAGTTGTAGGCACTGCTGGTGGCTCCCGCGCTGTTGCCGGGATAGTCCTGCGTGGTGGAAAACTGCGGGTCGGGTAGCAAACCCGCGGCAAACGCCTGCGCCTGGGCGATGCCAACCTGGTCGCGCGCCAGTTGCAGTTGTGGGTTGTTGAGAACGGCCAGCGTGGCCACCGCGTCCATCGTGAGGGGTTGGCCAAGGTCCAGAGGCTGCGCCGCCAGGCGGGGCAGAGGGATATCGCTTGGATTCACGCGCAGCGCGGCAAGCTTGTCCTGCCAGTGGGCGTTTGCGGGCAAGGGCTTGGGGGCATAACCCGCGCAACCCGCCAGCAACAGCGCGAGGGCCGCAAGGCTGCCGGCCAGCATGACCTTGCGACGGCGACGGCGCTGGCGTCTTGCGTCGGTGACGAAGGCGCGAAGCCCGATGTGCGCGGGCGCATGGCGCATGGCCGGCGTTCCTTGCGGTGCCGGGATGGACGGGCCAGGCGGCGTCTTGCTCATGCTTCGATCCAGTGACGCGCGATCAGCGGCTGCGCGATGCGCCGATAGACGCGATTCATGAGGCGCGTGGCGAACCGCAAGGCCCCATGCCAGGGCCACAGCAGCAGCGCGCTGCCGCTGGCGACCATGGCGGCACCCAGCATGTCCAGTGGCCAGTGCACGCCCAGGTAGACGCGCGCCCAGGCCACGGGAAGGCCCATCAAGGCCAGCGCGAAACCGGCTTTGCGCCAGCCCTTGTGGAACAAGAGGGAGAAGGCCGTGCCCCAGATCACGGTCAGATGGTCGCTGGGGAAGCTGTTGTCCGCTCCGTGCGCGAGGAACTGGTGCCCCAGGCCGAGCATGAACGGCCTCGGTTCGAACCACAGCAGGCCGATTCCCTGGTTGATCATCAGGCCCAGCAGCGCGGCCAGCGCGGCATGCACCAGCGCCGCGCGCGGCGCGCGGGTGCGCCACAGCCAGCCGCCCACCAGCAGAAGGGGTGCGGCCAGCACCAGGGTTTGCGCGGCAAACCAGGCCAGATCCAGCAGCCAGACGGGCGGCCGCGCCGAAGCATTGATCCAGAGAAAAGCGGTGGTGTTGAACGAAACCATCGAGACCCGACGTTCCGGCGCCAGCATGGTGCCGTACGTCTCCCACAAGGCCCGCCGGATTGGCGTGAACCGCAGCCTAGGAGCGGGGACTTAGGGGTTTCTTAGGCCGCCGCGCGCCGCGGCCCGGTGCGATCAGCCCGTGTTGCGCAGCCCCGCCGCGATGCCGTTGATGCTCAGATGGATGCCGCGCTTGGTGCGCTCGTCGGTCTGGCCTTCGCGGAAGCGGCGTAACAGCTCGATCTGCAGGTGGTTGAGCGGATCGATGTAGGGGAAGCGGGCGCGGATGGAGCGCGCCAGCGTGGGGTTGCTCTGCAGGAAGGACGTCTCGCCGGAGATGCGCTGCAAGGCGCGCACGGTGCGCTCCCATTCCTGCGCGATGGCCGAGAACACCTGTTTGCGGGTGCGCGCGTCGGGCACCAGTTGGGCGTAGTGCGAAGCCACGGCCAGGTCGGTCTTGGCCAGCACCATGTCCATATTCGACAGCAGGGTGCGGAAGAAGGGCCATTGCTTGTGCATGCGCGCCAGCAGCTCGGCACCGTTTTCCGGGTGGGCTGCGATGAACTGCTCGACGGCCGAGCCGAAGCCGAACCAGCCGGGCAGGGCGACGCGGCACTGGCCCCAGGAGAAGCTCCAGGGGATGGCGCGCAGGTCGGCGATGTCCTGGCTGGCCTTGCGCGACGCCGGCCGGCTGCCGATGTTGAGGCCGGCGATTTCGCTGATGGGCGTGGCGGCGTAGAAATACTCGGCGAAGCGCGGGTTGCCGTAGACCAGGTCACGATAGGTGGCGATGGCCACTTGCGACAGGCCGGCCGCGGCCTGCAGGAAGGTCTGCGGCGCGCCGGTGCGTACGCCCTGGCGTGGTGGCGTGTCGCCGCTCTTGCCGCGTGCGGACAGCAGCGTGGCTTCCAGGGTGGCGGCCACCAGGGTTTCCAGGTTGTGGCGGCCGATCTCGGGGTTGGCGTATTTGCTGGAGATCACCTCGCCCTGCTCGGTGAGGCGGATGCTGCCGCCCACGGTTCCCGCCGGCTGGGCGAGGATGGCCTCGAAGCTGGGTCCGCCGCCGCGGCCCACGCTGCCGCCGCGGCCGTGGAACAGGCGCAGGCGGATGCCATGTTCGGCGCCGAGCTGGGCGAACAGCTCGGCCAGCGCGACCGAGGCCTTGTGCAGTTCCCAGTTGGAGGTGAAGTAGCCGCCGTCCTTGTTGCTGTCGGAATAGCCCAGCATGACTTCCTGCAGCGCGCCGGACTGCCGCACCAGTTCGGGCATGCCCGGCAGGGCGTGGAAGCCGCGCATGATGTCGGGCGCATTGCGCAGGTCGTCGATGGTCTCGAACAGCGGCACCACCAGCAGCTCGGCGCTCGCGCCCTCGGTGCCCAGGGTGCCGTGGAACAGGCCGCATTCTTTCTGCAGCACCAGCACCTCGAGCAGGTCGCTCACGCTTTCGGTGTGCGAGATGATGGTCTGGCGGATGGCGTCTTCGCCCAGCAGGCGGCGTGCCTGGCGCGCCTGCTCGAACACGGCCAGCTCGGAGCATGTCCAGTCGGAATAGCTGGCGTCGGGCACCCGCAGCGGGCGCGGGTCGCGCAGGGTGTGCAGCAGCAGCTCGATGCGCGCGGTTTCGTCCAGCGCGCTGTAGTCGGGGCACAGGCGGGCCGTGGCGAGCAGCTCCGCCACGACCTGCTCGTGCTTGTCCGAGCTTTGGCGCAGGTCCACCGTGGCGAGGTGGAAACCGAACACCTCCACGGCGCGGATCAGCGGGTCGAGCCGCGGACGGGCCAGGGCCTCGGCGTGGTGGCCGGCGAGCGAATCGCGCGCCGTGCGCAGGTCGTAGGCGAAGGCCTCGGCATTGGGGTAGGGTTCGGCCTGGCCCATTTCGTGGCGCAGCACCTCGGCGCCGCCCAGCTTGCGCAGCGTGGCGGCAAGGCGCGCATACACGCCGATGAGGGCGCGGCGATAAGGCTCGTCCAGACGATGCTCGGATTTGTCGGGCGAGGCTTCCGCCAGCGCGAGCAGCTCGGGGCTGGCCGAGGCCAGCATGAGCGAGACCGACAGTTCGGCTCCCAGCGCATGCACCTGGTTGATGTAGTGCTCGAGCGCCGTGCGCGCCTGCAGGCGCAGGGCGTAGGCCAGGGTCTCGGCGGTGACGAAAGGGTTGCCGTCGCGGTCGCCGCCGATCCAGTGACCCATGCGGAAGAAGGGCTGCAGGCGCCAGGGCTGTCCGTCCGCGCGCGGGAAGAGTTCGTCGAGATCTTGTTCCAGCTCGATGTACAGGCGCGGCACCTCGCTGAAAAACGTGCTGTCGTAATAGGACAGCGCATTCTTGATCTCGTCGGAGACGCGCAGCTTGGTGTAGCGCAGCAGCCGCGTCTGCCACAGCTGGGTGATGCGTGCGCGCAGTTCGGCGTCGATGTCGCGCAGCCGGCGCGGCGGCTGGGTCTGGTCGCGCTCGGCCAGCAGGCGGGCGATCACGCGTTCGGCGTCGAGCAGGCTCTTGCGCTGCACCTCGGTCGGGTGGGCCGTGAGCACGGGAGAGATGAGCGCGCGAGCAAAAAAATCGCCGATCTGCTGCGCGTCGAAGCCGGCCTTGCGCAGCTTGTCCAATGCAGCGCGCACGCTGCCCGGCTGGGGCTTGCCGCCTTCCAGTTCGTGGGCCTTGCGCCGCCGCAAGGCATGCCTGTCCTCGGCGATGTTGGCCAGGATGGAGAAATAGCTGAAGGCCCGGATCACGCTGACCGCCTGGTCGCGCGTGAGGCCTTGCAGCAGCTTGTCGAGGGCGCGGCGCTGCTTGGCGTCGCCTTCGCGGTGGAAGGCCACCGACAATTGCCTGACTTTTTCCACGACGTCGAACATGGCCTGCCCTTCCTGCTCGCGGATCACGTCGCCGAGCAGGCGGCCGAGGTGGCGTATGTCGTCGAACAGGGCGATATCGGAATGCGGGTCGGCGGGGCGGTTGGACATGGCGGAGCGGCTGGCGAGGCGACTGGCAGAGAGGAATGCGGTGCGCAACGGCGGTAGGGAGCGGGACGTTTCATGCTATCAGCCGGTGGTGCCGGTGGAAGCCCCGGGCCGCGAGCTTGCGCATGCACATTGCGCGGGCGCGAATTTCCGTCATGCCATGACCTGTTGCCACTGCTACGATTTCCCGATGAATCTCGCCGCGACGATCCCATCATCTGCCCCCCCTTCGATTCCTCCCCGCCTGGTTATTGCCACCCGGGAGAGCCGTCTGGCCATGTGGCAGGCCGAGCATGTGCAAGCCCTTTTGCAGGCGCTCCATCCGTCGAGCCGGGTGTGCCTTGACGGCATGACCACGCGCGGCGACCAGATCCTCGACAAGACCCTAGCCAAGGTCGGCGGCAAGGGCCTGTTCGTGAAGGAGCTGGAACTGGCGCTGGAAAGCGGCGAGGCCGACCTGGCCGTGCATTCGCTCAAGGACGTGCCCATGGTGCTGCCGGCGGGGTTCGCGCTGCCCGTCATCATGCAGCGCGAAGACCCGCGCGATGCCTGGGTGTCCGAGCGCGCCCCGCACTTCACCGCGCTGCCGCCGGGCGCGGTGGTGGGAACGTCGAGCCTGCGGCGCGAGATGCAGATCCGCGCCCTGCGCCCCGACCTGCGCGTGATGCCGCTGCGCGGCAATCTGGACACCCGCCTGCGCAAGCTCGACGAAGGTCAGTACGACGGCATCGTGCTGGCGGCGGCCGGACTCAAACGCCTGGGCCTGGAGGCGCGTATCCGGGCCCTGATCGACCCCGCCGAGCTGCTTCCCGCCGTGGGCCAGGCGGCGCTGGGCATCGAGATACGTGCGGACCGTGCCGACATGGCCGTCATGCTGGCGCCGCTGGACCATGCTCCCACGCATCTTTGCGCCCTGGCCGAGCGTTCGGTGGCGCGCGCCTTGGGCGGCAGCTGCAGCACGCCGCTGGGGGCGCATGCGCAGTGGTCCGGGCAGACCCTGGAATTGCGCGCGTTGCTCGGACTGCCGGATGGCAGCCGCATGCTGCGTGCGGAGGTGGCGGCAACCGTGGCCACGTCCGCGCAGGCCGACGCGCTGGGCCTGGAAGCCGCGCGGCAACTGCGCGAGCAGGGTGCGCAGGCCTTGCTCGACCAGCTCGAGGCAAGCTGAGCGTGCGGCATGGCGACGGCCGATCGGCCTGATATCCGCCGCGGACCCGTGCTCGTCATCACCCGCCCGCGCCGCGGCGCGCAAGACGACGACGCGGATGACGCGCGCGAGCGCGAACTGCGCGCCCGCGGCATTGCGCTGCGGTCTTTCCCGCTCATCCGCATCCTGCCTCCCGCCGCGCCGGCGCCGGCCGCCCAGGCTCTCATGAGGCTGGCTGACTTCGATCTGGCGATCCCCGTCAGCCCCGCCGCGGTGCAGGCCACCTTGGCCATGCTGCAAGGTCCTTGGCCGCAAACCTGCGCCGTGGGCCTGCTCGGACCCGGCAGCCGGGTTGCATTCGAGCAGGCGCTGCGGGCGCGCGGGCAGGCGCCCGAATCGCTGCGCATCGTCTGCGCGCCTGCCCAAGCGGCGGATTCGGAGGGACTGTGGGCCGCGCTGCGGAGCCTGCGCGCGGACGCTTGGGCCGGCGCCCGCGTCCTCATCTTGCGGGGCGGAAACGGCCGCGACTGGCTGACCGAGGCGCTGCAGGCCGCAGGCGCCGAAGTGCTGCGGGTGGACGTCTATCGCCGCGAGCCCCCGGAAACCGACCCGGTCACGCTCGAGACCTTGCGCGAGCTGCTGGACAGCCCCGCGTCCTGGTTGCTGACGGCGTCCGAAGGCGTGCGCAATCTGCAAGGCCTGCTGCGCGCCGCGGGCATGGACCCGGCCGCAGGGCTGGCGAACCAGCGCGCCCTGGCCACGCACGCCCGCATCGCGGAGGCGGCGCGGCAAGCCGGCTTTGGCCGCGTCGAGGTCTGCCCGCCGCAGACCGAGGCCATCGTCGCCGCGTTGCACCGGGATGCGAAGGCCTGAACCGCGGGTGCGCGGAACAACCGCCGGAGAGCCAAAACCGCCTCGGCATGACCCTGGCCGTCCGCAGCTTTCAAGCTTCCCTAGAATCAGCGCATGTCCGAGCCGACTCCCACCCCAGCCCAGGGCCCTGAATCGCTGCCGGAACCTGCGGGTTCCAGCACCGGCTCGGCCGTGTCCGCGACCATGCGGGCAGCGTCCAGCCCGCCCTACGAAAGCGTCGACGCGTCGGAGATCGCTCGGCCTGACGCCACGGGCCAGCCCAGGGTGGGGTTGTTGTGGCTGGCCGTGGCGGCTCTCGCCGTGCTGGTGCTGGCCGTGGCCTGGTGGCTGAATGGACGGCTTTATGCGACCCAGGCCGAAATCGCGCGCCGCCTGCAAGGCGCCGAGACCGCATCCATCGAGGCGCGCACCATTGCCAAACAGACGGCCGACGCGGCGCGCGACCTCAACGCCCGCGTGGCCGTGCTGCAGGCGCACGAGCAAGACCTGTCGGCGCAGCGCCAGGCGCTGCAGCAGATCTACCAGGACTTTGCCAAGAGCCGGGACGACGCCTTCCTCAGCCAGACCGCCGAGCTTATCGCCCTGGCCCAGCAACAGGCCCAGCTCACCGGCAGCCTGGCGCCGCTGGTCAGCACGCTCGAATCCTCGGCAACGCGGCTCAAGCGCGCCCAGGGCAATCCGCGCGCTTCCATGGTGCTGCGCGCCGTGCAGCTCGACCTGAGCCGACTCAAGAGCAGCGTGGCGCCCGATATTCCAGCCGCCGCGCAACGTCTGGACGAACTGGCCTCCCTGGTCGATGGCCTGCAGCCGCTGTCTTCGGCGGCGCCGCTGGAAGGCCGGCATGCGCCGGCGGAGCAGGCGGCCCCCGCGCATGAACCGACAGGTCCGCGTTGGGCGCCCTGGCTGGGCCGCTGGGCCCATGCCGCCTGGCTCGAAGTGCGCCAACTCGTGACCATCACCAAGGTGGATCACCCCGACATGCTGCTGATGTCACCCCAGCAAAGCGACTACCTCCGCGAAAACCTGAAGCTGCGCGTGCTCAACGCGCGGCTCGACCTGCTGTCGCGCAACGCCTCGGCTTACCGCGAAGACATGCGCGGCATCGACACCGCGCTGCATGCGGACTTCAATGTCCGCCAGCCTCGCACCCAAATGGCGTTGGCGCTCGCGCGCCAGGCGGCGCAAATCGATCTCGCGGCCCAGCCGGCGGCCAATCTCCAGTCCCTGGCGGTGCTGGCCAATCTCGGCCAGGGGAGTAGCTGATGCGCTGGCTCGCCTGGGTCGTGGCGCTGGGGCTGACCGCGGCATTGCTGGCCATGGCGGCGAGCGGCCGGCCGGGCAATGTCGCCATTTTTCTGCCGCCCTATCGCATCGACCTGTCGCTGAATCTGGCCGCGCTCCTGGTGCTGGCGAGTTTCGCGCTTTTCTACATCGCGATCCGGGCTTTCACCCTGCTGCTGCGATTGCCGCGTGCCGCCGCGTTGTTCCGCTCGCGCAGGCGCTTGCAGGTCGCGGCGACGGCGCTGCATGAAGCGATCATGCATCTGCAGGGCGGCCGCTTCCGCCGCGCCGAACGCGCCGCGGGAAGGGCCGCCGAGGCGGAAAACTTCAAGCCCGGCGCCTTGCTCACCGCCGCCCAGGCCGCCCAGGCCATGCAGGCCTACGAGCGGCGCGACGCCTATCTCGAAGCCCTGCCGACCGCGGCGCGCGAAACCGGCGCCCTGCTGCAGGCCGAATGGCAGATCGAGGCGCGCGACGCGCGAGCTGCACAGAATGTCCTGCGCACCCTCTCCGGCGGCATGCAGCGCCGCACGCAGACCATGCGTCTGGCGCTTGCGGCCGCGCGGGCGTTGCAGGACCACGCCGAAGTCATGCGGCTGGCCATGACCTTGCGCAAGCATCATGGCCTGCACGAGGCCGCGGCCCAGGCGATGATCCATGGCGCGGCGCTCGGATTGATCCGGCAGGCCAACCACGACGCCGAGACCTTGCGCCGGCTCTGGAAGTCTTTCGACGTCGCGCTGCGTCTCGATGCCCAGATCGCGGTGGCCGGGGCCCGCGGTTTTGCCTTGGCCGGCGATATGGCCCAGGCGCGCGCCCTGCTGATCGAGGCCCTGCGCGTGCCGAGCGCGGAACCGGCCGCGCTGATGCCCGCGCTGCGCGGCATGCTGGCCGGGATCGATGCCGGTTTCGTCGCGCAGGCCGAGGCCTGGGTCGACCGTTGGCCGCAGGAGGCGCAAGCCGTGTTCCTGGCCGCGCGAGCCTGTATCGAGCTTGAACTCTGGGGCAAGGCGCAGCAGTATCTGAGCAAGGCGCTCGAGCTGTGCCAACCTGACGAGCGCCGCCTGCGTGGCAGCGTCCACACCGCCCTGGCGCGTCTGCAGGAGCGCATCGAGCGCGAGGATCAGGCGGGGCGCCACTGGCGCCTGGCCGCGCTCGACCTCTCGGGTGAGGATGCCGGCACTCACGCCTGAGATCGTGCGCGGGCTTCTTTCCCGCCTGCGCGGCTTTCTGAGACGAGAGCGCCTGCTGGGGGTTTTCGGTTTGCTGGCGCTGTTCCTGGCGCTGGCCGATCCCCGTCCATGGGCCCTGTACCGCAACTGGCTCGACCTGCCGACGCTGCTGGGTCTCGCCGCCCTGCTCGTCACCGTGGAGGGCATACGCGCCAGCGGTTATGTGCAACGCGCGGCGCGCTACACGGCCCTGCGCACGCGGAGCCTGCGCGGGCTTGCGCTGCTGCTGGTGCTGGCGTCGGCCTTGCTGGCCATGCTGCTGACCAATGACGTGAGCCTGTTCCTGGTGGTGCCGTTGACGGTGGCGCTCGGCCGGGAAGCCCGTCTGCCGGTGCAGCGCCTGGTGATCTTCGAGGCCCTGGCGGTGAACGCCGGCTCCACGCTCAGCCCCATCGGCAACCCGCAGAACCTCTTGCTGTGGCAACGCTCGGGCCTGTCGATGCCCGGGTTCATGCTGCACCTGCTGCCGACTTTCGCGGTCATGCTGGCCTTGTTGCTGGCGCTCGTGTGGTTCATGTTCGACGCCCGCACCTTGACCCTGCAAACCTCGGCGCGCACCGCGGCCGAGGCCCTGCCGCGTCCCGCCCTGGGCGTGACGGCCGGCTTGTTGCTGCTGGTCGTGGTCGGGCTGTTGCAGGGACATCATGCGCAAGGCGCCGCGGCCTTGGTCCTGGCGGTGTTCGCGGTCATGTTTCGCGAGGTTCTCCAACGCGTCGACTGGATGTTGCTGGCGACGTTCGCCGCGATGTTCGTGGGCCTCGGCCACCTGGCGCAGATTCTGCCCGTGCAGGGCCTCGGCCTGCAGCAACCCGGGGTGCTGTATATCGCGGCCATCGCGCTGTCGCAGGTCATCAGCAATGTGCCGGCCACCGTGCTCCTGGAGCATGGCGCGCACGACGTCATGCTCCTGGCGGCCGCGGTCAATGTGGGCGGATTCGGCCTGGGCATCGGATCGCTGGCCAATCTCATCGCCCTGCGTCTGGAGGGCAGTCCCGGCTCTCTGGCACGGTTCCACCGCATCAGCGTGCCGTTCTTGCTGGTGTGCGCGCCGCTCGTGTGGCTGGTGCTGCGCTGGGTTGCCTGAGCCGGATCCGTCGCCGCATGCCAGAATGCACCAAGGAGAAAAAACCATGCCTTACCTCACGCTCGATCAGACCATCGGCAACACGCCGCTCTTTCAATTGCAACGCGTCGCGGGCGCCGACAACGCGCGGCGCGGCAATGTCATTCTCGGCAAGCTCGAAGGCAACAATCCGGCGGGCTCGGTGAAGGACCGCCCGGCGCTCTCGATGATCCGCCGCGCGCAGGAGCGCGGCCAGATCAAGCCGGGCGACGTGCTGATCGAGGCCACGTCCGGCAACACCGGCATCGCGCTGGCGATGGCTGCAGCCATCCTCGGCTACCGCATGGTGCTGATCATGCCCGAGGACCTGAGCATCGAGCGCGCGCAGACCATGAAGGCGTTCGGCGCCGATCTCATCCTCACGCCCAAGGCGGGCGGCATGGAATACGCGCGCGATCTGGCAGAGCAGATGCAGCGCGAGGGCAAGGGCCTGATGCTCGACCAGTTCGCCAACCCCGACAACCCGCGCGTTCACTACGAAACCACCGGTCCCGAGATCTGGCGCGACACCGAAGGCCGCATCACCCATTTCGTCTCGGCCATGGGCACCACGGGCACGATCACGGGCGTGTCGCGCTATCTGAAGGAGCAGAACCCGGAGGTGCAGGTCGTCGGCGCGCAGCCGGAGGAGGGCTCGCGCATTCCCGGCATCCGCAAATGGCCGCAGGAGTATCTGCCCAAGATCTACGAACCGCAGCGCGTGGACCGGCTGGAGTACGTCAGCCAGGCGGCGGCGGAGGCCATGGCGCGCCGCCTCGCGCGCGAGGAGGGTTTGTTCTGCGGCATCAGCGCGGCCGGCGCCTGCGAGGTGGCGCTGCGCCTCGCGCGCGAGGTGGAAAACGCCACCATCGTGTTCATCGTCTGCGATCGTGGCGACCGCTATCTGAGCACCGGGGTTTTTCCGGCCTGATGTCCGGATCGGCGTTCAGCTCCCGTGCAGCAGACCGTAGGCCAGGCTCCACATGGTCAGGCCGATGACCAGTTCCAGCACCTGCCACGTCCGGGGCCTCTGGAACAGCGGCCGCAGCAGACGCGCGCCGTAGCCCAGGGCGAAAAAGAAGACGAACGAGGCCGACGCCGCGCCGAGGCCGAATTCGAACCCGTGCCCGGGAAACTGGGTGGACACGGACCCGATCAGCAGCAGCGTATCCAGATAAACGTGCGGATTCAGGAACGTGAAGGCCAGGCACGCGGCGAGTGTCTGCCAGAGCGTTGCCGGGTCGCTCCCCATGGGTTGCAGCGTGGACGAAGACCTGAGGGCAGCCAGCAGGCTGCGCCCGCCGTACCACAGCAGGAAGGCCGCACCGGCATAGCGGCCGGCCGGCTCCAGCCAGGGCGCACGCAGGATGAGTCCATGAAAACCGGAGACGCCGGCGGCAATCAAGACGGCATCCGAGACCGCGCAGGTCAGGCTGACCCAGAACACATGCTCGCCTTTGAGCCCCTGCTTGAGCACGAAGGCGTTTTGCGCGCCGATGGCCAGGATCAGCGATAGGCCGAGAGAAAACCCGTAGAAGTAGGTTGAGGCGTTCGTGTGCATGGGGCGGGCGAAACGGCAAGAGCCGGGGCCGAATGCATGGAGGAATGCGTCGTATCGGGCTGGCCCGGGCTGAATCGCCTATTCTCGCAGCCGAGGCTTTTTCGTACTGTGCCCACCCGCTGAGCCCACCGCATGTCGACACCCAAAACCCCGCTGCCGTCCCTGGCCCAGTCGTCGGGCATTGCCACCGCCATGCTGGCGGCCCTGTTGTTCGGCGCCAGCACTCCGCTGGCCAAGCTGCTGCTGGCCGAAACCAGTCCCTGGATGCTGGCGGCGCTGCTTTACCTCGGCTCCGGTCTGGGTTTGGCGACATGGCTCGGCGTGCGCCGGCTGCGCCATCCGGATTCGCCCCGCGCGCGCCTGCAGCGGGGCGAATGGCCATGGCTGGCCGGCGCCATTCTGGCGGGTGGCGTGGCGGCACCCGTGCTCCTGATGTCCGGGCTGTCGGCGATGCCGGCCACGGGGGCCTCGCTGCTGCTCAACGCCGAAGGCGTGTTCACCGCCTTGCTGGCCTGGTTCGTGTTTCGCGAGAACGTCGATCGCCGCATCGCGCTGGGCATGCTGGCGATCGTGGCGGGCGGCCTGGTGCTGAGCTGGCCGCAGGATGGCGCGCACCTGCACTGGAGCGCGCTCTGGCCTGTGATGGCCGTGCTCGGCGCCTGTCTGGGCTGGGGGCTGGACAACAATCTCACGCGCAAGGTGGCGCTGGCCGATGCCGGTTTCATCGCCATGACCAAGGGCCTGGCGGCCGGCGCCACCAATCTTCTGCTGGCTTTGTTCCTGGGAGCGCGCCTGCCGCAACCGGACGTGGCCGCGATGGCGGCCGCGCTGGGATTTGCCAGCTATGGAGTCAGCCTGGCCTTGTTCGTCGTGGCACTGCGGCAATTGGGCACGGCGCGCACAGGGGCCTATTTTTCGGTGGCGCCGTTTTTCGGCGCGCTGCTGGCCGTGCTGCTGCTCGGCGAACCGCTGACGATACCGCTGCTGCTGGCGGGGTTGCTGATGGCGCTGGGCGTCTGGCTGCACGTGAGCGAGCGCCATGCGCATCTTCATACGCATAGGCCGCTGACGCACGACCACAGCCATGTCCACGGCGGCCCGCGCGATGATGGCCATCACGACCACGTTCACGAACCCGCGCTGCCGCCCGGCACGCGGCACAGCCACCCGCATGCCCACGCGCCAGTCACCCACAGCCACGCCCATTTCCCGGATGTGCATCACCGCCATCGCCACGGTTGAACCTTGCCGCAGAACGCTGCAACCGTTCCGGGCCCAAGGCGAGGAGCGTGTTTGTGGCCCCATGGACACAACACCGCGAATGGTTGACGTGACGCAAATAGAAACATATTGCGCGTCCCTAGACTGAGCTCTGCACGTTGCGCAGGGTGCCGAGGGCCAAGGTGGGCGGCGAAACAGGCATGCGTTGTCGGGTTTTTGCCGTTCCACACGAAAAATTTCAGGTCCTGTGGAGGAGACATCTGCGGAAACAACCATGGGGAAATGAAATGAAAGCACAGTGGGTCGCGATGTTCGCGTTGACGGTGGCGGGCCAGGCTCTGGCGGCGGGAGTGGCACAGGTTCCGAACCCCCCGACGCAATACCCGGAGGGGGAGCTTGGGCGCATGGTCAAGCTCGGCGAGGACATCATCATGCATACCAACACCCAGCCGCTGACCAAGGATCTGGTGGGCAACAAGCTCCAGTGCACGAGTTGCCACCTCGAAGGCGGTCGCTCCAAGACCATCGGCACGTTCATGGGCACGGCCACCGCGTTTCCCGCGTATTCAGAGCGCGAGAAAACCGTGCAGACGCTGCAGGATCGCATCAACAACTGTTTCATGCGCAGCATGAACGGCAAGCGTCCGATCATCGACACCGAAGCCTCGATCGCCATGGCGACCTACATCACCTGGCTGTCCGAGGGCCAGCCGATGAAGATGAACGCCAAGAAACCCGTGACGCCTTACTTCACCGCCACCTGGCCGGACAAGGACGTGGTGCCGCTCATCAAGCAGGCGACGCATGAGAGCTATGTGAACGGGCAGAAGGTCTACCAGCAGAAATGCCTGGCCTGCCACGCCGAGAACGGCCAAGGCGTCGGGAATTTCCCGCCGCTTTGGGGCCAGGACAGCTACAACACGGGAGCGGGCATGAGCAAGCTCAACAAAATGGCCAGCTGGGTCGAATCCAATATGCCGCTCGGCAATGCGAATCTGACCAAGCAGGAAGCGGTGGACGTCACGCTGTACGTCGATGCGCAGCCCAGACCGAACTTCAATCTGCAGGACCATTTGCTGCCGCGAAGCGAGATGGGCTACTACAACTCCAAGGTGCTCGAGGAAAAGCACACGGTGCGCAGCAATTTCAAGATGTTCGGCCTCGACGTCGACACCATTCGCGGCGACCATCTGATTCCATGATCGGCACGGCCCTGCATCGGCCGGCGAGATGCGTGCCTTCCCCGGGGGGTGACATGCCTCCCGGCGGCTTGGCCGCTTCGGCGCTAGGCGTTGCCGATGAGAACGCCGACGGTGAAGACGAGCGCGCCACCCACGATCACCTGCAGCACCGCCAGGCCGAAGGACGTGTCCATGTAGCGCTTGCGCACCCAGGCGATGAGGCCGAGTTCGGCGATCACGATCGCGACGGCGATGGCTGTGGCGATGTGGAATTGCGGGATCAGGTAGGGCAGGGTGTGCCCGAGGCCGCCCAGGGTGGTCATCAGGCCGGTGATGCCGCCCCGCAGCACCGGGCTGCCGCGGCCGGTCAGCGCCCCGTCATCGGACAAGGCCTCGGCAAAGGCCATGCTGATGCCGGCGCCGATGGCGGCGGCCAGGCCCACCAGAAAGGTGCTCCAGGTGTTGTGCGTGGCGAAGGCGGCGGCGAACAGCGGCGCGAGGGTGGAGACCGAGCCGTCCATCAGGCCGGCCAGGCCGGGTTGGATGAACTGCAGCACGAACATGCGGCGCTGGGTCTGGCGTTCGGTGCGCACGGCCCCTGGGGTGATGAACTTGTCGCCCAGGGTCTCGGCCTTCGATTCATGCCTGCTTTCCTCGGCGGCGAGGTCGCCGAGCAGTTGGCGGATGGCGGCGTCGGTGGTGTGGCGCGCGGCCTGGGCGTAGAAGCGCCGGGAATCGGCCTCCATGATCTCGGCCTGGGCGCGGATCTTCTCCAGGTCCAGCGGCTGCATCAGCCACAAGGGCTTGCGCTCGATGAAGCCGCGCACGTCCTGGCGCCGGATCAGCAGGATGCGCTCGCCGAAGCGCTCGCGGTAGAGTTCGATCAGGCGGTGGCGATGGCCGTCCTCCTCCGCGGCCATGCCGCGGAACAGTCGGGCGGTGTCGGGATAATCGCCGGCCAGGGTGTCGGCATAGGTGTTGTAGATGCGGGCGTCATCCTCTTCCAGCGCGATGGCCAGGCTGAGGATCTGCTGTTCGCCCAGATCGGAAAAATTCAGGCCGGCCGATTCTCGGCCGGGCCGTACCGGGAAATTGAACCAGGATGCAATGGCCATGGCGACGGTGTGTGGAGTGGCGTCATGGCTATTGTCGGCCCGACACCTTCGCGCGGCCATTGAACTTTTAGAATCACCTCATCGAACGCGACAACACAAGGGGACGACCGTGGACATGAACGCAGCGGCGGAAAAGGCTGATGTGGAAGTGGACGCGCGCGGCTTGAACTGCCCGCTGCCCATCCTCAAAGCCAAGAAGGCCTTGGCGGGCATGCAAAGCGGGCAGTTGCTGCGCGTGCTGGCGACCGACCCCGGCTCGGTGCGCGACTTCCAGGCCTTTGCGCGGCAGACCGGCAACGAACTGGTCGAGCAGAAAGAGGCCGATGCCGGCTTTGCCCACGTGCTGCGCCGGCGCTGAGACCCGGTGTTCTTGAAACACCGGGCGCGGGGTTCTGCCCGCCTTACGCCAGCTTCAGGTTCTTGATGTACTCGGCGAAGGCCGGCCCGGCTTCGGGGTGTTCGAGCCCGAGTTGCACCGTGGCTTCGAGGTAGCCGGCCTTGCTGCCGCAGTCGAAGCGGCGGCCGTTGTACCGGTAGGCGTACACCGCTTCCTCGGCCAGCAGCGCGGCGATGCCGTCGGTGAGCTGGATTTCTCCGCCGGCGCCAGGCTTGGCGTTGTTGAGATGGTGGAACACGCGGGAACTGAGGATGTAGCGGCCCACCACCGCCTGGGTGGTCGGCGCATGTTCCGGCGCGGGTTTTTCGATGATGCCCGACAGCGAGGTCAGACCCGGCGTGATTTCCTGACCGCTGACGATACCGTAGCGGCGGGTGTGTTCGCGCGGCACGTCCTCGGTGGCGATAACGCTGCGCCCGTGGCGGCCATGGATCTCGACCATCTGCGCCAGCACGGGAGGCGTCCCCACCAGCAAGTCGTCGGCGAGCAGCACGGCGAAGGGCTCGTTGCCGACCAGCCGCTCCGCGCACAGCACGGCCGCGCCGAGACCGTTGGCCACGGGCTGGCGCACGAACACGCACTGCACGTCGGCCGGCTTGACGCTGCGCACCACGTCCAGCAGCGCGGACTTGCCGGCGGCCTCGAGTTCATGTTCCAGCTCGTAGGCCGTGTCGAAGTGGTCCTCGATGGCGCGCTTGTGGCGCCCGGTGACGAAGATCATTTCGGTGATGCCCGCGGCATAGGCCTCCTCCACGGCGTACTGGATCAGCGGTTTGTCGACCACCGGCATCATCTCCTTCGGCGTGGCCTTGGTGGCGGGCAGAAAACGCGTGCCGAGGCCGGCGACGGGAAAGACGGCTTTGGTGATGGCTTGGGGCATGGGCATAAATTCTCCGTAGGTTTGTTGAAACACAGGATAGTGGCCGTTCGTGACGGCCCCATCCCCGGAACGCAGGCCACCCCCATGGCCTGCTTGACGCTGCCTTCAGGCTGGCAGCGGAAGGCGGTCGATCTGCTCGCGCACCTTGGCCAGCGTGGCGCGGAATGCGTCCAGCCGCTCGCGCTCCTGGGCCACCACGGCGGCCGGTGCGCGCTCGACGAAACTGGCGTTGCTGAGCTTGCCTTCGGCCTTGGCGATCTCGGCTTCGAGGCGCAGCGCCTCCTTGCCCAGACGTTCGCGCTCGGCGGCGGCGTCGACTTCAATGAACAGGGCCACGCGGGTGGCGCCGACCACGGTGCTTGGAGACGCTTGCACCGCTTGCATCCATGCGGCTTCGTCCGCGAACAGCCGGACATCCGCCAGCTTGGCCAGCGCCTGCAGGGCGGGGCGGTGACGCTCGATGCGCGCGGTGTCGCCGCAGGCCAGCAGCGGCAGCTTCTGGGCCGGCGACACGCCAAGCTCGCCGCGCAGATTGCGGCAGGCGTCGACCAGTTGCTTGAACGCGGCGATCTCGGCCTCGGCCTCGGGGTCGATCTTCTCGGGCTGGGCCTGCGGGTAGGGCGCGACGCAGACCGAATCACCCGAGCGACCCGCCAGCGGCGCGACCTTCTGCCACAGTTCTTCGGTGATGAAGGGCATGACGGGATGGGCCAGGCGCAGCACCGTTTCCAGCACCCGGATCAGGGTGCGCCGCGCGGCGCGCTGCTGCGCGGGCGTGCCGGTGGCGGTCTGCACCTTGGCGATTTCCAGGTACCAGTCGCAGTACTCGTCCCACACGAACTGGTAGATGGCCTGGGCGACGAAGTCCAGGCGGTAGTCGGCGAAGCCCTGCGCCACCTGCTGCTCGGTGCGCTGCAGTTGCGAGGCGATCCAGCGGTCGGCGGCGGAGAAGTGCATGTAACCCTCCGGGCCGCAGTCGCCCGTGCAGGTTTCCATGCCGCGGTCAAAGTCCGACAGGCCGTCGACCTGCATCAGCACGAAGCGCGTGGCGTTCCACAGCTTGTTGCAGAAATTGCGGTAGCCCTCGCAGCGCTTGGTGTCGAAGTTGATGTTGCGCCCGAGCGAGGCGTACGACGCCATGGTGAAGCGCAGCGCGTCGGCGCCGTAGGCCGGGATGCCGTCCGGGAATTCCTTCTTCACCCGGGCGGCGACCTTGGGCGCGGTCTCGGGCTTGCGCAGGCCGACGGTGGACTTGTGCACCAGCCCGGCAAGGTCCACGCCGTCGATCAGGTCGACCGGGTCGATCACATTGCCCTCGGACTTGCTCATCTTCTTGCCGTGCGCGTCCAGCACCATGCCGTGGATGTAGACGTTGCGGAACGGCACCTTGCCGGTGAAGTGGGTGGTCATCATGATCATGCGCGCCACCCAGAAAAAGATGATCTCGTAGCCGGTGACCAGCACGCTCGACGGCAGGAACAGGTCCTGCTCGACGGTGTGCGCCGGCCAGCCCATGGTGGAGAAGGGCACCAGGGCCGAGGAGTACCAGGTGTCGAGCACGTCCTGCTCGCGCTGCAACGCGCCGGTGTAGCCGGCGGCCTGCGCCTTGGCACGTGCCTCGGCTTCGTTGCGCGCGACGAAAATTTCGCCTCCAGCTCCGTACCAGGCCGGAATCTGGTGCCCCCACCAGAGCTGGCGCGAGATGCACCAGTCCTGGATGTTGTGCATCCACTGGTTGTAGGTGTTGACCCAGTTCTCGGGCACGAACTTGACGTCGCCGCTGGCCACCGCGTCGATGGCTTTTTGCGCCATGCTCTTGCCGTCCGGCCCCGGCTTGGTGGTGGCGACAAACCACTGGTCGGTGAGCATGGGCTCGACGATCTGCCCGGTGCGCGCGCAGCGTGGCACCATCAGCTTGTGCTTCTTCACCTCGACCAGGAAGCCCTCGGCTTCGAGCTGGGCGACGATGGCTTTGCGGGCTTCGAAGCGGTCGAGGCCTTGGTATGGCATCGGCGCCTGTTGGTTGATCTTGGCGTCAAGAGTCAGCACCGACAACACTGGCAGCCCATGCCGCTGCCCCACCGCATAATCGTTGAAATCGTGCGCCGGGGTGACCTTCACCACGCCGGTGCCGAAGTCCTTGTCCACGTAGGCGTCGGCGATGACGGGCACCAGGCGGCCGGTGATGGGCAACTTCACCTGCTTGCCGATCAGGTGCTGGTAGCGTGTGTCGTCCGGGTGCACCATCACCGCGGTGTCGCCCAGCATGGTTTCGGGCCGGGTGGTGGCCACCACCACGCTGTCCGAGCCGTCGGCCAGCGGGTAGCGGATGTGCCAGAGGAAGCCATCCTCCTCCTCGCTTTCCACCTCCAGGTCACTCACCGCGCTCTTGAGCACCGGGTCCCAGTTCACCAGGCGCTTGCCGCGGTAGATCAGGCCTTGCTCGTACAGGCGCACGAAGGTTTCCACCACCACATCGGACAGCTTGTCGTCCATGGTGAAGTACTCGTGCTTCCAGCTCACCGAAGCGCCCATGCGGCGCATCTGGTTGGTGATGGTGTTGCCGGACTGTTGTTTCCATGTCCAGACCTTGGCCGTGAACGCCTCGCGCCCCAGGTCGTGCCGGCTGATGCCCTGGGCCTGCAACTGGCGCTCGACCACGATCTGCGTGGCGATGCCGGCGTGGTCCGTCCCCGGCACCCACAACGTGTTGTCGCCGAGCATGCGGTGGTAGCGGGTCAGCGCGTCCATCACCGTCTGGTTGAAGGCGTGACCCATGTGCAGGGTGCCGGTGACGTTGGGCGGCGGCAGCTGGATGCAGAACGAAGGGCGCGCGGGGTCGAGCGTGGGCTCGAACCAGCCACGCTGCGCCCAAGCGGCGCTCCAGCGGGATTCGATGTCGGCGGGTTCGAAGGATTTGGCGAGTTCGGTCATGAAGGCTAGGGTCTGGGGAATGCGGTGTGGTCGTGGGCCGCGCGGGTCACATCAGCAGATGTTCGCCGGCGTTGTTCTGGCCGAGGATGACGTAGTTGACCTTGCGGATGTCGGCCAGCACGGTGCCGCCGGCGTAGGAGATGGAGCTTTGTAGGTCCTCCTCCATTTCCTTGAGCGTATCGACCAGCCGGCCCTTGACGGGTTCGAGGATGCGCTTGCCCTCGACGTTGCGGCGCAGCCCCTTGTTGAACTCGGAGGCGCTGCCGTAGTACTCCTTGTACAGCGCACCGTCGACTTCCACGGTCTTGCCGGGGGATTCCTCGTGCCCGGCCAGCATGGAGCCGATCATCACCATGGCGGCGCCGAAACGCACGCTCTTGGCGATGTCGCCGTGTTCGCGGATGCCGCCGTCGGCGATGATGGGCTTGGTCGCCACGCGGGCGCACCACTTCAGCGCCGAGAGCTGCCAGCCGCCGGTGCCGAAGCCCGTTTTCATGCGGGTGATGCACACCTTGCCCGGACCGATGCCCAGCTTGGTGGCGTCGGCGCCCCAGGATTCGAGATCGATGACGGCCTCGGGCGTGCCGATATTGCCGGCGATGACGAAGGCCTCGGGCAGCTTGTGCTTGATGTGCCCGATCATGCGCTGCACGCTGTCGGCATGGCCGTGGGCGATGTCGATGGTGATGTAGTCGGCCCCCACCCCCTCGGCGGCGAGCTGGTCGATCGTGGCGGCGTCGTCGGCTCGGACGCCGATGGAAATCGACACGAACAAGCCGGCGTCGCGCATCTGGCGGGCGAAGGCCACGGCGTCGACATCGAAGCGGTGCAGGATGTAGAAATAGCCATGCTCGGCGAGCCAGCGCGCGATGTGCGCGTCGATCACGGTCTTCATATTGGCCGGCACGACGGGCAGGCGGAACTTGCGCCCGCCGAAGGTGGTCGAGGGGTCGCATTCGGCCCGGCTGCCGACCCGGCAGCGCCTGGGCAGCAGCAGAATGTTCTCGTAATCGAAAATTTCCACCACGCACTCCCGCGCAAGCCCCGTACAGAGCACCCGCGCCAACAAAAAACCGGGCGCGAAATCGCGGCCCGGTGCCCGATTGTAGGCGCCAGCCGGACCCCACGCTGCACTGCGCGCGGCGCGCTTTTCACAACCCGGCCGGGCCGTCCCCGGGGTTTTCCTGGCACGCGCAGCAGGGCTGCGGCGCGACCCGCGCCGCAGGCGCCCGGAAGCGGGGCGGCACCTAGAATGCGGTCATGTCCGATCTGCTGGCCAACCTCAATCCCGAACAGCTTGCCGCCGTCACGCTGCCCGCCGAAAACGCTCTCATCCTGGCCGGTGCGGGCAGCGGCAAGACCCGGGTGCTCACCACCCGCATCGCCTGGCTGATCGGCACCGGCCAGGCGTCGCCGGCGGGGATCCTGGCCGTCACGTTCACCAACAAGGCGGCCAAGGAGATGCTCACCCGGCTGTCGGCCATGCTGCCCATGCCGGTGCGTGGCATGTGGGTGGGAACCTTCCACGGCCTGTGCAACCGTTTTCTGCGCGCGCACTGGAAGGTGGCGGCCCTGCCGCAGACCTTCCAGATCCTGGACACGCAGGACCAGCTTTCCGCCGTCAAGCGCCTGCTCAAGGGCCTCAATGTGGACGAGCAGCGCGCGCCGCCGAAACAGGTGCAGTGGTTCATCAACGGCTGCAAGGAGCAGGGCCTGCGGGCCAAGGACTGCGAGGTGCGCGATGCCCAGAGCCGGTTGATGGCCGAGATCTACGCCGCCTACGAGGCGCAATGCCAGCGCGAGGGCGTGGCCGATTTCGCCGAGCTGCTGCTGCGCACCTACGAGGTGCTGCGCGACCACGCCGAGATCCGCCAGCATTACCGCGCCCGCTTTCGCCATATCCTGATCGACGAGTTCCAGGACACCAACCGCCTGCAATACCAGTGGCTCAAGCTGCTGGCCGGACCCAACGAGGCGCAGCCCTCGGCCGTGCTGGCCGTGGGGGACGACGACCAGAGCATCTACGCTTTCCGCGGTGCCAACGTCGGCAATATGGACGACTACCAGCGCGAGTTCCATGTGCACCATCTCATCAAGCTGGAGCACAACTACCGCTCGCACGCCAACATCCTGCAAACCGCCAACGCCCTCATCGCCCACAATGCGCGGCGCCTGGGCAAGAACCTGCGCACCGAGGCCGGCGCCGGCGAGCCGGTGCGGGTCATCGAGCAGCCGACCGACCAGCAGGAGGCGCTGTGGCTGGTGGAGGAAATCCGCCTGTTGCTGCGCGACGGCTATGCGCGCGACCAGATCGCGCTGCTGTACCGCTCCAACGCACAGTCGCGCGTGATCGAGGGCGCGCTGTTCAACGCCGCCATTCCCTACCGCGTGTACGGCGGGATGCGGTTTTTCGAGCGCGCCGAGATCAAGCACGCATTGGCCTATCTGCGTCTGCTCGACAACCCGCACGACGACACGGCCTTTCTGCGCGTGGTGAATTTTCCCCCACGCGGCATCGGCGCGCGCACGCTGGAGCAGTTGCAGGACGCTGCCCGCCTGCGCCAGGTGCCGCTGGCCGACGCCATCTCCGCGCTCGGCGGCCGCGGCGCCGCCAGCCTGCAGGCCTTCGTCGACATGCTGGGCCGCGCCCGTGTGGAGTGCGCCGCGATGTCGCTGCCGGACCTGGTGCGGCACGCGCTCGACGTTTCGGGCCTGCTGGAACATTACCGCGCCGAACGCGACGGCCAGGACCGTGTGGAGAACCTCGAGGAGCTCATCAACGCCGCCACCGCCTTCGTCACGCAGGAAGGTTTCGGCCTGGACGCCGAGGCCCTGCGCGAGCAGGCGCTGTCCGAGCAGGCGCTGCAGAACCTGCAGGCGGTCGACCCGGCCACCGGTGAAACCCTGTCGCCCTTGACGGCGTTTCTCACCCATGCCGCGCTGGAGGCCGGGGACAACCAGGCCCAGGCCGGACAGGACGCGGTGCAGATGATGACCGTGCATGCGGCCAAGGGCCTGGAGTTCGACGTCGTGTTCATCACCGGCCTGGAAGAGGGGCTGTTCCCGCACGAGAACGCGATGAACGAGGCCGACGGGGTGGAGGAAGAGCGGCGGCTGATGTACGTGGCCATCACGCGCGCGCGCAAGCGCCTGTACCTGAGCCACGCGCAAAGCCGCATCCTGCACGGGCAGACGCGCTACAACCTGCGTAGCCGGTTCTTCGACGAGTTGCCCGAGGACACGCTGAAGTGGCTGTCGCCGAAGGCCGGCGCGGGCGGCTTCGGCGGCGCGTACAGGCCGACCCTGCGCGCCGCGTGGAACGCCGCGCCCGCCGCGCCCGCGGTGCCCTTCACGCCGGCGGTGCAGGCCTCGGCGCCGCCGCATGGCTTGCGCGTCGGCCAGTCGGTGTTCCACACCAAGTTCGGCGAGGGCGTCATCCTCACGCTCGAAGGCCAGGGTACGGATGCGCGCGCCCAGGTGCGCTTCCATCGCCATGGCCCCAAGTGGCTGGCGCTCAACATCGCCAAGCTCACACCGGTGAACTGAGCGGGCGCGCGGCTTGTCGGCAACCGGCAAGCATGCCGGGGTGGGCCCTTCGCCGTGTCCAAGCCCGCGCAGGCAGGCTTGGAGCCGCACGGCTCAGCGTTTGACGACGACGGGCCAGTCGCTGAGTTCGTTGCGCTGCGCGCCGTCCCGTGCGGGGGCATGTTCGGCGAGCAGCTTGCTCACGTCGTCCACCCCTTGCAGGATGGCATCGAGATGGCGCGACTGGCGCAGATGCCGCTCCATGCCGCGGCACACCGCCTGCCATGATTCGGGGGCGACGCGCGCGGCGATGCCGCGGTCGGCGACGATTTCCACCGCATGCTCGGCCAGCAACAGGTAGATCAGGACGCCATCGTTGCGTTCGGTATCCCACACACGCAGCGAGGAGAACAGGGCTATGGCCTGTTGGCGCGGCGTGACGCCGCGCCAGAGTTCGGGCCAGTCCAGCGCGCCCTCGATGGCGACGCGGATTTCCCCGCCGTGCCGGCCCTCGGCGGCGTGGATGGCGTTGGCGATGACCTGCATCGCCTGGCGCGGAAACAACATGTGGACCCGCGCCGTGGGATAGAGCGTGTGGCGGAACAGGCGCTGGAGGGCCATGCTCACCATCTCCCGGAAGCGCCGCCGCCGCCGAATCCGCCCCCGCCGCCGGAAAACCCGCCGCCCCCTCGGCCGCCGCCGAATCCTCCGCCGCCGAAACCCCCGCCCAAGCCACCGGGTCCGCCGAAGCGCATGCCGCTGAACACCGCGAAGAAGGCCAGCAGCGCCGCAAGCCCGGCGAGCAGGCCGGAGCCGATCAGCAGCCAGCCGGCGAAACCGGCCACGGCTGCGGATGCGCCTGCGCCCAGCAGGCGGCCCAGTGCCGCGCGCAAGGCCTGGCCCACGACCACCGCGCCGAACACGATGAACAGGGCCAGCTCCAGCGGCGGGCCATGCGTTTGCGCGGTTTTCTGGCTGGGGGCGGGGGGCAGGGATTCGCCGTCGATGATGCGCATGATCTGCGCGGTGCCAGCGCCGATCCCGCCGGCGAAATCGCCCGCCTGAAAGCGCGGAACGATGACCTCGGCGACGATGCGCTTGGCCACTGCGTCGGGGATGGCGCCCTCCAGCCCGTAGCCCACTTCGATGCGCACGGCGCGGTCGTCCTTGGCCACGAGCAACAGCACGCCGTCATCCACACCCTTGCGGCCGAGCTTCCAGGCGTCGGTGACGCGGATGGAATATTGCTCGATGGTTTCGGGCCGGGTGGTCGGCACGATGAGCACGGCGACCTGGCTCCCCTTGCGGGCGGCGAAGGCTTGCAGTTGCTGGTCGAGTTCCTGCACCTGGGCCGCGGTCAGGGTGCCGGTGAGATCGGTGACGGGGGCGGTGAGCGCCGGCACGGCGACGAGCGCCCACGCCGGCAGCCACGCGCAGCAGGCCAGCAGCAGGCCGATGAGCCCGTGCCGCGTCGATCGGCTTGAAGGCCGTCTCGCGATGCGTTTCATCGGCTTGTGCCGCGGGGGGCTGCGCTCAACGCGACGCGGCAGGCCGGGGTACTGGCGCGGCCGTGCCGAAGTCCACCTTGGGCGGCGCGGCAATGGCTTTCTCGTTCTCCACCGTGAAGCTGGGCTTGGTCTTGTAGCCCAGGGCCATGGCGGTCAGATTGCTGGGGAACTGGCGCACGGTGCCGTTGTAGGCCTGCACCGCCTCGATGTAGCGCATGCGTGCCACGGCGATGCGGTTCTCGGTGCCCTCGAGCTGCGCCTGCAGGTCGCGGAACGAGGCATCGGCCTTGAGTTGCGGATAATTCTCGGACACCGCGAGCAGGCGAGACAGCGCGCCGGTCATCTGCTGCTGCGCGGCCTGGAATTTGGCGAAGGCCTCCGGGTCGTTCACCAGTTCGGGCGTGGCCTGGATCTGCCCGACCGAAGCGCGCGCTTCGGTGACTGCGGTCAGGACGTCTTTCTCGTGGCTGGCATAGCCCTTGACCGTGGCGACCAGGTTGGGCACCAGGTCGGCCCGGCGCTGGTACTGGTTGAGCACCTCGGCCCACGAGGCCTTGACCTGTTCGTCTTCGCGCTGCAGCGCGTTGTAGCCGCAGCCGCTGAGGGCGGCGGTGAGCAAGAGCAGAGTTGCCAGGAGCAAGCGTCGCATGGTGGGCCTCGTCGGTCGGAATGCACGGTGACAGTCCGAAGCATACGGTGTCCGGATGTATCGCCGCTCAGGGCTTCGCGTCCGGCGACGTGTGGGCGGGGATGACGCCTCCCGTTTCGCGCTCGGGCAGCAGGCTGCGCGCGCTGGCGTAGAAGGACATGATGAAGGCCAGGAACATCAGCAGCGCCACCGGCAGGCTCAGGAACATGGCCGTCTCCACGTTGGCGCTCATGGCCCGCGCGAGGGTGGAAACCAGCAGCGGCACGGTGGCGAACAGCAGGAACCACTGGATCAGATAGAGCACGAAAGCGCCCAGATTGCGCAGCACGATGACGAAGCTGGTGAACAGCGCCTGCATCGGCCCCATGCCATGCCAGCTCACCAGGGGCGGAGCGAACCAAAATGCCATCGACACCGGGATGTAGCAGACCGTCGCCAGCAGGGCCGCACCGCGCAGAAGGCCGCTTTTCACCACCCCGCTGCTCGGTTCCGTGCCGAACATCAGCATGCGTAACAGCGCGCCGCCGTCCACCAGCGCGGCGATGGCGAGCACGCCCACCACGGCCGCGGCGTACAGCATCCCCAGAGCCAGCAGGGCATGCACGCGCGGCCGGCTCTCGCGCAGCCCGGCCAGCAGCACGCTGGGCCAGACGGTGCGGCCGCGCTCGATGTGCCTGGATGCCGTCATGAAACCCACGGTGGCGATCTGCACCGCCAACAGCGGCACCAGCCCGCCCACCATCGGCAGCAGGGAGAACAGGCCGACCGCGAAGATGTAGCTGCCCATCATCAGCAGCACGCTCCAGGGCTGGCGCAGCAGCCAGACGAAACCCTGTTTGACCCAACTCAGACCCTCGCGGGCGGGGACGGTGCGTAATTGCATGGTGGGCGGACGGTGGGGGAGTGATGCAGAGGAAGAGAGAAGAACGCAGCCGGGGGCCGTTCAGGCGAAGGCGAACAGGTTCTGTTCGGCGTCGACCCGCTGGCGCAGCACACGCTCGAAATGCGCGGGATCGTGCGGGGTCAGCAGGTGGGCGTCGCGCGGCAGGTGATAGTCGGCCAGGCGCGAGGTCCAGAAACGCAGCGCGGCGGCGCGCAGGGCGTCCGGCAGCAGGGCGCGTTCATCGGCCTGCAGGGGCCGCTCCCGCTGGTAGGCGTCGAGCAGGGCGCGGGTGCGGGCGGATTCCAGCGCGCCGCTCGGCGGATCGATGCACCAGTCGTTGAGCGCGACGGCGAGGTCGAAGATCCAGCTGTCCACGCCGGCGAAATACCAGTCGAACACGCCGGTGAGCCGATCGTTCTCGAACAGTGCGTTGTCGCGGAACAGGTCGGCGTGGACCGCGCCGCGCGGCAGCCCGGCATGGGCGCTCGTGGCGGCCAGGGCGGTCTGGTGCGCCAGTTCGTTGACGATCAGCGCGCGCTGACCGGCGCTCATATAGGGAAGCACGCGCGGGATGGTCTGCTGCTGCCACGCCAGGCCGCGCAGATTCGGCTGCTGCAGGGGATAGTCGCGCGCGGCCAGATGCATGCGGGCCAGGCAGCGGCCGATCTGCGCGCAATGCGACGCCGCCGGCTGCATCACGCTATGACCGGGAAGACGGGTCACCAGCGCGGCGGGCTTGTCCTTGATCCGGTGCAGGATATGGCCCTCGCGGTCGGCCATCGGGTCGGGGACCGGAATGGCGTGCGCGGCCAGATGGTGCATGAGCCGCAGGTAGAACGGCAGCTGCTCGGCGCTCAGGCGCTCGAACAGGGTGAGCACGAAGCGCCCTCGTGTCGTCGTCACGAAGTAATTGGTGTTCTCGATGCCGCTGGCGATGCCTTGCAGCTCGCAGAGCGTGCCCAGGTCGAAGCGGGCCAGAAAGGCCTCGACCTCGCTCGCGTCGAGTGGGGTGAAGACAGCCATGGGGATGCGATTCAGAGGGGGGGCGCCTGCCAGTGGGCGCCAGACGACGAGGCGCGCGCGAACCCGGGTCCGCGCGCGGGGTGACGGTTCATCGGAAGGTGCCGAGGGTCCACTGCATGCGGCCCTGCATATGGGCGGGATCGGTGCTGGACGAGACGTCGGGCGGCACGATGCTGTAGCTGGGCCCGCCGTGCAGGGGTTGCACGTGGATTGCGGTGGTGGCGCCTCGCACTTGCTGTTCCCGGATGCGCACCGCGCGGTCCTGTATCACCCGGTTGCGCACCACGGGTTCAGGAAACGTCGGCTTGGGCTGGGTGTCGGCCAGGCGTGCCGCGGGCGGCAAGCCGCTGCGCGGGGAGGAACTGGCTGGGGCCGGGAGCTGGGCCCGGGCCGAGGCGCAAGCCAGCCCGAGCCAGAGGACCAGGGCGGAGCGCGCGGCGATCTGTGTGGGTTTCATGGCGCCGATTTTAACGGTCGGCCATGGCCATGCTCCACGGCACGGGGTCGGCGGGCGCGCGCGGCGGCAACCGATAATCCCGCCATGACCGACCATCCCGACTTTCCCCCCACGCTGCTGCTGGTGGATGGCTCCAGCTATCTCTACCGCGCGTTTCACGCCATGCCCGACCTGCGCGGCCCGCAGGGCGAGCCCACCGGGGCGCTCTACGGCATGGTGGCGATGCTGCGGCGCCTGCGCGAGCAGTATCCGCCGTCCAAGGGCTACCGCTACTGCGCCTGCGTATTCGACGCCAAGGGCCCCACGTTCCGCGACGCGTTGTATGCCGACTACAAGGCGCACCGGGCGCCGATGCCCGAGGATCTGGTGCAGCAGATCGATCCGATTCACGAAGCCGTGCGCCTGATGGGCTGGCCGCTGCTCGAGGTTCCGGGGGTCGAGGCGGACGATGTGATCGGAACCCTTGCGGTGCGTGCGCACGCCAAAGGCATCCGCACCCTGGTCTCCACCGGCGACAAGGATCTGGCGCAACTGGTGAACGACCACATCACCCTGGTCAACACGATGAGCAACGAGATCCAGGACGAGGCTGGCGTGCTGGCCAAGTTCGGCGTGCCGCCCGCGCGCATCGTCGACTATCTCACGCTGGTCGGGGATGCCGTCGACAACGTGCCAGGCGTGAGCAAGGTCGGGCCGAAAACCGCGGTGAAATGGCTGACCGCGTATGGCTCGCTGGAGGGCATCATCGCCCACGCGGGGGACATTTCCGGTGCGGTGGGCCAGAGCCTGCGCGACGCGCTCGAATGGCTGCCCACCGCGCGCGCGCTGGTGACCATCTCGACGGATTGCGACCTGGACGGCTACGCGCAGGATTTCGACGCCGACCTGACCCCGGCCGCGGAAGATGCCGCCAGGCTCGCGCCCTTTTTCGCCCGCTACGGACTGAAGAAATTCCTGCACGAGCTGCAGGCCAGGCAGCCCGCGGCGCAGGCTTCTCTCTTGCCGACCGGGGCGACGCAGCAAGGCGCCGAAACGTCGGCCGGTTCCGACCCTCCGGCTCCTCGCATCGCTTCGCTGGCGGGGACCTACGAAACCGTGCTGACCTGGGCGCAGTTCGACACCTGGCTGGCCCGCATCGATGCCGCCGAACTCACCGCGCTCGACACCGAGACCGATTCGCTCGACCCCATGCGCGCGCATCTGGTGGGTGTCTCGCTGTGCGTGGAACCGGGCCAGGCCGCCTACATTCCGCTGGCCCACCGCTACCCCGGGGTTGCGCCGCAGCTGCCGCGCGACGCGGTGCTGGAGCGGCTCAGGCCCTGGCTGGAGCGCGCGGACAAGCCCAAGCTGGGCCAGAACAGCAAGTACGACCGGCATGTGCTGGCCAATTGCGGCATCGACGTGCGCGGCTATGCGCACGACACCCTGCTGCAAAGCTATGTGCTGGAAGCCCACAAGCCGCACAGCCTCGACAGCCTGGTGTCGCGCCACCTCGAGCGTGACGACACGCTGAGCTACGAACAGGTGTGCGGCAAGGGCGCCAAGGCCATCACCTTCGACCAGGTGGCGCTGGACGTGGCCACCCGCTACAGCGGGGAGGATGCCGACCTGTGCCTGCAAGTGCATCGCAAGCTGTGGCCGGGCATTCAGGCCGACCAGGGCCTCGGCCGCATCTACGCGCTGGAAATGCAGGTCAGCGAGGTGTTGCAGCGCATGGAGCGGACCGGGGTGCTGGTCGATGGCGATGCGCTGCGCCGGCAAAGCGCCGAACTGGGCAAGCAGATCGCCGCGCTCGAGGCACGGGCCTACGAACTGGCCGGCGGGCCCTTCAACCTCGGCAGCCCCAAGCAGATCGGCGAGATCCTGTTCGACAGGCTGCAATTGCCGGTGCAGAAAAAAACGGCCGGAGGGGCCCCCTCGACCGACGAGGAGGTGCTGGAGAAGCTGGCCGAGGACTACCCGCTGCCGCGCGTCATCCTGGAACATCGTGGGCTGTCCAAGCTCAAGAGCACCTACACCGAGAAGCTGCCGCAGATGATCAATCCGGCCACCGGCCGGGTGCATACCAACTACGCCCAGGCCGTCGCCGTGACGGGGCGGTTGGCGTCGAACGACCCCAATCTGCAGAACATCCCGGTGCGCACGCCGGAAGGACGGCGCATCCGCGAGGCCTTCATTGCCCCCAGGGGCTGGGTCATCGCCTCGGCCGACTACTCGCAGATCGAACTGCGCATCATGGCCCATCTCTCGCAGGATTCCGGCCTCCTGAAGGCCTTCGCGCAGGGGGAGGACATCCACCGCGCCACCGCGGCCGAGATTTTCGGCGTCACACCGCTGGAGGTGAATGCCGATCAGCGCCGCATGGCCAAGGTCATCAACTTCGGCCTGATCTACGGCATGAGCGCCTTCGGCCTGGCCCGCAACCTGGGGCTCGAGCGCAGCGCGGCGCAGCTCTACATCGACCGCTACTTCGCACGCTACCCGGGCGTGGCGCAATACATGGAGCGCACCCGCGCCCAGGCCAAGGCCCAGGGCTATGTGGAAACCGTGTTCGGGCGCAGGCTCTGGCTACCGGAGGTCAACTCACCCAACGGGCCGCGTCGCGCCGGCGCCGAGCGCGCCGCGATCAACGCGCCGATGCAGGGCACTGCGGCCGATCTCATCAAGATGGCGATGATTGCCGTCGACAGGGAGCTGGCGCAAAAGCGTCTCGGCGCCCGCGTGGTGATGCAGGTGCACGACGAACTCGTGCTCGAAGTTCCGCAGGACGAGATCTTCTGGGTGCGCGAGCATATTCCGCGCCTCATGGCGAGCGTCGCCAGCCTGAAGGTGCCGCTGGTGGCCGAATTGGGGCTGGGCGCCAACTGGGAGCTGGCGCATTGAGTGTGGCTGGCGCCTGACCGCGCGCTTGACACGTCTGACAACAATTGGTGACACTGCGATGCCATCCAGGCCGGGAGACGAGCATGTGGAACGCCGATTTGCAGAGCGAATGGAATAGTCTGACGCGCAGCGGCCCGGATCCGGGTTTTTCGAGACGCGACTTCGTGCGTACGGCGCTGGGTGTGGGGTTTGCCGCCGCCGCCGGGCCTGTCGTGGCGCAAACGGCCATCGAGACAAGCAGCGAAGGATTGCTGGTGGGGGATGTGCAGGTCGATTCGGCCGGGCAGAAGATCCCGGTGTACCGCGCGCAGCCCAAGGGCAAGTCCGATTTACCGGTGGTTCTCGTCGTTTCGGAAATTTTCGGGGTGCACGCGTACATCGCCGACGTGGCGCGCCGTTTCGCGCACCAGGGCTACCTGGCCCTGGCCCCCGACTTGTTCGTGCGGCAGGGCGACCCCATGGCGTACGGCAGCATCGCCGAGGTCATGAGCCAGATCATCGCCAAGGTGCCCGACGCGCAGGTGATGCAGGATCTGGACGCCTGCCGCACCTGGGCGCAGACGAACGGCGGCAGGGCAGGGCATGTCGGCGTCACGGGCTTTTGCTGGGGCGGGCGCATCGTCTGGCTGTACTGCGCGCATGCCCCGGTGCAGGCCGGCGTGGCGTGGTACGGCAGGCTGGTGGGCCATACGGGTCCGCTGACGCCGCGCAACCCGATCGACGTGGCCAAGGATCTCAAGGCTCCCGTGCTGGGACTCTATGGCGGCAAGGACCCCGGCATCACGCTCGAATCCATCGCGCAGATGCGCAACGCCCTGGCCGGGGGAGACGCGGCGGCCAGGGCCTCGGACATCGTGGTGTATCCCGAGGCCGGGCATGGTTTCCATGCCGACTACCGTCCGAGCTACAACGCCGAGGCCGCGAAGGACGGTTGGGCGCGGACGCTGGCCTGGCTGCACAAACATGAGGTGGTGGCGCTTGAAGCCGAATTCCCGCCCCAGGACGGCACCTGTGCCGGACTTCCCGGTTTGCTGGGTGCGCCGCCCGGGGACGGTTGAGCGGACTTCGTGCGGCGTCCTGCGCAGCGCAGGACAAGCCCGGTCTCGGCTTCAGCGCACGACCAGAACCGGAACCTTGGTGTGCGACAGCACGCGCGCCGTCTGGCTGCCGAGCAGGGCCGACGTCAGGCCGCCGCGGCCATGCGAGGACATGACGATGAGGTCGCAATGTTCGCGCTCGGCGACGGCCAGCAGGCCGCGCCAGGCGAGGGTGTCTTCCTGCACGGCCGTATTGCAGGGTATGCCCGCCGCCTTGGCGGCGTCGGCCACCTTCTGCACCGCGGCGTCGGCCTGGGCGCGAATGGCTTCCTGCCAGCCCTCGATGCCGGTGGGCATGACCTCGATCGCCCCGATGTAGGGATACAGATCGATCACGGACGCCGCGGTCACGCGCGCGCCATTCAGCTTGGCCTGCTCCAGGGCGATCGGCAGGGCTCGGTCGGAAAGCTCGGAACCGTCTGTGGCGATGAGGACATGCTTGAACATGGTGGTCTCCAGGAAAGTGGTCGGGAAGCTTGGCGGGCGGTGTTCAGGAGCGGCCTCATGCTCCGGGATCAGCGCACCACCAGGACCGGCAGGTGGGAGTGGGTCAGCAGCTTCTGGGTTTCGCTGCCGAGCAGCAGCGACTGCATGCCGCGTCGGCCATGCGAGGCCATCACCACCAGATCGCAGGATTTTTCCTGGGCGACTTCCAGCATGGCTTTCCAGGGGTGGATGTTTTCGGAGACCACGCAGTCGCAGGCCAGGCCGGCCGCCTTGCAGGCATCGACCAGGGGCGACAGCGCAGCCTCGGCCGCCTTGGTCACGCTCACGCGGTATTCGTCTGCCGTGATGGGAACGGACTCGGCCAGGCCCGAATAGGGGTAGGGGTCGGTCACCGTGACGCCAACAAGGGCGGCACCGCATTGTTTGGCCAGTTGCACGGCTGGGGCAATCGCCTTGGCGGCCGTCGCAGAGCCGTCCGTCGGAACCAGAATCTTGTTGTACATGGCATCCTCCTCGTTCGGTGAAAGATCAAAACATGCCGATATATTGCAGCGCGCGGTCGTCGCGCGGTTTGATCTGGTGCAAACTTCCCGCCTTTGGGCGCCGGCATCCCGCATCGAGGCCCGGCAGGCCAGACGCCCGCTGCCGAAAACTACGACGACGCTTCGCAAACCATCGGGCGCGCGGGGTCCGCGCACCATTCGCTCCACGACCCCGGATAAAGCAGCGAGCCGTCCAGCCCCGCATGCTCCAGTGCCAGGATGTTGTGGCAGGCCGAGACTCCCGAACCGCACTGGTTCACCACCTCTTGAGGTTTGCGCTTGCCAAGAATGGCCAACCATTCCGTGCGCAATTCGTCGGCGGATTTGAAGCGGCCGTCGTCCCTCAGGTTGTCGCGGTAGAAGCGGCACACGGCGCCCGGAATATGGCCGGCTTTCGGATCCAGGGTTTCGCCTTCGCCGCGGTAGCGCTGCGGCGAGCGGGCGTCGATCACGAGGCGCTGGCGGTGTTGCAGATTGCCGAGCACGTCGTCCACCTGGACGAAGCGCACCAGGCTGGGCTTGACGGCGAAGTCGCCGCGCGGGCGCGCGGCAGGGGTTTCGGTCTGGCTCGCGCCCCCTGCTTCCAGCCAGGCTTGCCAACCGCCGTCGAGCACGGCGACCGGCGCATGCCCCAGCCAGCGCAGCAGCCACCACAGGCGTGCCGCGTAGGTGCCCTGGCTGCGGTCGTAGGCGACGACCTGCTGCCCCTGGCGCAGACCCATGGCCGCCAGTTGCGCGGCCAGCTCGGCGGGGTCCGGCAAGGGGTGCCGGCCATTGCGCCCGTTCGGCGCGGAGGAGAGGTGCGTGTCCAGATGCAGGTGGACCGCGCCCGGGATATGGCCGGCTGTGTAGTTTTGCAGCCCGGCGCGGGGATCGGTGAGTTCGTGACTGCAGTCGGCCACGAAGGCGGCAGACAGACCGCGTTGCAGCTGTTCGGCGGAAATGAGCGTGGTGTAAGGTGTCGTCGGCATGGCGGGGAGGGAGAAGAAAACGGGGGCCGGGCGCATCGATTATGCCCCGGCCCCCGTGCCATGGACCACCTTGGGTCCGTCTCAGCCTGCGGGCATGTTCAGCTTGCGCCGGTACCACTCGTGGAAGTGCAGCATGCCATCCTCCATCGGCGACTGGTAAGGGCCGGCCTGGTCGTCACCGCGTTCCATGAGGGCGCGGCGGCCGGCGTCCATGCGCAAGGCGATCTCATCGTCCTCGATGCAAGTCTCCATGTAGGCGGCACGCTCGGCTTCGATGAAGTCGCGTTCGAAGGCGGCGATTTCCTCGGGGTAGTAGAACTCGACCACGTTGAGGGTCTTCTGCGGCCCTTGCGGATACAGCGCCGATACCACGAGCACATGCGGATACCACTCCACCATGACGTTCGGGTAGAGCGTGAGCCAGATGGCACCGTGTTCGGGCAGGACGCCCTGGCGAAAGTTGAGCACGGCCTCGTGCCATTTCGCATAGACCTTGCTGCCGGCTTTGCGCAAGGCATTGTTGATGCCGACGGTTTGCACGCTGAACGCATCGCCGAACTGCCACGCGAGATTGTCGCAGCTGACGAACTGGCCGAGCCCGGGGTGGAAAGGGCCGACGTGGTAGTCCTCCAGGTACACCTCGATGAAGGTCTTCCAGTTGTAGTCGCAGACATGCTGCTCCACGTGGTCGAGCACGAAGCCGCTGAAATCGAACGCGGCTTCGTGCTGCAGTCCCCGCAGCGCCTGGGCGACGTCGAAGCCGTTGCGCTCGAACAGCAGGCCGTTCCAGTTCTGGGGCTGCGCATAGCGCTGCAGGTTCAGGCAAGGGTCGTCATCGAAATGCGGGGCGCCGATCAATTCGCCGTCGAGCCGGTAGGTCCAGCGGTGCAGGGGGCAGACGATGTTGTGCCCGGTGCGGCCGCGGCCCTTGAGCATCACGGCCTGCCGATGCCGGCAGACGTTGGAGATGAGGTCGATGCCAGTCGCATTGCGCACCAGCGCGCGGCCTTCGCCTTCCTGCGGCAGGGCGTAGTAGTCCCCCGGGTTGGCGACGGCAAGCGCGTGCCCGAGGTAGCGCGGCCCTTCATCGAAGATGAGTTGTTTCTCCTTCGCATACAGCTCAGCGTCAAAATATGCCGTCACCGGCAGTTGGGTTTTGCTCGGGGCCAGATGCACACTCAAATCCGACATGATGGGCTTGAAATCTCCTGAAAAATCAAACAAATAAACGCAGGCCGATTCTAGACCGACCTTGGCGCGACGGGGATACTGGGGACGGGGGGTATCTTCCCCGGCTCTGTCGATAAAATCAAGCGTTCGATCCCATTTCACCGGCCTCGCCATCCCGGCAAGGCCCCGGCGACATCGCCGCTCCCTCATGAATGCAAGCACGCGCAAGCAAACCCCGGCCGACACCCAGCCCGCCAGTTACGAGCAGGCCACCGCGGAGCTGGAACAACTGGTCCAGCAACTCGAGTCCGGGCAGATGAGCCTGGACGACACGCTCAAGTCCTACCAGCGCGGCGCGACACTGCTGCGCTATTGCCGCGAGAAATTGCAGGCGGTCGAGCAGCAAATCCAGATCCTGGATGGCACCGAACTCAAGCCTTATGCAAGCGACCGCCAAGCAGGCAACTGACGCGATGCCGGTGGACGGTGCATCGTCGCCCAGCCAAGCCGCCGTGCCGCAGCATCGCCGGGCGGCGCATTCGTCACCGGCCGGCAGCGAACACGACTTCGACGCCTGGGTCGCCGCTCGCACCGCGCGTATCCAGGCGCTGATCGGCCAGCATCTTCCTTTGCAGCCGGCGGCCAGTGCGGCGCTGGCCGAGGCGATGCACCATGCCGCAGCACTGGGTGGCAAACGCATGCGGCCGCTTCTTCTGTGGGCGGCTGGCGAGTGTTTCGACGCGGATCCGGAGGCCATGGATGCTGCGGCCTGCGCGGTCGAGTTGATGCATGCGTATTCCCTCGTGCACGACGATCTGCCCTGCATGGATAACGACGTTTTGCGCCGCGGCCAGCCCACGACGCACGTGAAATTCGGCGAGGCCATGGCTTTGCTGGCTGGCGACGCCTTGCAAACACGCGCTTTCGAGGTGCTCACGGCGAATCCCGGCATTCCTGCGCAGACTCAAGCGCGCCTGTGCGGCTTGCTCGCAGGGGCCTCCGGCGCCGCGGGCATGGCCGGCGGCCAGGCCCTGGATCTTGCGGCCACCGGCCATGCGCTGGGGGTCGATGCCCTCAGCGACATGCACCGGCGCAAGACCGGGGCCTTGCTCAAGGCGAGTCTGCTGATGGGGCTGGCCTGCCGCCAACCCGGCAGCGTCGCCCCGAGCGACGAGCTGCGGGACGCCGAAATCATGGGCCGCTACGCCGATGCCATCGGCCTGGCCTTCCAGGTGGTCGACGACGTGCTCGATGCGAGCGCCGATTCGACCACGCTGGGCAAGACAGCGGGGAAAGATGCGCGGCAAGCCAAGGCCACTTTTGTGACGCTTCTGGGCCTGCACGCGGCGCAGGACTGGGCGCAGCGTCTGCTCGCGGACGCGCTGGCGGCCTTGGATGGACTGCCACCGGAGCGACGTCCGAGGGCGCAGCGGCTGGCCGAACTGGCGCGGCGTATCGTGAGCCGGAGCCATTGATCATGGACCTGCTCGGACGCATCCAAGATCCTCACGACCTGCGTCGGCTCAAAGCCGAGCAGCTTCCCCAGCTCGCGCAGCAGTTGCGCCAGTTCATTCTCGACACGGTGTCGCGCACGGGCGGCCACCTCTCGTCGAATCTGGGCACGGTGGAACTCACCGTGGCCTTGCATTACGTGTTCGACACTCCGCACGACCGCCTGGTCTGGGACGTCGGGCATCAGACCTACGCGCACAAGATTCTCACCGGGCGGCGCGAGCGCATGGGTTCGCTGCGCCAGTACGGAGGCATTTCAGGTTTCCCGCGCCGCGAGGAATCGCCGTACGACACCTTCGGCACGGCGCACTCGTCCACTTCGATCTCGGCGGCGCTGGGCATGGCCCTGGCAGCGCAGGCCAAGGGCGAGCGGCGCAAGGTCGTGGCGGTGATCGGCGACGGCGCGATGACGGGGGGCATGGCCTTCGAGGCCATGAACAACGCAGGCGTGCACCCCGAAGCGGATCTGCTCGTGGTGCTCAATGACAACGACATGTCGATTTCCGCACCGGTGGGCGCGCTCAACCGCTATCTGGCGCGCCTGCTGTCCGGGCGTTTCTATGCCAGTGCACGCGACGCTGCCAAGCAGGTTCTGAAGGCCGCTCCGCCGCCCTTGTTCGAGCTGGCGCGCCGCATCGAGGAGCATGCCAAGGGCCTGGTGGCGCCAGGGACGCTGTTCGAGGAATTCGGTTTCGACTACGTTGGCCCCATCGACGGGCACGATCTGCACGCCCTGATCCCGACGCTTGAGAACCTGCGCGAGCGCACCGGCCCCCGCCTGCTGCATGTCGTGACGAAGAAGGGGTATGGCTACAAGCTTGCCGAGGCCGACCCCATCACCTATCACGGCCCGGGCCGTTTCAACCCGGCCGAAGGCATCAAACCGCCGGCCGTGGCGCCCAAGCCGACCTACGCTCAGGTGTTCGGCCAGTGGCTGTGCGACATGGCGCGGCAGGACGAACGCCTGACGGCCATCACCCCGGCCATGTGCGAGGGTTCGGGCCTGGTGGAGTTCGCCAAGCTGTTCCCCCGGCGCTACCACGACGTGGGCATCGCCGAGCAGCACGCCGTGACCTTTGCCGCCGGCCTGGCCTGCGAGGGCATGAAGCCCGTGGTGGCCATTTATTCCACCTTTCTGCAGCGGGCCTACGACCAGGTGATTCACGACGTGGCGATCCAGAATCTGCCCGTGCTGTTCGCGATTGACCGCGCCGGCGTGGTCGGCGCCGATGGCGCGACGCATACCGGGGCTTTCGATATCGCGGCCCTGCGCTGCCTGCCCAACTTCACGCTCATGGCACCGGCCGACGAGATGGAGTGCCGGCAAATGCTGTCCACCGGATTTTCTCTCGATGGGCCGGCCGCAGTGCGCTATCCGCGTGGGGCCGGGATTGGTGTGCGCGTCGATCGATCCTCGCTCGAGGCGCTGCCCGTCGGGGTGGCGTCGCTGCGTCGCGAATCGCGCGCGGCGACGGGCCGGCGCATTGCCATTCTGTCGTTCGGGCCCGTGCTTTATGCGGCCTTGCAGGCGGCGCAGACGCTGGATGCGACCGTGGTGAACATGCGCTTCATCAAGCCGCTGGATCTGGACATGCTGCGGCGCATGGCATTGAGCCACGACGCCCTGGTGACGGTGGAGGAGGGGACCGTGCTTGGCGGGGCGGGGTCGGCGTGCATGGAGGCTTTGCAATCCCTGGGCATGCAGATTCCCGTGTTGAACCTCGGCCTGCCCGATGCCTGGCTCGAGCATGGCGATCCGGCGCAGATCACAGCGCAGCTTGGTTTGGATGCAGCCGGCTTGCTGGACAGCATTCGCACGCGATTTCCCGGACTCGTCGGCGACCATCCCGATGCGCCACGGCGTGCGGCCAACGCATGATCGGCCATCGGTCCCCGGGCATGGGCGACTGGCGAGGCGGTGGTTTCGCCGGTAGCACCCCCTGGGCAGCGCCGGATTCCAGATGCCGCGATAATTCCGAACGAATCAGTCAACAATGTCCTTGTCCAGCATGATCCGGCAGGGCTCAACCATGAACAAGCCTTTCGAAGCCATTCCGGATATTCAGAGCGCGACGGACCATCGCCACATGGCGATTCAACGCGTCGGCGTCAAGAGTTTGCGTTACCCGCTGAGCGTGCGTACGGCAGACGGCGGCAGCCAGCCGACCGTGGCCGTGATCGATGCCGATGTCGCCCTCGCTGCGGAGAAGAAGGGCACGCATATGTCCCGGTTCGTCGAAATTCTGGAGGGTGTCGACGCGCCCCTGGATCATGGCGGGCTGGTGGCCCTGGCTCAGGTCATGCTTCGGCGCCTGCAGGCCGATGCCGGACGGATCGAGTTTCGGTTTCCACTTTTCGTGCGCAAATCCGCTCCCGTCAGCGGTGTGCCGAGCTTGATGGATTACGAGGCGGGGTGGATCGCACAAGCGCAAGGCGGCGGCGTCCAAGTCACCGCGCGAGTCCAGGTTCCGGTCAAGGCGCTATGTCCCTGCTCGAAGGAAATCTCCGACTATGGCGCGCACAACCAGCGCTCGCACATCACCATCACGGCTCAGCTCAAGGAGCCGGTGCCGTTCGAGCAGCTCATCCGCATGGCCGAGGAGGAAGCTTCCTGCGAGCTATGGGGCCTGCTCAAGCGCCCGGACGAAAAGTACGTGACGGAGCACGCATACGAGAATCCGAAGTTCGTCGAGGACCTCGTGCGCGATGTGGCGGCGCGGGTGCAGCGGGATGCCCGTATCGGCAGCTATGTCGTGGAAGCCGAGAATTTCGAATCCATCCACAACCATTCCGCCTACGCCCGCATCGAGGGGGCGGGCTGAGCGGCCGGGCGTCAAGTCCAGAGGCTTGCGTTTTCTGCCTCTTTGCCCCTGGGTTGGCTGGCTACTGAGGCGTCGCCAGCAGGGCTTTGGCGCGTGCGGAAGCCTGCCCCATGTCGGCGCGGCCGGCCAGGCGCGCCTTGAGCGGGCCCATGACCCTGCCCAGGTCTTGCGGCGTTCTGGCCTGGACCTCGGCGATGACGGCTCGAATTTCACGGTCGAGTTCCTCGCCGGCGAGCCGGGCGGGGAGGTAGGGTTCGAGAACGAGAATTTCCGCCTTTTCCTTGTCGGCGAGGTCATGTCTGCCGCCGGCTTCGAACTGACCGATGGCATCGCGACGTTGCTTGATCATCTTGTCGATGATCGAGACGACGCCGGAATCGTCCAATTCCACCCGCTCGTCAACCTCCTTCTGCTTGATGGCGGCCATCAGCATGCGGATGGTGCCGAGGCGATCCGCATCCTTGGCACGCATGGCGGCCTTCATGTCGTCTTGAACACGGGTTTTCAGATTGGTCATGGCAAAAAGCCCGCAGCCTTTGGGGGCTGCGGGCGGAATTCTGGGCGACGTGAAAATGGCGGGTATGAACTCGGGGCACAGGTCTGAACCGACCCATGCTGCAACTGCATACCCGGAGCGATTTGGCTCAGTACAGGCGCTTGGGCAGCATGTGGCTGCGAATGCGCTTGTAGTGGCGTTTGATGGCGGCGGCTTTCTTGCGCTTGCGCTCGGCCGTCGGCTTTTCGTAGAACTGACGCGCGCGCAGGTCGGTCAGCAAGCCGAGTTTTTCAATCGTGCGCTTGAAGCGGCGCAGCGCTACATCGAAGGGTTCATTTTCTTTGATGCGAATCGTGGTCATTGCAAACAACTACCTTTCAGCAAAGCCCGAGCAAATCTCGGCTGGATTGGACAAAATTAACTTGCGAAGTATAACGTCTCGGACGAGACTTCGGTGCGAATGAAGCGGCCTGGACGCCGCAAATCACGAACACGGAACAATACGAGTCTTGAAAACAACCATCAGGCCCATCATTCCATGCGAACCTCCATCTGCATTCTCGGTCTGGAAACCTCATGCGACGAGACTGGCATCGCGGTGTACGACAGCGAGCGGGGGTTGCTTGCCGACGCCTTGCATTCGCAGGTGGCGATGCACCAGGCCTATGGTGGCGTGGTGCCCGAACTCGCCTCGCGCGACCACATCGCGCGGACGCTTCCCTTGGTTGAACAAACCTTGGTTCGGGCCGGTTGCGGACTGGCGGACATTGACGCCGTCGCCTATACGCGCGGGCCGGGACTGGCGGGCGCCTTGCTGGTCGGTGCGGGGTTGGCTGCGGCGCTGGCCATGGCGGTCGATAAACCTCTCATCGGCATCCACCATCTGGAAGGCCATTTGCTGTCTCCCCTTTTATCCGATCCCGCGTTGAAATTTCCTTTCGTTGCGCTGTTGGTGTCGGGCGGGCACACCATGCTGCTCGATGTCGCGGCACTCGGCAACTATCGCCTGCTCGGAGAAACCGTGGACGACGCCGCAGGCGAAGCGTTCGACAAATCCGCCAAACTGCTGGGGCTTGGTTATCCGGGCGGCCCCGAACTGGCGCGCATGGCGGCCTTCGGCCATGCGGAGGCGTTTTCCCTGCCCAGGCCCAAGTTGCATAGCGGCGACCTCGATTTTTCCTTTGCCGGCTTGAAAACCGCGGTGCTGACGCGCGTCAACCAGTTGGGCGCCAACGTCTGCGAGCAAAGCCGTGCCGACCTCGCCGCGGCAACCCAGGAGGCGATCACGGATGTGCTGGTCAAGAAAGCCATGGACGCGATGCAACGGACCGGCAGGAGGGTTCTGGTGGTTGCGGGTGGCGTCGGCGCGAACCGCCGCCTGCGCGAGAAACTCGATGCATCATGTGCGAGCGCGGGGGTGCGGGTGCATTACCCCGCATTGCAATGGTGCACCGATAACGGGCCGATGATTGCCTACGCGGCGTGCCGCAGGATCGAAGCCGGACTGGCCCGTCCGCGCCGCAGTTATGCCTTCGACATCAAGCCGAGATGGGATTTATCGGAACTGGCCGAGGGCGAGACGTTCGAGGCCGGCGTGGAAGCGCCGGCTTCGGCCTGACCGCACCCTTGGGACGCCCCGTGATCAGACCTCCCAGACGCCCAGGGGTTTGAAGTCGTAATCCTCACCGCTGCTGGCATGCCCGCGGGAGTTGCAGATCACCCGCGAGGTGCCGACGGCGTAATCGTGCCGGCAGTGCAAGTGGCCATGGATCCACAAATGGCAGCGTTCGATCAGGTCGTCATAGGCATTGCAGAAGCTGGCTGTGGCGCCGTTGACTGGATAGCGCGCATCGGTGCTGCGCAGACTGGGGGCGAAGTGGGTGATGACGACGGTCTTGTCGTACTCGCCTGGCACGCTGGGCGGTGCTTGCAGCACGCCGGACAGCCAGGCTTTGTTGAGTAGTCCTTCCTGGCGCAGCGACTCGGCGTCCATCGGCATGCCGTGGCGCGTCGAGCGCTGGATTTCGTCGATGAAATAACGGGCGGCACGCATGCAGCGCTGGCGTTCGTCGGGGCCGAACAGATCGAAATCGTTCCAGAGCGTCGTGCCGACGAAGCGCACGCGTTGCGAGCCGAAGCGCATGACGATGCTTTCGCGCTCGAGCATGATGATGCCGTTGCGCTCGCAACGCTCGCGTAGCGCCAGGAGGGTGGCGTCGAAATCCTTGTTGTCGAATTCGTGGTTGCCCGCCACGAACAGGACCGGGACAGGCCACTCGGCGAATCGATCCAAGCCGGTGTGCTGTGCGTCAATATCGCCCGCCAGCACCAGCACGTCGGCTCCGGGTGCAGGCTGCGGCGAGAACGTTTCGGTTTCGAGGTGAAGGTCGGAGAGGAGTTGAAGGCGCATGGCGCGCATGTCGGGGACGAAGTAATCGAGCCAATGTAACTGCAAAATCCTGGCCAGGGCGCAAGATTGCGCCGGCTTGGCGTGAAATGCAGGGTTCGCGTGAAATACCGCACTTCTCGTGCGGTGAAGTCCAACTTGATGCGCGGTCGAGGCCCGGTCCGTCTGGCTTCATGTCCTGGGACTGCTTGCACGTTCCGTTGTCCGCCGAGATCAGGACGGTGTGCTTGCCGCGCCCCGGTCTTCGGCATCAGGTAAACTTCGCTTTTTTTCACGGCGCGGAACGGTTTCTTCTGCGTTCGCCAGTTTTTTCACAGGAAACTTTCAACATGAGTCTCGAG
This sequence comes from Thiomonas delicata, assembly GCF_900088825.1. Classification (GTDB taxonomy): domain Bacteria; phylum Pseudomonadota; class Gammaproteobacteria; order Burkholderiales; family Burkholderiaceae_C; genus Thiomonas_A; species Thiomonas_A delicata. The sequence goes on along the minus strand of NZ_LT592171.1, from coordinate 1,564,251 downwards.
AAGAGCAACACGGCGCAAATCGTCGCCGACAACGCGCGTGCGCCCAAGGACACGGGATCCCCCGAGGTTCAGGTCGCCCTGCTGACAGCCCGCATCAACGAGCTGACCGGGCATTTCAAAATCCATGCCAAGGACCATCACGGCCGTCGTGGCCTGCTCAAGATGGTGAGTCGGCGTCGCAAGCTCCTGGACTATCTCAAGTCCAAGGACGCTGAGCGCTACAAGGCCCTGATCAGCAAGCTGAGCCTGCGCAAGTAAAGGTGGTGGATTGAATCGGGCGCCTGTGTTGAAGCTTCGACGCAGGCGCTTTGTTGTTGCGCGGGCCGCAGGGTGTACGCGGGGCCCGTTTGACGAGGGAAGTGCCGCTGTGTCATTCCAATGCGACTTTTCGTTTCGCAGCACAGCCCTAGAGTTGCGCTGGAATGGCATTGTGCTTCCCGCCTCACCCTGTTCCTTGCGGGCAGGTCACTGACAGAGGGTGCCGGGGATGTCCCCCGCGCCCATGAACTGGAGTTCACGATGTTCAACAAGATCACGAAATCTTTTCAATGGGGCCAACATACGGTGACCCTGGAGACGGGCGAAATCGCGCGTCAGGCCTCGGGCGCCGTGCTCCTCAACATGGATGACACCGTGGTGCTGGCCACCGTGGTGGCGGCCAAGAAGGCCAAGCCCGGGCAGGATTTTTTCCCGCTCACCGTCGATTACATCGAAAAGACCTATGCCGCGGGCAAGATTCCCGGCGGCTTTTTCAAGCGCGAAGGCCGCTTGAGCGAGAGCGAGACCCTGACCTCGCGCCTGATCGATCGCCCGATCCGGCCCTTGTTTCCCGAAGGTTTCTACAACGAGGTGCAGGTGGTCATCCATGTGATGTCGCTGAATCCGGAGGTCGAGGCCGATATTCCGGCGATGATCGCCGCCAGCGCGGCCCTGGCCATTTCCGGCGTGCCGTTCAACGGCCCGGTCGGCGCGGCGCGCGTGGGCTATGTGAATGGCGAGTTCGTGCTCAATCCCAGCAAGGCCCAGTTGGCCGGCTCGCAACTCGATCTGGTCGTTGCCGGAACCGAATCGGCGGTGCTGATGGTGGAGTCCGAAGCGGACCAACTCTCCGAGGACGTGATGCTGGAGGCCGTGATGTACGGCCACAAGCAGATGCAAACGGCCATCGACGCCATCCATGAACTGGTGCGTGAAGGCGGCAAGCCGGCCTGGGATTGGAAGCCCGAGGCCCGCGATGAGGCGCTGATTGCGCGCATCGACGCCGTCGCCGGGGAAGGTTTGCGCGCAGCCTACAAGATCACGCAGAAGCAGGCCCGGACCGATGCTCTGCGCCAGATCTACGCCCAGGTGCATGAAACCTTGGCGGCCGACGGCACCGAGGTGGATGCCGCCAAGGTCGAGTCGATCCTGTTCGACATGGAAGCGCGCATCGTGCGTGGCCAGATTCTGAACGGCGATCCGCGCATCGACGGGCGCGACACGCGCACCGTGCGTCCGATCTCCATCCGTACCGGGGTGCTGCCGCGTACCCACGGCAGCGCCTTGTTCACCCGCGGCGAAACCCAGGCTCTCGTGGTGGCCACGCTCGGCACCGATCAGGATTCCCAGGTCATCGACGCCTTGGGCGGCGAGTACCGCGACCGTTTCCTGCTGCACTACAACATGCCCCCGTTCGCCACCGGCGAGACCGGGCGCATGGGCTCGCCCAAGCGCCGCGAGATCGGCCACGGTCGCCTGGCCAAGCGCGCCCTGCTCGCGGTGCTGCCGAAGAAGGATGATTTCGCCTACACCATGCGCCTGGTGTCGGAAGTGACGGAGTCGAACGGGTCTTCGTCGATGGCCTCGGTGTGCGGCGGCTGCCTGAGCCTGCTCGACGCCGGCGTGCCGCTGAAGGCGCACGTCGCCGGTATCGCCATGGGACTGATCAAGGAAGGCAACCGTTTCGCCGTGCTCACCGACATCTTGGGTGACGAGGACCATCTCGGCGACATGGACTTCAAGGTCGCCGGCAGCGCCACGGGCATCACTGCGTTGCAGATGGATATCAAGATCCAGGGCATCACGCGTGAAATCATGCAGGTGGCTTTGGCGCAGGCGCGCGAAGGGCGCATGCACATCCTGGGGCTGATGCAGCAGGCCGTGGGCGGCGCGCGCACCGAGGTTTCCCAGTATGCGCCGCGCCTGTACACGATGAAGATCAATCCCGAGCGCATTCGCGACGTGATCGGCAAGGGCGGCGCCGTGATCCGCGCCTTGACTGAGGAGACCGGCACGCAGATCGACATCGCCGAGGACGGCACGATCACGGTCGCCGCGACCGACGCCGACCGCGCGAAGGAGGCAATGCGTCGCATCGGGGAACTCACAGCCGAAGTCGAGATCGGCCAGATCTACGACGGCACGGTGGTCAAGCTGCTGGACTTCGGCGCGCTCGTCAACGTGCTCCCGGGCAAGGACGGCCTGCTGCACATCTCTCAAATCGCCAACGAGCGCATCAACAAGGTCTCCGATCATCTGCAGGAAGGCCAGAAGGTGCGCGTGAAGGTCATCGAGACCGACGACAAGGGACGTTTCCGCCTCTCGATCAAAGCTCTGCTGTCGGCCGAGGAAGGATCTGCCCAGCGCGAGGCGGTGGAGCCGCAACAGTCCTGATCCCGAGTCGGCGCGCGGCCATTGCTCCCGAGTCCCTAGTCCCATGTCCATGCTCGTTGCCGAAATCAGCCAACCCGGCCCTCCGGGCGTGCTGCGCTGGGTCAGCCGCGCGCGGCCGGAGCCTGGGCTCGGCGAGGTGCTCTTGCGCGTGCGTGCCTTCGGCATCAACCGCCCGGACATCCTGCAGCGCAAGGGGTTGTACCCGCCGCCGCCCGGCGCCTCCGACATTCCCGGGCTGGAAGTCTGCGCCGACGTGGTGGGAGGCGATCTTGCCGAGTCGGCGTTGCGCTCCGGTCAGCGTGTCTGCGCCTTGCTCACGGGGGGCGGATACGCCGAGTATTGTGTTGCCCCGGCCGGACAATGCCTGCCCGTCCCCGAGGGGCTGAGTGACGCCGAGGCGGCGGCACTGCCCGAGACCTTTTTCACGGTCTGGCATAACGCATTCGAGCGCGGTGCGCTCAAACCGGGCGAGTTGATCCTCGTGCAAGGCGGCTCCAGCGGAATCGGGACTGTGGCGATCCAGTTGGCCCATGCCCTGGGGTCCAGGGTCTGGGCGACGGCGGGATCCGAGGCGAAATGCCAGGCCTGTCTGGCGCTCGGCGCCGAGCGCGCCATCAATTACCGCACGCAGGACTTTGTCGAGCAGGTTCGGGAACACACCTCGGGCCGGGGCGTCGATGTGATCCTCGACATGGTGGCGGGGGATTACGTGGCGCGCGAGATGGCTTGCCTTGCCGAGGATGGGCGTCTGGTCGTCATCGCCGTCCAGGGCGGCACCGCCGCCGCGTTCGACGCCGCGCTGCTGATGCGGCGCCGGCTGAGCATCACCGGATCCACGCTGAGGGCGCGCAGCGTGGAGTTCAAATCCAGGCTCGCCGAAGCCTTGCGCAAGAACGTCTGGCCATTGCTCGAATCTGGCCGGGTCCGTCCGCAAATTCACGCCGTCTTGCCGGCGGAGCAGATCGCCCAGGCTCACGCCATGATGGAAGGTGGTCAGCACATCGGCAAGATCGTGCTGACCTGGTCCTGATCGACCCCACAAGGAGACAACACGAGATGCGTCGCAACATGGTTGCCGGTAACTGGAAAATGCATGGTTCATTGGCTGCGAACCAGGCCTTGCTGTCGGCCTTAATCGCAGCTCCCGAGCCCGCTTGCGACGTCGTTGTTTGCGTGCCATTTCCCTATCTGGCGCAGGCGGGTCAATTGCTTGCCGGGCATGCCATCGGGCTGGGAGCGCAAGACTGCTCCATGCACGAACAGGGCGCTTATACCGGCGAGGTTTCGGTTGGCATGTTGCGCGAGTTTTCCTGCAGCCATGTCATCGTCGGGCATTCCGAGCGCCGCGCCTATCACGCCGAGGGAGATGCGCTGGTGGCCGCAAAGGCCCAGCGCGCACTGAGCGCCGGGATCACGCCGATTGTCTGCCTGGGCGAAACCCTCGAGCAGCGCGAGCGTGGCCAGACCGAGGCCGTGGTGGGTATGCAGCTCGATGCCATCTTGCATCTGCTCGGCAGCCGCATGCATGAACTGGTGCTGGCTTACGAGCCTGTCTGGGCCATCGGCACCGGCCGTACCGCGACGCCTGAGCAGGCACAGGACGTGCATGCCTTTATCCGCCAGCGGGCTTTGCGGCACCATGTTTCTGCCGAGCAGACGCGTTTGCTCTATGGCGGCAGCGTCAAGCCGGACAATGCCGCCGAACTCTTTGCGCAGCCTGATATCGACGGGGGCCTCATCGGTGGCGCCTCCCTCAAGGCCGTGGACTTCCTCGCCATCGTCGACGCGGCCAAACACCGCGGCTAAAGCGCGGAACGTTTATCAACGGATTTCCATCATGCATATCGTTCTGAACCTCATCCTCATCGTCCAAATCCTCTCGGCGCTGGCCATGGTTGGCTTGATCCTGATGCAGCACGGCAAAGGTGCTGACATGGGGGCATCGTTTGGTTCGGGCTCATCCGGCAGCCTATTCGGTGCCACCGGTTCGGCCAATTTCCTGAGTCGCAGCACGGCTGTTGCCGCCACCGTGTTTTTCGTCTGTACCCTGGCTCTGGCTTATTTCGGCAATTTGCCTGGAAGCGACGGGGGCGGTCTGATGAGCCGGCTTGCCGGCACGGAGAAATCGGCGACCGTGCAACCGCCGGCTGGCCCGTCTTCCGCATCGGCTGCTTCCAGCGTGCCTTCCGGTATCGCCCAGATTCCCGGCGCCGCTTCCGGCGTCGCTCCGGCGGCCAAGCCCAAGTCCGTCGCCTCGACACCCGCGGCGGCCACGCAAAGTGGTGGCAAGAAGCCTTGATGGTGCAACGCACAACACTTTTTCTGCGGTTTGTCAATCGGTTCGGATTTTGAAACTTGTCGTTGCGCAAACGTGCGCTCTGCGGCGTTGCGGGATGGCTACCGAAGTCGTTAAAATGTAGAGTTTGGTTGCATCCCGCTTGGGGTGCGGCCGGTTCTGAATGAAGCGTCATGCCGACGTGGTGAAATTGGTAGACACGCTATCTTGAGGGGGTAGTGGCGAAAGCTGTGCGAGTTCGAGTCTCGCCGTCGGCACCAGATTTGTTGCGGTGAATCAAACAAGAAAAAAGCAGCTGCCGATACATTGACGGCACGTTGCGGGTGGATCCGGTTGACCTGTGTGCAACCGTCTTGAATCGACCAAATCACGAGGAGGAGAGCCTGATGTTTTTGGAGCAATACCTGCCTGTTTTGCTCTTCATCCTGGTCGGGATCGGGGTTGGTGTCGGTCCTTTGGTGCTGGGACGTCTGCTTGGGCCGAACCGACCCGATAGCGCGAAGAATGCGCCCTACGAGTGTGGCTTCGAGGCCTTCGAGGATGCGCGCATGAAGTTCGATGTTCGCTACTACCTGGTTGCCATCCTGTTCATCCTGTTCGATCTCGAAATCGCCTTTCTTTTCCCCTGGGCCGTCGTGCTCAGGCAGGTGGGGGCGACCGGTTTCTGGGCCATGATGATCTTCCTGTCCATTCTTGTGGTGGGCTTTATCTACGAATGGAAAAAGGGGGCGTTGGACTGGGAGTAATCTTGGTCGCGCACCTTGGGGAGCAAGCATGAGCATCGAAGGCGTTTTGAACGAGGGCTTCATCACCACATCGGCCGACAAGCTGATCAACTGGACGCGCACGGGATCGCTTTGGCCCATGACCTTTGGCCTGGCTTGCTGCGCCGTCGAAATGATGCATGCCGGTGCCGCGCGTTACGACCTCGACCGCTTCGGCATCGTGTTTCGTCCCAGCCCGCGCCAGTCCGACCTGATGATCGTGGCCGGAACCCTGTGCAACAAGATGGCCCCGGCGCTGCGGAAGGTCTACGACCAAATGGCCGAGCCTCGCTGGGTGGTCTCCATGGGGTCCTGCGCCAACGGTGGCGGTTACTACCACTACTCCTATTCGGTGGTGCGCGGCTGTGATCGCATCGTGCCGGTCGACGTCTACGTGCCCGGTTGCCCTCCCACGGCGGAGGCGCTGCTCTACGGCCTGATCCAGCTGCAGAACAAGATTCGGCGAACCAACACCATCGCGCGCTGAGCCCGGTTCACAGCGCACTTACCGCACGTCCCGATGACCAGCAAACTTGCACAGCTTCAGCTCGATCTCCAGCAATACTTGGGTGAACGCATCGCGCCATTGTCGATGGACTTGGGTGAACTGACCCTGGACGTGCGGCCATCCGAATATCTCGAAGCCTGCCGCATCCTGCGCGATCACGAATCCCTGCGTTTCGAGCAGCTCATCGACCTCTGCGCGGTCGACTACCAAGGGTATGCGAACGCCCCTTGGGACGGGCGCCGCTATGTGGTGGTGCTTCACCTCCTGTCCGTGCACTGCAATCATCGCGTGCGGGTGCGGGTATGGTGTCCCGACGACGATTTTCCCATCGTGCCTTCGGTCGATTCCATCTGGAACAGCGCCAACTGGTACGAGCGCGAGGCATTCGATCTCTATGGCGTGGTGTTCGAGGGGCACAACGATCTTCGCCGCATCCTGACCGACTACGGCTTCATCGGGCACCCCTTCCGCAAGGACTTCCCGATCAGCGGTACGGTCGAGATGCGCTATGACCCCGAAGCCAGGCGCGTGATCTACCAGCCCGTGACCATCGAGCCGCGCGAGATCGTGCCCCGCATCGTGCGCGAAGCCGGCTACGGCGGCCTGAAACACTGAGCAAGCCATGGCAGAAATCAAGAACTACACGCTGAATTTCGGCCCGCAGCATCCGGCGGCGCATGGCGTCCTTCGTCTTGTCCTGGAACTCGATGGCGAGGTCATCCAGCGCGCCGATCCGCATATCGGGCTGCTGCACCGCGCGACCGAAAAACTGGCGGAGACGCGCACCTACATCCAGGCCCTGCCCTATATGGACAGGCTGGACTATGTGTCGATGATGTGCAACGAGCACGCCTATGTGCTGGCGATCGAGAAACTCCTCGGCATCGAGGTGCCGGAGCGCGCGCAGTACATCCGCGTCATGTTCGCCGAGATCACGCGCTTGCTGAACCACCTGCTTTGGCTGGGTGCGCACGGGCTGGACTGCGGCGCGATGACCATCTTCCTCTACGCCTTCCGTGAGCGGGAGGATCTGTTCGACATGTACGAGGCGGCTTCGGGTGCCCGCATGCATGCCGCCTATTTCCGTCCGGGCGGCGTGTATCGCGACCTGCCCGACTCCATGCCGCAGTACCGCGAATCCAGCGTCCACGGTCCCCGCGAGACCAAGGCGCTGAATAGCAATCGAAGCGGATCGTTGCTGGACTTCATCGACGACTTCACCCAGCGCTTTCCCAAGTACGTCGATGAATACGAAACCTTGTTGACGGACAACCGCATTTGGAAGCAGCGCACGGTTGGCATCGGCGTCGTGTCTCCCGAGCGCGCCTTGCAACTCGGTTTCACGGGCCCCATGCTGCGCGGTTCTGGCATCGTCTGGGACTTGCGCAAGAACCAGCCCTATGACGTCTACGACCGGATGGACTTCGACATTCCCGTGGGCAAGGAAGGCGACTGCTACGACCGCTATCTGGTGCGCATGGAGGAGATGCGCCAGTCCAATCGCATCATCCAGCAGTGCGTGGCTTGGCTGCGCGCCAATCCAGGGCCGGTCATCACCGACAACCACAAGGTGGCTCCGCCATCGCGGGTCGAGATGAAGACCAGCATGGAACAGCTCATTCATCACTTCAAGCTGTTCTCCGAGGGGTTCCACGTGCCCGAAGGACAGGCCTATGCGGCCGTGGAGCATCCCAAGGGCGAGTTCGGCATTTATCTCGTCTCCGACGGCGCGAACAAACCCTTCCGTCTGAAGATCCGCGCCCCTGGCTTTGCGCATCTTGCCGCGATGGACGAAATGTCGCGCGGCCACATGATTGCCGACGCCGTGGCCATCATCGGCACGATGGACATCGTGTTCGGCGAAATTGACCGGTGAATCCCATGTTGTCTGAATCGACCCGCCAGCGCATCGATCGCGAATTGGCCAAATACCCCGCTGATCAGAGGCAGTCGGCAGTCATCGCTGCGTTGTCCATCGTGCAACAGGAAAGCGGCTGGGTTTCGCCCGATGCCGAGCGCGACGTCGCTGACTACATCGGCATGCCGGCCATCGCCGTGCACGAAGTGGTGACCTTCTACAACATGTTCAACACCAAGCCGGTGGGACGCTACAAATTGAACATCTGCACCAATCTGCCGTGCCAATTGAGCGGCGGCATGCAAGCGGCCCAGTATCTGAGCGAGAAGCTCGGCGTGGCACTGGGGGAGACCACACCGGATGGTTTGTTCACGCTGCAGGAAAGCGAGTGTCTGGGGGCTTGCGGTGATGCGCCCGTCGCCTTGGTCAACGACCGTCGCATGTGCAGTTATCTGAATCACGCTCAACTCGACGCTCTGATCGACGAACTCAGGGCCGACGCGGCGCGAGGGGGAGCGGCATGAAGGCTGGAACATCGAGCGGCCTGGAAACCTGCTTCCACGGCCGTCATCTGAGCCCGCAGATCCTGCTCGGGTTGGATGGCAAGAACTGGGGCCTGAGCGGCTATGTCGCGCGCGACGGCTACCAGGCATTGCGCAAGATTCTCGGCGCTGACGGCGGCCCCGGCATGACGCCGGAGCAAGTGATCGCCGAGGTCAAGCTCTCGGCCCTGCGCGGGCGGGGCGGCGCCGGTTTTCCGACCGGTTTGAAGTGGAGTTTCATGCCACGGCAGTTTCCGGGTCAGAAGTATCTGGTGTGCAATTCCGACGAAGGCGAGCCCGGAACCTTCAAGGACCGCGACATCCTGCGCTTCAATCCGCACATCGTCATCGAAGGCATGGCGATCGCCGCCTACGCCATGGGCATCAGCGTCGGCTACAACTACATTCACGGCGAGATCTTCGAGGATTACGAGCGTTTCGAGGAAGCCTTGGAAGAGGCGCGCGCCGCAGGTTTTCTCGGCAACAACATTCTTGGCAGTTCGTTCAGCTTCCAGTTGCACGCCTCGCACGGCTTCGGCGCCTACATCTGTGGCGAGGAAACGGCGCTGCTGGAGTCGCTCGAAGGCAAGAAGGGGCAGCCCCGCTTCAAGCCTCCATTCCCCGCCAGTTATGGCCTGTACGGCAAGCCCACCACGATCAACAACACCGAGACTTTCGCCGCGGTGCCCTGGATCATTCGCAATGGCGGCCAGGCCTATCTCGAGGTCGGTAAACCGAACAACGGCGGCACCAAGATCTATTCGGTCTCGGGCGACGTGGCGCTGCCGGGCAACTACGAGGTGCCGATGGGCACGCCGTTCTCCAAGCTGCTGGCGCTGGCCGGGGGCATGCGCGGGGGCAGGGCGCTGAAGGCCGTGATCCCCGGCGGATCTTCCGCGCCGGTGCTGCCCGCGGACATCGTCATGGACTGCACGATGGACTACGACTCCATCGCCAAGGCCGGCTCCATGCTCGGTTCCGGCGCGGTCATCGTGCTCAACGACACGCGCTGCATGGTCAAGTCGCTGCAGAGGCTGTCGTACTTTTATCAGCATGAGTCGTGCGGGCAATGCACGCCATGCCGCGAAGGCACGGGATGGCTGTACCGCATGGTTCACCGCATCGAAAACGGTCAGGGCCGCGCCGAAGATCTGGAATTGCTGAACTCCGTGTCCGACAACATCGCAGGGCGCACCATCTGCGCGCTGGGGGATGCGGCGGCCATGCCGGTGAAATCCTTCATCAAGCATTTCCGCGCCGAGTTCGAGCATCACATTGAACACAAGACCTGCATGGTTCCCGCGTATGTTTGACGCCATCGACGCCAAGCCGCAGACCCTGCACACGAGGTTGACACGACATGGTTGAACTGGAAATCGACGGTCGCAAGGTCGAGGTGCCCGAGGGCTCCATGGTCATGGACGCCGCGCACAAGCTCGACATCTACGTTCCGCACTTCTGCTACCACCCCAAGCTGTCCATCGCGGCCAATTGCCGCATGTGCCTGGTCGACGTGGAAAAGGCGCCCAAACCCCTGCCGGCCTGCGCCACGCCCGTGGCGCAGGGCATGATCGTGCGCACCCATTCGGACAAGGCGGTGCAGGCCCAGAAGGGCGTGATGGAGTTGCTGCTCATCAACCACCCGCTGGATTGCCCGATCTGCGATCAGGGCGGCGAGTGCCAGCTGCAGGACTTGGCGGTCGGTTACGGCGCGTCGGCTTCGCGCTATCAGGAAGAAAAGCGCGTCGTGTTCCACAAGAACGCCGGCCCCCTGGTGGCGATGGAGGAGATGAGCCGCTGCATCCATTGCACACGCTGCGTGCGTTTCGGCCAGGAGGTGGCGGGCATCATGGAGCTCGGCATGGTCCATCGCGGCGAGCATTCCGAGATCACCACCTTCCTCGAAGGCTCGATCGACTCCGAGTTGTCGGGCAATATGATCGACATTTGCCCGGTCGGCGCGCTCACCAGCAAACCCTTTCGCTTCGCCGCGCGCACCTGGGAGCTCACGCGCCGCGCGTCCGTGAGTCCGCACGACAGCCTGGGCAGCAACCTGGTGATGCAGGTGAAGAACAACAAGGTCATGCGTGTGGTGCCGCAGGACAACGAGGCCATCAACGAATGCTGGATTTCCGACCGCGATCGTTTCAGCTACGAGGGGCTCAATAGCTCGGAGCGCCTGACCCGCCCCATGATTCGCGACGACGGGACGTGGCGTGAGACAGACTGGCCCACGGCGCTGGGCTATGTCGCGCAGGGTTTGCGCCGCGTCATCGAGGTGGACGGCGCCCGGGCCCTGGGGGCGCTGGCCACCGCCGACAGCACGCTCGAGGAGTTGTTCCTGCTGGGCAAACTGGTGCGCGCCTTGGGGAGCGAGAACATCGATTTCCGCTTGCGCCATGCCGACTTCTCGCACGATGCCGTCGGCCACGGCATTCCCTGGCTGGGCCTGCCCATCGCCGATGTGCGACGTCTGCAGTCCGCTTTCGTCATCGGATCCTTCCTGCGCAAGGATCATCCCCTCCTCGCCGCCAAGCTGCGCCGCGCTTGCAAATCAGGCTGCAAGCTCAGCGTGCTGCACGCGGCAGACGACGACTTGCTCATGCCCGTGCATGCACGGCTCATCGCCGCTCCCAGTGCCTGGGTGTCCCTGCTGGCCGAAGTGGCGGCCGGTGTCGCCGATGCCAAGGGCATCGGGCGCCCCGTGGCAGTCGCGAGCGTGCGCCCTGGCGAAGCCGCCCAGCGCATCGCGCAAAGTCTGATGGCCGGGGAACGCAAGGCCGTGCTGCTCGGCAACGCCGCGGCCCAGCATCCCGAAGCCACCCAGCTGGCGGCTCTGGCGCGCTGGCTTGCCGACAACACGGGGGCGAGTTTCGGCTATACGGTGGAGGCGGGCAATACGGTTGGCGCGCACCTCGTGGACGCAAAGCCGCGTCAGGGCGGATTGAACGCGGCGCAAATGCTGGATGCGCCGCCTGCCGCCATGCTGTTGCTGAACGTCGAGCCCGAGTTCGACACGCCGCGCGGGGCCGCAGCCCTCGAGGCGATGCGCAAATCCGCCTTCGTCGTGGCCCTGAGCGCCTACAAGCATGGCGCGATGGACTATGCCCAGGTCATGCTGCCCATCGCGCCCTTCAGCGAAACGGCGGGCAGTTTCGTGAATTGCGAAGGTGTCTTGCAGTCCTTTAATCCGGTCGTGGCCTCGGTCGGCCAATCGCGTCCGGCGTGGAAGGTCCTGCGCGTCCTGGCCGACCAGCTCGGTCTGGCCGGTTTCGAGTACGACGCCATCGAGGCCGTGCGGGAGGCTGCATTGCAGGGCGTGGATATTGCCGCGCGTCTGGGGCGGTCTGAGGCGCCGCCGCTGTCGCAGACCCTGGGGTCGGCCAACGGCCGGGAGCCAGCTGGCGATGCCGGGTTCGAGCGCCTGAGCGAAGTCCCCATCTACCGCAGCGACGCCATCGTGCGCCGCGCGCCTTCGTTGCAGCAAACGCGCGACGCGCGCCTGGCTGGGCAGATCGCCCTGCCTGCCGATGCCTGGGAACGCCTGGGCTTGCAGCCGGGCGATCGCGTCACCGTGAAGCAAGGTCCCTTCTCCGCCGAATTGCCGGCCAGGCTGGATGCCGGGTTGGCTGCCGGCGTGGTGCGAATCCCGACGGCACATCCTGCCACGGCCAGTCTCGGCGCGTTGTTCGGCGCCGTCTCCGTCCACAAGGTCTGACCCATGTTCGACGCCTTCAACTCCGGTGGTTTGCAACTGCTCGGGCCCGTGGCCTGGCCGGTGGTATGGACGGTGATCAAGATCGTCGCCATCGTCCTGCCGCTGTTCATCGCCGTGGCCTATCTCACGCTGTGGGAGCGCAAGCTCATCGGCTGGATCCAGATCCGCATCGGCCCGAATCGGGTCGGTCCCTACGGCTTGCTGCAGCCTATCGCCGACGGCTTGAAGTTCATCTTCAAGGAAATCATCGTCCCGACCAAGTCCAGCCAGTTCCTGTTCATTCTCGGCCCCATCATGACCATCATGCCGGCGCTGGCCGCGTGGTCGGTCATGCCCTTCGGGCCCGACGTGGCGTTGGCCAACGTGAATGCGGGGTTGCTGCTGATTCTCGCCATCACCTCGCTGGAGGTGTACGGCATCATCATCGCCGGCTGGGCATCCAACTCCAAATACGCCTTTCTCGGCGCGATGCGGGCATCGGCGCAGATGGTGAGCTACGAAATCGCCATGGGCTTTTGTCTGGTGATCGTGCTGATGGTCTCCGGCAGCCTCAATCTGAGCGCCATCGTGGCCGGCCAGCAGAAGGGCCAGTTTGCCGGCATGGGGCTGAACTTCCTGTCCTGGAACTGGCTGCCCCTGCTGCCGATTTTCGTCGTCTACCTCATTTCCGGCATCGCCGAAACCAACCGCCATCCCTTCGACGTGGTCGAAGGCGAGTCCGAGATCGTGGCCGGGCATATGGTCGAATATTCGGGCATGTCGTTCGCGCTGTTCTTCCTCGCCGAATACGCGAACATGATCCTGGTGTCCTTCCTCGCCAGCATCATGTTCCTCGGCGGCTGGGATGCCCCGGTGGCTTTTCTCGGTTTCATTCCCGGGTGGATCTGGCTCGGTGTCAAGGCCTTCCTGGTGGTGTCGATCTTTCTCTGGGTGCGAGCCACCTTCCCGCGCTATCGCTATGACCAGATCATGCGCCTGGGCTGGAAGATCTTCATTCCCGTCACCTTGGTCTGGCTGGTCCTGATCGGCGCGTGGATGCAAACGCCCTGGTCGATCTGGCACTGAAACGGAGAACACACAGCCATGGCCGCAGTCCGCGACACCTTCAACAGCTTTTTCCTGGTCGAACTCGTCAAGGGTCTGGCCCTGACCGGCAAGCACGCCTTCCGGCGCAAGATCACGGTGCAGTACCCGGAGGAGAAGACGCCGATGTCGCCGCGTTTCCGCGGCCTGCATGCGCTGCGCCGCTACCCCAACGGCGAGGAGCGCTGCATCGCCTGCAAGCTCTGCGAGGCGGTTTGCCCGGCGCTGGCCATTACCATCGAGTCCGAGCAGCGCGATGACGGCACGCGCCGCACCACGCGCTACGACATCGACCTGACCAAGTGCATTTTCTGCGGCTTCTGCGAGGAAAGCTGTCCGGTCGATTCCATCGTCGAAACCCATATCTTCGAGTACCACGGCGAGCAGCGCGGTGATCTGTATTTCACCAAGGACATGCTGCTGGCCGTGGGTGACCGCTACGAGCACGAAATCGCCCCCAACAAGGAGGCCGACGCCAAATTCCGCTGAAGGCGGCCATGCCGGCTCGGACTTGACCCGGCTGGAAGCCTCTCCTCATTGCCAGTGCATCGAGCAAGCTTGCCTGCGTCAAGCCTTGCGCAGTTTTCCCGCGCTGTCGAAACCATCCGATCATGAGCATCCAAACCGCGCTGTTCTATCTGTTTTCCGTCGTCCTGTTGTTCGCCGCGTTCCGCGTGATCACCGCGCGCAACCCGGTGCATTCGGCGCTGTATCTCGTGCTGGCGTTCTTCCAGGCATCGACGATCTGGATGCTGCTGAAGGCCGAATTCCTCGCCATCGTGCTGGTGCTGGTGTATGTCGGGGCGGTGATGGTGCTGTTCCTGTTCGTGGTGATGATGCTCGACATCAACCTCGATCGCCTGCGCCAGGGTTTCTGGCGCTATTTCCCGGTTGCGGCGCTGGTCGGCGCACTCATCATCCTGGAGATGTCCGCCGTGCTGATGCAGGCGTTCCAGATCGGGGGCCAGACCGCGGCGGCCCAGGCCGCAGGCCAGGCGGTCACTCCGGTGGCACACGCGCTCGCGCAACTGCCCAATACCAATGCCCTGGGGCTGGTGCTCTATACGCGGTATCTCTACCCGCTTGAAATCGCGGCGGTCATTTTGCTGGTCGCCATCATCGCCGCCATTTCACTGACCCTGCGTCGTCGCAAGGACACCAAGACGATTCAGGTCTCCGAGCAGATCAAGGTGCGGCGCGAGGACCGCGTGCGCCTGGTGCAGATGAAAGCCGAAGGCAAGGAGTAAGCCATGTTGGGATCCCTCAGTCTGGCCCATTACCTCGTGCTGGGCGCCATCCTGTTCGCCATTTCGGTGGTGGGCATCTTCCTCAACCGCCGCAACCTGATCGTCTTGCTCATGGCCATCGAGCTGATGCTGCTCGCGGTCAACCTCAACTTCATCGCGTTCTCGCATTACCTGCAGGACATGGCGGGACAGGTGTTCGTGTTTTTCATCCTCACCGTGGCCGCGGCCGAGTCGGCCATCGGGCTGGCGATTCTGGTGGTGCTGTTCCGCAACCTGTCCACGATCAACGTGGATGAACTCGATCATCTCAAGGGTTAAGGCATGGCTGACACGCTCAATCCCACGCTTCTGCTCGTCATCGCGCTGGCTCCCTTGGCGGGGGCCGTCATCGCCGGGCTGTTCGGACGGAGCATCGGACGCACAGGCTCGCACGTCGTCACCATCGCCGGTGTCGGCCTTTCGTGCGTCCTGTCGGTCTGGGTGCTGATCCAGGTCATCGGCGGCGCCCACTACAACGCCACGGTCTACACCTGGATGCAGGTCGGCAGCCTCAAGATGGATGTCGGCTTCCTGATCGACAGCCTTTCGGCGCTGATGATGGTGATCGTCACCTTCGTCTCACTGATGGTGCACGTCTACACCATCGGCTATATGTCGGACGACCCGGGCTACCAGCGCTTCTTCGCCTATATCAGCTTGTTCACCTTCAGCATGCTGATGCTGGTGATGAGCAACAACATGCTGCAGCTGTTCTTCGGCTGGGAGGCGGTGGGCCTGGTGTCGTATCTGCTCATCGGCTTCTGGTACACCAAGCCGTCGGCCGTGTTCGCCAACCTCAAGGCCTTCGTCGTCAACCGCGTGGGCGATTTCGGCTTCATCCTGGGCATCGGCCTGGCGCTGGCCTACACCGGCAGCCTCAACTACAGCGACATCTTCGCCAAGGCGCCCGCGCTGGCGCAGCTGCATTTCCCGGGCACGGACTGGATGCTGATCACGGTGATTTGCATCAGTCTGTTCATCGGTGCGATGGGCAAGAGCGCGCAGTTCCCGCTGCATGTCTGGCTGCCCGATTCGATGGAGGGCCCCACGCCCATCTCGGCCCTGATCCACGCCGCCACCATGGTCACGGCCGGCATTTTCATGGTGGCGCGCATGTCGCCGCTGTTCGAGCTGTCCAATACCGCGCTGTCCTTCATCCTGGTCATCGGCGGCATCACGGCCCTGTTCATGGGTTTCCTCGGCGTGATCCAGAACGACATCAAGCGCGTCATCGCCTATTCCACGCTGTCCCAGCTCGGCTACATGACGGTGGCGCTGGGGGCCTCGGCCTATTCGGTGGCCATCTTCCACCTGATGACCCACGCCTTCTTCAAGGCCCTGCTGTTCCTGGCGGCCGGCTCGGTCATCATCGGCATGCACCACGACCAGGACATCCGCCACATGGGCGGCCTGCGCAAGTACATGCCCATCACCTGGATCACCTTCCTGGTGGGCTCGCTGGCCCTGATCGGCACGCCTTTCTTCTCCGGCTTCTACTCCAAGGACAGCATCATCGAGGCGGTGGCCGCAAGCCACCTGCCGGGCGCGGGATTCGCCAGCTTCGCGGTCACGGCCAGCGTGTTCGTCACGGCGCTGTATTCCTTCCGCCTTTACTTCCTGGTGTTTCACGGCAAGGAGCGATTCCGCGACCTGCCGGGACATGACGAACACGGCCATGATGGCGGGCACCACGCCGCGCTCGAACCGCACGAGTCGCCCTGGGTGGTCACGCTGCCGCTGATCCTGCTGGCCATTCCCTCCGCGGTCATCGGCTATTTCGCCATCCAGCCGCTGCTGTTCGGTGGTTTTTTCAACGGCGCCATCACGGTCGACACCGCGGCGCACCCGGCCATGGCCGACTTGGCCGAGCATTTCCATGGCCCGCTCCTGATGACCTTGCACGCCTTCGCTTCGCTGCCGCTGTGGCTGGCGGCGGCCGGCGTTGCCGTGGCGTATTACAGCTATATGGTCAACCTGGCGTTCCCGGCGACGATGGAGCGCATGTTCAAACCCGTCTACACCCTGCTCGACCACAAGTACTACATGGACTGGATCAACGAGCACATCATCGCTGCGGGAACCCGCCTCGTCGGCAGGGGGCTCTGGAAAGGCGCCGACGCCGGGCTGATCGATGGTGTGGTGGTGAACGGCACTGCCCGCCTGGTCGGGATTGCCGCAGGCCTCATCCGCCAATTGCAGACCGGCTTCATCTACTACTACGCCCTGGCGATGATCGCCGGAGTCGTGGTGTTCATGTGGCTGTTCGTTCCGGGCAAGTTGTTGTCCGGCTGGTTCATCCGATAAATCCAACAGGGCCCGCGGCTTTCGTTCAACCCTATGCAATCGCTACCCTTGCTGAGCCTGTCCATCTGGACGCCCATCGCCTTCGGCATCCTGATCCTGCTGCTCGGGCGCGAGACCAACGCCCCTGCCATGCGCTGGCTGGCGCTGGTCGGCGCCTTGCTGAGCTTGCTCGTGACCATCCCGCTGGTCACCGGGTTCAACATGGCCGACGCCGGCATGCAGTTCGTCGAGCGCGCGCCCTGGATCGAGCCGTTCAACATCCACTACCACCTCGGCATCGACGGCATTTCCCTGTGGTTCATCCCGCTGACGGCCTTCATCACCGTCATCACCGTGATTGCCGGCTGGGAGGTGATCACCGAGCGCGTGCCGCTCTACATGGCGTCCTTCCTCATCCTCTCCGGGTTGATGGTGGGGGTGTTCTGCGCGCTCGACGGCATCCTGTTTTACGTCTTCTTCGAGGCCACGTTGATTCCGATGTACCTCATCATCGGCATCTGGGGCGGTCCGCGCCGGGTCTATGCGGCGTTCAAGTTCTTCCTCTACACCCTGCTCGGCTCGCTGCTGATGCTGGTCGCGCTGATCTATCTGTACTTCCAGTCGGGCGGCAGCTTCAACATCCTCGACTGGTACACCGTGCCGCTGTCGCGCATGGCGCAGATCCTGCTGTTCGTGGCCTTCTTCTTCGCCTTCGCGGTCAAGATCCCGATGTGGCCGGTCCACACCTGGCTGCCCGATGCGCACGTCGAGGCGCCGACCGGGGGCTCCATCGTGCTGGCGGCCATCATGCTCAAGCTCGGCGCCTACGGCTTCGTGCGCTTCGTGCTGCCCATCGTGCCGGACGCCAGCCATGAACTGGCGCCGGTGGTCATCGCCCTGTCCATCATCGCGGTCATCTACATCGGCCTGGTGGCGATGGTGCAGACCGACATGAAAAAGCTGGTCGCCTACTCGTCCATCGCGCACATGGGTTTCGTCACCCTGGGCTTCTTCCTGTTCTCCGACCTGGGCGTGCAGGGCGGGCTGGTGCAGATGATCTCGCACGGCTTCGTCTCGGGTGCCATGTTCATGAGCATCGGCGTGCTGTACGACCGCATGCACACCCGGCAGATCGCCGACTATGGCGGAGTGACCGGCCCCATGCCGCGCTTCGCCGCGTTCGCCGTGCTGTTCGGCATGGCCAATGCCGGCTTGCCGGGGACCAGCGGCTTCGTCGGCGAATGGATGGTGATCCTGGCCGCGGTCAAGAGCAGCTTCTGGCTGGGCCTGCTTGCCGCGACGACGCTGATCCTGGCGGCGGGCTACACCTTGTGGATGGTCAAGCGCGTGTTCTTCGGCCCGGTGGCCAACGATCACGTCGCGGCGCTGAAGGACATCGGCGCTCGCGAATTTCTCATCCTTGGCGTCCTGGCGGCCGCCGTGCTGTGGTTCGGCCTGTACCCCAAATTCTTCACCGATCCGATGCAAGCCAGCGTCACCCAACTCCTGCAGCATGTCGCTGCTTCCAAACTGCAGTAAGCCTGCCCCTTCACGATGAACTGGATTGCGGTCTATCCCGAGATCTTCCTGCTGATCATGGCTTGCGTGGTCATGCTCGCCGACCTGTTTTTCAAAGGCGCCGAGCATCGCGTGGCCTATGGCCTGACCTTGTTCACCCTGCTGGTCCTGCTCGTGTTGAACGCGGCTTACTACATGGCTGGCTTCGATCTGTTCGCGATGGACCGCATGGTCATCGTCGATCCCATGGCCATGCTGCTCAAGCTGTTCACCACGGCGGCCACGGGCATGAGCCTGATCTACGCCCGGCGCTACGCGCTGGATCGCGGCATGTGGGGCGGCGAGCTGTTCAGCCTCGCGCTGTTTGCCCTGCTCGGCCAGTTCGTGATGATCTCCGGCAATAACCTTCTGGTCATCTATCTCGGGCTCGAACTGCTTTCCCTGGCGCTGTATGCGCTGGTGGCCTTGCGCCGCGACTCGGCGCTGGCCACCGAGGCCGCCATGAAGTATTTCGTGCTCGGCGCGCTGGCGTCGGGCTTCCTGCTCTACGGCATGTCCATGATCTACGGCGCCACCGGCTCGCTGGATCTGGCCGTGGCCTTCAAGACCATTTCGCTCGAACCGCTCAACCGCGCCGCGCTGGTCATGGGGATCGTGTTCATCGTCGCCGGACTGGCCTTCAAGCTCGGCGCCGCCCCGTTTCACATGTGGATTCCCGACGTCTATCAGGGCGCTCCCACCGCGGTGGTCTTGCTGGTCGGGGGCGCACCCAAGCTCGCCGCTTTCGCCATGAGCATCCGGCTCTTGGTGGAAGGGCTGTTCCCTCTGGCCATGGACTGGCAGCAGATGCTGGTGGTGCTGGCCGTGCTGTCCATGGCCATCGGGAACTTTGCCGCCATTGCGCAAACCAATCTCAAGCGCATGCTGGCCTATTCCACGATCGCCCAGATCGGCTTCATGCTCTTGGGGCTGATGTCGGGCATGATCAACGGCAACGGCATTTCGGCTTCGGTGGCCTACAGCGCCTCCTTGTTCTACCTCGTGATCTATGTGCTCACCACGCTCGGGACCTTCGGCATCATCATGTTCATGGCCCACCAGGGTTTCGAGGCCGAAGACATCCAGGATTTCGCCGGGCTGGGCAAGACGCATCCTTGGCTGGCTGGCATCATGACCTTCCTGATGTTCTCGCTTGCCGGCCTGCCGCCGTTCGCCGGGTTCTATGCCAAATTCGAAGTGCTTTCGGTCTTGCTCGCCACAGGCCGCGTCTGGCTCGTCGTGCTCGCGGTGATCCTGTCCGTGGTCGGCGCCTTCTACTATCTGCGCATGATCAAGACGATGTATTTTGACGCGCCGACACGGGAACACAAGGTGCAGGCATCGCCGACCGCCTGGGTTCTGATGTCGCTCAACGGCTTGTCGGTGCTGGCGCTGGGAATCGTCCCCGGCGGCTTGATGACGCTGTGCTACCAGGCCATCGCCAACTCGCTGCACTGACCCAGGGCTGTTGCCTCCCATTACCACGCATCTTCCGGAAATCCCTTATCCATGCAATCGTCCGCTGTCTGGCTGGTGCTGGTGTTGGCCATCATTGGCGCCAACCTGCCGTTCTTGTCCAACCGCTTTTTCCTCATCTTTCCGCTCAAGCGCGACAAGGGCTGGATCATGCGGGTGGGCGAACTCATCGTTTTGTACTTCATCGTGGGCGGCCTGTCGCTGGCGCTCGAATCGCGCCTCGGCCAGATCTACCCGCAGAAGTGGGAGTTCTATGCCGTGTCGGCTTCGATGTTCATCGTGCTGGCCTTTCCCGGCTACGTGGCGCGCTACCTCACGCGCCGCATCACCGATTAAACGCGCCGACCGACGCAGCCCATGACCGAGCCCGTGCACGCCGACCTGCAGGAAATCGTGGTGTCCTCGCACCGGGTGTTCGACGGCAACTTCCTGCACGTGCAGCGCGATACCGTGCGCCTGCCGGACGGCGCCTTGGCCGAACGCGAATACATCAGGCATTCCGGCGCCGTCATGGTCATCCCGCTGCTGGCCAACGGTCGCGTGCTGATGGAGCGGCAGTGGCGCACGCCCATGCACCGCGTGATGATCGAGTTCCCGGCGGGCAAGCTCGACCCCGGCGAGAGCTGGCAAGTCTGCGCCCAGCGAGAACTGCGCGAGGAAACCGGCTACACGGCGCGCGAGTGGGCCTATATCGGCATCATCAACAACGCCATTTCCTATTCCGACGAGGCGATCCACCTCGTGCTGGCGCGCGATCTGACTCCTGGGCGCCAGCAGCTCGACGCCCATGAGTTTCTCGACGTCTTCGAGGCGGAACCGCGGCAGGTCCTGGACTGGGTCCGCGACGGGACCGTCACCGACGTCAAGACCGTGATCGGCGCGTTCTGGCTGGACAAGCTCTTGTCCGGTGCCTGGGACCTGCCCTGGCAGGCGCTGAGCACGGACTGACCACGTCGCGGCGCCGCGGCGGGCTTACATCGCGCGGCCGCTTTCCAGCCACGCGGCCCAGTCCGCGGCCCCTTCGGCGCGCGCCTTGCGCGCCGCCGCATCCCAGTCGTAATCCACCGCGAGCAGCGCCGCGCTCCAGCGTCCCGCGCGGCGCTCGCATAGCGCGTAGCGCGCGTGCGGGCTACCGGTTTCGATGACGTGAAACCCGCCATGAAGGTCGTCGAAGGCGGGTAGACCCACGCTTCCTGGGTTCACCAGCAGGCTCGGCCCGTGCCGCACGACACGCGGCTGATGACTGTGGCCGCAAAGCAGTAGCTGGGGCCGATCCAGTCCCTTCAGCCGCGCGGCGATTTCCTGCGGCCGCGCCAGGCGCGCGCCCGCCGCGCCGGCGTCCGGGCTCACGGTTTCGAGCAGATAGTCCAGATCATTTTCCGGCCGCCCATGCACCATCAGGACATCCGGCACGGGTGTGCGGGACGCGGGCAGGGCAGCGAGCCAGGCGAGGTGCCGGTCCTCGCAGGCTTCGAAGGCGAACTGATCCGGCGCCCCGCCGGGCGATTGGGCGCAGGCCAGCAACTGGCGCTCGTGATTGCCCGCGATGGACGGCCAATCAAGACGCATCAGCAGCTCGGCGGTCTCGCGCGGCCACAGCGGCCCGCTGAGCAGGTCGCCGCAGTCGACGATGAGGTCGGCACCGCGCCGCGCAATGTCGTCCAGCACCGCATGCAAGGCGGCAAGATTGCCGTGGATGTCGGAGACCGCGGCAATGCGCAGGGTCGAGGTCGTGGGCATGGTGCTGGCTCGATCGTGTTGTGCTCATTTTGACACCAGGACGCGCCGGCCACGAGCAATGTGAAACTAAATGCAACAATTGGGGCATCACGGAAACGATGTCGGATGCCCACAATCGCGCTCGGCCTGTTGCTCGGAAGTCTGCTGCAAATGCAGCAGGCGACCCTCTGGCCGTCGCGGACGTATCTCTGGATGTGCGCAGCGGCGATCGCCTGGCTGGTGGTGTCGGGCGCCGTCACGCTGCGCGCGCGCTGGCGGGGCGTGGGCGAACGGGCAGCAGGCCGAAACGCCGAGCAGGCCGCTGCGGCGCCGGGCCGCAGGCGACGCGCGATCGCCGCGTTGCAAGCGGTCCTGGCCCTGGCCGCGGCGGCGTGTCTCGCTTATGGCGCGGCCGGGTGGCGCGCCGGGCATCGGCTGGCCGACCGCCTGGCGCCGCCGCTCTGGGGCCAGGTAATGCCTGTCGAAGGCGTGGTCGAAAGCCTGCCTGTGCGCCATCCGGACAGCACCCGCTTCGTCTTCGTCCCCTTGCATCTCGTGCCAGGCATGCCCGCGCGCATTCTGGTGTCCTGGCACGCGCCGCGTCCGCGCAAGGACTGGTCGGATGCCGCGTCGGGCAGCGGCGAAGCCGAGGCCGTCATGGCCGCGCCACCGCTGGTGCATCCCGGCGAGGTGTGGCGGCTGCCCTTGCGCTTGAAGCCGGTGCATGGGAGCGCCAATCCGGCGGGTTTCGACGCCGAGCTGTGGCTGTTCGAGCAGGGGGTCGGCGCCACCGCCACGGTCAGCCAGGCCAGGCGTTACGAACCACCCACGCCGCTCGGGCGCTTGGCCGGCAGCTCCGCGCTGGCGCTCGAGTCGCTGCGCGACGCGCTGCGCGCGCGCATCGATGCGGCGCTGTCCGGCAACCCGCAGGCAGGCGTCATCGCCGCGCTGGCGCTGGGTGATCAGGCGGCCATCCCCTCGCGCGAATGGGCGGTTTACCGCATCACCGGCGTTGCCCATCTGATGAGCATTTCCGGCCTGCACATCACCATGCTGGCCTGGATCGCGGCCTGGTCGGCGGCTGCGTTGTGGCGCCGCACCGCGCGCCTGCGCAGGCCTGGGCCGTTGTGGCTGCCGGCGCCGACGGTCGCGGCGGCCTGCGGACTGCTGGCGGCCACCGCCTATTGCCTGCTCGCCGGCTTCGGCGTGCCGGCGCAACGCACGTTGCTCATGCTGGGCGCGGGCCTTTTGCTGCGCATGGCCGGCTTGCGATTGAGCTGGCTCCAAACGCTGGCATGGGCGCTTTGCGCCGTGCTGTTGTGGGATCCTTGGGCGGTGCAGCAGCCGGGCTTCTGGCTGTCGTTCTGCGCTGTGGCCATCCTGTTCCTGTCCGACCCGTCGACCGTGGCGCGGCAGGACCAGCAGGGCATCCGGCAACAGGCCACTGCGCCCGATGGCCGGCAGACGCTGGGGCAGTCGAGCCTGGCGCGACTCAAGGCAGCGGGCCGCTCGCAATGGGCGGTCACGCTGGCGCTCGCACCGCTGACCTTGCTGTTTTTTCAACAAATCGCCTTGCTTTCGCCGCTGGCCAATGCCGTGGCCATCCCGGTGGTCACCCTCTGGGTGGCGCCGTTATCCGTGCTCGGGCTGATCCTGCCGGCTCCGCTCGACACGTGGGTCTGGCAGGCGGCGGCATGGGCGCAAGCTTGGCTTGCATGGCTGCTGGCGCAGATCGCCGCATGGCCCCAGGCGCAGTGGCATGCGGCGGCCCCGGCATGGCCGGCCTTGCCGTTGGCGGCATTGGGCGTCTTGGCGCTGGTCTTGCCCTGGCCATGGCGTCTTCGCGTTCCGGGTTTTGCCCTGCTTGCGCCGTTGCTGTTCAACCCGGGCCAGCGCCCACAGGATGGGCATGTGGAGGCCTGGCTCGCGGACGTGGGTCAGGGCATGGGCATCATCGTGCGCACGGCGAAGCACACGCTCTTGTTCGACGCCGGACCGACCCTGGGGCCGCAGAGCGACGCCGGGGAACGCATCTTGTTGCCCCTGCTGCATGCGCTGGGCGAGCGGCGGCTGGACAAGGTCGTGCTCAGCCATGCCGATGCCGACCACATCGGCGGAGCGGTTTCCCTGGCGCGGGCCTATCCGGGGACCGCTGCCGTGAGTTCGGTGGCGCGCGAGCGCGTGCTCGCACTGGGCTATGCCAGTGCCCAGCCCTGTGTCGCGGGCATGCGCTGGGTGTGGGATGGCGTCGAATTCGCCCTCTTGCATCCCCAGCCCGGGGATGCCACGCCCGCGCATCGCACCAACGCGCATTCCTGCGTGTTGCACGTGGCCAGCCGGTACGCCTCGCTGCTGCTCACGGGGGACATCGAGCGGGCGCAGGAAAGGCTGCTGGCGGCCGGGCCTCGGGCCGAGATGCTCGCGGCCGACCTGCTGCTGGCCGCGCATCACGGCAGCAAGAGCTCGTCCAGCGCCGAATTTCTGCTGGCCGTGCATCCGCGCCTCGTCGCCATCCAGGTGGGTTTCATGAACAGCTACGGACATCCACACCCCGACGTCATGCGGCGCTATGCCGAGTTTGGGTTGCCGGTGCGCCGTACCGACCGGGACGGCGCCCTGCTATGGCGCGATGCCGAACCCGGCATGCTGCGTTCCTGGCGCGAGAGCCAGCGGCGCTATTGGCATTTGCGCTGGACGCAAGCGCAATCCGCGCCTCCGGAGGCGCTGGCAGGCGCCCGCCGCGCAGCGGCCGCCAGATAGCCGCCGGGTCGAGAATCCGAGCAGGCCGCAAGCCGGCGGCCACAGGGTTGCGAGCAAGGATCGGTGCCGCTTGGAATAATGGCCGGATGCGCGCGCACACCAAACTTGATTTCAGCACGGTTCTCCTGCTGACCCTGCCACCTCTGCTTTGGGCCGGAAACGCCGTGGTCGGCCGCTTGATGGTCGGGCAGATTCCGCCCCTGGCGCTGAGTTTCGACCGCTGGTTTTTCGCGCTGCTGGTCTCCTTGCTGTTCACCGGGCCCGCCTTGTGGCGCGAGCGCGCGGTGCTGCGCCGGCACTGGAAGCCGTTGGCCTGCATGGGCCTTGTCGGCGTGGCGAGCTACAACTCGCTGCAGTACGTGGCGCTGCACACCACCTCGCCGCTGAACGTCTCGCTCATCACTTCGGCCGCGCCGGTCTTCATCCTGCTGATCGGCGCGGTGTTCTACCGCGAGCCGATCGGCGCGGGGTCCTGGTGGGGTGCCGCCTTGTCGGTGGGGGGCGTGATCGTCGTGGTCACCAAGGGGCAGCTCACCCATCTGCTGCAATTGACGCTCGCGCCCGGTGATCTGCTGATGCTGCTGGCGGTGTTCCTCTGGGGCTTCTACACCTGGGAGCTGCGTCGCCGTCCGCTCGGCCTGTCGCCCTTCGTGTCGCTCTCGGCGCAAATGGCCTGGGGCACTTTGTTCATCGCGCCTTTCGCCGCCTACGAACATTGGGTGCTGGGCGAGAGCACGCATTGGGGGGCGCCGGTGGTGCTGTCGATCGCGTATGCCGCGGTGCTGGCGTCCTTGCTGGCTTATGTGTGCTGGGGCACGGCGGTGGCGCGGACCGGAGCGCAGATCCCGGCCTATTTCGGGAACCTCGCGCCCGTGTTCGCCGCGCTGCTGTCCTATCTGTTCCTGCACGAAGGCATTGCGCTGTACCACCTGTTTGGCGCGGCACTGATCTTCGCGGGCATCCATGTGGCGCTGCGTGCGCGGCCACGCATCGCCGCCGCGCATTGACGGCGTCTAGGGCCTGTTCACGCTATGTCTGCACCCGCGCCGGGGGTTTGGGCAAATCCAGCAAGGCGTCGAGGCTGCTGACTTGGTAGGGCGGCGCGGCAGGCAGCCTTTCGGCGGCCTGCCCGCCACGGTTGCACCACACCACCTGCAGACCGTAGGCGCTCGCGGAATAGGCGTCCCAGCCATTGGACGAGACGAAGCCGATCGCCGCTGCCGGCAGGCCCAGGGCACGTTCGGCCTGACGGTAGACCTCGGGATGCGGCTTGTAGACGCCGACCGTGTCGGCCGAGAGCACGGCGTCGAGCGAGGCGCCGAGCCCGCTGGCGCGCACCGCGGTGTCCAGCCATTCCGGCGTACCGTTGGACAGGATGGCGAGGCGGAATCCGCGCCCATGCAGCGCCGCGAGCGTGGCCGGGGCATCCGGGTAGGCGCTCGGCGTGCGGTAGGCGTCGAGAAGACGCTGCCGAAGCGCGGCGTCGTGGATGCCGAGGGTGTCCAGCGCGAAGTCCAGCGCGTCGGCGGTGACCTGGGCGAAGTCCGCATAGCGTCCCTGCAGGGTGCGCAGCCAGGTGTATTGCAGCTGCTTGTCGCGCCAGAGCCTGGCCAACGCGGCGGCCGGCTCGCCCAGGGCCTCGGCGCAGGCGGCAACGGGCGAGGCCACGTCGAACAAGGTGCCATAGGCATCGAAGACGAAGGCCCGGATCGGAGGTGCGGCTTGGGTCATGGATCGATCACTCCCGCGCACACATCGGTCGGCACAGCCGCCGCGTGCCCGATGACGGGAATCATCTTGATCCCGGCCGAAGCCACGCGGCAAGGCGCGGCCACCACGCCGCAGCCGGACAGCGCAAAGCTTGCCAGCAGCGAGGCGGTGATGGACCAGAGGGGAAAGGGTCGGTTCATCGCATCATCCCGGTTGTCGGCGCCGCGCCCACGCCCTGTGTCTCATCCCTGCGCGGCGGCCATGGCCGCTTGCCCCAGTTCGATCACGGCCAATGCGTAGAAGGCCGAGTGGTTGTAGCGAGTGACGACATAGAAATTGTCGGTACCCAGAATGTAGTCGGGCTTGCTCCCGGCGTTGGGCAGCTGCACCACGGCCAGCTTGCCGGGATAGTCCAGCACGCGCGGCAGCAGCGGCAGGCCTGCGGCGCGCAGTTCCTGCGGCGTGAAGCTCGGCACGATGTCGGGCTCGAGCAATTTTGCCAGGGTCTCGGGTGGAACGTCGCTCGGCACCAGCAGCGGGAAATGCGTGGGCTGGCCGGGCTGCCAGTCGTGGCCTGCCAGGTAGTTGCCGACGCTGCCGATGGCGTCGGCCGGGCTGTTGATGATGTCCACCTTCGTGCCGCCCTCGAAATTCACGGCGTAGCGCAGGATATTGCCCGGCATGAACTGCGGCATGCCGATGGCGCCGGCGTACGAGCCTTTCACCGCAGTGGGGTCGAAGTCGCTTTGGCGGCACCACAGGAAGTAGTCGCCGAGCTGGCTGGCGAAGTAGGCGCTGCGGTCCTTGGGCGCGGCGGCGGGGAAATCCATCGACAACGTGGCCAGCGCGTCGAGCACGCGGAAGTTGCCCATGTGCCGGCCGTAGATGGTCTCGACGCCGAGGATGCCGACGATGATGTGGCGCGGCACGCCGAAACGGGCCTCCGCCTTGCGCAGCCAGACGTCGAACTCCTGCAGGAAGTCCGCCCCGGCGTCGATGCGCACCGGTTCGACGAAGCGGCTGCGGTAGACCTGCCAGTTTTTCTGGCCCGGCTTGCCCGGGATGATGAGCTGGGTCACCGCGGGTTGGAACTGCGCCTGGCCGATCTGGGCGGCAAGCCAGGCGGCGTCCAGCCCGGTTTGCTGCGCAAGCTGGGCTGCGAGTGAGTCCACACGGGGTGAACCCGCGTAGCGCAACGCGGCGCTGGCATCGGCAGTGCCGCTGCTTTCCGCGCGTGCCCGTGGGACCAGCAGCGTGCCGGCCAGCAAGGCGGATGCGTGGTGCACGAAACGGCGGCGGGATGGCATGGGGATGGGGCGGGTGCGGGGCGGGGAACAAACGTGGTGCGCGGCGGGCGGCATGATCTGCGCCCGCGGCCCAGTTTAGTCGCCGGCCGTCAGGCCCCGAGCGGCGCCGACGGCAGCTTCATGGCCGCATCGCTCGCTCGATCTCGGCTTGCGTTTTTTTGTAGACCGCCAACTGAGGGCCGCCCAGGCGTATGGCCTGCGCAATCGTGTCTTGCGCCGCGTGCAGATCCCCCGCGGCAAGCAAGGCCTGGGCCAGGTTGTTGAGCGGATCGCCGTCGTTCGGATGGGCGCGGGAAGCCTGTGCGAAATGGATGGCCGCCCGCGCGTAGTCCTTGCGGGCATACGCCAGGTTGCCGAGGCCCATCATCGCGATCCAGGCATGCGGCCAGCGCTGCAGGGCCGCCGCGTAGGCCTGGCGCGCCGCTTCCGGCGCCACGCGTTCCAGCGGGGCGATGGCGCGCAGCGCGTCGAACTCGGTCACGCCGGCCGGGAACTGCTCGGGTTCGAGCGCGACGAAGCCCCAGCGCTGGCCTTGCGCCCAGGAACGGTCGAACTGGTCG
This sequence comes from Thiomonas delicata, assembly GCF_900088825.1. GTDB lineage: Bacteria > Pseudomonadota > Gammaproteobacteria > Burkholderiales > Burkholderiaceae_C > Thiomonas_A > Thiomonas_A delicata. Next base: position 1,536,172 of record NZ_LT592171.1, on the reverse strand, counting down.
ATCGACATCACCAGATCGCGCGCCGTGCTGGAGTGCAGGGTCACGGCGTCGGCGCGCAGGTCATAACCGGTGACGACGGCGAAATGCCAGTCGCCGGATCCCAGTCCCACCTTCTGCAGCACGACGACGGGAATTCCATCGGCCACCTGCGCGAACAAGGCGGAGAGCTTGGGCGCAATGACGTAGGCCACCCGCCCGGCGCGGCGCGTGGCGCCCAGCATGTCGTATTGCAGGGTGCCGTCGAGTTTGGAGGTGTAGACCTGCGGCACGAGTTGTTGCGGCGTGGTCGGGACGCCTGAGAAGCGCAGGACCGAGGCCAGCGAGGCAGGCCCGCAATAACTGCGGTCGTCGGCGTAGAACGGCACGCCCTGCACATGCGCGCTGGCGGGCAGCCCGGCCGGTTGATCGACCAGGGCGCCATGGCTGTATTGCGCCACGTAGGGAGGGCCCGCGCCCGGCAGGGCGCAACCGCCGAGCATGCCGCAGACCAGCAGCGCGGCGGCACCTGGCGCCAGGCGCGCCGCTTGGCCCGGGCGGAAAAGCCGTGGAACCGTCACGCGATCAGACGGCCAGAACCACGAGGATGGCCACCAGCAGGATGATCACCATGTCCTGGAAGCCCAGCGCCCCGGCCGCCGGCATGCTGTTGATCTTGTCGGCCAGCGTGGCCACCTCGGCGTCGCTCAGGGCGGCGATGCGTTGCTGCGACACCTCCTGGCTCAAGCCCATCTGCTCGAGCTTTTTCTGCACATCGGCGCGAGCCAGAAAGTTGTCGACCGTTTGGCGGTCACGTGCCAAGGGGGCATCTTGCCCGTTCCCATTCTGCGCGGTGAGTTGTTGGGTGCCGATCAGTTCTGCTTTCGCGGCAGGGGCGGCGACGAGCAGGCCCACGCTGAGCAGGGTGGTGACGACTTGGCTGGTTAAGCGTTTGGCGTTCATGGCAGACTCCCGGTTGTAGGCGTGAACAAAATCACGGATCCATGCTTGGTCTGTGAATTTTAGCGATTGATAGCGGGCAGGATGCATGGCGCCGCAGGGCCTGCCTGCGGCGCCGTTCGAGTTGAATTCTGAGAGCCATTGCAGTGGCTTGGCGTGGAGGGGCACTGGCGCGGTCGCGTGCCAGGGCCTCGATTCGCACCGCATGTTTTCGATCTGCGGGGGGACCGCAGACACCGTCGGGCATCCGTGCCGATGGTGTCGTTCTGGGTTTCACTTCGGAGGGAAAACACGATGCAGCATGGACCTCAATGGGTCGTTTGTTTCGCCGCCGCGCTCTGCTGCCCGGCCTTCGCCGCCGATCCGGCAGGCGCACCGCCATCGGGCACAGCGGATCATGGCCCGTGGACCGGTTCGGCCGAACTCGGCGGCGTCGCCACCACGGGCAACACCGAGACATCGAGCCTGGACGCCAAGTTCAAGCTGAATTACACCAGCGGGCCGTGGACCGACACCGCGCGGCTGGGAACGCTGCACGTCAGCAGTTCCGGAACGACCACGGCCAACCGGACCTACGGTTCGCTGGACTCCAAATACGCGCTGGCGCCGTCGGATTTCGTTTTCGCCAATCTGCGCGGCACGCACGACCAGTTCTCGGGCTACAGCTACCAGGCCTCGGCTTCCCTCGGCATCGGCCGCCTGCTGGCGCACACCCGGCGGGTGATCCTCAGCACGGAAATCGGCGCCGGTTATCGCCAGTCCAGACTGATCGGAGGGCCGACCGGAAAGGAACCGATTCTCCGCCTGCACGGGAAATTCCAGTACCGTTTCTCACGGAGGGCCCACTTCAGCCAGAAGCTCACGGCCATTGCGGGTAGCCAGAACACCGAGTTGGAGGTTGTCTCGGGGCTGACCACGTCCATCACCGGGGCCTTGGCGCTGAAGGTGTCGTATACCGTCCTGCACAACTCGAAGGTTTCTGCGGGGCTGAAAAAAACCGACACATTCACCTCGATCAACCTGGTCGACCATTTCTAGTGACCCGGAGCGCCTCGGCCGAAACCGATCGGGCCCGGCGCGCGGTTCAAGGGATTGGCCGCCAGCGCCTGACGGCGCGCCGGAGTTGGGCCAGGCGCTGGCGTTGCGTCCTCGCTTGCGATGGGGCGGCATAGCGCCAGCGCTCGAGGTCTTGCAGCAGCGCGCAAGCCGAGGCGACGGCTCCAGGCGGCAGCGCGCTGCGCCGCACCCGTGCGGCCAGCGTGAGGGGCGCGTCCGCCGGCGTGCCGGCGATGCCGTACTCGCCCAGGCGCTTGCGCAGCCGCGCATAGGCGTCGCTCCAGGGGTCGGTCCTGCGGCGCTCCCACACCAGCAGAAGGCCCATGACGCTGACGGCAAGGCTGAGCGCGGCAAGGGTCAAAGCCGAGAGCTGGCGCCAGTCGGGCTGGTTCATGCCGAGTTTGCGCAACAGGGCGTACTGGCGGGCCTGGCCGTAGTCCAGAATCCACTGATTCCAGCTGTTGTTGAGCGCGTCGCCCAGATTGCGCAGGCGCAGCAGCAGGGCGGTATCGCGCGGGCCGAAGGCGGCAACGCCCAGCAGCGGTTCGCGCGCGGCCAGGGTCTGGCCGCTGCGGTCGACGCGGGCGGGATCGACCATGGCCGTCGGATCGGCGCGCAGCCAGCCGCGGCCCGCCACCCAGTATTCGGCCCAGGCGTGGGCGTCGCTCTGGCGCACCACCCAGGTGTGGTCGATGGGATTCTCGCGTCCACCCTGGTAGCCGGTGACGACCCGCGCCGGAATGCCTGCCGCGCGCATGAGCACGACGAAAGCCTGGGCGTAGTGCTCGCAGAAGCCGACGCGGCGGTCGAACAGGAAGTCGTCGACCTGGTTTCGTCCCGGGTAGGGGCCGGGATCGAGGGTGTAGCGAAAAGGTTCGCGGCGGAACATCTGCAAGGCCGCCTGCGCCACCTGCAGCGGGCCGCCCCCTTCGGCCTGGGCCTTGCGCGCGAGTCGCTCGCCGAGCGCGACCGTGCGCGGGTCGTCGCCCGGCGGAAGTTCGAGATCGGCTTCGAAATGCCGGCTCAAGGTGCGCGGGCCATAGCTGAATTGTGGGTAGGAGGTGAGGTCGTAACGGGTGAGCTGGGTGATGGGGTGGTTGGCGCGCAACTGCAGGTCCGACAATTGATAGACCTCGGTTTGCGGTTGGCCGCGCAGCGTGGGGGCGCCTTCGGCCGCGTCCAGCGCGAAGACGAAGGGCTGTTGCGAGGGCTGCATCGTGATGGTGTAGCGCACGCCAGGGCCTTGCGTGCGCAGCTTGCGCGGCGGGTCGTAGCCTGGGCGCAGTTCCAGCGGCGTCACGGGCAGCGGACTCCACTGCTGGCCGTTGAACAGGGTGAGCACCGGGCCGCGCCAGTACAGCTCGCGTTCCGGCGGGCGCGGGCCGTGGAACTTGACGCGGAAGGCGACGCTGTCGTCGCGCGCCAGGCTGGCGATGGAGCCGGCGTCCATGCGGTCGGTCAGGCCGGTGGCGCTTCCCGCCGAGCTGGGCAGGGCCCACAGCGGCCCCGCGAAGCGGGGAAACAGCAGGAACAGCACCACCATGGCCGGCGTGCCGAAAGCTAGCAGCTTGAGCGTGAGGCCGAAGCGCTGGCGCAGCGGCGGCTCGCCGGCGGGCAGGTTGGCGTTGATCAGGGCGGTGATCCAGCCGGCGGTGGCCAGCAGCATCCAGCCTGCCGTGAAGGCGGATTGCGAGTACAGGAAATTCGCCGAAACGCCGAAGAAGCCGACGTAGAACAGCACATAGGTGTCGCGCCGGTTGCGGGTTTCCAGGGCCTTCAGACCCAGCAGCAGACTCACCAGCGCGATGCCGGGATCGCGTCCGAAGATGGTGCGAAACTGCCACAGCGTCAGGCCGGCGCCGGCGATGAGCAAGGCCGCCAGCATCCAGCGCGCCGGCAGCGGGCGGCTGCGCCAGGCCAGGACCGCGCGCCAGGCCAGCAGGGCGGCCGCGCCGAGGCCTGCCCACGGCGGCAGGTGGGGCGTCAACGGCACGAGGGTGATGCCCGCCACCGCGAGCAGGAACAAAGTGTCGCGCGCGTCGCGCGGCAGGCCGCGCAATTGCGCCAGCCAGCGGCGAGGAAGCTTGGAACCTCGTGCGGCCTGCATGGCTTCAGGACGAGGCGCTTGCCTGCCCGCTTGCCTGCCCATAAGTCGCCAGCACGCGCAGGCAGCGGCGCGTGTGCGCGGCGCCGCTGCCCGGCGCGATTTCATGTCCGGGCAGACGCAGGCCGAAGGGCTGGGGGTTGCGCTGTGCGGCCAGCACCCAGGCGCACAGGCGCGACAGGCGCGCCTCCAGGGCTTGCGTCGCGGGCAGGTCGTTCCAGTCCAGCCAGCGCTCGGGCAGGGCGGTGGCGGGCGTGGCGGTGCGCACGATGAGGTCGTCCGCGTTCGTCTTTTTCCAGACCACGTGGCGCAGCGGGTCGCCGCGGCGGTAGGTGCGCAGGTCGTCGAGTTCGTCGCCCGGCGTCAGGCGCGCGATGTTCTGGCCTTCACTGCGGACATGCCGTTGCGCGGGCAGCGCAGGCGCCGGCGTTTCGGGGGCGGGATAGACCCAGATCGACGCGCCTGGCCGCCACACGCTCCAGGCCCGCCAGAGGCCCAGCGGATAGCGGCTTTCGACCACCAGCCGTGGCCAGGGTTGATGCCCGCGTGCCCGCGGGGTCCAGGGCAGGGCGAAGTCCAGGGTGGTGTCGCGGCCGACGTCCACGGCATGGAAGCCCTGGCCGTCGGGCGCCGCCAGCAGGCCCCAGCGCTGCCGGCCGGGACTGTGCAGTTGCAGGCGCAGCGCGGCGGGCTGGCCCGCGTAGAACACGGCGTCGTCGGACAGGCGGGCTGCCAGCGCCAAGCCGCGCACATTGTTGTGGGTGACGTGCAGCGAGGCCAGGGCGCTGCCCGCCAGCAAGAAGGTGAGCAGATAGCCGAGGTTGAGCTGGTAGTTGATCGCGGCCACCAGCAGCACCAGCAGCGTGAGGGCGAAGAACCAGCCGGCGCGCGTGGGCAGGATGTAGACGTTGCGGTGGCTGAGCAGGGTCTGGGCGCCGGGGTCGTGCCGCTGCTGCGCCCAGCGGGCAAAGCGCTCGCGCAGGCCACCGGCGGGCGACAGGCCCCGGTTGCGCAAGAGCCCAGTCGCGGGGCGCCCTCGGGGCTGGCTCAAGGCGGAAGCCGCGGGCTTGGTCATGCCGGTTTCCCGGCGCTTTGGGGGGCGCGGGCCGGCATGCCGTATGCACCGGCGTGCGTGGCAGGCAGCGCGACTCGCCGGCGCATGTCGGGCACCCGTCGGCTAGATGCCGATCTGCCTCAGCAGTTCGGCGACCTGCGCCTGCACGGCGTCGCGCGTCGAACCGGCCTCGGCCGTCGGGCGCAGGCGATGCACGCACACGGCGGGCAGCACGGCCTGCACGTCCTCGGGGCTGCAGTAGTCGCGTCCCTGCAGCAGGGCGTGGGCGCGTGTGGCGCGCAGCAGCGCGAGGCCGGCGCGGGGGCTGAGTCCCTCGGAGAAGCGGCGGGTGTCGCGCGTCGCGGCGAGCAGGCGCTGGACATAGTCCACCAAGGCGTCGGCGACGTGCACCGCCTGCGCCTGCTCCTGCAGCTGCGCCAGGCTGGCGGTGTCCAGAAGGGCGGGAAGGCGGGCCAGCAGCGTGCGGCGATCCTCGCCCAGCAGCAGCGCGCGCTCGGCGCCGGCATCCGGGTAGCCGAGCGACAGGCACATCAGGAAGCGGTCGAGCTGGGATTCGGGGAGCGCATAGGTGCCGCGCTGGTCGTGCGGGTTTTGCGTGGCGATGACGAAGAACGGCGAGGGCAGCGCGCGGGTGTTGCCGTCGATGGTGACCTGGCGTTCTTCCATGGCTTCGAGCAGGGCGCTCTGGGTCTTGGGCGGGGCGCGGTTGATCTCGTCGGCCAGCAGCACCTGGGTGAACACCGGGCCGGGGTGGAAGGTGAACTGGCCGCTGGCGCGCTCGATGACCGTCATGCCGAGCAGGTCGCCGGGCATGAGGTCCGCGGTGAACTGCACGCGCGAGAATTCCAGGCCGAAGGTGCGCGCCAGGGTATGGGCCAGGGTGGTCTTGCCGACACCCGGCAGGTCCTCGATCAGCAGGTGGCCGCCGGCGAGCAGGCAGCACACCGCAAGCTCGGCCTGGGCGTGCTTGCCGACCAGCACGCTGTCGATCTGCGCGACCAGGGCGGCGAGTTGGGGGTTCATGGATGGTGGAATGCGGTTTGATCCGCGGTAGCACAATACAAACACCATTGTGCCTTCGGCGCGGCGGCGCGCGTGGCCGAGGGCCAGACGGCCGGATTTTCCGCCCGCTGCGTTGCGATGCACGAGGCGAACGAGGAGACCGTATGCGCACCGGGTACTACACCCACCCTGATTGCAGGCTGCACGAAATGGGCATGCACCACCCTGAATGCCCGCAGCGCCTGGCCGCCATCGACGACCAGCTGATCGCGTCCGGCCTCGACTGGGTGCTTCAGCGCCCCGGCGACATTCCGCTGGCCAGCGAGCAGGCGATGCAGCTGGCGCACTCCGCGCTGCACGTCGCCGAGTTGCGCGAGAAGGGGCAAGTCGAGGATGGCTATGCCTGGATCGATCCCGACACGCTGATGAACCCGCACACCTGGCAAGCCATCCGGCGCGCCGCGGGCGCCGCCATCGCCGCCACCGACGCCGTGCTGGACGGCGTGCTCGACAACGCCTTCTGCGCCGTGCGCCCGCCCGGCCACCATGCAATGCGCGCGCAGGCCATGGGCTTTTGCTTCATCAACAACGTGGCCGTCGCCGCACGCCACGCTCTCGACGTGCGCGGACTGTCCCGCGTGGCCATCGTCGATTTCGACGTGCATCACGGCAATGGCACCGAGGATATTTTTTCCGGCGACGAGCGCGTGCTCATGACGAGCTTTTTCCAGCACCCTTTCTATCCGTTCTCCGGCACCGAGCATCCCGCGGCCAATATGCTCAACGTGCCGCTTCCGGCCTACACCGGCGGCGCGCGGGTGCGCGAAGTGGTGCAGAACCAGTGGTTGCCGCGCCTGCGCGGGTTCGAGCCGCAGATGCTGTTCATCTCCGCCGGCTTCGACGCCCACCGCGACGACGACCTCGGCCAGATGGGCCTGGTGGAGGCCGACTACGCCTGGATCACCCGCGTCCTGCACGAGTTTGCCGCGCAATGCTGCGGCGGGCGCATCGTGTCCTGCCTGGAAGGCGGCTATAACCTGGGCGCATTGGGCCGCAGCGCGGCCGCGCATATCCGGGTCCTGGTAGGGGTCGACGCGTAGCCGCGCCGCGTGCAAGCGCGGGGTTGTTTCCCGGCGCGAACCGGATGCCGGATATCCCGGCCAAACGGCAGAATTTGTCATGGTTATTCGTCCATCGCTGGCAACGTGCGACGTTGCGTCGTCGTATTCTGGTGCGGTCTGGCGATATTGACAGCTTTCTGGGAGAAGGAATGAGATCTTGGCTGCGGGCGTTTCTGTTGGCGGTTTCGGCCTGGGGCGCCAGCATGGCGGCCGGGCAAGCGGCGGAGCCGACGTTCACGGTCGCCGTGGTTCCCCAGTTCGCGCCGGTGCGGGTCTACCAGGATTGGCAGCCTCTGCTGGATCGCCTCGAACAGGTCACGGGCTATCACTTCAAGCTGCTCGCCTACGCGAAGATTTCCGACTTCGAGGCGGCCTTGCTCAAGGGCGTTCCGGATCTCGCCTACGTGAATCCCTACGACATGGTGATGGCCAGGCAGGAGCAGGGTTACCGGCCCCTCGTGCGCGACAGCCGATTGCTCAACGGCATCCTGGTGGTGCGGCGCGATTCGCCCATCACGGCGTTGAGCCAGCTCAATGGCAAGACCCTGGCCTTTCCGGCAGCGAATGCTTTCGGGGCCTCGCTCCTGATTCGCGTCGAACTTGCGGACAAGCATCTGGATATCAGGCCTGAATATGTCGGCAGCCATCAAAACGTCTACCGCGCCGTCGCGCTGGGCGAGGCGGCCGCCGGCGGCGGGATCAAGGAAACCCTCGCCAGGGAGCCCGCGGCATTGCAGTCGCAGTTGCGGATTCTCTACACCACGCCGGGGGTGCCGCCACATCCGCTGGCGGCCAGTCGACGCGTGACGCAGGCCGAGGGGCAAAAGCTCGTGGCCGCGCTGCTGGCGCTGCGCGGCACTGCCGGAGGCCGCCGCCTGCTCGACGCCACGTTCTTGAACGACCCGGTGAGGGCTGATTTCGCGCGGGACTACGCGCCCCTGGAAAAGCTCGGCATCCAGCGCTTCATCGTCAACCCCGCGCCCTGAATGGACAACATCGCATCCGGCGCGGTTGGCCAGCGCGAAGCCTGGGTCCGGCGCCTGCTTCCCAGGCATTTCAACATCCAACTGCTCCTGCTGTCGGCGATTCTCGTCCTCGCCAATCTGGCCGGCGTGATGTCCTACATCGTGTCCGAATTCATTGGTTTCAGACGGGCCGACACACAGGCGCAAATCCATGCGGTCGCCGAAAACCTGGCCCTGGGCGCGGCGCCGCTGATTCTGACCCGCGACTACGGTTCGATCGAACAACTGCTGGAGAGCGCGGCCGATTATCCCGGCGTGCGCTCCCTGACCCTGGTCGATCGCCAGCATCGCATTCTGGGCCAGGTTCTGCGCGAGCCCGGCGGCACCGCCCGGGCCGTGTATGGCGAGGGTGTTTTGACGCCGCCGCAGGCCGGCGGGAGCCGCGCCGCCTGGATCTATGCGCCCGACAACTTCGGCCCGGGTCTGCCGAAGGACTTGCGGGCGGCGTCGCTCGTGCTCTGGCATCCCATCGAGCGGGGCAAACTGGGATGGCTGCGCATGGAGGTCTCGACCACGGACATTCCGGCCCAGGCCACCCGCTTGATCGTGAACAGCGGCCTGTTTCTGCTGCTGTTCGTCGTGCTCGATACCGCGCTGCTGTATGCGCTGATCAGGCCGACGCTGAACGCCCTGGTACGCGCGACCCGCTTCGTTCAGGGCCTGGGCGACGTCAGCGGCCAGCAGATGCGGGTGTCGACCGCCAATGTCGAGATCGAGACGCTGGGCCGCACCCTCAACCGCACCTCGGCGCGGCTGCAGGCCCAGGAGGACGCGCTCAAGGCCAGCCAGATCCAGATCGCCGCGGTGGTCGAAAACCTCGCCGACGGCATCATCACCATCGACGCCAATGGAACCGTCCTGATGGTCAATTCCGCGCTGTGCCGCCTGCTTGGATACGCCCGCGAGGAATTGGTGGGCGGCAATGTTTCATCCCTGATGCCAGAGCCGTACCGCACGGCGCATGACGGCTATCTCGACCGCTACCTCGAGACCGGCCAGGCGCGCATCATCGGGTTCGGACGCGAAGTGACCGCCCAGCACAGGGATGGCAGCATCGTCCCGGTGCAACTGGCGGTGAACCAGTACAGGATCGGCGAACAGCGCTACTTCGTGGGCGTCATGCACGATCTGCGCGGCCACAAACGCCTGATCGGCGAGTTGCAGCAGGCACGCGACACGGCGCTGGAGGCCAGCCGCGCAAAGTCGGATTTCCTGGCCGCGATGAGCCATGAGATCCGCACGCCGCTCAACGGCGTCATCGGCATGCTGGATCTGCTGCGGCAGACCAGCCTCGACGGACAGCAGGCCAAGATGGCCGAGATCATTCACGATTCGGCGCATACCCTGTTGAACATCATCAACGACATCCTGGACCTGTCCAAGATCGAGGCCGGCAAGCTGGAATTCGCGCCCGAGCCGTTCTGCGTCGAGGACATGGTCGAGGCCGTGTGCATGCTGGAGCAGCCGGTGGCCATGAAGAAAGGGGTGGAACTCACGCTTTTCGTCGACCCGCGCATTCCACGGCTTGCTTCCGGCGATGCGCTGCGCATCCGGCAGGTGCTGACGAATCTGGTCAACAACGCGATCAAGTTCTCCAGCGGCCTGGAGCGCGCTGCGCAGGTCGCCTTGCGCATCCAGCTGATGATGGAGGAGGACGGCCGGGTCTGGGTCGAATGCATCGTGCGCGACAATGGCATCGGCATGAGCGCGGCGACCCAGAACAAGCTGTTCCAGCCCTTCGAGCAGGCCGATGCCAACACGACCAAGCGCTACGGCGGCACCGGTCTGGGGCTGGCGATCTGCCACCGCCTCACGAGCATGATGGGGGGCGGATTTCCGTGATCAGCGCCCCCGACCGGGGCAGCGCGTTCACCGTCATCCTGCCGCTCGGAAAACTGGAGCAAGCGCCCGAGCCGCCGTCGCCCGTGGCCGGGTTGTCCTGCTTGGTCATCGGCCCGCAGGCCGGCATGGCGGCCGACATCGCGCTGCATCTGCAGCAGGCCGGGGCCGATGTGCTGCGTGCGCCGGATCTGGATGCCTTGCGCGCGTTTCCCAAGCCGCTTCCCGCCCTGTGGGTCTGGGTGTTGGAGTTCACCGGTGTTCCCGACCTGGCCAATATGCGCGACGCGGCGCATCAGATCCACGGCGCGGATCTGAATTTCTTGCTGGTGCAGCACCTGTCGATCAACCGCGGCCGGCGCCTCAAGCCCAGGCGGCTGGCGCACGACGTGGTGCAGGTCGATGGCAACCTGCTCACCCGCCGGCGCATCCTGGAGGCGGTGGCGGTCGCCGCGGGGCGCGCGGTGGCGGAAGAGCTGCCCACGATTCAGGCCCAGCGCGGCAGGGCGGTGCAGGCGCCATCCCGCGAGGAAGCGCAGCGCCAAGGGCGGCTCATTCTCGTGGCCGAGGACAACGAGGTCAATCAACTCGTCATTCGCTCCCAGCTGGAGATCATCGGGCTGGCCGCAGACCTGGTTCCCAATGGGCAACTGGCCCTGGAGCGTTGGGCCAGCGGCCAGTACGGGCTGGTGCTCAGCGATCTGCACATGCCGGTGATGGACGGCTATCAGTTCGCCGCCGCCGTGCGCGAGCAGGAGGCGCGCAGGATTCTGGCGCGCACGCCGATCGTGGCCTTGTCGGCCGCGGCCCAGCGGGGCGAGGCCGAGCGCTGCAGGGCGGCGGGCATCGACGACTATTTGTCCAAGCCCGTTTCGATCGAGCGCCTCAAGGAGACGCTGGAGAAATGGCTGCCGCCCGTCCAGTCCGAGACTCAGGTCCGCAGCGGGGAGCCGGCGCAGGGCGGGAACCGAGCAACAAACGTTCATCTCGATCTCGACGTGCTCAAAGCCCTGGTTGGCGATGACGCGGACCTGATCGCGACGCTGCTGCAGGAGTTCCGGCTGCGCAGCGTGCCGACCGCCGACGCCCTGGTGTCGGGGTTTGCCGAGGGACGGCTGGAGGATGTCGGCTTTCACGCGCACAAGCTCAAATCCTCGGCGCGCAGCGTCGGGGCCCTGGCTCTGGGCGAGGCATGCAGGCAGTTGGAGGCGGCCGGGAAATCGGGCGATCGAGAGAAGGTCGCGACCCTTTTACCGGGATTCGAGGACGAACTCGACGCCGTTCTGGAGGCGGTGGATCGGTGCATGGCTGATCTGGCCATGAAAGGCAAGGAGGGAAACACAAGATGACGGACATGACAAGCACGCGCATCCTCATTCTCGACGACGATCCTTTCATGCTCAAACTCTTGAGCACGATGCTGACCCAGTTCGGGTATTCGCAGGTGAGGGGCGTTGAGAACGGTGCCGAGGCGCTGGAGTTGTGCGGCGCGCCCGAATCCCGGCCCGACTTGATCCTGCTCGACATCAACATGCCGGGCATGGACGGCGTGGAGTTCGTGCGCCATTTGGCCACTTGCGGGTACCGGGGATGCCTGATTCTCGTCAGCGGCGAAGACACCGTGATGCTGCAAGCCACCGAGCGGCTGGCGCGCAACCAGCAGTTGCGCGTGGTGGGGGCATTGCCCAAGCCGCCCTCGCGCGACAAGCTCAACGACTTGCTTGGCCTATGTGACAACGAGGTGCGCGCCAAGGCCAAGACGGCCCGCAAGACTTATGGCCGCGACGAGGTCGCGGCGGCCATCGCGCAAGGGCAAATCATCAACTACTACCAACCCAAGGTGGTGGTGGAGACCGGGGCGTTTCTTGGCGTGGAAACCCTGGCGCGCTGGATGCATCCCCATGACGGCCTGGTGTTTCCCGACCAGTTCATTGCAGTGGCCGAGGAGCATGGCCTGATCCAGGATCTCACGCGCGCCGTGGTCAAAGGCGCGCTCAACCAGACCCGGAGCTGGACCCAGGCGGGTTTGCCCTTGCAGGTGGCCATCAACGTGTCGATGCAGGATCTGGGGCAGATCGACTTCGCCGACTGGGTGGTGCTGCAGGCGCTGGCAAGCGATGTGCAGCCGCGGCAGCTGGCGCTGGAATTGACCGAGAGCGGTCTGATGCATGAACTGTCCACCGCGCTCGACGTGCTCACGCGCTTGCGGCTCAAGCGTTTTTGCCTGTCCATCGACGACTTCGGCAACGGCTATTCCTCGCTGGTGCAGCTTCGCGACCTGCCGTTCGATCAGCTCAAGATCGACTACGGGTTCACGCATAACGCCTGGCAGGATCCCAAATTGAGGGCGATTTTCGAGGCCAGCCTGAATCTCGCCAAGCAGCTCGGCATGGAAGTCGTCGCCGAAGGCGTGGAAGACAAGCAGGATTGGTTTTTCCTGCAGACCACGGGATGCGACATCGCGCAGGGGTATTTCATCGCCCGGCCCATGCCCGCCGATGCGGTGTTGGGATGGAGCAAGGACTGGCAGCGCCGTCTCGTGGAGGAGCGCCTGGTGGGCGGCGCAAGCCCTCCCGCTTGACTGCCGTGCTGTCTTGCCTGTGCTGCAGCGCGCGCTTGGCATACATTGTGGGGAAAGTCCGGCGCTCGACGCCGGTCCGCTGCAAGAGACAAGCAGGAGACAATCATGCATGACGCCGACTTGACCCCCAACGCGGCCAACCACGCGCCGCTCACGCCGCTCATTTTTCTCGACCGCGCCGCCGACGTGTATCCGCGCCGCACGGCCATCGTGCACGGGGCCTTGCGCCAGACCTGGGGCGAGACGCGCGAGCGCTGTCGCCGCCTGGCTTCGGCGCTCCTGCGCCGGGGCTTGCAGCGCGGGGACGTGGTCGCCGTCATGCTGCCCAACGTGCCGGCGATGGTCGAGGCGCATTTCGGCGTGCCGCTGGCCGGCTTGGTGCTCAACGCGTTGAATACCCGGCTGGATACCGAGTCCCTGGCCTACATGCTCGCGCACGGCGGCGCCCGCGCCGTGCTGGTGGACCCGGAACTGGCCGGGGTGATGCGCAGCGCGGTGGAGCTGGCCGTGCAGCAGGGCCTGCCCGCGCCGCTGGTGGTGGACGTCGCGGAGGCGCAGTTCGATGTGGCCGGCCCACGCATCGGCAGCCTGGACTACGAGGCGCTGCTGGCCGAAGGTGACAGCGCCGACGCCTTGCCGGGCGTGGGCGACGAGTGGGACTCCATCGCCTTGAACTACACCTCCGGCACCACCGGCAAGCCCAAGGGCGTCGTGTACTCGCACCGCGGCGCCTACGCCAACGCCGTGTCCAACATCCTCGAATGGGACATGCCCAAGCACCCGGTCTATCTGTGGACCCTGCCGATGTTCCACTGCAACGGCTGGTGCTTTCCCTGGACCGTGGCGGCGCGCGCCGGCGTCAACGTCTGCCTGCGCAAGGTGGAGGCGCAGGCCATCTTCGAGCGCATCCGCAGCGAGGGCGTCACGCACTACTGCGGCGCGCCCATCGTGCACAACCTGCTGGTCAACGCCCCGGCCGAGTTGAAGACCGGCATTGCGCAGACCGTGCGCGCCATGGTGGCCGGCGCGGCGCCGCCGGCGGCCATGATCGAAGGCCTGCATGGCATGGGCTTCGAACTCACCCATGTGTACGGCCTCACCGAGGTGTACGGCCCCGCCTCGGTGTGCGCCTGGCAGGCCGACTGGGATGATCTGCCGCTGTCCGAGCGGGCGCGCCTGAACGCGCGCCAGGGGGTGCGCTACCACCTGCAGGACGGCACCACGGTGCTCGATCCCGGCACCATGCAGCCGGTGCCGCACGACGGCGAGACCATGGGCGAGGTGATGTTCCGCGGCAACATCATGATGAAGGGCTATCTGGCCAACCCGCAGGCCACCGCGGCGGCCTTCGCCGGCGGCTGGTTCCACACCGGCGACCTCGCCGTGGTGGACCCCGACGGCTATATCAAGATCAAGGACCGCAGCAAGGACATCATCATCTCGGGCGGGGAGAACATCTCCAGCATCGAGGTGGAGGATGTGCTGTATCGCCATCCCGCGGTGATGGTGGCCGGCGTGGTGGCCATGCCCGACCCGAAGTGGGGCGAGACGCCTTGCGCCTTCGTCGAACTCAAGCCGGGCGCCCAAGCCGCCGAGGAAGACATCATCGATTTCTGCAGGAAGCACCTGGCCGGCTTCAAGGTGCCGCGCCGGGTGGTGTTCGGCGAGATGCCGAAGACCTCCACCGGGAAGATCCAGAAGTACACCCTGCGCGCGCGGGCTCGTTCGCGCGACGCCATCGACGTCTGATGCAAGGAAGACCATCATGAATGCCGCGATGCAAACCTCCGACACAACCCTGGTGCTGAATTCGCGCGACGCGCGCGGCGTCGTCACCCTCACCCTCAACCGCCCGCAGGCGTTCAACGCCCTGTCCGACGCGCTGCTCGCGGCGCTGCAGGCCGAGCTGGACGCCTTGCGCGACGACCGCTCCGCGCGCGTGGTCGTGATCCAGGGCGCCGGCCGCGCCTTCTGCGCCGGGCACGACCTGAAAGAAATGCGCGCCGAACCCAGCCTCGACAAAAGCGGCGACTTGTTCGCGCGTTGCAGCAAGGTCATGCTCTCGCTGCTGGCGCTGCCGCAGCCGGTGATCGCCAAGGTGCATGGCATCGCCACTGCGGCCGGGTGCCAGCTCGTGGCGCAGTGCGATCTGGCGGTGGCGGCGGCGGACGCGCGCCTGGCCGTTTCGGGCATCAACGTCGGTCTGTTCTGCTCCACGCCCAGTGTGGCGCTGGCGCGCAACGTGCCGCGCAAGGTGGCGATGGAAATGCTGCTGACCGGCGATTTCATCGATGCGCAAACCGCGCGGCAATGGGGCCTGGTCAACCGTGTCGCCGCGCCAGAGAACCTGGACGCCGAGGTGGACAAGCTGGTGCAGAGCATCCTGGCCAAGCCGGCCGAGGCCATCGCCATCGGCAAGGCGCAGTTCTACCGGCAGATCGAAATGGGCATCGCCGCCGCCTACCAGCTTGCCGGGCAGTCCATGGCGTGCAATTTCATGGACGAGGCCGCGCTCGAAGGCGTGCAGGCCTTCATCGACAAGCGGCCGCCGGCCTGGCGCCAGGCCTGAGCCGAGGCGCGGCGGCGCGGCGCCCCGGCGGGGGCGTTCGGCCTGCCATCGCCTACGATACCGTGCCACTTTCGCCGCGCGCAGCTTCGCCGCGGACGCTGCCCGACATTGCCTGACCTTCCATGCGCTCTCCGCTACTCGAAGCTCTTCTTCACCACCCCTGGACCCAACTACGCTGGCAATTGCTGGTGATTCTCGGCGTGCTCGTGCTGGCGCTGGCGGTGGGCATGTGGCTGGAGCGGCGCTTCATGCAGGCGGCGCATTGGCGCGACGCGCTGCGCGTGGCGCTGGGCCACGGGGTCGGCCTGCCTGCCGTCGCCCTGCTGTTGCTGCAATTCGTGCGCCATGGCTCGCCGCTGCTGCTGCGCGCGCCGCTGCTCAAGCTGGCGCTTCCGGTGTTGGCGGTCTGGCTGCTGGTGCGCGTGGCCGCGCGGGTATCCCATCGGCTGTACCCGCGCAGCGAACCCATCGGCTTCCTGGTGCGCGGCCTGAGCTGGATGGCCTGGCTCGGCCTGCTGCTCTATCTGAGCGGCGCGCTGCCGGAGATCGTCGAGGCGCTCGACGCCGTGTCGCTGCACATCGGCAACCAGCGCCTCACGGGCTGGACCCTGCTGCGCGGCATCGTCTCCATTGTCGTGACCCTGGTGCTGGCCTTGTGGGTGTCGTCGCTGTTGGAGAGCCGTCTGCTGCTGTCGCCGCTCGACATCAACCTGCGCCTGGTGCTGTCGCGCCTGATCCGCGCCGCCATTTTCACCACGGCGCTGCTGGTGGGGCTGCAGATGGTGGGCATCGATCTGACCGTGCTCGGCGTGTTCGGTGGCGCCCTCGGCGTCGGCCTGGGTCTGGGCCTGCAGCGCATCGCGGCGAACTACGTGTCGGGCTTCGTCATCCTGCTGGAGCGCAGCTTGCGCGTCGGCGACAACGTGCGCCTCGACCCCGGCTTCCAGGGCAAGATCCTCGACATCAAGACCCGCTACACCGTGGTGCGCAGTTCGGGTGGCACCGAGTCCATCGTGCCGAACGAGATGCTCATTTCCAATCGCATCGAGAACCTGTCGTACACCGATCCGAATGTGTGGATGTCCACCACCGTGTCGGTGGGCTACGACAGCGACCTGGATACGGTGCTGCCGCTCATCCGCGAGGCCGCCGCCGCCGTGCCGCGCATCCTGCGCGATCCGGCGCCAAGCGCCGTGTTGAGCAACTTCGGCGCGGACGGGCTGGAAATCACCCTCGGCTACTGGATCGCCGATCCCGAGAACGGAACCTTGAACGTGCGCGGCGCGGTGAACCTGGCGATCTGGCACGCGCTCAAGAGCAACAGCGTGGACATTCCGTTTCCGCAGCGCGTGCTGCGCTGGGCTCCCGGGCAAGGCTCGGTTGCGCCGGCGGCGCAAGCGGCCCTGGCCGAGCAGGGACCGGGCGCGGCGGCACACATGCCCGGCGATGGGGCTTGATCCGACGGGCGTTCTGTCGATACACTGGCAAAATAGAACGATCGTTCGATTCCCGTGCTGGCCGAAGATCCGCCAGCAGCGAGTCTGGACGCGCGCGGCGGGCGCTGGCCTTGACAGGCCCACGCCAGGGTCGGGGCGCTGCCTATACTCGGGGTCGCAGTTTTCAATCATGGGAGTTCTGGATGAAGGTGCTGGTGGCAGTCAAGCGTGTGGTGGACTACAACGTCAAGGTGCGTGTCAGGAGCGACGGTGGCGGGGTGGACACCGCGGGGGTGAAGATGAGCATGAACCCCTTTGACGAAATCGCCGTGGAAGAGGCCGTGCGCCTGAAAGAGAAGGGCGTGGCCAGCGAGGTCGTCGCCGTGAGCTGCGGCGCCGCGGCCTGCGGCGAAACCCTGCGCACCGCGATGGCCATCGGCGCCGACCGCGCCGTGCTGGTCGAGACCGAGGCCGAACTGCAGCCGCTGGCCGTGGCCAAGCTGCTCAAGGCCGTGGTCGACAAGGAACAGCCGCAACTCGTCATCCTCGGCAAACAAGCCATCGACGACGACTGCAACCAGACCGGGCAGATGCTCGCCGCGCTGCTGGGCTGGCCGCAAGCCACCTTCGCCTCCAAGGTCGAACTCGTCGACGGCGCGGCCAAGGTCACGCGCGAGGTCGACGGCGGGCTGGAGACCCTGCAGGTCAAGCTGCCCGCCGTGGTCACCACCGACCTGCGCTTGAACGAGCCGCGCTACGTCACCCTGCCCAACATCATGAAGGCCAAGAAAAAGCCGCTCGACACGCTCAAGCCCGCCGAACTCGGCGTCGACGTGGCGCCCCGCCTCAAGACCCTCAAAGTCGCCGAGCCCCCGAAGCGCGGCGCCGGCGTCAAGGTCCCCGACGTGGCCACCCTGGTGGCCCGCCTCAAGACCGAAGCCAAGGTGATCTGAGCGCCGCCACGGCCGAACCCACCCGCCATCACCCCCGCCGCCGCCCGCCGGCGCGGGCACACCAGGACCAGCCCATGACCGCACTCGTCATCGCCGAACACGACCACCACGGCCTCAAGCCCTCCACCCTCCACACCGTCACCGCCGCGCTGGCCTGCGACCCGCAAGTGCATGTGCTGGTCGCCGGACGCGACTGCACCGGCGCGGCCCAGGCCGCCACGCAAATCGCCGGCGTGGCCAAGGTGCTGCAAGCCGACGCCCCCCACCTGGGCGACGGCCTGGCCGAGAACCTCGCGCCGCAGGTGCTGGCCCTGGCCGGCGGCTACACGCACATCCTGGCGGCGGCCACCGCCTTCGGCAAGAACCTCATGCCGCGCGTGGCCGCGCTGCTCGACGTCATGCAGATCTCCGACGTCATCCACGTGCTTGGACCCGACACCTTCGACCGCCCCATCTACGCCGGCAACGCCATCGCCACCGTGCAAAGCGCCGATGCGGTCAAGATCATCACCGTGCGCACCACCGGCTTCGACCTCGCCGCCGCCACCGGCGGCAGCGCCGCGCTCGAGTCCATCGCCGCGGTGCCCGACTCCGGCCTGTCCAGCCTGGTGGGGCGCGAGACGACCAAGAGCGAGCGCCCCGAGCTCACCGCCGCCAAGATCGTCGTCTCCGGCGGGCGCGGCCTGGGCAGCAAGGAAAACTTCGACGCCGTCATGACCCCGCTGGCCGACAAGCTGGGCGCGGCGCTGGGTGCCAGCCGCGCCGCGGTGGACGCCGGCTACGCCCCGAACGACTGGCAGGTCGGCCAGACCGGCAAGATCGTCGCCCCCCAGCTCTACGTCGCCGTGGGCATCTCCGGGGCCATCCAGCATCTGGCCGGGATGAAGGACAGCAAGGTCATCGTGGCCATCAACAAGGACGAGGAGGCCCCCATCTTCGGCGTGGCCGACTACGGCCTGGTGGCCGACCTGTTCACCGCCGTGCCCGAAATGGTCAAGCAGCTCTGATCGCGCCGCGGCGCGAGGTTCACCACCAGAAGCTGCAACGCCACCCGGCGCCAAGCGGCTCGCCGAAATATCAAGGAGACTCGCATGCGCTACACAGCACCCGTCAAGGACATGGCCTTTTGCCTCGAGCATCTGGCCGGCCTGCCCGACATCGCCCGGCTCCCCGGCTACGAGGACGCCACGCCCGACACCGCGCGTGCCGTGCTGGAGGAATGCGCCCGCTTCAACCAGGACGTGGTCGCCCCGCTCAATGCAACGGGCGACCTGCAGCCAAGCAGCTGGAAGGATGGCGTGGTCACCACCACGCCCGGTTTCAAGGAGGCGTTCCGCCAATTCGCCGAAGCCGGCTGGCAGGGTTTGCAGCACCCGGTGGACTTCGGCGGCCAGGGCCTGCCCAAGAGCATCGCCGCCGCCTGCACCGAGATGCTCAACAGCGCCAATCTGAGTTTCGCGCTGTGCCCGCTGCTGTCGGACGGCGCCATCGAGGCCCTGCTGACGGCGGGAAGCAAGGAGCAGCAGCAGCGCTACATCCCCCGGCTGATCTCGGGGGCGTGGACCGGCACCATGAACCTCACCGAGCCCCAGGCCGGCTCGGACCTGGCCCTGGTGCGCAGCCGCGCCGTGCCACAGGATGGTGGCGGCTACCGGATCTTCGGGCAGAAGATTTTCATCACCTACGGCGAGCACGACATGGCGGACAACATCGTCCACCTCGTGCTGGCCCGCCTGCCCGACGCCCCCGCAGGCGTGAAGGGCATCTCGTTGTTCATCGTGCCCAAGGTGCTGCCCGACGGCCGGCGCAACGACGTGTGGTGCGCCTCGATCGAGCACAAACTCGGCATCAAGGCCAGCCCCACCGCCGTGCTGGTGTACGGCGACGGCAAGGGCGAGGTGGGCGAGGGCGCCATCGGCGAGCTGATCGGCGAGCCCAACCGCGGGCTCGAATACATGTTCATCATGATGAACGCCGCGCGCTACGCCGTGGGCATGCAGGGCGTGGCGTTGGCCGAGCGGGCCTACCAGAAGGCGGCCGGCTATGCGCGCGACCGCGTGCAGTCGCGCCCGGTGGACGGCAGCAGCGCGCAGTCGGTGGCCATCGTGCACCACCCGGACGTGCGGCGCATGCTCATGACCATGCGCGCCCTCACCGAGGGCGCGCGCGCCCTGGCGCTGACGGCGGCCGGTCTGCACGATGTCGGCCGCGCGCATGCCGACCCCGCCCAGCGCGCCGCCCACGAGGCGGCCTACGAATTTCTGGTGCCCATCGTCAAGGGCTTCTCCACCGAAACGAGCATCGAGGTCGCCAGCCTGGGCGTGCAGGTGCACGGCGGCATGGGCTTCATCGAGGAGACCGGCGCGGCGCAGTATTACCGCGACGCACGCATTCTCACCATCTACGAGGGCACCACCGCCATCCAGGCCAACGACCTCGTCGGCCGCAAGACCCTGCGCGACGGCGGCACCCTGGCGTTGGCTTTCGCCCGCCGCGTGCAGCAGACGCAAGAGCGCCTGCAGGCCAGCGGCGACCCGCAGGCGCAGACCCTGGCCGGGCAACTCGGCCGGGCGCGCGAGGCGTTTGAACAGACCGTGGCCTTCGTCGTCGCCAACGGCAAGGCCGAGCCGAATGCGGTTTACGCCGGCAGCGTGCCCTACCTGATGCTGGCCGGAACCCTGCTGGCCGGCTGGCAGATGGGCCAGGCCTGGCTGGCCGCCGGCGAGATGATGGCCGCCGAGGCCTCCTTCGCCCAGGCCAAGCGCACGACCGCGGCGTTCTACGGCGCGCATCTGCTGCCGCGGTGCGCCGCCTTGCGTGACGCCGTGTTGCAGGGCGCCGACAGCGTGATGGCGCTGCCGGCCGAGGCGTTCTGACCCGGCTGCGCCAGGTCGTCCCCTGCACAGCCACGGGGCGGCTCCGCCAGGGCGAACACAAGAAACATCGCCCGCCGGGGCCCGCCACCGCCACCGATCCCAGCCAACCGGCTCCCGTTCACGCGTTGACCCCACCATGCCGCTTCCTTCAGCCCTGTCCCGCCTGCGCCTGCCGATCATCGGCTCGCCGCTGTTCATCATCTCCAACCCCAAGCTCGTCATCGCCCAGTGCACGGCAGGCATCGTCGGCAGCTTTCCGGCGCTCAACGCCAGGCCGGCGGCCCAGCTCGACGCGTGGCTGGCCGAGATCACCGAGACCCTCGCCGCGTGGGACCGGGCGCACCCGGATCAGCCCGCCGCGCCTTTTGCCGTGAACCAGATCGTGCACAGGAGCAACGACCGGCTCGAGCACGACCTGACGCTGTGCGCCAAGTACCGGGTGCCCATCGTCATCACCTCGCTGGGCGCGCGGCCCGAGGTCAACCAGGCCGTGCACGCCTGGGGTGGCATCGTGCTGCACGACGTCATCCACAACGCCTTCGCCCACAAGGCCATCGAGAAAGGGGCCGATGGCCTCATTGCAGTGGCCGCGGGGGCCGGCGGGCATGCCGGCACCCTGTCTCCCTTCGCACTGGTGCAGGAAATCCGGCAGTGGTTCGACGGGCCGCTGGCGCTTGCCGGCGCGATCGCCCGGGGCGACGCGGTGCTGGCGGCGCAGGCCATGGGCGCGGACTTCGCCTACGTCGGCAGCGCCTTCATCGCCACCGAGGAGGCGAGGGCGCCGGAAGCTTACAAGCAGATGATCGTGCAGGGCATGGCGCAGGACATCGTCTACTCCAATCTGTTCACCGGCGTGCACGGCAACTACCTGCGCGGCTCGATCGCCGCCGCCGGGCTGGACCCCGACCATCTGCCCGAAGGAGACCCGAGCAAGATGGATTTCGCCGCGGCGGTCGGCGGAGCCAAGGCCTGGAAAGACATCTGGGGCAGCGGCCAGGGCATCGGCGCCGTCGAAGGCGTGGTTCCCGCCGCCGAACTGGTGGCTCGACTCGGCCGGGAGTACGGCGCTGCGCGACAGCGCTTGTGCGCTGCCGGCTGAACGGCGGAGGACGGCGCCGTGCTGCGCCTGTTGGCGGCCTATAGTTGATTCGTTGATTCGTTAATTTGGCGCAGCGCGGGTGCCGCGCCGCGAAGGAGGTTTCGATGCGCGCACGTGATCGTCATACCCGGCAAGCCCACACGCCGCCGCAGGCCTCGCCGCCCGATCTCGCGCGCTTGGCTGCCAGCCGCTCGTTCGCCGAGTTCTATCCCCTCTACCTGGCCGAGCACCGCAACCCCATGTGCCGCCGCCTGCATTTCATCGGCTCCACGCTGGCCCTGGCGTGCTTGTTCCTCCTGCTGTTCACCGGCCAACCGGAATGGCTGCTCGCCGGCGTGCTGCTGGGCTATGGCTTCGCCTGGGCCGGGCATGTCCTTTTCGAGCACAACCGCCCGGCCACCTTCAAGCGGCCGATCTACAGCCTCATGGGCGACTGGGTCATGTGGTGGCATATGCTCGCCGGCAAGTTGCCGTTTTGAGTCACGCCGCGCACCGTGCGGTGCATGTCCGTTTTTTGTCCTAGACGGTCCCGATCCAGCGTCGCGCGCAGCGGCCTGCGGCCCCATCATGCAGGCTGTTCCCCAACCTGCCGGAGCCTGCTTATGAAAACCGCCTTGCTGTTGATCGACGTTCAAGAATCCTTTCGCCATCGCCCGACCTGGGACGCGCGCGACGTTCCTGCCTTCCTGCACGCCTGCAACACCTTGGTGCAGGGCTGCCAGGCGCGTGGCGTGCCCATCGTGCGCATTTTTCACCTCGGTGGTGACGATATGGCGGCCAATCCCTTCGCCAAGGCCAGCGGTCATGTGCGTCCGCTGGACGGACTCGACGCCTTCGAACCCGCGTTCACGGTCGAGAAGCGCCGCCACAGCGCCCTGGTCGGCACTGGCCTTGCGGACTGGCTGCGCGAACATGGCATCGCGCGTGTACTCGTCGCTGGCATCCGCACCGAGCAGTGCTGCGAAACCACGGCACGCCACGCCAGCGACGAAGGCTGGGAGGTCGACTACGTCACCGAAGCCACGTTGACCTTCGACATGCAGACCCCCGCTGGCAAACTGCTCACCGCCGAGGCCATTCGCGAGCGCACCGAAACCGTTCTCACCGGGCGTTTCGCCACCTTGGTAACGGCCGCGCAGGCACTGGAGCGCGTGGCATGAGCCCATCGTCCGGCCGTCCGAAGATGGGCGATGCCCCGCTCGGCGGGGCCGCGTGCAGCGCGGGGGAGCCCACCATGGTCCCATCGCTCGACCGTCCGAAGATGGGTGACACCCCGCAAGGCACGGATGTGCACGCCACCACCGTCCTCATGCTCGTGTTCGACGACATGGAACTGCTGGACTTCGCCGGCCCTTACGAGGTGTTCACCACCGCGGCGCGGGTCCACGCCCGCCAGGCCGCCGCCGTTGCGCCGCCCTTGTTCACGGTACGCACCGCCTCGCGCGACGGCCGGGCCGTGCGTGCCCGCGCTGGCGTGGTCATCCAGCCCGACCACGCGCTGCGCGATGCGCCCGCCACGCCGTGGCTGCTGGTGCCAGGCGGCGTGGTCGACGCCGTGCTGGGCGACCCTGCCATGCTCGCCTGGGTGGCCGAGCGGGCATCATCGGCGGCGCTGACGGCCTCGGTCTGCACCGGCGCCTTCGTGCTCGCCGCCGCTGGCGTGCTGCACGACTGCGAAGCCACGACCCACTGGGAAGACGTGGCGGAACTGGCCCGGCTCCATCCCGACCTGACCCTGCGCCCGGATGCGCGCTGGATCGACCATGGCGCGGTAGTCACCTCGGCGGGCATCGCCGCCGGGATCGACATGAGCCTGCATCTGGTGGCCCGGCACGCGGGGCGCGAACTCGCCGCTGCCACGGCGCGGCAGATGGACTACCCCTGGACTGAACCCGCCTGAAGCATGCCCGCCGACCCCATCGACGTTCTGTTCGTCGTTCTGCCCGACACCCTCTTGCTCGATCTTGCCGGTCCTGCCGAGGCGTTTCGGCTGGCCAACCAACACCTGCGTTGGCGCGGCCAGCCCGAAGCCTTTCGCCTGCGCTACGTGGGGCCGCAGGCCGAAGTACGGACCTCCGTGGGCGCCCATCTGACCGGAATTGAACCCCTGCCGCCGGTGATTTCAGCACATGTTTGGGTCGTGCTGCTGGGGCGCCTTGGCACCATGAGCGACGTGGCCTGGCGGTTGCCAGTCTGGCTGGAAACGCGCAACTGGCTCGCCGCCAATCTCGGCCCAGCGCTGCAAGGGCAGGGGGGCGCAACCCGGCTGCTCACCATCTGCGTGGGCGCATTGATGGCCGCCGACGCAGGACTCATTGGCCGGCACAGGGTCACCACCCATCACGAATTGCTGAACGACCTTGCGCGCATGGCACCAGCCGCACAAGTTCTGGGACAGCGCGCGTTCGTGGACGACGGCACGCTGCTGTCCAGCGCTGGCATCACCGCCGGTATCGACCTTGCGCTGTACGCCATCGCCGGCCATTGCGGCGCCGCTGTGGCCGCGGCGGTCGCGCAAACCATGGTGGTGTTCGCCCGACGCGGCCCACAGGCCGACCAGATTTCACCCCTGCTGGCCTGGCGCGACCATATGCACCCCGCCTTGCACCGTGTCCAAGACGCCGTGTGCGAACACCCTGAACATCTTTGGAACGCCGCCGCCCTGGCGCGTGTGGCGCTCGTCACTCCCCGGCACCTGAACCGGCTGTTTCGCGAACAAACCGGCATTTCCCCGCGCGATTACGTGGAGCGGGTACGCCTGGCACTGGCCGAGCAGGCATTGGCGCAGGGCGCGCCAGTGACACGAAGCGCCGAGCTGGCCGGCTTTTCCTCGCCGCGGCAACTACGGCGGGCGCGTTCCAGAGCGTAGAACCACTTTTCCCCGCACTTGTGACCAACCGCCGTGGAGTTTGTCGAAGGGTCGAGAATCTTCACATGTTGCGAAGACGCTGGAGGCCTGCTTGCAAGCTTGGGGTCGGCGAAGACGGAGCGCGCCTACTGGCCGTAGACGCCCCAGAAGCGCTCGCGCTGCGTCTTGTTGGCCTTGACCTCGCCCAGGGCCCGCTCCGCATGCCGCAGCAAGCCCTGGGCATCGACGTTGTCGTCGGGGTAGAGGGTGATGCCCATGCTGATCGGGCATTGCCACAACAGCGTGTCGGACAGGGTGTAGGGCACGTCCAGGTCCAATTGCAGGCGCTCGAGCAAGGGCGCGAGGTTCTCCAGGCGGTGGATGTCTTCCAGCACCAGCACGAAATCATCGGCATCCAGTCTGACCACCAGGTCGGTCCTGCGCAGGGCGCGCCGCAGGCGCTCGGCCAGTTGCTGCAGCACCAGATCCCCCAGGACCGTGCCGTGCGCCTCGTTCACGCTGCGGAAGGCGTCGAAGTCCAGCCGCGCCACCGCCACCTTCGTGCCGTTGCGCCGCGCGCGATCCAAGGCGGTGGGCAGCATTTCGTCCAGGGCCGCGCGGTTGAGCAGACCGGTCAGGACATCGCGCAAGGGACTACGCTCGAGCTGTCGGCGCACATGGTCCCCGGCCAGCCGGTACCCTTCCATCTGCCAGGCCTCGTCGCGCCGCAGGCGCTTGTACAGGGCCGCCATCAGCGGCCGGCGCTGCGGCAGCGACAAATCGGCGGCGAAGGCCTCGAAATCGGCGGCGAACAGCGACGACGTGGTCATGATCCACAGCGGCGGCAGCCCCCAGCGGTAATACAGATCGCCGACCTCGATCATGCGGTGCTGCAGTTGCAGGGTGTATTGCGGCGCGAGCAACTCCCGATAGTGCTCCGCATGCATCTCGATGAGCTGGGCGCACTGGTCCGTGCTCAGGGCGCTGAGCATGCCCCCCTGGGTGCTCAAGATCTCGACCTGTTCTTGAAAGGCCAGCGTCGGCACCTGCGCGCGGTTCAACAGCTCCGGCGCGAATTCGGCCAAGGCCTGGGCCTCGGCATCCGTCAACTGCAAGAAGTCCATCAGGATCTGCATGCTTTGCTCCATCAGGTGATGGTCCAGATTAAAGCTTCCCGACCAATGAGCAATGCATCTCGAAGACCAAATGCGAGGAAGATGCGATCTTTATCACGTTCAGTGAGATTTCTTGAATGAATCTGTCAAATATATCTGCCTTGATCCCGCTCCTGGCCGTTTCCGCCAGCGTCATGGATGCCCTATCGACGGCGCCGGCTCAGACACATGCGTGTCGGCGATCGTCACGAGCGTGAAGATACGATCCGGGCGGGTTTCAACTTATGCTTCAATTGCATGGGCAGCACACCCCCTCAGCGCCGTCAGCGCTGAGGCCTTGGCGCGGTGAACCTCGAGTCCAACGACATGAATCCAATCAAGCTTGTAGCAATTGCTCTAATCGTCGCCGGCACGCTTGGGCTCATCTATGGCGGCTTCAGCTACACAAGAAACACCACGGTGGTCAAAATTGGGCCTGTTGAACTCTCCGCGAAGGAGAAGAAAACGGTCAATATTCCGCTCTGGGCAGGTGTTGCCGCCATCGGGGTTGGCGGGCTTCTGCTCGTCTTTGGCAGCAAAAGAAAGTAAAGACCGAACCCGTTCCATGGCGTCGGCGGCTGTGACAGGCTGTTTTTTGATGTGAACGCGTCGCTGACCCAAATGCATGAGATCTGGCCGCGCTTAGATTGGTCGCCGACCTTGCAGCGGAGGTGCCGGAAAACACCCCTGGCGTTGTAGCCTGCGCGCGACATCACGCGACGCTCGGCGACCGGATGGCACTGACAAAGTCACTGACATCGCCGGGTTTGGGACCCGAAAAAGCATCAAGGCCCGACAGCTTGCGCTGTAAGGCCTTGATTGTCCTCTGTATTTCTTGGCTCCCCGACCTGGGCTCGAACCAGGGACCTGCGGATTAACAGAGGACGTATCAGGCCAAACCCGGAGCGTCGTACGCCGACTGCCCCCAACAAAATCAATCACTTGGCCGACCCTAAACGTTACAGAACGTCACGGAGCGACCGCCTCCGACAGGCTTTTCACTGACAAAATCACTGACAAGCCTGTCTTGCGGACTCCATGCTAGATGCGGTTGCGCCGTCCAGCAAGACTGACGCATCCGGGCCACGTCTGGCGTTGCCGGCACGACGCGGTCTGACCGGTTTAGCGGGCCCCTGCGGAATGCGTCGGCGCGGCAGACAACCTGGGCCCAGGAGCGCGCCAAAGAGCGCCGCGATTGCATCGGGCGTCCAAAGGTTCCGGAACCGAAAGCCCTCGGCTTTACCGCATCCGCGTTCCCCGAGCATGGCCAGAACGGCGGGGGCGCAAAGTCCTCGGCGAGGACCCGCAAGTCCAGGCCAAGGGCCTTTGGGCCCGGCGACTACACGGTGGCGAAATCCTCCCCCCCCCGATGCAGAGCAACCTAGCCATTGCCGAGGAGCTCCTGCGCATATCCGATTACCTTGGGCCTGTACTGCCTCTCCCGTTGCGGCGGGATGGATGCGCCGGTAGACAAGCAGTTGCTGCGTCAGTCCTGTGCATGCCGGAGCCCTTTGAACTATACTTCCGACTGTTCGGAGGTATTAGTCACCATGTCCACTCAACACTTCATCCCAACCGCAGAAGCTGCGTTCATCGCCGGCCTGACGGACCGTCAGATGAATCGGGTCGTGGACGAAGGCCTGGTGCCAGAACGCCTCTTTGCGCGCCAAGGAAGCAACCGGCGTTTCACGCGGTTGAGCGCTGCCTTCGCAATGTTTTACTTCGCAACCGAAGACCTGCTCATCGCAGGTGCTCGTCGACAGGTGCTCGAGGAACTCACCGCGCGGGTCGAACTGCGGGGTGTGATGGACCATGTTCTCACCTTAAGGTTGCTGGACGCCATCAGTTGGAAGGTCGAGCGCGAACCCTTGGTCGTCGACATGACGCTCTACATTCAGAGCGCGCTCGCCCGTGCCAAGGAAGTCGACCAAGCGAACGCGCTGGTAACCACTGACCAAGAAGTCATGGGCGGAGCGGCGGTGTTCGCAGGCACTCGGGTGCCCGTCGACATCGTGCTTGGCTCGCTGGCCGCTGGCATCGACATGGGGCGCCTGAAGGCGTCGTACCCGTTCCTGACCGAAGCGCACATCCAGTCCGCCAAGGTCTACAACGAAGTCCATCCTCGCCGTGGCCGGCCGCGCCGCATCTCAGAGGCGAATCCAGGGCTCCCGCGTCGTGTCACGCGCGTCGTCAAGCGCGTGGCCGCTGCATGACGTTCCGGTTCCTCATCGACGAGTGCCTCACACCGGAACTCGTACAGATGGCTGTTGACGCGGGCCACGTCGAGTCCACTTGCGTGCGCGACCGGGGTTTGGCAGGAACCAAAGACTGGGCACTCATCGAACGCGTGGTCGCCGGTGACTTCACGCTGGTGACCCACAACTCTGTCGACTTCCGCGGTGGCGGGCCAGGCAAGCTCGGCGGGGAGCACGCGAGGCAGCCGATTCACGCGGGGCTCGTGTGCTTGAACTCCGTGCACACCCTCGACCTGCAGCGGCAGCTCGACCTATTTCAGATAGCCCTCAACGAGCTCGCGGCGATGGATGACCTGGTCAATCAAGCGTTGGAGGTCTTCGAACGCGAAGATGGCTCCATCGAGGTGAGCATCTATGACATTCCTGACGCAGCGTAGCCGCCCCGCCATTTATGCAGGTGAGGCGTGGCCTCACGTTGGCGGAACGCGCGGTGGCCAGCTCCAACACCGACCGGAGGCTCTGGTTCGGCAAAAGCGCCTACGACCCTGACGTTCTGGTCACGGTGTTGAGCATCTTCCGCACTTACTTCAACTACTGCGAGGTGGGTCGGGACGGAAAAACCCCGGCCATGCGCCTGGGCCTAGCCCGGGGACCCGTCGCTCCGGAGGACATCATCTACGTTCAGCCAGACCTGCCCGCTAGGCGTCGGGCCCCAGCGAACAAAACAAAGCCCCTCGCGTCGAAGCGGGAGGGGCTTGAATCAACCGAAATGGCTTAGCAACACCTTAACAGAACGGCTAGCCCCACGTGGGGGCCGCTCAAGAACCACATCCGTCCCAACGCTGGGGCACCATCACCCTCAGCGGTCGATTTCACCGCTTGCGCTCAATGCAGGACAGCACCCGCCGCCACCGGCTCACCTTGTCTGACGTCAACATCGCTGTGGACACCAGACGCAGGTGGGGGCAAACACGCGACGACGAAGCGCTCCCCAACGTCGAAGCCCGTGATGAGGCTCTCCTGCGATGCTTCTAGCTGCTTCAATAAGCTAGCCAGTTCCAGCGTGCGCGTCACGAAATCCCCCTCCACTGGCGCTTCATCGACCTGCTTGCGAATCGCTCTCCACTCCGCGCTTCCAGGGTCTTTTACAGGCGGCCCGGACGTCACGACGATGACTTGGGGCTTGTCGGCAATCGCGACGACAACGTTCATGCAATGCAGCGTTTCGACTGACTCAAAGAGCCAAGCCCTTGCGACCGGACTGAGCAGCGGCACGATGCACACCACTTGCGTCGATGCCGCTTGCCGTGTGACGACGGCGCACATCATGTCGCCATTTTCGCGGATGGCCAATCCCTGCGTGGTCGGCACGAGGGTGCTCTCAAACAGCCGCGCCACGCGGTCCGGTAGCTCGATAAACAGGGCGTGGCCGTCGTAATGCGGGCGCTGCTTGAGCGTGGCGAGTTCAGCTGCAAACTGCAGCGGGTCGAGCACGAGCCCGAATCCACGATGATTTTGAACAGGCATATCCTTTCTCCTTCAGTTGGGTGGCCTGCTCTCGTGTAGCGAACGCCATCCAGCGCGGAAAAAGCGGGCCCGAAGGCCCGCGAAGAAGAAAGAGGAAAGATTCCAATCCAGAAGTGGCCTTTGCCTTGCGTTACCGCATCGCCCGCACAGCCTCGCCTTCGTTGCCGTCATGCACGATGGCCGCGCGTTGCAGCCACCGCAAAATTTCCGGCAAGCGAGGCGCCTCCGGCCAGTCCAGGTGGCGGTGCTGGCCGTGGATGTCGAGCAAGAGTCGCTTGTAATCCAAGGTCAATTCCGCATCGTCGTTCGCGACAAGCGCTCGCAGCTGTGGGTTGGCCATGAACCGCGCGAACTCCCTCTCAATCACCACGTCCTCAGGCTCCGTGCGCGTCGCAAAGTCGCGGATGGTGATGTCTCCCACGAGCAACCGTACGGTCACCGGCGGGATGCCGAGATAGCGGGCGGCCTTCGCAATAAACGCGTGGTCACGTAACAGTTCTGGTGCCTGGCCGCGGTCAAGAAGCCGCATGTCTTGGTTGCTGACACAGAGCTCTTGGGCCAGCTTGACCGCGTTGTGCCCGCGTCGTTCTGCGTCCTCGAGCAACCATGCCACGAGCGGTCCAGCGGGATGTCGGTACAAGCGCAGCACTCGCTGCGCTGGTGTTTCAGCTTGCGCATGGATGAGCGCAGCGGCAGGCTGCGCTGAATGATTCCTTGTCGTCATAGATGTCCTTGGGATGCACGCAAAGTCGTGCACTGGGTGTAGCGACCGCGGCTCATCGAATCCCCAGCCGCTTGTGTGGCAGCAATTACGACTAGAGCCGGTAGGTGCGCGTCACGTGGGCGCCGTCGCATGGCGACGTGTCGTAACGCCTTTGCTTGATTGCATCAGCGGCAGCTTGGGCATGCGTGAGCTCGCCAGTCGATGCTTGTAGGTAACAAACGGTAATAGTTGTTTTAATACGCAGGTAAGGCGACAACATGCGGCTACAGGTGCCGGCAGGAATAAATACGGTGACTACACGAGGCTCCCTTCAACTCTCAGGAGTCTCTGATGACCTCACCGAAGCATTTTTCCAACATTTCTCCGACCGCCACCGCCACCTCCGCGAGCGAGGTTGCGTCAGACCAGCAGCGTCTTCGCTTTCGCCTGCTCACGTCGCTCGAACTGACGAAGCTGGCATTGGCTCTCCGACAGCAGACCGTGGCCGCGGCCAGCGAAGCCATCCGTGGGCTTGGCGTGGCGCCCCGCCGAGAGACCGCGCAGGCGGTGCTTGACCGCCGCACCTCCATTGACAATGTGCGCCGCTCCAGGGCCGCTCGGCGCCAATTCAACACGCAACCAGCTTTGGCGCAGCGCCTGCGCACATACAAGGCGTCCAAGGTCTTTCCGGTTGCGAAGTCACTGTTCCGCCATGGCGCCGCCGGCGGCGGGACATTCAAGCTTTGGTTTGTGGAAAAGAGCTCGGAGGTCAGCTACAAAGTCGATATCGACTCCAACCGCGACACCTATCGAGGCAGCTTCAAGGGCTGGAGCGCCACGGAGGACCACCACCGCATTTGGGTGCCCCGCGACTGGGCTGCACGTGTACTCGCCCATGGCCTTGCGGACCTGGATGGCATGATGACCCTGGATGCGCACCGATTGATGAGTCCAGAGGGCATCACGCTCTATGCAGCCACCTGGGCTGCGCAGTCACGCGGTTACAGCGTTACGACCCACCGTGGTTTCATTGCCATCTCGGGTGGGCTGTCCTTTCATGCAGACTCGGCAGAGCACGCTGTAGCGGGCATTCGTCGCAAGGTCACCGCCGCCGGCCGGCCGCCGCGGCAGCTTGTGTCGCCGTTGGACACTGACATTGATGCGTTCGTGCGGCGCTACCAGCGCTATGACGTAACGGTCAACCTTGACGATGCGCGCGAGAGCGGCAGTTGCGAGTACGGCATCCGCTCCTGGTGCGAAGCGGTCGGCCTCGACTATGAAGACGGCGAAGCGCCTCTTGCCGACATCCTCACAGCCTTCCAGGCGCGGCCGCAGGTCGAAGTGCGCCGGGCCATTTTGCATGCCATCCGTCGCCAACAAGCCCACCTGCGCAAAGCGGCCTAAGTCACACTCGCGGGGGCGGGTCTACCCGCCCCGCTTCTTGACGAAGCCACTGCCCTGCAGGGCGCGCAACAGCGAGCCCTCGGTGTCCCCCTGCACGGCGTCAAAAAGCTGCGACCAAGTCTTGTAGGTTCGCGTTGTGCGGACACCTTCTGCCGGCGCTGTGCCATAACGACCAGATGTCACCGCTTGGGCGGCAGTACGGATGGCGGTGAGTGCCTCGGCCAGCGGGTCAGTTTGCTTGGTCGTTGCTGCGGTTACGGGAGCGCCCTTCGTGTGCAGCCGAACGACGGCTTGCTGCACACGGTCCAGGATGGCGGCATGGACCGGTTGTGATGCGCTGCGGTCGGCTGCCTCACCCAACAGCCGCTGCGCTTCTTCTATCCGCCACCCCGGGTCCTTCTCTCGCTCCGCTGCAGCCCGCTGCTCCTCGGCCGCACGCTGTCGGGCAGCGTCGCAGATTTTGGATTCAACGAATGACAGTTCGTCGGCGCTCAGCCTGGATTGCAGGGGGGCTGGGATGGAGCTCGCAGTGAGGGGGATGCTGCCCACGTAACGCTGTTGCGTGTAGCCATGCGTGTTAGCGGCGGTGCCTTTTGGAACCCAGGTAGAGCGGTAGAGGAGGGCGCGATTGCGGCGGAACTTGAGGTGCATGGTGACGACATTGGCGACGAGTGATGTCCTGTGTAGCCATCACCGTTCCACACGCCACCGTCGCAGGGTGACCCGGCGTATGGACCCAGCGGTACGAAGCCTGCCAACACGTCGGCACCGGGCCAATACCTCGCGGCATCGGCGTGGGTGCACCACGGAGATACCCATGTCCCCCTGACCGGAGGTCCCCAGCGCGTGCTCCAGGCTGTGCCCGCGACGAGGCGGAGCGACTACTTCGCCGGCTTGCTCTTCAAGGCTTTGGGCAGCGCCGCAGCGGACGCGGACAGGCGGGCTGTGGCCGATGTGTACGCCACGTTGTCTTCGCGCTTGTCGACCGCAAGGACCAGGACAATCAACTGGTCGTCCTCGACGCAGTAGACAAGCCGCACGCCCTGCTTGAGGAGCTTGATTTTGTAGCATCCAGCCAGCGCGCCGTGGAGGGCGCCGCCGGGGACATGCGGACGGTCGAGCCGCTTCGCGAGGGTCTTCTTCAGGTTGACGCGTATCGAGCCGTCGAGTTGGTGCCATTCCTCGAGGGCCTCGGGCATGAAGTGCAGCCGGTATTTGGGCTGGACCTTGCCCTTAGAGGTCGTCAAGGTCGACCTCCACGGCCCGCGACTTGTCCGCCAGCCGGCTGAGCGCCTTGCGATGCAACTCCTGGTCGGCCAGCTCGTCCATCAACGCCTTGAACAGCCGCGGTTCGACCATGTAGAACGCCGCCCGATTGTGGTTGAGCACCGCAACGGGGCGGTTGTTGGCTTCGCGCAGCACGGCGGCCGGATTTTTCTTGAATTCCGACATGCTCACGGTGATGTCGGCAAGGATGGCTTCCATGGTTCGGCTCCAAATAATGAGCCAATTATAGCTACGATAAACGTTCGCATCGAACTCGGGCCATGGCTATTGCGCTGGCCGCCAAGGCCCTTGAAGGCAACGACTCGGAGGAGCGATGGCGAGGAGGCAGTCCTTGCCGAAACCGCCACGACTGGCGCGCGCAGTGCCAACCTGCCACCCCATGCTCCGCGATGACATGGATGTCCGTCCGCAGCGCCATCGCCTCATCTGCGCTCAAACGGGCGCTCTGTGCATCGATAGAATTCACGGCATGAACTGACCCCACCACCGCGGGCGCAACGCCCGCAGACCTCGCTTACGGATTGCACGACAGGGGTCGTGCGTCCGCACCAAACGAGGTCATCATGCATACCAGTCAGTTCAATGCCGTCATCCAACTGCTCGCAAGCGGCGCGTACATCGAGCAAGTCTCCGAGGCGCCGCTCGTTTACCGAATCCGCCTCGGCAGCGACTCCGCGCCCCTTCCGGGCGGGCTGGTTCAGCAACTGCTGGCAAGCAGGGTCATCAAGCAGAGCTGCAGGGTTAGCGGTCGGATGCGGTACGTCGCCACTTGAGTGCCGTGGGTAAGGGTCCGGGGGAAAACGGTCGGCCCCTCGCGCAGCTGCTCTTGAACCACAGTGACCATGCGACCTAGCAACACTTGACGCTTGGCCCAGCGTCACTGCTGCCACGCGCGCCGGTACCTGTTGGCACCCTCGCCATTGCCAAGCACGCCATCCAAGTACTTCAGGCCCGACGGCTCCTCACGATTGCTCTCGATAGAAGTAGCTGAAGGACGGCTCGGCGTCCAGCCGAGTGCCTGGGCAGCGCATCTGCTGCGTGCAAGGGTCACAGTGCTCTCGAGGGTGCGGTAATGGAAGAAGAGTTGCTCGCGACCGGGCACGGCGAGGCGGTGCGAACCGCCGCCGGCCCAGCGCAGCCCCCTCGAAGAGACTGAACGAGCGCCGACAGGCGCGTAGCTGCAAGCAGCGCGGGCCCCGGGCTTTCAACGACGGCGCCTCGGATGGCACACCCGGCCGGCGTGGGAGTACGAATTTCCACGTGGAAAGTCTCCGCCCCCCGGGAGGCACCTCCGACGGCACGGCCGCTTGAAAGACAGGGCCAGCTGCGGAGGCACGGCTGCTGGAAGAACAGTTGGTGCCGACGTCGACAACACAGCGGCTTCGAAAGACGGTTAGGGACGGCGGCGGTTCGCACCGGCGAAGCCGGGCGGATGGACATGTGGCCTTGCTGGACGTCGCGACGAAAACGTGAACGACGCGCGCCCCAGCGCGCGAGCCATGGCGTGGGGAACAAGCACTTGCCCCCTGCCCACGGCTTGGCGTGCGTGAACCCTTGAGCAACCAACGTCGGCTCGGTGGCGGCGTGGTGGGCTGGCTATTGGGATGCGATGGCGCAGCGCTGGCTACACGGGTGATGCCGCTGCTGCCGAGACGAGACCAATCGATGGACAGCGGCCCCGCAATCCCCATCGATGGAGCACCCAGCCATGCCAACACAAACGAAGACACGCCCAAGCGCAACACGCGATGCCGGGCCAGTCGCCACAGGTTCACCCTCGCCCGCAACAGGTGGCGCCACCTCCGGCATCACCGTGAGCACGCGAAACGGCGTAACGGCTGTAACGCGTAACGGCGTAACCAACGAGGCCAAACTCGGCGACACGCCGGTTACAGCGTTACACGGTTACGACGACCAACGCCCGCTCGCACCCTCTCGCGGTCTGACCACCAGGGCATCGAGCCTCCATCTGCGTGACGCCATTTTCGAACGGTCCCTTCGGCTCGCAAACAGATTTAGGGTCATCCGCACCATCGACGTCGCCGCCGCTTGCTTTCCCGAGCGCCCATTCAAAGCTTCCCTGACAGCAGCCCAACGGGCGGTCCGCGGCATGGTCAAGCGTGGCCTTCTGCGTCGTTACAGGACCGACCGATTCCAGACGGTCTACGGACTCACGCAGCCCGGCGTAGATTGGCTCGGCGACCATGGCCACGACGCCGCATCTTCAGTGCGAAGGGTCAGCGATATGACCAATCCCGAACACCGATTGTGGGCCCAATTTCTTGTGGTTTGCAGCTGGGCGCGAGGCCTCCGTGCGGTCACAGAATCCGAGCTCCTGCATGACCTCAATGCCAATGCCAAAGCTGGCACGCGCAATGGGAGCAGCAAGGCCGTCCAAGGTTACATCACCGTGAGCGTCCATCGCCGCGGCGCCTCTGTCCGCAAGCACCTGCGCCCAGATGCGGTCGCGTTCGATGTGGAGGGGCGAGGCGTCACATGGTTCGAGGTCGACCGCAGCAAGCGAGGCTCCGACCGCCAGGCCGACCTCGCGGCGTTGGTGGGCGCGATTGGCAACAAGCTCGCCGATGGGCGGGTGCTGCGCCGCGTTGTCGTCATGTGCAAAACCGAGCGCATCGAGCGTGACGCGGTCCGTGTCGTCGAGCAGCTCGCGGCTGCTTGCAATCAGCTCGTGCTGACCGAAGGGCGTAGGCACATCCGGCGGCAGAGTGATGGCGTCTACGAGGTGATGGCTGCAATCCCGGTCAAGCGCCAGGACAGCCGAACCGCACTGATAGATGAGCAAGTTGGTCATGTCATCGTGCAGATGCTGCCAATTTGGCTGCCCAAGGTGCGGATTGATGTGACGAACAAGTGGAGCACCGACGGCTGGTTTGGCGACAACTACTTGCCTTACAAACGGCCGGCGAATCTGAGCCTTTGGCGAGTGCCAGGGTCGCCGCTGGTGCCGACCGATGATGAGGATGGCGACGATGGCTGACCGGTCGCTACACGAAGGGATGGCATTTGCCATCGCATTTGAATGAGGACACTATGCAAGTTTTTGGAAACGTGGCGACGCAACCCGAGCGCAAGGTATCGAAGAGTACGGGTCGTGGGTACTACGAATTTCGGTTGTGCGAGAGCCAACGCGGGGTCGATACTGAGTCCACTTGGTACACCGTGCGCATGATGAAGGACCACAACCCGCGCCTTGATAAGGGGGCGTTCGTCAAGGTCACGGGCAAACTCAAGACCGATTTTTACCTGTCGCGTGAGGGCAAACCCACAGGCACGCTGCTCATCCTTGCGTTCGAAGCGAGCAAGCTCGCTCGACCAGCCATTGCACTCGCAGCGGAACAAGCCGCCACGGCGTAGGAGAACCCTGCGCAGGCTGCCTAGTCCATCCCCGTTTGCGACCAATCTGGTGGTCGCTGATGACAGGAGATATCGATGCTTGACATGCTCAGCCTTCTCGCACTTGGGGCGGTGCTCGCGGCCTGCGTCGCAGACCTGCGCCGAACCGTGGGGCGTCATGCCCGCAGGCGCAGTTCTAGGTCATAGACGTCTAAGAACGTCTGAGGTCAAGCGGGCCCCAGCTTCACGAGTTTATTGATTCCAAAAAACAGCCCCCGGAGAAAATCCGGGGGCTTTATCAATTCGCGGTGCTGTCCTGGGTTCGCTTGAGCGCAGCGCGACGCTTGACCAATTGCCGCTTCATGGCGTGCACCTCGCGCGCCAAGGTCCTGGCCTGGAGTTCCATAGGCAGCAGGGTCTTGCCAGTCGCAGCCTCGTAGAGCTTGACGATGCAGTACTGCGTCTCAGCCTTGCTCGCGCGCAGTTCGGCTGTGAGCAGGTGCCCCCACATGATGTCCTCAGCGACGAATCGCATCGCTGGCTCGAGAGCTCGCGCATGAAACAAGTCGGGCTCGAACAAGTCCTGGGGTCGAATTCGCCCCGCTAGTTGCAGCACCGTCATGCGTGGTACGCGTAAATACAGCGCACACGCTTGCGCGAAGTCGTCGCTGATTTGGTCGACACGCCGCGTACCTGCTATCAGCAGATTGAGGTATGGGTAGCTGTAGCCAATCGCCTCTGCCATTTCGTGCATCGACTGTCCCCGCTCGCTTGCGCATTGCACCAGCGCTGCCATGAGCAGGCCGCCTGGGCGGTGGGCTTGCGTCTTGTCGAAGTTCCCAGACCAATGGGTTATGGGGGCGGGAGCTTCGTGGGTGGTCGCGTTCATGCTGTTGTTCTTTCTTGCCATCTTTGTTTCCTTTGCCTGAGAGGGACGTTGCACCCGTCGTGAGTGTGAATTTCTCCTTCGTGTAGCGAGCGGCACTCCACAGTGCGCGGGGGCTGTCAGGTGGCCGCCAGCGAGGGGCGATGCATAAACGAGGTGGCTACACATGCCAGTTGAGACCGATGGATGGTTTCAACCGGCAAGAGCGGTCGGGGTCGGTCGACGTGTTTGCCAGCCAAGAACCGGCCTGGAAAGTACGCAATGGAAGTGCAACGATTATTGGATTTGGGCGAGCTAGCTGAGGTGCTCGGCAGAAGTCCAGAAACCATCAAAAAAGACCTTAAACGTAACCCCGAAGCGGTGCCACCGCGATTGATGCTGCCGCATACGCGCCTGTTGCGCTGGCGCGCAAGCGACGTGGATGCGTGGCTTGAACAGCACGTGCAAACAGCGGGAGGCCGTCATGTCTGAGACCACCACCCTCTCCAAGCCGAAGCCGGCGTTCTCGGACCCCCTCGATGTGCATGCGCTGCTGACGACGCCCCCGACTCCGCTGGACCATGTCCTGCCCGGTCTGCTGGCCGGAACCGTGGGCATGCTCGCCGGTCCGGGCGGGGCTGGTAAAACCATGCTCGAGTTGCAGCTGGCCATCGCCATGGCGACCGGAACTCCGGCCTGTGCCGGTCTGTTCGCGGGGCTGCTGCCTACCAGCAAACCCGCCTCCGTGGTTCTCGTTGCGGCGGAGGAGTCCAAGGCCGTGCTGGCGCATCGTCTGCACGCCATCGCCCACACCCTCTTCGAACGGCGGGAACAGTTCGGCATCAAGCTGGCGTTTGAGGAGTTTCTCGCTCGGCTGCAGAACAACCTGCGCCTGTTCGCGGGGACAACGCAGTCCTACGCCCTGCTCGATGCCGACCAGCAACGGACCCGTGTGCTCAGGGACCTGGCCAAGGCCTGCGAGGGTGCGCGCCTGGTGCTCATCGACCCGTTGCGTCAGTTCCATGACTGCGACGAGAACGACTCCGCGGCGATGAACAAGCTGGTGCAGGCCCTGCGCAGTCTCGCCGAGCATGTCGGTGCCGCGGTGCTCTTTGCCCATCACGCCAGCAAGGCGGCCACCTTCTCCGGCCAGGGAGACGCGGCGGGGGCCGCACGCGGCTCCTCCGCCCTGACTGACGGCGCACGGTGGCAGCTCAACCTGAGCCGGCTGTCGCGCGACCAGGCGCAACACGCGGGCGTCTCCGAAGAAGCCCGCGGACAGGTCCTGCTGCTCGACGTCGCCAAGGCGAACTACCTGCCGCCGCAGCCAACCATCCGTTTGCAGCGGCTGGCCGGTGGCGTCTTGGCTGTTACAGAGAGCGTGGCTGGTCAGGTGACGCAGACACGCACTAAGGTGCCCAGCACCGCTGCGCCCCGTGCGCGGCAGCTCAAGCTTGCGGGGGCGCACGCATGAACTCGACATCGCCATTGCGCATCGTGCGCTATGACCCGGCCACGGGTCTCAGTCAGCTGTTTCGCCCGCTGCCGAAAACCAAGACCCGTCCAACCCTCGATGTCGTCTATCGTCCGGCCCAAGGCGGGATGACGTTGCGTTTCAGTGCCCGCGAAGCGCTTGGCATGCCCGAGCAGACGCTATTGCTCGTGCTGCTGGAGCTGGCGCAAGAACAATACGCACAGGTCGCACGGGATGTGGTGGTCATCGACCGCCGTGCGACCGGCATCGGCCAGGACTTGTGGCGTGCCATGCATGACGGTCAAGCGGCCGTGGAGGGCGAAACATTGCACATCCGCACGTCCTGGTACGAGCTCGCCGGGCGCTGTGGCAGCCACGGGGGGCGCAGCCAGCAGTTACGCGAAGAGCAGTTGCGGCGCCTGTGTGAAGTGGTCGTCTGGGAGAAAGCCAACGATGCCCTGAACAGCGTCCGGCAATCTCGACTCGTGACACTCTGGCATGGCAACGATGTCCGCCTGCATCTCGCGGTGAACTGCCGCCTTGCCGGCGCGGTCATGGGTGGGCTGTATGCCCAGGTGTCGATGCGTGAGCGCCAGGACCTGGCGACCGACACGGCCCAGGCCGTGCATGCCTTCTTGTCGACCACGCTCAGAGCGGGGCGCTCGCTCAAGGTCGGGGTCGAGACCCTGATGCAGCGTCTCTGGGACGCGAGCGGCGTGATTCCGCAGGGCACACTCCGGGCTCGGCGCAAGGCGGTGCGCGACAGCCTGGTGGCGCTTGGGCGGCTGCCTGGCTGGGGTGTCGCCTGGCCGCGGGTTGAGGTGGCCGAAATCACCCGACGCGCGGTACGGGCGCGGCAGCAGCCAGGGACTATCGGCAACGCCAAGCCTGAGGCCGCCGTGCTGGAGGATACACCGCAGGCTGTCTCGACGGCCATGGTCGAGCGCTTCGATGCCACCCGATTCATGCAGCGCGTTGTCGATAGTCCATCCCCAGGGACTATCGACAACGCCGACATGGACGATGGGCAACGGGGTGATGCAGAAAACCCATGCCAAGACAAGGCCTTGAGTCTTCTTTGAGAGCCTGGACTAACTTGAACAAGCGAAACCAGGGGGCATGACGGCGCCCCTGGTTCGCCGGATGCGCAACCTGCCTGAGCTGGCTTCGCCACCTCGTGTGCCAAAGGCAGGCGTTCCCCAGCAAGGCCGCCAGGGCCGCTGGCCAGCAGCACAAACTCTGCCGGGCAAAGGCCGCGCGCTTCACAGAAACTCCCGCCACCCATCGCCAGCCTGCCGCCCATGGCCCGCCTCCAGTCCAGGCAACCAGGCTCGCCATGGCTGGGTTCCGGCGCGGTCGCGCGGCGGTAAGCTGTGGCAAACCGAACCGGAGGCCGCATGCGCTTCATTCACGCCGCTGACATCCATCTCGACAGCCCGCTCACCGGCCTGAGTGCGTACCAGGACGCCCCGGCGGAGCTGCTACGCACCGCCACCCGCGATGCCTTCGAAAACCTGGTTAGCCTTGCCCTCGAAGAACAGGTCGATTTCATGGTCATCGCCGGCGACCTCTACGACGGCAACTGGCGCGACTTCAACACCGGCATCTTCTTCTCCGGGCAAATGGGTCGCCTCAAACAAGCCGGCATTCGGGTCTATCTCCTTTATGGCAACCATGACGCCGAAAGCGAGATGACCAAGCGGCTTGCCCTGCCGGACAACGTCCACGCCTTCTCGGCGAACAAGGCCGAGACGTTCAAGCTCGACGACCTTCAGGTGGCGCTGCACGGGCGCAGCTTCAAGGTCGCGGCAACAACGGAGAACCTGGTTCACACCTACCCGGACCCCATCCCTGGCTGGCTCAATATTGGCGTCTTGCACACCGCGCTCGAGGGCCACACAGCGCACGCCAATTACGCGCCGTGCTCGGTGGCGGAATTGCACGCCAAGGGCTACGGCTACTGGGCGCTGGGCCACGTGCACGACCACCAGCAATGGGACGGCGCGTCGAGGATTGCCTATCCGGGCAACCTCCAGGGGCGCCATATCCGGGAGACGGGGCCGAAGGGGGCATTGATGGTGACGGCCCAAGGCCCAGACATCCAGTCGGTCGAGCGCGTCATCGTGGACGTGCTTCGCTGGGCTGCACTCGATGTGGACGTCTCGCACGCCAGGACCCTCGCCGAGGTCGTCCAGTGCGTGGGGCTTAGCCTCGAAGCATTGGTCTCCAGCACCGAGGGTTCCCTGACCTTGGCGGTGCGGGTGAGGCTGACAGGAAGCTCTCCCGCCCATGGCCACCTGTTTGGGCTTGAAAGTCAGCTGCGCGCCGAAATCCTCAACCAGGCCGCCGCCATCGCGCCAGGGCGCCTCTGGATTGAGAAAGTCAAGGTGGAGACGCAACCGATTGAGCTGCCCGCCCAGGTCGCAGCGCGCGCCGACGCCATCGCGGACTTGCAATCCATCCTCGCCAATGCGGAAGATGACCAGGAGTTCCTGCAGTCCCTGCGCGAGGATTTGATGCAAATGGTCGGCAAGCTGCACTTGGATGTCCTCCATGCCGTGCCGCAGTTGGAGGCCCTTCGAAACGGCGATGCCCGCGACCTCGTGCGCAGCGTCGTGCCAT
This sequence comes from Thiomonas delicata, assembly GCF_900088825.1. Taxonomy (GTDB): domain Bacteria; phylum Pseudomonadota; class Gammaproteobacteria; order Burkholderiales; family Burkholderiaceae_C; genus Thiomonas_A; species Thiomonas_A delicata. The sequence goes on along the minus strand of NZ_LT592171.1, from coordinate 1,495,067 downwards.
CCCTCGTGGCCCACGTGGCGCAGGCGGAGTGAGCGACATGCGAATTCAGCGCATCGACCTCATCCGCTATGGCAAATTCACCGGCCACAGCATCGAGCTGCCACGGCGGGGCCACGACATCCACGTCATCGTCGGCCCCAATGAAGCGGGCAAATCCACCGTGCGGTCGGCCATCGTGGACATGCTCTATGGATTGCCGATGCGCTCCGCCCATGCATTCCTGCATCCGCTGCCCGAGCTTCGTCTAGGCGGCCTGCTGGAGCAGGACAACAACATCCTGGAGTTCCACCGCGTCAAGGCCAATAAGCAAACCCTTCGCACGCCCCAGGAAGCGCCACTGACGGACGGGGCCTTGGGCGGCTATCTCGGCAACACGGACCGGGAATTTTTTTTGCAGATGTTCAGCCTGGACCATGAACGACTGGTCAAAGGCGGCGCGGCGATTTTGTCGGCGTCGAGCGACCTCGGCCAGATTCTGTTTCAGTCCGCAGCCGGAATCGCCTCGCTCGGTGACATCCGCGAAGCGCTCGAGACGGAGGCCGACAAACTCTGGGGGCCTCGCAAGTCGGCGGACCGCGCCTATTACCAGGCACTCGAGGCCTTCGAGGCGGCCACCAAGACCCTCAAGGACGTCACGGTTCGCGCCAAGGACTGGTCCGATGCCCAGAGCAAGCTTGCCGAGCTCGACAGCGCGCTCCTGGATGGCAGGCAGCGACACGCCGCGCTCAAGCAACGGCGCGGGCAGTTGAATCGGGTTCGCGCCGTCAAGCCGTTTTTACTGGAGCTCGACCAGCTGCGCCTGCGGCTCGATGCCCACGCGCAAACCCCGTCCCTGCCCGAGAACAGCGCGACGACCCTCGCGGATGCCGAACAGAAGGCGGCCGTTGCTGCAAGCGAAGTCAAGCACCACGCCGAGGCGGAGGAGGCAGCCCAGACGGCGCTTGGGGCGCTGCATGTCGAACGCAATCTTCTGGAACACGCCCCCGAAATCGTGGAGCTGAACAACCAGCGCCTGCAGTACCGCGCCCATCCGAACGATATTGCGCGGCGGCAAGCCGAGGTGGATGCACAGTGGCAGGTCGTGGCCTCACTGGCGCGGCAGATGGGCTGGGCGGAAACGGATGAGCAAGCCCTTCGGGCACGCGTGCCCACCGCCATGACGCGTTCGAGCCTGGCGCACCTCATCGGACGGCACGCCGTCCTCCATGAAAAGCGACAGGCCTCGCAGAAAGCATGCAAGGCCAAGGCCGGGGAGCTCGAAAGGGCGCAGGCGGAACTGGACAGACTGCCTGCAGGGCAGCCGCCCGTCAGACTGGTTGCTGCCTTGACCGCTGCCCAGAGTCTTGGCGATTTCGAGGGCGTCTTGCGGGAGAGGGAGGCGCTCGTTGCGCAGCGCAAGTCGGAAGCCGAGGCGGCCCAGCTCGCCCTCCACCCCTGGCAAGGGCCGCCCGAGACCTTGCGTTCCATGGCGCCACCCTCCAGGGAGACCATCCAGGCCCTGGTCCTGGCCCAAAACCAGGATGAAGCCGAGGCCAGGGCCGCGGCCAAGCGCATCGCCGAGCTCGAAGCCGAGACGGGCACGCTCGAGCTCGACATCAAGCAACTTCGCGACACGCGCCATCCGGTGACGCGCGACGAGGTTTTGCATGCGCGCCAAACCCGGGACAGCACCTGGGCCAGCCTGAAATTGCAGCCCGGGCGTCTCGTCGATGATGCACCCCAGTTCGAGCGCGAAATCGCCGAGGCCGACGCGCTGGCCGATAGCCGGCATGACACGATTCAGGATGCGAGCACCCTTCAAGCCAAACAGGCTCAACTGGAACGAACCGCGCTCGCCATGCGCAGCGCACAGTCGGCCTTGAAGGCGCTGCATGATGGCGTTCAAGAGCGCCAAACCCAATGGGGGGTGCAGGCGCAGCGCTGTGGGCTGCCGGCGCTGCCCTTTCAATCGATGGGTAGTTGGCTGGATGCGCGAAGCCGAGCTTTGGAGTCGATGGACGCGCTGACCGCGGCCACGCAGTCGCATGGGGCGCAGCAACAGGCCATCGAGCATGCAAGAGCCGAGTTGTCCCAGGCCATGCAGTCTCTGGGCATGGCGGCGCAAGAGGGCTCACTCCACGCCCTCATGGTGCAGTCCGAGAGCCATTTGCGTGCCGTCACCCAAGCCCTAGGGCAGCGCCAAACGGTCATGCGGCAAATTGGCGATGCCACCCGAGACCTCGAGTCGCTTCGCCTCGAACAAGACAGCGACCAAGTCGCTCTCGATGCGTGGACGTCGCAATGGACAGCGGCCTTGGCGCAGGCTGGATTTGCGCCATCGGACACGACGGGCGCGGTCGAGGGCGCGCTTGAAGTTCTTCAGAAAATCGACGACGGCCTGGACTTGATGCGCAAGACCCGGGTGGAGCGCATCGAGACGATGCGTGCCGACCTCGCGGCCTTTGAGGGCGCAGCCAAGACGCTTGCGGCGCGCATGGCCACCGACCTTGCCGACCGCTCCCCTGAGGAGATTGCCCAGGAGCTTGAGCGCCGGTTGCGCAGAGCCCAGGATGCCGAGAAGGAGCATCGCCGACTGCACGCCGCGTTGGAGGATGCCAAGGTCCGCAAAGCTGACGCGCAGGCGCGTGTCGAGCAGGCGAACGCTGCCATCCAGCCGATTTTCGAGCGTGCCGGCGTGGCGACGCACGAGGAGCTTCGCGCGGTCATTGCCGCATCGGACGAATGCAGGCAGCTCACGATGCGGTATGCCGCGGCGGAGGAATCCATACGGAATCTTGGCGAGGGGATGCGCTTGGAGGCGCTCAGGGCCGAATCCGACTCCATTGATGGGACTGCGGCCTCGGCAGAGTTGGATGACCTGGACCGCCAGGAGGAAGAGCTGTTGAGTCAAGAGCGCGAGTTGTCTGGTGCCAGGCAGGACGCCAGGACGCGGCTGTCAGCCATGGCGGGAAGTGCTGGAGGCGCAAAGGCCGAGGCCCAGCGGCAGGAGGCGCTGGCCGGAATGGTGGAGGCGGTCGAGCAGTATGTGCGGCTGCACACGGCAACCCGGCTGCTGCGCTGGGCCATCGAACAATACCGCGAACTCAAACAGGGCCCCATGCTCGCGACAGCCAGCCGACTCTTTGCGCAGCTGACGTTGGGCTCGTTCGAGCGGCTGTCTGTCGACTTTGAGAGCGAACCGCCGAAGCTGCTGGGGCGCAGACAGAGCGGCGAGTCGGTCGGCGTCGATGGCCTGAGCGACGGCACGCGCGACCAGCTCTATCTGGCCCTGCGCCTAGCGGCGCTGGACATGCATCTCGCGCAATCGCACGCGATGCCGTTCATCGCCGATGACCTGTTCATCAATTACGACGATGCCCGGTCCAAGGCGGGACTTGAGGCACTAGGCGAGCTCTCGACGAAGACGCAGGTGATTGTGCTGACGCACCACGACCATCTGCTGCCAGCGTTTCGTCAGGCCTTTGGACTCGACGTGAACGTGGTCGAGCTTTGAATTTTTCGGGGACAGTGCAGCCTAGATAAACTCACCTAGGCACTTTATCCACAGTCTTTCAATCACTACGAGGTAAAAATGTCTGCAACTGAACAGCTCAATGAACAATGCCTTCAGGCATGGCAAGAATACGCCGAATCAGCCGACGCAACAGAACTTGCTGAAACGGAGGTGGCGCTTAGTGTCGCGGCCAAAAGTTTTCCGAACGCCTTTACCGCCGCTGACCTCGCTAAGGCATTGGGAAAGAGTGTTGAGTACGCAAAAAATGTTCTTGAGACCAGGAAAGACCCGATATCTGATGGATGGCTAGGGGGGCTTTTTGAGGGCTGCTATCAACTGTCGGTTTACGGCCGCGCTCTCGTGAGTCAATCTGGCGAGTTTGGAGGCAATGTTCCTGAAATCTCAGAACAAGAAGCGGAGGATTGGTTGTAAAGAGGTGGGGAAGCCGCCATGAACCTAGCGTCGTTCGACCACCTGTCCGGGCAGCTCAAGAAAGGCTAGGCCACTGGTTGCCTCGGGTTCTAGCCGAGCGCCGGAATCCGAAAAGGGCTATAGCGCTGGTGTGCCGGCCGAATCAGAGCAAGAGGGGTTCCCACCGCCCGGCCATCCGCTGCAGCGTTTCCTCGGGAACGCCGTGCACATTTCCCCAGTGCCCCTGGGCTTCGATGACACGGACCCGGCGACTCATGGCCTGGTACGGCGCCATTTCCCGCAGCTGGGTGAACGTGTTGCTGACGACGGTCCGGTGACCTTGCAGCAGGGCCTTGCGGGTCATGTCCTGGCACCACGCATGGGCCTCCCGGATTCGTGAACCGTCAAAGCGGTAGACGCCGTCCTGCATGAAGAACTGGTCAGCCTCGAAGTGCTGGTAGCCAACCAAGGCGAGCACCCTGGCCATGGTCGACTTGCCGCTGCCGGGGAGGCCCCGAATCAGCACGAGTTCGGTATCGACGGGTCCTGGGTGAGTGGTCGGCTGGACGTTGTGACCGGTTCCATGCAGGCGGGCGCGGGCGTTTTGTTCGGTATTGAGGCTCAGAACGGCTTCCATCTCATCATCTCCAAAAGTTGGTGGTGACGAGTGAAGCGAATCGATTTATTCGCGGGCTTTGACGGCGGCCTCGGTTTTTCTTGTTACGCGCAGTTGGGCCTTTGCAGCGCACGGGCGGGCGTGAACTGCGCTTGGCGCAGGGACTTGACGGGGGCATGGGGGTGTTCGCCCGTAACCGTGTAACGGCGTCACGAACACCCAGGCCGGCGGTTACACCGTTACGCGGTTACCAGCAGTCCGCCCACCACTGTCGACCGGGCCAAGTGAGTCTGTGGCCAGCCAGCGCAGGTGGACTGGGTGGCCTCAAAGGGCCAATTGCATCCTCGTTGTGCCTATCCGCGCCACCGCATCGTCCCTCAGGCACGTTTGCCCGCGTCTTCAGCGCTGACCATCTCGATGGCTGTCCAGTCGAGTTGCCCGCGTCCCTTGGCAAGACTGGTCAGCAGGCGGGCATGGAGCAAGTCGGCCAAGGGCATCGGCACCGTGGCGCTCTCGGCCACATCGCGGACCAGGCGCACGTCTTTCATGCCCAGCTCCAGCTTGAACCCCGCCGGCGCGTAAGTCTGGGCTGCCAGGATGCGTCCGTAGTTCTGATAGATGGGGCAGTTGAATATCGTCTGTCCCAGGAAACCGGCCAGGGCCTGCCGGTCGATTCCGCTCTTCTCGGCCAAGGTGAGGGCCTCGGCCATCGCCTCCACGGCGGACAGAATCAGAAAATTGCCCGACAGCTTCACGACATTGGCAGCACCCGGCTCCTCACCAAAGTCGTGAATGGCCTGACCCATGGTCTCGAGCAGCGGCTTGGCGCGCGTCTTGGCCTCGGCCGCGCCGGACTGACAAATCCACAGCTTCTGCGCCGCGGCCGCTTCTGGGCGGCCGAAGACAGGTGCGCTGAGCCACAGGCTGCCGCGCTTGGCATGCTCGGCAGCCAGGTGGCGGGACGTTTCCGGCGAGACGGTGCTCATGGAGATGTGCAAACCCCCAGCGCCCAGCCGGTCGGCAACACCCGAGTCGCCAAGGGTGACGTCCAGCAGTGCAGCGTCGTTGGCCAGCATGGTGATGACCACGCCGCCCGGAGTCACCGCCGCGGCGACCGAGTCGGCGACCTTGGCACCTGCGGTAGCTAGCGGCGCGGCGCGCTCACGGGAACGGTTGTAGACGGTCAGCGCGACGCCGCTGCGCAGCACGCTCGAGGCCATGGGTTCCCCCATGGCGCCCAGACCGATGAAAGTGACCGATGAGTCTTGCATCGTGGATTCTTGGCGAACTCGACGACAAGAACCTGCTGTTCCAGGTCGTGCAAAAGTTCGCCGGCATCGATTTGCATCCGGATACGGTGCCCAACGAGACCATGGGCCTGGTGTTCGAAGAGCTCATCCGCAAGTTCGCTGAGGCTTCCAACGAAACCGCCGGGGAACACTTCACCCCACGCGAGGTCATTTCGCTCATCGTGCACTGCCTGTTCGCCAAGGACGATGAGGCGCTGGCCAAACCTGGCGTCATCCGTTCCCTCTACGACCCGACAGCCGGCACCGGGGGCATCCTCTCGGTTGGCGAAGCGGTGGCCAAGAGCATCAACCCCTCGGCCGTCATCCGCCTCTATGGCCAGGAGCTCAACGACGAGTCCTATGCCATCTGCAAGGCCGACATGCTCATCAAAGGCCAGGACCCGAAGAACATCAAACGCGGCAACACCCTCTCGGCCGATGGCTTCATCGGCGAGACCTTCGACTACGGCGCCGCCAATCCGCCGTTCGGTGTGGACTGGAAGAAGGTGCAGGACGTGGTCAAGGTCGAGCACGAGCGCCGGGGCTATGCCGGGCGCTTCGGCCCGGGCCTGCCGCGCGTGTCGGACGGCTCCCTGCTGTTCCTGATGCACCTCATCGCCAAGATGCGCCCTGCGGCCAAAGGCGGGGGACGCATCGGCATCGTGCTCAACGGCTCGCCGCTCTTCACCGGGGATGCCGGCTCCGGCGAATCCGAAATCCGTCGCTGGATTCTGGAGAACGACCTCCTGGACGCCATCATCGCGCTGCCCAACGACCTGTTCTACAACACCGGCATCGCCACCTACATCTGGATTCTGGACAACCACAAGCAAGGCGACCGCAAGGGCAAGGTGCAGCTTATCGACGCCACGCGCATGTACGCCAAGATGAAGAAGAGTTTGGGCAACAAGCGCGTGTACCTGACCGAGGAGCAGATTGTCGAAATCGTCGAGACCTATGCCGGCAACCTCGATGGCGCCACCTTCGGGCTGGAGTACAAGGAACAGGTCAAGGGCAATGGAACCGGAAACGGCCAGGCCAAGACCGAGGACGAGCCCCCGCGGGTCGTCTCCAAAATCTTCCCCACCACCTTCTTCGGCTACCGCAAGGTGACGGTGGACCGCCCGCCCCAGCCGGGCAAGGAGGTGAAGGTCAAGTTCAAGAAGGGGCAGAAGCCCTACGACCCGGACCTGCGCGACACCGAGAGCATCCCCTTGGGTGAAGACATCGCCGCCTACATGGCGCGCGAGGTGCTGCCGCATGTGCCGGACGCCTATGTCAACGAGGACATCAAGGACGAGAAGGACGGCCAGGTCGGCAAGGTGGGCTATGAAATCAACTTCAACCGCTACTTCTATGTCTACAAGCCGCCGCGCAAGCCCGAGGTCATTGCCGAGGAAATTCGGGCGATGGAGGCAAGGTTCCTGGAGTTGATGAAGGGGGTGGTGGCGTGAGTGCAGTCCCCTCTTGCACTCGTCGCCTCAAGTACGCGGTGGAAGGCTGTTTCAACGGCGTATGGGGGGACGAATCGAACGGAGTCGATGACCTTGTTGTTGTTCGCGTAGCGGACTTCGACCGGGAGAAAGCCAGCGTAATACTTGGGGACAGTCCGACTGTTCGCGCCATTCCCGAGAGCGCAAGGAACCGCCGCGTATTGCGACGCGGAGACCTTCTCATTGAAAAATCAGGCGGTGGTGAGCAACAGCCAGTTGGTAATGTTGTTTTGTTCGATGATGCACGTGCCGCCGTATGTTCGAACTTCATTGCCCGCTTGCCCGTAGTGAGCTGGTGCGACAGCCGATACGTTGCATACGTGTTTCGGGCCATGTACTCGGAAAAACGAAATATTCCCCATATCAAACAGACCTCGGGCATCCAGAACTTGGATTCCGAAAGCTACTTGAATGAGCTTGCGTGGCTCCCCGCGCATGAAGACCAAACCCGCATCGCCGACTTCCTCGACGAGAAGACGGCGCGGATTGATGCTTTGCTTGCAGAAAAGGAGAGGCTTATCACGACACTCGAAGAGTGGAGGGAAGCTGAGTTAACCCATATTTGTTTCGGTGGCTCCGGTGCATCCGAGCCAACAACGAATGTCTGGATTCAGGCGCTTCCGAAGGGTTGGCGCCTTGCTCGCCTTAAGCACCTGGTTGCCGGCGTTGAGCAGGGCTGGAGCCCGGAATGCGAATCACGTGTAGCAGAAGAAGGCGAATGGGGGGTTCTAAAGGCGGGGGCGTCCAATGGAGGGACTTACCGAGACACAGAAAACAAAGCACTCCCCGCAGAGCTTGAGCCAATACCAGGTCTCGAGGTGCATGTGGGAGATGTGCTGGTGTCGCGCGCGAGCGGCTCAGCGGACCTAGTGGGCTCCTTCGCCTACGTGTATGGGACGCGCTCACGATTGATGTTGAGTGACAAGAATTTCCGGCTGCAATTTGCAGAAAATCCGCCCTTATCACCCGAGCTCTTGGCTTGGATGTGCAACACGGATGCCCTTCGCCAGCAGGTGCGTCAATACGTGAGCGGTGCCGATGGGCTGGCGAAAAATATTGGTTCGGGAAGCTTGAAAGAGCTATGGCTTGCAGTTCCACCTAACGAGATACAACCCAAACTAATAGATGAGTTGAGGCGTGTGAAACTGAACCTAGCTGCTCTTGAGGCGCACTTGACCGCGCACATCGGCCGCCTTCGCGAATACCGCTCCTCGTTGATTTCAGCAGCCGTCACCGGTCAGCTGAACATCGATGACTTCCAGGCTCGACAGTTGGAGGCGGCGTGATGGCCTCAGCAGGTCTCGCGGCCCCTGTAACCGAGGATGAGCTTCGCGCCTTTATCGACGCTGCTGAAGAAAGTAGCTTGGTTGAGTACAAGCAAGCATTTAACGAGGGGCTGTGTGACGAAGCGTCCAAACAAGAGTTCGCCAAGGATTTCTGCTCGTTCTTGAATCACGGGGCCGGAGTGCTGATTTTTGGCGTGGCAGACGGCACTTCTCGACGCCTTACGCCGATTCTTGCTAAGGAGGCGGCAGCTGGCTCTGGCCATCGTGCGCTGGAATTGCTGAAGTCGAGGATTGTTGAGGCCAGAAAGCTAATCGTTGGCTCCAGCCTCAGTCAGTTGAGGCCTGTCGAGACATCCGCGTGCTGCTACGAGCACATCTTTTCGGCAGCAGACGGGGGCTACTACGTCGTCTTTGGATTTCGCGAGAGCCCAGCCGAGCGCTGCTACGTCCGCAAGCAAACTGGACGGGGAGAGCTTGAAGGTTGGCCCTATGGGCGAAATACCAAGGGCGTACAAGTTCCTTCGGACCAGGAAGTAATCCGTGCCAATGTAACAGCACTCACCGTGAGTTTTGAGTTCAAAAGCGAAGGCGTTTCTACGCACACGCGTGACATGTTGAAGCGCCTTCAGGGCGCCCAAGAGTTCAGTTACAGCGTTGACAAGGAAACCAAACGACATCAGCTGGTGAAAGACCTTACCTTTACGCGTGCCCGGGGAGGGGTTACAGACGAGGAAATCTATGGGGCGTTGATTCAGGCTCTTGGACCTGTCTCTGTAGGGCTGTACGTTGTCGACGACCTGGAAAAAGGCTCCTCTGAAAAGTTGGAGGTTTTGGGCGCAATAGAGAGCATCGACATCGCCTGGGAGACAAACGGACTTTCAGCTATGTCCCAGGCCGGCACCAGCATTTCGTTTCCGCCTGAGATGCGTTTTCGCTACACGACTCAGCAGCAATGGCGATACCTTCAGAGCTGCTTTTCAGCAGACGCATTTCGAGGGGCAGGAGCCGAGATTCCCCTGTTTAATTTCGGCGTTCCGCAAAGCCCCTGCATCCCCCTGGCCTGGTGACCGACGCATAAGCACAGCGTCTCCATGAGTGGACCGACATCAACAAGAACAAATCCGACATGCCCAAACTTTCCAACGTCCACACCGAGCGCATCTTTGAGAACGAGCTCTGCGACCACCTGGCCACCCACGGCTGGACTGTGCGTACGCACCTGCAGAACGCCACCGCCTACAGCCGCGAACTCGCCCTGTTCCCAGACGACCTGCTGGCCTTCGTGCAGGAGACCCAACCCCAGGAGTGGACCAAGTTCTGCGCCTGGCACAACGGCAAGTCCGAGGCCGTCTTCGTCAAGCGCGTGGCCGAACAGCTCGACAAACACGGCACGTTGCACCTGCTACGCCACGGCTTCAAAGACCGCAACGCCAAGTTCATCCTTTGCCAGTTCCGCCCCGCCCACCAGAAAAACCCTCACCTCTCGACCTGGTACGCCGAGAACCGCCTGACCGTCATCCGCCAGCTGCATTACAGCCTGCACAACGAGAACTGAACCGCCCCGGGTTTTGAGGAGGCTCCAACCTTTGAGAAGATGGAGCCATGAACAAGACGAACAAGTTTTCCCCCGAAGTGCGCGAGCGCGCGGTACGCATGGTGCAGGAGCACCGAGGCGAGTACCCCTCGCTGTGGGCCGCAGTCGAATCCATGGCCCCCAAGATTGGCTGCGTGCCACAGACGCTGCTGGAGTGGGTCAAGCGCGAGGAAGTCGATACAGGCCAGCGCGACGGCCTGACGAGCAGCGAGCGTGAACGCCTCAAACAACTCGAGCGCGAGAACAAGGAATTGCGCCGGGCCAATGACATCCTCAAAGCGGCGAGTGCTTTTTTCGCCCAGGCGGAGCTCGACCGCCGTTTGAAGAGTTGAAGCGATTCATCGACCAGCACCGCCCCATGCACGGGGTCGAGCCCATCTGCAAAGTGCTGCAGATGGCCCCGTCGTGTTACTGGCGCCATGCCGCGCGTCATCGCAACCCCGAGTTGCGCAGCGCCCGTGCTCAGCGCGACGATGCGCTGGCTGCCGACATCCAGCGTGTGTGGCACGCCAACTGGCAGGTGTATGGAGCTGACAAGGTTTGGTTGCAGATGAACCGCGAGGGCAACCGGGTGGCGCGCTGCACGGTCGAGCGGCTGATGAAACGCCTGGGGCTGCAGGGTGCGCGGCGGAGCAAGAAGGTGCGAACCACGGTCCCCGACACTTGCACGCCGTGTCCGCAGGACCACGTCAACCGGGTGTTCAAAGCCGAGCGACCCAACCAGCTCTGGGTGTCGGACTTCACCTATGTGAGCACCTGGCAGGGCTGGCTGTACGTGGCGTTCGTCATCGACGTGTTTGCCCGACGCATCGTGGGCTGGCGCGTGAGCACATCCATGCAGACCGATTTCGTGATGGACGCGCTGGAGCAGGCTTTGTACGCGCGTCGGCCCGCTGCCCATGCCTTGGTCCACCATTCGGACAGAGGCGTGCAATACGTCAGCGTCAAGTACACCGAACGCTTGGCGCAGGCAGGCATCCAGCCCTCCGTGGGCAGCAAAGGAGACTCCTATGACAACGCCCTGGCCGAGACCATCAACGGGCTGTATAAGGCCGAATTGATTCACCGCCGCGGACCCTGGAAAACCAGGGAAGCCGTCGAACTGGCCACCCTGCAATGGGTGCACTGGTTCAACCACACCCGACTGCTCAAACCGATTGGGGGTATCCCTCCGGCAGAAGCTGAGGCAAACTACTGGCGCCAACAAGCCAGTCAACACGCCATTCCGGCATGACTTAAACCAACTAGCCTCCACGAAACCCGGGGCGGTTCAAACAGCATCGACCTGGTGCTGTTTGTCAATGGTCTGCCGGTGGCCACCGCCGAGCTCAAGACCGACCTGACCCAGAACATCACCGACGCCATCCAGCAGTACAAGAAGGACCGGCACCCGAAGGACCCCAAGAGCCGCGAGCCCGAAGCCCTGCTTCAATTCAAGACCCGGGCGCTGGTGCATTTCGCTGTGTCTACCGACGAGGTGTTCATGACCACCAAGCTCGATGGCGACAAGACCTTCTTCCTGCCGTTCAACCTGGGGCGCCCGGATGGCTACGGCGGTGCGAGCGCTGGCAACCCCGCGGCCCCACCCGAATACGGGTACCCCACCTACTACCTCTGGCACAAGGTCTGGTCCAAGGACGTCTGGCTCGACATCCTGGGTAACTTCCTGCACCTGGAGGTCAAGACCGAGGTGGATGCCAACACGGGCGCCAAGACCACCAAGGAAACACTCATCTTTCCGCGCTTCCACCAGCTTGACGCCGTGCTGCGCCTGGTCAAGGCCGCAGGCGATGAAGGAGCCGGACACGCCTATCTGGTGCAGCATTCCGCCGGCTCGGGTAAGTCCAACACCATCGCCTGGACCGGGCACCGCCTGGCCAACCTGCACAACGCCCAGGACGATAAGGTCTTCGACTCCGTCATCGTCATCACCGACCGCCGCGTATTGGACCGCCAGCTACAGGAGACCATCAGCCAGTTCGAGCACAAGGCCGGGGTGGTGCAGAAGATTGACGAGAACAGCGCCCAGCTTGCCGAGGCGCTGAACAGCGGCACGCAGGTCATCATCACCACGCTGCAGAAGTTTCCCTTCGTCATCGACAAGGTGGGCGCGCTCAAGGGCAAGCGCTTTGCTCTCATCATCGACGAGGCCCATTCCAGCCAATCCGGCAGCGCTGCGCAGAAGCTGCGCTCCGCGCTGACCAAGGACGAGCGGCCGAAGGAGGTCATCAAGGTCGAACTCGACGGGAAGGTGGTCGAGGTTGCGGCGGATGTGGACCTCGACCCCGAGGACCTCACGTCCGAGGACGTCATCAACAGCGTGCTCGAAGGCCGCAAGCGCCCGGAGAACGTCAGCTACTTCGCCTTCACCGCCACGCCGAAGTCCAAGACCCTGGAGCTCTTCGGCCGCACAGGCCCCGACGGCGTGCCGCTGCCGTTCCATGTGTATTCCATGCGCCAAGCCATCGAGGAAGGTTTCATCCTCGATGTGCTGCAGAACTACGTCTCCTACAAGACCTATTACAAGCTGGGGTCCGTGGTCGACGACAAGCTGGTGCCGCAGAAGAAGGCCAAGAAGGCCCTGGCCCGCTATGCCGTGCTCCACCCTTACAACATCGCCCAGAAGGTGGTGGTCATCGTCGAGCACTTCCACGAGCACGTCGCCAAGAAAATAGGCGGCAAGGCCAAGGCCATGGTGGTGACCGACAGCCGCAAGGCGGCGGTGCGTTACAAGCTGGCGATGGACAAATACCTCAAGGAGCGCGGCTACGACAAGGACATGCGCGCCCTGGTGGCCTTCTCCGGCAACGTCGACGACCTGGACTCGGGACCCGACCCGTTCAACGAATCCAACATGAACCCGGACATCCGCGGCAAGGACCCGGCCGAGGCGTTCAAGGAGAACGTCTACCGCGTGCTGCTGGTGGCGAACAAGTACCAGACCGGCTTCGACCAGCCGCTGCTGTATGCCATGTATGTCGACAAGCGCCTATCTGGCGTACTGGCGGTGCAGACCCTCTCACGCCTGAACCGCACCTACCCCGGCAAGGACGAGACCTTCGTGCTGGACTTCGTCAACAAACCCGAAGAGATTCTGGCGGCCTTCCAGCCCTATTACCGCACGGCGCAGCTCGAAGAAGTCACCGACCCCAACATCGTCCATGAGCTGCATATCAAGCTCGACCAGGCCGGGGTCTATCTGCCGAGCGAGGTGGAGTCCTTCGCCGAGGCGTTCTTCGACCCCAAGCGCAAGCAGGCCGGGCTGCACGCCTACCTCAAGCCCGCCGCCGACCGGTTCGCCGAACTGTCGGAGACGGAGCATGAAGATGCCGACCAGTTCCGCAAGGACCTGGGCACCTTTCTGCGCATGTATGACTTCCTCTCCCAACTGGTGGCCTACGACGACCCCGACCTGGAAAAGCTCTATGCGTATGGCAAGAACCTGATGCCGCGCATCATCGAGCGCACGTCATCGAGCATCCTGGAGTTGGACGCCGACGTGCGCCTGACGCACTACCGGCTGCAGAAAATCGGCGAACAAAAACTCGACCTGGCGTCCGGGGATGTCATCAAGCTCAAACCCGTGTCCGAAGCGGGCACCGGAGCGGCAGATGAAGACGAGAAAAAGCAACTCGCCGAAATTGTCGGGGTCATGAACGACTTGTTCTCAGGCAACCTGACCGAGGCCGACATGGTCGGCTATGTGGCCACCATCACCGGCAAGCTGATGGAAAACGAAGCCCTGGCCGAGCAGGCCCGGAACAACAGCGAGCAGCAGTTCGCGCTTGGGTCCTTCAAGGACATCATGACCGACGCCATCATTGACAGCCAAGATGGGCACAACGCCATTGCGGACCAGTTGCTCAAGGACGAGCGGGTGTTCACCGCCATGATGGGGATGCTGGCGAAGCAGGTTTATCGGGCGTTTGAGCGGCGACGTACTGCGTAAGCAGCGTATCGTGAGCTGGCCCCAGATTTCATTGACTGCCAGGCAACATCAATATTTCGCTTGTAGCGAAGAAATATTGACAATAGCAAATAGTTTCCTTATTCTTCAACCTGAGGCTGACAGAGACAACTGTCGTAGTTGTGCTGGGGTACGTTGGTACCTTGTGGGGCTGAAAGGCTCTAATTACTCGCTCGCTCTCCTCGGTGGGGTGCCTTGCCTCGGCGCCCGGCCATGAGAATCGGCGCGAGCATGCCCGGGCGACATCCCGGGCATGCATCTGGAAACGAAGGGGAGTAACTCGCCACTTAGCTCTGCTTGATTGCGCGCGACAGCCACGACCTGCACATGGTGTGCAGGCCGGATGGTGCAGTCAAGGAGAACAACCTTGAAAAATGTTCTTAAGCCTCCCAGGTGGCGGGAGACGAAGCACCGGCTTCAAAAGTCATGGGTGCGTCCCGAGACGTTCCGCATGGCTATCTTGGTGATGCAGTTGGTAGCGCAAGTTGCCAAGCTCATTGCCCTGCTGAAGCAGTGAATAGTCACCCCTTTGTTTCATGTTTTTAGGGGATTGAAATGTTGAACCGGGCATTGCGATTGCTCAGGACTTACCACCAGTTCACCCAGGTCGAACTGGCCAAGCGCCTGGGCATTTCGAATTCGTATCTGAGCGAGCTGGAAAAGGGGGACAAGACCCCGGGCTTGGACCTTCTTGAGAAGTATTCCGAGCTGTTCAAGATGCCCGTGTCGTCCATCCTGCTGTTCTCAGAGAACATCGACGATGGACGCAAGCCTGGCACCAAGCTCCGTGTGGCAGCAGCCGACAAGATTCTTCGGCTGCTCGAGTGGCTAGAAGAGCGAGACTCTCTTGAGCGAGCAGCCTAAGCGCTACCCGATTGACCAGTCTCCCTTGTACAGCCTTTGCGGCAAGGGAAAGTTCGAAACAGTCATTGGAGTGAGTTGGGATGCTGTTCCCGAACTTTGTTCATCATCGAACTACAGGGTTTGGACAAATGAGAACGGGCGTGAAATCCAGGCCCCCTTCAAAGGGCTAGCCGCCACTCACCGCAAAATCGGGCTCCTGCTGTCCAGAATTGATGTGCCTGGGTACGTCTATTCGCAAAAAGGGCGGTCCTATGCCGACAATGCTCGGCAACATCTGGGGCATCATCCGGTCATCAAAACAGACATCCAGGGTTTTTATCCAAGCATTTCGCGGGCGAGAGTTTATGGGATGTTTCGGCAGGATTTTCATTGCGCCGCCGACGTCGCAGCAAGGCTAGCGGACATCTGTAGCTACCAAGGACTACACCTACCCACGGGAAGCCCATTGAGCGGTCGCGTAGCATTTCTTGCAGCACGGCATCTGTTTGATGACATTGCAAAGCTGGCTAGTGCGTCCGACTGCACGTTTACTGTCTATGTCGACGACATCACGCTGTCGGGGGCGAACGCTACGAAACGACTTCTTGCGGAAGTTCGCAGACTCATAGAGAAGCATGGTTTGCGCTCAAAACGAGGCAAGTCAAAGTCTTTTTCACCCTCAAGCCCAAAGTCGGTGACGGGCGTAATCTTGGTCGGTGAGGACGTCCGCCTTCCGAATAGCCGGCATCAAAAAATTTGGGAGACGCGGCGAGCACTTTTGACTGCCACAGGTGAAGAGCGACTGAAATTGGAGCGGCAGCTCAAGGGACGAGAGCAAGAAGCGAATCAGGTGCTTTGCTCGCCCCGAAATATTGAACCGCCCCGGGTTTCGTGGAGGCTAGTTGGTTTAAGTCATGCCGGAATGGCGTGTTGACTGGCTTGTTGGCGCCAGTAGTTTGCCTCAGCTTCTGCCGGAGGGATACCCCCAATCGGTTTGAGCAGTCGGGTGTGGTTGAACCAGTGCACCCATTGCAGGGTGGCCAGTTCGACGGCTTCCCTGGTTTTCCAGGGTCCGCGGCGGTGAATCAATTCGGCCTTATACAGCCCGTTGATGGTCTCGGCCAGGGCGTTGTCATAGGAGTCTCCTTTGCTGCCCACGGAGGGCTGGATGCCTGCCTGCGCCAAGCGTTCGGTGTACTTGACGCTGACGTATTGCACGCCTCTGTCCGAATGGTGGACCAAGGCATGGGCAGCGGGCCGACGCGCGTACAAAGCCTGCTCCAGCGCGTCCATCACGAAATCGGTCTGCATGGATGTGCTCACGCGCCAGCCCACGATGCGTCGGGCAAACACGTCGATGACGAACGCCACGTACAGCCAGCCCTGCCAGGTGCTCACATAGGTGAAGTCCGACACCCAGAGCTGGTTGGGTCGCTCGGCTTTGAACACCCGGTTGACGTGGTCCTGCGGACACGGCGTGCAAGTGTCGGGGACCGTGGTTCGCACCTTCTTGCTCCGCCGCGCACCCTGCAGCCCCAGGCGTTTCATCAGCCGCTCGACCGTGCAGCGCGCCACCCGGTTGCCCTCGCGGTTCATCTGCAACCAAACCTTGTCAGCTCCATACACCTGCCAGTTGGCGTGCCACACACGCTGGATGTCGGCAGCCAGCGCATCGTCGCGCTGAGCACGGGCGCTGCGCAACTCGGGGTTGCGATGACGCGCGGCATGGCGCCAGTAACACGACGGGGCCATCTGCAGCACTTTGCAGATGGGCTCGACCCCGTGCATGGGGCGGTGCTGGTCGATGAATCGCTTCAACTCTTCAAACGGCGGTCGAGCTCCGCCTGGGCGAAAAAAGCACTCGCCGCTTTGAGGATGTCATTGGCCCGGCGCAATTCCTTGTTCTCGCGCTCGAGTTGTTTGAGGCGTTCACGCTCGCTGCTCGTCAGGCCGTCGCGCTGGCCTGTATCGACTTCCTCGCGCTTGACCCACTCCAGCAGCGTCTGTGGCACGCAGCCAATCTTGGGGGCCATGGATTCGACTGCGGCCCACAGCGAGGGGTACTCGCCTCGGTGCTCCTGCACCATGCGTACCGCGCGCTCGCGCACTTCGGGGGAAAACTTGTTCGTCTTGTTCATGGCTCCATCTTCTCAAAGGTTGGAGCCTCCTCAAAACCCGGGGCGGTTCATATCGACCATTAGGCGTGGGGACATGAAATCGCCGTGTGTACTCTATCGCTTACAGAGTACTGCCAAAGTCCATGACCGACGAATCTCAACTCACCATCCCGCCGTCCTTCATCGCCCTTTACGTGGAGCCAGGCCGCACCAAGCCCAATGCGCCGCGCGAGGTCATTGCCCAACGCTACGAGTTCTGCGAAGACCTAGCGACGATGCTGACCGACCGCGCATCGGAAATCAAGTTCGACCTGGGGGTGACCGAGTCGGATGTTCTTGAACGCATCCACCGCGGCTTGGAGGTCGAAGGCTCTGGCCTTGATGCCAAGGAGGCGCGGTGGGTGGTGACGCGCCTGGCGGAATTGCTGGGGTGGACGGCGTTGGATGTTTGAGAAGGATACGTACGCCTGATGTGCCGATTGGCTTGCGTTCCAGACACCGCGCATTCACACGTGGAACGACGGCGGCCTCAGTTCGGTCGGCCGGCCCTTGCCTTCCAGAAAATACCCAATCTCGACCATGGCCCACGTGTCCTGTTCACAGTAGGCCAGCAGGTTGCGGCGTAACTCCGCCTTGCGCCTGGGCGTCAGCTCGGCGTCGAAGCAGGACTGCAGGTAGGCAACCTGCGCGCCGGTGCCGTCCTGCACCTCGTCCAGTTCTCCATAGTTCAGGTCGGGGGCGATGACCGGCAGCACCTTCTTGATGGAGAACGACCCCTCCATCGCCGGATGGTAGAAATGCTCCTTGACCACGGGGTGCAGGTCGACCAATCGCGCGGCCAGTCGCTTCAGCCGGTCCGCAAAGGCCGGATGGCGTTTGGCCAGCTCGACGATGCGACCTCGTTCATACGTGGCGTAATACACCAGGATGGGGCCACCGTCCCCCACGTCGATGGCGTGCAGCATCTCCTCGATGCAGGGCTCGGAGGGGTCATGCCCGCTGAGGTCCAGGAAGGCGCGGTGCTCGAACACGCCGGGCGCCCGCTCGATATGGCAAGACCACTGGAACGGCACCTGCTCGTAAGGGCGCAAGCCGACCCACCGCGGCACCGGCAGGTCAATGCCTTCGAAGTCGAAGTAGTAACGGGGATACGTCAGCCTTTGCATGAAGGTGTCGGCGCCGGGGGCGAGGATGGGGCGCCCGGTGCGGTGGGCCTGCTGGATGCGGCGGTACAACGCCGCCTGTGCACCGACCAGCTCACCGGGACGCGGCTCCAGCAAAGACGTATAGCCCTTGGCGGCGAGCTTGCGCGCCAAGGCCTTCCCAGCCGTATCGGGGAGCAAACTCAGCGGATGTTCGGGGCCGGGCGGCTCCAGCCTTTGGCACAGCGCCGCGTAAGGGCAGGGGTGAGGATGGGTGCATTGATTGCCCATGCGGACGTCGGGCATGTCGCCGTCAATCACGTCCCGAGCCTGCCGCAGCCATTGTGGAACAGCACGCATGCGCTGTTGCACCGCATCGGTGACGTCCAGTTGGCGAAACAAGCCGCGGTAGTCGCCGGCGCCTGGATAGCGCCATTGGTTGTCCAGCAGATTGAGCTCGGCGCGCGCCAGCGGCAGGCCGGCGCCTTCCAGCACCCAGGCCTGCACGGCGACATCATCCAAATGATGCTCGTCCGGCGAACTCGGGGTGGCCCTGTCCGGCTTCAGCGGAAACGTGGAGGCCTTGGTCTCGCGCAGGACATAGCCCGCCGCCTCCGGCAGCAAGGCATCGGCGCGGGCATACAAGCCGTCGCGCACCATGGGCATTTCGACGGCGGGCAGCATGGCGGCGGCGGTCAGTTCGGCCAA
>NZ_LT592171.1:1110045-1471831 GCF_900088825.1 Thiomonas delicata | reverse complement strand
GAGGTGCCGGAAAACACCCCTGGCGTTGTAGCCTGCGCGCGACATCACGCGACGCTCGGCGACCGGATGGCACTGACAAAGTCACTGACATCGCCGGGTTTGGGACCCGAAAAAGCATCAAGGCCCGACAGCTTGCGCTGTAAGGCCTTGATTGTCCTCTGTATTTCTTGGCTCCCCGACCTGGGCTCGAACCAGGGACCTGCGGATTAACAGTCCGTCGCTCTACCGACTGAGCTATCGGGGAACAGCCTTCTAGTATAGCCGGGGTTTTTAGCCTACGGCAAGACGAAAGCGGCGCTGGCTTCGGCTGAACTGCAGCGGACAATCGCCGGCGCTTCGAGGCCTCTCGGCATCTCCGCGCATGCTTCGATCCGCACGCGCGGAGATTTTCAATCGAAGACCGGAGTTTCGACGCCGAGGACCCGNGGCATCGGCGCGGGCATACAAGCCGTCGCGCACCATGGGCATTTCGACGGCGGGCAGCATGGCGGCGGCGGTCAGTTCGGCCAAGGCGGCCGCAGCATCGCTTGCCGGGTCTCCGGACGTGTTCGGCCAGAGGTACTCCCCGACATCCCGACGCGCATACTCGCCGACGAGACGGCCGTCGAGGGTGCGGCGGTCGACGGGGACGGACGCAGAAGTTTGCGGCTCGGGCGTGTGGTGATGCAGCCACAGCATCCGCGGGCATTGGCGCCAGGCCATCAGGTCGGACTTCGTGAGCATGTCATATCCCCGGTCAACGGCGCCAGTGCGGTCCGTACCGCTTGCGATTTTGCATCAAGGCGGTAGCCTGCACATGCCTGCCGGCACGGCCAATTCGGGGTGCCTCAAGTGTGGGGGATGAAACCCGGCCTTGAAGCCGACCAGCCGGCTCCGAAAAAAGAAAAGGGCGCGGTGTTGCCACCGCGCCCCATCCATTTCATGCATCACCCGCACCGCACCAATCCCCGCGTCACATCACGCTGCCATTGGCTCCGGAAAATCGTAATCACCATCTTCCGGCTCCAGCACCTCACGGGGCATGTCCACCACCACCACGCGCTGCGTTGACCGGGCGACCTTCTGAACGCTTGCCTTAGCGCCGGGTAGGCGCTGCAGCACATCTTTCCAGCCTCCCAGAGCCCAGTCCGTTCGCATCATGAGTTTGCGCATCCCTTCGTGGTGCTCGGAACTGCAGACCGCCAGTTTCCAGCTTGCGCTGGCCCGAACCCAAAGTGGGCGAACTCCAAACTCCTCGAGCTGCCGCGTGAGCGGCTCTCGAGCAGCGGCGTCACCATGAACGACATGCGTGAGCGCGTCCCGAATGGTCATGTGTGTCTTCTCTTTCGCACCATCAGTCATCTTGTAAATGACCACCTTGCGATTGAGTAGAACACTCAGGCACATTTCGGCGTCGCGTTCCACGGTCGCCGGTGCTGTCTGGCTGAGGTCCATCTGCGCGATGAGGCTGCGCAGCTCTTCGGGCGACGGCACATGGTCATGGGTCATTGCGACGTACCCCGCCAAGAGCGGCGAGAACTTGTCCGCAATGCGTGCCTCGTGGCCGAGGCCGATGAGCATCGGACGCACGGCAGCCATGGTGCCACGCATGATGTTCCAGCGTGAGACCAACAGCCTTCGCAGGCGAGCACCTAGAGCCACGGTTTCGCTCTCGCGAGACGAATCCAGTAACCATTCGTAGTACAGACGCGACGCCTCTGGCAGGGCGTCCAAGTTGAGGCGTACCGTTCGCGTTTCGGTGGCTGCATTGAAGCTCGGAAGACTGATTCCGAGCAGCAACACGCACACGGGGGCGTTGTAGTAGCGCGTCTTACCCCCAATGACACGACTCAACCGTTGGGATGAACTGGAGGTGAACTGGATGCGCAACATTTCCATGAAGGTCTCGACGGCGGCCTTTTTAGAGCCACGCCCCTCAAGCTCGTCGACGATGAGCGTGGCCGAGCGATTTTCCAGGGCGTAAATCATCTGGGCTGTCGTCGGAATGCCATCGCGGCGTATGGCCTGAGGTCCGAGGAGCGCGTTCAAGAACTCGATGAGCGTCGTCTTGCCGGAACCCCGCTCTGCCGAGATGGCCAGAATGGGGCGGTGGGGCAGGGCGGCGCCAAAGAACGCCGTCACCAGCCACCCGGCAAGCTTTATCAGGTCTCCTTTGCCGCCGAGCCCGAAGCTGCCCAGCACACCCAGGACCCGCAAGACCTCTTCACTGGATGCGCAAGGCGTATCCAACGCAAAGCCCAGCGAAGGGCCACCTTGGTAGATAGCGCTTTTGTGCCCTGGATGCAAAGGCACCAATTTGCCGTCGGCCGTGGCAACCTGGTGACCGAAATTGACCACCAGGTCATCACCTTCACGGTACAGGCCCGGGCCGCGAACGCGGCTGAAATCAAAGAGCCCCATTTCGTCGCAAGCCTTGGCAATCTCTTCCACGACAGCCGTCGGTTCCACGACGTCTTTTTTGATGTCGTTGTCGTACACCATGCTGCTATTGCGCACCTCCAGGCCAAGCCAGACCTGGAGTTTTTTCATGTGCAGGTCTTGTGCGCGCAATGTCACGAGCTGTCCGGTCTTGAGCGACAGCACAACATAGCTGCCGTCAAGTGTGTAGCCCATGGGTACCCAGCCCCCTTCGGGCCTCACAAAGTTCGTGACACGTGCGGTGGCTGCGACGCCCTTTTCTGGGGTATGGATTGTTGGCTTGAGAAATTTCAGGATGTTCATGATGATTTCCATCAAGGGCTCGAGCCGAGCCCTTGGTTGAGTTAACCCTGCCGCCCAAGAAGAGAGAGGGAGGAGGGGCCACTTGTGTCAACTTTGCCCTGTCTTCCCGCTCGCATGGCGGCAGGGCAACAGATGATGTGCGCCACATGAATGCGGCGAAGAGCATGACCTGAGAGAAGGCGCTCCTGAGGGCGCGTTCTGGGGCTTATCGCAGTCACCGCATCAGCATGATGCAGCGACATGGTGGTGTCTGATTGTGAAAGAGCAACTGGTGCGTCGTCACGCTGTAACCGGTAACTTGCGCGGCCCAGGGGCTTGGGGCAGGTGACACGGTTACACCGTTACAGCACTTGGCGGGTGCGAGATGAGAATACTGCGCCCGCCCCTGAAAATCGAAGGGCGCTGCGGGGCGGAGCCAACATATTTCGCAAAAGCGTGAATTTTTCACGGCCACGGGGCCGTGCGGCGCATTGGCATAAACCCACGCGCTACACGCTGCTCCAACCACTCCGCTGTGAGCAGCATCATGATGAACGCCGACCCTTTTCTGACCAAAGCCACCGTGGCGCAGCTGCTCTGCTGCAGCGAACGCACCCTGGAGCGCATGGTGCGTGCCGATGCCTTTCCTCCCGCGTTGCGGCACGGCAAGGAGGCCCTGTGGTTCGAATCCGTCGTCCAGCAATGGTTGCAGCGCCAACGCCAAGCCCAGTTGGCCTGGGCGCCGGCCGGACAGACGCCGGCGCCGCTGCCGCAAGGTGGAGTCTCGACGGTGCTGGCGGTGGCCGATGTCACGGACCTGGCGTCGCCAGCCAATTCAAGCACCGGCGGGCCTGCACTGGCGATGCCCACCGGCCCGACCACCAAGCGCCCAGGGCGCCCCAACAAACGTTGACCGACCCGGCCCTGCCGAGGCCGTCGCAATCAGCCACAGCCGGGTGCTAGCGGCATCTTCAACCCTCGCATCAAGCGGCCCCGGGACGACCAAGCGTCCCGGGGCCGCCGTCGCTGGCTGCATCAGGCCACGCGCTTCGGGAGAAGGCGGAGATAGACCACATTGCCGGCCGCGGACGGGACCGCGTTCGCGGGTTCTTCCGGGGCATCCTGCTTGCAGGCATCGGCCTGCGCATCGTGGGCGGTCTCGACGCCCTCCTTGGGCAGGCCCACTTGGGCTCGACGTGCGTGCGGGTGCTTCTTGCGGCCGTCGGGGTCGTGGACCGGCGGCAGGGCGGCGGTGCTGGGCCCCACATCTCCGTCCAGGCGGTCGAGCTCATGGACGACATCGTCGGCCGCCATATCGATGTACACCTCGGCCATGCGGGTCGTGGTGTGGCCGAGCAACTGCTTGATGGCCGTGACCGTGGCCCCCTTGCGCGCGTAGTAGGTCGGTGCGCGGTGGCGTAGGTCGCGGAACTGCAGCTTGGGTACCCCGGCTCGCTGGCGCACGCCGTCCCAGGCCATGTCGACCGCGTTCGCGCTCATCGTGAAGACACGGTTTGCATCGGTGCGCGGCACGCGTCCGAGAATGTCCACCGAGCGGCGGCTCAGCGGAATCTGGGCCCAGCGGCCTTTGGCCCAGATTTTGGCCTGACGGCCCTCCAGGTCGAGGTGGTCCCAGCGCAGCGTCAGCAGACTGCCTTTGCGCATGGCCGAGCTCATGGCCAGTTCCACCAGGGGCCAGAACTGCGGGTTATCGCACTGCGCCAGCGCCGCAATCAGGGCGTCCATCTGTGCGGCGCTGATGCTGACAAAGCGCTTTTCGGATTTGCCCAGTTTGACGCCGACGCAGGGGTTTTCGAAGTGCTTCCACTTCCAGGTGGAGATGGCGACGTTGAAGCAGGCCTTGAGCAGTGCGATTTCCTTTTGCGCGGTGCTCTCGGAGAGCTGGTCGGCTTTCATGGTCGTCTGCAGCAACGCGATGTCCGCGCTGGTGATGGCGCTGCAAAGCTTGGCGCCCAGCTGTGCGATGAGGGCGTAGGTGCGCGCGGACTGCGCGCGTCGCGTATCCAGGTAATGGGCCCAGCCCTTCGGCACGGCCGCCCCCGTGGTCTGGGTGCGCAGGTAGCGCCGGCCAGCGGCGTCGACTTCGACGAGCAGGGGTGGCAGCCCGGCCGCGACGACGTAGTGGTTGATGCGGGTGAGTTCGGCCCGATAGCCGCCTTTGACCAGCGTTTTGAGCTTGGCGTATTCCACCAGCAAGGCGCCCAGGGTCAGCTTGCCGGGCCCACCGAACGCGGGCGCCTGCGCGGCATCGGCCTTGGCTTGTTCCCGGGTCATCCAGGCCTGCGCCTCGTGTTTGAGCTGGAATTTCTTGCGCGCCGTGCGCCCGTCGGCAAGGCGGACCTCGGCGTGCCAGCCTTGGCGGCCGGAGATTTGGAAGGGGCTCATCGGGCACCTCCGCGCTGGACGGTGCTGTGCGCTGGGCGGCGCGCGGGGAACGACGGGGGTGATGCGCATGGCTTCATGACAAGTCCTATGTGGGTTGGGGACTTGGCGTGAAGCGACAGCGTTTAGATTGGACGCCGGCCTTGCAGCCGAGGTGCCGGAAAACACCCCTGGCGTTGTAGCCTGCGCGCGACATCACGCGACGCTCGGCGACCGGATGGCACTGACAAAGTCACTGACATCGCCGGGTTTGGGACCCGAAAAAGCATCAAGGCCCGACAGCTTGCGCTGTAAGGCCTTGATTGTCCTCTGTATTTCTTGGCTCCCCGACCTGGGCTCGAACCAGGGACCTGCGGATTAACAGTCCGTCGCTCTACCGACTGAGCTATCGGGGAACAGCCTTCTAGTATAGCCGGGGTTTTTAGCCTACGGCAAGACGAAAGCGGCGCTGGCTTCGGCTGAACTGCAGCGGACAATCGCCGGCGCTTCGAGGCCTCTCGGCATCTCCGCGCATGCTTCGATCCGCACGCGCGGAGATTTTCAATCGAAGACCGGAGTTTCGACGCCGAGGACCCGATGCAGTTTGGGGCTGGTGGTGGTGTACTGGAGGTGGATTTTCTTGTCCGGGAAGATGGTGTGGGCGGCGCCGAAGGCTGCCAGCGCGGCTTCGTGGAAGCCCGAGAGGATGAGTTTTTTCTTGCCCGGGTAGGTGTTGATGTCGCCCACGGCGAAAATGCCCGGGATGTTGGTTTGGAACTTCTCCGTGTCGACCAGGATCTGCTTGCGCTCCAGGTCCAGGCCCCAGTGGGCGATGGGGCCGAGCTTGGGTGACAGGCCGAAGAACACCAGCAGCATGTCCAGCGGCAGGCGCCGGGTGATGCCGTCGTTGCCGGTGAGCTTGACCTGCGACAGGCGGCCATCGCCGTCGGCCTCGAACCCCGTGATCTGACCGACGACGAACTGCATCGCGTGCTGCTCGCACAGGGCGTGCATCTTGGCCACCGAGGCCGGCGCGGCGCGAAAGCCGTCGCGCCGGTGCACGAGGATGACGCTTTCGGCGCGGTGCGCGTCATCCTGGGCGAAGTGCAGCGCCCAATCCAGCGCCGAGTCGCCGCCGCCGACCACCACGAGATTTTTGCCGGCGAAGACCGCGGGGTTCTTCACGCGGTAGAACAACTGCGTGCCCTCGAAGGCGTCCAGCCCCTCCACTTTGAGGGTGCGCGGCTGGAACGAGCCCACGCCGGCGGCGATGAACACCGTCTTGGTGAGCAAGGTGGTGTCCTTGGAGGTGCGCACGACGAAGCGCCCGTCGTCCTGGCGCTGCAGCTCCGTCACGTCCTGTCCCAGATGGAAGGTGGGCTTGAACGGCTCGATCTGCTTGAGCAGGTTGTCGGTGAGTTCCTGGCCGGTGCACATGGGCACGGCCGGAATGTCGTAGATGGGCTTGTCCGGATAGAGCTCCACGCACTGGCCGCCCAGGTGCGGCAGGCTGTCGATGACGTGGGCCTTGATGTCGAGCAGGCCGAGTTCGAAAACCTGAAACAAACCCACGGGACCGGCGCCAATAATGACGGCATCGGTCTCGATCGGCGGGGCGCTGGCCAGGGCCGCGTCGGCGATGGCCGGATTGATGTGCATTTCCATGAGGGATGAGGGGGCGGTCGGAATCCGGATGTTCAGCGCTCGAGAAACTGCAGCTTGCCGGGTTTGCCATTCCATTCTTCGCCGTCCGGCGGGGCGGGCTTGCGCTTGGTGATGCTGGGCCAGCGGCGCGACAGTTCGGCGTTGAGGGCAATGAATGCTTGTTGGTCGCCAGGGACGTCTTCCTCGGCGAAGATGGCGTTGGCCGGACACTCGGGCACGCATACGGCGCAGTCGATGCATTCGTCCGGATCGATCGCCAGGAAGTTGGGGCCTTCGCGGAAGCAGTCCACCGGGCAGACGTCCACACAATCGGTGAACTTGCACTTGATGCAATTTTCGGTCACGACAAAGGTCATCGGTCGCTCTTGTGAATTTGTGTTGAATGAAAGGGTTATTTTATCGGTCGGGCTTGCCCTCATTTTTTGTGGCAAATCAACGAACAAGGGCATGGTGTCTCGCCGTTGCGCCTACGGCACGATTCGGCGCGGCAAAACGCGTAGATTTCCGGGCTGATACGGTTTGCTATAGGCTGTTGCGTCCAGCCGGGGCGGAAGCTGGATGGCTATCGAGAAAAGCAAAGATCGGGAGACAGGCATGAACGGTTTGATGCAGGAGCATGGGCTGCGTATTTCGGGGCTGATCGAATTCGCGGCGCGTTATCACGGCGATACGGAAATCGTGTCGCGCCGGGTCGAGGGTGACCTGCATCGCACCACGTATGCCGGGGTCAACAGCCGCGCCAAGCGCCTGGCCCGGGCGTTGGATGCCCTGGGGCTGCAAGCAGGCGAGCGCCTGGGTTCGCTGGCCTGGAACGGGTATCGGCATTTCGAGTTGTATTACGGGGTGTCGGGAAGCGGCCGCGTGCTGCATACGCTGAATCCACGCCTGCACCCGGACCAGATCGCCTGGATCATCCAACATGCGGGCGACCGGGCCTTGGCTTTCGACATGACGTTCGCGCCCATCATCCAGGCGGTCGCTTCGCGCTGTCCAGCCGTGGAGCACTGGATTGCGCTGTGCGAGGCCGGCGCCATCACGCCCGAATTGCGGCAGGCCGTGCCCGGCGTGCTCAGCTATGAGGACCTGCTGGCCGGGCAAGACGATCACTATGTCTGGCCCGAGATCGACGAAAACGCCGCCTCGTCGCTGTGCTACACCAGCGGCACGACGGGCGACCCCAAGGGGGTGTTGTACAGCCATCGCTCCACCGTGCTGCATGCTTACGCCTCGGCTTTGCCGGACGTGATGAATCTTTCCGCGCGTGACTGCGTGCTGCCCGTGGTTCCGATGTTTCATGTGAACGCCTGGGGCATTCCCTATGCCGCGGCGCTGGTCGGGTGCAAGCTGGTGCTGCCTGGCCCGGCGCTGGACGGTGCTTCGCTGTTTGCGTCGATGGACGCCGAGGCCGTGACCTTCGCCGCCGGCGTGCCCACCATCTGGCTCGGCTTGCTCGGCCAGATGCAGCGCGAGGGACGCAAACCAGCCGCCCTGCGGTCCGTGCTCATTGGCGGCGCCGCGGCGCCGGCCGCAATGATCTCCGCGTTCCAGGACGGCTTTGGCGTCGAGGTGCGTCATGCTTGGGGCATGACCGAGATGAGCCCGCTGGGCACGGTATGCACCCTCAAGAACAAACACCTCGGCCTGGGGCCGGAGCAGCGCATGGCGGTGCAGGTCAAGCAGGGCAGACCCCTTTTCGGTGTGGATTTGCGCGTCGTCGACGGACAGGGGCGCGACCTTCCATGGGATGGGGCGTCGATGGGCGATCTGCAGGTGAGGGGGCCGTGGATCCTGCGCGACTACTACCGATCCGGTCAGCCGAGTCCCTTGCGCGACGGATGGTTCCCGACCGGCGATGTGGTCACCGTCGATCCGGACGGCTATGTGCAGATCGTGGATCGCACGAAGGACGTCATCAAATCCGGTGGCGAGTGGATCAGTTCCATCGAGATCGAGAACATCGCCATGGCGCATCCTGCCGTGGCGATGGCGGCGTGCATCGCCATGCCGGATGCCAAGTGGGATGAGCGCCCGCTGCTGGTCGTGGTGACAAAGCCGCAGACGGAGGTTTCGCGCGAGGAACTCCTGGCATTTTACGAGGGCAAGGTTGCGAAATGGTGGGTGCCGGATGACGTGCGTTTCATCGACGCCATTCCTCTGGGGGCCACCGGCAAGATCCAGAAGAACAAGCTGCGCCAGCAACTGCTGGCAGCACAGTGTTAGGAAACCTCAGCGGTCGGCCTGGCCATCCTGGAGGCCTTGACGTTTCGTTGCCAGGCCTCGAAGCCGAGCATGCCGGCCAGCATGGCGATGAAAAACAGGCCTTCGGCTCCGCGCATGCCGCCAAGCGAGGCCAGGGACGGTCCAGGGCATAGCCCGTCGAGTCCCCAGCCCACGCCGAAGATGGCGCTGCCAAGCAACAGCCGCGCATCGATGCCGAAGCGGGGTGGAAAAGCGATGGCATCGCCCAGCAGCGCGGTGCGGCGCCGCGAGGCCAGTTGGATCAGGGGAAAGGCCACCAGCACGGCGCTGGCCATCACCAGGATCAGACTCGGATCCCAGGGGCCTGCGATGTCGAGGAAGGCCAGAACCTTGGCCGGATCGGTCATGCCGGACAGCAGCAGGCCGAACCCGAGGATCAAGCCGCAGATGAATGCGAGGGTTTTCATGTGCATACTCCCTGGGTGTTTAAAGATGACGGGTGAGCACGGCGGTGGCGATGGCGGTGCTCATGAACATGCCGACCGCGACCAGCGAGCGAAGCGACAGGCGCGAGAGTCCACACACGCCATGGCCGCTGGCGCAGCCCGAGCCCAGCCGTGTGCCGAAACCCACCAGCAAGCCGGCGATCACGACCACGGGCCACGGTGCGCTGTAGTCGGCGCCGGGCACGGGGGCCAACATCGCCCAGGCGAAGGAGGCACACACCAGTCCGGCAAGAAATGCCAGTCGCCACCCCTGGGGGCGGGTGCGCCGGCTCGCATCGCTGAGGGCGCTTCCCAGGATGCCGCTGATCCCGGCTATTTTTCCGGCGCCGAGCGCCAGGGCGCCCGAGGCCAATCCAATGAGGGCACCGCCCGCCAGTGCCGGCAGCGGGGTGAACTGCAGCCAATCAATATGAAACAGCATGTCATGTCTCCTGGGTTCCGGTGTGGATCAACCTCAAGGTTTGTGCGCATTGATCTTGGTCAAGCGTTCTGCGAATATGCCCCGTACAGTATCAACTTTTCTAATCCATGAAAATCCTCAAAAGGTCAGGAGATACCCGTATGAGTACATTCACAGACCATCGGCCGACTGTCCGTTCCTGGTTTCACCAACAGTCCAGCACGGCCTGCCACTGCGTCATCGATCCAGTCACCCGGCATTGCGCCGTGATCGACAGCGTGCTGGATTTCGACTATGCGGCAGGGCGTACGTCGACCGAGTTCGCCGACGGCATCATGGCTTTCATCGAGGCCGAGGGCCTGAAGCTGGACTGGCTGCTCGAGACCCATGCGCATGCCGACCATCTTTCGGCCGCGCCCTATCTCAAGAAGCGTTTCGGCGCGCGCATCGGCATCGGCGAGCACATCAAGGACGTGCAGAAGGTCTTCGGCGAGGTGTTCCATGACGACACGATTCCGCGCGACGGCCGGCCTTTCGACCATCTCTTCGCCGACGGCGAGGAGTTCGCCGTCGGACAATTGAAGGTGCGGGTCATGCATACGCCGGGGCATACGCCGGCCTGCGTCACTTATCTGGCGGGCGACTGCGCCTTCGTCGGCGACACCCTGTTCATGCCCGATTACGGCACCGCCCGCTGCGACTTCCCCGGTGGCGATGCGCATACGCTGTACCACTCGGTGCAGCGCCTATACGGGCTTCCCCCGCAAACCAAGCTGCACATGTGTCACGACTACATGCCCGGCGGACGCGCGGCCAAGTGGGTATGCACCGTACAGGAGCAGCGCGATGGCAACGTACAACTCAACGCCGCCACCAGCGAGCACGACTTCGTCGCGTTTCGCAAGCAGCGCGACGCCAAGCTCAGCATGCCCGCGCTCATCATGCCCTCGGTCCAGGTGAACGTGCGCGCCGGCGACATGCCGCCGCCTGAGTCCAATGGCATCAGCTATTTGAAAGTACCCATCAACGCGCTGTAATGCGGGGGCGTGGCATCATGCCCCGGTGTGCGAACCCGGACGGCAAACGATGCAAAACCTCAAGCTGTGCGAACTGATTGGCGCCCTCAGTCATGCCCTCGACATGACTGAGGGCCAACCCAAGGGGCACTGCGTGCGCTGTGCTTTCATCGGCATGTCCGTGGCGTACCAACTCGGGCTCGATTCGCGCCAGCAGTGGGAGCTGTACTACACATTGCTGCTCAAGGACCTGGGCTGCAGCAGCAATGCCGCGCGCATTTGCGAGCTCTATCTGACGGATGATTTGCGCTTCAAGCGCGACTTCAAATTGGTGGATGGCTCCCTACCCCAGGTGGTGCGCTTTGTCCTCACGCACACCGGCCTGAAATCCGGTCTGGCCGACCGCTTTCGCGCCACGCTGGACATCTTCCAGCATGGCGGCGATATTTCCCGGGATTTGGTCCAGACCCGCTGCCAGCGCGGCGCCGACATTGCACGGCAACTCCGTTTCGGCGACGCTGTGGCGGAGGGCATTCATGCTTTGGACGAGCATTGGGACGGCAGCGGCAAGCCCGACGGGCTGCGCGGTGAGGCCATCCCTTTGTATGCGCGCATGGCTCTGCTGGCCCAGGTGATCGACGTGTTTCACACGGCCGGTGGCCCGCAGGCGGCACTGGCGGAGGCACGGTTGCGAAGCGGGCAGTGGTTCGATTCCGCCTTGGTGGCGGCATTCGAGCGCGTCGCCGAGACCGACGATTTCTGGACGAAGCTCGCCGCGGACGATCTGGCAGCGCATGTGCACGACCTCGAACCCGCGCGCCACACGGTGCCGCTGGACGACGACTATCTAGATGAGATCGCCGAAGCATTCGGCCAGATCATCGATGCCAAAAGCCCCTACACGGCGGGTCACAGTGCCCGGGTCGGGCTGTACACCGACCTCATCGCCGAGCAGCTCGGCCTGGCGCCCGAACGCCGGCGCTGGTTGCGGCGCGGCGCACTGCTGCACGACATGGGCAAGCTCGGCGTGAGCAACGCCGTGCTCGACAAACCTGGCCAGCTCGACGCCGCCGAGTGGGAAGCGGTGCGCATGCATGCCGCCTATACCGAGCAGATCCTCAGCGGCATCGCGCCATTCGCCGAGCTGGCGCGCATCGCCGGAGCGCATCACGAGAAGCTGGACGGTACGGGGTATCCACGCGGTTTGTCGGCGGCCGATATTGCGTTGGAGACCCGCATCATTACCACCGCTGACATTTTCGACGCCATCTCTGCGGATCGGCCGTATCGCGCCGCCGTCCCGGTGGACAAAACCTTGGCGATGATGGACAAGATCGTGGGAACCGCGCTGGATGGCCGTTGCATGGAGGCACTGCGAATCGCAACGCAGAACGTCGAGACCGAGCTCGCCGCCAAGATTGTTCCGGACCCCGCAGTCGTCCAGTCGGTTTGAGCCGTGCCTTGACGATGCAAGACATGCATCAGTCATCGCGCCACGGATGCGATCGCATCTGCGGTACCCCTGGGTGAGAAGGCTAGACTGCCCAGTTTTTGCCGAGCGGTTTCCATGTCCACACATTCGCCCTTCGACGATGCAGCGGCGCAGCAGGCCCAGATCCTGAACCTGCTCAGTTCCGAACTGCAGTTGCGCCCATCGCAAATCCAGGCCGCGGTCGAACTTCTCGACTCTGGCGCCACGGTGCCTTTCATCGCCCGTTACCGCAAGGAAGCCACCGGGGGCATGAGCGACGAGCACTTGCGCACGCTGGAGGTCCGCCTGGGTTATCTGCGCGAACTCGAGCAGCGGCGCGCGGCCGTCCTCAAGTCGATCGCCGCGCAGAACAAACTGACGCCGGAGTTGCAGGCCGCCATCCAGACGGCCACGCAGAAGCAGGAACTCGAAGATCTGTATCTGCCCTACAAGCCGCGGGTGACCACGCGGGCGCAAAAGGCGCGTGCGGCGGGCCTGGATCCGCTCGCCGACATCCTGTTCACCGATCCCGCGCGCGACCCGTTGGCCGAGGCCTCCGGCTTCATTCTGTCGGCCAAGGGCGAAGACGGTTCCGACTTCACCACGCCCCAGGCCTGCCTGGACGGCGCGCGCGACATTCTGGTGGAGCGCTGGGCCGAGGACTTCACGCTGGTGGGCCCATTGCGCGAATGGCTGTGGGGCTGCGGCGTGCTGCGTGCCCAGGTGCGCGAGGGCAAGGAGGGGGAGGGGGCCAATTTCCGCGATTATTTCGACTATGCCGAGCCCATCGCGCGCGTGCCGTCGCACCGGGCGTTGGCCGTGTTCCGCGGCCGTGCGCAGGACATTCTCGACGTCAGCCTGCAACTGCCGGACGCCGCCGCGGCGGGGGCTGCGGTGCTGAACGCGGCGCAGCAGCGCATCGCGGCGCATGTCGGCTGGACGCATCGCCAGCGCGCCGCCGATGATTGGTTGCAGCGCTGCGTGCAATGGGCGTGGCGGGTGAAGCTCTCGCTGTCGCTCGAGCGGGAGCTGTTCAGCCGTCTGCGCGAGCAGGCCGAGGCCGAAGCCATCGCCGTGTTCGGCGCGAATTTGCGAGATCTGCTGCTTGCCGCGCCGGCCGGACCCAAGACCGTGATGGGCCTGGATCCCGGCATCCGCACCGGGGTGAAAGTGGCCGTCACCGACCCGACCGGCAAGGTGCTGGAAACCGCGACGATCTATCCCCACGAGCCCCGGCGCGATTGGGAAGGCAGCCTGCGCATTCTGGCCGGCCTGTGCCGCAAGCATGGCGTGAACATCGTGTCCATCGGCAACGGCACCGCCAGTCGCGAGACCGCCAAGCTGGCGACCGACTTGGCGCAGCGCCATCCCGAGATGGGGTTGGTGCAGGTGGTGGTGAGCGAAGCGGGGGCTTCGGTGTACTCGGCCAGCGAGCTGGCCAGCCAGGAGCTTCCGGAGATGGACGTGAGTCTGCGCGGCGCCGTATCCATCGCCCGTCGGGTGCAGGACCCGCTGGCCGAACTGGTGAAAATCGACCCCAAGAGCATCGGCGTCGGCCAGTACCAGCACGATGTCGATCAGGGGCAGCTCGCGCGCAGGCTCGACGCGGTGGTGGAGGATTGCGTCAACCGTGTCGGCGTGGACGTGAACACCGCCTCGGCGCCGCTGCTGGCGCGGGTGGCCGGCCTGAACGCGCGCATCGCCACCCACATCGTGAACCAGCGCGATGCCGCGGGACCCTACCGCAATCGCAAGAGCCTGCTCGACGTCCCCGGCCTGGGCGCCAAGACTTTCGAGCAGGCGGCCGGATTCCTGCGCATCATGGACGGCGACAACCCGCTCGACCGCTCGGCCGTGCACCCGGAGAGCTATCCGCTGGTCGAGCGGATTCTGCAGGCGGCAGGTCAACCTATCCAGCTCTTGATGGGGAACGCGCAGGCGATCCAGGCCATCAAGCCCGACGCTTTCGTCGATGATCGCTTCGGCCTGTACACCGTGCGCGACGTGCTCGCCGAGTTGGAGAAGCCGGGCCGGGATCCGCGTCCCGAGTTCCGCGTGGCGCGTCTGAACGATGCGGTGCAAAGCATCAACGATCTTCGGCCCGGCATGCGTCTGGAGGGCACCGTGACCAATGTCGCCGCGTTCGGCGCTTTCGTCGACCTGGGGGTGCATTGCGATGGCCTGGTGCACGTTTCGCAACTGGCCGACCGCTTCGTGAAGGACGCCGCCGACGTGGTGAAGGTGGGCGACATCGTCAAGGTCACCGTGCTCGAGGTGGATGTGCAGCGTCAGCGCATCAGCTTGAGTATGCGCACGCAGCAATCCGGGCAGGCCGCGGCAGGAAAGCCATCTGGGGTGTCCTCGGCGCAGCGGCCGGAGCAGGGCCGACATGGAGGGCGCGCCGCCGCGGCCGTGCGCCCCGAAGCCACGCAGTCCGCGATGGCCGCCGCGTTCTCGCGTCTGGGCAAGGGACGTGACTGAATGCATGGGGCCGTGGCCGCCGCCGCATGGATAGAAATGTTTTGATACAACGCAAGGCGGCCGCCCAGGCTCTTGCCTAGCATGTCGGCATGAATCAGGCCGTGCTGACATCGGCCCGCGCGCAGCAGGCTGAAATCGACCAGGCCGCCGCGGGCAGGACTTGCCACCATTGCGGCGCATCGCTGCCGCAGATGCCCGTGCGCGCCAGCATCGAAGGCGAGGCGCTGGATTTCTGCTGTGGGGGGTGTGCAGCGGCAGCGCAGGTGATCGCCGAAGGCGGGCTGTGCGCGTATTACGACAAGCGCGACGCCACGGGCCTGCCGGCACTGCAGGACGTGGAGATCGCGCGCCTGCGTGAGCAATGGCAGGCCCTCGACGATCGCGACTTTCTCGCCGCGTTCGCCACGGACCTGGGCGGCGGCATCTGGCGCACCTTGGTGGCGGTGGAGGGCATCCATTGCGGTGCGTGCGTGTGGCTGATCGAACGCCACCTGCTGTCGATTCCCGGCGTGCGCGTGGCGGCGGTGAACTACGCCACGCGTCGTGTTCTTCTGGAATGGGACGACAACCGCGTGCATCTTGGCGCCCTGCTCGAGGCCTTGGCGCGCATCGGCTACAAGCCCGCGCCCAATGTGCGGCACGCCAACGAGGCGCAGCAGCGGCGCGCCTCCCGCCTCGCCCTCCTGCGCACTCTGGTGGCCTGGCTGGCGATGATGCAGGTCATGATGCTGGCCTGGCCGAGCTATGTCGATCCCCAGGGCCTGAGCGCCGCGGAGCGGGCCATTTTCCACTGGGCCAGCCTGAGCATCACCCTGCCGACCCTGCTGTTCTCGGGCTGGACCTTCATCGCCGGCAGCGCGCGCGACTGGCGCATGCGGCGCCTGGGCATGGACGTGCCGGTGGTGCTGGGGCTTTGGGGCGCGTTCGCCGCCAGCGTCGCCAGCGTCGTGCGCGGCACGGGGCCGGTGTATTTCGACTCGGTCACCATGTTCCTCGCGCTGCTGTTGACGGCGCGGCTGGTCGAGACAGGTCTGCGCCATCGCAGCACCAACGCGGCCGATAGCTTGCTCGAGCAGTTGCCCGCCGCGGTACGCCGCCGCACGGCGCCCGACGGCTGGGAAACCGTGGCCATCACGCGCGTGCGTGCCGGCGATGTGGTGCAGGTGCCGAGCGCCAGCCTGGTTCCGGTGGATGGAACCGTGCTCGAAGGCGAGAGCCATGCCGGCGAAGCCTTGCTGACGGGGGAGAGTGCGCCGGTGCGCAAGACGGTGGGCAGCCGGGTGCTGGCCGGCAGCATGAATGTCGACTCCCCCTTGCTGGTCCGGGCCGAGGCGGCGGGGCAGGGCACGCGCATCGCGCAGATGGTGGCATTGATGAACGGCGCGCTGGTGCACAAACCGCAGGCCGCGCGTTTGGCCGATGTCGCCGCGCGCTGGTTCACCGTGGCGCTGCTGGGCGTGGCCAGCGCCACGGCCGTTCTTTGGTGGTGGTTGGATGCAGCGCGCATCGTGCCGGCGGTGATCGCGGTTCTGGTGGTGAGCTGCCCATGCGCCTTGTCACTCGCCGTCCCGGCGGCGCTGGCCGCCGCCACCGCGCGCCTGTCGCGCGCCGGGGTGCTGGTGGCGCGAGGTCACGCCCTGGACCTCGTGGCTGCCGCAGACGCCTGGATGTTCGACAAAACGGGCACCATCACCACCGGCCAGCCTGAACAGGTGCAGGTCGTGTGGCTGCAGCAGGGGTTGACCGCGGCGCAGGCGATTGCGATGGCCGCGGCGCTGGAACAGGGGGTGCAGCATCCGCTCGCGCAGGCGCTGACTGCCCAGGCCAGGGAACTCGGGCTGGCGCTTCCCGAGGCGAGCAAGCGGCAGGTCTTGCAGGGCGAGGGCGTGCAAGGCGAAGTCAATGGCCAAGGCCTGCGTTTCGGCAAGCCGCTGTTGGCCCGGGATGGGCGAGACGACGCGGCCCCGGGCGCAATCCCAGCCGATGCAACCTTGCTGGAATTGAGCCGCGACGGCGCACGCCTGGCCTTGATCGCGGTGGCTGAGCGTTTGCGGCCCGGGGCGCGCGAGGCCGTCGCGTGGCTCGAGGCCGATGGCGCCCATCTGGAATTGCTCAGCGGAGACCAGATCGACCGTGCGCAAGCATGGGCGCAGCGGGTCGGCATCTCCATGGCGCGCGGAGGCATGCTGCCCGAGGCCAAGCTGGCCCGGGTGCAAGCCTTGCAGCGGGAAGGGTTGCGTGTGGCCATGGTCGGTGACGGGGTGAACGACGCGCCCACGCTGGCGGCGGCGGACGTGTCGGTGAGCTTCGCCAGCGCCGCGCCCATCGCGCGTGCCGGGGCCGACGTCGTGCTGGCATTCGACGACATGCGGGCGCTGCCCCTGCTGGTGCGCGTGAGCCGGCAGGCGCGCCGCGTGATGCGCCAGAACCTGGCTTGGGCCGTGCTCTACAACCTGGTGTGCGTGCCGCTGGCCGTGGCCGGGAGCATCACGCCACTGTGGGCGGCGGTGGGCATGAGCATCTCGTCGCTGCTGGTCGTGCTCAATTCCGCGCGCCTGGCATGGTTCGACAAGGCCGGGGCTTGAGATGGAGGGGGCGCTGATCGTGCTGATTCCGGTGAGCGTGGTCATCGTGGCCGCAGTCGTGGGCATCCTTTGGTGGGCCGCCCGCCACGGGCAGTTCGACGACATGGAAGGGCCCGCGCATGCCATCCTGATGGACGACGACAAGGCTGCCGGGCCGGGTGCGGAGCATGTCGCCGCGGATCGGCTCGCATCGCCGAACGATACTGATCCGGCGCAAAAATCGCGCTGAGCGCGCGACACAGCTCGATGGACATCGGCACGTTTTGACACAAGTCAACCAGTTGCGACCAAACGTGACTTACGTTGCGACCCATGACGAAATCCGCGCTCTCAAGAAAACGCCGGGCCGCTCCCAAGTTTTCTTGACCCCCCCACGGGGGCGGGGCGGCACACCGCCCCAGGGCACTCAATGGGAGATGACATGCGTGCGCAAAGCTTGACGATGGAAACCTACAACTACGCGGTGGTGCGAAAGTTCACCTTGTTGACCTTGCTCTGGGGGGCGGTCGGCATGCTGGTCGGTGTGTTCATCGCCGCCCAGTTGATCTGGCCCGACATGACCTACGGCATCGCGTGGTTCAGCTGGGGCCGGCTGCGCCCCGTCCACACCAACGCGGTGATCTTCGGCTTCGGCGGCACGGCGCTGTTCGCCACCTCGTACTACATCGTGCAGCGTACTTGCGAGGTGCCGCTGTTTGCTCCCAAGCTGGCGAATTTCACCTTCTGGGGCTGGACTGCGGTCATCGTGCTTTGCGCCCTCACTTATCCCGCCGGCATCACCAGCGGAAAGGAGTACGCCGAGCAGGAGTGGCCCATCAGTCTGCTGATCGTGGTGGTGTGGGTGGCCTATGCCATCGTGTTCTTCGGCACGGTGTTCAAGCGCAAGACGCCGCACATCTACGTGGCCAACTGGTTCTTCGGCGCCTACATCATCACCATCGCGCTGCTCTACATCGTCAACAACGTCAAGCTGCCCATCAGCCTGTTGTCGTGGAAGAGCTATTCGGCCTACGGCGGCGCGCAAGACGCCATGATCCAGTGGTGGTACGGCCACAACGCGGTGGGCTTCTTCCTCACCACGTCCTTCCTCGGCATGATGTATTACTTCATCCCGAAGCAGGCCGAGCGGCCGATCTATTCCTACCGCCTGTCCATCGTCCATTTCTGGGCGCTGATCTTCACCTATATGTGGGCGGGCCCGCACCATCTGCTCTACACCGCGCTGCCGGACTGGGCGCAGTCGCTCGGCATGGTGTTTTCGCTCATCCTGCTGGCGCCGAGCTGGGGTGGCATGATCAACGGCATCATGACCCTGTCGGGTGCCTGGCACAAGCTGCGTGACGACCCCATCCTCAAGTTCCTGATCACCGCGCTGTCGTTCTACGGCATGTCCACCTTCGAGGGGCCGATGCTGTCGATCAAGACCGTCAGCGCGCTGGGCCACTACACCGACTGGATCATCGGCCACGTGCATTCGGGCGCCATGGGCTGGGTGGGCATGATCACCATGGGCAGCCTGTACTACCTGATCCCGCGCCTGTGGGGCCAGACCCAGATGTGGAGCAAGCGCCTCATCGAGTGGCATTTCTGGACCGCCACCATCGGCGTCGTGCTCTACATCGCCGCGCTCTGGGTGGCGGGGGTCACCGAAGGTCTGATGTGGCGCGCCATGCAGGCGGACGGCACGCTGACCTACAGCTTCATCGAGAGCGTCAAGGCCGTCATCCCGCTGTACTACATCCGTCTGCTGGGGGGAAGCATCTACCTCTTCGGCATGTGCCTGATGCTCTACAACGCCTACCGCACCATCCGCCAGGGCAAGGCGGTGGACGCGCCGCTGCCCGCCATGGCCGGCGCCCACGCCTGACGCAAAACCATCACAGACTGGAGAGACGCCACCATGGCCGCTTTCAAATTCAATCACGAGGTCATCGAGAAGAACGCCGGGCTCATGATCGTCCTGGTCGCCATCGTCGTCAGCATCGCCGGCTTCGTGCAGCTGGTGCCGCTGTTCTTCGACAAGACCACCACCCAGCCGATCCCGGGGATCAAACCCTACACGGCGCTGCAGCTCGAAGGCCGCGATGTTTATCTGGCCGAGGGCTGCTATCTCTGCCACTCGCAGATGATCCGTCCGCTGCGCGCCGAGGTGGAGCGCTACGGCCACTACTCGGTGGCCGGCGAATCGGTGTACGACCATCCCTTCCAGTGGGGCAGCAAGCGCACGGGGCCTGACCTGGCCCGCGTCGGCGGACGCTATTCCGACGAATGGCAACGCATCCATCTCCGCCAGCCGCGCGACCTGGTGCCGGAAAGCATCATGCCGGCGTATCCATGGCTGCAGCACGAGCCGGCCGAGGCCGGTCTGATCCAGGCCAAGATGCGCGCCATGCGCACCCTGGGCGTGCCTTACACCGAGGCCGAGATCACCGCCGCGCCCAAGGAACTCGAGGGCAAGACCAAGGAGGACGCGCTGATCGCCTATCTGCAGGGCCTGGGCCTGGCGCTGTCCAACATTCACCAGTGAGCAGGCCATCATGACAGGATTGATCGGATCCATTGCCACGGTGCTGGCCTTCCTGGTCTTTCTCGGCATCGTCTGGTGGGCCTACGCACCGCGCTTCAAGAAACAACATGAGGAGGACGGGATGATTCCCTTCCTTGACTCGAAGACGTCGCCCGAGACCCAGTCCGGCGACGCGCACAACCCGAGGACTTGAACCATGAACCAGTTTTATTCCCCCGGCTGGGCCTACTGGATCGGTGGCGTGACCATCGTTTCCATCGTCGCGCTGTTCCTTTTCCTGCGGGGCACGGCCAGGCAGACCGTGTTTCGCGACAAGAACGGGCAGGTCATCGCCACCACGGGCCACGTCTGGGACGGCGATTTGCAGGAATTCAACAATCCGCTGCCGCGCTGGTGGATGGGGTTGTTCATCCTGACCCTGATCTTCTCCATCGTCTATCTCATCCTCTACCCCGGTCTGGGGTTCTGGAACGGAATCCTGGGTTTCTCCAGCGACCAGATGTACAAGGCCGAGTCGCGGGCCTACGAGCAGCGCATCGGTCCGCTGTACGCGAAGTACATGCAAACCCCCATTCCCGAGCTGGCGAAAGACCCACAGGCCATGGCCACGGGCCAGCGCATGTTCCTGACGTACTGCTCGCAGTGCCACGGATCGGACGCCGGCGGCTCCAAGGGTTTCCCCAATCTGACGGTCTCGGGTGAGAAGAGCTGGCTGTACGGCAACCAGCCCGACACCATCGTGCAGACCCTGACCGAAGGCCGCCAGGGCATGATGCCGCCGATGGGCGCGGCGGTCGGCGGCAAACAGGGAGTGGTTGAAGTTGCCAACTACGTGCGCAGTCTTTCCGGGCTCTCGCATGACGCAGCCTTGGCCGCCAAGGGCAAGCCGTTGTTCGCTACCGCTTGTGCCGGCTGCCACGGCGCGAGCGGGGAGGGCAACCAGGCGCTTGGCGCGCCGAATCTGAGCGATCGGTACTGGCTGTTCGGATCCAACCTGCAGACCATCGAGCACACCATCGAGATGGGGCGCAGCGCGCACATGCCGGCGCAAAAGAACATCCTCGGGCCGGAGAAGATCCATGTGCTCGCTGCGTATGTGTTCGGTCTGAGCCATGGCCAGAAGGCGGCCGGCAACCCTTGACGCGGCCTCGCGGCTTCTCGGCACACGTTCCATGAATGCACCCTCCCCAGGACAGGCGAACGGCGAACTGCAGGCGACCGAAGAGTTGCTCTACGAGGCGCGCAAGAAAATCTACATGCGCTCGGTGACCGGCGTTTTCGCCAACTGGCGCTGGGCCATGGTGTGGTTCACCCAGATCATCTTCTACGGCCTGCCTTGGCTGCAATGGGAAGGGCGCCAAGCGGTGCTGCTCGATCTGGTGCAGCGCAAGTTCTATTTTTTCGGGCTTGTGCTGTGGCCCCAAGATGTGATCTTTCTCGCGCTGCTGCTCATCATCTCGGCCTACGGGCTGTTTCTGTTCACGGCGATTGCCGGGCGGCTGTTTTGCGGCTACGCCTGCCCGCAAACGGTCTATACCCAGATCTTCATGTGGATCGAACGCAAGGTCGAGGGCGATCGTCTGGCACGCATCCGGCTCGATGCGCAGCCGATGGATGCGCGCAAATTCGCGCGCAAATCGCTCAAGCATGGGTTGTGGGCCGCAGTGGCTTTATGGACGGGTTTCACCTTTGTCGGCTATTTCACATCCATCCACGCCCTCGCCGGCGAGGTGGTGTCGCTCGCCCTGGGACCCTGGGAGACGTTCTGGATCCTGTTCTACGGCTTCGCCACCTACGGCAACGCCGGCTTCATGCGCGAGCAGGTGTGCAAGTACATGTGCCCTTACGCGCGCTTCCAGTCCGTCATGTTCGACCGTGACACCCTCATCGTCACCTACGACCCCGCGCGCGGCGAGCCGCGCGGCAAGCGCAAGAAGGACGCCCCGGCCCGCGCTCAGGGCAAGGGCGATTGCGTGGACTGTTCCATCTGCGTGCAGGTCTGCCCGACCGGCATCGACATCCGCGAAGGACTGCAATACATGTGCATCGGCTGCGGAGCCTGTATCGACGCCTGCGACCAGGTGATGGACAAGATGAACACGCCGCGCGGGCTGATTCGCTATTCCAGCGAAAACGCGCTGCTGAAGCACTGGGGCCGGGCGCAGCAATGGGCGCACCTTTTGCGTCCGCGCATCCTGATCTACAGCACCATCCTGCTGCTGATGGTGGGCATGTTCATCGGCGGTTTGGTCGTGCGCGAGCCGGTCAAACTCAACGTGATGCGCGACCGACGCGTGCTCGCGCGCGAGATTCCCGGCGGCATGCTCGAGAACCTGTACCAGGTGCAGCTGATGAATGCCTCCGAAAAACCACGCCGCATGACGTTCGAAGTCAAGGGTTTGCCGGGGCTCGCCGTGATCAGCCCGCGCGGGGCGGTGGATCTGGCGCCTTCCACCAATGTGCTGCGCCCGCTGGAGTTGGCCATGCCGACCGACGATGCCCGCAAGGGCGTCTACAAGATCGAAATCACCGCGCGTTCCGATGACGGCAAGCCGGTTGTCGTGCGCAGCGACTCGACATTCATTGTGCCCTGATCCCCGCAACTCTTCGAGGAGACTCAGCATGAGAACCCTGCAAGCGGCAGCGCCGCGCCCCTGGTGGAAAGAGCCATGGCCCTGGATCCTGCTGGGGCTTCCGGGCACCGTGGTCGTGGCCAGTCTGGTGACCATCGCGATTGCCGCCATCCATGCCGACAGCCTGGTCACCGAGCACTACTACAAGAAGGGCCTTGCCGTGGGGCATGACATCGACAAGGAACTCCGCGCCAAGGCCATGCATTTGCAAGGACGTCTCGACCAGCGCGGGCAGGATGTTGTGCTGGAGGTCGAGCCCGACGTCGCCGACACGGGGCTGCTGCTGCGCTTGCGCCACCCCTACGCGCCGGAGCATGACCTGCGGCTCGAGTTACGTCGCACAGCGCCGGGACGGTACCTTGGGCATGCGCCGACCGAGGCCGTGCGTTACGCCGTTACCGCCGAGTCGCCGCAGTGGCGCCTGTCGGGGGTCTGGAAGCCGGGGGCGGCTTCTCCCTTGCGGCCTGGCGTGTGAGAAGCGCGCATGCGTACCCGCAACCCGAACTACCTCCGTGCCATGTGGCCATCGTTCCTGGTGGCTTTCCCGGCAACGGCCCTGCTGTTCAGCGCCATCGACCCCGGAGAAGTCGTCCTGTTCGGTCACCCCGCTGGCATCTCGCACCTGGGGATGTACACCCTGGTCTTTTTGCTGCTGTGGCTGCTGTGCTACGCCGCAAGCGTGCTCAATCTGTGGCTGTTCGGCTGCCGCCGCGATGCCCAGTGGGATGACTGACCGTGACGACCCGCACGGCCAGGCTGGATCGTTCAGCGTTCCTGCGGCACCAGCAGTTCGGCCAGGCCGTCGCGGTTGGTGATGCGGACCTGGCGCTGCGCGACGTGCACGAGTCCGGCCTGGTGGAAGCGCGACATCAGCCGGCTGACGGTCTCCAGCTTCAGGCCCAGGTAGCTGCCGATTTCCTCGCGGCTCATGCGCAGCACGAACTCGTCGGGCGACAGCCCGCGCGCCTTGTAGCGCTCGGACAGGTCGAGCAGGAAACGGGCAAGCCGCTCGTCGGCCTGCATGCTGCCGAGGACAAACTGATCCTGCTGCGCACGCGCCAGACGGTTGCCGATCAGGCAGTGGATCTGGTGCTGCAGCGTCGGTATGTCGCGCGCGGTGCTCTCCAGCACGCGAACGTCGATCTCGCAGGCCTCGCTGTCCTCCAGCGCGAGCACGTCGGTCATGTAGAGGCGCGCGGAAAAACCTTCCAGCCCCATCATTTCGCCGGGTACGTGAAAGCCCACGATCTGCTGCCGCCCATCGGGGCTGCCCACCACCGACTTGAACGATCCGGCATGCACCGAAAAGACCTTGTCCATCGCCTGTCCGGCCTCGAACAGGCGCTCTCCCTTGCCGAGGCGGATGGTGCTTTGCATGATGTCGCGCATGCGGGAGAGTTCGTCCTGCGGCAAGGCGATGGGCAGACAGAACCGGCTCTGAAAGCAAACGTCGCAGGGGTGGGGTTTGTCCAATCGGTGGATCGATGCTGCGGGGATGGCTTTCATGGTGGGTTGGGTCTTGAGGCTTATCACCGAACTATCGCACATCGCTGATGGATACCGCAATTCTTTTGACCATGCTGCTCATGGGACTGACCGGTGGCTTGCATTGCGCCGGCATGTGCGGCGGCCTGGTCGTGGCGAGCGAACGCGCCATGCAAACCCAGGTGTTGTTACCGGCGCGCAAGCTTTTCTGGGGCTCGGCGCAGATGCAAGGCGCCCGCGTGGCGTCGTATGCGGCGCTCGGTGCCATCGCCGGTTGGGTGGGTTCCGGGCTGTGGGCGCTGCAGGCGCGCCCGACCCAACTCGCCCTGTATGGCGTCGGTAACGCCGTGCTGGCCGCCAGCGGCTTGTGGCTTTTGCGGACCGCATCGGGTGTTCGCTGGCCCCGACTCACGGGGTGGGGGGCCGCGCGCGTCGGCTGGACACAGGGTCTGCGGCAGAACATTACGCGCCAAGGCATCCGGCTTCTTGACCGCATACTGCCCCTGTCCAGCAGCCAGCGGCGCTTCGGCGCGGGTTTGATGTGGGGTTTGCTGCCTTGCGGTCTGGTGTATTCGGCGCTCTCGCTGGCCTTGCTGACCGGCAGCGCGGTCTACGGCGCCACGGCCATGCTGGCCTTTGGCCTCGGCACCCTGCCGCACATGCTGCTGGCCGGCCATGTGCTGCGCCGTGTGAGCCAGCGCGCCACGGCCAGGTCGACCCGTGTTGCCGCGGCGGGCGTGATGCTGTCATTCGCCGCTTGGGGATTCTGGAGATTGCTGCACGCGGGTGACAGCCTCGGCGTGCATGGGTTCTGCGTGATCTGAACCGTCTTGCCGCGTCGAAGGCGCGCGGCGGCCCCGGCCTCAATCGATATCGAAGATCTGCAGGCTGTAGCGGCCGGTCTGCTGCTCGGCGAAAAAACGCTCGAGTGTTTCGCGTACCGTGCGAAATGCCAGTTGGTCCCACGGCACTTCCGTCGCGCCGAACAGTCGGGCTTCGAGCGTCTCGGGGCCAGGTTCCCAATGAGGCCGCAGCATGCGGGCGCGATAGAGCAGATAGACCTGGCTCACAGGCTTGACGTTGGCCATGCAGTACAGCCCGTCGAGTTCGATTTCGACCCCCGCTTCTTCATGGGTTTCGCGCAGCGCCCCTTGTTCGGTGGTCTCGTGCATTTCCATGA
Organism: Thiomonas delicata; assembly: GCF_900088825.1. GTDB lineage: Bacteria > Pseudomonadota > Gammaproteobacteria > Burkholderiales > Burkholderiaceae_C > Thiomonas_A > Thiomonas_A delicata. The sequence continues at coordinate 1,446,601 of NZ_LT592171.1, read as the reverse complement.
AGCCCGCAGGCAGGGTCCACAAGCCGTAGCGCGGCTGGATGGCCCGCTTGCACAGCAGCACGCGGCCTTCCCATACTGGCAGCGTCCCCACGATATTGCGCGGATTCTCGTACTGGATGTGGCCGCAAGCCGGGCAGACGGCGCGGGCATGGGTATCGCCTTCGGGCACGCGGTGCTCCACGGCGGTGCCGCACTGGTTGCAATGCTGGATCTGGCGTGGGTGCATGCGTCTATTGTTGCAGGGCTTGCGGGGCGGCTGGTGGCCGCGGTTTGCGGGCATTCCGGGCCGGAGAATCGGCACTGCCGCGGTTTTGAAACAATGCATGCTTGTACGCGCCCGATGCGACAGCCTGGAACACCATGCCCATCATCTCCTTTCCCGCGAGCGGCCTCGAACTGCAGGCTGACCTCGACGACAACCTGCTGAAGGTTCTGCGCAGGCACAAGGTGCCCATCCATTACTCCTGCAAGCAGGGGGAGTGCGGCAGCTGCAAATGCGTGCTGGAGCGCGGCGAAGTGCTCATGCAGGACTACAAGGACACGGCCCTGCCCGAAACACAGCGCGCGCAGGGGGTGATCCTGGCCTGCTGCAGCCGGATCAAGGGCGATGTGCAACTGCGCCTGGTCGACAGCGACGACTACATCGTGCATCCAGAGCGCCATTTGGTCACAGAAGTGATCGGCTTGCGCGAGCTGGCGCCCGAGGTGTTCGGGCTGCGCCTGAAAATCCGCTACGTGGACCGCGATGGCGAACCCTTCATCTTCTCTGCCGGGCAGTATGCCCAGCTCAGCGTCGGCACGGCCGATGGTTCCTTCATCGCGCGCGATTTCTCCATGGCCAGCACCCCGGTGGACGCGGAATACGACGACGAGCTGGAGTTTCACATCCGGCGCACGCCGACGGGGGCATTCAGCGGCTTGCTCGGGCGCGGCATCGAGGTCGGCGGCACCATCTTCGTCGACGGGCCCATGGGGTCGAGCCATTTCCGACCGCGTCACGAGGGTCCGCTTTATGCGGTCTCGGCCGGGACCGGATTGGCGCCCATGCTCAGCATCGTGAAAACCGCGCTCCACAACGGGAAACTCGACCGCGTGACGCTCTATGCCGGATTCAAATCGGCCGGGGAAGTCTACGGTCGCGAGGATCTTGTCGCACTTGCGCGCGAGTTTCGCAATTTTCGCGCCCATATCGTGGTCGAGAGTGGGGCAGGGGCGCAGGATCGGGTCGGCCGCGTCGGCGACGCCCTGCTGGCGGACGTGACCGATTTCAGCGAGGCCAAGATTTATCTTGCCGGCTCGCCTGCCATGGTCGAGGCCGTCAGTGCCGCCATGCTCGAACGCGGCCTTCCACCCGGCGACGTGCACGCCGATGCGTTCTATGCGCCCAAGCCCGCGCGGACCGCCGCCGCGACGGTTTGTTCCGACCCCATGGACGTCGCCACCGGGCAAGTGCCGTCACGGCATGGCATTTGAATGCGCACGCTCTACAGCTACTTCCGCTCCTCGGCGGCATTCCGGGTGCGCATCGCGCTCAATCTCAAGGGTCTGCCGTATGACATGGTGGCGATTCACCTGGCACGGGGAGAACAGCGTCAGCCCGAACACTTGCAGCGTTCGGCGCAGGGCCTGATCCCGGTGCTGGCCGATGACGGCCTGATGCTCACGCAGTCGCTGGCGATTCTGGAGTATCTCGAGGAGCGCCATCCCGAACCCGCGCTGTTGCCTACCGATGCGCCGGGCCGCGCCCGTGTGCGCGCCCTGGCCCTGGCCATCGCCTGCGACATCCATCCGCTCAACAATCTGCGGGTGCTGAACTATTTGGAGCGCGAGTTCGGCGCCGACGAGGAGGCGCGCCTACGCTGGTATCGGCATTGGGTCGACGTGGGTTTGCAGGCCTGGCAGGAGCAGTGGCGGCGCTGGCCGGGACCACCCGGTCCTTACGCGCACGGCGGTTCTCCCGGGTTGGCCGACTGCTGCCTGGTCCCGCAGATCTACAACGCGCAACGCTTCGCCTGTGATTTGCAAGCCGTCCCCGATTTGATGCGCGTGTTCGACGCCTGCATGCAACTTCCCGCCTTTGCCATGGCGCACCCGGCGGCCCAGCCCGATGCGCCATGAACGCGCGATGGCCTCCTGGCACGGCATAGGCTAAAATCAATTCCACGTAGCGCTGCAGCTTGGCCCTGGGTTCACGCAACCCGTCCTGCCGAAGTCCCATTCCGGCAGTCTTCCATCGGCGCACGGTTCCTGTGACGCATGAATATTGCACTGGCTAAGCGGGTCGTTGAGACCGCGCTGATGTGTGCCACCCAACCTTTGAGCATCAACGCGATGCGCAGCCTGTTCGACGAGCAGCTCGGCGCCGATACCCTGCGTCTGCTGCTCGACGAACTGCGCCGCGACTGGCAGGATCGCGGCGTGGAGTTGCGCGCGGTGGCCGGCGGCTGGCGGTTTCAGAGCCGCGAGGACATGCAGCCTTACCTGCAGCGCCTCAACCCCGAGAAGCCGCCGCGCTATTCCCGCGCGGTACAGGAGACCTTGGCCATCATCGCGCACAGACAGCCCGTCACGCGTGGCGATATCGAGGACATTCGAGGCGTCGTCGTCAACGCGCAAATCCTGCGCCAGCTCGAGGACCGTGGCTGGATCGAGGCCATCGGCCACCGCGAGGGTCCGGGGCGCCCCGTGCTGTATGCCACGACACGCCAGTTTCTCGATGATCTCGGCCTGGCATCGATCTCGGACCTCCCGGCGCTGCAGCCCGGCGCGGCGCCCACCGACCCGCAGCAGATCGATCTCCTGGCGCTGCCTGACACCGTTTCCGATCCCGCTTCGCCAGACGGCCCGGGTCCAGCCGCATCCCTGTCCGACACGGACGCGGAGCGCAGCGAGCCTTCTTCCCCTTCCCTGACCTTGGCCGAGGAAGCCCAATCCGCGCCGACTTCCCTGCCACATTCCCTGCCTGCCGCCTGAAGCGGTTCGTTCCGATTCCCACATCTCTTTCACGTCCATGCAACAACACGATTCAACCTCAGGCGCAGGCGCCGAGCCGGTCCAGCAGGCAGAAGCCTCTGCCGTGAAACCGGCCGCCGCCGACCTTGGCAGCCATGTCATGGAGGATCGAGCCGGAATTGCGCGCGTCAATAGTCCGAGCGCCGACGCCGCTTCCGCCGCGCCAAGCGCCGAGATCGGTGCCGAGGCTGTAACCGAGGGCGAAGCAGGACGCGAGGGTCAGCGCCGCCGCAATCGCCGCTCCGGCAAGGCCAAGGCACCCCGGACCGAGGACCAGGCCGCCGTGCCCTCCGATGCCGCGCCCACCGAGGCCAAGCGCCATGAGGGCGTGCGGGGCGATCGCCCGCGTCAGGGCAAGCCCAAGAAAAAACCCAACTCGCCTCTGCGGGGCCCGGCCAAGAATGTGCCTGCGGTGCGTATCGAGGAAGTCGTATCCGGCGATTTCGACCGAGCCGTGGAAATTGCCGAGGTGGTCGAGCCGGGTGCGCGTCGCGTGCTGGCTCCGTCACCGGAAGCGCCCAAGCTGCACAAGGTTCTGGCGCAGTCCGGGGTCGGGTCGAGGCGGGAAATGGAGGAACTCATCGTCGAGGGGCGCGTGTCGGTCAATGGCGAACCCGCGCACCTCGGTCAGCGCATCATGCCCGGCGACCAGATCAAGGTGAACGGCAAGGCGCTGAAATTTCGCGTCACGCCCCCGCCGGCGCGCGTGCTGGTCTATCACAAGCCGGTGGGGGAGGTGGTGACGTTCAAGGATCCCGAAGGCCGCCCGACCGTGTTCCGCAATCTGCCGCGCGTGCAGAACGCCAAGTGGACCGCGATCGGCCGCCTGGACATCAATACCGAAGGCTTGTTGCTGTTCACCACCTCGGGCGAATTGGCCAACAAACTCATGCACCCGAGCCAGGGTGTCGAGCGTGAATACGCCGTGCGCGTGCTGGGGCAGGTGGACGAGGAGACGCGCCAGAAATTGCTGGCGGGGGTCGACCTCACCGATGGTCCGGCACGGTTCCTGAGCCTGGAGGAGGCCGGCGGCGAAGGCGCCAACCGCTGGTACAGGGTGACCATTGCGGAAGGGCGCAACCGGGAAGTGCGGCGGCTGTTCGAGGCCGTCGGCCTGACGGTCAGCCGCTTGATCCGCGTGCGCTATGGCTCCATCGCGCTGCCCGCCGGTTTGCGGCGCGGCGATTTTGCCGAAATCGAGCGTGAAGATGTCAAAGCCATGATGAACTACACCGGTGCCGGCGCACAGCCCGGCGCGGGCAGGTCACGTGGCCCGAAGCAGAACGGGCAGGCAGCGCCCGGGAAGCCGATGCGCAAGGAAGGGCGAGGTGATCGCAACGAAGCGCGCCGTGGCGGTGGCCGTGGGGCTGGCGAGGAGCGGGAACCCGGGCCGAACAGCTACGCGATGAGCGCCGTGGACGCGCTGTTCGGCAGGGCCAGCCGAGAGGCCAGGCTCGCAGGCCAGCGCGGTCTGGCCGATGACCGCGAATTGCCCGAGCGCGAGCCCGGTCCCAACAGCTACGCCATGAGCGCCGTGGACGCGCTGTTCGGCAAGGGAGCAGGCGCACGCGGCGGCAACAAGCCGCGCGCGGCGCGCGGCAAGCCGGGGAAGAAGACGGGCGGGGGGCAGCCCGATCCGATGCGCTCGGCCCTAGGCCAGGTGCAAACGCCGCGACAGGGCGCGGGGCAGGGCGGCAAGCGTCGCAACTTCCCGCGCTGAGGCCCATGCGTCCGGTATGCGGTATCACCCGTGCGCCAGTGCGGGGCGTCACTGTCTGTCATCACTTGCCGCTTTACAATTCATTTTTAATCACTTGATTTCTGGAGAAAAAATCCTATGGAGCGCACGCTCTCTATCATCAAGCCCGACGCCGTCGCCAAGAACTGCATCGGCAAAATCATCGACCGCTTCGAGACGGCCGGCCTTAAAGTGGTGGGGGCTCGCATGATGCACCTGTCGCGCGCCGAAGCCGAAGGTTTCTACGCCGTGCACAAAGAGCGTCCGTTTTTCAAGGACCTCGTGGATTTCATGGTCTCGGGCCCCGTTCTCGTGCAAGTGCTCGAGGGCGACAATGCGATCGCCAAGAACCGCGAACTGATGGGTGCCACGGACCCGAAGAAGGCTGCGCCAGGAACCATCCGGGCCGATTTTGCCGACAGCATTGATGCCAACGCGGTGCATGGCTCCGACAGCGCAGAGAACGCGGCGTCCGAAATCGCCTTCTTCTTTCCTTCCAACTGGATTTTCTCCCGCTGAACGGCCGCAGATCCAGCCATGTCCACCACCAATCTGCTTCAGTTCGATCGCGCTGGCCTGGTGGGCTGGTTTGACGCGCACGGGGAAAAGCCCTTCCGCGCGCGTCAGGTGTTTCGCTGGATGCATCAGAAAGGCGCCACCGATTTTTCGGGCATGAGCGATCTGGCCAAGCCCTTGCGCGCCTGGCTGGAGCAAGAAGCGCGGATCGAGGGCTTGCCGGTGCTGACGGAGCAGCGCTCGCGCGACGGCACCGTGAAATGGCTGTTCGACGTGGGCAGCGGGAACGCGGTTGAAACCGTGTTCATTCCGGAGGCGCAACGCAACACGCTATGCGTTTCAACCCAGGCCGGTTGCGCCATGGCCTGCCGCTTCTGTTCCACGGGCGCGCAGGGCTTCAGCCGCAACCTCACAAGCGCCGAGATTCTCGCCCAGCTTTGGCAGGCCGAGTTCAGCATGCGTCAGGCGCTGGGCCTGGCCCCGGGCGAGCGGGCGATCTCCAACGTCGTGATGATGGGCATGGGCGAGCCGTTGCAGAACTACGGCGCCCTCGTGCCCGCGTTGCGCGCCATGCTCGACGACGACGGCTACGGGCTGTCGCGCCGGCGCGTCACGGTTTCCACCGCCGGCATGGTGCGCATGATCGACCGGCTGGCCAGCGACTGCCCGGTGGCGCTGGCGGTGTCGCTGCACGCGCCGAACGATGCCCTGCGCGACGACCTCGTGCCGCTGAACCGCAAGTATCCGCTGGCCGAACTGCTGGCTGCGTGCGAACGCTATCTGGCGCATGCGCCCCGCGATTTCATCACCTTCGAATACTGCATGCTCGATGGCGTCAACGACTTGCCCGAGCATGCGCGGCAGCTCGTGGAGCTGCTGCGCAACCGCTTTCCCTGCAAGTTCAACCTCATCCCCTTCAACCCCTTTCCACAATCCGGCCTCAAGCGATCCCCAAGCCACCGCATCCTGGCATTTGCCCAGACGCTCATGGATGCCGGTTTCGTCACCACGGTACGGAAAACGCGCGGGGACGATATCGACGCTGCCTGCGGCCAGCTGGCCGGCGACGTGCAGGACCGCACCAGCCGCAAGCTGACCCGACCCGGGGCTCCCGTTGTTGCGTCGAGCCAACCCATCATTCCCATTCGTGCCGACGCTGCCAGTCCCGTCAACCGCTCGCCAAACCTGATCTGATGCCATGAACATGCCGTACCGCCGGGCCGGACGTTTTGCATCCTCGTTGCTTGCGCCCTTGCTGCTGTGTCTCGCCTTGCCGCTGCTCGGTGGTTGCGCCAGCAACACCGCGCAATCCGGCGCGGGTTCTTCCGTTCCCGGGACAGGGAGCGCGCAGGCCGACAAGAACGCGCAGGTCCGCCTGGAACTGGCCGAGGGGTATTACCAGCGTGGACAGGCGGAGGTCGCGCTGGCCGAGGTCGGCAAGGCCCTGGCGCAGGCGCCCAACTATGTGCCGGCCTACACCATGCAGGCGCTGATCCAGATGAGTCTGGGCGACAACACACAGGCCGAGCAGAGCTTCCACAAGGCCCTGTCGATCGCGCCGAACAACGCCGATGCGCTGCACAACTATGGCTGGTTCCTGTGCATCCACAAGCGCTACGCCGAGTCGTTCACCATGTTCCGCCGCGCGCTGCGCGCGCCCGGCTACCGATATCCGGAGCGGACCGACCTGGCTTATGGCGTATGCCAGTATCGCGACGGCGACCTCGTCGGCGCCGAAAAGACGCTACGCGCCGGTTTTGCGCTTGACGCGGCGAATCCGGCGCTGTCCACCAATTTGGCTTTGGTGCTGTATCGACAGAACAAGCTCAAGGATGCGCTGTTCTATATCAGCCGCGTCAACGCAGGGCAATATGCCAGCGCGCAGACCTTGTGGCTGGGCATTCTGATTGCCAGGCAATTAGGAGACACCTTGACGGCAAGTAACTGGACCACGCAACTGGAGCAGCGTTTCCCGGATTCTCGCGAGGCCATTGCTGCCCAGCAGGGGCATTTCGATGACCCAAGCATTCTCCCTCACTGAGGTCCAACCCCTGATGGAGCCGGAAAGCGCCGCGGACGATCCACGGGCCGCAAGGGCCAAGGCCGGCACCATGCTGCGCGCCGCGCGCGAAGCCGCCGGCAAGGGCGCGAGCGAGCTTGCCACGCAACTCAAGGTTTCGTCCGACAAAATCCAGGCGCTCGAAGCCGGCGAATGGGAGCGGCTTCCCGACCCTGCGTTCGCGCGTGCCCTGCTGCGCGCCGCAGCCAAGGCGGTGAAGGCCGATGCGCAAGCCATGATGCGCGTGCTGCCGCCGGTCCTGACCCCACCCGCCCAGGCCGGCTTGGAAGCCGCCCCCGCGCGCAAGCCGGTGCCCATGGGCGGGCAAGGTCCCGCGGCTGGCGGCTCTCGCAAGTGGTGGTGGATCGTCGGCGCCATCGTCGTCGCCGCGTTGCTGATTTTTTTCCTGCCGAGCCGTGACGACTTGGCACGATGGTTCCCTCGTTCGGTTTCGAGCGAACAGGCCTCGACAGCCATGCGTAAAGAGCCTGTTGCAGCGTCGGCCTCAACGCCGACCCTCGCCGATACGGCAGCCGTGAACCCAAGCGGGCAAACCCGGCTGGTTTCGTCCGTGGGCGTGACCATGGCCTCTGCCCCGGCCCCGACCGTGGTGACGTCCGCGCCTGCCGCACAGGCGAGCGGCCCGCAGGCCGCGGCTTCGGTGCTGAAGCTGCTGACCACGGCCGAGAGCTGGATCCAGGTGAGCAGCCGGCAGGGTAAGAACCTTTTTTCCGGGTTGCTCGCGCAGGGCAGTGCGCAGGAGGTCTTGCTCACCGGGCAAGATTTCCCCGTGCAACTTGTCGTCGGAAACGCCGCTCATACGCAGGTGAGTCTGGATGGAACACCCGTGGCCCTGGCCACGACCCCGAACAATAACGTCGCGCGTCTGACGCTCCCCAAACCCTGATGGACACAGCTGTGATTCCCGACGCGGTGCCACGGCGGCGCCCCACACGCCAAGCGCGGGTCGCCTGGGGCGGGCATGTCGTCGCGGTCGGCGGCGACGCCCCGGTGCGCGTGCAGTCGATGACCAACACCGATACGGTCGACGTCATCGGCACGGCCATCCAGGTCAAAGAACTGGCGCAGGCGGGTTCGGAGCTGGTGCGCGTGACGGTCAACACGCCGGAGGCGGCCGCGGCTGTGCCGGCGATCCGCGAGCAACTCGACCGCATGGGCGTCGATGTCCCGCTGATCGGCGATTTCCACTACAACGGCCATTTGCTGCTGACGCAATATCCCGATTGCGCGCAAGCCTTGTCCAAGTACCGCATCAATCCCGGCAACGTCGGCAAGGGCGACAAGAAAGACCGCCAGTTCGCCCAGATGATCGAAGTCGCCGCGCGCTGGGACAAGCCGGTGCGCATCGGCGTCAACTGGGGTAGCCTGGACCAGGAACTTCTCGCCGCGCTGATGGATGCCAATGCCAGCCTGCCGGCGCCGCGCGATGCGCAGCAAGTGATGTACGAGGCGCTCATCAGCTCGGCGCTGCAGTCGGCGCGGCGCGCCGAGGAACTGGGGCTGCCGGGCCATCAGATCCTGCTGTCGTGCAAGGTGTCCGGGGTGCGCGATCTCATCGCCGTCTACCGCGAACTTTCGCGCCGCTGCGACTATTCCCTGCATCTCGGCCTGACCGAGGCCGGCATGGGCACCAAGGGCACGGTGGCATCCGCGGCAGCCCTGTCGGTGTTGCTGCAGGAGGGTATCGGCGACACGATCCGCGTCTCCCTGACTCCCGCGCCCGGCGAGGCCCGTACCCAGGAAGTGGTGGTCGCGCTCGAAATCCTGCAGGCCCTGGGTTTGCGCAGCTTCGTGCCCAGCGTGACGGCCTGCCCGGGTTGCGGGCGCACCACGAGCAGCGTGTTCCAGGAACTGGCCCAGGACATCGACCGGCATCTGCGCGCCCAGATGCCTGTTTGGCGCGCCCAGTATCCAGGGGTGGAGACGCTGCGCCTTGCGGTCATGGGGTGCATCGTCAACGGGCCAGGGGAAAGCCGCCATGCCGACATCGGCATCAGCCTGCCCGGCACCGGCGAGCAGCCGGCCGCGCCGGTGTTCGTCGACGGCGAAAAGCGCTACACCTTGCGCGGCGAAGGCATTGCCGAGCAATTTCTCGATATCGTCAACAACTACATCCGACATCGCTGGGGCCACACGGCCCCCGCGAAGTGATCTCCGCATGCATCCAAAACTGAATGCCGTCAAAGGCATGAACGATCTGTTGCCGCCGCAATCGGCCGCCTGGGAGTGGTTCGAGGCCCAGGTGCGCGAGCTCATGCGTGCCTATGGCTACCGCAATATCCGCACACCTATCGTCGAACCCACCGCATTGTTCGTGCGCAGCATTGGCGAAGTCACCGACATCGTCGAAAAGGAGATGTACAGCTTCACCGATGCGCTCAATGGCGAGCAGCTCACGCTGCGCCCCGAGAACACGGCGGCGGTTGTGCGCGCATGCGTCGAGCACAACCTGCTGTACGACGGCGGCAAGCGGCTCTGGTACAGCGGGCCGATGTTCCGCCACGAGCGCCCGCAACGCGGACGCTACCGCCAATTCCATCAGGTTGGCGCGGAAGCCCTGGGTTTCGCCGGCCCCGACGTGGATGCCGAACTGATCCTCATGGCGCGCAGACTCTGGCAGATGCTGGGTTTGACGGACGTGCGCTTGGAGCTCAATTGCCTGGGGCAGCCCGAGGAGAGGCTGCGTCATCGCCAGAAGCTGATCAACTATTTCGAGCATCACCTCGACCGGCTCGACGACGACAGCCGCCGTCGCCTGCACAGCAATCCGCTGCGCATTCTGGACACCAAGAATCCGCACATGCAGGACCTGGTGAATGCGGCGCCGCGCCTGATGGACGAGCTGGGCGCCGAATCGCTCGCGCATTTCGAGGGCTTGCAGGCCTTGCTGCGCGCCGCAGGCCAGGCATACACCGTCAATCCACGCTTGGTGCGAGGGCTGGATTACTACAACCTCACCGTGTTCGAGTGGGTGACGGACAGGCTGGGAGCGCAGGGCACGGTGTGCGCGGGGGGGCGGTATGACGGCCTGATCGAGCAGATCGGCGGCAAGCCGGCTCCCGCCTGCGGCTGGGCTCTCGGCGTGGAGCGCGTGCTCGATTTGCTGGAGCAGGGCGGTGTGCAGCCGCCTGCCCAGGAGCTCGACGCCTATGTCGTGCTGGCCCACGAGCCGGCCCTGGCCGTGGCCATGCAAACGGCGGAGCGTCTGCGCGCCGCGGGATTGCGCGTGGTCTTGCACGCCGGCGGCGGGGGCATGAAATCGCAGATGAAAAAAGCCGATGCCAGCGGCGCGCGCCATGCCCTGATTTTCGGCGAGGACGAATGGACCGCGGGCGAGGTGACGGTCAAGGCCTTGCGTCAGGAGCAGCGCGAGGCGGGACAGCAGCGGCGCCTGCCTCTCGATCCGGTATCCGGACTCATCGACAGCCTCGGCCCCCTAGAATGAATGGTTGAACCGACGCGCACATCCATGAGCTACAACCTCGAAGAACAAGACCAGATCGACAACCTGCGCGATTTCTGGAACCGCTGGGGCACACTGATTTCGTCCATCATCCTCGCCGCAGGCCTGGCCTGGGCGGGCTACGCCGGCTGGCAATGGTGGCAGGCCCGACAAGCCACGCAAACCTCTGCGTTGTTCGATCAGATCAACAAGGAAATCAGCGCGGGAAATCTGCAAAAGGCCGTTCCGGCCTGGACCGATCTGCAAGGCAAGTATCCCGACAGTCCCTACGCACAAATGGGCGGCTTGGCCATGGCCAAGGCCTATGCCGACGCTGGCAAGGTCGCCTTGGCCGAAACCGAGCTGCGCTGGACGGCCGAGCATGCGCCAAGCCAGGCTTATCGCGCCGCGGCCTTGTTGAATCTCTCGGCCCTGCAGGTCGATGCCAAGCAGTTGCAGGCCGCGCTCGAAACCGTGAAGCAGTCGCCTTCTCCGGCTTTCGATGCCTTGTTCGCGGCGCGGCGCGGCGACATCTACGCGCTACTGGGGCAGCGCGAGCAGGCCCGCAAGGCTTATGAAAACGCCTTGAAGGCATTGCCGTCCGATGCGGGCTATCGCCAACTCGTGCAGCTCAAGCTCAATAGCGTGGGAGGCGACGCATCATGAGTCGTTTCGCACGTTACCTGCTGGCCGCGGTCGCAACCCTGACATTGGCGGCTTGCGCCTCCGGGCCGAAGCGGCCCGACCCCACGCCGTTGTCGCCCGTGGCCTCCATCCTGCAAGCCAAGACGGCGTGGGTCGTTCATATCGGGCCCGTGCCTTCCACTTTTGCGACGGCCGTCGTGCAAGGCGGCGTGGTGGTGGCATCGAGCGACGGAACCGTGGCGCGCATCGATGCCCAAAGCGGGCACGAGGCATGGCGTGTACGGATCAAGGGCGGCATCAGTGCCGCGACGGGCAGCGACGGCACCTTCACCGCCGTCGTGAATCGGCACAATCAGCTGGTTTCGCTTGGGCCGCAGGGGCAACTGCTGTGGCTTTACCAGCTTCCCACCAGCGTGATCACCGCGCCGCTCGTGACCGGCGGAACCGTGGTCGTGCAGGGCGCCGATCAGCATCTGTGGGCGTTCAATGCGGCGAACGGGCAAAAGCTATGGTCCACCGAATCCCGAGCCCCGGCCCTTTTGTTGCATCAGGCCTCGGGTCTTGCGGTTCAGGGGGATTCGCTGCTGGTCGGCACGGCGCAGGGGCGGATCGAATCCGTCGCCATCGCAACGGGAGCGCAACGCTGGGCTGTGACGTTGGCGCGACCGCGCGGCATCACCGAGGTCGAGCGCGTGGTCAGCATCACCGGTGCGCCTGCGATCGGAGGTTCGATGGCGTGCGCGCGGGCCTATCAGTCGGCAATCGGATGCGCCGATCTCGATACCGGACGCCTGCTGTGGGTTGACAAGGCCGATGGCGACACGGGCGTGAGTCAGAACGGTAGCCTGCTCGTCGCCACGCAAGGCGACGGAGTCGTGCAGGCCTACGTCGCCGCAGACGGAGGCCAGCGCTGGAGCAACAGCCAGCTGAAGTATCGTGATCTGAGCGCGCCCCTGTTGCTGGGCATGACTGTCGCGGTCGGCGATTACCAGGGCTACATCACGTTTCTGTCGGCCAAGGACGGCAGCATCATCGGACGCGTGAGCACCGACGGATCGGCCATCGAGTCGCCCATGGTCGCCGCCGGCAAGACGCTGGTTGCGGTCACGCGTTCGGGCGGCGTCTACGGTTTCGTCCCGGAATGAGCGTGCGGTCGATTCAAGATCAGGCCGGCGCCTGCGGTGCGAGGGGCCGGGGAAAAACGCGCGCGGCGAAGATCGCCGGGTGCCCGTCGACATGATCCCCGTCGTCGCCTTGGTTGGACGTCCCAATGTAGGAAAGTCCACGCTGTTCAACCGCATCACCCGCTCCCGCGATGCCTTGGTGGCCAATATCCCGGGCCTGACGCGTGATCGACACTATGCCAAGACCCAATGGGAAGGCCAGCCCTTCCTTGTGGTCGATACCGGCGGCTTCGAACCCGTGGTGGACACCGGCATCGTGGCCGAGATGGCCAAGCAGACCCGTCAGGCGATCGCCGAATCGGACGTGGTCGTGTTTCTCACGGATGCGCGCACCGGCCTGGCCCCGCAGGATCAGCACATTGCCGCCTATCTGCGCAGGACCGGCAAACCGGTCCTGCTGGCCGTCAACAAGGCCGAGGGCCTGCCCCCCACGGCCATGGCCGAGTTCCACGAACTTGGATTGGGCCAGCCCCTGGCCGTGAGTGCGGCACACGGCAGCGGGGTGGGCTCCCTGCTCGACGACATCACCGCGCTTCTTCGGCCCGAGGCCGAGCCGGCGCATGAGGAGGCGGTGGATTCAGGCGGCGCGTCCGATCCCGTGGCCGGGGAGGCCGAGGTCTTGAGCGCCGCGACTGCGCGCGTCATCAAGTTGGCCATCGTCGGCCGGCCGAATGTGGGCAAGTCCACCTTGGTCAATGCGCTCGTGGGCGAGGAGCGCGTGATCGCGTTCGACCAGCCTGGTACGACGCGCGACGCCATCGAGGTGCCATTCGAGCGCGATGGCGTGGAGTATGTCCTGATCGATACCGCCGGACTGCGGCGCAAGGGTAAGGTCTTCGAGACCATTGAAAAATTCTCCGTGCTCAAGACGCTGCAGGCCATCGAATCGGCGAATGTCGTGGTGCTGCTGCTAGACGCCAGCGAAGGGGTGTCGGACCAGGATGCGCATATCGCCGGTTTTGCCGTGGAGTCCGGCCGGGCCGTCGTCGTGGCGGCCAACAAATGGGACAAGGTCGACGCGTATCAACGGCAGTTGTTCACCAACAGCTTGAACGAGCGCTTGCCATTCTTGAGTTTTGCCCGCCAGCACGAGATCTCCGCGCTGAGCCGCAAGGGACTTGGCGCCGTGCTCAAATCGGTCAACGAGGCTTACAAGGCGGCATTCACCAAGTTGTCGACCCCTCGGCTGACCCGAGCCTTGCAAGAGGCCGTGGCCTTCCAACAGCCTCCGCGGGCCGGCACGGTGCGGCCGAAGTTGCGCTATGCCCACCAGGGCGGGCAGAATCCGCCCGTGATCGTGATTCATGGCAACGCCTTGGACCGCGTGCCCAACAGCTACACGCGGTATCTGGAGTCGCGTTTTTCAAAGGTGTTCAAACTCAGCGGCACGCCGCTGCGCGTCGAATACCGCTCCTCTCACAATCCCTATCAAAGCGAACGTTGAGCGGCATCCGGCACAGGCCCCTCGCGGCTCCTGTCAAGCTATCAAGGCCACGCGGGTTGGGCTGGGTTTGTGCTATGGTGAGCCGATACCGGCAGTTTCTGCAAAACAATCCTAACCGGAGTATTCCATGAGCAATAAAGGGCAGTTGCTACAAGACCCCTTCCTGAACCTGCTGCGCAAGGAGCATGTCCAGGTTTCGATTTACCTGGTCAATGGCATCAAGTTGCAGGGTCATATCGAATCATTCGACCAGTACGTCGTCCTCCTGCGCAATACGGTGACGCAGATGGTCTACAAACATGCCATCTCCACGGTCGTCCCTTCCCGTCCCGTGAGTTTCCACGTTGGTGAGTCCGAGTCTGACGCAGTCTGAGCGCATCCCCGGTGCCGTCCTCGTCGGGGTCGACACCGGACAGCCGAATCCCGATCCCAAGCTCGGAGAATTGCGCGAACTGGCGCTTTCCGCCGGGCTTGCGCCGTCGGCCAGCCTGTGGAGCACACGCCGTAGGCTCGATCCGGCGCTCTATCTCGGTTCGGGCAAGGTGGCCGAACTCAAGCAGCAAGTCCAGGATACGCAAGCCTCCTGCGTGCTGTTCGACAACGCCCTGTCCCCGGCGCAGCAGCGCAACCTCGAGAACGAACTGGGCGTCGCCGTGTGGGACCGCACGGCCCTGATCCTGGAAATTTTCGCGCGCCGTGCGCGCAGCGGCGAAGGCAAACTGCAGGTCGAACTGGCCCGTCTTCGCCACGCCGCGACGCGGCTGGTCCGCGGCTGGACTCACCTGGAGCGGCAGCAGGGCGGTATCGGCCTGCGCGGCGGCCCGGGTGAGAAACAGATCGAACTCGATCGCCGCATGCTGGAGGACAAGATCAAGGTTCTGCAGGTTCGATTGCGCAAACTCGAGCGCCAGCGTTCGACACAGCGCCGTGCCCGCGCACGCGCCGGTCAGTTACGTGTCTCCATCGTGGGCTACACGAATGCAGGCAAAAGCACCTTGTTCAATGCCCTCACGCATGCGCGCGGCTACGTCGCGGACCAGTTGTTCGCAACCCTGGATACGACGACGCGACGCATCTACCTCGGCCCGGGGGCCTTTGCGGTGGTGTCCGACACCGTGGGCTTCATCCGGGATCTACCGCACACGCTGGTCGATGCGTTCAAGGCCACACTCGACGAAACCCTGGAGGCCGACGTGCTGCTGCATGTGGTCGATTTGTCCAATGCGCAGCGCGATCAGCAGATCGAGCAGGTCAACGCCGTGCTGGCCGAAATCGGCGCACAGGACATCCCACAGATCTTGATCTACAACAAAATCGATAAACTCCCGGCCCCCATTCCGTTTACAGATCGTTACGCGCCGCCTATGGGTTTAGGGGAGCGTGCTAGCATCAAAAGCTTTGATGTCAGCGCCCTCACGGGGGCTGGACTCGATACAGTGCGGGAGTACTTGGCAGGCATCGCGGCGAATAGCGATGCGTGTGCCAACCCGGTCGTTCACGTTTGACACAACCACGCCCACCATGCACCTCAAGTGGCCCAGAATGGCAGGCCTTGCGGCCTTCGCCTTGCCCGCAGGCATCCCTAATTTGAATGACCCCAACTGGGGGCGCGGCGGTTCAGGTCAGCAGCCACAGGGTTCCGACCCGAAAAACGGCAACGGGCCCGGCAATGGCGACAAGCGTCCGGGCCAGGGCGGAGGGGGACCGCCCGATCTCGACGAGCTCTGGCGCGATTTCAATCGCAAGCTCAACGGACTGTTCGGCCGCAAGGGCGGGGGTGGAGGTGGTTTCAAGCCGCCGCGCCGGCCCGAATTTCAACCCACGCCGCGTACTGCCGGGCTGGGTCTGGTCGTGCTGGTTCTGGTCCTGGTGCTGGGTTGGCTGGGATCGGGATTTTTCATCGTGCAGGAAGGCCAGCAGGCGGTGGTGACGCGCTTTGGCAAATTGGCCTATATCGAAGAGGCCGGTTTTCACTGGCGTTTTCCGTACCCCATTGAATCGGACGAAATCGTCAATGTTTCGCAGGTGCGTTCAGTGGAAATCGGTCGCGGCGGCGAAATCCGCACGACTGGATTGCCGGCATCGGCCATGCTCACGGAAGACGAGAACATCGTCGATATCCGGTTCGCCGTGCAGTACCGCATCAGCAATGTGGTCAACTACCTCTACAGCAACCGCAGTCCCGACGACGTGGTGACCCAGGCGGCGGAAACCGCGATTCGCGAGGTGGTCGGCAACAAGACCCTGGACTATGTGCTCTACGAGGGCCGCGCCGAGGTTGCGATCAAGACGCAGGATCTCATCCAGTCGATTCTCGATCGCTACAAGACGGGCATTCTCGTCACCAATATCACCCTGCAGAGCGTGCAACCCCCGGAGCAGGTGCAATCGGCCTTCAACGATGCCATCAAGGCGGGTCAGGACCGCGAGCGACTGAAGAACGAGGCGGAGGCCTACGCCAACGACGTCGTACCGCGCGCCAAGGGCACAGCGTCACGCCTGATCGAGGAAGCCGAGGGTTACAAGGCCCGCGTGGTGGCTGAAGCGCAAGGCGATGCCTCGCGTTTCGATCTCATCCTTCAGCAATACGAGAAGGCCCCGCAAGTCACGCGCGAGCGTATGTATCTCGAAACCATGCAGCAGATTCTGTCGAAGGTGAGCAAGGTGCTGGTGGAGTCGCACGGATCGAACAACCTTCTCTATCTCCCGCTCGACAAGCTGCTGCAACAAACCACATCCCCGCAAGCCGCGCAGCCGGCGCGTTCCAGCGCAGCCCCACTGCCCAGTGCAAGCCCTTCCTCGTCACCCGCTCCGGCGGATAGTTCGGTCGGATTGGGAAGCAATTCACCGCCTGTTGCCAACACCTCAGACAGCAGTTCGCGCGACACCTTGCGCGAGCGCAATTTTCGCTGAGGCCCTGTCATGAACCGAATCATTCTCGCCATCGTCGCCCTCGTCCTGGCCCTGGGCATTCTCGCGTCGTCCCTGTTCGTGGTCGATCAGCGCCAGTATGCGGCCGTGTTCGCGCTGGGTGAAATCAAGCGCGTGATCAAGTCTCCAGGGCTGTACTTCAAGTGGCCGGCTCCATTCGAGAACGTGGTGTTTCTCGACAAGCGCGTGCTCACGCTGCAGAGCCCTGAAACCGACCTCTTCATCACCGCCGAGAAGAAGAACGTGGTGGTCGACTGGTATCTCAAGTGGCGCATCGTCAATCCCACCGAGTTCATCCGCAGCTACGGTGGAAGCGAGCAGCGCGCCAACGACCGGCTCTACCAGATCGTCAAGGCGGCCCTCAACGAACAGATCACGCGCCGGACCGTGGGCCAGGTGCTGGCAACCGAGCGCGACAAGATCATGACCGATGTCCAAAAGGTCATCGAGCAGTCGGCGGGGGGCACCGGCCTGCAGATCGTCGACATGCGCCTGACGCGCGTGGATTTCGTCGCCGATATCACCCAATCGGTCTACCGTCGCATGGCCGCCGAGCGCAAGCGCGTCGCGAATGAGCTGCGCTCGACGGGCCAGGCAGAGGCCGAGAAGATCCGCGCCGAGGCCGACAAACAGCGCGAGATCCTCATCGCGGATGCCTACAGCCGTGCCCAGACCATCAAGGGTGAAGGTGACGCCAAGGCCTCCGAGATCTATGCCAAGGCTTTCGGCCAGAATCCCCAGTTCGCCGAGTTCTACCGCAGCCTCGAGGCCTACAGGGCCAGCTTCAACAATCATGGCGACGTGCTGGTCTTGGATCCTTCGACTGATTTTTTCCGCTTCTTCCGCAACCCGAACGGCGGACTTTCCCCCAAGGCGAGTCCGGCCAAGCGCTGAGTGGGTTTCCTGGCGCACGCCCCGCGGCGCCAGGCCTGCTTCGGCTTCGTACCTTTCCATCATGCGCCGACGCTGAACGGCTGGACTCGGTCCGAACCGCCTGGGCCGCGCCCTGGGGTTCGGGTCCGTTGCGCGCCCTAGAATGTCGGCTCGATTTCTCACGGTTTAAAGCCCCTTGCTCATGACTGCCTGGCTCCTTCCCGAGCAATTCTCCGATGTCCTCCCCGCGGAGGCCCGCTCCATCGAGCACCTGCGCCGCGTCCTGCTCGATGCGGCGGCCAGCTACGGCTACGAATTGGTCATCCCGCCGCTGGTGGAGCATGTGGACTCCCTGCTGTCCGGCACGGGGCAGGATCTGGACCTGCAGACCTTCAAGTTGGTCGACCAGCTGTCGGGCCGGACCCTTGGGCTGCGCGCCGACATGACACCCCAGGCCACCCGCATCGATGCCCATCTGCTCAACCGCAAAGGCGTCGTGCGGTTGTGCTACTGCGGTAGCGTGGTGCATACGCGGGCGCAGGGCGTCTACGCCACGCGCGAACCCTTGCAGTTCGGGGCGGAGCTTTATGGCCATGCCGGGCGGGAGGCCGATATCGAGGTGCAGCAGCTGGCCGTGCGTAGTCTGCAACTCGGCGGCGTCGAGCGCATGACCTTGGCGCTTTCCGACGTGCGCATCGTGCGCGGCGTGCTGGCGGGCATGGTTGCCGGCCCCGAACTGCTGCGCGACATTCTCGAGGCACTGTCGCGCAAGGACCATGCCCGCCTTCAGTTTCTGACGCGCTCGGCGACTGCTGCGCAGCGCGAAGCCATCCTGGCATTGCCCGAACTGTTCGGGGACGCCGGCGTGTTGGACCAGGCTGAGCGCATCCTGCCGGACCGCCCGCTGATTCGCGAGGCACTGCGCGACATGGCGCAACTGGCGGCAACCCATGTGCATGCCGGGGTCGAAGTGCAGATCGACCTGGCGGACTTGCGCGGGTACAACTATCACAGCGGCATGATTTTCAGTCTGTATGCACAAGGGCAGCCCGATGCGCTGGCCAGGGGCGGTCGCTATGATGAAATCGGTGCGACCTTTGGCCGACCGCGCGCGGCTACCGGGTTTTCGCTCGATCTTCGCGAACTCGTGCGCCATGTCCGGGCTGCTGCGCCGAGGCCGGCCATCCGCGCGGAATGGTCCCCTCTCGAAGGTTATGCGCGGGCCGTGCAGCAGCTGCGTGAGGCCGGGCTTACGGTCATCGAGATCCCTGCGGGTTCAATGCTCGAGGGCAAGCAATTCATGTTCGATCGCGAACTCGCCTGGGCGGACGGGCGATGGCAGGTGCGTTCGTATGCGCCCAGTTGATCCAAGAGCAACTGGTTCTCTTTTCCTTTTTTCATGAAAGAAGTGTCGTGAGCACAGGACGTAATGTGGTCGTCGTGGGTAACCAATGGGGCGACGAGGGCAAGGGCAAGGTGGTCGATTGGTTGACCGAACAGGCTCACGGCGTGGTGCGCTTCCAGGGCGGGCATAACGCCGGGCATACCCTGGTGATCAATGGACACAAAACCGCGCTGCAACTGATCCCATCGGGGGTCATGCGCCCCGAGGTGGCTTGCTACATCGGCAATGGCGTGGTGGTGGACCCCAGCCATTTGCTGCTGGAAATCTCGCGCCTGGAAGGCGCCGGTGTCGAAGTCCGTTCGCGTTTGCGCATCAGCGAATCGTGCCCGTTGGTTCTGCCTTCGCATGTTGCGCTGGACGTCGCGCGCGAGGTCAGCCGCGAGTCACGCGGAATCGGCAAGATCGGGACCACCGGCAAGGGTATCGGCCCAGCCTACGAAGACAAGGTGGCGCGCCGCGCCGTGCGCGTGCAAGACCTCAAGCACCCCGAGCGCCTGGCGGAAAAGCTGCGTGAGACACTGGATCTGCACAATTTCATCCTGCGCGAGTTCTTGCATACGGAACCCGTGGCTTTCCAGCCAACCTACCAGCGCCTGCTCGAACTGGCCGAAACCATCCGGCCCTTGATGGCCGATGTCGGCTATCTCATCCATCAATGCCACGAACGGGGCGATCGTTTGTTGTTCGAGGGCGCCCAGGGGACCTTGCTCGATATCGACCACGGCACTTATCCGTTCGTCACATCCAGCAATTGCGTGGCCGGAAACGCCGCCGCCGGTTCGGGCGTGGGTCCGGCCTATCTGAATTACGTGCTGGGTATTACCAAGGCCTACACCACGCGGGTGGGAAGCGGCCCCTTTCCGACCGAACTGCCGATCGACCAGCCGGGCACGATCGGCCACCACCTGCACACCGTGGGGCAGGAACGCGGCACGGTCACCGGCCGTCCGCGGCGCTGCGGCTGGCTGGACGCCGCGGCGCTCAAGCGCGCCAACATCATCAACTCCACCACGGGTCAGTGCATCACCAAGCTCGACGTTCTCGACGGCTTGCACGAAATCCTGGTCTGCGTCGGCTACAGCCTCGATGGCAGGGACATCGATATCCTGCCGCTCGATGCCGACGACATCAGGCGCTGCGAACCGCGCTACGAGCGCTTCGACGGGTGGAGTGAAACCACGGCAGGCCTGACGCGCTGGGAACAGTTGCCTCGGCAGGCCAAGTTCTACCTGGAGCGCGTGGCCGAGTTGAGCGGCACGCCCATCGATATGATTTCCACCGGCCCCGATCGCGAGCACACCATCGTGCTGCGTCATCCGTTCCGGGCTTGATTTCCGTTTCGTTCCTCACTCTCTGACGAGTCAGACCACCATGCTTAGCGAAGACGGCAAGCACATGTACGTATCCTGGGACGAATACCACGCCCTGATCGAGAAGCTTGCGCTCAAGATTTACAAGTCGGGTTGGGACTTCGACCAGATCCTGTGTCTGGCACGCGGAGGAACGAGGCCTGGGGACATCCTCTCACGGGTGTTCGACAAACCCCTGGCCATCATGTCCACCAGTTCCTATCGGGAAGAATCGGGGACCAAGCAGGGGCGCCTCGATATCGCCAGCTACATCACTTTGCCCAAGGGCGAACTCGAGGGCCGGGTTTTACTGGTGGACGATCTGGCCGACTCGGGAGAAACACTCAAAGCCGTCGCTGACAAGCTCCTCACCAGCCCGCTCAAGATCAGCGAAATGCGCAGCGCGGTGATCTGGGTCAAGGGTATTTCCACCGTGCTTCCCGACTACTACGTCGACATGCTTCCCTCGAGTCCCTGGATTCATCAGCCCTTCGAGGAGTACGACACCTTGAGGCCGTCCAAACTGGCCGAGCGCTGGAAAATTTGATTGCGACGCCGGGTTTTTCTCGCAGAACAACCCGGCGGTGCGGCGCGAGGGCGCTCTGGCACAAATAAAAAAGCCCCGAGGCGGTTCGGAGCTTTTATTGTGGCGTGCAAGCCTTTGCGTTGCATGCTTTTTCGAACTGGTGCCCAGAAGAGGACTCGAAAGTCGAGTATTTGCGCGGTAATTGATCTACTCATGAGTAAAAAATGAGTAGTCAGAAACCTATTGAACCGCCATGGGATTTCGTGGAGGCCGGTTGGTTTGAGCCAGACAGGAATGGCCCCATGACTGGCGAGTTGCCGACCGTAGCTTGCCTCGGTTTCATCCGGACGGGTATACCCGAGGGGTCATCAGCCTGTGTTTGTTGAACCAAGAGACTTGGAAGTCGGCGCGCCCAGGGCGTCAAATCTTGATGATGTTTTCGTTGTAGCGGGCCATCATAGGGTCATGTGTCATCAGTCGCATCGGTTCGACCAGGGCCTGGGCGATGAGGATGCGGTCGAAAGGGTCTTGATGATGTGCGGGCAATCCCTCTACGGCGATCGCATGCTCCGGCTCGATGGGTAGGAAGCGATAGCCAGACTCCTGGAAGTAGCGCGAAGCATCCTGGCAGGTTACGGGCATGTCGCCTCGACCCAATGCATGCTTGATGGCAATTTCCCAAACACTCACAGCACTGATCCATACCACTGTTTTTGGCGACGCGATCAGTTCACGCGCCGCTTTTGGCAGTTTCGGGCTATCGGTGATGGCCCAGAGGGCGACGTGCGTATCCAGCAGGAGATTCAAGGCTGTTGCCTTCCCAGAAACAATAGCGCCACTTCCTCATTGTATGCATCGATGGTCTCTGGTATTTCGAATTGCCCCTTGGCTACGCCGATGCGTTTTCCAATAGGCGAAGTGTCGATAGGCACCAATTTCGCCGCTGGGCGGCCATTGCGAGCGATGACGATTTCATGCACCTGTCCCTGCTCGATCGCTTCCACGAGTCGGGACAGGGATGATTTGGCTTGTAGCATGTTGACGGACCGCATGACTGTACCCCTTGATGGTTCTAGTCTAGTCTAGCTAACATCAACAATCAAGGGGAGGAAGTTTTGTCGATCGTGCGAGATCAATGAGCTCAATCGGAATTAAACCACATTGATTGAGGCGTAGCACACCAGCTCGGAGAAGTTTACTTATGGTGTTCCTGTGGACACCGAGCATTTCCGCAGCTTGAACTTGCGTCAGGTGTGTTGGGCGCGGATGCATATCAGAGTAGAGCTGAATTGCGCGCAGGGCAATATCGATTTCGGCCATAGTGCGGAAGCGAGTCAACGCGATTGAAATTGCGGGCGAGGCATGCCACTGGGTTGCGAGGAACCTGATGGGTCCCGGTCCAGTGATTACCATTTCATCATGAGCTCGTCCCAGACAATCCGCGAAAAATCAGCAGATTTCAGCAGCATTTGACATGGGCGACTCCACGAGCAGGCTGTTGAACAACTGGCCCGCCACGGTTGAACCTCCACGAAGTTCTGCGCCGGTATGGGGTCATTTTTGCACCGCCGCGCAACGTGACCGTTGCGTCAAAGTCGGACCGCTCATTTTTGGGTTTTCTGCAAGATCAACAACTTACGTGGCGTCGAAGCATTTGGGCGCCCAATTTTTGGATGCATCAGGCGCCCGCGCCAGTCGGTCATCGCACCGACCGGCTGCGGCATGACCTTGATCGCCTTCGCCCGCACGAACACCGTGTTCTTCTCGTGGGCGGCGCGAAGCTTTGCCGGGGCCGGAACCTCGAAACCCTTGCCCATTTCTGCTGCCAAACCCTCGTGGAGCTTGCCCAAGCTGTAGACGGGCAGATCGAAAAATGACCCGCACGACATGTGATTCGGCGCGCACCAACCCCGGTCATTCGGTTTAAGATGTAACCAGCCCATCATCGGGCGCCGTCTTTCCAGTCCCCGCACAAGCGGAATGAGTCGTCGACCGGCATGCCCGGTCTCATGCGCTGCGCCTCCCCCGAGGCGCCAAGACAGGGTTTCTTGCGAACCCATCACGCGCCGACCGCGGCCAGGCGGTTTTTTGGCGGCCCTCACCAAAAAACAGCAGAACCCTGAGTGAGGCACGAACCGAGTCCACACGCGCATTTCCGGGCGTCAAAGACACCCTTCACCCTCCAGTAGCAGAAAAAATCGTCGCCGCAGAAGCTGGGCAAGGCAGCCCCATCGTCGTTTCGCACGCACNTTGTTGCGCGGCGCCTTGCCCATAGAGCATGGCCGTGCCGGTGTAGATGACTTGCTGAATCGCGCGGGCGCGATGTTGCTTCCCGGGGCCATGCGGGAGACGGATCAGGTGTTCATATAATGGCCTCAAGCCCGGGTCTTCCGGGTCGATGGTGAGATTGAAACGCACGCTTTTTCCTCACGATTTGGATAGCGAAAAACAGACCACGTCAAGCCAACGCGGATGAGCCGGTTTGCGGCGAGAAATCCGCCGATTGGGCCGAGAAACCAAGTTGGTCCGCGTCAAGGCCATGCAGTTGTTCTACACCGACATGCTGCATCCGCAAGCCGGTGGCGCCGCAGTTGAAAAATGACCCGCACGGCATGGGATTCGGTCCACACAAACCCCCGGTCTTCGGTTTAGGATGCAACCAGCCCATCACCGGGCACCGTTTTCCAACCCCGCACAAGCGGAAAGTGTCTCCAGCCGGCATGCCCGGTTTCTTGCGCCTTGCACGAGGCGCAAGGTCTCGCAAGAGACCATCGCACCATGCCGCCGCCAGGCGGTTTTTTTGACGTCCCTCACCAAAAAAAACAGCAGAACCCTGAGTGAGGCACGAACCGAGTCCACACGCGCTTTTCCGGGTATAAAAGACACCCTTCACCATCCAGTAGCAGAAAAAATCGTCGCCGCAGAAGCTGGGCAAGGCAGCCCCATCGTCGTTTCGCACGCATCATGATCTTGGTGCGGCGGGCGCGATGAAGCCATGTCTCCCGAGGGAGCATGGCCGCCCGATCGAGGTCGGGTCTCCAAGAATTAAAGCGCTGATGCCGCGCGCCGGGTCGCTCCGGCAGCATCCGCATGGCCCCCGTCAACGGGCCTGTTCCCTCTTCGCAGAGGGAGACCACCACCCGCAAGGGCGTGGCAGTTGGAAGCGGTGGCGACCGCTTTTGACTGAATTCGGGACTCCTGAAGCAATCTCGCCCCCTGTACACAGGTGAAAAGGCAGGACCCGGGGCCTCAATCCGTGGCGGTGAACGAGACACACCTGACTGTCTCAACCCCACATCCATGCTCGGTGCGTGGATGGTTGGTTCTTTACCCTGATTGCGCGCGCCGAGATGATGGGCGCGATGTGCCGCGGCCTCCCGAGATAAATAGAGGCTTGGGCCGCGGCGGGTGCGACGAAAACTCCCCCATAATGGGCTGGTTTTTGCGTCGACGTGTGCCGCGGCCGTGCCTAACCTGACGGCTTCAACCAGGAGCAGCCATGGCGACAGACAAAGAAAAAGAAGCAGGTCCGATCATCCCTTTCGCATTCAGCGGCAAGCCCGTACGAGCCGTCCCAGACGAATCTGGAGAGCCGTGCTTTGTCGGCAAAGACGTCTGCGATGCGCTTGGCTATGCCAATGACTCGGACGCGATGAGGCGGCATTGCAAGGGGGTCGTGAAACGCTACCCCCTTCAGACGGCAGGAGGAATTCAGGAGATCCGCATTCTGTCCGAGCCCGACGTGATGCGCCTGATCGTCAACAGCAAGTTGCCCGCCGCAGAAGCCTTCGAGCGGCTTGTATTCGAGGAAATCCTGCCGACGATCCGCAGGACAGGTCGCTACAGCGCGGAAAAGCCGGCATCCCCAGCCCTTGGTCCGATCCAGGCCCCCGATAACCAGGAGCGGTTGCAAGGCGCGATGGACGTCGCCCGGGCCTTGATCGGCATCGGCGAAGCGACACTCGGGCGCGAACGACTCAAGGCGCAAGTCCCCCATCTCAGCCACTCGGAGGTCGCCCTCGGCCTGGCCGGGCTGATCCTGAAGAACAAGCGCTTCCTGCTGACGGTGGACGACATCGAGCATCCGGTGATCCGTCCGCTCGAGAAAAACGAAATGATCATCCAGGCGAGCGGCAGCGAATGGATCGACAAGCTCCTTAGCGTCATGAACCAGGATCAACTCAAGGCCATGGCGCGGCTTGCCATGGCGCGGATCGTTTGAGGCGGCCAATCACACGCGTGGGTCATGAAGCACGTATCGAAGATGGTGTCATAACTCCCTTTTATTTCTGGCCGCCTTTACCTTTTCTGGACAAGCCTGCCGAGCATGCTGCTGGTGAGCGTGGCCAGCATCGCCCTGCTGCTCACCGCGCTGCGCGACGAGGTCGAGTGCAAACAGTATTTCGGCACGGCCTAAGCCGACTACATGAAGACGAGCAAGCGCTTCATTCCGTTTGTGTTCTGAGCCTGCATCTACCGTGGGTGCGCCGCAGTGGACGCGGCGCACCGTACGGGAGCAGACTTGCAACCACGGCGTCGCGACGGATTGGGTCTCGGCCTGTCGATCCAGCACAAGCTGGCGCGTCGTGTCTCAAGGAACCGCCGGACCGCCTTGCCATCGCGCCAAACAGGAGACCGCCATGCGCTTCATGATGCTCGTCAAATCCATCCCCGACTTCGAGGCGCAGCCCGCTACCGGCTTCCAGCCAGACCCCGCCGTGTTCGCCGCCATGGCGGCCTACCACGAGGAACTGGCCCGCGTCGGCGTGCTGCTCGACGCGAACGGCTTCAAGCCCAGCCGCGCGGGCTGGCGCGTGCGTTACGACGGCGCGCACCGCACGGTCATCGACGGCCCATTTACAGAGTCCAAGGAGCTGATCGCCGGCTACACGCTGATCCAGGTGGCCTCGCGCGAGGAAGCGATGGAGTGGGCGCGGCGCTTTCCCAACCCGGTCGGCGCCGGCCAGCCGGCCGAGATCGAGGTGCGCGAGTTGTTCGAACTGGACGACTTCGCGCCCTCCGCCGAGGTTGGCCATTTCCGCGAACTGGCGGCGTCAAAATCGATCGGGTCGAAATAGACCGGGTCGGATTGTCGAATCCGCGCGGCTCGCACGTCGTATCAGCGGGCGCGGTGTGCGCCCATTGCCACCACCTACCGGAGAGTCCCATGAGCAAGGTCAAAGCCATCCCCGACGGCATGCACAGCCTCACCCCGCACCTGGTCTGCCGCGGCGCCGCGGCGGCCATCGATTTCTATGGCCGCGCCTTCGGCGCCATCGAGCTGTTCCGCCTGCCCGGGCCCAATGGCAAGCTGATCCACGCCTGCGTGCGCATCGGCGATTCGCAGTTGTTCCTGTTCGACGAGATGCCCGAGCACGGCGCGCTCGGCCCGCAGACGTTGCAGGGCACCCCGGTGACCATCCACCTGCATGTGCAGGACGCCGATGCCAGCTTCGCCCGCGCGGTCGCCGCCGGCGCCACGGTCGCCATGCCGCTGGCCGACATGTTCTGGGGCGACCGCTACGGCCAGCTCACCGACCCCTTCGGCCACCGCTGGAGCATCGCCACCCACCTGCGCGAGGTCAGCCACGACGAGATGGTCGCTGCCATGCAGGCCCAGGGCGGCTGCTGAGCGCGCCGCACCACACCCACCCACACCCGGGAGATCGTATGGACAACAACCCCGTCTGCTGGTCCGAGATCTACGTGCAGGACATGGCGCGCGCGCCGCTTCTACGAGGCCATGCTGCTGCGCAAGCTGGAGCGGCTGCCCATGCCCGAGTCCCTGCAGGACGAAGGCCTGGAAATGTGGACCTTCCCCATGCAGATGGACCGCATGGGCGCCGCCGGCGCGCTGGTGAAAATGCCCGGGGCGCCATCGGGCGGCATGGGTACGATGGTGTACTTCAGTTGCGATGACTGCGCCGTCGAAGCCGCGCGCATCGCGCCCGCCGGGGGCCGCATCGAGCGGCCCAAGACGGCCATCGGCGAATACGGCCACATCGTCATCGCCGTCGACACCGAGGGCAACACCTTCGGCCTGCATTCCATGCAATGAGCGCCACCAGGGAGCCCCCATGCGCTATGTGCTATTGATCCACGAGCCGCGCGAGCAGCGCGAAACCCGCAGCGAGGCCGAGGGCCGCGCGCTCTACGCCGAGATGGTGGCCTTCGGTGACAGCCTGGGCAGCCAGCTCGTCGCCAGCCACTCGCTGCGCCCCGACCGCCACGGCGTGCGCGTGCAGGTGCGGCAGGACAAGCCGGCGCTGCGCGACGGTCCGTTCACCGAATCCAAGGAAATGCTCGGCGGTTTTTTTCTGGTCGAGTGCGACAGCCTGGACGCAGCCCTGGGGCTGGCCCGGCACTGCCCCGCCGCGCGTTTCGCCAGCGTCGAGGTGCGCGAGTGCGCGCCTTGCTATGTGAAATGAAAGGTGCCCCGACATGAACCCGATCCCGAACAACACCATCTGCCTGTGGTTCGACAAGGAGGCCGAAGACGCCGCGCGCTTCTACGCCACGACCTTTCCCGACTCCTCGGTCGGTGCGGTGACCCGTGCACCGGGCGACTACCCCAACGGCAAGACCGGCGACGTGCTGACGGTGCAGTTCAGCGTGCTGGGGATTCCCTGCCTCGGGCTCAACGGCGGGCCGGCGTTTCGGCACAGCGAGGCGTTCTCGTTTCAGATCGCCACCGACACGCAGGAAGAAACCGACCGCTACTGGAACGCCATCGTCGGCAATGGCGGCGAGGAAAGCGCGTGCGGCTGGTGCAAGGACCGCTGGGGTCTGTCCTGGCAGATCACCCCGCGTGTGCTGCTGGAAGCGCTTGCCGACCCCGACCCGGCCGCCGCCAAGCGCGCGTTCGAGGCGATGATGAGCATGCGCAGAATCGACATCGCCGCCATCGAGGCGGCGCGGCTGAGGCTTTGGTCAATCCGGTATCCGAGCAAGCGG
Organism: Thiomonas delicata; assembly: GCF_900088825.1. Taxonomy (GTDB): domain Bacteria; phylum Pseudomonadota; class Gammaproteobacteria; order Burkholderiales; family Burkholderiaceae_C; genus Thiomonas_A; species Thiomonas_A delicata. The sequence goes on along the minus strand of NZ_LT592171.1, from coordinate 1,418,502 downwards.
GAGGAGCAAGATGAGCAAGGTCTTCGTCAACATCGGCCTCAGCCTCGATGGCTACATGGCGCCGGAAGGCATGACCATGGGCAATCCCGGCTACAAGAATTGGGGCGCCAAGTGGGGGGCGCTGATGGCCTGGCTCGTCCATCAACAGTCCTTCCGCGACAACCACAAGCTCGGCCCCGGGGGAGAGACCGGCCCGGTCAATGATCTGGTCCGCAGCACCACGGAGCGCATCGGCGCCAACATCATGGGCAAGCGCATGTTCGACCAGGGCGAGGTCGCCTGGCCAGAGGAAGCGCCATTCCACACCCCGGTCTACGTTCTGACCAATACGAAACGCGGACCTTGGGTACGCCCTGGCGGGACGACCTTTTTCTTCATCAGCGACGGGCCGGAGCGTGCCCTGGAGCTGGCCCAGGAATCCGCAGGAAGTCGGGATGTTCGCATCGCGGGTGGCGCCGATGTGATCCAGCAGTATCTGAATCTGGGTGTCGTCGACGAGCTGGAAATCGCCTTGGCGCCAGTGTTCTTCGGCGACGGACGGCGGCTGTTCGAGAACCTGCGCGAGCCCGGGCCGCGGTTTCGCATCGACCAGGTGCTGGATGGCCCGGCCGCCACCCACTTGCGCTATGTGCGTGAGTCGTAGAGGCCTCCAAGGAAAGCGCACGATGACCAAATACCTGATCTCCTTTCCCAGTGCGGCGATGGTCGTGCCCGAGGGCGAGTTGGAAGCGGTGGGCCGCGACGCGGCTGCCGTCATCGATGAGGCGAAGGCCGCCGGCGTTTACGTCTTCGCCGGCGGCATCGACGAAGACGTGTCGCCCGTGCTCGTCTCGGCCGACGGCTTGGTCGCCGAGGGCGGCTACCCGTGGGCGCCCCCGCTTGACGGCGGCTTCACCGTGCTCGAACTGCCCTCGCGCGAGGAGGCCGTCGCGTGGGCCGCGCGCATTGCGAAGGCCTGCCGGTGCGAGCAAGAGCTGCGCGTCTTCGGGTTCGACCCGCGGTCCTGAGGGCGGCACTGACATGACGCAGGACGTGCAGCCTGATTCAAGACATACCAATTCCAGACACACCCTCAGCGAGTCACTCTCATGAAGTCCATGGCCATGAATGCGCTGATCGACACGCTGAAGGCCCGGTTCGAAAAGAACGCGCGGCGCCACGAAGGCCTTGTCTTGGAGCAGGTACAGGCCAGGCTCGAAGTCGGCAAGGCGGCGCTCAAGTCTCTTGGCGAGATGGAGCGAACCGGCGGCGAGCCGGACGTGATCGGTCAGGACAAAGCATCTGGTCAGTTCCTGTTCTGCGACTGCTCCGCGGAGACTCCGGCAGGGCGCCGCAGCCTGTGCTACGACCGCGAGGCGCTGGACGCGAGGAAGGAGAACAAGCCGAAAGGCTGCGCAGTGGAGCTTGCCGCCGCGATGGGTGTCGAACTGCTGACCGAGCAGCACTACCGCGCACTGCAGCAGCTTGGCGAGTTCGATACCAGGACATCCAGTTGGGTCGCAACTCCTGAAGCGGTCCGCGCGCTGGGCAGCGCCCTGTTCTGCGATCGCCGTTACGGCAAGGTGTTCGTCTATCACAACGGAGCCGAGTCCTACTACGCCGCCCGTGGCTTCCGCGCCCTGCTGCGCGTGTGAGCAGTTGAACCGGCACCCGTCTCACCCAGCCAATCAGGAGCCTACCCATGCCTCGCACGATCATCGTCAGTCTTCCCGTCGCCGACCTGAAGGCCTCTGTGGCGTTCTACACCGCACTCGGCTTCGTCATCAATCCGCAGTGCTCCGGCGAGACCGGCGCGCTCATGGTGCTGAGCGAGACGATCAGCGTGATGCTGTTGACGCATGAACAATGGCGCTCGCTGACCGCGCGCCCGATTGCCCCGGCCAGCGCCAGCGAAGTCGGACTCAATATCTCCTGCGAGACACGCGAAGAGGTCGATGCCATGAACGAGGCGGCGGCCGCACACGGCGGGACGGCGGACATCAACCCCGTCGAGGACTTCGACTGGATGTATGGCCGTGACTTCATCGACCCCGACGGCCATGTGTGGGGTCCGAAGTGGATGGACCTGTCCCGGATGCCGCCCGGCTGACCGCGAGGGCGCTTGCTTGCACAAGGTACGGGAACCGCACCCGATGTGCGTAGCATCGGCCTCGGCGGATCGAAGGATGACGGTCGATGAACGATGAGATGCATGCGCTGTTCGGCGTCGGGCAGATCGGCCCGGCGTTGGCCGCGCTGCTGCCGGCCTCGGGGGATTGCCGCGCGTCATGAGCCGCACCGCCCGCCTGTTCCGCCTGATGGACGCGCTGCGCGCGCGGCGCCTGCCGGTCACCGCGGCGCAGCTCGCCGCGCAGTTGTCGGTGTCGGTGCGCACGGTGTACCGCGACATCCAGACCCTCGCCGAGCTGGGCGCACGCATCGACGGCGACGCGGGCGTGGGCTACGTGCTGCGCGCCGGGTTTTTCCTGCCGTCGCTGATGTTCGACGAGGACGAGATCGAGGCGCTGGTGCTGGGCGCGCGCTGGGTGCAGGGGCAGGGCGATGCGGAACTGGCGCGTGCGGCCGAGACGGTGCTGGCCAGGATCGCCACCGCCTCGCCGCGCGACCTGCGCGACCACATGGCCGACACCGGGCTGTTCGCGCCGCGCTCCAGCGCGCCCGCACCGGGTGCGCAGAACCTGGCGCCACTGCGCAGCGCCATCCGCCGCGAGCGCAAGCTCCACATCCACTACACCGACGTCGCTGGCGCAAGCACCGAGCGCGTGATCTGGCCGGTGGCGCTGGGTTATTTCGAGGGCGCGCGCGTCGTCGCCGCCTGGTGCGAGCTGCGCGAGGACTTCCGCCATTTCCGCCTCGACCGCATCGCGGCCCTGAAGGTGCTGGATGCGTCGCTGCCGCGCCCGCGGCGCGAGCTGCTGCCGCGCTGGCGCGAGCACATCGAACGCGTCCGTGCCGCCGGGCCGCGCGGCCTGCACACTGCTGACAAAAACTGACACGCGCCGCGCCTACGATGGATTGATCCTTCACCTCGCCAACGGAGCCAATACCATGCGCCTCTACCACCACCCGCTGTCGTCCAACGCACGCCGCGCCGTGCTCGCCGCCGTGCATCTGCAAGCCCCGGTCGAACTGGTGCTGGTGGACCTGGCGCATGGCGAACAGCGCACACCCGGCTTTCTGCAGCTCAACCCCAATCACCGCGTGCCGGTACTCGACGACGACGGCTTCGTGCTGTGGGAGTCGCACGCCATCATGCAATACCTCGCCGACAGGACACCGGGGCAGACGCTCTACCCCAAGGGGCTGCGCGAGCGCGCCGACGTGAACCGCTGGCTATTCTGGTGCGCCGCCCACCTGATGCCGGCGATTGGCGCCCTCAACTGGGAAAATCACATCAAGGGCCTGCTCGGCCTGGGCGCGCCGGACCCCGCCATCGTGGCGCGCGGCGAGGAGTTGGTGCGCGAATTCGGCGGCGTGCTCGACGCCCACCTCGCGCAGCGCACCTGGATCAGCGGCGATGCGCTCACCCTGGCCGACTTCGCCATCGCCGCGCCACTGGCCGACAGCGCGCGCGCCAGACTCCCAGTCGAGGGGTTCACCAACATTCAACGCTGGTTCGCCGGTGTGCGCGCGCTCGGTGCGTGGAAATCGGCGGAGTCGCAGAATCCCCACCAAGCAACGAGCGATGGGTGAAAATGACTATGCGGTCGCGAACGCTGTCCCACATATCCCGCCCGCGTGCGTGGCCAATGTATCCATGCCAGTGCGATGGCCGCCCTGCGCCTGGCCGGCATGGACCCCAAGACCTCGCCTCGATGGCAGACGCATGTTCCGCGACCGGTTCAAACCCAGCGCGCAGTGGTGAAGCGTGACATGACCCGGCTCGACATCGCGGTCCTGCAGCAAGACCATGCGCAAAACTGACACCCTCGACGACACCGCCCGCGCCATCGCCGCGATCTGGCGCATCGAATCGGCCAAGGTGGTGGCGCATGTGGCGCGCATCACCCGCGACCTTGGCCTGGCCGAGGACTGCGCGCAGGATGCGCTGGTGGCGGCGCTGGAACACTGGCCCGAGCTTGGCATCCCCGAGCGCCCCGGCGCCTGGCTGATGACCGCGGCCAAACGCCGCGCGCTGGACCATCTGCGCCACCAGAAGCTGGCCGAGTCGCGCCACGAGGCACTTGGTCACGAGGCCGATCTGCAGCAGCAGATCGCCGCACGCGAATTCGGCGAGATGGTCGATGCGCGGCTTGACGACGCCATCGGCGACGAGATGCTGGCGCTGATCTTCACCGCCTGCCATCCGCTGCTGCCTGCCGAGGCGCGCAGCGCGCTCGCGTTGCGCGTCATAGGCGGATTGTCCACCGCCGAAATCGCCCGCGCCTACCTCATACCCGAGGCCACCATCGCGCAGCGCATCGTACGCGCCAAGCGCACCCTGGCGGCGGCGCGGGAGCCCTTCGAGGTGCCGCGCGGCGCGGAGCTGAAGCCGCGCCTGGCTTCGGTGCTCGAAGTGCTCTACCTGATGTTCAACGAGGGCTATGCCGCCAGCGCCGGGGCGGAGTGGATGCGCCAGGCGCTGTGTGAGGAGGCGCTACGCCTGGGCCGTGTACTGGCCGGGTTGATGCCGCAACAAGCGGAGGTGCTGGGCCTGCTGGCCTTGATGGAAATCCAGTCCTCGCGCCTCGCCGCGCGGGTGGACGCGCAGGGTGAACCGATTCTGTTGGCCGCGCAGAATCGCAGCCGCTGGGATCACCTGCTGATCCGCCGTGGCCTCGCTGCGCTGGCCCGCGCCGAGGCGCTTGGCGGCCCACTTGGGCCATACGCGCTGCAAGCGGCCATCGCCGCCTGCCATGCCCGCGCGCCCAGCACCGACGCCACCGACTGGCCGCGCATCGCCGCGCTCTACGACGCGCTGATGCAGACCGCGCCATCTCCCGTGGTCGCGCTCAACCGCGCCGTCGCGGTGGCCATGGCCTTCGGCCCTGCGGCGGGGTTGGAAATGGTCGATGGCCTGCTGGCCGAACCCAGCCTGGCGCACTATCACCTGCTGCCTGCCGTGCGCGGCGATCTGCTGCATCGGCTGGGTCGCGGCGATGAGGCCCGGATCGAGTTCGAGCGCGCGGCTGTATCGGCTGGCAACGCCCGCGAGCGTGCGCTGCTGCTGGGCCGTGCAGCAAATGGCCGGCGTCTGCCCGATGGAGATCCGCCTTGAGTCCCGGCATCAGCCTCATCACCCTGGACGTTACCGACCTTGAGTGCTCATTTTGCACTCCTTGGCGCTTGATGACTGAACGGCCAGCGCCTTGAGTCGTTATCGGTAGACGATCCCGATAATGCCCAGGTGCTGGACAGCATCTATTCCGACTACGACGTGGATCTGCGCAGCGCCGTCGAAGCTGCCTACGCCAAGGATGTTGTGAACCCGGATACGACGCTGGAAGATTTCTATGCTGTTGGCGCCGATGCCGATTTGAGCCAGGCGCCGGATTTGCGGTGAGCCGGTTGGAGCGCGACGACATTCAAGCTTGACGCCGCACGCAGTTCGTCTGCCGTGGCTTGCACGCCTCCCGGCGTCCACGATCACGCTGAAACAGCGTCCACGATCGGCCTGAATCGGCCTGAATCGGCCTGAAACGCCGTCCACGATGGCCGAGCTGCTGCCATTCCTTCAGGCTTTCACGGTCGCGTTCAGCGCGCCCCGGGCGCGCAGGTTCCGCAGTCCGCTTCGCGGTCGTCGTCCGCATCGAGCTGCCGCACGACCCGCGCGGGCGCGCCAGCCACGAAGGTGTTGGGCGGCACGTCGTGCGTGACCACGGCGCCGGCGCCCACGACCGCGTTGTCGCCGACCGTCACTCCGCCCAGGATCGTCGCGCCGGCGGCGATCCATACGTTGCGCCCGATGACGATCGGCCGCGACTCGATGGTCTTGCGGCGCTGCGCCGGCGCCATTGCGTGGCCCGTGGTGATCAGGCTCACGTTCGGCCCGATCATCACCAGGTCGCCGATCTGCACGCCGCCCAGGTCGTAGATGGTGCAGCACTGGTTGATGAACACCTTGTGCCCGACCCGAATGCGACGCCCGCCGGCGGTGTAGAAGGGCGGCAGCAGCGTGAAGGTTTCGTCGACCGGCTGCCCGGTCAGTTCGCCGAAGAGTTCCCGGATGCGCGGCGCGTCGTCGATGCCCAGCTTGTTCAGCTCCGCAGCCAGGCGCATGCCGCGCCGGATGTCGTCGGCTTCGGCCACCCACTCGGGGCTGGATGTCGCCACGCGTTTCGTGTGTCGGGAAGGGTTCGTGTCCATGCCTGGCTCGCTGGCCGTGCGGCCGTTGGCGGCAGCATAGCGGCCGGCGGCCGCGATGCCGGCGCGGCCCGGAAGGATAGAGGCGATCGAGCAAACGCGGCAAGGACAAGGCAAGCCGCACGAGCGACCATGTCGCCATGCGCACTCGCACCGTTCCTGTCCAAGCCTACGCCAGGCTGTACGCACGGGCAGGCATCGAACAAACCAAGTCAGCCAGTTGCCAGCTTGGGCAGTCACATCTGACCCGTTCCGGTCCATCAGGATCCTGGGCGAACGACTCGTGTTCGGTCGGAGCGGCCGGTCAGGAGCGCTCCACGACGCGGACCTTTCAGCCCTAAGCGGGCGGATGCCGGGGCTCAGACCGGACCGTCAGCAGACGAAGTTAGACGCGTTCGGCTTGAGTTCACGTGTGCTCACCGAACCTGCCCGCAACGCATAATCAACCCGCGTGCACGCGGATTTCCCAGGCACTGCGCGTGACGATACCAAATTGACCGTCACGTCTAGCGCGTGGCGGGATGCCGTGCTTTGCAGCGCTCGTAGGCCCGCCGCCGGTGCCGGCGGCGCTTGATCAACGCAAGATCAGCATGATGTTCAAGTTCGTTTCGGCGCGCACATGCGAGGCTGATCTTGAGCGCGGAGGGTTGGGCGACCCACAGCGGCGGCATAGCGCTCCCGTCAAGCCGCACCGAGCTGTTCACGCGTTGCTGATTGGGCTCGGTCGATGCGCCGAGATGGAGCCGAGCGGTCGCTCGAGCGATCTCGCAAGGCCTGAGCGGCCTGTGCGAGGAGTCGCAGGCATGCAGTGGGCTACGCCTTGAGTCGATACCCGGTCTTGAAGATCCAGGCCACGATCGCCAGGGACATGAGCAGGAAGGCCAGCGTCATCCCCAGGCTGACGCCGATGCCCACATCGGCCAGGCCATAGAAGCTCCAGCGAAATCCGCTGATCAGGTAGACCACCGGATTGAACAACGCCACCGTCCGCCAGAACGCAGGCAGCATGTCGATGGAGTAGAAACTGCCGCCCAGGAAAGTCAGCGGCGTGACGATCAGCAGCGGCACGACTTGCAGCTTCTCGAAGCCATCCGCCCAGATGCCGATGATGAAGCCCACGAGACTGAAGGTCGTCGCGGTGAGCACGAGAAACGCCAGCATCCAGAATGGATGCTCGACACGCAGCGGAACGAAGAGCGCCGCGGTTGCGAGGATGATGAGCCCGAGGACGATGGACTTGGTCGCGGCCGCGCCGACGTAGCTCAGCACGATCTCGATCGTGGAGACCGGGGCCGACAGAAGCTCGTAGATCGTGCCCGTGAACTTCGGGAAGTAAATGCCGAAGGACGCATTCGAGATGCTCTGCGTCAGCAGCGACAACATGACCAGCCCCGGGACGATGAAGGCGCCGTAGCTGACGCCGCCGACGGTTGGCATGCGCGAGCCGATGGCGGCACCGAACACGACGAAATACAGCGAGGTCGAGATCACCGGGGAAATGACGCTTTGCATCAAGGTCCGCCAGGTCCGGGCCATTTCGAACGCGTAGATCGCGCGGACTGCGTAGAGATTCATGCCCCCTCCCTGACCAGGTTCACGAAGATGTCTTCCAGCGAACTCTGCGTGGTGCGCAAATCCTTGAAATGGATTCCTGCATCGCCCAGATGCTTGAGGACATTGACGATGCCGATGCGCCCGTCCTGCGTGTCATAGGTGTAGGTCAGCTCACTGCCGTCGCTCGACAGCTCCAGCGGATAGTTCGCAAGTTCGGCTGGCAGTTGCTGCAGCGGCTGCTGCAACTGCAGCCAGAGCTGCTTCTTGCCCAGCTCGTGCATCAGCTCGGCCTTGTCTTTCACCAGGATCAGTTCGCCCTTGCTCATGACCCCGATGCGGTCGGCCATCTCTTCGGCCTCGTCGATGTAGTGCGTGGTCAGGATGACCGTGACGCCGGAGTCGCGCAGCTCGCGCACCAACTGCCACATATCGCGCCTGAGTTCGACGTCCACCCCGGCAGTCGGCTCGTCGAGGAACAGGATCTGCGGTTCATGGGCGAGCGCCTTCGCAATGAGCACGCGCCGCTTCATGCCGCCCGACAGGGTCATGATCTTGTTCTGCCGCTTGTCCCACAAGGACAGGGCCTTGAGCACCTTTTCGATGTGGGCAGGATTGGCGGGTTTGCCGAACAGGCCGCGGCTGAACGAAACCGTGGCCCAGACCGATTCGAAGGCGTCCGTGGTCAGCTCTTGCGGCACCAGACCGATCAGGGAGCGAGACGCCCGGTAGTCGCGCGCAATATCGTGCCCGTCAACCTGCACGGTCCCGGTGCTGGCATTGACGATGCCGCAGATGATGCTGATCAGGGTCGTCTTGCCGGCGCCGTTGGGGCCCAGCAGGGCGAAGATCTCGCCGCGGCGAATGTCGAGATTGACACTCTTGAGCGCCTGAAAGCCGGAGGCATACGTCTTGGAAAGGTTCGAGACCTTGAGGATGGTTTGCATCATGACGAGCGTAGTCTGCCTTGAGATGTCCGGTTGCCTGTGGGTTTGCATCCATCGGGGTTGGGTTGATGCGGGCGATGCCAGCGGGCAGGGCGGCTTGCCGTGCGCGTTGAGCCGATCATGCGCGCTTGCTCAGAAAAGCATGGCGATTATGCACTTCACAAAGCGACCGGCTGGGCCTGATCGGGCGGCAGATGTTCGCCATCGACAGCGCCAAGATGGCCACTGGCAAAGGCGTGCTCAGGTGCGCCCCGTCTGTCCTGCCGACGGCCTGGCGATAGCGCCACAGCATCGGCACCAGGGATGGCAGCATCATGGCCACCATCATCACGACCCACATGCCGAGGAACGACGCCGCGGCGCCGGGCCACGTCTGTCCGGGTGTCCGCATCCACGTCATCGACATCGTCCAGCCTCCGGGCATCGGCATTTCACCCATCGCCGACATCGACGCGCCCTGGACGATCGTCACCGCCGCGCTGGCGGCGAAGAGTAGCGCCGAGACGCCGAAGAAGACCCGCTCCGAAGCCCCTCCGGAAACCCTGCGTCGCGAGATCCCCCGTCCCCCGGTTGCGCCTGCGAAATCCATGACGTGGCTCAGCGCTTGCCGTACTCGTCGTGGCGGCGCCACCACATGCCCGTCTCGTTGCGCCCCTTGGGCGCGCGGTCGAGCCATTGATACATGCCCCAGAGGCCGTCCAGCCCGCGCGCATAGGTGGAATAGGTGTGGTAGACGATGCCATCCTCGAGCACGAATGCGCTCATGCCCGGCCGCTCGCGCAGATAGGTGGCCACGTCGGTCCCGGTCATGGCTGCATTCTTTTCGGGGGGCGCTTCATCGCCAGCCTCCTTGCCCATGGTGTGAGGGATGGCCGACATCGGCGGCTCGGATCGGTAGTTGTATTCAATTCCCTCCTCGCGCTGCTGTTGCTCGGTGAACGAGGCGCTGAAATCGGCGTTGAAATCGCTGTCGAACGAGGACGCCCAAGGAAACGTCCAGCCCATTCGCCGCCTGTATGTCTGTAGTTTGGCGAGCGGCGCCCGCGAAACGGCGCACAGCATCACGTCATGGTGGGCAAGATGGATCGCAAACCCATTGAAGCCGTCCACGATCGTCGAACAGGTCGGGCAGCCCGCCGTGTAGTCGGGCCCGAACATGAAGTGGTAGACGAGGAGCTGCGAGCGTCCTTGGAAGAGGTCCGCCAGCGAGGCGCTCCCCGCGTCGGTTTCGAATCGATAATCCTTGTCGACGCGAACCCACGGCAACGCCTGACGCTGCCGCGCCAGCTCGTCGCTGCGCCGTGTGTGTTCCTTCTCGGCCTTGAGCAGCTCGATCCTTGCTGCGAGCCACGCTTCACGTGTTCCGATCGTGTGTTTTGTCATCGTGCCCATGTCTGTCTCCTGGTTCATGATCTGTCATGTTTCGGGCGCCGCACGGCGCGGACCTTTCCGCACGGTCCACCGCCGCAATAAAACAGGTCTGCGCCGTCGGACTCCAACCCGCTGACGCCGACGCCGGACGGCATCTCGAGCCGTTCGAGCACGGCGCCGTTCTCCGGGTCGATATGGCGTATATCGCTGCCGTCGTCGTCCCAGGTGCCGTGCCACAGCTCGCCGTCGACCCAGGTCACGCCGGTAACGAAGCGGTTGGATTCGATGGTGCGCAGAATGTCGCCGGTGGCGGGATCGATCTGGTGGATCTTGCGATCGCGGTACTGTCCCACCCACAGGCTGCCTTCGGCCCAGGCGAGGCCCGAATCGCTGCCGTGCCCAGGCGCCGGGATCGACGCCACCACGTCGCCGGTGGCGGGATCGATCTTGTCGATGCGCGCGTCGGCGATCTGGTAGAGGTGCGTGCCGTCGAAGGCGGTGCCGGCGTCGGCGGCGCGGTCGAGCGTACGCGCGAGCTGGCCGTTCTCGGGGTCGAAGGCGACCAGCCTGGATCCGATGGCGGCCCAGACGCGGCGGCCGTCATGGGTGACGCCGCCGACGTTGTCGGCGCCGGCGAAGGGGCCGTATTCACGCACGATCTCGGCGGCGCGCGCCGGTGCCTGGGGGTACGTTTCGACTGTCTTGGCTCGGGGTGTGTTCATTGCTGGGCTCCTTTCGGCGCTCCGGAACGGGGCCGCCAGATCCCAATCTAGCCGAGCGGCAGCGCAGTGGGGAGTAACAAGATCGTCGTGAATCCGGCCAGCGGCGGCGACAGCCAGCGCTGCGTGCGTGCGCGCCCAATCGAACGCACCTGCCCCTCCGCCTCCAGTTCGGCGAGCGCGCGCTGCACCGTGCGCTGGCTGGCCCCGAGCGCCAGCGCGAGGGCCGAGGTCGACCAGGTGGTGCCGTCGGTCAACAACGCCAGCAGCGACGCCTGGTCACCATCGATGGGTGGCGCCACGACGACCACGGTGTGCGCGTCGCGCGGCGTGAGCGCGAAGCCGCGCGCGGTGGCTTCGATATGCGCGAGCGGTGCAGCCAGTGTGCGCAAACGGCCGATCTCCACCCGCAGGCGCGCGCGGTGCGTCTCGTCTGGCCGGCGGGTATGAAATGCGCGCGCGATCAGGGCATCCCGGTTGACATCGCCAGGCCACGCCTCGGCGAGCGCGCGCGCCAACGCGAACAGCACCGGCCGGCGCGCCAGTGGCTGCCAGATCGCACCGGCGCGCAGGCCGCGACGGCAGGCGTCGACCACCAGCACGCCCGAGGCGAACAGGGCTTCCACCTCGTCGAGGCGCAGCGGTTGTTCGTGGTCCGCGTGGACGCGCCGGGCGGCGGGACGATCGAGTGCGGCGCGCGCCTCGGCCACCTCGGCGAGGAGTGCGGGCACCCCCGCGCGTTCGGCCGCCTCCAGGGCGCGTGCGAGCGCAGCCTGCGCCGCTACCGTCCGCAGCGAGCGCAGCGCCACCTCGGCCGACGCCAGCTCGGCGACCGCCCGCAGCGACGGCGGCAAGCTGCCCGCGTCGAGGCCCGCCAGGGCGTGGGCGGCGGCGTCGAGGCGACCGAGCAGCAGCAGCCGGCGCACCACGATCAGACGCGCGTGCAGCGCATTGGCGCGATCGGCGCGCGCCTCGAGCGTGGCCGCCGCGGCCGCCAGCGTACGCGGCGAGCCGAGGAGGTCGCGCATTGCCAGCGCTACCTCGGCCTCGGCGACCACGCAGCGGGCGTGCGCCACTTCCTCGCGGGCGCCAAAGCCGCGCGCGGCGCGCCGCAGCAGCTCGCGGGCGCGCGGGTAGTCGCCAAGCTGGGCCATGGCGGTGCCGCGCAGGGCGAGCGCCGGCGGGTCGTCGCGCAGCGCGACGCGCTTGAGGGCACCGAACGCGTCGCCGGCAACGAGCGCGCGCGCCGCAGCGGAGATCAGCGAGTCCATCGCGACAGCGTACTGGTCAAAGGAGCTGAAATCAAAGGTGCTGGCGTCGATTGGATTCCGTCAGAGCAGTGGAATGCGGTCAGGAATCAAGCCGGCGCTGGCCGCTGCGATTCCTCAAAATCAGCTCGGGCGCGTCCCTTTCATGCGTGCAAATGAACCGCAGTCACCCATATGAGTCTGACCAGCCACGCAAGGAGAGAAGCCGATATGCCGGATCGGCACCCCGCCTTCGTCGCGCCGCATCCCTGGTCAATCGAGCAGATTGCGTTCGATCGCATCGCGCATGAACGCATCGCCCGCGGAGATACGTGGTTCCATGTGCTCGCGGCTGCGTCGATTGTGGAGAGCCTGGTTGATTTGTACACACACAATCTGCGGGACTCCATGGAGGGCGATGCCGAAGCCAGCCAGTGGTTGCGAGCGATGGGACCCGGAGGAACTGTAACTTGGACGCGCACTGCGACGCTATGTGGAGACTGTGTGGCCCGCATTTTGTTGGCGCCGATGCCGATTTGAGCCAGGCGCCGGGTTTGCGGTAAGTCAGTTGGGGCGCGACGAAATTCAAGCCTGACGCCGCGCGCAGCTCGTTTGCCATGGCTCAAATCGGCATCGGCGCCAACAGCGTTACACCTTCTCCGACATCACCCGCGCTGCGAACAGCCACTTCGGCCTGTTCTCCGACTTCAAGGCTGCGGCGGCGGACGGTTCGCTGCTGACCTTCACCTTCCTGGAACCCAGTTGGGGTGCTGCCGGCAACAGCCAGCATCCCAATGACGACGTCGCGCTCGGAGAATAACTCATCCATGACGTCTACGACGCTTTGCGCAACGGACCGGCATGGAACGAGACGCTGCTGATCATCACCTACGACGAGCATGGCGGGTGCTACGACCACGTGCCGCCGCCGACTGACGCGGTACCGCCGGACCACTCGGTCGGTGAATACAGATTCGATTTCACCCGCTTCGGGGTGCGCGTTCCCACCGTGCTGGTCTCCCCCCGTATCAAGGCCGGGACGGTTTTTCGTGTGCCCGAAGGCACGATGCCGTTGGACCATACCTCGATCCTCAAGACCGTCGAACGACGCTGGAAACTGCCGCCGCTGACCCAGCGTGACGCCGCCGCTCCGGACGTGGGCGCAGTGCTCACCCTCGCCGAGCCACGCACCGACGATCCCTTGGCCGGGGTCCAGGCGCCCACCGCGAAGGAGGCGAACCCGGCCGCAAATATGCCATCGCATCTCCAGCGCGTGTATGCGGAACTTGTTGCTCAGCTTCCGATTCCCGATGCGCAGGGCGGCGGCCATCATGAGATGCCGGCCTTACGCACCAGCAAGGATTACGAGTCCTACATCCAGGAACGGACGGCGGCATGGAAAGCTTCCGAAACAGCCCGCTAAAGGCAATACTGTTCAGATAGAAGTATCTCGTGCGCAATCGGGCTCTATCGAGGCTTCGATTGACGGAAACGATGGCGAGGACTCGCAAGGCGCTGCCGGCGCAGGTTGACGTCGCGCATCTGATCAGTGCGGGCGTGTTGGCGAGCGTGTGCCCGCGCGCGCTGATCGAGGAGGTGTTGGCGTGGTCCATCGGGGGCAGTAAGTCGATTTGGCGCAGGTTACTGGATGGAATCCGGCGTCGGTGCATTCTGGCAATTGACCGGCGCGGTGACAACCGCGCCTGCTTCCGACCGGGATTGGGGGAGGAGCACGGTTTGTTCCCGAAGCCAATCTGCCGCGACTGTGCCCAGGAGAGTTTGTGGGTTGGAGTGATCAAGGCTCAGACGGAAATGCCGCACCCAGTCCGGCAGATCGGAAGCGGGCATCGGCTTGGCCAGCGCATAGCCCTGGCCACCGTCCGCACCCAACACGGCCGCGGCCTCGATCAGGTCTGGCGTTTCCAGGCCTTCGACCGCCACCATGAGTCCGAGTCCTTTCCCCAGCCGCACCAGCGCGCCGATGAAGCCGATGATCCGGCGGGGATCTTTGTGCGCTTCGCGCACCAGCCCCTGATCGATCTTGACGGCATGAAACGGCAGGGTGCGCAAACGCAGCAGGCTGCTGTAGCCCGAGCCCAGATCGTCCATGACCAGCCGCACGCCCAAATCGGTCAGCATTTGTACAGCCGCATCGCGGCGCTTGTCATCGTCAAACTCCGCGCTTTCCAGAATCTCCAGGTGCAGACGTTCCGGGGCCATGCCGTGCTTCTGCAAGGCGTCGTCGATCCAGCGCGGGCAATCGGCGTCGAGCAACACTTCGGGCGGCAGATTGATGGAGATGTCTAATGACGGGCCCTGGACATCCCATCGGGAAGCCTGGGACAGCGCCTGATCCAGCCCGAGAACGAACAGGTGGGCAAGCTCGCTGCTTCCAAATGCCGACAAGAACTGCCCCGGGGTGATCAACTGCCCATCCTCCAGTCGCAGGCGGGCCAGCGCCTCGACCTTGAAGGGCTTGCCCGTGTGCAGATTGACCACCGGCTGCATGAACATCTCCAGTCCGCCGCCGAACAGCCGTTCGCGCCAATGACTCCGCTCCTGCGCAGGAAGAGGCGGCCTCAGACGCGAGGATTGGGATCTTTGCAGAAAACGGCGGCACACCTGCGCCAGGCTGTCGAAGAACGCGTGCATCGCCGCGCTCTCGAACTGTCCGGGATACAAGCCATACAGGCCGATCACGCCCACCATATGGTCCCGTCCGTCCTTGATCGGAATGGCGACCGAACTGCGGATGCCCACCGCGTGCGCGGCTTCTTTCCAGGGGGCCATGCGGGGATCGCTGGAATAGCTGGGGTTGGTTTCAATGCGCTCACTGCGCCAGGCGCGGGGATGCGGGGATTGGCCGTAGGGGCTGTGCCTGTTCAGCTCCAACGATGGCACGCCATGGCGTTCGAGGGAGCGCATGTAGTCCCCGAAGCGTCCGGAGTTGAATTCGTAAACGAAGTGCCCCTGCGCATCGGGTTTGTAAAAAACGGCAGCACAAAGGCCCGGCAGCTTGATGACCTCGTCGAGCATATCCCGCGCAAAATCGACCCAGTGCGCCCATTCCGGGAGTCGTTGCTCCAGTCTGAAAATCCACTGTGGAAATGGATCGTGGGTCTGCTGGATGGACTCGACCTGGGCTTCCAGTTCGACTTGCAGCCGGCCGATCAGGATGTGTACGAGATCTTGCCGGTCCGCAGCGCGGGCTGGCAAACTTCCGGCGATCTGACTCAGCAGTTGCAGATACCGTCCAAATGACTTGACCACGACCGCCGATCGCATGCCAACAAGGGCGTGGATCCGGCCGACCTGGGCGGCCCGCTGGCGCTGGTCGTCTTCCGTCAAATCCGCGGACAGCAGGCTGCGCAGGTGTTTGGCCTGATGTGCCTTGAGGTGGATGAATTCGGCTGGGCTCAGGCGCGAGAGAATCTCCGTCGACTCAGGCTCCTGGGCAACAGCGGCGTAAAAACGCTCGACAAAACGGCCTGCCACCGCCGCAAAATGCTCTTGCGCCGATTCAAGCAATCCTCCGGCTGTTGGGCCATAGGGATCGATGTGCAATGGATTGCACTCCAGCCGCGTTTCCTCGCTGTCCTGGGTGTCTTGTCCCCAGAGCCGCCACCAATGGGGGCGGTCAGCCTTGTGCAGTTTGCTGACATACAACGCGGCGTCGGCATGCCGCAGCAGCAAATCGGCGTCGGAGTCGTCGTCGGGGTATAGGGTCAGCCCGAGACTGAGACCGACCTGGGCGCGGTGGCCGCCGGGAAGTGCAAAGGGTTGCTCGACGGCAGTATGGATACGCTGAAGCGCTGCCATCAGATCGTCGGGTCGTGTCAGGCCTTCGAAGACCAGGACGAACTCATCCCCACCCAAGCGCGCCACCAGATCGGTTCCGCGCATGCAGGATCGCAGGCGTTGGGCAAGACTCTGCAACAGCGCATCACCCGCCGCATGCCCCCAGGTGTCGTTGACTGGTTTGAAATCATCCAGATCCATGTATCCGACGGCCAATTGGGTCCCGTTGCGCTTGGCTTGCGCCAGCGCCAGGGGCAGGCGCTCCTGCAAAGCCAAGCGGTTGGGCAGGCCCGTCAGCGGGTCGCTGTACGCCGCAGTTCGCAGGCGGCTTCTGTCGGCTTGTTGCTGCCGCAGCAGACGGCGCATCCACCAGGCGGCCAGAGTCAGAAGCGCGACGGCGAGAACCTCGAGCAGCCAGCGCGGCCAGGCTCCCTTGATCCAGGCCTGGACGACGAGCGCAGGGGGCCATCGAACCTGGATCATGAAGGGGTAGCCGGGCACCGCAATGTCCGGGCCAAACGCTGTTGCCGCAGGCTTGGAGAGCGTTGCCGCCCAGCCAACCTGGCCACCCTGCCAGATGCCGACGACGCTGCGATCACGGGTATCGATGACCTGGAAGCGCCAGGACGCAGAATCGACATGGCCCAGTAACCGGTCGACCCGATAGGGCGTGCCCACGAAAAACCGGGTTCGGCCCAGGCGATCGGCAACCCGGTAGCGTATGGGGATCACGCGCGACTGGACGCGTTGCGCATATTGGTCCTGACCCAGTAGAAACTGCGAATTCCGTGAAAGGGGAGTCAAGACGCGCCCCGGATTGATGGGGCGGGCGCTCTGCCGGCGCGTAGACCAGACGATCCGGTTTCCATCCGGCGATTGGATATTGAAGGCATAGAGGCTTGGGTGCAAAGCCAGATAGAGCCGGAGAATTGCGATCGTCTTGGCGCTGGGCGGACTCGAGGCACTGTCTGGCGGCAACAGCGCGGTGCCGAGGAATTGCAGCGCGGAGAATTGCCCATCGAGCCGGCTGGCGATTCGATTGGCGTATTGCAGGCCTGCACTCTGCGCGCGGGCCTGCACATCATGCTTGGCGATTTGAAACTGCCAAAATTCGTTCCAGATCGCCCACAGCAACATGATGACCACTGGTAGCGCCAGAAAGGCCGTGATTCGAGACGGGGTGTTCAGGCGAGACATGGGATCGCATCGAGTTGGAAAGCTCGAGCGCAAGAAGCAAGGGGCAACATGCCAGCGATTGTGCCAAGCAGGGGCGCAGACCGCAGGGTCTGCGGCGCATATAAAACGACTAGACGTGCATTCCTTCACGTAAGTTCTAGAAATCGTCGGCCCCATGCACACGACAGACATTTCGGGGTCGTCGTGGAAACCATCTCAAGGCCAGGGGGGATCAACGGTCGTTGGCGGACACACAGGCGCCATCCTCACGACCAAGCTGCTTTACTCGATGCGGCGCGACGACCTCAAGCGCGGCCTGGTCACTTCGAGGCGGTGAGCCGGCAACTCGATCGCCACGGCGACATCGCGCGAAGCGGGCAGATGATCGATGCCAGCATCGTGCCGGTGCCCAAGCAGACGCTGAACAAGGACGAGAAGGTCGTTGTTCAGCAGGAGGCGATGCCCGCCGAGTGGTCGCCAGCCAAGCGCCGCCAGAAGGACGTGCAGGGGCGCTGGACCAAGAAGCACGGCAAGAGCCACTTCGGCTTCAAGCTCTCGAGCAGCGTGGACCGGCGCCACAAGCTGATCCGCCGCATGCACGTGAGCACGGCCAGCGAGCACGACACCTTGCACTTCGAGCAGGTGATCGGCCCTGGCAACACAAGCCGCGATGTCTGGGCCGACAAGGGCTACGTCGATGGCGAGCGCGAACAGCGCCTGGGTGAGAAAGGATGGTGGTTGCACATCCAGAGCAAGGCCCAGGCCGGACGGCTGCTGTCGGAATGCCAGGAGCGGCGTAATCGGCGCATCGACAAGACCCGTGTCCGGGTCGAACATGTGTTCGCCAGCCTCGACCCGATGGGTGGCAAGGCCTTGCGCTCGATTGGCCTGGCGTGGGCGACGCTGTACCTGAACTGGAAGGCCGCCGCGTACAACCTGCGACGCCTGTGCTCGCTGATGGAGGTCGGCCCAGCGCCATTCTGACGCCCGAAATGGTTTAGGTTTGTCCGATGCCTGCCCGTGCGTGCAGATGGCCTCGCGCAGTCCTCGGCGTGAGGGTAGGCGTTGGACAAAGCTCCAGGGAGGAAACCGCGGCGCGTGTGGCAGCGGCGGTCGAAGCTGATGCCGCTATGGGGAATGTGGCGGCGAGTCGGCAGGCCGCACCGCGGATCGCGCTGGATCGCGTGGCGGTGATGATGAGCGCAAGCAGGGTTCGGTGCCGTGACGGGCTCGGATGCGACCTGCACGACAGGTGTATTCGGCGCCTTGGTCGGGGTCAGTGCATGCGGCAGCGCACCGGGCACTTTGCGTGAGCGACCGATGGATCGTGCGATGTTGAGGAACGCCGATGCTCATGACGCACTCACCGTGGGTGGCCCGCGAATCGTCGTGCCGCGCAGCAGGACCTCGACGATGACCAGGGGTCGACCGCAATGCCTGCAGACGAAGGTGGGCTGGCGCGTAGCGGGCGCCTCGTGGGGTTCGGCGTCGAGGGGTTGCGTCGCTGCAGCGGGCGGCTGCAGCAACAGTTTGCGAACGGCGGCGAGGCTGGCGCGGCGATTGGCGTTGGCCAGCAAGCCGTAGTGCCGGATGCGATGCAGGCCGGCGGGCAGCACGTGCAGCAGGAAGCGGCGCATGAACTCGGCGCTGCTCAGGGTCATGACCTTGCGACGCGCGCTACTCCGGGCGCGGTAGTCCTTCCAGCGGAAGGTCACGCCGCGCGCGTCCATGCTGAGAAGGCGGCTGTTGGAGATCGCCACCCGGTGCGTGTAGCGGGACAGGTAGGCCAGCACCGCCGCGGGACCTGCGAACGGGGGCTTGGCGTAGACCACCCACTCGGTGCGGCGCAGGGGCGCGAGCCAATGCGCGAAGGCGCCGGCTTCAGCCAGCGCCGTGAGCTCGCCGAAGAAGCGCAGTCGCCCGCCCTCGTGCAGGCGCTGGAGTTCTTCGAGGAATCGCCGACGGAACAGGCGCGAGAGCACGCGCACGGGGAGGAAGAATCCGGCTCGGCAGGCGCGCCAGGTGCCGTCGGGCGCCAGGCCGCCGCCGGGCACGATGCCGTGCACATGGGGATGATGCGTCAGCGCCGAGCCCCAGGTGTGCAGCACGAGCGTGGCGCCGATGCGAGCCCCCAGATGCTTCGGGTCGGCGGCGATGGTCAGCAGCACGTCGGCGGCGACGTCGAACAGCAAGGCGTACACCGTGGCCTTGTTCTGGTACGCGATCTCGGCGATAGGAGCTGGGAGCGTGAAGACGACGTGGTAGTAATCGACAGGGAGCAGATCGGCTTGGCGCGCCTGCAGCCAGCGCTGCGCGGCACGGCTCTGGCACTTGGGGCAATGCCGGTTGCGGCAGGAGTTGTAGGAGATCAGGTCGGTGCCGCAGCCTTCGCAGCGCAAGACATGCCCGCCCAGCGCCGCGCTGCGGCACTGTTCGATGGCCGACATCACCTTGAGCTGTCCCAGGCTCAGGTGGTCGTACTGGGCCTGGCGCCAAGCCGGCCCGTGGGTGCGGAAGATGTCGGCAACTTCCAGGGCGGCACGCCCCACGCCGACACCCCTATGCCAGCGGCAAGCGTTCCAGCGGGCTGATCACCTGGCGCAGCAGCTCGGTGGCCACGTGCGTGTAGGTGGTGGTGGTCTCCAACTTCTTGTGCCCGAGCAGAACCTGGATCACGCGGATATCGACCTTCTCCTCCAGCAGGTGGGTGGCGAAGCTGTGGCGCAGGGTGTGCATGGACACGCGCTTGTCGATCTGCGCGTCCTCGGCCGCCGCGTGGATGGCACGGTTGAGCTGGCGCGTGCTCAGCGGGTCCATCGGATCGAGCCCGGGAAACAGCCAGCCGCCGGGCAGCATCTTGCCCTGGGCATGCCCGACTCGCCACCACGCGCGCAGCTGCTCCAGGAGCACGGGCGGGAGCAGCGCGTAGCGATCCTTGCGGCCCTTGCCTTGCTCGACGCGCAAGACCATGCGCTGGCTGTCGACGTCGCCGACCTTCAAGGCGCAGACCTCGCTGGCGCGCAGCCCCGCGCCGTAGGCTACCGCCAGCGCCGTGCGGTGCTTGATGTTCGGCGCCGCAGCGATCAGCCGCGACACCTCCTCGGGGCTGAGCACCACGGGCAGCTTGGTGGGCGCGCGCACCGGCTGGACCTTGGCCATCAGCTCGCCGTGGCCGAGTGTGACGTCGAAGAAGAACTTGAGCCCGCTCAGCGTCGAGTTGATCGTCGTCGGCGAGGCCCCGTGGTCGACCATATCCAACTGGAAGCGGCGCAGGTCCTCTGCCGTGGCAGTATCGGGCGATCGCCCCAGGAATGCGGCAAACCTGCGCACGCCGCGCACATAACCCGTCTGCGTCTTGGCCTCTAGCTTGCGCATACGCATGTCGTCGAGCATGCGCTGGCGAAGCGGCGAAACCACGGGATCGGTTGAGTTCATGGTGACTCTCCTGTCGAGGACCGAGGCCGATTGCCTCTACCTCCAACATAGGAATCCCCACTCCTCCGAACCCGCGCAACCCCTCCCGGAGCGCCTACCGCGCGAGCGGTTTAGTCCTCTGGGCCTGGAGCGGTCGAAAACGACCGATTCCAGGCAATCGATGGCGAAAAAATCCCCCTCCCACGCATCGCCGTGTTCGGAAACGGGCTCGGTCGCGGCGCCATCACGGCAAGGTCAGGTCAAACGGCGGTAATTCGAGGTGCTCCACAATCTCCACATCAGGATCACTGAGCTGTGTTGAGCGAGCATTGAGTTCCCTCCGGCGCGTTTTGCAGGATGGCCAGGGTCGTGCTGACGTGGTCTTCCAGGGCCAGTGCTGCGCGGGCGTCGGCTCTGCGCATGGCTGCCTCGAAAATCTCGCGGTGTTCGCGGTGGACGTCGCGATGACTGTCTTGCAGGCCAATCGCAAGTCGGCGGTAGCGCTCGCCATGCTGCGACAGGATGCGCAACATCAGGTAGGTCCAGGGTGAGGCCGCGGCCGAAATCAGGTCTTCATGGAACCGTCGATTGCACACTTCCCAGGCGGGACGTTTGTCGACGGAGATGGGTTGCTCATAGGCCGACAAGCGTTCGTAGCTCTCACGCACACGCATCTCCCAGGCCTTGTCGCCACGGCGTACGGATTCGCGTAGGGCATCAACCTCGATGTGGATGCGCAATCGGGTGATGTCTTCGAGGTCGGCGAGGGACATCGGCGTGACCCGAAAACCACGCTGGCCTTCGGCGATTACCAAGGCATCGCTGACCAGTCGTGTCAAGGCTTCGCGTAGGGTTCCGGCGCCAACGCCGTAGACGTCTTTGAGATGCTCGACGCGCAGCTTGCTTCCAGGGGGATACTGCCCCTCGATGATGTGCTGGCGCAACTGCAAATAGGCTTGTTCAGCCAGGGTCCGCGCTGGCGATGCGCAGAGCTTGTCGATGGCGGCGATTTCTGCGCTTGGGCCATCCGCTAGAGCCAGGAGTTCACGCCCCGCAAATGCCTGTTGCAAAGGGTGAGGTCGCGTGGGTGTATTCATGGTTGCTGGTCCTCCCTTCCTGGTTTGCTGCTGAGGCGATAACTGAGTTGGGCCCGGGTCAGACCGAGCAAGCGTGCGGCGGCCGACAGATTGCCCTTGGTGCGGCTTACCGCCTCTTCCAGCAGGGCGCGCTCGAGCCCATTGAGCCCTTCCCCGCAATTTTGGATCTGGTCGAGCAGGGATTGGCAGTCCATTGTGCTGGCGCGGCGGTGAACGAGTTCGCCCTGGGGGTTGACGGATGAACCGAGGGGAGGTGCCATGCCGGGGAAGAGATCGCACGCATCGACCGCCTGATTCGGCTTGGAAAGGATGACGGCGCGCTCAACCAGGTTCTCCAGTTCGCGCACGTTACCCGGCCAGGCATAGTTGCGCATCGCATCGAAGGCATGGTCGGTGAGCATGGGACGTGGTTTGTTATGCATCTGCGCAAAACGCTCCAGCATGCTTTGCGCCAGCGGCTCGATGTCGTCGCGGCGCTCGCGCAGCGGTGGGATCAGGACTGGGTAGACGTTGATGCGGTAGTACAAGTCTGCGCGAAAGCGCCCCTCGCGTACGGCCTGTTCCATATCCTGGTTGGTCGCCGCCACCAGCCGCACGTCGACCTTGCGGCTTTGGGTCGAACCCAGGCGCTCAACTTCGCCTTCCTGGATGACGCGCAAAAGCTTGGCTTGGGCCTGCAGAGGCAATTCGCCGATTTCATCGAGGAACAGGGTGCCGCCGTCGGCGCGTTCGAAACGGCCGGCGCGGTTTGCTTGCGATCCTGTATAGGCGCCTTTCTCAGCGCCGAACAACTCGGACTCGATCAGATCGTGGGGAATGGCTGCGCAGTTGATCGCGACGAAAGGCTTGTCAGCACGGCTACTCAGCGCATGCAGAGCGCGTGCGAAGCGCTCCTTGCCGACGCCGGTTTCCCCGGTGAGCAGAACGGTCACCTGGGTGGGGGCAGCGGTGCGCAGCAGCTCATAAGAAGCTTTGAATGCCTCCGACTGGCCGATCAGGGCAGACTTGTTGTCGACCGGGGCTATTTCCTGGCGCAAGGACTCCACCTGGGTCTGCAGATCCTGAATCGTCGACAGCAGGGATTCGGGCTTGAAGTACGAGGCCAATTCTTCCGCGTCTGGCCACTCCTCCTGCGGTCTGCCCACGATGTGGCAATGCCCGTCACCACAACCCATGCAAGACGTCTCTTTGTAAAGGATGGGTCGCCCCATGAAGGCGCTGGTGTAGCCCGAGGCGTACCCGATCAGCATCCAGCACACGGGAACCTCTTGCACGCCGAAGTCCCGTTTGTGGACCTCTGCCTCCCACGAGTGATCCCAGCGGAACTCACCTTGGAAAAGGCCGGTTTGCACATCCGATTCAAACCGCAGGGGGGTGACCTGGACTGCGCCTTCGAGCATGTGCAGTTGCGGCCCGACGGCGAACATGTCGTAGAGGGACGACTTGCCTCGAATCTGCCGGGCCAGGGCGGCGTCGCGCTCACCTGCGGCGAACCCTGCGCGGGTGAAATACCGGCGGGTTTGCTGCGGCCCCACGCTTTCCATCAATTCTTTGCGCAAGGCGCCCAGCGCCGCGGCGTGGATCAGCACCATGCGCTGTCCCGCTAGCCAGATGCGGCCATCTCCGGCTGAAAAATGAATCAGCCGCCGCAAGTCGGCGTCAGAGGGCAAAGGCGGAAGGTGATGCTTGGCCATGTCGTTTCCATCGAGATTTTTGCAATTCTTCTCCGGGGGGGTCAAACATACCCGTGATTTCATGAAATCGTCAATTCGCTCCGTTTGGCCATGATGAAATTATGAAAATCATGCTGAATCAAGATGTTGCATTGCAATAAATGAAGGGGAAATTGCTCCGTGAAAACCCTTGTGGCGGCTCAAGGCATGGTGAGTCCTGTCGGTGTTTTCCCTTAAATCTCGAGAAAATTGGCCGGGGTGCCATCTTTCGGCATAGTTCGTGCTTTTGTTGTGGGCATGAAGGAGATGCGAGTCATGCGCAACCAATCAGTAGTCGAGCAGCCCATCGCAATCGATCCGAGTGATCGGTTTGTCAAGGTCACCCGGATCAACCCGCAAGGTTTCGTGGAGTTCGAATTTGCCATCGGAACGCCCGAGTTGTGCGTCGAACTGATGTTGCCCCCAACGGCCTTCGAAGAGTTCTGCCTTGCGCAAAAAGCGTCGCGGCTCGACGCCTTCGGCAATTTCGTCAGGCACTGATGCTTTGCCAACGAAATTGGAAAGTCTGCAGCGCAAACCAAGTCTGACGTTCTTGCGAGCGGTTCTATAACACCCCAAGGAGCAATTGATGACTGTCGATTTGAAGACTAGAGAAATCAAGCCACTTCGCCACACCTATGCCCACGTAGCCCAGTACATCGGTGGCGATAAGACCGCTTCGCGTTACCAGGAAGGCACGATGGGCGTCCAATCTTCGGTCAATTTTCACTATCGGCCGACCTGGGACCCCGAGCACGAACTGTTCGACGCATCACGCACGGCGATCCAGATGAGCAACTGGTATGTGCTGAAAGATCCGCGCCAGTTCTATTACGCCTCGTGGACCATGACCCGTGCGCGCCAGCAGGACGCGATGGAATCGAACTTCGAATTTGTCGAGTCCCGCGGTTTGATAGATCTCATCTCTGCCGAAGTCAGGCAGCAGGCGCTGTCGGTTCTGGTCCCTCTGCGTCATGCGGCATGGGGTGCGAACATGAACAACTCGCAAATCTGTGCTACCGGGTACGGAGCGGCCTTCACCGCCCCCGCCATGTTTCATGCCATGGACAACCTGGGTGTGGCGCAGTACCTGACGCGTCTAGCACTGGCCATGTCCGGTCCAGACCTTCTCGACGAAGCCAAGCAGGCGTGGCTGATCGATCCCGCATGGCAACCCCTGCGCCGCTATGTCGAGGACACCCTGGTGTTGGAAGACCCGGTTGAGTTGTTCATGGCCCAGAACTTGGCTCTTGACGGGCTTCTTTACCCGCTCATTTACGGCACCTTCATCGACGACCACATTGCCCTGAAAGGCGGCAGTGCCGTGGCCATGCTCACCGCATTCATGCCGGAGTGGCACGACGAATCCAGCCGATGGGTTGATGCCGTGGTGAAAACCATGGCAGCCGAGTCGGAAGACAACAAGGCATTGCTCACGCACTGGCTGCGCAATTGGGAGGAGCAGGCAGCCAGCGCCTTGCTGCCGATTGCCGAGATGGCGCTTCCCGGAACAGGCCGGGTCGCGCTCGATGACGCGCGTCAACAACTGAGGGTGCGCCTTGGGAAGTCAGGGATCTCGCTCTGACGCAGGGTGTCAACACGCTATCCAGTAGTCTCCAAGGAGTATCCATGTCAAACGTATTCATCGCCTTTCAGGTCAACGAAGAGTCACGCCCCGTGGTCGAGGCCATCATGGCCGACAACCCGAACGCAGTTGCCGTCGAGTCGCCGGGCATGGTGAAAATCGATGCCCCCGGACACCTGACGATCAATCGCCAAAGCATCGAGGAGCGCACCGGCGCACGCTTCGATCTGCAGCAAATTCACATCAACCTCATCACCTTGTCCGGCCACATCGACGAGGACGACGATCAGTTCACGCTGAGTTGGAAACACTGAACACCCCAAGGAGACCCAGATGGACACCCATGCGCTCAAGAAAAAACTTGGTTTGAAGGATCGTTATGCGGCCATGACCCGTGGCCTGGGCTGGCAGACCACCTACCAGCCGATGGACAAGGTGTTCCCGTTCGACAAATATGAGGGCATCAAGATTCACGATTGGGACAAGTGGGAAGACCCGTTCCGCCTGACCATGGAGTCCTACTGGAAATATCAGGGCGAAAAGGAAAAGAAACTCTATGCGGTGATCGACGCGTTCACACAGAACAACGCTTTCCTCGGTGTGACGGATGCGCGTTACGTCAATGTCCTCAAGTTGTTCATTCAGGGCGTCACGCCTCTGGAGTACTACGCCCATCGCGGCTTTGCGCATGTGGGGCGGCATTTCACGGGGGAGGGTGCTCGCGTCGCTTGTCAGATGCAATCGGTCGATGAATTGCGCCATTATCAGACCGAAACCCACGCCATTTCGACCTACAACAAATTCTTCAACGGCATGCACCACGCGAACCACTGGTTCGATCGTGTCTGGTACTTATCGGTCCCCAAATCATTTTTCGAAGATGCCAACACGGCAGGCCCGTTCGAGTTTCTCACGGCGGTCAGCTTCTCGTTCGAATACGTCCTGACCAATCTGTTGTTTGTGCCCTTCATGTCGGGCGCTGCCTACAACGGCGATATGTCCACGGTCACCTTCGGGTTCTCGGCGCAAAGCGACGAATCACGTCACATGACCCTGGGCATCGAGTGCATCAAGTTCATGCTGGAGCAAGACCCAGGCAACGTGCCCATCGTTCAGCGTTGGATCGACAAATGGTTCTGGCGCGGTTACCGCGTGCTGACGCTGGTGGCGATGATGATGGACTACATGCTGCCCAAGCGCGTCATGAGCTGGAAGGAAGCCTGGGAAATCTATGCCGAGCAGAACGGTGGAGCCTTGTTCAAGGACCTTGCCCGCTACGGCATCCGCGAGCCCAAGGGCTGGAAAGACGCTTGCGAGGGCAAGGACCACATCAGCCATCAAGCGTGGGCGACGTTCTACAACTATGGCGCCGCTGCCCCCTTCCATACCTGGATTCCCAAACAGGATGAGATGGAGTGGCTGGCCGCCAAGTACCCAAAATCGTTCGACAAGAACTATCGCCCACGTTTTGAATTTTGGAGGGAGCAGGCGGAGCAGGGCAACCGCTTCTACAACAAGACACTGCCGATGTTGTGCAACACCTGTCAGATCCCGATGTTGTTCACCGAGCCTGGCGATGCAACCAAGATTTGCTACCGCGAATCGACCTACCTCGGCGACAAGTACCACTTCTGCAGTGACCACTGCAAGGAGATCTTCGATCACGAGCCGGAGAAATTCTCCCAGTCCTGGCTGCCAGTGCACCAGATCTACCAAGGCAACTGCTTCAAGCCTGGCACGGATCCAACCAAGGAGGGTTTCGATCCGCTCATGGCCGTGATGGACTACTACGAGCTGAATTTCGGAAAGGACAACCTCGACTTCGAGGGCTCCGAAGACCAGAAAAACTTTGCGGCTTGGCGTGGCCAGGCTACCAGCAACTGATGGCAGGAGATTTCGATCATGGCTGTTGTCGCTCTCAAACCGTATAGCTTTCCGCCGAAGGACTCGGCGGGCAAGTTCCCCGCACCATTGTTGTACATCGGATGGGAAGATCACCTTCTGTTCTCGGCGCCGCATTGTTTGCCGCTTCCACCCGACATGCCGTTCAGCGCCTTGATTAAAAACGTCCTACCGGGTGTGTACAGCTACCACCCAGACTTTGCCAAGATTGACTGGAGCAAGGTGGAGTGGTTCAAGTCGGGCCAGCCGTTCAAGCCTGACGCATCCAAGAGCTTGGCCGACAACGGGCTCGGGCACAAAGACGTGATTCGCTTTCGCACTCCCGGGCTGACCGGGATCCATGGGTCTTGCAGTTGACTCTCCAGCAATCGTCAGTCGGGGCGAATGAATCCGTCGCGGCGCATCGATGACCGCCATGAGCCATCAACTCACCATTGAACCCCTGGGTGTCACCATTGAGGTGGCCGAGGGGCAGACCATGCTCGACGCCGCCTTGCGCAACGGCCTTTATCTGCCCCATGCCTGCTGCCATGGCTTGTGCGGAACCTGCAAGGTGCAGATCGCCGATGGCGAAGTGGACCTGGGTGACGCCAATCCGTTCGCGTTGATGGACTTCGAGCGGGAGGAAGGCAAAGCTCTGGCTTGCTGCGCGACCTTGCTGGATGACACGGTGATCGAAGCCGACATCGACGATGAGCCCGACGCCGAGATCATTCCTGTGAAGGATTTCAGTGCAGAGGTTGTAAGGATTGAGCAACTCACGCCCACGATCAAGGCTTTGCATCTGCGGCTGAATCAGCCCATCCATTTTCAGGCTGGGCAATACATTCAGCTCGAAATTCCAAGGTTACATCAAAACCGCGCGTTTTCCATTGCCAATTCCCCCGCCGATGTTGCCGCCACGGGCATGATCGAACTCAACATTCGGCGCGTACCTGGCGGAGAGGGAACCGCTTATTTGCATGAGAAGCTCGCCGTTGGTGACAGGATCAGACTGGCCGGTCCATATGGACGGTTTTTCGTGCGCAAATCAGCCAACCAGCCCCTGGTTTTCATGGCGGGTGGCTCAGGTTTATCCAGCCCCCGATCGATGATCCGCGACTTGCTGCAGGAAGGTTGCACACAGCCGATCACGCTGGTGTACGGCCAACGCTCGACTGATGAGTTGTACTACGACGCCGAATTCCTTGAGCTTGCTGAAAGGTACCCGAATTTCAGCTACGTGCCGGCGCTATCGGAAAGCGCTGCGGATGCCAATCATCCGGTTGTGCAAGGCTTCGTTCACGAAGCTGCCAAGAGTCATTTCACGAACAATTTTTCCGGCCACAAGGCCTACCTGTGCGGTCCGCCCGCAATGATCGATGCTTGCATCACGACCTTGATGCAGGGCCGACTGTTCGAACGCGATATTTTTTTCGAGAAGTTCATCTCCGCTGCCGATGCGCAGCAGGTGCGCAGTCCTTTGTTCAAGAAGGTCTGACCATGAACTGCATGGACCGCGAGTTCCAAGTGACGATCCGACAGACTGGCGAGCGATTCTCCTGTTCGTCGAAGGAGTCGCTGTTGGCAGGTATGGCGCGGCTTGGGCGCCGTGGCATACCTGTGGGCTGCCTGAATGGTGGTTGCGGCGTCTGCAAGGTTCGTCTGCTTCGCGGAAAGGTGCAGAAGCTGGGCCCTATCAGCCGAGCCCATGTGACTGCCGACGAAGAGTTGACTGGATACAGCCTTGCGTGCCGGGTGGCTCCCCAATGCGAACTTGAACTCGAAGTGGCCGGCAAGATGCAAAAGCCTTTTTTCAAGGGGTTCGTTTTCCAGACGGGCCAAGTTCCAACGAAGTAAACACGAGGAGATCCACCATGGGTGTAATGCGAATCGGCCATGCCAGCCTGAAGGTGATGGACATGGCAGCGGCGGTCAAGCACTACGAAAACGTGCTGGGCATGAAAACAACGATGCAGGACAAGCACGGCAACGTGTACCTCAAGTGCTGGGACGAGTGGGACAAGTATTCGCTGGTGCTGACCCCTTCCGACCAAGCCGGCCTTAACCACGTGGCCTACAAGGTCGAGCACGATGCCGATCTTGATGCGCTGAAAAAACGCATCGAAGCCTATGGCATCAAGACCCGAATGCTGCCGGAAGGCTCCATGCCGTCCACCGGGCGCATGCTGCAGTTCAACCTGCCGAGCGGGCATGAAATGCGCCTGTATGCGATGAAGGAGTATGTCGGTACCGATGTCGGCACGACCAATCCGGACCCATGGCCCGACGACATCAAGGGTGCCGGTGCGCACTGGCTGGACCACTGTCTGCTGATGTGCGAGCTCAATCCGGAAACCGGTGTGAACAAGGTGGCGGAAAACTCCAAGTTCATGCAGGAATGCTTGGATTTTTATCTGGCCGAACAGGTCATGGTCGGGCCGGGGGGAAGCATCCAAGCTGCGACATGGATGTTTCGGACATCGACACCGCATGACATTGCATTCGTTGGAGGTCCGAAGATGGGGCTGCATCACATCGCGTTCTTCCTGGACTCGTGGTACGACATCCTCAAATCAGCCGATGTGATGGCCAAAACCAAGACCAAAATCGACGTGGCCCCGACCCGGCATGGCATCACACGGGGCGAGACGATTTATTTCTTCGATCCGAGTGGCAATCGCAATGAAACCTTCGCCGGTTTGGGTTATCTGGCCCAACCGGATCGACCGGTCACCACATGGACGGAAGATCATCTGGGCAGCGGAATCTTCTATCACACCGGGGAGTTGGTGCAATCGTTCACCGAGGTCTACACCTGATTGCCGAGACCAGGAGACGATATGGATCAGACTCGTTCACCGCACAGCGTCGAAGCCCGTCTTATTGACTGGCCGGCGGCCAGTCAAGCTGTCGAGGCCGCCGCGAAGAACGCGCAGGGCCTCGGTGTGCGCGTAAACATCGCGGTGGTCGATGCAGCAGGGAATCTGGCGGCGTTTTTGCGCATGCCGGGAGCCCCGCTGCATTCCATCGACATCGCGATCGACAAAGCCTACACGGCAGCGAGCTTCGGTCTGCCCACGAGCCGCTGGAGCGAAGCCTTGCTGAGTCATTCCGAAGCGGTGCGCCAAGGCATGGTGCTACGGCCCCGCTTCATCGCCTTCGGTGGTGGCCTGCCCATCGTCGAAGCTGGCCACCGCATCGGCGGCATCGGTGTTTCCGGCGGCAGTGAAGAACAGGACGAGCA
The DNA here is from genome assembly GCF_900088825.1 of Thiomonas delicata. Taxonomy (GTDB): domain Bacteria; phylum Pseudomonadota; class Gammaproteobacteria; order Burkholderiales; family Burkholderiaceae_C; genus Thiomonas_A; species Thiomonas_A delicata. The sequence continues at coordinate 1,388,454 of NZ_LT592171.1, read as the reverse complement.
ATGTGCCCAGGCCGGGTTGCAGGCGCTCCGCCTGAAACGGACCTGAACCGCCGGAAACACCATTGCCCTTGAATCCCACACGCCGCACACAACGCACGCAACAACGGTCACGACTCCATCATGCTGATCACGGAACCCCAGGCGTCTGCGCAAGCAGCGAGCAGTTCTGCAACTGCCGTCAAACAGATCAAGAATTTCATCAACGGGCAGTATGTCGCTGGCCAGCAATGGTTCGACAAGCGGTCCCCGCAGAACAACGCCGTCATCGCCCGCGTGGCTGAGGCCAGTCGGGCTGAAGTCGACGCCGCCGTCGTCGCTGCGCACGCCGCGCTCCATGGCCCTTGGGGCCGCATGACCATTGCACAGCGGGTTGACCTGCTGTACGCCGTCGCTGACGGCATCACCCGCCGCTTCGACGACTTTCTCGCAGCCGAGGTCGAAGACACCGGCAAGCCCATGAGCCTGGCGCGGCATGTGGACATTCCCCGCGGTGCGGCCAATTTCAAGATCTTCGCCGATGTGGTGAAGAACGTGCCCACCGAGTTCTTCGAGATGCCCACCCCGGATGGGACGGGTGCCATCAACTACGCCATGCGCCGCCCGGTCGGCGTGGTCGGCGTGATCTGTCCGTGGAATCTGCCCCTGCTGCTCATGACCTGGAAGGTCGGCCCGGCACTGGCCTGCGGCAATACCGTGGTGGTCAAGCCCTCGGAAGAAACGCCGCAAACCGCGGCACTCCTCGGCGAGGTGGTGAACGCCGCAGGCGTGCCACCCGGTGTGTACAACGTGGTGCATGGCTTCGGGCCCAATTCCACCGGCGAGTTCCTCACCACCCACCGCGGCGTCAACGCCATCACCTTCACCGGGGAAACCCGAACGGGTGCCGCCATCATGAAGGCCGCCGCCGACGGTGCCCGCCCGGTCAGCTTGGAGATGGGCGGCAAGAACGCCGCCATCGTGTTCGCCGATTGCGATTTCAACGCCGCGATCGAAGGCACCTTGCGCTCGTGCTTCGCCAATTGCGGGCAGGTCTGCCTGGGCACCGAGCGGGTGTATGTCGAGCGTCCCCTTTTCGACCGCTTCGTCGCCGCGCTCAAAAAAGGCGCCGAGACCATGCAGCTCGGACGACCGGAAGACCCAGCCACCAGCATGGGTCCGCTCATCAGCCAGGAGCACCGTGACAAGGTTCTTTCTTACTACAAGAAAGCAAAAGAACTGGGGGCAACAATTGTGACCGGCGGCGGCATTCCCGACATGCCTGGCGACCTCAAGAATGGAGCCTGGGTCCAGCCGACGATCTGGACGGGTCTGGGTGACGACTCGGTCATCGCCCGCGAAGAAATCTTCGGCCCTTGCGCCCTGGTCATGCCTTTCGACACCGAAGAGGAAGTCATCCGCCGTGCCAATGACAACGACTACGGCCTGGCCACCGCGATCTGGACCACCAACCTCTCCCGCGCCCATCGCGTGGCAGCCGCCATCGACGTGGGCATCGCCTGGGTGAATTCCTGGTTCCTGCGCGATTTGCGCACCTCGTTCGGCGGGGCCAAGCAGTCGGGCATCGGCCGCGAGGGCGGGGTGCATTCGCTGGATTTCTACACCGAACTCAAGAACGTCTGCGTCAAGCTGTGATTGACCCGAAAGCCTGCCATGAATGCTCCACAAAATCCTACCGGCAACCCCGAGATTGCCCACACAATCATTGCGGGAGGCATCCGTACCAATTACCACGACTTGGGGCAGGGCTTTCCGGTGCTGTTGATCCACGGCTCAGGCCCCGGTGTTTCGGCATGGGCGAACTGGCGCCTGATCATGCCTGAGCTAGCCAAACAGGCGCGGATCGTCGCCCCCGACATGGTGGGCTTTGGCTACACCGACCGCCCTGCCGGCCAGCGCTATGACATGGACACCTGGGTAGCCCAGGCCATCGGGCTGCTCGATGCCTTGCACATCGAGCAAGCCGATCTTATCGGCAACTCCTTCGGTGGCGCGCTGGCGCTGGCACTGGCCATCCGCCATCCGCAACGCGTACGCCGGCTGGTGCTCATGGGCAGTGTGGGCGTGGAGTTCCCCATCACGCCAGGGCTGGATGCCGTATGGGGTTACTCCCCGTCGCTGGAGAACATGCGCAAGCTGCTGGACATCTTCGCCTACGACCGCAAGCTGGTCACCGACGAACTGGCCAAGCTGCGCTATGAGGCCAGCATCCGACCCGGCTTTCAGGAGTCGTTCGCCGCCATGTTCCCCGCCCCGCGTCAGCGCTGGGTGGACGCCATGGCGAGCAAGGAGGAAGACATCCGCCTTGTGCCGCACCAGACCCTGGTGATCCACGGCCGTGAGGACCAGGTCATCCCGCTGTCCAACTCGCTCGTGCTGGCGAACTGGATTACTCGTGCGCAACTGCACGTGTTCGGCCAATGCGGGCACTGGACGCAGATCGAGCATGCAGGCCGGTTTGCCCAGTGCGTTCGCAACTTCCTCTCCGAGGCCGGCCAGGACGAACCCCAGCCGCTCGCTTGACAACACAGCCAATCTGTCCATGACCCCCGAACTGATGATCACTCTCGGCGACGAGTTGTACAGCGCGCTCAACGCACGCAACACGCTCGAGCCCCTGACCGACCGCTGCCCCGACATGACCATCGAGGATGCCTATCGTGTGCAGCAACGTGTGGTCGGTCGTCGCCTGGATGCCGGAGAAACTGTCGTCGGCAAAAAAATTGGCGTGACCTCCAAAGCTGTGATGGACATGCTGGGCGTTTACCAGCCCGACTTCGGCTACCTGCTCTCCGGCATGGTCTACGGCGAAGGCCAGACGATTGCCCTAGACACCTTGATTCAACCCAAGGCCGAAGGCGAGATTGCCTTCATCCTCAAGAAAGATCTGATCGGCCCTGGCATCACCAACGCCGAAGTGCTGGCTGCCACCGAATGCGTGATGCCGTGTTTCGAGATCGTCGATTCGCGCATCCGCGACTGGAAAATCAAGATCCAGGACACCGTGGCCGACAACGCCTCCTGCGGGGTGTTCGTACTCGGCGACCGAGCCGTGAGCGCGCGCGCGGTCGATCTGTCCACCTGTGGCATGGTGCTGGAGAAAAACGGTGAAATCATCGGCACCGGCGCGGGAGCAGCGGCCTTGGGTTCCCCGGTCAACGCCGTCGCCTGGCTGGCCAACACCCTCGGGCGCCTGGGCATTCCACTGAAGGCTGGCGAGGTGATTCTCTCCGGGGCTTTGGCCGCCATGGCCGTGGTCAAGCCTGGCGACAACTTCCGCGTGTCCATTGGCGGCATCGGCAGTTGTTCCGTGCGCTTTGCCTGATGATCTGGAACGGCCATGGACTTGCAGCTCTCCGGCAAAAAAGCCCTGGTGACCGGATCCAGCGCCGGCATCGGCTACGCCATCGCCCGCACGCTTGCGGCGGAGGGCGCGCGGGTCGTGGTCAATGGCCGCAGCACCGACACCACCCAGGCAGCAGTCGCAAGTTTGCGCGCCGAGCTCGGCGCGGATGCGCCATTGCTTCCCTTCGCAGTCGATCTCGGCGATGCGCAAGGATGTGCCGCCCTGCTGACCGCGCACCCGGACGTGGACATCCTGGTCAACAACCTCGGCATCTTCGAGCCCAAGCCTTTCGAGGTCATCCCGGACGAAGACTGGCTGCGTTTTTTCGAAGTCAACGTCATGAGCGGTGTGCGGCTGTCGCGCCATTACCTGCCCCGCATGAAGGCGGCGGACTGGGGGCGCATCGTGTTCATCTCCAGCGAATCGGGCCTGTGCCCACCCGCCGAGATGGTGCACTACGGCATGAGCAAGACCGCGCAACTTTCCATCGCGCGTGGCATGGCCGAAACCACTACCGGCACCAGCGTTACGGTCAACAGCGTGCTGCCCGGCCCGACCCGGACCGAGGGTGTGCAAGCGTTTTTTGCCAAGCTCGCTGCGGAGCAGGGGCAAAGCCCCGAGCAGTTCGTGCAGCATTTTTTCGAATCGGCGCGTCCCACTTCCATTCTCAAACGTCTGATCGACCCGGCTGAAGTGGCCGCCGTGGTGGCCTTCGTTTGCAGCCCGCAGGCTGCTGCGATCAATGGCGCCGCCGTTCGCGCCGAAGGCGGCGTCGTGCGCTGCATGGGTTGAGTACGACGATCCACCATCTACCGATTTATTGAAACCAAGGAAACTTCCATGACCAAGAAAATCCGTTGTGCTCTCATCGGCCCCGGCAACATCGGCACCGACCTGCTGGCCAAGCTCATGCGCAGCCCCGTGCTCGAGCCCGTGTGGATGGTGGGCATTGATCCCGCCTCGGACGGACTCAAAAAAGCTCGCGAGCTCGGAATCAAGACCACTGCAGAGGGCGTTGACGGGCTGCTGTCCCACGTCAAGGCCGACAACATTCAGATCGCCTTCGACGCCACCAGCGCCTATGTGCACAAGGCCAACTCCGACAAGCTCACAGCTTTGGGTGTGATGATGATCGACCTCACGCCCGCGGCCATCGGCCCATATTGTGTGCCCCCAGTGAACTTGAAAGAGCACATCGGCAAGCGCGAGATGAACGTCAATATGGTCACCTGCGGCGGGCAAGCCACCATCCCCATGGTCTACGCCGTCAGCCGGGTGCAGCCTGTGGACTACGCCGAAATCGTCGCCACCGTCTCCAGCAAGTCGGCCGGCCCCGGCACGCGCAAGAACATCGACGAGTTCACCCGCACCACATCAGCCGCCGTGGCCAAGGTCGGTGGCGCCAAGCAGGGCAAGGCCATCATCATCATCAACCCGGCCGATCCGCCATTGATCATGCGCGACACCGTGCATTGCCTCGCCGCGACCGAACCCGACCAGGCCAAGATCACCGCGTCCATCCACGCCATGGTCCAGGAAGTGCAAAAGTATGTCCCGGGCTATCGCATCGTCAACGGCCCGGTGTTCGACGGCAACCGCGTCTCGGTCTATCTCGAAGTCGAAGGCCTGGGCGATTACCTGCCCAAGTACGCCGGCAACCTCGACATCATGACTGCGGCAGCGGCGCGCACTGCCGAGATGTTCGCCGAGGAAATCCTCGCCGGCAAGCTCAACCTCACACCCATCGAACCCGTAGCCGCTTGAGCGCCTTGCGTTCAAGACACCGCACAAAGGAAACGCCATGAGTCTGAAAGGCAAAAAAATCACCGTCCACGACATGACCCTGCGCGACGGCATGCACCCCAAGCGCCACCAGATGACCCTGAAGCAGATGCGCTCCATCGCCAAGGGACTGGATGAAGCCGGGGTGCCGCTGATCGAAGTCACCCACGGCGACGGCTTGGGCGGCTCCTCGGTCAACTACGGCTTTCCCGCCCACAGCGACGAGGAATACCTGGGCGCCGTTATTCCCCTGCTCAAGCACGCCAAGGTCTCCGCGCTGCTGCTGCCCGGCATCGGCACCGTCGACCATCTCAAGATGGCGCACGACTTGGGTGTCCGCACCATCCGCGTGGCCACACACTGCACCGAGGCCGACGTGTCCGAGCAGCACATCACCCTGGCGCGCAAGCTCGAGATGGACACCGTGGGCTTTCTGATGATGAGCCATAGGAACAGCCCCGAAGGCCTGGTCAAACAGGCCAAGCTGATGGAGGGCTATGGCGCCAATTGCATCTACATCACCGACTCGGCCGGCTACATGCTGCCCGACGACGTCAAAGCCCGCATCAGCGCCGTGCGTCAGGCGCTCCAGCCCGAGACCGAGCTTGGATTCCACGGTCACCACAACCTGGCGATGGGTGTGGCCAATTCTCTGGCCGCCGTGGAGTGCGGCGCCAACCGCATCGACGCTGCCTCAGCCGGTCTGGGAGCTGGCGCCGGCAACACGCCGATGGAGGTGTTGATCGCCGTGTGCGACCGCATGGGCATCGAAACGGGAGTGGACGTGTGGAAGATCCAGGACGTGGCCGAAGACCTTGTCGTGCCGATGATGGACTTCCCGATCCGCATCGACCGCGACTCCCTCACCCTGGGCTACGCCGGCGTGTACGGCTCCTTCCTGCTGTTTGCCAAGCGTGCGGAGAAGAAATACGGCGTGCCGGCACGCGACATCCTCGTCGAACTCGGTCGCCGCGGCATGGTCGGCGGTCAGGAAGACATGATCGAGGATACCGCGCTGACCTTGGCCAAGCAGCGCCAGCAGGTGGCACAAAACGCCACGCCGAAGGTGGCCGCATGAAGCTGGCTGCAGCCACCATCCAGCAACTCGCGCAGTTGCTGGATGACTGCGCGCAGCAGGCGCGCGACACGGTGAAAGTCACCGACGCGCATCCTGAGATGGATTGGGACGACGCCTATGCCATCCAGGACCATCTGCGCAGCCTGCACCAGCAGCGCGGTACGCGGTTGGTGGGGTACAAGGCTGGGTTGACCTCGCACGCCAAGATGCGCCAAATGGGTGTGGACACCCCAGTGTTCGGCTATCTGGTCGACAGTTTCGGACTGCCCGACGGCGGCACATGCAAGATGGCTGAGCTGATTCATCCCAAAGTCGAGCCCGAAATCGCCTTTGTCACTAAGGCGGAACTCAAGGGTCCGGGCTGCCATATCGGCGCGGTGCTTGCCGCCACCGACTTTGTCATTCCAGGCATCGAGGTCATCGACAGCCGCTACCGCGACTTCAAGTTCGACCTCAAGAGCGTCATCGCCGACAACACCTCCGCAGCGCGCTTCGTCGTCGGGGGCCAGCCGATGGCGGTGCAGGGCCTGGACTTGCGCACCGTCGGCGTGGTGCTGGAGAAAAACGGAGAACCTACGGCCTTCGGTGCAGGCGCTGCAGTACTCGGTCACCCTGCGGCGGCTGTCGCAGCACTAGCCAATCACCTCGCCGCACGCGGCGCATCCATTCCCGCCGGCAGCCTCATCCTCTCCGGCGGCATCACCGAAGCCGTGGCTGTGAAAGCCGGCGATTGCGTGAGCCTGCGCGTGCAGGGCATGGGCTCGACTGGACTGCGTTTTGTCTGACGGAGATAAATATGCCCATCGCCCAGATCTACATCATCGAAGGTCGCGACACCGAGAAGAAGGAGCGGCTCATTGCCGAAGTCAGCGAAGCCATCCACCGCGCCATCGACGCACCGATGGAGTCCATCCGTGTGCTCATTATCGAAATGCCCAAGGAGCACTTCGGTATCGCCGGGCAGAGCGCGAAAAAGTGGGGACGATGAGCGACTCTAACTGTTCTGCAGGACACGAGAGTTAACCCAGAAAGATTGAGCCGAAGTGATCGAAGTTTGACGATAAATCTTTAACGCCCTGCCGCTGACCTGCCCCCCGCTGGCCGTACCAAGCTGAACGAAGTGGAGTCCATCAACGTGGAGAATGATGGACATGAAGACGAGCCGATTCACCGAAGAGCAGATCATCGGGTTCCTGCGCCAGGCCGAAGCCGGGATGCCGGTCAAGGAGGTATGCCGCTCTGGCGGCTTCAGCGATGCCACGTTTTACAAGTGGCGTGCCAAGTTCGGCGGCATGGAAGCGTCGCAGGCAGCACGGCTGCGCGAGCTGGAGGCGCAGAACGCCAAGCTCAAGAAGCTGCTGGCCGAGGCGCATCTGGATATTCACGCGCTCAAGGGCGTCTTCGGGGTAAAGCGCTAGCCCCACAGGCCAAGCGCGGGGCCATCGGCAAGATGATTGAGGAACATCACTTGTCGGAGCGCCGCGCATGCCGCCTCGTGGGGCTCTCCCGAGACAGCTACCGCCATCCGCCGCAGCCCGATGCGCAGACCACTGCGCTGCAGGGCAAGATCGTGGAGATCGCGCAGGTGCGCCGTCGCTTCGGCTATCGGCGCATCCATGACCTGTTGCGCCCGGAGTTCCCCGGCGTCAACCACAAGCGCGTGTACCGCCTCTACAGCGAAGCCCGCCTGGCGGTGCGCAAGCGCAAGAAGGTCCGGCGCGCGGCGCTCGAGCGCGTGCCGCTGCAACTGGCCACGACGGTCAACGAGGTGTGGAGCATGGATTTCGTCAGCGACAGCCTGGCCAACGGACGCAGGCTCAAGTGCCTGACCGTGGCCGATGACTTCAGCCACGAGTGCATCGACATCGCCGTGGACTTCGGCATCTCGGGTGCCTACGTGACACGCGTGCTCGATCAGGCAGCGATCTTCCGCGGCTACCCCGCGGCGGTGCGGACCGATAACGGCCCGGAGTTCACCAGCCGAGCCTTCATGGCCTGGGCCACCAGCCACGGCATCCGGCACATCTTGATCGCGCCAGGCAAGCCCATGCAGAACGGGTATATCGAGAGCTTCAACGGCAAGTTCCGCGACGAATGCCTGAACGAGCAGTGGTTCCAGACGCTACATCAGGCCAGAGGCGTGATCGCCGATTGGCGGCGTGACTTCAACGAGGTCCGCCCCCACAGCAGTCTCGGGCGGATTCCCCCAGCCCAGTTCGCCGAGCAACACCGAAGAGAGCAGTTAACCTTGAACCCCGGACTCCTGCCGTAACGCTGGTACGCCTACAGGGGGCAGGTCACCGCTGCGTTGGATGCGGTAAATCTCACAAAGGAGACTGACATGGCACAACTTGGAAGACTCGATTGGTACGACATTGCGCGCACGACCAACTGGACCCCGAAGTACGTCAAAGAGTCCGAACTTTTCCCGCCCGAACTCTCGGGTGACATGGGCATTCCCATGGCGGATTGGGAGACGTACGACGAACCGTACAAACAGTCCTATCCCGAATACGTCAAGGTCCAGCGCGAGAAAGACGCAGGCGCCTACTCAGTCAAGGCCGCTCTTGAGCGCAGCAAGATGTTCGAGAACGCCGACCCGGGCTGGCTGAGCGTCCTCAAGGCCCATTATGGCGCGATTGCGCGCGCTGAATATGCCGCGGCATCGGCTGAGTCACGCATGGCACGATTCGCCAAAGCACCCGGTCAACGCAATATGGCCACGCTGGGCATGATGGACGAGATTCGCCATGGCCAGATTCAGCTCTTTTTCCCGCACGAGTACGTATCCAAGGATAGGCAGTTCGATTGGGCGTTCAAAGCCTATGACACGAACGAGTGGGCCGCAATCGCTGCCCGCCATATGTTCGACGACATGATGAGCACTCGCAGTGCTGTTGGCGTGGGGCTGATGCTGACTTTCGCTTTCGAGACCGGTTTCACCAATATGCAGTTCCTGGGTCTGGCCAGCGACGCTGCCGAAGCGGGGGATTGGACGTTCTCGAACCTCATCTCCAGCGTCCAGACCGATGAATCCCGACATGCCCAGATCGGCGGCCCATTGATTCCAATTTTGATCAAGAACGGCAAAAAAGCGGACGCTCAGCGCATGGTTGATATCGCTTTCTGGCGTTCCTGGAAGCTGTTCTCGGTGCTGACTGGCCCGATCATGGACTACTACACGCCGCTTGCACATCGCAAGCAGTCGTTCAAGGAGTTCATGCAGGAGTGGATCGTTGGACAATTCGAGCGCTCCATCCTTGACCTTGGCCTTGATCGGCCTTGGTACTGGGAGAAGTTTCTGGAAGAACTCGACTCCCTGCACCACGGCCAGCATCTGGGGGTGTGGTTCTGGCGACCGACAGTCTGGTGGAACCCCGCTGCGGGTGTGACCCCGGATGAGCGCGCATGGCTGGAAGAAAAATATCCAGGCTGGAACGCCACCTGGGGCAGTAACTGGGATGTCATCATCGGCAATCTGGTGGCCGGAAAGCGCGAACTGACTTATCCCGAGACGCTGCCGGTGGTCTGCAATATGTGCAATCTGCCGATCAATGGGACCCCTGGTGAGGCCTGGAAGGTACGTGATTTCCCGCTGGAGCACAAGGGCCGCTGGTATCACTTCTGTTCCGAAGGATGCAAGTGGTGCTTCGAGCAAGAGCCCGAGCGCTATGAAGGCCACATGACTCTGACCGATCGGTTCCTTGCTGGCATGGTCCAACCGATGAACCTAGCCGGCGGTCTGCAGTACATGGGCCTGGCCCCGGGCGAAATTGGTGACGACGCCCACGGCTATGCATGGGTCGAGGCCTACCGCGACAAAGCCAAAGTCGCTTAGCCAGTCCAGATGGAAACCAACTACTGCCCAGCTATCCGTCGCGGTGGCTGGGCCTGAAACACCCTCAAGGAGACATGTGATGGCGCTTTTCCCGCTGAATTCAAATTTCCAGGGCGATTTCGTCCTTCAACTCTTGCCAGTAGACACCGAAAACACGATGGATGAAGTGGCGGCGGCCGCCGCCCATCATTCCGTGGGCAGGCGTGTGGCCCCTCGACCCGGCAACTTGATGCGTGTGCGTCGTCAAGGCTCGGCTGCGCTTCTTCCACGCACCATGACTGTGGCGCAATCCGGGCTGCTGCCGATGGAATGCATCGAAGTGGTTTGGGAAGCGTCAGGCCATTGAATCCGGAGCAAACCGAGATGGCATTCAAAAAGATCTGCACCCTCGACGACCTTTGGGAAGGCGAGATGGAGTCTTTCGAAATCGATGGACAAGAGGTGGTGGTTGTTCGTATCGAGGGCGGGGACATCAAAGTCTATCAGGGCATTTGCCCCCACCAGGATATTCCATTGATTGAAGGAAAATTCGACGGCAAAACACTGATTTGTCGTGCTCACCAGTGGGTATTCGACGCCTGCTCGGGCCAAGGTATCAACCCCGGCGACTGCAAACTGGCAAGTTACCCGATCAAGATTGAAGGCGAAGACGTGTATATCGACACGGCCGATATCAAACCCTTATTTGCCCATAGCTGAATCGTTTCGCCCCGGAATCTCAACAGGAGACATCATGAGCAACGCAGCAACAAATTATGATAACAACGTGGTCGGCCCCGTTTTACGCCAGGGGGATGTGGCCAAGGCCGTCGCTGATGCGGCTGAAACTGATAATCCCGGAAAAAAATCAACATCTCCGATATGGTGGCCTACATCCGCGTTCAAACCGATGGCGAAATGACCATCCGCAGATCAACGATCGAGGAAATGCTCGGACGTCCTTTCAAGATGAACGACTTGGAGATTAATCTCGCATCGTTCGCGGGACGCATAGAGACCGATCCAGAATATGTGCGCTTTTATTTTGTGAAGCATCTTTGACATCTATATCAGGAGACAAACATGAGTGAAGTCGAAGTACTCAAGCCGTTGAAGACCTGGAGCCACCTAGCCGGGCGGCGGCGCAAACCCAGCGAATATGAAATCGTCTCCGTTGGACTGCATTACAACGACCGCGATGAGAACGCACCATTCGAGTTGGACCCGAATCTGTTCATGGCGCGCTGGTATAAACAGTACCGTAATGCGAGCCCATTAAAGCACCACGACTGGAATGCCTTCCGAGATCCCGACGAGTTGGTCTATCGGACGTACAACATGTTGCAGGATGGACAGGAAACCTATGTTTTCGGCCTCCTGGATCAGTTCAACGAAAGGGAGCACGACAAAGCCCTCGACCTGACCTGGGCTGGGACATTGGCACGCCTGTACACGCCCGGGAGATATCTATTCCATGCCTTGCAAATGGCGTCGGCTTATCTGATGCAGATGGCGCCCGCCAGCACGATCACCAACTGTGCCGCATTTCAGGCGGCCGACTCGATGCGCTGGCTTAGCCACGTGGCTTACCGAACCCAAGAATTATCCTTGACTTTCAAGGATAAGGGGTTTGGTCGTGATGAGCGCCATTACTGGGAAGCTGACCTCGCTTGGCAAGGATTCCGTGAACTCATCGAAAAAACCCTCATCGCCTGGGATTGGGGTGAAGCCTTCGTGGCATTGAACCTCGTGGTCAAACCGGCGGTCGAAGAGGCCGTGATACGCAAGCTGGGCGAATCAGCACGCCACAACGGCGATACCTTGTTGGGCATGCTTACCGATGCCCAATTGGTGGATGCTACGCGTCACCGCCGCTGGGCCGGCGCGTTGGTGAAGATGGCGCTGGACGTGCCGGGGAATGATGCCGTGATCAGGGGTTGGATCGCCAAGTGGGAACCCCTGGCGAATAAAGCCATTGAGGCCTATTGTGCCGCCCTGCCGGACGTGGCCGATGCCACCGCCAGCTCGATCGAGGCGACCCGTGCGTATCGGCGGTCTCTCAATATCTAGGCGTCGCGACACCTTCATCCAGATCGATCTGCCGAGCAGGGTCGGACAGCGTATCGACTCTGCCGTATCACATGAGATGAGTCATGCCAGCAATTGAGATCGTCGCTGATGAATTGGGCGTGTCCTTTCAGCAGAACGGAAAAGACACCGTTCTCAGGGCTGCACTACGGGCGGGGATTGGGTTTCCCTATGAGTGCAACTCAGGCGGGTGTGGAAGCTGCAAGTTTGATCTGCTCGAAGGCGATGTCGAGCAGATCTGGCCTGAAGCTCCAGGCTTGACCGAGCGGGATCGTCGCAAAGGGCGTCTGCTTGCATGCCAATGCCGCGCCCGGACGGACCTTCGTATCAAGATCCGCCCAGGTTCTGAATACCAATCCAAAATTCAACCACAACGACAACCGGCGTGTTTCATTGGGCAAGAAGCCATCACGCATGACATCCGCGAGTTTCGCTTCGCAGCGGATCGGCCTGCCCGGTTTCAGGCCGGGCAATACGCGATTCTGGATATTCCAGGCGTGTCAAGTCCACGCGCTTACTCGATGTCTAACCTTCCCAACGAAGAAGGTGAGTGGCATTTTCAAGTGCGCAGGGTGCCGGAAGGGCAGGCTACGAGTCGTCTTTTTCATCACCTCCGGGAAGGGGATGAAATCGAAATCGACGGTCCTTACGGGCTCGCGGCTTTACGTGAGGACAACGGCCGGGACATTGTTTGCGTTGCGGGGGGATCTGGGCTGGCACCCATGGTCTCAATAGCGCGCGGAGCGTCAACAAAAGGACTTTTGACGAAGCGTCATCTGCATTTTTTTTACGGAGGCCGCACCCCTCGTGACATCTGCGGTGAAACTTTTCTGAAAGTACTCCCCGAATACGGGATAAAAATCCATTATTACCCAGTTGTTTCACTACCCGAGCAAGATTTGGGCATTGATTGGAAGGGGGAAACAGGCTTTGTTCACGACGTCGTGCGCAAGGTTTTGGGGGGGAGTATGCCGGATTTCGAGTTTTATTTTGCCGGGCCTCCACCTATGACACGAACCCTTCAGGAAATGTTGATGGTTGGTTATCGCGTACCCTTTGAGCAGGTGCACTTCGATCGATTCTTTTAATTGCAATAGCGTCGTATCGGCGCTGGGAAATTCTTGATTCATCCAACAAGGCAGTGATCGGAGTAGGAATGACAGTCACCCATCACCCCCTCGACAGATCTGTACGTGCGGCGCTACCGCATACGGCTCCTGGCTTGGGTCGTGGCGATCAGACGCTGGTTCGGGTACGGGTGGCAGATGTGCGAGATCGGCAGCCAGTCCGCTATCAAGTCCGCCCTGAAAAACTCGCAAGATGTTGATTTGTTGAATAAAATGAGCGAATTTCCGGGCCTGGATTTGCAGCTCTATTTGTCGGAGGCCGCGGTTTCTTGCAGATTTCGCCGAGGGTTCGATGGCTCCACATTCCCCGCAGGCGCCGGCGCCGGACATGTTCCGGCCCCGGCTCGATGAGCAGATCAACCTGAAGCACCCACTGGTGCGCCTGGCCGGGTTGATCGACTGGGAGGAGATCCACCGCAGCTTCGCCGGGCACTTCCGTTCGGGCCGAGGCCGACCGGCCTTGTCGCCGCGCCTGGTCGCCGGGCTGCTGTACTTGCAGCACGCCTTCGACGCCTCGGACGAGGCCGTGGTCAACACCTGGGTGGAGAACCCGTACTGGCAGTTCTTCACGGGCGAGGTCTACCTGCAGACCGAGTTGCCGATCGATCCGTCGAGCCTGACGCGCTGGCGCAAGCGCATCGGCGAGGAAGGCGTCGAGACGCTGCTGGCACTGACCATTGAGGCGGCGCGCAAGGCCGGGATGATCGGCAAGACCAGTGTGGACCGTGTCATCGTCGACACGACCGTGATGCCCAAGGCCATCGCGCACCCGACCGACAGCCGCCTGCTCGAGCGCGCCCGCGAGCACATGGTCAAGCTCGCCGACGAGGGCGGCCTCAACCTGCGGCAGAACTACAACCGGCAGGCGCCGAGGCTGGCCACCCAGGTCGGCCGCTACGCCCATGCCAAGCAGTACAAGCGCATGCGGAAGACGCTGCGTACTCTGCGCGGCCGGGTCGGTCGCGTGCACCGCGAGATCGGGCGCAAGGTGCATGAGTTCCCTGAGGCGATGCAGGACAAGGCGCAGGACCTGTTGCAGCGCGCCGGTCGCATCCTGACGCAGAAGACCAAAGACAAGAACAAGCTGTACGCCTTGCACGCGCCCGAGGTCGAGTGCATCTCCAAGGGCAAGGCGCGCACCCCCTACGAGTTCGGGGTCAAGGTCACGGTGGCGACCACGCTGAAGGAAGGGCTGGTCGTGGGCATGCGCTCGATGCCGGGCAACCCCTACGACGGTCACACCCTGGCCGAGACCCTGGAGCAGGTCGGAATCCTCGCCGACGCCAGGCCGAAGATCGCCATCGTCGACAAGGGTTACCGCGGCGTCGACATCGACGGCGTGCGCATCCTGCGCTCCGGGCAAAAACGCGGACTGACGCGGACACTGCACGCGATGATCAAGCGGCGCAGCGCGATCGAGCCGAGCATCGGCCACATGAAGACCGATGGCCGCCTGGGCCGCAATCCGCTCAAGGGCGCCCTGGGCGACGCCCTGCACGCCGTGATGTGCGGCGCCGGCCACAACATCCGCCTGCTGCTGAAGAAGCTGCGGCTTCTTTGTGCCCAAATCCTTGCCGAGCTCGAAGCCTGGCTGGCGGCAACCGCCGACCACGCAATCAGCAAAAGGCCCCTGGCTGCCTGACGAGACCATTGTTCAGGACGGACTATCAAGCGACGCATTCGAGACACGCGCAGGCGTTGGGTCTGGCTGCGGCGGCACAACATGCGGTGCCACAGTCGACCCACCTGGTAGCGGAATGCCCTCAGCCGGAGCCCGCTGTTGGGCACACCGAGGTACCGGCCATGCCCAGTCACCACCGCACGCAGGTACTGGCCCTGCTGTGGGATGGGATGGTGCATGCGTCGTTTGAGCTCGATCTTGACCGCCTGCAGTTTGGCTCGCAGGCGTTTGGCACTGGTGAGCCGCAGCACGATGAGCTTGCCCTTCCTGGTGTTGCGGCAGCAATGCGTGAAGCCCAGGAAGTCGAAGGTCTGCGGTTTGCCCTTTTCCTCGCGGTGTCGGTTCCAGGCGTAGCGCCCGAACTCGATCAGCCGCGTCTTGTCCGGGTGCAACCTCAACCCGAACTGGCCCAGCCGTTGTGCTACGGCGCGCTAGAAGCGCACGGCGTTGTCGCGGAACTGGAACCCGGCAACCCAATCGTCGGCGTCGCGCACGACGATCACGTCACCCCCGGTTTGGTGCCACCGCCACTGCTCGATGAATCTCACCAGCAGGTCGTGTTCGATGGCTAAACCTTCAACGGATGAAACTTCCATTCACAACAACTCGCCGGTTTTGATCGGCGCACAGGAGCACAGCAATGAAAGCAGGCGTTTATTTCGGCCCGAAGGACATCCGTTGCACCCATGTGCCTGATGCGGTATTACGTGAGGATCATGCGGTTCTCGTTCGCATGGTGGCGACGTCCATCTGTGGCTCGGATCTCCACATTTACCGGGGAGTTCTGGATCCCATCATGGACAAGGGCAAGTCACAAACCGGGCATGAATTGATCGGCGAGGTTGTCCAGGCAGGAAAGTGTGTGGGCCGCTTCAAGGCTGGTGATCGCATCAGCATGGCGTATTCCTGCTCTTGTGGCGAATGCTATATGTGTCATGTCGGGCAAACGGCGCATTGCGAAACAACCCAAAAGGCGGTTTATGGTTTCGGCCGTGCGTTCGGGAATCTGAACGGCACACATGCCGAGGCACTCGTGTTGCCCCATGCTGACGCACACGCCATCAAGGTACCCAGTGCAATTTCAGATGCTGCCGCACTGACCCTTTCTTGCAATCTACCCACCGCAGTGATTGCCAACCACCTCGCCGATATTCAGCCAGGAGAAACCGTGGCATTGGTCGGTTGCGGGCCCAGCGGTCTCATGGCGTTGGACGTTGCCTTGCAGCGTGCCCCTGGGCGTGTCGTGGCTCTAGACAAGGTCGCGCACAGACTCGCATGGGCGCGCGTACGTGGGGCACTTGCCGTGGACGTGAATCAAGCCGATTGGAAGGAAAGGGCCATGGCAGAAACGGGTGGGCGGGGTTTCGACAAGGTCATCGAAATGGTCGGTCTTCCAGAAAGTCTTCAGATGTGCTTGGACATCGTTCGCCCCGGTGGAACCATCGCAGCACTGGGCGTCTTTACCGACGACAAATTCAACTTGAACCTCGCAGACGTGTTCTTGCGGGACATCACTTTGCACATGAATGGGTTCGCTAATGTGCAACCGTTCATGTGGGAAGCTCTACGTTTGCTGGAAAGCGGCATCATCGATCCAAGCAAACTCTTTTCCCACGAATTCAAGCTCGATCAACTCGACGATGCATTTAAAACCTTTTTCGAGAAATCAGGAGGTGTAAACAAAGTGCTGATTCGTTCTTGATTAGCACACGATTTGCGACTTGTGTGGATGTCTAGCCAAAAGTGAAACACTCGACAACGGCTCTATTGGCTAAAACCATTGAGCCATCTTTAATGTATTTACCATTTATAGATTATAATATAGGAGACGAATCATGATTCAGGCGGTTAAATTTTCAATATTGGCTGTCGCTATTTCGGCCAGCATGGGCAGCGCTGCCCATGCACAGAACAATCCTTGGTGGGTCCGCGTAGGTCCGGCGGCAGTTAATTTTAGCGCCAGTGCAGTTGTTAAGGCTGGAGGCAATGTTGTTCCCGGCGCAAGTGCGAATGCTGACACCAATTACACACTTGCAGTTGAGATCGGGCGAAATCTGACACCCAACTGGGCTCTTGGGCTTACGCTCGGGCTACCACCAACAGCAAAGCTATACGGAACCGGGACTGCGGCTCCTCTCGGAGAACTCGGCCGTGTTCAGTATGGCCCTGCCGTTCTCTCACTTCAATATCAATTTGATGGTCTTGGTGCTTGGCAGCCTTATTTGGGCTTGGGTATCAACCGAACCATCATACTTGATGCCCCTGATGGAACATTGAAGTCATTGAATGTGGAAAGTGCTTGGGGCTCAGTGATTCAAGCAGGAACTGAATACAATTTTTCTAAAAAAATGTTCGCTTTCGTTGATCTGAAGAAAATATTCCTTAAAACGAATGCCACGGGCACGCTCGGAGGAGCGCCAACTCAAGCTCGTGTGACACTGAATCCGCTCATCACGACTATCGGACTAGGTTGGCGATTTTAAGTTTTTGTAGGCCGCTCAGCCAAGGCCGTCGGTTTGAGACTCAGCGCAGCAACGAGGAGATCAACGAACTAGAGAAACGCTGATTTAATCGATAGGCCAGCTTTCGGACAACGTTAACCCGTTGATTCGGCAGGGCATGACTGTTCTGGCGTAGACGTCATTCCGATTAAATCAGTGTTTCCCTTGGGTTTTTCGTTGGAATCAAGCCGGCGTTTCTGAGATCACTTAAATTCCGAACGCGACCTACGGCGCAACATCGGGTTGGCGCTCTCCATTTCTTTGTTTAAATATTTATCGGCGCTTCGGAAACGCTGAAGAAATAACATCTTGGGGGGGCGAAATTATTGCGGCACGTCGTTTTTCTGTCGAAATAATTGGGGGGGTAAATGAATCAAGATCTGCTTCTGCATATGGCAGATGACGCGCAAGATTAAGGAGGATGATCGACTGAAGGGCATACCAGTGGTCATCCACTCGTCGCTAACAGGCCAAGCCAATGAAGAGCACGCTCGACGCGTTGGCGCCGAAGGTTACGTGGCGAAATTCGTGGGTGACGAACTCGCGGCTGCCCTGCAGGCCACGTTGTTGCAAGGTGCTCCAGGCGCAGGCTGATAACCCCGGACTCCTGCAATGTGGGCAAGGAGGTTTGCCTCCTAACTTTACCATCATGGTTCTTCCCCAACTATTCGCCGAAGAGATCTACGGGCCCGCCGTGGTTCCGTTGTTGCGTGCTTTTCACTTGCAGGCGTCGGAGATCACGCGCACATTTGCAGCACGCTTCTACGATTCGCTGATGCAGGCGCAGGAGACGCAATCGCTGCTCGCGCTGCTGACCCCTGACGAATTCCGGCACCTGCAAGCCCGGCAGACGTCTCACCTGCTGATGCTGTTGGATCCGGAACTCGAGGAACCGGCGCATCGAGCCCATGCGAAGGCGGTAGGCCGAGTCCATGGCTTGGTAGGGGTCGACATGATGTGGCTGATCGACGCCTACAATCTGTATCAGCAGGCCCTGCATGGTGCGCTACTGGCTCTCCCGCTGGCGGATCAGCGTAGTCTGCAACGGCTGCTGGACCGACGATTGATGGTCGACTTGCAGGCCCAGAGCGTTGGATATCAGCAGATCGATACGGAATTGGCGCTGGTGCTGGCCGAGATCCAGCAAGCAGCTCTTCTGGCACGTAGCACCACCGACCTGTACCAGGACGTGCTCAAGGCGATTTGCTCGGTCGACGGCGTCCTGGCAGCCAACGTGGGGCGCCTTGGCCCGCAAGGGGTCCTCGAGGTCGAAGCCCTCGACGGCTCGATGGCCCAGACGCATATCAACGCGTTCCGCGCGGGGGCCGCCCCGGCCATCCGAATTCTGCATGACGCGGCTGGTGATGACGCAGATCCCGCGACACGTGCGTGGAAGACTGGGCAGGTTGTCTCCGCTGACGCCTACATGCTCGATCCATCCGTCGAGCCATGGAGACAGCTTGGTGCCAGCCTGGGCTTTCGCTCCAGCGTTGCCATTCCCCTTGTCGATGAGGCAGGCCAGACCTTTGCACTGCTCAGCATCTACAGCAGGTGGCCGGGATTCTTCCGGGCACATGGCCGGCTACTGTTCCTGCAACACATTCAGCAGACATTCAGCCTGGCGGCGCTTCGCCACGTCCAGGGTAATGTAATCCCGCATGATCGACGGCGCCATTTCAGTCGATTGATCGAGGCTGATCGCATGGTCCTGCTGTACCAACCCATCATCGATTTGCGATCGGGCAAACTGAAGAAGGTCGAGGCGCTGGGAAGGCTAGTGGACGCGGATGGTTCACTTATCCCGCCTGCCGCATTCCTGCCCACACTGGGGAACCGAGACCTGCTGCGGCTGTTCGAATTCGGCATCGCGCAAATCTGCAGGGACTTGCGAAGCTGGCATTCACAGGGCCAGAAGCTTTCGGTGTCGCTGAACTTTCCACCGCAGGGCATTGGCGACCCCGAGTACCACGAGGCGCTGTTTCGCACGCTCGAGCAGACGGGGACCGATACCGAGTTGATCGAATTGGAAATCCTGGAATCGCCGGAATTCAAGGACCAGAACAACCGGGATACCTTCCTGCACAACCTCAAGCTGCTGGGTATTCGCCTGATCCAGGACGATCTTGGCGCTGGGCACAGCTCGCTGCTGCGCATGGACAGCATGCCCTTCGACGAGGTGAAGATTGACCAAGGGCTTGTGCGCCGCGCCGCGCGCAAGCATCCGCACCGCGCCTTCGGATTCATCTACTACCTGACGCAACTCGCGCACGAGCTCGGCGCATTGGTGACCGTGGAGGGCCTGGAGAATCCAGGTCTCATTGAGGCCGCGCTGATCATGGGCGCGGACAGCGGGCAAGGCTACGGGATCGCACGCCCGATGCCAGCCGAGGACATCGCCGCCTGGGCATGCAGCTTTCGCCCCGAGGTGGATCCCCTGAACCCGAGGACAGCCTGGGGCGCCCTGGCCGGCTACCTGCTTTGGGACCGCGAACTGAAGGCGCTCGACCCTTGGCCTCAGCTCATCGAGGAATTCGTGCGCGCTCCGTGCCGAGTTCAACGTTTCATCGAGCGCAAGGCCCCGGCGACTTCTTCCTTGCAGCAGCTTCTGGACCGGAACCATTCCGTTGCTATGCACGGGTCAGCAGGCAGGATGTACCGTTTGACGCGCCGTGCTGTCATCAACGCGCTCGCCGAAGAGGGAAAGCTTGCAGCGGGCGACCACGATGACTGAGCGTGCGCGCGAATTGCGCGGGGCTCGCAGTGCAGTACGTGACGACGAAGACTGGCAAAAAAGCCTTCGACAGGTTGCAGGTATTCATAACCGAAACTCGCGCCAAAAGTCATCGAGCGCGAGACAAGGTTGAAGTAGCGTTCCGCCGAGATGATGGGCGCGATGTGCCGCGGCCTCCCGAGATAAATAGAGGCTTGGGCCGCGGCGGGTGCGACGAAAACTCCCCCATAATGTGCTGGTTTTTGCGTCGACGTGCGCCGCAGGCGTACCTAACCTGACTGCTTCCTCGGGAGGCAGCGATGGCGACAGCCGTGGTCGCGTCCCGCGACCCAAACTTGCCCTCGTTCAACCGGATGATGACCGATGTCAGGATACAAAAATCAGCAGGACGAACAGCCTAGACCGATTGCCCACGCAGCAAAGGACGCATTCGGCAATTGGCGTGCTCCCCATGAGTTGGCGGATCATTTGACTGCAGTAGCGGCACTGGCTGCGTGTTTTGCCAAGACCTTTGGCGCTGACTGGGCTCAACTTGCAGGACGCTGGCATGATCTCGGCAAATATCGACCCCGTTTCCAACGCTATATCCGTCAGGCTAGCGGCTTCGAGACCGATGCCCATATCAAGGGCGAAGCCGGCAAGGCGCCCCATTCGACTGCAGGCGCGGTGCTCGCTTGCGATCATTTCAAACAAGCTGGGTTTGGCAATGCAGGCCGTGTGCTGGCCTACCTCGTCGCCGGGCATCATGCCGGTCTGGCGGATTGGTTCGGTGGCTTGGAGGTGCGTCTTGCAAGTGCCGACAGCCGCGCGGAGCTGTTGGAGTCTTTGGCTGCACGCCCGCCGGCCGAATTGCTCGACGCCGGCGATTTCAAGCCTGATTTGCGCGCGGTTCCTGGCGGCAAGAATGGTTTTGCGCTGTGGGTGCGCATGCTTTTCTCGGCGCTGGTCGATGCGGATTTTCTTGATACCGAGCGCTACATGGACCCGGACAATTTCGCGCGGCGCAATCAGTGGCCCGCGCTGTCCGAACTCATACCCCTGTTCGATGCCCACATGGCCAAGCTGGCTGCCACCGCGCCCGCCACTCCCGTCAACGCCCTGCGCGCCGACATTCTGCGTCAGTGCCGGGAAAAGGCTGCTGCCGTCCCCGGGCTGTTTTCACTCACGGTGCCCACCGGCGGTGGCAAGACGCTCTCGGGCATGGCCTTCGCGCTGGAACACGCCCGCGCGCACGGCAAGCGCCGGGTGATCCATGTCATCCCCTACACCAGCATCATCGAGCAAACCGCAGACATTTTTCGCGGCATTTTTGGCGAAGCGGTGATCGAGCACCACAGCAACGCCGAATCCGACCCTGAGCGGGAAAACCACGCCTCGCGCTTGGCCTGCGAAAATTGGGACGCACCCGTCGTCGTCACCACCAATGTGCAGTTCTTCGAGTCCTTATTTGCCACGCGTACCTCGCGCTGCCGCAAATTGCACAATCTGGTAGACAGCGTCGTCATGCTCGACGAAGCGCAATTGCTGCCGCCGGAATTCCTGCAGCCCATGCTCGATGTACTCAATCTGCTGACGCGGCACTACGGCGTGAGCGTGGTGCTGTCTACCGCCACCCAGCCCGCTTTGAGCACGCGTGCCTATTTCGACGCGCACCAGAACCTGCGCGGCCTGGACAACGTGCGCGAAATCATCGATGACCCCGATGCGTTCTACCGTGCGCTGGAACGCGTGCATGTGCGCCTGCCTGTGGATTGGCAAGCGTCCACCGATTGGCCACAACTGGCGCAGGAACTTGCCCGGCACGACTCGGTACTCGCCATCGTCAACCGCCGCCAAGACGCGCGCGAACTCTGGAAGAAAATGCCCGAGGGCACGCTGCATCTTTCTGCGTTGATGTGCGGCGCGCACCGCTCGCAGGTCATCGGGGACATCAAAGCGCGGCTGAAAGCCGGCATGCCCACGCGTGTGGTCAGTACTCAACTGGTCGAAGCCGGCGTAGACGTTGATTTCCCTGTGGTGTTTCGAGCGCTCGCCGGACTCGACTCCATCGCCCAGGCGGCAGGGCGCTGCAACCGCGAAGGCAGGCTGACTAACAAAGGCGAAGTCGTTGTCTTCGTGCCTCCCACACCCGCTCCGCCTGGACTTCTGCGTCGCGGCGAGGACGCTTGTCGCGACGTCCTGTACGGCGTCACCGAGCAGCCGCTCGCGCGCGAACGCTTCGCCAGCTATTTCGAACGCCTATACCACGCCTGCGAACTCGACAAAAAGAGCATCTGCGGCGACTTGTGCATGGCCGGCAACACCCTCGACGGTTTTGAGCTGGCCGTCAACTTCCGTACCGCTGCCGAGAATTTCAGGCTGATCGAGGACGAGGACAGTGCTCCTATCATCGTGCGTTATCTTGGCAAAGATGGCCTGGACGACAACATTGGCAAGTGGCTCAATACGCTGCGCAAAGAGGGTCCTGAACGCTGGCTGATGCGCAAGCTGCAGCGCTACACCGTCAACCTGCATCGGATCCAGGCTCTGCAATTACTCCGGCAAGGCGACATCGAGGAAATCATGCCAGGATTGTTTGTGCAGGTGGGCGACTGGCTCTACGACCCTACACTTGGCCTCAACCCCGAGGGAATCCCAGTCAACCCCGGTTGCATCGCATGAGGGAGCCCATGAAAACCCACTGCCTGGAACTTTTCGGCCCCTGGGCCTGCTTCACACGCCCGGAAATGAAGGTCGAACGGGTGAGCTATGACGTGATGACTCCATCTGCCGCGCGTGCCTGTTTCGAGGCGATTCTTTGGAAACCGGCGATCCGGTGGCATGTACGCCGCATCGAGATCCTCAAGCCTATCCGCTGGATCAATCTGCGGCGCAATGAGGTGGCGAGCGTGGTCTCTGCACGCAATGTCGAGACCGCGATGAAGAATGGCCAGGGGGATCTCGCCCTTTACATCGAGGACGACCGGCAGCAACGCGCTGGGCTGTTCCTGCGCGACGTGGCCTACCGCGTGCACGCCGATCTGGAATTCCTGCCCGCGCGCGATCCCGAGGCCCGCGCTGCGAAATATCACGAGATGTTCGAGCGCCGGGCGTCCAAAGGTCAATGCGTCAACCAGCCTTACCTCGGCACGCGCGAGTTCGCGGCGGGTTTTCGGCTTGTCGTCGATCTCGACGCTGAACCCCGGCCGATCGATGAAACCCGCGACCTGGGTTTCATGCTCCACGATCTGGACTTCTCCAATGCGACCGATCCGCAACCGCGCTTTTTCCGTGCGCGCATGGAGCAAGGCATGGTGCAGATTCCCGCCTGGAACAGCGCGGAGGTGCGGGGGTGATTTTGCAAGCGCTCGATGCCTACTACCGGCGCAAGCAGGCCGACCCTGATCCGGCCAAGCGTCTGCCCGCATTCGGGCTGGAAGACAAGGAGATCCCTTTCGTTCTGGAAATCGACATTGGCGGCAAGCTGCTGAACCTTGCCGACACGCGCAGCGCGGTGGGCAAGAAGAAAATCGGCCAACGCTTTCTGGTGCCGCAAGGCGTGAAGAAAACTTCCGGCGTAGCGGCGAACCTTCTGTGGGACACGGCGGAATATGTGCTGGGCATTGACACGCGCGGCAATCCCGAGCGCGTCGCCGAACAGCACGCGGCATTTCGCGCCCGCATTGAGGCGCTGCCGGAAGACGTGCGCCAAGATGATGGCATTCTGGCCGTGCTGGCGTTTCTCGACACGTTTCGCCTGGAATGGCTTGCCACTTTTCCGGCACTGGCCGATATTCAAGCCAGCAACCCGGTCATCAGTTTTCGTCTGCACGGGGACGTGGAACTGGTTTGCCAACGCCCCGCCGTGGTCGCGGCAACCGCCCATCAGGCCGAAGACGCGTCAGATGGCGTGTGTCTGGTCAGCGGTGCGCCCGCTGCCATCGAGCGGCTGCATCCTGCGATCAAGGGCGTCTGGGGAGCCCAGACTTCGGGCGCCAACATCGTGTCGTTCAACCTCGACGCCTTCAACTCCTATGGCAAGGCGCAAGGCGCCAACGCGCCGCTGGGCAAAGCCGCCGTGTTCGCCTACACCACGGCCTTGAATCATCTGTTGGCGCGTGATTCGCGTCAGCGCATCCAGGTCGGCGA
This sequence comes from Thiomonas delicata, assembly GCF_900088825.1. Lineage (GTDB taxonomy): Bacteria > Pseudomonadota > Gammaproteobacteria > Burkholderiales > Burkholderiaceae_C > Thiomonas_A > Thiomonas_A delicata. The sequence goes on along the minus strand of NZ_LT592171.1, from coordinate 1,364,178 downwards.
TACCTCCACCGTGTTCTGGGCCGAGGAGTCGCACACGCTGGAAACCGCCATGCCCGACCTGTTCGGCGAACCGCCCAAGGACAGCCCGGACAGGAACACCGATGCGATCAAGTCGCTGTACGCGTCCGTGGCGTCGGGGCAGTTCAGCGTCGGCGGACCGAACACTCGTTTTCATGTGCTGGGCCTGGCACCCAATGCCGCGCGCATCAGCATTCGCTTCTGGGAAACCTCGACGGCGGCGGAACTGGCGAAACGCATCGCTCAGCACTTCGACGATATCGCTGTTGCCCGTGCGCCGCATGATCCCGAGCATCTCTCGCTGTTCCGGTTGCTCACTGGGTTGGCCCTGCTGAACAAGGCCGACAACATCCCGCCCAACCTGGGCGGCGAAGTCATGCGCGCCATTCTCGAAGGGCTGCCTTATCCGGCCACGCTGCTCAATTTGGCCGTGGCGCGCTGCCGCGCCGAGCAAAAACCCACCTATGCCCGCGCCGCTGCCATCAAGGCCAGCCTCAACCGCTTCATTCGCTTTCGCAACAGCGCAGAGAAGGAGTTCACGCCCATGCTCGACCCGACCAACACCAACCCGGCTTATCGGCTCGGGCGGCTGTTCGCCGCACTGGAAAAAATCCAGGAGGACGCCAGCCCTGGACTGAACGCCACCATCCGCGACCGCTATTACGGTGCGGCGTCGAGTACGCCGGCTGCGGTGTTTCCGACCCTGCTGCGTCTGAGCAAGCACCACCTCGGCAAGCTGAACGCGGGCCTCGCCGTCAACCGCGAAAGATTGATCGGCGAGATCATGAATGGCTTCGATGCCACAACCTTCCCGCCGCGTCACCTTGCCTTGCCCGATCAGGCGCGCTTCGCACTCGGTTACTACCAGCAACGGCAAAGCTTCTTCACCAAATCCACCCCGGAGGAATAACAATGAGCCTGAGCAATCGCTATGACTTCGTGTTGCTGTTCGACGTGAAGGACGGCAATCCCAACGGCGACCCGGACGCTGGCAACCTGCCGCGCCTGGATGCCGAAACCGGGCATGGGCTGGTGACCGACGTGGCCTTGAAGCGCAAGGTGCGCAACTTCGTCGCGATGACCAAAGAGCAAGATTTACGCGACCCCCAGCCGGGTGAGAAACGCTTCGAGATTTACGTGCGCGAAAAATCCATCCTCAACCAGCAGAACCAGCGCGCCTACTCCGCGCTCAAGCTGGACGCTGAAAACCTCGAGCCCGTTCCAGACGAGGCTTCCGAGAAAAAAGCCATCAAGGAGAAAAAGCGCAAAGGCAGTGGTGATGACGTGAACAAGGCCCGCGACTGGATGTGCCAGAACTTCTTCGACGTGCGCACCTTTGGCGCGGTCATGTCCACTGAGGTCAACTGCGGCCAAGTGCGCGGCCCGGTGCAACTCACCTTCGCGCGGTCTGTCGACCCCATCGTTGCGCAAGAGCACTCGATCACCCGCATGGCGGTGACGACCGAGGCCGAGGCGGAAAAGCAGAGTGGCGACAACCGCACCATGGGCCGCAAGCACACTGTCCCTTACGGTCTTTACATGGCACATGGTTTTGTGTCGAGTTTCCTCGCCAAGCAAACCGGCTTCGGCGAAGACGATCTGGCATTGCTTTGGCAAGCACTCGCGCAGATGTTCGAGCACGACCGCTCCGCTGCGCGCGGTGAAATGTCTACTCGCGGACTGTATGTGTTCAGGCACGATTCGGAGCTGGGCAACGCTCCCGCGCACGCACTGTTCGAACGCATCAAGATTATGCGTGCCGAAAGCGTGGACGTGCCGCGCAGTTTCGACGATTACGCGGTACTCTTCGACGGAAACTCCATCGGTGCGGGAAGCGAACAGTCGCTCGGCAACGGCGTCGCGCTGCAGCGCCTGGCCTGACGTTCAGCGGGAGCCCCACATGTCTGAAATCCATTTCATCGTCGAGCAAGCGCCTGAGGGCGGCTATGTCGCGCGCGCCGTCGGCGTGGACATCTTGACCGAGGCCGACGACCTCGAATCCCTGCACGCGCAAGTGCGCGACGCGGTGCATTGCCATTTCGACGATGACAAGCGTCCCAGCATCATCCGCCTGCACATCACGCGTGAAGAGATGCTGGCCGTATGAGGCTGCCGCGTGATCTGTCCGGATCGGATCTGGTCAAGCGCCTGGACCGGCTTGGCTACCACGTCACACGGCAGACCGGTAGCCACATGCGGCTGACCAGCACCGCGCGCGGGGAGCATCACATCACCGTGCCCCGGCATGATCCGTTGCGCATCGGCACGCTAGCCGCTGTGCTCGATGCCGTGGCAGTGCACCACGGCCTCAGCCGCGATGCACTGCTCGAGCGCCTGTTCGACTGAATGCGCCGGGATGTGAACGCCGCCGCCGATCCAGTGCCCCTGTCCGCCCTGCAGCACTGGGCGTACTGCCCGCGGCAATGCGGGTTGATCCACCTGGAGCAGGCATTCGAGGACAACATTCACACGGCGCGCGGCAATGCCGTGCATAGGCTGGTGGACGCGCCGGGCTACGAGATCAAGGCCGGCGTGAAAGTCGAGCGCAGCCTGCCTTTGTGGTCGGATCGTCTGGGACTGATCGGCAAGGCCGATCTCGTCGAATTCCATCCCGACGGCACGGTGTTCCCCGTGGAGTTCAAGCACGGCCGCAAGCGCCAAAAAACCCATGACGACATCCAACTCGCCGCCCAGGCCATGTGCCTGGAAGACATGCTGGGCCGCTCCGTGCCGTACGGCGCCATCTACCACGCCAGCAGCCACCGGCGGCGCGAAGTCGCCATCACGCCCGCCCTGCGCGAACTGGTGATTGAAACGGCCGAGGCCATCCGCGCCATGCTGAGTGCAGTGGTCCTGCCGCCTCCCATGTTCGATGCACGCTGCCGGGAGTGCTCGCTCAAGGACATCTGCCAACCCGAGGCGCTGACCGCCATGCGAATCCAGTACGAACTGCGCGCGCATCTGTTCGATCCGGAGGGCTGATGCTGACGCTGCAAAACACCCTGTACGTGATGACCCCGCTGGCCTATGTCCACATCGACAACGCCACCCTGCGCGTGGATGTAGAGCACGAGAAAAAGCTCCAGGTGCCGCTGCACCATGTCGGCAGCCTGGTGTGCTTTGGCAACGTCATGGTGTCGCCTGCGCTGATGCACCGCCTGGCCGATGAGGGCAAGTCCCTCGTTTTGCTGGATGATTCCGGCCGTTTCAAGGCGCGGCTCGAGGGCGCCGTATCGGGCAATATCCTGCTCCGCCAGGCCCAGCACCATGCCGCAGGCGACGCAGCCATCACCTTCGAATTGGCGCGCGAGTGCGTCGCCGGAAAGATCAAGAACAGCCGCAGCGTCGTGCAACGCGGGGCGCGCGAAAGCGCCGATGGCGACGAATCCGCCCATCTCACCAGGGCTGCCGACAACCTTGCCGCCTCGCTGCGCGCCGCCGCCGAAGCTCAGACCCTTGACGTCCTGCGCGGCGTCGAGGGCGAGGCTGCGCGCGGCTACTTCGAGGCGCTGAACCGCATCGTCAAGCCCGCCATGCGCGCAGACTTCCGGCTGGATGGCCGCACCCGACGCCCTCCGCTCGACCGGTTCAATGCGCTGCTGTCATTTCTCTATGCCATGCTGATGAATGACTGCCGCTCGGCGCTGGAAGCCGTCGGGCTCGATCCCCAACTCGGTTTCCTGCACGCCGTGCGGCCCGGCCGCGCCGCACTTGCACTCGATTTGCAAGAGGAATTCCGCTCCGTGCTCGCAGACCGGCTGGCGCTGACACTCATCAACCGCGGCCAGATCAGCGCTGACGACTTCGACCGGCACGAAGGCGGCGCCGTGCTGCTGTCCGACAAAGGCCGGCGCAAGGTCGTTGCCGCCTGGCAGGAGCGCAAGCAGGAGGAGGTGACCCACCCGCTACTGGAAACCAAAATGCCCATCGGACTCCTGCCCTTCGTCCAGGCTCGCCTGCTCGCGCGCACCATCCGCGGCGAGATGGACGGTTACCTGCCTTATCTGGCCCGGTAATCGACCGCAAGACGCCATGCTCATCATCGTGACCTATGACGTCTCGACCGAAACGGCCGCAGGCCGCAAGCGTCTACGGCGCGTGGCCAAGGCCTGCGAAAGAGTGGGGCAACGCGTGCAGAAATCCGTGTTCGAATGTCAGGTCGACGCCATGGAATACGAAGCCCTTGAACGCGAACTGCTCGCCGAAATCAAGCTGGACGAAGATAATCTGCGCTTCTACCGCATCACCGAACCGATCGACATGCGCATCAAGCAATATGGCACCTTCCGTTCCATCGATTTCAACGGCCCGCTTGTCGTGTAGCCCGCGAACCCCGAGCAAAGCCGAAATTCCGGCCGGTTCGCGCATCACGCAAATCCTTGATCTTTCACAATTTGATGAATTTTTCTTGCCTGTGAATCCGGGTCTTCCGGCGCGGAGAACCCGGTTCGCGGAAATGCAGAACAACTCCTTTGTGCAGCAATGCATTGCGCAAGTGGAGTCTCGCCCGGCTTAAAACCCGGGCGTGGATTGAAACCGAATCTGCGTCTGGCCAGTCCGGGAGATCAACGTCTCGCCCGGCTTAAAACCCGGGCGTGGATTGAAACAGATCACGCTCGCTGATTAATCGCGACATGCCGCGTCTCGCCCGGCTTAAAACCCGGGCGTGGATTGAAACATGCCGGGCGACAGATCAGGCAGTTCGACGGGCATGTCTCGCCCGGCTTAAAACCCGGGCGTGGATTGAAACCTCGGGTCGGCCATCAATGCGCTGATAGACCTTTTGTCTCGCCCGGCTTAAAACCCGGGCGTGGATTGAAACTTCGGCCGTAGCTTCGCGGCGAGCCATTTGCGCGGTCTCGCCCGGCTTAAAACCCGGGCGTGGATTGAAACCATCCGACGTCGGCGTGACCGTTGCTGATGCGGCTGTCTCGCCCGGCTTAAAACCCGGGCGTGGATTGAAACGTGGCCGACGGCGTCGTGGGGGCCGAAGGTTCCACGTCTCGCCCGGCTTAAAACCCGGGCGTGGATTGAAACATCGCAATACAGGCAGCGCCCGCACGGAATCAGGCGTCTCGCCCGGCTTAAAACCCGGGCGTGGATTGAAACTGGTCCAAACCAATTGCTAAACCGTGTCTGTTCGGTCTCGCCCGGCTTAAAACCCGGGCGTGGATTGAAACTTTGCGTGACGCACGCCACGTCTGCAGGTCGGTCACGTCTCGCCCGGCTTAAAACCCGGGCGTGGATTGAAACACAGCAACGAGGCCACAGAGGATTAACCATGCAAAGTCTCGCCCGGCTTAAAACCCGGGCGTGGATTGAAACTCGAATCGCGCGGAATTCGTGATGCGAGAGCAGCGTCTCGCCCGGCTTAAAACCCGGGCGTGGATTGAAACTCCTATTGACTAGGGGAGGCCCAGAGCCTTGTGTGTCTCGCCCGGCTTAAAACCCGGGCGTGGATTGAAACAGCACCAGCGGCACGCGGATTCTGTTCAACAGCGACGTCTCGCCCGGCTTAAAACCCGGGCGTGGATTGAAACTATGCGGCCATCCAGCAGCGCAATTTCTACGGTGCGTCTCGCCCGGCTTAAAACCCGGGCGTGGATTGAAACCTCGCGCACGCAGCGCCACGCCGTAGCCGGTGACAGTCTCGCCCGGCTTAAAACCCGGGCGTGGATTGAAACCGCTGAAGCTGGCATCCTCGACAGATCAGGCAAAGTCTCGCCCGGCTTAAAACCCGGGCGTGGATTGAAACACGAGGTTTCGGACCTCGTGTCTACGCCCGTCGAGTCTCGCCCGGCTTAAAACCCGGGCGTGGATTGAAACAGAACTTCAGCTACGGCAACCAGAGCAGCATCCTGTCTCGCCCGGCTTAAAACCCGGGCGTGGATTGAAACTACCTGGCTCTGATGTACGCAACCTGGCTGCTGTTGTCTCGCCCGGCTTAAAACCCGGGCGTGGATTGAAACCGGCTGGCGTGATGAGTGCGGGTTTCGGTGGCAGGTCTCGCCCGGCTTAAAACCCGGGCGTGGATTGAAACGTGATAGGCAGCGTCGTCGCGCCCGCTGGTGCAGGGTCTCGCCCGGCTTAAAACCCGGGCGTGGATTGAAACCGCAGCGTCGACCTTCCACTGCCGCGTCGGCGTCGGTCTCGCCCGGCTTAAAACCCGGGCGTGGATTGAAACACCACCACGGTGACGCTGGAAATCCAGTTGCGCAGTCTCGCCCGGCTTAAAACCCGGGCGTGGATTGAAACCAGTACACCCCCTGACCATCAACGGACCAGAGACGTCTCGCCCGGCTTAAAACCCGGGCGTGGATTGAAACGCTACATGGAGGCGGAGGCTGCGTTTGATGTCCCGTCTCGCCCGGCTTAAAACCCGGGCGTGGATTGAAACACGAAGGCCCTGTAATCGACGTAGCCGGTCGCGTAGTCTCGCCCGGCTTAAAACCCGGGCGTGGATTGAAACTCGAGTCGGCATGATCGCCTGGCGTTCTGGGCGCTGTCTCGCCCGGCTTAAAACCCGGGCGTGGATTGAAACAGACGAGCGTTGCTGGATTGAGTTCTCAGGTTACGTCTCGCCCGGCTTAAAACCCGGGCGTGGATTGAAACATCGCAATAGAAGCAATGGCCGCATGGCCGCAATCGTCTCGCCCGGCTTAAAACCCGGGCGTGGATTGAAACTTTTCCGGAGCACCATTATGTCGACCACGCAAAACGTCTCGCCCGGCTTAAAACCCGGGCGTGGATTGAAACGTCTGTCCCTGGGTGAGCTGACATGGCCGTCGCAAGTCTCGCCCGGCTTAAAACCCGGGCGTGGATTGAAACATCTGGTTGATGGCGGCCACGTTCGACAGCGGATGTCTCGCCCGGCTTAAAACCCGGGCGTGGATTGAAACGTGAGCAGGTCCTGCGCGCACTCGGCAATCACTTCGTCTCGCCCGGCTTAAAACCCGGGCGTGGATTGAAACCGAGGCAATCCATGTCTGAAATGCAAGTCTCGATGTCTCGCCCGGCTTAAAACCCGGGCGTGGATTGAAACTGGGATGAGTACCGCCTGTCGCCGAGCAAGATCTACGTCTCGCCCGGCTTAAAACCCGGGCGTGGATTGAAACGGCTCGCGGTTTCGGTGAAATTCCGTGCCGCCAGAGTCTCGCCCGGCTTAAAACCCGGGCGTGGATTGAAACTGACCGTCGTGAGCGGCTTACCTGCTTGGGCGAACGTCTCGCCCGGCTTAAAACCCGGGCGTGGATTGAAACTCTACTGGCGCACCGATAGCCTAAAAGCCGACCTGGTCTCGCCCGGCTTAAAACCCGGGCGTGGATTGAAACAAGTGCGGCGGTGAGGTTGACTTCAAGCATCTGGCGTCTCGCCCGGCTTAAAACCCGGGCGTGGATTGAAACAACTCGCCGCCGACCTGGGGTTGTAGAACTCCAGCAGGTCTCGCCCGGCTTAAAACCCGGGCGTGGATTGAAACCAGATGCTGCAGCAGCAGATCTCCGATCTGGCCTATGTCTCGCCCGGCTTAAAACCCGGGCGTGGATTGAAACTACCTGGACAGCACCCGAGTTCGGCAATACAGGAGTCTCGCCCGGCTTAAAACCCGGGCGTGGATTGAAACGTGTTTGCGGGAGGCGCCACGCTTGCAGTTACTGTGTCTCGCCCGGCTTAAAACCCGGGCGTGGATTGAAACCGACCCCCCACAGAATCAGTGCGTGTTTATTGTGGTCTCGCCCGGCTTAAAACCCGGGCGTGGATTGAAACTTTTTCCGTTAACTCTGCTCGCTAAACCTACACCGTCTCGCCCGGCTTAAAACCCGGGCGTGGATTGAAACACGGTCGCCAACATCAGCCCGGGCATCATCATCACGCCGATCGCCAAGGACGAGTTGAACGGTCCGCGCGGCGAAGGTTATCGGCGCATGATTGAAAATTGCCCGGCCGGCCGCGCTGGTACACCGGATGAAGTGGGCGCCGTCGGAGCCCTTTTGATGGGACCTGACGGTGCATTCATCACAGGCAGCGATTTTCTGATGGATGGCGGCGTAACCGCAGCGTACTGGTACGGCCCGCTGGCACAGACCTGAGCCTCGTCGAAGCGTCCAAGCGCGCCGATGAGGCTATATATCTTTTCTTGAACTGGATTTGAGCGCCATGGCGCCGTCGCCCAGCAAGAACAGGGTGATCAGGCCCACCGACCAGAATGCGGGATATTCCCAGCCCCCGCCCTTGTTGGTGAACAGCCAGCCATTGGCGCCATGCACGAGAACAATCGTGCCGAGCATCTCCAGCGCCAGGGGGATGGCGACCCAAGATGCGTAGATGCCCAGGATAAGGGCAATGCCACCGAGCAATTCCAGCGCGATGACCGCATAAGCCAGAATCGCGGGCAGTCCGAGCGAAGCAAAATACCCCACGAAACCCGGAACGGTGAAAACAAAGATCTTGAGCCCCACATGAGCCAGGAACATGATGCCCAGGCTTACGCGCAAGAGCAGAGCGGCATAGGGTGCGGTTGATTGTTTGATCATGATGAACTCCGATGGATGTGAGGGTGATACTCGCGCGAGCGCGAGTTGGAGCTAGGGTCCTGGATCGTCAGGCGCCCGTGAAACGGTTCGATGCTGGCTGCCCTTGCTTCCAGGGTCTGCGGCAAGCGCGGCCTGCCATAGGCTGCGCGGCACATAGCCTTTGAGACGTTCGATCAGCAGATCGACCAGTTCCGCGTTGATGCCATGGCCGAGGAATGGCAGCACATCCGCCGTCACGTCCCCGCCGAGGGCGACCAGATGCTTGGCTGCTGTCACCGTGAGGGCGTATGGCATTACCGTGTCGTTCTTGCCATGCAGGAAGTGCAGTGTCGTGCCCGCGGCCCGTTCGCGCGGCAACTGGGCAAAGCGCCCGGCGATAGACACCACGCGCCCGGCGACGGGAGTTCGATCGCGTGTCGACTCCAGCGCCATGATGGCGCCTTGCGAGAACCCGATGAGAGCCGTCTGCCCGACGCCGACATGTGCAAGGTTTTGCCAGTGACGCACGACTTCCAGGAATGCGGGCAACGCCAGCGCGACGCGCCCGGCGCGGTTGGCTTCGGTCACGCCGTTCACGGAAAACCATTGGTAGCCTTGGCCGAAGTCGGAGCGTTCGGGAGCCTGCACGCTGACGATCCAGGCCCTGGGAAACGCCGCAGCCAACTGCTGGCCGAGCGGTACCAGGTCCTGGGCGTCGGCGCCCACGCCGTGGAACAGCAGCATGAGTTGTTCGGCATGGCCTTCGGGCTGGGCAACGATGATGGATGCGGGCATGGTTCGGTTCTCGTCGAGGCATCAGGAGGTGGCCGCGCGGCGGCCTTCAGGCCAACACCCAAGCATCCATGCTCAGCATGCCGTAATGCACCCCGCCGGTCTTGTGCTGCGGCTTGGCCGGTTTGCCGACCGTACCGAGTGCCCAGAACAGCGGCAGTAGATGTTCGTCGCGCGGATGCGCGCGGATGGCATGCGGAGCTTGGCGGCGGTAATCGAGCAAGGAGGCGATCGCGCCACGGTCGATAGCGTCACGCATCCAGTCGACGAATTCCAGGACATAAGGCTCTGGCGGTTCGTCGGCCGCCGCCCCGGGATGAAATTCGTGCAGGTTGTGGGTCAGACTGCCGGTGCCGAACAACAGCACACCGTCGTCCGCCAAGGGAGCCAGTGCCTGACCAAGCTTGTAAGCCCCGTCGGCGTCCAGGGGCCAAGGCATGGCCAGTGGAACCACTGGAACATCCGCCTTCGGGAACATGAAGCGCAGCGGCACCCACACGCCATGGTCCAGCCCCCGACCTGGGTCTAAAGCGGCGGGCCAGCCGGCAGCTTGCAGCAAACTGGCCGCACGCTGGGCGAGCTCGGGGTTGCCGACTGCCGGATAGCGCAGTTCGCGCAAGGCCGGATCGAAGCCGCCGAAATCGTGGATGGTCGCGGGTTTTGGGCTTGAACCGACGGTAGGAACGCGGGCCATCCAGTGCGGCGAGAAAGCGAGGATGGCCGCCGGCTGTGGCAGCTCTCGGCCCAGGGCCTTCAGCATGGGGCCCGCAGTGCCAGGCTCCAGCGGCAGCATGGGAGAGCCATGGGAGACGAACAGGGAGGGCATGTGCGACATTGTGTTGTTCTCGTTGACCGTTCACATCCGGGTTTGAATCTACACGGTTCCGAACGGATCCGGGATTCGCGTGTGTTTGCGTTGTCCCAGAATCCTTGGACGACGAAACCATCTTCGGGAAGATTGTCGATGAATGACTCGAACATGGGGTCCGCACTCGATTCTTTCCAGTCGGCCTGCAGCTCACAACCGAAGGCGAACACGGTGACGAGCTGGGCACCGGATCGCGTCATGCGCGCCATGGCGGCCTCGGCCTCATAGTGACTCCAGGCTCCGGACGCGTTCACCACGGGATACGCCGGATCGCCATCATCGATCAGCGAATGAGTGGGCATCGCGACACAGGTGCCTAGCGTCACGCCTGAAATGACCAAGTGCGTGCGCCCGGCATGGCTCACTAGGGTTGACCTTTAATGGGAGCGGTTTGCTCGCGATTGAATTGATGATGTCATTCATGATGACCCCCGATTCAGGAAAGTGGTTGAGCGAGGTGGGGAAGCCAACGAGACCGCGACTCCATGTCCAAACTCTAGATAGCAGTGGTTCGGAAAAACAGATGACCGCGCGCAATTGATCGTTACGATTAACGTAACAATGGAGCAAAAGTGATGGATATTTCCTACGCAATGCGCGTGCTCGTGCAAGCGGATCGACTGACCGCTCGCTCCACGATGTGACAGTGGTGCGTGAGGCGGTTTGGCGGCGCGATGGCAAGCACCTCTGGCGCGGGATTCATGATCTCGCTATGGTGCGAAGCGGGCTGCGTTTCGACATCCGCGCGCCTGCGCAGGCCAACGACCAGATTCGCGCCGGGCTGACAGTCATCAGCGCCCACGTCGGTCACGATTTCCCGACGTACGTCACGCCACGCGTGCTCGTCACCTTGACCCAGCTCGACGCACGGGGCAGGGCGATCAGATCGACCTTGCAGCAAGGGGTCATTGCGCGGGACGTCAGTCTCGACTTGCAACGCGAGCGTTTCGATACGCGGATCCCACCAGGGGGGACGTTTGCGATGCAGTACCGGGCTCGGCGATCGCCACAAGCGCGATGGCTACGCTACACGGTGACTGTCGACCCCGACTATTTCTACGCCAGACTTGATCGGTCCTGGCTGCGCGACCCACAATTTGAAGCCGGACGCGGCGCCTTGCGAGCCGCCTTGCGCCATGCCGAGAACGCCTCCTACGATCTGCTGAACTTCAAGCTCCCATTGCAAAGCCCGCCCTCGTCAGCGGCGCGCCGCTGAACATCGGTCAAGGTGCGTGAAAAGCAAAACGCTTTGGCCCGATCATGCAACGCATGCGCCACAAGTCAGGCGCGCACATCGATGACCAAGCCGTTTCAGCAGATGCACGGCAGGCGCCGCGCGGCGAACACCGCCCACGGGCTCAGCACCACACAGCATCACCTGCGGCGATGAAGGCCGCCAGGGCCCGGAGCATGCAGCGGTGGTGCTGCTTGAGCAGCCAGGTCATGCTCAGAACCCCCAGGCCAGCCAGCCAGAAGCTGACCAGGCGAGGGCTGTCGGCCGGCAGCCAAGCCAGGATGCCGACCCAGGTCAGCAAATTGACCCCCGCAGCCCAGGCCCAGCGCCGGGCCTGCGTCCAGGGATGCCCGATCGAGGCGTCCAGCACCGCAGGCCGCCACGACGCCAGCACGCGCCGCAAGGGCAGGGCCTGGACAGCCATCCCCGCGTTGCGATACAGCGCCCGCCACCAGGCATCGGGCCGCCCGAGTTGCAGCACCCCACGGCCGTACAGCAACCCGCTGGCCAGGCTCAGCGCCAGCAGCAGGTGGCGTCCTTCAGCGGAGCTGCCCACCAAGACATGGCCGGCTGCGGCCAGGGCGATGACCAGAGGTGGGGTGCCCAGCGTCACGATGACCATGCCGGCCAGCAGGCGGTGTGTGGCACGGAGCCTGGCCTGCTGCGGCGGCAGACCGGCGCGGGTCGCGCGTTGCGCCAGGCGCCGGCACCCGCGCACGCCGGCCGCGGCGTCGCTCCAGAACAGGGCCAGGGTCAAGTCGCGCAGGCCAGCAGCCAGGCCTGCATGCGGCAGGGAAGCAGCGTCGGCATCGAGAGGAGTTTGCATGGTGATCTCCAGAAAAGGTTGGTGATCACCATCACAGCATGCGATCTGCGCGATGCAAGTCGCGCCCGGACGGCTCAGGTCTGTGGCGGGTGAGCAGGCCCCGGGCGGTGCTGCGCACGGGACAGGCGTGCGCGGCGTTCTGCACGTCGCAACTCGCGTTCTTCGAGCCAGTCGAGGGTGACGGCGACCAGCAGGCCAAGAGGGACTGCGGCGAAGACGATGAGCACCGGAATCAGTCGGGATGGCATGGTTGAATCTCCCCTGCAGGCCGTGCAGGATAAATGATCGGCGTGCGATTTGCGGCCGGCTGTTCGAACCGCGCGTGGGGGCTCGATCGCGTCAAACGGGATCGGCGCCTGGCATGGTAAGCACAGCCCAGTGGCAGCGTCCACAGCAACATGAGGGAGGCTCCGGGTGGTGAGCGTGCGGGCTCACGCATGGCTTTGCTACCCTTGGTTTCCGACCCAACTTGGAGAATCCAGCCATGCCCGCCGCCCCTGCCAAGAAGCCTGCCAATTCAGCTTTCCTCAAACCTCTGATCCCCAGCGCAGAGCTGGCGGCGATCGTCGGCGCAGCACCGTTGCCCCGTACCGAAGTCATCAAAAAGGTTTGGGAGCACATCAAGGCTGACGGGCTGCAAGACCCCAGCAACAAACGCATGATCAATGCCGACGCCAAGCTCAAGCCTATCTTCGGCAAGTCCCAGGTCAGCATGTTCGAGATGACCAAGCTTCTCAACGCGCACCTGAAATAACCTGACGGCGCCGTTCGGCGCTGGGCCTGCGCTCATTGCAGCGTGGTTTTGCGCTTGAAGCATGGCCATGGCAACCTCATCTTTTCCGTGCGACCTCCCGCAACCTGCACCCCAAGACCACCACCATGCGTGTCCTGTCCCGCACCCTCGTCCTGATCGCCTTGTTCGCGTCCTTCGCCCTCGCCACGGCCTGGGCCACACGACCCACGCCACACGACATTCAAACCGCCGTCCAGGCAGGCAACTTCGCCTTGGCCAATCAGGAGATGGCGCAAGTCCTGGCCGCCGACCCCAATTCAGGCAAGGCGCATTACATCGATGCACGCTTGCTGGCCAAGGAAGGGCAGTGGTCCCGCGCCCAGGCCGAACTCGCCCGCGCCCAGCAACTCGACCCCGCCATGGGTTTTGTCCATCCGCAGACCTTGGCCACGTTCACGCAGCAACTGCAATCGCACACAACAGCCCCACAGTCCGCGAGCCACGGTTTCATCCTGTGGGCCATCCTTGGTTCCCTGGCTTTCATCGTCATGCTGGCAGCGATCTACCGTGCGCAGACCCGCCGTCCCATGGTTTACGCACCAGGGACCGCAACCTCTGGGCAGCTTCAGGTGCCCGGCTACCTCACAGGTGCCAACCCTGGGAGCTACCCCCTGGCCCAACCACCCGGCACGGGCGCAGGACCGAGTCTGATGGGTGCCTTGGGCACGGGGCTGGCCGCAGGGGCAGGATTCGCGGTGGGTGAGGCCCTGGTGGACAAGCTGTTCGATCATGGCGCGTCTGGAGCCGGGCAGGGCAGCATCCTACCCAGCAGCAACACCTCGGATGCATCCATCCCCGACGATCAGAACTTTGGGCTGACCGACGCGTCGAGCTGGTCGGACGACAGCAGCGCTGACTCCGGCGCTGCAGACGATGCGTGGTCGGACAGTTGAGGTCGGGGTCGGCTTGCCGTCAAGCAGCCTAGGCAACCTTGCGGACGCACCGACCGTGCAACCGGAACAATCATCTCCCCGTGGATGCCGCGGAGTTGCAGATGAGCGCAAACTCGGCCTGCATGGCGCAGGCCATTCACCAAGCCACAGAAGGAGGCCGCGCCATCACCTATGCCCAACTCGATGCCCTCAAAGCGCGATGCGGGGAATAGCGTTCGCCTTGCTGCTCCTGGTGAACCTGGCACAGGTCAGGCCGGTTCAAGCCGAACCCCTTGGCGGTGAGTGTTTTAGCCACGCCGCGCAGACCTACGGGGTCAATGCCAAGGTGCTGATGGCCATCGCCTGGCATGAATCCCATTTTTTGCCTTGGCGCGTGCACCGCAACAGCGACGGCAGCACGGACTATGGTGTCATGCAAATCAATAGCAGGAATCTTCCGGCCCTGGGTCTGACAACGCAGACGGTCATGCAGCCCTGCACCAATATCCTGGCCGGTGCCCGACTGTATGGTCGGGCTGTGCGGCGTTATGGCAATACCTGGGCGGCGGTGGGGGCCTATCACTCCACCACTCCCGCCTTGCAACAGCGCTATGCCCAGGACATCCAGCAAAACTTCAACGTCATCACCAGGATCAATGCCTGGTGGGGCAAGCTGTGTGAATGGTTTGCTGGCGCTGGACTCCAGCGCCGCCCAAGGCATCGACCAGACGCACCAGGCGATGCACAAAGCCATCCGTGCAACCTGCGAACGCGCCTTGACGGGAAGTCAATGATCTGTTCCTCGGTGTAGCGCCTCTACATCAGCCCAATTTCCTTCTCGGTTGGATTGGACTCTAGACCTCTACCCTACGAATCTCCGGGTGCAGCGCAGGCGGCCATTCTGTGAATTAGTTCACGGCACAGCCCAATACATCCGATAGCCTCAATTGTCGGCACCGATAAAAAATCTATGCTTCTAACAAGAAACGCCGATCATTGGAGGTCAGAGCCAATGAATGGTGGATATTGACGATTGTCCGTGAGGCGTGAGCCGTCGAAGGACGGTTTCGAGAGCACTCATTGAGGGGTGGTTTCAAGGGCGAGCCCGCTGTGATCCTGGGAGGACATTGCATGAGAACCATCAGAATCTTCATCATGGTGACCTCGGTGCTGGTTTCGGCCTTGTTTTTCGGCAGCGCCTATCTCATCGTTTCGCATTCCTTCACCCGTGCCATTCAAGGAACTTCCATCCGCTCGTCCCGGATCATCGCCAAGTCGACCTTCGATGCGATGTTCCAGTTGATGAGCACGGGATGGACGCACGCGCAGGCCGAGAATTTCCTGCACGCCACGAACGGTTCCATGCGGGATTCCGACTTCGCCCTGCAGATCTATCGCGGCAGCATCGTCTCGGCGCGCTACGGCCCCATCCGGCAGGCACCGATGGACGCGGCGGTGACCCAGGTGTTCCGCACCGGCCAGCCGGTCCAGGATCTCGGCGCGGACAGCACGCGCTACGTGCTCCCGCTGCGCGCCGAAACCGAGTGCCTGCGCTGCCACACCAATGCCAGGATTGGCAATGTGCTCGGCGTGATCGACGTGCGCCAGAACCTGGCTCCGTCCATCCAGGCGGCGCGTCATGACTTCCTGGATTCCATGCTCTGGATTTTTCCTTTCCCGATCCTCGGGGCTTTTCTGCTGACGGTCTTCCTCAATTGGCGCATCGATCGATCGATGCGCGCCCTGGAGCACAGCATCGCCCAGGTCAACGAGATCACCGATTTGAAATCGCTCGTCTTCCAGCCGATCGATCTCTGGTTTTCCGAGCTCAACGGCATCTTCCGCCAGGTCGGCCAACTCGTCGACAAGCTCCGGGGCATCGCTATCGAAAAGGATTTCCTGGCCGACCATGACGCCCTCACGGGTCTGCCCAATCGCCGGGGTCTGCTTGAACATCTCACTCGCACCCTGGCCCGCGCGCGACGTCACGGTGGGCAGGTGGTGATCGGCATACTCGATCTGGACGATTTCAAGCCCGTCAACGACACCTGGGGGCATGCGGTTGGGGATGCGCTGTTGCGCGAGATCGGTCGCAGACTCCAGGCCATCTTGCGTGAAAGCGATCTGGTGGCGCGCCTGGGCGGCGATGAATTCGTGATCATCCTGGAACGAGCCGCAGGAAGCGACGATCTGTCCGCCGTTCTGGCGCGGCTGGAATCGGCCATCACCGCGCCCTATGTCCTGCCGGGCGGGCACGAAGCCCGGATCGGCCTGAGCCTGGGGTTGACGCAGTACCCGGAAGACGATGCCGAGCCCGAGATCCTGCTGCGCCACGCCGACGAGGCGTTGTACGCCATCAAGGAACGCAAGGCCACCCGCCAGCAAGGCTGGATGTGGTGGGGCGCTATGTCGACCTTGAACCAAGCCGTCGAAGACGATGCACCGGTCATCCCCGCCTATGGACCGGGCGCATCGGCGCTGTTGACCCGTGTCCGGGAGTCCCTGCTGGGCGCCACAGCCGAGTTCGTCACGACCTTTTACGCCACCCTGGCGCAGCAGCCCGCCGCGCAAGTCATCCTGCAACGCCTCGGTGCCGACGAATTTGCCCATCTGCGCGAGCGCCAACACCAACATCTGGGACACATCCTTGCACCGGATCTGACCGAAGCGACGCATCGACTGCACGCGCACCGTCTGGGCCGCATCCACGCCCTGGTCGGGCTGGACCAGCGCGCCCTGATCGAGGCGATGCATCTCTATCTCGACACCCTGAAGCAGGAAGTCGACAAATTGAAGCTAAGGCCTTTCGAACGCAATCGCCTGGTGAATCTGCTGACGCGGCGGCTGCTCACGGAGATGGAGGAGCAGATCAAGGGCGAGATGGAATTAACGCAGGCGCGCGAGCAACTGTTGTTGTCCCTGCATGCCCAGAAAACCGCCGCGTCCAACTGGCCTGACTTCATGCGTGCCCTGGTCGACAAGCTAGTGGAACTGGAGGGAATCCAAGGGGCTGTCGTTGCGCGACCCGATAGCGGTGGGCAGTTTGTCTTTGAATACACGGCCGGGGGGTTCGACGCCTATTTGCAGGCCATCGACCAACGCCAGTTGATGCCTCTGGTGACCGACCCCGGCGCGAACTTCGAGCACGTTCCGTACTTCCGCGCCTGGCGCAGCGAAACGATCGAGACGACGACCAGCTATGCCGGCAACCCCGACATGGCCCGTCTGCATGACGCCGCCCAGGCGGCCGGCATCCGCAGCAGCGCGGCAGTCCCGCTGAAGGATGCGCAGGGCCATGTGTTCGCCGTGCTGATCCTGTTTGGCCACTACCCTGGCTTGTTCGAGACCACCTCGGCGCGAACGTTTCTGGCGGCCCTGGGGCTGCTGGTGAGCGAGCGGTACCATGAGACGTCGCGGGAACAGCAAATGGCGCCGATCTCCGTCGAACGCCGGCATGTGTTGCGGGATCGCCTGTATCACGGGGCTTTGGAGCTGCACTACCAGCCGGTGGTGGATTTGCGCTGCGGCAAACCCGATCTGGTCGAGGCCCTGGCGCGCTTGCGGCTGGAGGACGGTACGCTGGCCAGCCCCGCGGAGTTCCTGCCCGGATTCGGCGAGACGGAGCTTGTGCGACTCTTTCGGGATGGATTGAACCAGGCCCTGACCCAGCTCCAGGCCTGGGAAGCGCAGGGGGTGAAGCTTGTCGTGAGTCTCAACCTGCCACCGGCCGTGTTGAACAATCCCGAGTGCCACACCTGGGTGAAACAGGCCTTGCGGGAGCGTGGCATGGCGCCGTCCCGCTTGCGCCTGGAGTTGCTGGAAGCTGAGGAACTGTATGACGTATCCCGGCGGGATGCCGCCATGGCGGCGTTTGCCACCCTCGGCGTGCACCTGCTCATGGATGACCTCGGTGCGGGCCACAGCAGCCTGCTGCGCCTGCGCACGCTGCCCTTCTCGGCGGTCAAGATCGATCAGGGGTTGGTGCGCGAAGCTCCGCGGGATCCCTTACGGGTCATTGGCTTCATCGGCTCGCTGGTGCGTCTGGCGCTGAGCCTGGACTTGCACGTGATCGTGGAGGGGCTGGAAAGCCCGGCGCTGGTCGAGACCGCCGCCATTTTGGGCGCCACCGCCGGCCAAGGCTATGCGCTGGCGCATCCAATGCCGGCGGCCGAGGTGCCGGGATGGATGCAGGGTTTTGAGCTCCGACTGGATCCGCAGCATCCGCAGACGGCCTTGGGCGCCTTGGCGGGGCACTGGAGCTGGGAGCATGGGGTGCGGTACGCGGGGGCGCGCGCGATGCATGACGAGGGCACTTGTGCGCTGGGCCGTTTCATCATGTCGCAAGGACTCGGTGGATCCGATCTGGATAGCGCCCACCGGCACATGCATCAAGCCGTTGTCGAGCACGGGCCCGAAAGTGCCGAGTACCGGCAGTGGGTGCAGAAGGTGGTCGCCGCGCTGATGGCGCTGAGCGGTGGGGCCATGGGGGCACCGACAGACTAGGGAGGCCATCATGGTCCTGTCTTCCGGAAAGTCCTGGGACCCCACGTCCCAGCAGTTCGACTACGACCCCAACGATCCGCGGGTGCAGGAGCTGTTCGCCCAAATCGAGGGCCTGCGGCTGGAGAGCCGGGGGCAGTTCAAGCCGGAGCGGGTGCAACTGCGCGGGGCCGGACATGTGGTGGGGCCGCTGAAGGATGGGCAGGGGGCCCTGATCGCCAACGACGATGGCCAGGGCGCGATCACCTTGCTGGTCTCAACGCCCCTGGAGGAGCATCAGTCGTGCTTTGTGAGGCGCCATCTGGGGATGCCTGGAGAGAGCGAGCATCTCTATGAGGTGCTGCGCTGCCACGCGGGAAGGCGGCCAGGGGAAGTTGAGAACAGGGTCTGGGTCGCCGTTCTCAGCGCAATGTCGCGTTATTCATCGTGAAGGAAGTGGCGAGCGGCAGTTTGCAGGGGCCGAGCGCATCTCGATCATCGACGACATCGCGTATCAAACGAACATGCTGGCGCTCAACGCGGCCATCGAGGCCGCCCGCGCCGGCGAGCATGGCAAGGGCTTGCCGTGGTGGCCGCCGAGGTGAGAAAGCTGGCCGAGCGCAGCCAGATCGCGGCCAAGGAGATCGGGGATCGGGNCCAGCAGCCGGCAGTCCACGGCCGAGAGCTGCACCAGGGCCGCCAGGCGTGCCAGGTTCTCCTCCAGCGCGACCGGCAGCGCGAACGCGTCGGCCTGTGCCTCCAGCGCCTGCCAGTCGGATTCGAGCACGCGGCGGATCGCGACCAGGCCGGCGGCGTCCGTGCCGCCCTCCCGCAGATCGTGGGGCACGCCCAGCGTGGCGAGCAGACCGGACGCGCCCTGGCCGTCATGCACGAGCTGGCGGAGCCCGCCCAGCGGCAGCAGGATGCGCAGCAGCCACAGGCGCACCAGGGGGACTGGCGGCTCGGGCACAGGCGAGCGCGTGGGGGTGTCGTTCAGGGCGTCGAGCAGGCGTTGATGGCGTGGCATGGTTCAGCGTGGCATTGGAGGGGGATGGATGTGATGGATGAGCGCCTCGAGTCAGCGCGCGGCGTCCGGGGGCGCTTGAACGGCCGCGGCGGCTTNCGGGCCGGCAAGGCCCGCGTCCCGTGAAACCGCATCCAGCGGTTGCCAGCGAAGCGACCTTCGTCAAGTTCTGAGCCTCACCACTGGTGGCGCCGATGCCGATTTGAGCCAGGCGCCGGATTTGCGGTGAGCCGGTTGGAGCGCGACGACATTCAAGCCTGACGCCGCACGCGGTTCGTCTGCCGTGGCTCACTCGCCCATCGGCATGTGGCTCAAATCGGCATCGGCGCCAACACTGACCGACATCGAGATCACGCCCAGCGGGCTTGGCCTGCACGTCCCCAAACTCGACGCCGACCTGTACCTGCCGGCGCTGCTGGAGGGCGTCTTTGGTTCGCGCCAATGGATGGCTGGGCTGATGGGGCAAACCGGTGGAGCCATGCGAACGCCCGCCAAGGCCGCGGCCTCCCGGGAGAACGGCAAGCTGGGCGGACGGCCGAGGAAGGCCATCGCCGCTTGATTCGCCGGTTCGTATAGACAGCTCTCGCGCTGCAGGACCCAGGGCACACCCCTGGCAGCGGCCAACAGGCCACCATCACCGGGTAGGGGCTTCAGACACCCCCGGCCCGGCCCCTGCGGGTTATCCCAGCCTCGTCGCTCGTTTGGGATTGCTTCAGGCGGCCAACTTTGCGCTTGCCAGCCGATTCAGGCTCACGCCTTGCTCAGCGGCTTGCGTTGCGAGCGCACGATGGACTTCCGGGGGAATCCGAACCCGGAACTGTCCGCTGTAGTGCTTTTCGGCCAGCGGTTGCGGAACGTCCTCGCCAGAATTGCGCATGTCCTCGACGGCCTGCGCGACGACGCGCCGGATTCCCTTGAGGGCGGCATCAGGGGTAGAGGCCAGCCAGGACAGCGAGGGGAATTCAGCACACAGACCCACATGCTCGCCGTCTTCCGGCGACCAGGTGACGCGATAGGTGTAGTGATCAGCGTTCATGGCGAATGCCTTCCAGTTTCTCGATGGCAGCGAGTACCTGCCGGACTTGGTATGCCTTGGCCTTGCCCTTGTCTGACTGAATGTTGACGCGGGGGTCTCCAGACCACGGCATGCGAAACACCGCATGGCTTGTGCCGGACTGCCGGGGCTCTCCGAAATGCGCCACGCAGACCTTGCGCAGATCAGCAAACCGCACGCTCGCCGGTTCGCGGCGCATCTGCTCAAGGATTTTGCTGGCGTCACGCATGCCCGAATGGTATCAATAATGGCCCCATCTTGTCACCCCAGCTTCTTCGCCAGCGTCTCCGCCTCGACGTGCGGGTACCGCTTGAGCACGGAACACTTAAAGTTCCTTCATGCCTGGAGGCAGCGCTTCGCGCCAGGTCGGTGCCCCACCTCCCGCACATCGCCTGCTGACGCATCACCCACGCTCCGACGTCTTCGCCGCGCGTTCCGCCCGGCGCACGCGCACCGTCCCATCCTCCCCGACCTCCCAGGCCAAGGTATCCCCAGCTTCGACCCCGAGCGCCTCGAGGATCTCGGCTGGAACCCCAATCCTGCGGTGCTGGTTGCGGCGCCGGTTCTCCTGTTGCGTCCGCTCCGCCAGGCGCATCACGAACAGCACGCTCCCCAGGGTGCAGAGTATGGCCAGCGCGGCAGTGACATACACCCCCGTCATGAATGACATCGTTCTTCTCCTTCCGGTTCGATCTGCAAGCTGGATATTGTCGACTGCCGATTGCTCGACAGCCGGCAGACTTCAGTTGCTCGCCACCCAGAGCGTCTTGCTGCTGAGGCGGCACAGCGGGCGGATATGCCCCTCGCGTTCGAGCTTGACGCCGAGGACCGCACTGATGGGCAGACGCTGGTGGCCGGCGATCAAGGTGTAGCGCCGGCCGTCGCGGTGGGACTCTTCGAGCGTCGCG
Organism: Thiomonas delicata; assembly: GCF_900088825.1. Lineage (GTDB taxonomy): Bacteria > Pseudomonadota > Gammaproteobacteria > Burkholderiales > Burkholderiaceae_C > Thiomonas_A > Thiomonas_A delicata. The sequence goes on along the minus strand of NZ_LT592171.1, from coordinate 1,342,800 downwards.
CCCTGGGCGACGAGCTGGACGAGCAGGGGGTCAAGGCGTTCTTCGCGCATGGGAATCTCCTGAAGGCGTTGGACATTGCGGACGCACGTGGGCTGTGCGTGGTTCCAAGCGAGGGACCGCGGGGAGCGGTCGGTTCAGGATCTGCCCGGGTGAGAAGGTCTCGTCAACGTGACGATGCAACGAGCTTACAGGCGCTAGGTGCCGGCGTAAGTCGAAGGACATGCGCGGTCCTGGCCTCACACGAACCCCATGGGCCCAGACCCCACCCCGCCGGGTTTGAGGCCGCATTCCGCCCGCAGCGCCGCGACGAGGTCCTGCGCAGTGCGCAAGGGCAGGAAGCGATGCCGCCGCGCCACCGTGGCAAACTCCCCCGGCGTCAGCGAGGCCAGCGCCCGCAGGTCTTGCCGTAGCGATTCTTCCGGCGTCCCCAGCCCCAGGGCCGCGCAGTGGCTGCCCAGCAAAGCCCAGGCCTGCTCCGGCCGCAAGGCCCGGAACTGCAGCTTCAGATCAAAGCGCCGCAGCGCCGCCGGGTCCAGCCCCTCCAGACGATTCGTCGTGGCGACGAACACGCCGCAGAAACGCTCCATCTGCGTCAACAGCTCGTTGACCAACGTCACCTCCCAGGCCTGCGCCGCTCCCCGCCGATCCTGCAGCAGGCCATCGATCTCATCGATCAGCAGCACCGCCCCGTCCGCCTGCGCGTCATGGAAGGCCCGCGCCACTAGCCGTTCACTCGCCCCCAGCCACCTGGACAGCAGATCCGAAGCCCGCCAGAGCTGCAGCGGCAGCTCGCATTGATCCGCCAGCCAGCGCGCAGCCGCCGTCTTGCCCGTGCCCGGCGGCCCGGCCAGACACAGCCTGGCGCGGCCTGTGCGCGCGATGCCCAGCGCCATCGCGCGCAGATCCCCATCGGCATGCACCAGGTCGGGGTCATAGCAGGCGGGCAGACCCAGGGGGTCGTGTTCCAGAATCGCTGGATGTCCCTGGGCGCGCAAAGTCTGATTCACCAGGCCGAGCAAGGCGCGGTCATACGGCAACGCGGCGTCGTCCGCGCCTGTCGGCTGTTGTGTCTGATGTTGCGTCTGTTGCTGCACCCGCTGCAACACCGCTGCCGCGCGCGTCAGCACCGCCGGCGCCAGAACCTCGCTGGCCGCCAGAGCCGCCAGGGTCTCGGCCCCCACCAAGGCCCCCACACGGGCCTGGGCGATGGCGGCACGCACCGCCCGTGGAGGCACCGGCAGCTCCAGCACCAGATCGAACCGCCGGATCAGCGCGGCGTCCATCTGCTCCACGGCGTTCGTCACCCAGAAGGTGGGCACCGGGTTGGTCTCCAGCGCCCGGTGGATCCAGCCCTTGCGGTGCTTGCCCGGGTTGGGACTGTGCAGGGCGAACAGGCCGGTGACGTCGCCCTCGGTCTGGCTGGTGAACACATCCTCGATCTCGTCGAACAGGATCAGCGCCCGGCGCCGCGCCAGGAAGCGCTGCGCCGCCCGCCAGGCCCGCAGCCGCTGCTCCCCGCCGATCGGATCGCCATCCTCGTCCGCCGCGCTCACTTCCAGCAGCTCGCAACCCAGGACCGCGGCCAGGGTGCGGCACAGTTCGGTCTTGCCCGTGCCCGGCGGGCCGTAGAGCAGGACATTGATGCCACTCATGTTGCCTTCCGCTGGGTGGTGACCCAGGGCTGACGCCAGATAGGTGCGCAGCAGCGTCCGGCTCAGCCCCAGATGTGGGTAATCGTCCAGGGTGAGGCGCGCCGGAGCACTGGAGGCGACGGCCCCGCGCAGCAGCGCCAGCGGCTCGGTGTCCGGCGCCAGCATGGCCTCGGCAAAGGAGGCCGAGAACAGTTCCAGCCGGGTGGACAACGTGCCCTGGCCCGCCCGCCTCAGACTCAGCAGTCCACTGTGCGCCAGCACCCCTCTAGGGGCCAGCGCCCGCTTGACCTCGACCTCGGGCACATCCAGCAAAGCCGCCAGCACGGCGATGGCCTTCGCCGCAGTCAACGGTCCCAGGGTGTCGGCGGCGTCCTCCAACAGCCGCAGCGCCTGCAACAGACAGGCACAGCCCAGTAGCCGGCAGTCCACGGCCGAGAGCTGCACCAGGGCCGCCAGGCGTGCCAGGTTCTCCTCCAGCGCGACCGGCAGCGCGAGCGCGTCGGCCTGTGCCTCCAGCGCCTGCCAGTCGGATTCGAGCACGCGGCGGATCGCGACCAGGTCGGCGGCGTCCGTGCCGCCCTCCCGCGGATCGTGGGGCACGCCCAGCGTGGCAAGCAGACCGGACGCGCCCTGGCCGTCATGCACGAGCTGGCGTAGCCCGCCCAGCGGCAGCAGGATGCGCAGCAGCCACAGGCGCACCAGGGGGACTGGCGGCTCGAGCACAGGCGAGCGCGTGGGGGTGTCGTTCCGGGCGTCGAGCAGGCGTTGATGGCGTGGCATGGTTCAGCGTGGCATTGGAGGGGATGGAGAGGGTGATGAGCGCCTCGAGTCAGCGCGCAGCGTCCGGAGGTGCACGGGCGGCCGCGGCGGCTTCGGCTGTTTCGGTCGCATCCAGGCTCAGGCCCAAGGCCAGGCCCACATGGTGGTCGTAGCGGGTGGGCAGCCACATCGCCAGCCCCAGCGCCGTGCCCAGCAGCCAGGGCAGGGCGCGACAGCCGTGCGCAGGCTGGTGGGCCAGGACCCAGCCCACGCCCCGAGCCAGTCCCCAGGCCAGACCCGCCAGCAGCGCCACCGTCGTCCAGGCCCAGCGCCGGGCGCACCGCCAGTGCCGCAGGACCTCGTCCCCCAGGGCTTCGGGCCGCAGCCGCTTCAGGGTGGAGGCCAGGTGCAGGGCCTGCAGATCATGGCCACTGGCACGGAACACCGACTTGCCCCAGGCATCGCCTCGGCCGAGGTGCAGGATGCCGCGGCCATACAGCCCGACCAGGGCGAACGCCAGCAGCAGGAATGCCCGGCTCATCCCGGGTGCATGCGACAGTAGGATCGCACTGCCCAGGGCGGCGGCCAGACGCAGGCCCGCCATGCGACGGGCCCCCCTGGGCGATTGGCCACGCCGTGCAAAGCGCTGTTGCAGCGCCAGGCGGAGGCGCTGGCCGGCCCGGACGTCGGTCCAGCACAGCACGCGCAGGATGTCGCGCAGGGCGGTCAAGCGGCGGCGCAGCCGCGATGGGGGTGACGAGGATGCGGGTTGCGCTGCGGGTTGGATGGGCATCGTGGGCGCTCCGGGATGAGGATGCCAACCATCTCATCACAGGAAGGAGCCGATGCAAGTCGACGCAAGCCGGCGCGTGGACCGGAAACGTCGTCAGCCGATGCGTCGGCGACCTGGGCAGGCCCATGCGGCTGGCCATCCGCGGAAGGCTCGGGATCTGCCCGGGCTGGACTCGGCGCGTGCGGCGTCGCCCCGCAACGACGCCTGGGGAGCATTTCTATCTACGCGAACCGTTTGGCGATGTCCTCTGCGGATTCTCGGTAGTAGCGGTTGACGAGAATGCGAATGTCCTTGTGCCCGCTGATGCGGGACAACACCTGCACGGGCACCTTGCGCGACATGTGCGTCAGCGCGGTTGCGCGGCTGTCGTGGAAGTCCAGATGCTTGAGCATCAGCCGATCGCGCACTTTTCGGAATAATGCATCACGCTCGACGTCACCAATGGTGAAGATTCGTTCTTGCCCGGAGAAAGGTTTCAGGAGCCGTATTGCCGGCGAGAGCAGGGGCACGCGCCGTGGCTTGCCGGTGTACCGCTGCGTCTTGTGCTCGACAACGGCGACGCGCTTGCCAAGGTCCAGCGTGCGTGCGCCAAGTTGCAGAACCTCGCCACTGCGCATTCCGGTGCGCAATGCGACATGAAAGGCGAGGATTGCCTCTTGTGTCGCATTCTCCGGCTTGCGCCCGGGACGGTAGCCTGCATTGTCGAACATCGCGCGGATGTCGCGCCAGCCCCATAACGATTCACGCTCGGGGCTGTCCGCGGGGATTTCAAGGCCATCGAACGGTTTGGTGTCGAGCCAGCGCCATTCCTGGCGCGCTTTGTTGAGTGCCGCGCGCAACCAGGTGATGTCGCGATGCACGGTCCCACTCTTGACCTCACTGAGGCGCTTGTCGCGCCAGGCAGCCAGATCCGGCGTGTCCAGGTTCTGCAGGAGTTTGTCGGCGAGCTCTGGGAAGTCACGCAAGAACGCATTGATCCGGTTGGTTTCGGTGCGGCTTGTCTCTTTCTTGGGGGTGACCTCGTCGCGGTAGCGCTCCAGTAAATCGCGCAGCGTACGGGTTGAGGCAGGGGCCTTGGGTGGTGCGCGAAACTCAGCCTCGGTGTTGTCCGCCCAGACCCTGGCTTCGCGCTGCGTTCTGAACACGCGCGTTGCCCGCTTGCCCTTGACGAACACTTGGGCGCGCCAGCCACCGCCGTGCTTGCCGATGCTTGCCATGCGTAACCTCATGCGTAGATGCTGAGTAAAAAGCGTAGCAAACACGTGCAAACGACGCACAATAAGCAACAGGCCCCGGAGGGCCTGTTGCTTATAACTTATTGATTTATATGAAAATGTGCGATTGCTGTCGTACCATGCACATTGTCGATTGATCTGTGTGGTGCCCAGAAGAGGACTCGAACCTCCACGCCTCGCGGCGCTAGTACCTGAAACTAGTGCGTCTACCAATTCCGCCATCTGGGCAAGAAGCGAAATCTTAGCAGGAATTTTGGGGCCGTCCAGTATGCTGCGCATGCAAGGACCTTGGCCGAAGGCCAGGAGGCCTGCGCCGCCCAACAAGACAAAGGAATGAGACAGTGATTGTCGAAGGTATCGTTCAAGGCCATCGCGATGGCTATGGCCTGGTGGTTTCCGAGCAGGGCGCCCAGGACGTGTATTTGCCGCCGCAGCAGATGCGGGCCGTCATGCATCTGGACCGTGTGCGGGTGAAGATCGTGCGTCAGGACAAGCGCGGACGGCCCGAGGGCCAAGTGATCGAGATTCTCGAACGATCGAGCCGGCCGGTCATCGGCCGGCTGCTGCAGGAAGGCGGTGTCTGGCTTCTTGCGCCTGAGGACAAGCGCTACGCGCAGGACATCCTGATTCCGACGAATGCCTTGGGCGGCGCCAAGGCGGGCCAGGTGGTCAGCGTGGAAATTGCCGAGCCTGCTTCTCCATACGCCCAGCCGATCGGCAAGGTGACCGAGATCCTCGGGGCCTTGCATGACCCGGGCATGGAGATCGAGATCGCCGTGCGCAAGTATGGCGTACCGCACCGCTTCAGCGCCGAAGCCGAGAGGCAGGCCGCCGCTTTGCCCGGGCACGTTCTCGACAAGGATCGGGAAGGTCGCTATGACCTGACCGACGTTCCGCTTGTCACCATCGATGGCGAGGATGCGCGCGATTTCGACGATGCCGTGTATTGCGAGCCGGCACGCATCGGGCGCGAGAATGGCTTTCGTCTGATCGTGGCCATTGCCGATGTGTCGCACTATGTGAAGCCCGGGGATCCGCTCGATTTCGATGCCCTGGAACGCGCCACTTCCGTCTACTTTCCACGGCGGGTCATTCCCATGCTGCCGGAGAAGCTGTCGAACGGCCTGTGCTCGCTCAACCCCAAGGTCGAGCGGCTGTGCATGGTGTGCGACATGCTGATCAACGCCGAAGGCGAACTCAAGGCCTATCAGTTCTACCCCGCGGTGATGCGCTCGCATGCGCGCTTCACGTACACCGAAGTGGCCGCCATCCTGGAGAACACGCGCGGTCCCGAGGCGCTGGCGAACGCGGAACTGGTGCCGCATCTGCTGCACCTCTACGACGTCTACAGCGCCCTGCTCAAGGCCCGCCGCGAACGCGGCGCGATCGACCTCGAGGTGCCCGAGACGCAGATCGTGTGCGACGCCAGCGGCCGCATCGAGAAAATCGCCCTGCGCACCCGCAACGAGGCCCATCGTCTGATCGAGGAGTGCATGCTGGTGGCAAACGTCAGCGCCGCCGATTTCCTGGAGCGCAGCAAGCATCCCGGCCTGTATCGCGTGCACGAGGGCCCCACGCCCGAGAAGCTCGCGCTGCTGCGCGGTTTTCTCAAGACCCTGGGCATCGCGGTGCATCTAGGTGACGATCCCGAGCCTTCCGACTACCAGCAACTCTCGGACGCGGCGCGCGACCGTCCCGATGCCACGCAGATCAACGCCCTCATGCTGCGCTCCATGCAGCAGGCCATCTATACCCCGCACAACAGCGGACATTTCGGGCTGGCCTACGCCGCTTACTCGCACTTCACCAGCCCCATCCGGCGCTACCCGGACCTGCTGACCCACCGCGCCATCAAGGCCATTCTGGAGGGTGGGCGCTACAAGCTGCAGCCGCCGGAGAAACTGGTCCTCTCTCTGCCGAGCGTGCAGGCCCAATCCAAGGCCGCGCAGGCCAAATTGCGGGTGGGAGGTGAAGCGCCGCCCAAGCCCCGCAAGGCCGTGTCGGCCGATCTGTCGGTCTGGGAAGCCGTCGGCCAGCATTGCTCGGCCAACGAGCGCCGGGCCGACGAAGCCACGCGCGACGTGGAAAGCTGGCTCAAGTGCTGGTATATGCGCGACAAGCTGGGCGAGGAATTCGTCGGCTCCATCACGGCGGTCACCAGCTTCGGCATCTTCGTGCAACTCACCACGCTGTTCGTCGAGGGCCTGATTCACATCTCCGAGCTTGGAGCGGAATATTTCCGCTTCGACGAAGCCCGCAACGAATTGCGTGGCGAACGCACCGGCAGGCGCTATGGGTTGGGCGAGCGGGTCCTGGTGCAGGTCAGCCGGGTCGATCTGGACGGCCGCAAGATCGATTTTCGCCTCGTGTCTGACACCCTCGTCGCGCAAGCCGCATCCCCCACCGGGCCGGGGTCCCGCCGCCGCGCGCGTGCCGAAACCGTGCTTGCGCCACTGGATGTCGCACTCGACGACAGCGACGGCAGTTTGTTCGAATTGCCTGCCGATGCGGTCGACCGCGCCGCCTCCAAGCCCAAGCGCGCGCGGGCGAGTGCAGGGGCCAAGAGCCGTGCCCCGGCAGGCGCCGGCAAGACGCTGGCCAGGCAAGTTGCCAAGTCAGGCTCCTCGTCCAGTTCCCCGTCGGCGCTCAAAGGCGCCGGCAGGAATTCCGCAGGACGGGCCACGGCGACAGGCAAGTCCACCGCGTCCAAAAAGCGCAGCCGCTCGAAATAGGTCGCGCGAAGCCTTTCGCGTTCCCCATTCACCCGGCGTCGGTCATGCGTGTCGTGCCGATGGCCGGGCGAGCCGTTCCCAGGCCCGCAGCATCCAGTCTGGCAAGTTGCCTGCGCGCAGGCTTGCGCCTTCGGCCAGGGCCAGGTCCGCGCCTGCACCGTGCAGCCAGACCGCGGCGCATGCCGCGGCAACGGCGTCCGCTTCGGGGGTTTGCGCCAGGAACGCGGCCAGAGCGCCGGCTAGCACGTCGCCGGTCCCGGCTGTGGCCAGCAAGCCATTGCCACTGGCGTTGATCCAGACAGGCCCTGTGGCGCTGGCGACCACGCTGCCGGCGCCCTTGAGCACGCAATGCGCGCCGCTCGACGCGGCAAGTTCGCGCGCGGCGTGAAGCCGACCCGCCTGCACGCGAGTCGTCTCCCACCGCAGCAGTCTCGCGGCTTCGCGTGGATGCGGGGTCAGCCAGGCCGAACGGCCGCGTTCGCGGAGCGCTTGCCAGGTCGCACCGTCGCGCGGCTGCGCGGCCAGAAGGTTGAGCCCGTCGGCGTCGATCACCAGGGGCGCGTCGAGCGCGATCAGATCTTGCAGGAGGCGTAGCGACCCGGGGCTGTTGCCGGCCCCCGGGCCGAACACGTGACAGGAACCGCCATGCCGCGAGGCCTGCTGCGCCTGCTGCAGCAGCGTGTCGGGCTGGCGCTGCATCAATTCCGGATGCGTGGGGTCGAGCATGGGGGCGGACGGGTCGAGCAGCGCGACGAACACCCTGCCAGCGCCGAGTGCCAGCGCGGCCTGCGCGCAGAGTCGTGCCGCACCGGTCATTCCGGGGCTGCCGCCGAAGACGCGCACGTCGCCTCGCTCGCCCTTGTGCGCAGCGGCGCTGATTCTGGGTAAGCCGCGCTGCGCCGCGGCGGGGCCGAGGCGCGTGATCGCAGCCGGGGGCTCATCCACGGCCCGAACCCGTTCGATGTCCAGATCGTCCAGCCAGAGTTCGCCGCAGGCATGGGCATCCGGCCCCGTGAGCAGACCGGGCTTGAGGCCCAGCATCGTCAGCGTCACTTCTGCGCGCACGACGGCTCCCGGGGCGGTTCCCGTATCCGCGGCGAGGCCGGAGGGCAGATCGAGGGCCAAAGCGGGGATGCCGCTCGCCAGAATCGCGGCAATGGCTTCGCTCAGTTCGCCCTGCGGCGGTCGATTGAGTCCAAGACCCAGCAGGGCGTCGATGACGAGTTCGGCACCCCGCAGCGTGGCAGCGGCTTCGGACGACGCCCAGCCGCGTGGCCGTAGTCCAGCCTGTTGTGCCTGTTCCAGCGCCCAGCGCCAGTCCGCCGGGCGTTCGCGATCTTGCCAACCGGATGGGTTGCCGCAAGCGACCATCGACACTTCGACGCGCAGGCCATGACGCGCGAGTTCGGCGGCCGCGTACAAACCGTCGCCGCCGTTGTTGCCGGGGCCGCACAGCACGACGACGTGCCGCGCGTGCGCAAACCGAGCGCGCGCCAGCCTGGCCACCGCCTCGCCCGCACGCCGCATGAGGGTGTGGGCGGCAAGCGACGCCGCGGCATCGCGCTCGAGGCGACGCAGTGAGGACTCGTCCCACACTGGCCAAGATCGGTCGACGGACGTATCACCGATGCGCAGCATCATCTCGCGTTCTCCTCACAGCCAACCCAGCGCGCCAGCCGCCGCGCCAGCCAGCAACAGCCACAGCGGATTGACGCGTGTCCACAGGCTGAGCACGACGACCACGCCGACCCAGAAGCCTTGCCACAGGTCATGCACATTCTGCGCCGCCAGAAGCCAGCCGGACGACAGGAGCAGGCCGACGGTGATGGGGGCCAGGCCATTGTGAATGGCGCGGATCCAGCGGTGCTCGGGGTTGTCGCTGCTGTAGCGGAAATAGCCCAAGGTGATGAGCGTGGACGGCAGGATGAGTCCAACCGCACCGGCCAAGGCGCCGACGACGCCAGCCACATGCCAACCCAGGAGCGCGGCGAACAGGATCATGTTCGGCCCCGGCGAGGCTTGGCCGAGCGCCAGAGCGGCGTTGAACTGCGCATCGGTGATCGAGTGTTGCACCTCGACCAGGTAGCGGTGCATGTCAGGAAGGAGGCCGATGGCACCGCCGATCGAAAGCAGGGACCACAGCATGAAATGGCCGAACAGGCCGGGCAAGGCGTCGAAATTCATGGCGTCTTGCGCGCATAGCGCGCCAGTAGAACCGCGGCCGGACCCAGCGCGAGCATGACATTCAGCAAGGGCCAGCGCAGCAGCCCGACGCCGGCGAAGGCCGCAGCGGCCCATAGCGGCGCGCTGCGGGCGCGGCGCATCACTGGCGCAAGCCGCAGCGCCATCGCCACCACCAGGCCCGCCGTGACGAGTTCCATGCCGCGCAGCGCGTGATGCACCAGCGGGACAGTCGCCCAGGCCGAATAACCCGCGGCAATGACGAGCACGATGAGCAGCGGGGCCGCCAGCATGCCGCCGAGCGCAGCCAGCGCCCCGCGCCAGCCGAAGCTGCGTTGGCCGACCATCAGCGCCAGATTGATCAGATTGGGGCCTGGAAGAACTTGACTGATCGACAGCAGATTGACGAATTCCGCGTGATCCAGCCAACGCTTCTCGTCCACCAAGACGCGTTGGGCGAAGGGTAGAACGCCGCCGAATCCGGATAGCGTCAGGCGGTTGAAGGTCCAGAACAGGTCAACGAGGTCGTGCGGCTGATCGCGCACCACCGCTGCTTCGGCGGAATCGGACATGAACGTCAAACGGGAGGGAGGACGAGGCTGTGCAGGTTATGCCTGGGCGCGCAGGGACAAACCGTTTTTCAGCATATGCGCCCTTGATTGCATATGCTGAAATCATCATGCTGCAAAGCAATGGCCGATCGTTCAGAATGATGAATTGTCGTTTTATTATTCGGTAAATTATACGTAACTTATTGATATTCAATGGAATAAAAAATGGTCTTCTATAAGATAGAACACTCTGTTGCGATGCACATCTGAAGTAAGCTTTGTGCGTCGTTTGTTTCTACTCTTGGAGATCCTCTCATGGCAACGCGCGAGCAGCAAATTCAGCAACTTCAGCAGGACTGGGCCCAGAATCCACGTTGGGCCGGCATTCAACGGGGCTATGCGGCAGCCGATGTCGTGAAGCTGCGCGGCTCCGTGGTGACCGAGCACACGCTGGCCAAGCGCGGCGCACACCGGCTGTGGCAGGACATGCATCGCGAGCCCTTCGTCAATGCTCTGGGCGCATTGACCGGCAACCAGGCCATGCAGCAGGTCAAGGCCGGGTTGAACGCGATCTACCTTTCGGGCTGGCAGGTGGCCGGTGATGCCAATCTGGCCGGTGAAATGTATCCCGATCAGTCGCTGTACCCGGTCAATTCGGTGCCCAGCGTGGTCAAGCGCATCAACAACACGCTCACGCGCGCCGACCAGATCCAGTGGATGGAAGGCAAGAACCCGGGCGACGAAGACTACATCGATTACTTCGCGCCCATCATGGCCGATGCCGAGGCCGGTTTCGGCGGCGTGCTCAATGCCTTCGAACTGATGAAATCCATGATCGAGGCGGGCGCCGCGGGGGTGCATTTCGAGGACCAACTGGCCTCCGTGAAGAAGTGCGGCCATATGGGTGGGAAAGTGCTCGTGCCGACGCGCGAAGCGGTGGCCAAGCTGGTGGCCGCACGCCTCGCGGCGGACGTGCTGAACGTGCCGACCATCCTCGTGGCCCGAACCGACGCCGAGGCGGCCGATCTGATCACGTCGGACGTGGACGACAACGACAAGCCGTTTTGCACCGGCGAACGCACGGTCGAAGGGTTCTACCGCACCAAGCCCGGCTTGCAGCAGGCCGTGTCGCGCGGCCTGGCCTACGCGCCGTATGCCGATCTGGTGTGGTGCGAAACCGGCAAACCCGACCTGGCCTATGCCAAGGCCTTTGCCGAAGCCATCCACGCCAAGTTCCCGGGCAAGATGCTCGCCTACAACTGTTCGCCCTCGTTCAACTGGAAAAAGAACCTGGACGACGCCACCATCGCCAAGTTCCAGAAAGAACTCGGCGCGATGGGTTACAAGTTCCAGTTCATCACCCTGGCCGGTTTCCATGCGTTGAACTATTCCATGTTCAACCTGGCCTACGGTTACGCGCGCAACCAGATGAGCGCGTTCGTCGAATTGCAGGAAGCCGAGTTCGCCGCTGCCGACAAGGGCTTTACCGCGGTGAAGCACCAACGCGAGGTGGGCACCGGCTACTTCGACGCCGTGACCACCACGATCGAAAACGAAGCCTCGACGGCGGCGCTCAAGGGCTCGACCGAAGACGAGCAGTTCTTCGAAAAGAAGGTGGCCTGAAAACCGAGCGGCGCAAGCCGGCGCGAAACACGAAGAGGTGAGGGGACAAGCACCCGGCCGGACCCGAGAGGGTCCGGCTTTTTGATGCGCGCTATTTGTTCTCGTGCCGCATGATCCTGGCCTTCTCGCGCTGCCAGTCGCGCTTGGCCTCGGTGTCGCGCTTGTCGTGCAGCTTCTTGCCGCGGCCGAGCGCGAAGTCGACCTTGATGCGGGCGTTCTTGTAGTGCAGGTTGAGCGGCACCAGGGTGTAGCCGCGCTGCTCGACCTTGCCGATGAGCCGGCGGATCTCATCCTTGTGCAGCAGCAGCTTGCGGGTGCGGCTGGCGTCGGGACGCACATGCGTGGATGCGCTTTGCAGCGCGGTGACGTTCATGCCGACGAGGAACAGTTCGCCGTCGCGAATGAGCACATAGCCGTCGAGCAGTTGCGCGCGCCCGGCGCGGATGGCCTTGACTTCCCATCCCTCCAGCACGATGCCGGCCTCGAAGCGGTCCTCGAGGAAATAATTGAAAGCGGCCTTGCGATTTTCTGCGATGCTCATGTGGGCTCCTGCGCGGTGCGCGGCCCTCCGTGGGGGCTTCGCGCCCCTTCGGAGCGGCCGTGCGTCGCGCTCATGGTGTCACCAGTTGGGGGCTGGCTGGTTTTTTACAATCCGTCATTTTAAGAAGCTCACCCATGGCCGTCGTCCACAAGTCCGTTCTGATCTGGTACAGCGCAAATCAAATGTACGGCTTGGTGGCCGATGTGGCTTCGTATCCGCAATTCCTGCCCTGGTGTGGCGGGGTGGACATCCACGAAGCCACGGCCGAGCGCATGCGTGCCACCATCCACATCGCCTTCAAGGGCGTCAAGCAAAGTTTTACCACCGAGAACACCCAGGTTCCAGGCCGGGAGATCCATCTTCGGTTGGTGGATGGACCGTTTTCCGATCTCCAGGGGCGCTGGCTGTTCAAGCCGCTCGAAGGAGACAAGGCGTGCGAGATCGACTTCGAACTGCATTACAGCTTTTCCAACAGGTTGGTGGAGGCCGTGATCGGCCCGGTTTTCGGGCATATCGCCAAGACCTTCGTCGAAGCCTTCGTGCAGCGCGCCGAGAAAGTCTATGGCTGAGCCGCAGCAGCGCTTACCTGCGGCCCACATCACGGTGCAGGTTTGCTGGTTGCCGGCGCATGGTCCTGCGCTGCTTCGTACCGTATGCATCCCCTCGGGTTCGAGCCTCGCCGACGCGGTGGAGGCGAGCGGCCTGCAAAGCGTGCTGCCGGATGCGAGCTGGCGCGACGCGGGCGGGCAGTTGCGGCTGGCTATCTATGGCGTGCTCAAACCTGCAGGCGCGCGGGTCCGGCCCGGCGACCGCATTGATATCACCCGTCCGTTGACGGTCGATCCCAAAGAGGCCCGCCGCCAGCGGGCGCGCAAGGCGGCGGCGAACCGCCGTGCCACCCGAGCTTGAAGAACGGCGGGATTGCCGCTCGGATGTCCCGGCCTCAAAGTTGGGGTGGGGGCAGGCTGTCGGCCGGATCGCGCGGCAGCCACAGACGCACCAGCAGGCCGCCGCCCTTGGCGTTGCTGACTTCCAGGCGGCCATCCATGCGGGCGATGGTCTTGTCGACGATGGCCAGACCCAGGCCGGTACCCTTGGCGGCGGTACGCGCTTCGTCGCCGCGGAAAAAAGGACGGGTGAGCAAGGGCAGATGGTCTGGGGCCACGCCCGGTCCATGGTCACGCACACTCAGGCACACTTCGGTGGAGCGCTTGGCGAAGCCGATGTCGAGTTCGACGCGGTTGGTTCCAGGCGAGCGGCCATAGCGCCTGGCGTTTTCGATCAAGTTGACCACGATGCGTTGCAGTTCCAGAGGGTCGGCCATCACCCGGGCCTCCGCATCGCGCGGCATGCGGATTCGGGTGTCCGGATTCTTCGTATAGTCGGCGACGATCTTCGCCAGCAGATCGGGGAGGTCCACCGACTCCCGCACCGGGCTTGCGCTGCGTGCGTACTCCATGAACTTGTTGATGATGGAGTCGGCTTGCTCGATGTCGGCCACGATATCGTGGCGAGCCTGGGCATCGGGCACACTGAGCTCGGCCTCGAGGCGCAGCCGCGCCAGGGGCGTGCGAATATCGTGCGAGATCCCGGCCAGCATCAACGCGCGGTCCTGTTCGATGTCCTGCAGGGCGCGCGCCATGCGGTTGAACCCGCGGTTGACCTCGCGGATTTCCTGGGTTCCCGAGGTTTCGCTGAGCTGATGCGAGAAATTCCCCTCGCGCACGCGGGCCGTGGCAATGCTGAGGTCGCGTAGCGGGCGGTTGACGAAACTCGCGATGATGGCTGCGCCGATGAGCGCAAGAAGCGTGGCCAACACGCTCCAGATGATCCAGGCCTCGCCGAGCGAGGAATCGATGCGCGAGCGGTCGAGCAGAAGCCAGTAGTCGTCGTGGTCGATGCGAAAGCCGATCCAGAGGCCGGGCCGGCCATTGACTGCCTCGGCAAAATCGAGCTTTTCGTGCAGGCGCGCGTCGACCGACTTGGTCAGGCGGCGGGTGAAATCGGTGTGCGCCATCGGCACCCATTGATCGCTGGCAACGCGGGGGTAGATGTAGATGTCTTCCCGTTTGACCAACTCATCGAGCAGGGCGGTGCGGTATTCGGGCGCCGAATGGACCAGGGCGATACGCGTCAGGTCGATCAGGCTGGTGATCTGGCGCGACGTCTGCTCGACCCGCGGCCCGAGTTGCAGCACGCGAAAGCTCTGGAACCAGACGGCCAGACTGGCCGATACCAGCAGCACGATGAGGAAAAACGTGCGCCAGTAGAGCCGCCCCGACAGGCCGCCGAAGATGCGCCGCGCCAGGCCGATCTTCTGCTCGCCGGGCGATGCGTGTGGAGCGGGAGGGTGCGACACGCTGGCGTTCAAGGATCAGTCGCGGATTGAAAGCCGCAAGTGCCGGAGTGGCGGTTCGGGAATGACACTTCGAATCCTGGCGGCACCAGCCGCCAGGATTGCGGGCGCGGTGCGGACACGGGTCGGAGCGAGCCGGGGTTCTGGCTCAGGCGTCCTTGGTGTCGGGCACGAACACATAGCCCACGCCCCAGACGGTCTGGATATAGCGCGGGTGGGCCGGATCGATCTCGACGATCTTGCGCAGGCGCGAAATGGCCACGTCCAGGCTGCGGTCGAAGGCCTCGTAGTCGCGCCCCCGCGCCAGTTCGGCCAGGCGATCGCGCGACAGCGGTTGCCGCGGGTGACGCACCAGGGCCTTGAGCATGGCGAACTCCCCCGTGGTCAGGCTGATGAGTTCGCCATTCTTGGACAGCTCGCGACGGGCCAGGTCGAGGCTGAAAGGGCCGAACAGCACGGTTTCGTCGTCACGCGCCGGCGCACCAGGCAGTTCAGGATTGGGCTGGCGGCGCAGCACGGCGCTGATGCGCGCCAGCAGTTCGCGCGGATTGAACGGTTTGGGCAGATAGTCGTCGGCGCCGACTTCCAGGCCGATGATGCGGTCCACGTCCTCACCCTTGGCCGTGAGCATGATGATGGGCGTGAAATCCTTCGAAGCGCGCATGCGCTTGCAGATGGTCAGGCCGTCCTCTCCCGGCAGCATGAGGTCGAGCACGATGAGATCGAAGCGTTCCTTGACCGTGACGCGCTGCATGGCCTTGGCGTCCTCGGCGACGAAGACCTCGTAATTTTCCTGGGCCAGATAGCGGCGCAGCAAATCCCTGATGCGGGCATCATCGTCGACGACCAGAATTTTCTTCGGCTTGTCCTGTTGCATGGCTGGGTAGTATGGGTTGTGAGAAACGTGTTCCTGTTCGGTCACATGAGCTTGGGGCGATTGAATCCTGGGGCTAGCCTGGTAAATGTAACCGCGATGATCCTGGGCCGACAAGCGATCCTCAACATAGCCTCCCAATCTTGCATGGCATCGGGTTTGTTGCCCGCATGATTCTGGACACAAAAAACCCGGTCCATGGACCGGGTTTTTGCTGGGCAGGGTAACGGTTTACTGGGTGACCTTGGCTTGGGCCAGGAGTTCCTGCTGATACTTCTGCACGGCTTCGCGCTGCAGTTCCTGCACGATCTGGGGCTTGAGTTGCTCCAGGGTCGGAGGCTTGGCCGGGCGGGTCTTGTCCAACTTGATGATGTGCCAGCCGAACTGGGTCTGCACCGGGGTCGTGGTGTACTCGCCGGGTTTGAGCTTGGTCAGCGCGGCAGCGAAAGGCTCGACGTAATTGCCGGGGGTGGACCAGCCGAGGTCGCCGCCATGGGCAGCGGAGGCGGTGTCCTTGGAATACTTCTTGGCCAGTTCGCTGAACTTCTCGCCCTTCTTCAGCTTGGCGATGATGTCCGCGGCTTCCTTCTCGGTCGGCACCAGGATGTGCTGGGCGTCGTATTCGGTGGAGCCGAATGTTTTGGCGAACTGGTCGTACTTGGCCTTGATCTGCGCCTCGGTGATGGGGTGCTTCTTGAGGTAGTCGCCGAACAGGGTGCGGATCAGGATGTTCTGACGATTGATCTGGATCTCGTCCTGAACGTCCTTCTGGTTCTGCAGGCCTTGCTTTTCGGCTTCCTGCACCACCACTTCGCGCAGGATCAATTCCTTCTTGATCTGGTCCTTGAGTTGCGGAGTGACTGGTTGGCCGGATTGCTTGGCCATGTTTTCGGCCACGACGTTGACCATGGCCTCGGTGATGGGCTTGCCATTGACGGTGGCGGCGGTTTGCGCACTGGCCAGCGGGCTGAACAGCGCAATGGCCAGTGCGGCCGGCAGGAGTTTGAGGAGTGGCTTGTGCATGTCGGGAAAGGGTGGGGTTCGTGAACGTGGGTTGCAATACGTGGAGAGGTTTGCAGCCTACAACTGGGGCGATCCGTAAGGCTCGTCCGGTGCGTGAAGGTCGAGCACGAGGGCATGGATGTCGTGCGCCAGCATCGAAGCCAAAGCATCATACACGAGCCGGTGACGTGCGATTTTTGACTTTCCTGCGAAGATGCGGCTGACCAGAAACACGCTGAAATGGCTGCCTTGCGGGTCGAATCCGCCATGGCCGGCATGGCTTGCGGAATCGTCCGTGACCTTCAGCTGCTCGGGCGCGAAAGCCTGGCGCAGAATCTGTTCGATGCGTTCGACGCGGCGCATGGCTTCAGCTACTTTTTTGCGGCAGATACCGTGCGATCATCAGCGACTGGATGACCGCGAACACGAGGGTGAGGGCCAGGCTGCCGAACAGTTTGAAGTCGACCCAGGCGGCGGTGGAGAAATGGTAGGCGACCCAGATGTTGAGCAGGCCCATGATGGCGAAGTAGGCCGTCCACGACCAGTTCAGCCGGCTCCAGGCGACGGCCGGCAATTCCATCTGGCTGCCGAGCAAGGAGCGGATCAGGTTCTTGCGGTAGAGCAGCTGACCCCCGGCCAGCGCCAGCGCGAACAGCCAGTACAGGACGGTGGGTTTCCATTTGATGAAGGTTTCGTCATGCAGCAGCAGCGTGGCGCCGCCGAACACCACCACCACCACCAGGCTGACCCAGAGCATGGCGTCCACTTTGCGATGCTTGAACCAGACCCAGCCGATCTGCGCGAAGGTGGCGGCGATGGCTACGCCGGTGGCCACGTAGATGCCGCCGAACTTGTAGGCGACGAAGAACAGGATGATGGGGAAGAAGTCGAACAGGAGTTTCATGCCGGCATTATCCCTGTTTGCCCTGCGCGGCAGCATGCCCGACAGGCGTGAAATCGAGCGCTGCGGAGTTGATGCAGTAGCGCAGGCCTGCCGGGCCCGGGCCATCGGGGAAGACATGGCCGAGATGGGCATGGCACTTGGCGCAACGCACCTCCGTGCGCAGCATGCCGTGACTGTGGTCTTCCACGGCCTCGATGGCCTGTTGCCACACCGGCTCCGTGAAGCTGGGCCAGCCGCTGCCGGAATCGAACTTGGTGGCGGAGTCGAACAGCACCGAGCCGCAGCACACGCAGCGGTAGCTGCCGTCGGCGTGGTGGTCCCAGTACTTGCCGCTGAACGGGGCTTCGGTGGCGCTGCAGCGCGTCACACGGTATTGCTCGGGGGTGAGCTTGGCGCGCCACTCGGCGTCGTCGGTCGGGGTTTGAGGCATGGCGTTGTTTCCTTTCCTTCTGAAGCGTGGTAAGGCCAGGGCGTTTGCTTGGTCACGAGGAACACGACAGCGCGGGGGCTTCGGCATCCTGCGGCGGCGCCGCGGCATAAGCCGCATGTTCGGGCTGCTCGGCATAAGGATGCCGCAGCACGCCCAGCAGTTCCCTTGCCGGCGCGAAATCGCCGGCCTCGGCCGCTGCGATCACCTGTTGCGCGAGGTGATGCCGCAGCACGAAACGGGGGTTCACGCCGTCCATCGCACGCTTGCGCGTGGCGTCGCCAAGCAGGTTCTGACGCAGGCGCCCGCGATAGTCGGCGATCCAGGCCTGGAAGCGGTGTGGCCGCTTGGCGAACAGCGCTTCCAGTTCCAGGGGCACGGGGGCGCTCGGGTCCGCGCCCAGGGCGCCGAGCAGGCGAAAGCTCAAGGTCCAGTCGCTGCGATTCTCGGCCATCGCTGCCAGCCAGGCATCGACCAGATCGTCATCGCCGGGTTGCGGCTGGTCCAGGCCGAGCTTGGCTTGCAGCCGTGCGCGCATGGCCTGCGAGAACTGGGCCTCGAAGGCCTCCACGGCATCGACGGCATGTTGCGGCGGCCCGATCAGTGGCAGCAGGGCTTGGGCCAGCGCCAGCAGGTTCCAACGTGCGACGGCAGGCTGCTGGGCCCAAGCGTAGCGGCCGAAGCGGTCGGTGGTGTTGGGGGTGTGGGCGGGATCGAAGCCGTCCATGAAGGCGAAGGGCCCGTAGTCCAGGGTCCAGCCCAGTATCGACATATTGTCGGTATTCATCACGCCGTGGATGAATCCGACGCACTGCCATTGCGCCACGAGCCGCGCGGTACGGGCCACGACTCCCTGCAGCAGGGCCAGCGCCGGGTTGTCGGCACCGGCGCAGGCAGGGTCGACGCGGGCGATGGTCCAGTCGACCAACTTCCGCAGGGCGTCGTGTTGGCCGCCGTAGCTGAAGTGCTCGAAATGGCCGAAGCGCACGAAGGTCGGGGCAAGCCGCGTGACGACCGCCGCCGTTTCCATGCGTTCGCGCGGCACGGGAAGCGGCGACGTGACGAGGCAGAGCGCGCGGGTGGTGGGAATGCCCAGGTGCCACATCGCCTCGCTGGCCAGGAATTCGCGCAGCGATGAGCGCAGCACGGCACGGCCATCGCCGTGCCTGGAGTAGGGCGTGCGGCCTGCGCCCTTGAGTTGAACCTCCCAGCGTGGGAAACCGCAGTTCTGCTGCGCATCGGGGGCGTCCGTTTCGCCCAGCAGGTGGGCGCGCCCATCACCGAGCTGTCCGGCCCAGTTGCCAAACTGGTGCCCGGCGTACACGGTGCAGATCGTCTCGCACCCCGCGGGGGGGCGATTGCCGCTGAACAGCTCCGCCCAGAGTTGGCGTATGTCATCGTCCTGGTGCGGGGCGTCGAGCGCGAGGAGCCGTGCGGCCTCGTCGCTGACCAGGCTGACCGTCGGCGCCGGCACCCCCTGCGGCTGCACGGCGCGATAAAACTCCGGCCCCAGGGCGCGATAGGGCTGCCGGAGTGTCAAGCCGTCGAGGCGCATCGACGGTGATTGGCAGATTTCCATAACGCGATTGTCGGCGAGACGCGATGCCCTTGGTGCCCACTATGCCTGCCGACGGGCGGCATCTGCGGGCCCTGCGCAGCACGCAAGCCTCATACTATCCAGATGTATTAGAACTCACAAAATGAAACATTTACGTGGGCTGTCTTTCGAAAAATCAGGGTTTTCCCAGGGGGCTTGGCCTTGAGCAGAATATGTGCATTGCAGCACAATGTGCGCCAACAACGATTTCTCACAATGCCGAACATATCCATACTGCGTACACGCGGGCTCAGCAAGCATTTCTCCGGATTTTCCGCGGTTCAAAATGTCGATCTGGATATCGCGCAGGGCTCGATTCATGCACTGGTCGGGCCGAACGGGGCGGGTAAAACAACGTGTTTCAATCTCTTGAGTAAATTCCTCCAGCCCAGTTCTGGAGATATTTATTATCTTGATCGAAATATCACGAAGATGCAGCCTGCCGATGTCGCGAGGCTGGGTATGGTGCGTTCATTTCAAATCAGCGCGACATTTCCGCACATGACCCTTCTCGAAAATGTGCGCGTCGGCCTACAACGTCATGCGGGACTGGCACATCAGTTCTGGATGTCCGTGCAGGTTCTTAAACGGCTGGACGACGCAGCCATGGAGTTTCTCGATCTGGTCGGCTTGTCGGCCCAGGCTGGGCAACTCGCCGTCAACCTTCCCTACGGTCACAAACGCGCGCTGGAACTGGCCACGACCTTGGCCATGAATCCGCAGCTGCTTTTGCTGGACGAACCCACCCAGGGCCTGGGGCACGAGGACGTCGAGCAGGTGACCAACCTCATTCAACGGGTGGCCAAGGGGCGCACGGTGCTGATGGTGGAACACAATATGTCTGTCATTGCCAAGATCTGCGACCGCGTCACGGTGATGCAACGCGGCCAGGTGCTGGCCGAGGGCAGCTACGACGAGGTCTCGCGCAATCCCGAGGTCATTGCCGCGTACATGGGCGAGTCGGAAGGAGCGCTCAGTTCCGCGGCGGGGGCCAACCCATGAGCGCCGCCGCGGACGATCAGGCCGTGGAGGCGCCATCTTGGCGCGACGCGGCTGTGAAGTCGGCTTCCCAAGACGCCCAGGCAGCGCTGGCGATCGAGAACCTGCACGCCTGGTACGGCGAGTCGCACGTCTTGCACGGCGTCAACCTGACGGTCCAGCCCGGCGAGACGGTTTGCCTGCTCGGGCGCAATGGGGCAGGACGTACCACCACCTTGCGTGCCATCATGGGCCTGACCAGCGGGCGCAGTGGCAGCATCCGCGTGTTCGGCCACGAGGTGTCCGGCTTGCCCCGGCATCGCGTGGCGCCGCTCGGCGTGGGTTACTGCCCGGAGGAACGGGGTATTTTCGCCAGCCTGACGGCAAAAGAGAATTTTTTCCTGCCGCCGCGTTTGCAAACTGGATTTTCCGGGATCAGCGTGGAGGAAATCTACGCGCTGTTTCCCAATTTGCAGGAGCGTGCGAACAGCCCCGGTTCGCGTTTATCCGGGGGCGAACAGCAAATGCTGGCCGTGGCGCGAATTTTGCGCACGGGAGCGCGTCTTCTATTGCTCGACGAAATTTCGGAAGGCCTGGCTCCCGTGATTGTTCAGGCGCTGGGGCGGGCGATTACCGAGTTGAAGAAAAAGGGGTTTTCTATTTTACTCGTCGAACAAAATTTCAGGTTTTCGGCAAATCTGGCCGACCGTTTTTATGTCATGGAGCGGGGGCAGATTGTGTTGGAAATAGCGCGCGCCGATCTCGATCGGCATCGCGCCGAACTTCGGGGTTTACTGGGTATTTAACAGCGGACGAATCGTCATCCGCACAAAAGGAGACTTGCATGAAACTCAAGACACTGGCATGGGCGCTCGCCCTGGCTCTGGGCACCGCAAACCTGGCACGGGCTGAAGCGCCCGTGAAAATCGGCTTCATCACGGATATGTCCGGGGTCTATTCCGCGGTGGACGGCCCCGGCGGCGTCGCCGCCATGAAGATGGCCATCCACGACTTCGGCGGCTCGGTGTTGGGTCGCAAGATCGAGTTGCTGACCTTCGACCACCAGAACAAGGCCGACCTGGCCGCAGGCAAGGCCAAGGAATATTTCTCGCAGGACGGCGTGGACATGCTGGTCGGCGGCACCAACAGCGCCACGGCTTTGGCGATGGAGCCGATCGCTGCGCAATACAAGAAACCGTTCTTCGTGGTCGGCGCAGGCGCGTCGAGCATCGTCGGCAAGCAATGCACACCCTACACCGTGATGTACGCCTACAACACCACGGCACTGGCACGCGGCACCGCAAGCGCGGTGATCAAGCACGGTGGCAAGAGCTGGTATTTCCTCACGGCCGATTACGCCTTTGGCAAGTCCTTGGAAAGCGAGGCGGCCAAGGTGGTCGAGGCCGATGGCGGCAAGGTGGTGGGGCAGGTCCTCGCGCCGCTGGGCGCGTCCGACTTTTCGTCCTATCTGCTGCAGGCGCAGGCTTCCAAGGCCCAGGTTCTCGGCCTGGCCAACGCCGGGGGCGATTCGGATAACGCCATCAAGCAAGCCAATCAGTTCGGCGTGACCAAGACCATGAAACTGGCCGGTCTGCTGCTGTTCATCACCGACATCCACAGCGTCGGCCTGCCGGCCGCACAGGGTCTGTTCCTTACCACGCCGTGGTACTGGAACCAGAATGCCCAGTCGCGCGCATGGGCCGAGCGCTATTTCAAGGAAATGCATGCCATGCCCACCTTCCTGCAGGCGGGGGACTACTCCGCCGTGCTGACCTATCTGAAGGCGGTGAAGACAGCCGGTACGACCGACGGCACCAAGGTCATGGACACGCTGCGCAAGATGAAGGTCAACGACATGTTCATGCACGACGGTTTCATGCGCCCCAGCGGTCTGATGATCCACGACATGTATCTCGAGCAGGTGAAAACCCCGGCGGAATCCAAGGAGCCCTGGGACTACTACAAGCTCGTGCAGACCATTCCGGGCAACGATGCGTTCGGGCCGGCTGCCGCCTACGGTTGTCCGCTGGACAAGTAAGAAGGGGTGTTGAGCCGCCTGCCTCGCACCGCCTCGGCACGCGAGGCAGGCGGCCCAACGAAACGGTTGACGTTCGAGGTGCGGCTTGACTGAAATCTTTGGTTTTCCCTTGCCCCTGCTGCTGGGGCAACTCATGCTCGGCCTGGTCAACGGTGCGTTCTACGCCATGTTGTCGCTGGGCCTGGCGGTGATCTTCGGCCTGATGGATGTGGTGAATTTCGCTCACGGCGCCTTCTTCATGATGGGTGCGATGTTCGCCTGGATGGGCGGGCAGTACTTCCACCTGGGTTTTTGGTGGATGCTGTGGATCGCCCCCTTGCTCGTGGGCCTGGCTGGCGTGCTGGTCGAGCGCCTGATGCTGCGGCGCCTGCGCGGCATGGACCCGATCTACGGCCTCCTGCTGACCTTCGGCCTCACCCTGCTCATCGAGGGGGTGTTCCGCTCATTCTTCGGCGTGGCCGGCGCGCCCTACAGCCCGCCGGATCTGCTCGGCGGAACGGTGAACCTCGGCTTCATGTTCCTGCCGGTGTACCTGGCCTTCGCCGTGGCGGCCAGCCTCGTGGTGTGCTTCGGCACCTGGTTGCTGATCGATCGGACCAAGCTCGGTGCCTACCTGCGCGCCGGCACCGAGAACCCGGCGCTTGTCCAGGCCTTCGGCATCAACTTCCCGCTGCTGGTGATGCTGACCTTCGGTTTCGGCTCGGCGCTGGCCGGCCTGGCCGGGGTGCTCGCCGCGCCAGTCATCCAGGTCTCGCCGCTGATGGGGTCGAACCTCATCATCGTGGTTTTCGCCATCGTCGTCATCGGCGGCATGGGGTCGGTCATGGGCTCCATCGTCACCGGCCTTTCGCTGGGCATGATCGAGGGCTTGGCCAAGGTGCTCTATGCGCCCATCTCCACCACGGTGGTGTTCATTTTCATGGCCCTGGTGCTCACCGTGCGACCGGCTGGCCTGTTCGGCAAGGATAAATGACCATGCTCTGGCGCACACGCTTACCCGCTTACGTCGCCTGGGTTCTGCTGCTCCTGGCCGTGGCCGCGCCCTGGCTGGGGCTCTATCCCGTACTGGGCATGCGCATGATGTGCTTTGCCCTGTTCGCCTGCGCCTTCAATCTTCTGGCCGGTTATGCCGGGCTGATTTCCTTCGGCCATGCCGCCTTGTTCGGCGGCGCGGGCTATCTCACCGGGCTGGCGCTCACCGCCTGGGGCTGGCCCACGCCGGCCGGGGTGTTGCTGGGGGTGCTGGCGGCTCTGGGCATCGGCCTGGTCATGGGGGTGCTGGCGGTGCGCAGGCAGGGCATCTACTTCTCGATGATCACGCTGGCGCTGGCGCAGATCGTGTATTTCTACTGTTTGCAGGCCAACTTCACGGGCGGCGAGGACGGTTTGCAGGGCATTCCGCGCGGCAGCTTGTTCGGCCTGTCACTGCAATCCGATCGCGTGATGTACTACGTCGTGCTCGTGGTGTTCGTTGCCAGCTGGTGGTTCATGCGGCGGGTGGTGAATTCGCCTTTCGGTCAAGTGATGCAGGCGGTGCGCGAGAACGAGCCGCGCGCCGTTTCGCTTGGCTATCGCGCCAACCGCTACAAGCTCGGCGTGTTCCTGTTGTCGGCAGGATTCGCCGGCCTGGCCGGTGCCATGAAGGCGCTGGTGATGGGTTTCGAAACCCTGACGGATGTGCACTGGAGCACGTCCGGCCTGGTCATCCTCATGACCCTGGTGGGCGGCCTTGGCACCGACCTCGGCCCCATCCTCGGTGCCGTCATCATCACCGTGCTGGAAGAGAAGATGGGCACCATCGCCCGGTTTCTGGAGCACAGTACTGGCATCCACTGGTTCAGCCAGCTCAACGATTCGGTGAGCATGGTGATCGGCGCGATTTTCGTGCTTTGCGTGCTGCTGTTCCGGCGCGGCATCGTGGGCGAACTGCGCGCCCGCTTGCGCGGGGCGCAGCCGTCCGGAGGATGATGGCGGGGCAGGGACTCGGGCGGCACGGATAGCTGCCTGCCGCCTTCCAAGGGCCTCATCAGGAAGCCAATCAACTTTCTTCGTGCGTTCTCCATCCCCTGCAGGAAGATCACTGGGAACCCAGGCGGAATGCGCGCCGTGTTGTGTCTCCAATCACTCGCCGCGAACGGGTTGTATCGGTGGCCGTCTGAGTAAGATAGGAGGCATCGATTGGATACGTGTTCGGCATGTACCGCCAACTGACCCTTCTGCGCATGCGCTGGTATGCCGCCGCTACCGGCCGCGTCCTGGTGCGGCATTGGCAACTATTCGCCATCGCAGGCGTGTTCGTGCCGATTGGAACGCCGGTCGGCAAACTGGTGATGAGCCTTGCCATGCCGTTGATGATGGTTCTGCGTCTCGGCAGCGACAGCCTTTGGCATTTCGAGCGCATCGTGCTGATTCAGGGCATCGCGCTCGTCTGGGTCATGGTGCAACGCCGTCACATACTCGGCGGTGAATTCATGGTCTATGCGCAAGCGTTGCCGATTTCTCTGCGCGAGCGGCGCTGGGTGAGCGTGTCGGTGCTATTGCCCGCCAACAGTCTTTTACTGGTCCCGGTCGTAGCCTTGCTCATGGTCGCGCCCGCAGGCATGTTCGGACCGATATCCATCGCGTTCCTGCTCGCTTCGGCGGGAGCATTGGCCAGCCTTGTGCTGCTCGCCCAGCTCGGCGTGCTGGAGCGACACCCTGCGGCTGTGCCCGCGATTGGCCTGGCCGATGGGGTGCTGAGTTGGAGCCTGACCCGTCCGGCCAGCGCGGCGGGCTGGTTAGCCCTTGGCGCCTGCGTGCTTTTCGGCATGTCCTTCCTGTGCGTTCCGCCGGGCCTGTTCAAGTCCTTGCGCCAGGCCATGCTGCGCTGCGCCTCGACTGGAAGAAAAAACCGTCTTCGGCAGTTCTTCCGGTTCTTGCCACCGGCCAGGCGTATGCAGATCCAGGTCCTGGGGTTGCAGCACGCCGGGAGCACGGCTTTGCGCATGGTGATGGCCATGGGGCTGGTTTTGGGCGCCGACGTGCTGATGCAGATCTTTGCCTACGACACCCGTGCCTTGCCCACCGCCATCCTCGCCATGGCTGCCGTGGCCCTGATCATCGGCGGTCTTTACCGCATTCTGCGATCGGCACATCTGCCGGTGCTGTCCTATCTGCGCGCACTGCCTCTCCCAACACACTTCTGGGCGGTACAAGATACAGCTTTCATCGTCGCGTTGGGCGCGGTGCCGCTGGCGGTTTTACTGATTCCACTGGGTCTGCATCTCGGCTCAGCCGCCATGCCGCTGCTGGCCCTGACCCTGGCCTATTTCGCACTGCTGGCCTTGTTGCGATTCCCGTTGATCTACGGCGGGCGGCAAGCCGTTTTGCTGGGGGTCCTCCTGGCCAGCGCCTGGTCCGGCGTGGCGATGGCGGCGGTTGTTCGATAGGAGCGCGCCGATGCTGCGATTCACTGATGTCACGAAGGCGTTCGGCTGGCACCTGGTATTCGGCGGCATTGGCGACGATCTGGCTCCCGGCGTCTATGCCCTGCAAGGGGCGAATGGCAGCGGCAAATCCACGCTGCTGGGCATTCTCTCAGGGGCGATCGCCCCCGACGCCGGCGATGTCTGGATCGACGGCATCAACCTCAACACCGATCCGCTCGCAGCCCGTCAGCGACTGTCTTATGTGCCTGATGAGAGTCCTATCTACCCGTTCATGGGCGGATGGGACCTACTGGATTTCGTCGCGATGGCCAAAAAGACCAAGGTCGATTCCGCCATGCTCGATCTCACCGCGCAACTCGGCCTGAGCCCGTACATGCAGACCCGCTTCGGTGCCATGTCGCTGGGCACGCAAAAGAAATTCCTGCTCTGCGCCGCCTGGATCGGCGAACCCCGCGTGATGCTGCTGGACGAGCCTTCCAACGGCCTGGACGCGCGAACGCGAGAACTCCTGGCTCAACGTATCCGGGCACGCGGGCCACAAAGCTTGACCCTGTTCGCCAGCCATGACACAGGTTTCGTCGAGGCTTGCGGGGCGACGGTGCTGCAGATGGACCGTTTTATGGCACACGGCCCTTGCACGCAGGCACGCAGCGGACTTTCCGACCGACCGACTGTGAAATCTTTGAGGTGAGCTTGTTCAGTCGGCGTCAGGCGGCAAATCGTCCGGCGGCTTGGCCGCGTCCGGGCGTGACACCAGCACCTTGTCGATGCGCTTGCCGTCCATGTCCACGATCTCGAAACGCCAGTCGCCCCAGTCGATGTGGTCGCCGGTGTGTGGCAGGCGTGCCAGCAGCAGCATGAGCATGCCGGCCAGCGTGTTGTAGCGCGCCTTCTCCTCCTCGGGCAGGGATTTCAATCCCAGCTTGTCCTTCAGGTCGCCCACCGGAATCAGGCCGTCCAGCAGCCAGGAACCATCGTCGCGCTGCACGGCCCAGGGCTCCTCGGACGGATGGCTCTTGAACTCGCCGGCGATGGCCTCCAGGATGTCCTGCACCGTGACGATGCCCAGGGTCTGGCCATATTCGCCCAGCACCAGCGCGGTGTGGTCCGCGCTTTGTTTGAAGGTTTGCAGCAGTTCCAGCCCAGTGAGGCTTTCGGGCACGAAGATGGCGTGGCTCGACGCCTTGCTCAGGTCCTCGATGCCCTCGCGCCGGATGAAGCGGCCGAGCAGTTCCTTGGTCGACACCAGGCCGAGCACGTCGTCCAGATCGCCGCGCACCAGCGGAAAACGCGAATGCGGCGACTGCGCGATCTTGGCCAGGTTGTCGGCCAGCGGGTCCTCGACGTCCAGGAACTCGATCTCGTTGCGCGGCGTCATCAGCGAGGCGATCTGGCGGTCGTCGAGGCGGAACACGTTGCGCACCATCTCGTGCTCCTGCACCTCGATCACGCCGGCGTCCGAGCCTTCCTCCAGCACGACATTGATTTCTTCCTCGGTCACATGCGTCGGCGCATCCGTGCGCACGCGCAGCAGGCGCAACAGCAAGTCGGTGGAGAACGACAGCAGCTTGACGAACACCGACACGCTGCGCGCGAGGACGAGCATGGGTTGCGCCATGACCAGGGCGATCTTCTCCGGCGCCAGCTGCCCAAGGCGCTTGGGCACCAGCTCGCCAATGACGATGGACAGATAGGTAATGACTAGCACCACCAGCGCGGTGCCGGCGATGTTGGCAAACTGCGGCAACAGCCCGAGACTCTGCAGCCACAGGCTGATGGGCTTCGAGAACGCCGCCTCGCCGATGATGCCGTTGAGTACGCTGATGGACGTGATGCCGATCTGCACCGTGGACAGCAGCCGCGTGGGCTGCTCGGTCAACTGCAGCGCGGCGCGCGCCGGAACGCTGCCGGATTCGGCCATCGCGGTCAGGCGCGCGCGCCGGGCCGTGACCAGGGCGATTTCCGACATCGCGAACAGGCCGTTGAGCACGATCAGGGCCAGGAGAATCAGGATTTCCGTCGTCATGGCAGAAGGTTGGGGTGCAGGCGTGGCGCGTGCGGGCAAGGGTCAGCCGCACGCCACGCGGTACGCTGGCTTGATTCCACGGTGGAGAAGAGGGAGGAGGGCGCACGGACGCGGGCTGCAAGCTTGCAGCCCGCAAAAAAACGCCGGGCCGTCCCCAAGTGTTTTTGACCCCCATGGGGGGCGGGGCGGTGTGCCGCCCCTGGGGCACTCAAAGGCGATCGGGGCGCGGGTTCAGGCGAAGGGTCCAATGCAGCGGGCAGCGTGGTTGCGGTTCGAGCCTGGTCTTATGCTTGGGCCATGGCCGTACAGAGATCGAATGTTTCGATGGAGAACCTTCACGCATGTCCAATGACACACATGAGCCGCAATTAGAACAGAACCCCGCGGCGGGCCCCGACGGTCTGCGCCTGGCCACGCGTTTGCAGCACGCAGGTTATCAGCCACCTGCCGGATTCGACAGCGTGCAGCCGGCCACGCACCGTGCCTCCACCGTCATCTTCCCGAACGTGGCGGCCATGCGCGCGCGCGACTGGCGCCACAAGACCGGCTACACCTACGGCCTGCACGGCACGCCGACGACCTTCACGCTGGAAGCGCGTCTGGCCGAGATCGAGGGCGCCGCGCACTGCATGCTCTGCCCCTCGGGCCTTGCGGCCATCGCCCTCGTCGACCTGGCCCTGCTGGAACAGGGCGACGGCGTGCTGTTGCCGGCCAATGTGTATGGTCCCAGCCGCGAACTGGCCGAACGCCTTCTTGCCGGCCTGGGCATTCGCGCCAGCCTCTACGACCCGATGAACCCGGCCTCGGTGGAGGACTCGATCACGCCGCGCACCCGCCTGCTGTGGCTGGAGGCGCCCGGCTCGGTGACCCTGGAAATGCCGGATCTGCGCGGTCTCGTCGCCATCGCCCGGCGGCACGGCATCACCACCGCCATCGACAACACCTGGGCCGCCGGCCTGGCGATCAAGCCTTTCGATCTCGGCATCGACATCTCCATGCAGGCTCTCACCAAATACCAGTCCGGTGGGGCCGATGTGTTGATGGGGGCCGTGATGACCTGCAACGAGGCCCTGCACGAACGCCTGCTCTATGCCCATATGCGCCTGGGGCTGGGGGTGGGCGGGGACGACGCGACGCTGGTGCTGCGCGGCCTGCACAGCCTGGCCCTGCGTTATGCCGCGCACGACC
This sequence comes from Thiomonas delicata, assembly GCF_900088825.1. GTDB lineage: Bacteria > Pseudomonadota > Gammaproteobacteria > Burkholderiales > Burkholderiaceae_C > Thiomonas_A > Thiomonas_A delicata. The sequence goes on along the minus strand of NZ_LT592171.1, from coordinate 1,313,915 downwards.
GGTCCGCCCGGCGCATCGCGGCCTGGATGCGGGAGCAGCCCGAGGTTCAGGTCGTGCTGCACCCGGCGCTGCCGGGTAGCCCGGGCCATGCCCACTGGGTGCGCGACTGCAGCGGCGCAGCGGGACTGTTCAGCTTCACCTTTCAGCCGCAGGTCGATGCGCGGCGGGTCGATGCCTTCGTCGACGCGCTGCGGCTGTTCAAGATCGGCTATTCCTGGGGCGGCCCGATGAGTTTGGCCGTACCCTACGATGCGGCGACCATGCGCGGCGGGGCCTGGCCCTATGCAAGCCCGCTGGTGCGCCTGTGCATCGGGCTGGAAGATCCGGACGACCTGATCGCCGACATCGCCCAGGCCATGCGTGTGGCGTTGCGCTGAGTCGTCGACCCGGCAAGAATCATTCAGACCGACAAGGGAGAACATCATGGGTTTCCGCTCCATCCTGCTCATCGTGCTGTTCGCGCTGCTGGCCGCATTCGCGGCGTTGAACTGGGCCGCCTTCACCGCCAGCACCTCCCTGACGCTGGGTTTCACGTCGGTCCAAGCGCCGCTCGGTCTGGTGATGCTGGCCCTGAGCGCGTTGCTCGCGCTGGTTTTCCTCGGCTTCGCGTTCTATGTGCGCACCTCGGCCCTGCTCGAAGGCCGCCGGCAGATGAAGGAACTGCAGGCTCAGCGCGAACGGGCCGACAAGGCGGAAAGCTCGCGCATCACCCAGCTGCAGCAAAGTCTCGAAGCCGGTCTGAACCGCGTGGCCGAGCAGATGAACGCGCACAAGAACGAGCTGCTGGCCCGCATGGCCCAGCTCGAACAAACCCAGGCCCAGCTCATCACCGAAACCGCAAACGGCCTGTCCGCGGCCGTGGGGGAACTGGAAGACCGCATGGCGCGCAGGAACTGAGCTTGCAATATGCTCATCTCGCTGCGGCCGCTCAACACGCCGGATCGCGCGCCGCGCAAGGAGCCAGGCGCGGAATGTGACGGAAGCCGAGGGCCGGGCGCGTCATGCGATCTTCACGGCCGGGCCATGTCCAGACCATGGGGGTTGGATGGGGCGCCGCCAGACACGACCTATGCTGAGAAAAATAAATTCCAGGCGGTTGCGCGAGGGGATGTTTGTCCAGAAGCTGGAGGGATCCTGGATGGATCATCCGTTCTGGCGCAAATCCTTCCTGATTCAGGATCGTGCCGAAATCGAGTCCATCCTCGCCAGTGACATCGAGGAGGTATGGATCGACACGGACAAAGGCCTGGACGTCGCACACGAAAGCGAGAAGGGCACTCGGCAGCTCGACGCCGAAAACGGGACGACATCGCAGCAAGAGTCGGCTGTCACCGCGCCGGCGCGCAGTTCCATGATGGAGGAAATGGCCCGCGCGACACGGATCTACTCGCACTCCAAATCCATCGTGCGCACAATGTTCGCCGAGGCCCGTTTGGGCCGTGCCGTCGATCGGCACAGTGCCGAGAAGCTCGTCGAAGAGATCTCGCACTCGCTCGATCGCAATCCCTGGGCGCTCATCAGCGTGGCGCGTCTGAAGACCGCGGACGAGTACACCTATATGCATTCCGTCGCGGTTTGCGCCTTGATGATGGCCCTGGCGCGGCAACTCCGGTTCGACGAGGTTGAAACCCGCGAAGCGGGTCTTGCCGGCATGTTGCACGACCTGGGCAAGGCCCGGATTCCCCCCCAGATCCTCAACAAACCCGGGCGACTGAGCGACGCGGAATTCGAGGTCATCAAGCGCCATCCGGAGGCAGGCCACAAGCTCCTGCAAGACATGGGCGGCATCGGCGAGATGGCGCTGGATGTCTGCCTGCGCCACCACGAGAAGCTCGATGGCACCGGCTATCCCCACGGCTTGTCCAGCGAGAACATTTCCAAGTATGCGCGCATGGGCGCGGTGTGCGACATCTATGACGCCGTCACATCCAACCGGCCCTACAAGAAGGGATGGGACCCCACCGAGTCGCTCCGCAAGATGGCCACGTGGACGCAGGACCACCTCGATGAACGCATCTTTCACGCCTTCGTCAAAAGCGTGGGGATTTACCCGATCGGCAGTTTCGTACGGCTCGAATCCGGCCTCATGGGGGTGGTGATCGAGCAGGGGGAATCTTCCTTGCTGCGGCCCAAGGTCAGGGCGTTCTTCTCCGCCAAGGCACGCGCCTACATCATGCCCAAGGTGGTGGACCTGTCCCTCGCCGGCAACCAGGACCGCGTTGCCAGTCCCGAGAATCCGGCCACTTGGGGCGTGTCGAATGTGGAGGATTTTCTCGGCTAGCCTTGCAGACTCATTCCTTGGATTTCAGCCATTGAATGAATTCGGCATAAGGTTTGGGGCTGCCGGCTTCCCAGCCCGGAATATGCAAGGCCTTGTCCACGGCGTGCGAGGATCCGTCGAGGAAGGTCGAGCGCACCTTGTCCACGGTCTCGGCGGGGACGTCCGGGGCGGCCAGCAAGGCCCAGAAGGGCATGGCTTGGTGCGCCAGAATGATCCCGCCATGGGCCTGCCACTGCTTGGAGAAAAGCGGAGTGACGGTACCGATCACGGCCACGTGCGTGCTGGCCATGAGATCGGTGACGGCGTTTTGATATTGGGTGTAGACGATCGGCGGGACCTTGCCGCCAGAGCGCTGCAACCACATTTTCTGCGCCATTTTGTCGACCAGACTGCCCTTGCTCGCGGTCAACAGGACGGCTGCCGGCGACTTCCAGACATCGGCGACGGGGACGCAGGAGGCATGGCTCGATGCCTCGCTGGTACCCAAGATGACCAAGGTCGGGCCACCCAATAGCACCTGTCCCGGCTTGCCCGGGCAGGATTGGGCGATGAGATCGGTCCCGAATTCGACGGGAGGCTTCGCAGCGGCCACCAGTTTCCAGCCCTGGGAGAGAAGCGTGGCGGTGAGGTTGGGGGGCTTGCTGAACACGAAGTCGAAGCGTGCCCCGGCCTGCGCTTGTTTGGCCGTGTCGGCCTTGGCGTAATTGGCTTCCCAGATGACCTTGCGCCCGGTCGCGGTACCAATCATGTTGGCGAGCAGCTGTGCTGTGTTGAACACGGAGACCGCGTCTTCCTGCACGCGTCCGTTTTGGACCCCGAGCACCAGGGGCGGCGAGGTCTGTGCGGGGGCCGCTTGCGCACTGGTTGCCAAACCAAGCGCGCCCGCCAGGAGCCACCCTCCGAAACGCAGCCATGGGCGGCGGATTCGGGTGGCGATGGCGAGGGATAAGCGCGGCGCGGAACATGGAACTGCGTCGGCCGCGGTCTTGCGACCATGCGCCGGACGCAACGCATTGAAGCGATCTTGCATCATCCTTGTCTCCAATCTACTTTTATGAGCCGAATCTAATTCGGATGGGAGACATCGGGCCGGCGCCGCGTCGAGAAAATCGACGAATCGTCTACTTTTTCACGCTTTTCCGCTTGAATTTCGCGCGCGCTGCGAGATAAATACTGCGAGGACTATCCTCCAAGCCCATCCCGCGGGCTTGGAGCGGATGCGCTGCCATGCGCCGAGAAGCGGGCGCCGCGCAGGCGGCAAGCGTCAATCCTCGAACAAGCGCAGCGTACCGTCGAGGCCGCAGACGTTGAGCGCGGCGCCGGCTGCGTCGCGCACGGCGGGTTTCGCGTGGTAGGCCACGCTGAGGCCCGCGGCGCCCATCATCGCCAGGTCGTTGGCGCCGTCGCCGATGGCGATGGCCTGGCGCGGGCTGCAGCCGATGCGGGCACAGGCGTCGAGCAGGGCTTGGCACTTGGCCTCGGCGTCGACGATGGGGCCGATGACATGACCGGTCAGCCTGCCGCCCTCGATTCGCAGGGTGTTGGCGGCGACGAAGTCCAGCCCCAGGCGGCGCTGCAGACGCTCGGCGAACCAGGTGAAGCCGCCGGTGGCCAGCAGCACCTTGAGGCCATGGGCCTTGGCGGTCGCGATGAGAGTTTCGGCCCCGGGGTTGAGCCGCATGCGGGCGTACACATCTTCCAGCACGCTCTCGGGTGTGTCGGCGAGCAGGGCCAGGCGGCGGCGCAGGCTCTCGGCGTAGTCGGCGATTTCGCCGCGCATGGCGGCCTCGGTGATTGCGGCGATCTGGGCCTTGCGGCTGCTGGCCGCGCCCAGCTCGTCGATGGTTTCCATGGCCACCAGGGTGGAATCCATGTCCAGCACCAGCAGCTTGAAATCGGCCAGACGCAGTCCGGCGGGGACGACGGCCCAGTCGACGCCGTGTTCGGCGGCGATGGCCGGCATGAAGCTGCGCGCCACATGCGGATCGACGCCGAGGTCGCGCAGGCGTACGGCGTGCGTGCCCCAGTCTCCCGATGCGCCGGGCAGCTTTTCCAGCCCGAGAGGCTGGACGTGCTCGCTGATGCGCGCGACCAGATCGGGTGACAGGATCGATGCGGCGGGGACTTGCAGGACGAGGTGATGCGAGGTCATGGCGGGTGTGGTGTCGATGGGCAGAAGGGAATGGGATGTCATGCGCCGACGGGTTCGCTGCGCGGTTCGCCCAGCAGCCGCAGCGTGTCGCGCACGAGGCGGGCGCGCGCGGCGGCGTCCTTGGCGTCGCGTTCGATGCGCAGCTTGTCGTTGCCGGCCAGGCGGATATGGCGATGGTTCTGCACCAGCCAGATGATGCGCGCGGCGTCCACTGGAGGGTCGGTGCGGAACTGGATCAGCGTCTGCTGGTCGGCGGCGTCCACCTTGGTCACGCCGTAGCGTTGGGCGAGCAGGCGCAGGCGGTGGGTTTCCAGCAGGTTGAGCGCGGCCGCCGGCATGCGCCCGAAGCGGTCGACGATCTCCTCGGCCACCTCCTGCAGCCGGGCGTCGTCCGTCGCGCTGGCCAGGCGCTTGTAGAGCGACAGGCGGGCGTGCACGTCCGGGCAATAGTCCTCCGGCAGCAGCGCGGGTTCGTGCAGGTTGATCTCGGTGGTCACGCTCAGCGGGTTGAGCAGGTCGGGCTCGCGTCCGGCCTTCAGCGCCTTCACCGCGGCCTGCAGCATGTCCACGTACATCTGGTAGCCGATCTCCTGCACATTGCCCGACTGCGCCTCGCCGAGCGCCTCGCCGGCGCCCCGGATTTCCAGGTCGTGCATGGCCAGGTAGAAGCCCGAGCCCAGTTCCTCCATCTGGGTGATGGCTTCCAGGCGCTGCTGCGCGTTCTTGGACAGCGACTGCACATCGGGCACCAGCAGATAGGCATAGGCCTGGTGGTGCGAGCGGCCGACGCGCCCGCGCAGTTGGTGGAGCTGGGCCAGGCCGAACTTGTCGGCGCGGCTCATGACGATGGTGTTGGCGGTGGGCACGTCGATGCCGGTCTCGATGATGGTCGAGCACAGCAGCAGGTTGAAGCGCTGGGCGTGGAAGTCCCGCATCACGCGCTCGAGGTCGCGCTCGTGCATCTGGCCGTGGGCCACGTCGATGCGCGCTTCGGGCAGCAGCGCGGCCAGATCCTCGCGCCGGCGCTGGATGCTCTCCACCTCGTTGTGCAGGAAATAGACCTGACCGCCGCGCTTGATCTCGCGCAACACGGCCTCGCGGATCACGGCCTTGCTCTCGTTGCGCACGAAGGTCTTGATCGCCAGGCGCTTTTGCGGCGCGGTGGCGATGACCGAGAGGTCGCGCAAACCCTCCATGGCCATGCCCAGCGTGCGGGGAATGGGGGTCGCGGTGAGGGTGAGCATGTCGACCTCGGCGCGCAGGGCCTTGAGCGCCTCCTTGTGGCGCACGCCGAAGCGGTGCTCCTCGTCGACGATGACCAGGCCCAGGCGCTGGAACTTCACGTCGGCCGACAGCAGCTTGTGCGTGCCGATGACGATGTCCACCGTGCCCTCGGCCATCCCTTTCAGCGCGGCGCCGACTTCCTTGCTCGTGCGAAAGCGCGACAGCTCGGCGATGCGCACCGGCCAGTCGGCGAAGCGGTTGCGGAAGGTTTCCACGTGCTGCTCGGCGAGCAGGGTGGTGGGGGCCAGCACGGCCACCTGCCTGCCGCCCATGACCGCGACGAAAGCGGCGCGCAGCGCCACCTCGGTCTTGCCGAAACCCACGTCGCCGCATACCAGGCGGTCCATGGGCCTGGGCGAGATCATGTCCTGCACCACGGCGTGGATCGCGGCGCGCTGATCGGGCGTCTCCTCGAAGCCGAATCCGGCGGCGAAGGCCTCGTAGTCCTGCGCGGCGTAGCGGAAGGCGTGGCCGGGGCGCACGGTGCGCCGGGCGTAGATATTGAGCAGTTCGGCCGCGGTGTCGCGGATCTGCTCGGCCGCCTTGCGCCTGGCCTTGTCCCACTGTCCCGAGCCCAGGCTATGCAAGGGTGCGTTGTCGGGGTCGACCCCGCTGTAGCGGGCGATGAGGTGCAACTGCGCGACAGGCACGTAGAGCTGCGCGTCCTTGGCGTAGGCCAGGTGCAGGAATTCGGCCGGCCCGTCGCCCAGGTCCAGCGAGATCAAGCCCTGGTAGCGGCCGATGCCGTGCTGCTGGTGCACGACGGGGTCGCCGGGCTTGAGTTCCGACAGGTCGCGGATGAGATGTTCGACGTCGCTCGCGCGCTCCTGCTTGCGCGTCCGGCGCTGCGAGGGGCTGAGCGCGAACAGCTCGGTTTCGGTGAGCAGGGCGATGCCGGCTTGCGGCAGGGCGAATCCGGCGGCCAGCGGCGCAACCGTCAGGCCGAAGCGCGTATCGGCCCGCGCGAATCCGGCCCAGTCCTCGACAGGGCGCGGGTCCAGGTGGGCTTCGCGCATCAGCTCCAGCAGGGTCTCGCGCCGCCCGGGCGACTCCGCGCACAGCAGCACCCGCATGGAGCGCTTGGCCGCCAGGCCGTCGGTTTGCAGCCAGGCTTCCAGCCGGCGCAAGGGGTGTTCGCTGCGGCGCTCGACGGACACGTCCGGCAGCGCCTGGGCGGGCAGAATGCGCATCGCGCCAGCCGCGAAAGATGCATCGGGCGCCGGGGGGGATGCATCTGCGTCGTCCGCCTGCGGGGTTTGCGCAGCCGCAGGGTCAGTGCGCGGGGGTGCGGGTTGGGCATCCGCGGGAGGCGTCGGTTGCCGCAGGCCGAGTTGGGGCAGGGGCTTGATGCGCAGGAAGAATTCTTCCTCGCTCAGGTACAGCTCGCTTGGCGCCAGGGCCGGGCGTTCCGGGTCGTGGCGCAACAGGCGCCAGCGCTCGTTGGTGTCGAGCCAGAACTGGCGCATGGCGCCGGCCACGTCGCCCAGCAGCACGACGCCGGCATGGGGACCGGCGTAGTCCAGCAGGGTGGCGGTCTGCTCGAAAAACAAGGGCAGGTAATACTCGATGCCGGGGCCCGCCACGCCGTTGGCCATGTCGCGGTACAGCGGGCTGCGGCTGGGGTCGCCCTCGATGCGCTCGCGCCATTGGGCGCGGAAACGCTGGCGCGCGGCCTCGTCGAGCGGGAATTCGCGGCCCGGCAGCATGCGCACGGTCTCCACCGGGTACAGGCTGCGCTGGGTATCGGGGTCGAAGGTGTGGATGGACTCCACGGTGTCGCCGAAAAGGTCCACGCGCAGGGGCAGCGCGCTGCCCATGGGGTGCAGGTCCAGCAGGCCGCCGCGCACGGCGTACTCGCCGGGGGCCACCACCTGGGTGACATGCGCGTAGCCGGCCAGCACCAACTGGCTGCGCAGCGCCGCCTCGTTGATGCTCTGGCCCTTCTGAAAACTGAAGGTCGTGGAGGCGAGAAAGGATGCCGGCGGCAGGCGCTGCAGCGCCGTGGTGGCGGGAACCAGCACCACGTCCAGCCCGGTGCTGTGCAGGGTCCAGAGCGTGGCCAGGCGTTCGGAGACCAAATCCTGATGCGGCGAGAAGGCGTCGTAGGGCAGGGTTTCCCAGTCGGGCAGCACGCCGCAGCGCAAGCCGGGGGCGAACCACTGCATTTCGGCGAGCAGGCGCTGGGCGTCGGCCGGATCGCTGGTGACCACGACCCAGACCCCACGATCGTCCCCCGGATGACGCGACCTGGCCAACTCGGCCAGCAGCAGGGCATCGGCGCTGCCTGCGGGCTTGCTCAACCACTGGCGTTGGCCGGGCTTCAGCGCGGGAAGGTTCGGCGCGAGAAACTGAAGAAACGGGGTCGGGGCTTGGGACATCCCTAGAATTTTCGCAGGTGCGGCCTTCAGCCGCACGTCTCCAGGCAATGCGATGCCCATTCATGCTCTGATTCCCAGTGCCGGTTCGGGCACGCGCCTGCCGGGCGACAGACCGAAGCAATATCGGCGCGTGGCCGGCGCCGCCGTGGTCGCGCACACCGTGCGGGCTTTTCTCGATTGCGGCCGCGTCGACACCGTCACCGTGGTGGTGGCGCCGGGCGATGCGCGGGCACGCGGGGCGCTGCCGGCGCACGCCCGCCTGCGCATCGCCGAACAAGGCGGCGCGACGCGGGCGCAGACCGTGACGCAGGGACTGCGCTGGCTGCTGGGCCAGGGCGCGGACGCGAACGACTGGGTCCTGGTGCACGATGCGGCGCGCTGCTGCATCACGCCCGCGGCGATCGACGGATTGATTCACGCCTGCGAGAACGACGCCGTGGGCGGCCTGCTGGCCCTGCCGCTGCCCGACACGCTCAAGCAGGAGCGGCGTGGCGACGTGGCGCGCGCGGCCGCCACGCTGCCGCGCGCCGGCCTGTGGCTGGCGCAGACGCCGCAGATGTTTCGCCTCGACACCCTGCTCGCGGCGCTGGAACAGGCCGATCCGGCGGACATCACCGACGAGGCTTCGGCGATCGAGCGCATGGGCCTGCAGCCGCGGCTGGTGATGGGCAGCGGGGCGAATTTCAAGATCACCTATCCCGACGATCTGAGGCTGGCCGAGGCGCTGCTCGCCTCGCGCGCGGCGGGCGCGAGGAGCGCAGCATGAGCCGGGCCGCGATGGAGTGGCGTGTCGGCCAGGGCGAGGACATCCACGCGCTGGTCCCGGGGCGGCGCCTGGTGCTGGGCGGCGTGGAGATCGCGCATCACAGCGGCCTGCTGGGTCATTCCGACGCCGACGCGCTGCTGCATGCGATCACCGACGCCCTTTTGGGCGCAGCGGGTCTGGGCGACATCGGCACGCATTTCCCCGACACCGATCCGCGCTTTCGCGGCGCCGATTCCATCCAACTGCTGCGCGCCGCGCTGCATGCCGTGCAGGGCCGTGGCTGGCGGGTGGTGAACGTGGACTGCACCGTGTGCGCCCAGGCGCCCAGGCTCGCACCCTACCGCGACACGATGCGTACGGCCATCGCCCAGGCGCTGGGCGTGGAAAGCGAGCGCGTGAACGTGAAGGCGAAGACGGCCGAGCGCCTCGGTTTTGTCGGGCGGCAGGAGGGCATCGCCACCAGCGCGGTGTGCCTGTTGCAACGCGAAATTCACGCCGACTGACACATGCCGTCACGCGCTTGGGCGTGGGGCGCCGACAACGCCGGCTTGTCCGTGATGCGCCGCGGCATTACACTTTCACGCTTCGACGGTCTTCCAAGCGCTGCGCGATCCTTGTGTGTTCGACACAAGCCCGCTCGGCATCATCACAGACCGCGCGACAGAGTCTCGAGAGCAGGCCACAAGCCTGGCTGGAGAGGCGCCAAAGGTTTTTCGTTAGAGAAAATCATGGAGGTGAATATGGACATATCCAGCGCGGAAATCAAATCGGCCGCCACGGCCGCTTCTCAAAAACATGCCAACGGCACGACCGAAATCACGGGTGCCGAAATCGTCGTGCGCTGTCTGCAGCGCGAAGGGGTCAAGCACGTCTGGGGTTACCCCGGCGGCGCGGTGCTCTACCTCTACGACGAGCTCTACAAGCAAACCACCATCCAGCACGTGCTGGTACGCCACGAGCAGGCTGCGGTGCACGCGGCCGACGGCTATGCGCGCGCCACCGGCGAGGTGGGCGTGGCCATCGTCACCTCGGGTCCCGGCGCGACCAATGCCGTCACCGGCATCGCCACGGCGTACATGGACTCGATTCCGATGGTCATCATCACCGGCCAGGTGCCCACGCACGCCATCGGCCTGGACGCCTTCCAGGAATGCGACACGGTGGGCATCACGCGTCCCATCGTGAAGCACAACTTCCTGGTCAAGGACGTGAACGACCTGGCCTTGACCATGAAAAAGGCCTTCCACATCGCCCGCAGCGGCCGCCCCGGCCCGGTGGTGGTGGACGTGCCCAAGGACATCACGCGCAACCTGGCGCATTTCCATTATCCCGAGCACGTCGAGATGCGTTCGTACAACCCGGTGCGCAAGGGGCACGGCGGCCAGATCCGCAAGGCCGTGCAGTTGCTCATGCACGCCAAGCGCCCTTACCTCTACAGCGGCGGCGGGGTGGTGCTGGCGAACGCCTCGGACAAGCTGCGCCAGCTCGCCAAGCTGCTGGGCCTGCCGTGCACCAACACGCTGATGGGCCTGGGTGCGATTGCGGCGTCGGACCCGAAATTTCTCGGCATGCTCGGCATGCATGGCACCTACGAGGCGAACATGGCCATGCAGCACAGCGACGTGGTGCTGGCCGTGGGGGCGCGCTTCGACGACCGCGTCATCGGCAATCCCAAGGACTTCGCGCAGATCGAGCGCAAGATCATCCACATCGACATCGACCCGTCGTCGATTTCCAAGCGCGTCAAGGTGGACGTGCCCATCGTCGGCGACGTCGGCGAGGTGCTGGGCGATCTCATCGAGCAGATCGAGCAGCAGAAGGAGGCCGGCCACAAGCAGGACATGGCGGCACTGGCCACCTGGTGGGGACAGATCGAGGAATGGCGCAAGCGCGATTGCCTGCGTTACGAGAAGTCCGATCGCGTGATCAAGCCGCAGTACGTCATCGAAACCCTGTACGAGCTGACGAAAGACCGCGAAACCTATGTCTGTTCCGACGTCGGCCAGCACCAGATGTGGGCGGCGCAGCATTACCACTTCGACCATCCCCGGCGCTGGATCAATTCCGGCGGCCTGGGCACCATGGGCGTGGGACTTCCCTACGCCATGGGCATCAAGCTGGCCAAGCCGGACGCCGAGGCGGTGGTCATCACCGGCGACGGCTCGATCCAGATGAACATCCAGGAACTGGCCACCTGCCTGCAGTACGGCACCGGGGTGAAGGTGCTGCTGCTCAACAACCGCTACCTCGGCATGGTGCGGCAGTGGCAGGAAATCGAGTACGCGGGGCGTTATTCGCACTCGTACATGGATTCGCTGCCCGACTTCGTCAAGCTGGCCGAGGCCTACGGCCACGTGGGCATGCGGGTGGACAAGCCCGGGGACGTGCGCGCTGCCCTGCAGAAGGCCTTCGCGATGAAGGACCGTACCGTGTTCATCGACTTTGCCATCGACCCGACCGAGAACGTCTGGCCCATGGTGCAGGCCGGCAAGGGCATCACCAACATGCTGCTGGGGTCCGAGGACCTTTGATGCATGCGCCCGGCGCCGGACACGCGAGGCTGGCTCACGAGGTCGGCCGCGCATGCCGGGCGCCGGGCGGCATCGGAGACCCCTATCCTGTTCGTTCAACCACCATCACCCCTCAGAGCCAGGCGCCGCTTACCGGCGGCGCGCGAAGCCTGGGGTGGGAGATCGCATATGAAACACATCATCGCTGTCCTGCTTGAAAACGAACCCGGCGCGCTGTCGCGGGTGGTCGACCTGTTCGCCGCGCGCGGCTACAACATCGAGTCGCTGTCGGTGGCGCCGACCGAGGATGACTCGCTCTCGCGCATGACCATCGTCACCACCGGCTCGGACGAGGTGATCGAGCAGATCACCAAGCACCTCAACCGCCTGATCGACGTGGTCAAGGTGGTCGACCTCACCGAGGCCAACTACATCGAGCGCGAACTCATGATCATCAAGCTGCGCGCCGTCGGCAAGGAGCGCGAGGAAATGAAACGCATGGCCGACATCTTCCGCGGCCGCATCATCGACGTGACCGACAAGACCTACACCATCGAACTCACCGGCGACGAGGCCAAGCTCGACGCCTTCATCCAGGCCGTGGAACGCACCGCGATCCTGGAAACCGTGCGCACCGGCGCCAGCGGCATCAGCCGCGGCGAACGCGTGCTGCGGGTGTAACGGCATTGGGCATCGCAAACCTGGGCGGCCCCGCCCGACATTCCCACCGATTTCCAGAAAAGCATCGGGCCGTCCCCGCTTTTTTGGCAGCACATCGGGCGAAAGGTACGTGGGAATGCATCCATTCATCCTTTCGCCAGGAGGAGCTGAAATGAAAGTGTTTTACGACAAGGACTGCGATCTTTCCCTCATCAAGGGCAAGAAGGTCACCATCATCGGTTACGGCTCGCAAGGCCACGCCCACGCCCAGAACCTGAACGACAGCGGCGTGAAGGTCACCGTCGGTTTGCGCAAGGGCGGCGCGTCGTGGGACAAGGCCAAAAAGGCCGGTCTCACCGTCAAGGACGTGGACGAGTCCGTCAAGGGCGCCGACGTCATCATGATCCTGCTGCCGGACGAGAACATCGCCCAGGTGTACCGCGACCATGTCGAGCCCCATGCCAAGAAAGGCGCGGCGCTGGCTTTCGCCCACGGTTTCAACATCCATTACGGCCAGGTCACGCCGCGCGCCGATCTCGACGTGATCATGATCGCGCCCAAGGCCCCCGGCCACACCGTGCGCAACACCTACACCCAGGGCGGCGGCGTGCCCCACCTCATCGCCGTGGCGCAGAACGTGTCGAAAAAGGCGCGCGACCTCGCGCTGTCGTATGCCATGGCCAACGGCGGCGGCCGCGCCGGCATCATCGAGACCTCGTTCCGCGAGGAGACCGAGACCGATCTGTTCGGCGAGCAGGCCGTGCTGTGCGGCGGCACCGTGGAACTCATCAAGGCCGGTTTCGAGACCCTGGTGGAAGCCGGCTACGCGCCCGAGATGGCGTATTTCGAGTGCCTGCACGAACTCAAGCTCATCGTCGACCTGATCTACGAGGGCGGCATCGGCAATATGAACTACTCCATCTCGAATAACGCCGAGTATGGCGAATACGTGACCGGTCCGCGCATGGTGACCGAGGACACCAAGAACGCCATGCGCCAGGCGCTCAAGGACATCCAGACCGGCGAATACGCCAAGAGCTTCATCCTCGAAAACCGCGCCGGTGCGCCCACGCTGATTTCGCGCCGACGCCTCACCGCCGAGCATCCCATCGAGAAGGTAGGCGAGCAGCTGCGTGCGATGATGCCGTGGATCAAGGCCAACAAGTTGGTCGACAAGTCGAAGAACTGAGCGTGGCCTTGAACGGCACGGTTTTGCCGGCAGGCAAAACCGGCTTGGCCTGAACACCGGCCATCTGCGTTTTCGCGGATGGCCGTTTCTTCTCGTGCGGCAGATGCATGGATGGCCTTGCGCTGTCGTGATGCATGTGTTTCCCCCGACTACACTGCATATATGCACTATTCCCACCCCATTCTTGCCCGTGAAGGCTGGCCGTTCATCGGCGGCATCATCCTGATTTCTGCGCTGACCTGGCTGTTCGCCGGATTCTGGTGGTCGCTGCCGTTGTGGCTGGTGGCGATTTTCGTCATTCAGTTCTTCCGCGACCCGCCACGCCAGGTTCCGCAGGATCCGCTCGCCGTGCTGTCGCCGGCCGATGGGCGCATCGTCGCCATCGAACGCGCACAGGACCCCTACGCGCAACGCGAGGCGCTGAAGATCAGCGTGTTCATGAATGTGTTCAACGTGCATTCCAACCGCGCGCCGGTCACCGGCACGGTGCAGGCGGTGAATTATTTCCCGGGCAAATTCTTCAATGCCGACCTGGACAAGGCCTCGCTCGAAAACGAGCGCAACGCCGTGATCATCCAGAGTGGCGGCCGCACCGTCACAGCCGTGCAGGTGGCGGGCCTCATCGCGCGGCGCGTGCTGTGCTACGTCAAGCCCGGCGACACGCTGCAACGCGGCCAGCGTTTTGGTTTCATCCGTTTCGGTTCGCGGGTGGACGTGTATCTGCCACTGGACACCATGCCGCGCGTGTCGATCGGCGACAAGGTGTATGCGACCAGCACGGCGCTGGCGGCGTTTGCCGCAGACACGCCTGCCTGACGCGAGGAGGGTCCTGCCATGCCGCGCAATGTGACACGTTTTCCCAGTGCTCAAGCTTCCCGAGAACCGCCTCGCCGCCGGGAGGGCGACGAGGACGACGGACTGGACGCAGGCCTTCCCGATCCCGGGGAGGACTTGCACCGCTTGCCGCATCGGCAGCGGCGCGGCATTTACCTCTTGCCCAATTCCTTCACCGCGGCCGCGTTGTTCGCCGGTTTTTACGCCATCGTCATGGCCATGGGCCAACGCTACGACCTCGCCGCCACGGCCATTTTCGCCGCCATGGTGCTCGACAGCCTCGATGGCCGCGTGGCGCGCCTGACCCACACGCAAAGCGAGTTCGGCGCGCAGTTCGACTCCCTGGCCGACATGGTGTCCTTCGGCGCGGCCCCTGCGCTCATCATGTACCAATGGTCTCTGCACAGCCTGGGCAAGCTGGGCTGGCTGGCCGCCTTCGTCTACTGTGCGGGAGCGGCGCTGCGTCTGGCGCGTTTCAACACCAATATCGCGGTGGTGGACAAGAACTACTTCCAGGGCCTGCCCAGCCCGGCGGCGGCGGCTTTGGTCGCCGGCTTCATCTGGATCATGGCCGACTCGGACGTCATCGGCACCCACGTGCCCTGGGTCGCCTTCGCCATCACCGCCTTTGCCGGTCTGACCATGGTCACCAATGTGCCGTTCTACAGTTTCAAGTCCGTCAGCCTGCGGCGCAGCGTGCCCTTCATCACGCTGTTCCTCATCGTGCTGCTGATCGGCCTCATCGCCTATCGGCCGCCGCTGGTTCTGTTCGGCTTGTTCGTCATCTACGGCCTGTCGGGTTACGCCTTGTATGGCTGGCGGCGTTTCAAGGGCAAATCGGTCAGTGTCATTTCCACCTCCACCGACGAACCCGACGAGCGCGGCCTGCACCGCTGAATTTGCCCCCCTCATCCGGCCTGGGCATCCTCGGCGACCAAGCGGCTCGCCATTTCGCCGATCATCATGCAAGGCGCGTTGGTGTTGCCGCCAATGATGTTCGGCATGACGGAGGCATCGGCCACGCGCAAGCCGCCCACGCCACGCACGCGTAGTCGGCTATCCACCACGGCAGCATCGTCCGCACCCATGCGGCACGTGCCGACCGGGTGGTAGATGGTTTCCGCGTTGCCGCGGATATAGGCGTCCAGCGCTGCGCCGTCGCGCATATCCGGGCAGGGTTCTCGCCGGTTTGCGGCGAAAGCTTGCCACGCGGGCGCCGACAGGATGCGATGTGCCAGGCGAAGACCTTCGCGCAGCACGCCCAGATCTGCCGCATGGCTCAGATACATCGGGTCGATCCGGGGGGCCGCGCCGGCATCCGGCGAGGCCAGCGTGATGCGGCCGCGACTTAGCGGCCGCAACTGGCAGACATGCAGGGTGTAGCCGTAGCCCCAGACCAGCTTGCGGCTATGGTCACGCAGCAGCGTGGGCAGGAAATGGAATTGCACATCGGGCCGCCCGAGTCCGGCGCGGGTACGCGCGAAGCCGCCGGCTTCGGCCGCGTTGCCGGTGAGCATGCCGCGGCCCCGTTTGCGGAACTTCAGCGCTTCGCGCAGCAGGCGGGGGAGGGCGCCGAAACCCACGCCCACCGCAGCTGCCGTGCCGTCGCGCGCCGCGAGGGTGACATCGAGATGGTCCTGCAAATTAGCGCCGACACCCGGCAGATCGGTCACCGTGGCGATGCCCATGGCCTGCAGATGGGCGCCCGGCCCCAGCCCCGACAGCATGAGCAATTGCGGCGAATTCACGGCGCCGCCGCAGAGAATCACCTCGCGGCGTGCTGACAGGTTGCACTCGCGCCCGTGCCCGCGTACGCGCAAACCCACGGCACGGCGCCCATCGAACAGCACGCGCGTGGCCAGGCACTGCGTGCGCACCACGAGGTTGGGGCGCTGGCGTACGGGGTCGAGAAAGGCGCGGGCGGCGCTCCAACGCCGGCCATCGTGCTGCGTCACCTGGTACAGCCCCACGCCATCCATCGCGGGGCCGTTGAAATCCGAGCAACGGGGCAAACCCGCCTGCACACCGGCCTCCACGAAGGCCAGGCTCAGCGGATTGGGGTCCACCAGATCATGCACGTGCAACGGGCCGTCGCCGCCATGCAGGGCGTCCGCACCGTGCTGCTGCCGTTCGTGCTGCACGAAGATGGGCAGCACGTTCTGCCAGCCCCAACCCGGATTGCCCTCGGCGGCCCAGTCGTCATAGTCGCCGGGGTGGCCGCGCATATAGATCATGGCGTTAATGGAACTGCTGCCGCCCAGTGCCTTGCCTCGCGGCCAGTACAGGCGTCGCTCCTGCAGCGCGGCTTGCGGTTGTGTTTCGTAAGCCCAGTTGTAGCGCTTGCCGCGCAACAGCCCGGCTATGCCGAGCGGGGTGTCGATGAGCACCGAGCGGTCTTCAGGCCCGGCTTCCACCAGGCATACGCGCACAGCGGGGTCCGCGCTGAGCCGGTTTGCCAGCACGCAGCCCGCCGAGCCGGCACCCACGATGATGTAGTCGAACGACGGTTCCAGGTTCGGCATGGCGTCTCCCTTGCTGCGGCATGGCCGTTCAGTGCGTGGCTGCCGGCATTCACGGACTGCAGCCATCTTAGGCAATCGCATCAGACCGTCTCGAACACGGCGCGAAAGCTCTACGCCGGAGGGGATCTGCGTGGCTTTGGATGTGCAGACCGAAACTCCGGCCAGGATCGCTCGCTCTGGAAGCGGCGCGCGGCCTCAGCGCATAGGCAGCCGGTCATGGTCGTCTTCACATCCGAATGCC
This sequence comes from Thiomonas delicata, assembly GCF_900088825.1. Classification (GTDB taxonomy): domain Bacteria; phylum Pseudomonadota; class Gammaproteobacteria; order Burkholderiales; family Burkholderiaceae_C; genus Thiomonas_A; species Thiomonas_A delicata. Next base: position 1,297,098 of record NZ_LT592171.1, on the reverse strand, counting down.
CCAGCAGTTCCTGCATGGTCCGGATGTCCTCGCCAGACTCCGGCAAGTACGTGGTAAACGCATGCCGCGTCATCGAGATCGGCGCGCCGCGCTGTGTCTTCCCGAAAGCGGTCGCTTGTGCCATGTCACCGTGCGCGGCGATACCGGCTGAAAAACTGCGTGTGCAGGCATTGATTGATTAAGCGCGCCATGGAGGGCGGCGGATCGAAGGATCCCTGGTCCGCCGCATGTCACAGCAGGCGAGGGTTTCTGTCGTGAGGACCGCGTGACAGCCCTGGCTTGCTTGTGAACCGCCCCGGGTTTTGAGGAGGCTCCAACCTTTGAGAAGATGGAGCCATGAACAAGACGAACAAGTTTTCCCCCGAAGTGCGCGAGCGCGCGGTACGCATGGTGCAGGAGCACCGAGGCGAGTACCCCTCGCTGTGGGCCGCAGTCGAATCCATGGCCCCCAAGATTGGCTGCGTGCCACAGACGCTGCTGGAGTGGGTCAAGCGCGAGGAAGTCGATACAGGCCAGCGCGACGGCCTGACGAGCAGCGAGCGTGAACGCCTCAAACAACTCGAGCGCGAGAACAAGGAATTGCGCCGGGCCAATGACATCCTCAAAGCGGCGAGTGCTTTTTTCGCCCAGGCGGAGCTCGACCGCCGTTTGAAGAGTTGAAGCGATTCATCGACCAGCACCGCCCCATGCACGGGGTCGAGCCCATCTGCAAAGTGCTGCAGATGGCCCCGTCGTGTTACTGGCGCCATGCCGCGCGTCATCGCAACCCCGAGTTGCGCAGCGCCCGTGCTCAGCGCGACGATGCGCTGGCTGCCGACATCCAGCGTGTGTGGCACGCCAACTGGCAGGTGTATGGAGCTGACAAGGTTTGGTTGCAGATGAACCGCGAGGGCAACCGGGTGGCGCGCTGCACGGTCGAGCGGCTGATGAAACGCCTGGGGCTGCAGGGTGCGCGGCGGAGCAAGAAGGTGCGAACCACGGTCCCCGACACTTGCACGCCGTGTCCGCAGGACCACGTCAACCGGGTGTTCAAAGCCGAGCGACCCAACCAGCTCTGGGTGTCGGACTTCACCTATGTGAGCACCTGGCAGGGCTGGCTGTACGTGGCGTTCGTCATCGACGTGTTTGCCCGACGCATCGTGGGCTGGCGCGTGAGCACATCCATGCAGACCGATTTCGTGATGGACGCGCTGGAGCAGGCTTTGTACGCGCGTCGGCCCGCTGCCCATGCCTTGGTCCACCATTCGGACAGAGGCGTGCAATACGTCAGCGTCAAGTACACCGAACGCTTGGCGCAGGCAGGCATCCAGCCCTCCGTGGGCAGCAAAGGAGACTCCTATGACAACGCCCTGGCCGAGACCATCAACGGGCTGTATAAGGCCGAATTGATTCACCGCCGCGGACCCTGGAAAACCAGGGAAGCCGTCGAACTGGCCACCCTGCAATGGGTGCACTGGTTCAACCACACCCGACTGCTCAAACCGATTGGGGGTATCCCTCCGGCAGAAGCTGAGGCAAACTACTGGCGCCAACAAGCCAGTCAACACGCCATTCCGGCATGACTTAAACCAACTAGCCTCCACGAAACCCGGGGCGGTTCACAAGCGTTCAATCTAGGGTTTGGACAGTTCGGCCCGAATTCCTTCGGGCCTTCCTTCGCTGACATGAGGAGAGTTCACCATGGCACAAAAGAAGATTCTGATCGCGGCGATTCGGTCACGTTGGCAGCGAATCGTCGATGCACATCCTCAAGCCCAATCAAGTCAGCGACGATGATTGGCATCCTGACCTGGCATACGTCATCAACGAGTCTCTCGAGATGACCCGTCAATGTGCGCCGCGCACGGTGATGCGCGATATCCGTCGAGCCAATTTGTCTCAATTGTTTACATCTGGCTGACGTCATCTGTCCGCTGCGGCCAAGCCGAGCCCGTTATGAGCGTCAATGAAGGCGTGGGCTTAGGCCATTCGGCCAATTCTTGGCGGGAAACCACCACGCAACGCTCGGAATCCTCCATGTCAAACAGCTCCCGGCCCGGCTTCTGGCATCGCCTCCACCTTGCATTCGGAGCCGCGGTTCTGATGGCCTTCGCCATGCCGGCGTGGGCCGATCCCCCCGCGCTGGTCGCGCGCATGGATCTGTTCGAAGGCACGGCAACCCTGCTGCCAGCCGGCAGCAGCACCTGGACCTACGCCAACATCAACCGCCCCCTGAGCGATGGCGATCAAGTCTGGATCGGTGCCGCAAGCCGAGCCGAGTTGGTGGCCGGTTCCACCGCTATGCGCCTGGGGGCCAACACCAGTCTGAGCGTTCTGGAATTGAGCGATGCCGCCACGCAACTCAAGCTCACCCAGGGGACGTTCGAAGTCCATCTCCGCGAACCGATGCAAGGGCGCTCGTTCGAGATCGACACCCCCAACCTGGCGTTCGACCTGCAAACACCAGGTGACTACCGCGTCGATGTGGACCCCGGCCAGAACACAACCACGGTCATCGTGCGCGCTGGAGAAGGCATCGCGTATGGGACAGGCGGCGCAAGCTACCCGGTCGGCAGGCGCCAGTTGGTCCGGTTCTCGGGGACGGCGCTGATTCCTGATGAGGCCGTTCTCAATCCCCCGTTCGATGGCTTCGACCGCTGGGTCGGCACGCTGAACCGGCGTGAAGGCGACTCGATCTCGGCGCGCTATGTCGGCACGGGCATGACCGGCTACCAGGGCCTGGATCAATACGGGCGTTGGGAAACCGATCCCCTGTATGGCCCGATCTGGGTGCCCACAGCCGTGGTTGCTGGCTGGGCTCCCTACCATGATGGACACTGGGCCTGGATCGCCCCCTGGGGTTGGACCTGGATCGATGACGAACCCTGGGGTTTCGCCCCGTTCCATTACGGGCGCTGGGCTTATGTCGGCAACGTCTGGGCCTGGGTGCCAGGGCCGGTGATCATGCGCCCGGTCTACGCGCCCGCGCTGGTGGCCTTCATCGGCGGTGGCGGTGGGTCTTGGAGCGTGTCGTTGTCGATCGGCGCACCCGGGATCGCTTGGTTTCCTCTCGCTCCAGGCGAAATCTACCGTCCGGTTTACGCCGCGAGTCCCACTTACGTCAACGCCATCAACCGCACAGTCATCGTTAATAAGACCGTCACCGTGGTCAACAACACCACAGTGATCAACAACATCCAGCGCAACGTCTACATCAACCAGCGGGTGCCCGGCGCGATCACGGCCATGCCGGCCGCCGCATTCGTGCGTGGCCGGCGAGTGCAGTATGCCGGCGCGCCCTTCCGTGCCGTGCACGTGACGGCAGCCCATGTGCTGTTCAGCCCCCCGATCGCCCCGGTGGAACAAAGTCTGGTGGGACACAAGCTTGCGGCACCACCTCCCCATGGGGCGTTCGAGCGCACCGTCTTCGCCACTCGCTCACCACCCCCGCCCCCAGCCTTGCATGACACCTTGGCGCAGCGCTTCAAGGCGCAAAACGGCACGGCTCCTGGCGCTGGTCATCCCTTGGTTTTGCATGTGCCGGCCCAGATTCAGAGCTTGGAACGCAGACAAAGGATTACCGTGATCCAGGGGCATGAAGCGGCTGAGAGCCAGCGCCCCATGCCTGCGCAGGATCGGGCCCTGCAATCTCAATCCCCGACCCATGCCCCTGACCTAGAACACCGCAACGCAGAGGTGCCACCGGGTCGGTTCGAGACGGAACCGAATCGTCGCGTCCTGAACGCCGTACCGCATCCAACTGGAAGTCCCATGCCCAGGCGTGACGAACAGCGTCAGCAAGCTTCACCACCCCACCCTCGATCCCAACAAGGCGGTGAGCGGCCGTTCAACACAGAGCCGATGCGCCCTGTGCAAAGCATCCGCCCGGAACTCCATGCACCGGCCAGGCGCCAAGTCCCGGTTGAACGTCCAGGCCCTGCGCAATTTGCGACGCATTCCAGCCACCCGCCTGAGCATGCAGAGGCTCACAACCGTCCTGAGAAGAAAAAATCTGAGCCGAAGTTGCCAGACTCAGCGGACCTACTACGGCCTTGACGCCCCGCCACTGACTTCTGACCGACAAGCACAACAGCCACCATGCGCAAGCTGTCCCACTACATCACTCGCACTGGGCCAACCATGCGTATATGGCTGACCCTCGGTGTCCTGTTCCCACTGCTCGTTGGCTGCGCAGCACAGGCACAGCCGCAAGCCCGCGCCGGCGATGCGGCTCTGAATGCCGCGGCACGCCTTCATCCCACCGTCTTTCTTGATCGCATTGGCTGGGGTGCCGACGCCGTGCAGTTGCGAGAGCTGTCGCAAATCGGTGCGACGCGTTTGTTGGACGCACAACTACAGCCACAGGCCCACCCCATGCTGCGGCCCGCTGTGCGCCGGCAACTGGAGAATCTGGAAGTCAACCTACCGCTGGAGCAGATCATTCCACCGTTGGTACGCGAGCAGCACGCCATCCACCTGGCTCAACGTGATGGCCAGACGACCGATGTTGCACAGACGCAAGCTGAACTGCAGGCGCTCAATCAGCGCAAAAACCAACTCACCCAGCAGGCCATGGCGCAGCAACTTCTGCTGGCGGTGTACGCCCCCAACCAATTGCAACAGCGCCTGACCTGGTTCTGGCTGAACCATTTCAATGTGTTTCGCGGCGGCAACATCGGGCCGATGATGGCGGACTACATCCAGCGCGTGATTGCGCCCCACGCGCTTGGGCATTTCCGTGACCTGCTGCAAGCCACGATGTTCTCGCCGCAGATGCTGCTGTATCTGAACAACGCGCAAAACGCGCGCGGCCATGTCAATGAAAACTATGCGCGCGAGGTGATGGAACTGCACACTCTGGGCGTGGGGGCCGGCTACACCCAGGCCGACGTCACCAACCTGGCGCGCGTGCTCACGGGCCTGGGCGTGGACTTGGCCGAGCGCCCTGTGCGTGTGCGCCCCGCACTACGCGATGAGCTCTGGCTGCGCGGTCTGGTCGTGTTCAACCCCGCGCGTCACGATCCAGACCCCAAGCTGGTGCTGGGCCAGACCTTGCATGGGCGTGGGCTGGACGAGATCAAGCAGGTCATCGCCCTGCTGGCTGACGACCCGGCCACGGCGCGGCATGTGAGCTTCGAGCTGGCGCAGTACTTCGTTGCCGACCATCCCGACCCGGTGATGCTGAACGCGATGGTGCGCACCTGGGCGCAGACGAACGGGGACATCGCCGCCGTGCTGCGCACCATGTTCACCAGTCCACAATTCGCCACCAGCTTGGGCGCGCCGCAGTTCAAGGATCCGATGCGCTATGTGGTGTCGGCTGTGCGTGCGAGCCTGGACGGCGGTGTCATCACCAATCCGCAGCCTCTCATCGGCATGCTTTACAAGCTGGGTGAGCCGCTCTATGGCCGGCAGACGCCCGATGGTTATCCGCTGAACAGCGGCGCCTGGGACAGCCCCGGGCAACTGACCATGCGTTTCGAAGTGGCGCGGCTGATCGGCGCTGGGGCATCCGCGCTGTTTGGCCCGCCGCCGCCCTTCCTACGCATGGACGCGACGGCGAATGCCGCCTCCACCATGCCGCAAACCAACGCAGTTCCACGTCCAGGCACTTACCCGCACCTGCCTCCGCCTGACCTTGCCCGCAGCGCTGTGTTCCTCGCGACCGAGCCGGCTTTGAGCCGCCCAACGCTGCAGGCCCTGGCCCAGGCCGACCAGCGGGTGAGCTGGAACGCGCTGTGGCTGTCTTCCCCCGAATTCATGAGCGACTGAACGCCAAGGAGAGTCCAATGCATCGTCGCCTGTTTCTCCAAGCCGCTGCCGCCACCACTCTCGCTGCGCCGATGAGCCGGTTATGGGCAGCACCCGCGCCTGGCGGTCCCAAGTTCATCCTGGTGTTTCTGCGTGGCGCTTACGACGCCACCAATCTGCTCGTGCCCTACACCAGCGAGTTCTATTACGCGTCGCGCCCGCACATCGCCGTACCGCAACCGGCAAGCGGCACGGAAGGCGGACTCGACAGCGCCATCCGGCTTGACGCCGACTGGGCGTTGCACCCGGCATTGCGCGAAAGCATGCTGCCACTGTGGCGAGCCGGGCAACTTGCCTTCGTGCCTTTCGCCGGCACGCGCGACTTGACCCGCAGCCACTTCGAGACGCAAGATCACATCGAACTCGGCCAGGGTCCGCAAACCCGCGATTTCAACGATGGTTTCCTCAACCGCCTGGTGCAGCAACTCGGCGGCCACGCCCAGCCCATGGCCTTCACCGCACAGTTGCCGCTGTCGTTGCGTGGTACCGAGCGCGTGCCCAATATGGCCGTGGGCCAGATTGGCCGCAGCGGCATCGACCCGCGCCAGCAAGAGCTGCTGGAGCGCATGTGGGGCGGTACGCCGCAGGGCGCCTCGGTACGGGAGGGTTTTGCGGTGCATGCCACGGTGATGCGCGACATGCAAGCTTCAGGCTGGGAGGCCGAGATGGTGGCCGCCAGCCGCGGCGCCATCAATCCGCGCGGCTTCGTGGCCGAGGCCGGGCGCGTGGGCGGTCTGATGCGGGCCAGCTTCGACCTCGGCTTCATCGACGTCGGAGGCTGGGATACCCATGTGAACGAGGCTGGTGAGAACGGCGCCCAGGGTCAACTGGCCGACAAGCTCGGCGCTCTCGGCCAGGGGCTGGCCGCGCTGGCGCAGGCCATGGGGCCGACCTGGCGCAACACCACCGTGGTGGTGCTGAGCGAATTCGGTCGTACTTTCCGGGAAAACGGCAACCGTGGCACCGATCACGGCCACGGGACGGTCTACTGGGTGCTGGGCGGCGGCGTACGCGGTGGGCGTATTGCCGGCGAGCAAGTGGCGCTGTCGCCGGCGGCGCTCAATCAGAACCGCGATAACCCCGTTCTCACCGAAAACCGTGACCTGCTCGGCGGCTTGTTCCAGCGTTTATGGGGGCTGGAATCCAGGCAGGTGCAGGCGGTGTTTCCAGGAAGTCGGCCCGTGGATTTGAAACTACTTTGACATTTTGGTGGGTTGACAGGCTTTTGAGCCAATCTCTCATTGCAGCGTGGTTTTGCGCTTGAAGCATGGCCATGGCAACCTCATCTTTTCCGTGCGACCTCCCGCAACCTGCACCCCAGACTGTTGGCGCCGATGCCGATTTGAGCCATGCGCCAGATTTGCGGTGAGCCGGTTGGAGGGCGACGAAATTCAAGCCTGACGCTGCGCGCAGCTCGTTTTCCATGGCCCAGTCGCCGATCGGCATGTGGCTCAAACCGGCATCGGCGCCACAGTAGAGCTGCGAGCGATGTGGCCGCCCATGGCAATGCAATCAGCGTGTGAATCCGGCGACGTTCTTGTTTGGCGCCGCGCTTCTGCGGCGTCCTCTCGGTCAGGTATCTTGCGAGCGCTTCGCCGCGTGTTGTCTGTTCGGCTTCGCTGCGGTCGATAAAGACGCCACGTACCATTTCTGATTCAACGACCTTAGACCACTGAACAGCCTGCGCCTTGTTTGGAAAGACCTTCGACTGGACGGGGAAGCCCTTGCTCCGGATGCAGCACTGATAGCCGTTGCCATGCTTGCGAATTGATGCCATGCGTATGCTCCATTTGGTTGGTGGAGCTGCGTATAGCGAGGTGGGCCAGATTTGGGCCAAAGCGTGCTTTTCGCACATTTTTGGCGCTCAACAGACTTATGTAAGCTGTTGATTTTACTGGTGCCCGGAGCCGGAATCGAACCGGCACGGCCTTTTACGGCCTGCGGATTTTAAGTCCGCTGCGTCTACCTATTTCGCCATCCGGGCGCAATGTCGGACTTTGGCTCGAACGTCCCCAGGAGGCCAGAGATCGAATTGGAGGCGGGGGTCGGAATCGAACCGGCATAGACGGCTTTGCAGGCCGCTGCATAACCACTCTGCCACCCCGCCAGGTGGGCTTGCGCAGTCTTTGGTGATCGAGCCGTGGCATGGCTCAAAAGGCTGGCGCAAACAACGCGCCCGAATTCTCGCCGAAAAAAAGGGGAAGTGCTGAGCTTCCCCTTTTTCGTCATGCACGAAAAATTCGTCAAGAAATCTGGAGCGGGAAACGAGTCTCGAACTCGCGACCTCAACCTTGGCAAGGTTGCGCTCTACCAACTGAGCTATTCCCGCGAAACCAAAAATTATAGAGCAAAGAAGAGGCCTGTCAATGCCCACCGTTGGCTTGCTTGCCCGTGCATGCCGGCACCAGCCTGAACGTCGTTTGAAAACCCCAGCCGAATGCTCGCGTTGGGCTTCGGCATGGCCGGTTCGAGGCGCTCAAAGCTGCGCCGCCAGACCGCCGACGACAGCGTGCATGCCGGCATCCACGTGCAGGATTTCGGCGCTGATGCCGCTGGCGAGGTCGGAGAGCAGGAAGGCGCTGGCGTTGCCGACTTGTTCGATGGTGACGTTGCGTCGCAAAGGCGCGCTGGCCTCGTTGAACTTGAGCATCTTGCCGAAATCGGCGATGCCGGACGCGGCCAGCGTCTTGATCGGCCCGGCGCTCACGCCGTTGACCCGCATGCCGCGCGGCCCGAGGGACTCGGCCATGTATCGCACTGCGGCTTCGAGCGCGGCCTTGGCCACCCCCATGGTGTTGTAGTTGGGCACGACGCGCTCGGCACCGAGGTAGGTCATGGTGACGAGCGAGGGCATCTGGCCGGCCGCCACGCTGGCCTGCAGCAAGGGCATGGCGGCCTTGGCCAGCGCCGGGAACGAGTAGGCGGAGATGTCGTGGGCGATCCGGAAACCTTCGCGCGACAGGCCATCGATGAAATCGCCGGCAATCGCCTCGCGGGGAGCGAAACCAATCGAATGGACCAGCCCGTCGAGCTGTGGCCAGTGCTGGCCGAGATCCTTGAACAAGGCCTCGATCTGGGCGTCGTCGGCCACGTCGCAGGGGAAGGTGAGGGCGCTGCCGAATTCCCCGGCAAAGCTCTTGATGCGCTCCTCGAAGCGATCGCCGACATAGGTGAAAGCCAGCTCCGCGCCTTCGCGGTGGCAAGCCTGGGCGATGCCGTAGGCGATGGAGCGGTTGGACAACAAGCCCGTGATCAGGATGCGTTTGCCGTTGAGAAAGCCCATGTGAGGTCCAGTGGATGCGTGCCGGGATGGAAGCAAGAAGGCCGAGGCCGACTGCAGGGGGAGCAAGGCCTTTGGCGCATATGCCTTGCAATGCGGCAGAATTCTCGCATGGCCCACGCCCTCAGCCTTCGCCGACGCGCCCTGTTGCGGGTGTTTCCCATGGCCATGTTGCCGTGGGCGGCCAAGGCCGGCGCGGCCGAAGCCATGGCGCTTTACGACGCGCCGAAGTACCCGCCGGGTTTCACCCATTTCGATTATGTGAATCCCCACGCCCCAGTGGGCGGCGACCTCTGGCTGACACCGCCCTCACGGGCGGGCAGCTTCGACAAGCTCAACCCCTTCACCCTGCGCGGCACGGCGCCTCCGGGGCTGGGTGCCCTGGTGTTCGAGACCTTGATGACGTCGAGCTGGGATCAGGCCAACAGCGTGTACGGCCTGCTGGCCGACGATGTCGTCGTCGCGCCTGACCGACTGTCGGCACGATTTCGCCTGCATCCGCGCGCACGCTTTTCCAACGGCGAGGCTGTACGTCCAGCCGATGTACAGGCGAGTTTCGAGACCCTCACCGGCCCGCGTGCGGCGCTCTCCATCAAGGCGCAGTTCGCCGACATCGTGCGCGCAGTCGCCGAGGATGCGCGCCACGTGCGTTTTGAGTTCCGCCGCCCCAACCACGAGCTGCCCTTGATCGCCGCCGGGATGCCGGTGTTCTCGCGCAAGTGGGGCGGCGGCAAGCCTTTCGACGAGATCGTCAACGAGGCGCCCATTGCTTCAGGGCCGTACGCCATTGCCAGCACCTCCCAGAATCGGGACATCGTCTATGCGCGGCGTGCGGACTACTGGGGCTGGGATCTGCCGACGCGACGCGGGCAATTCAACTTTGCGCGCATCGGCTACAAGCTTTTCCGGGATGAAACCGCCCGCCTGGAGGCCTTCAAGGCAGGCGACTTCGACCTGATCCAGGAATTCATCGCCAAGAACTGGGCGCGGCAGTACACCGGGCCGAAATTCGCCAGCGGCGAACTGGTCAAGCGCGAACTGCCCAATCACAACCAGGCCGGGTTCCAGGGCATGGTGATGAACCTGCGGCGCCCGCTGTTCCAGGACGTTCGGGTGCGCCACGCGCTGGCCCTGGCGTTGGACTTCGACTGGCTCAATCGCATGTTGTTCTATGGCCAGTACAAGCGCATCCATGGCTACTTCGCCAACAGCCCCTTCGAGGCCAAGGGGCAGCCTGGAGCGGACGAACTGGCGCTTTTGCATCCCTTGCGCGCCGAGTTGCCGGCCGATGTGTTCGGCGCGCTGCCCACGCTGCCGCGCACCGATCCTCCCGGCAGCCTGCGCGCCAACCTGCTCGCGGCGCGCGATTTGCTGCGTCAGGCCGGGTGGCATTATCGCGACGGCGCGCTGCGCAATGCGCGCGGCGAGGCTTTCGTCTTCGAGTACCTCGACAGCCAGGGCTCGATGGCCAGGGTGATGGCGCCTTACGCGCAGGCGCTGGAGAGGCTCGGCATCCGCATGCAGTACAGGCTCGTCGATTTCGCCCTCTACCAGCGCCGGCTTGACGGCTTCGACTACGACATGACCACCGCCCGCTACCTGGGAAGCCCGAGCCCCGGCAGCGAGTTGCGCGAGCGCTTCGGCTCGAAGGCGGCGATGATCGAGGGCTCCGACAATGTGTGGGGCATCCGCGACCCCGCGGTCGATGCGCTCATCGACCGCGTCCTGCGGGCCAAGACCTGGACGCAGCTGGTGGCGGCCTGCCGCGCGCTGGACCGTGTGCTGGTGTGCGGCTGGTATTCGGTGCCGCAGTGGTATGCGGCGACGCATCGGGTGGCCTATCGCGCGGGTCTGTTCGGCATGCCCGCAACGCTTCCCTTGTACTACGAGCCCGAGAGCTGGGCCATGGCTTGCTGGTGGGCATTGCCGCCGGCAAGCCCCGGTGCGCGGAGGCAGCCATGAACCTGGGTTGGTACATCGCCAAGCGATTGCTGCTGATGATCCCGACGCTGTTCGGCGTGCTGCTGCTGACCTTCGTGGTGATCCAGTTCGTTCCGGGCGGCCCGGTGGAGCAGATGGTGGCCCAGTTGCGCGGCAAGAGCGAGGCGGGCGAGGCTGCCGGCGGACTGGCCTATCGCGGCCAACAGGGCATCGACCCGAGGCAATTGGCGGAAATCAAGAAGCTGTACGGTTTCGACAAGCCGCCCGCCGAGCGTTTCGTGCAGATGCTGGGGCAGTTCCTGCGCTTCGATCTCGGGCACAGCTATTTCTATCACGAGAGCGTCTGGCAGCTCATCAAGGAGCGCATGCCGGTGTCCATCACGCTGGGGTTGTGGAATTTTCTGCTCACGTATCTCATCTCCATTCCGCTGGGCATCGCCAAGGCGGTGCGCGACGGCTCGCGTTTCGATCTGGCCACCAGCATGGCCGTGCTGGTGGGCTACGCCATACCCGGCTTTGTCCTGGGGGTGGTGCTGCTCGTGTTGTTCGCCGGCGGTACGTTCTGGCAATGGTTTCCGTTGCGCGGACTGACGTCCGACGGATGGACGAGTTTCAGTCTCTGGCACAAGATCACGGACTACCTCTGGCACGTCACGCTGCCGGTGATCTCGATGGTGGCCGGCAGTTTCGCCGTCACCACCATGCTGACCAAAAACGCGTTCCTCGAGGAAATTCGCAAGCAATACGTGCTGACCGCGCGCGCCAAGGGCGCGAGCGAAAACCGGGTGTTGTGGCGGCATGTGCTGCGCAACGCGCTCATTCCCATCGTCACCGGTTTTCCATCCGCCTTCGTCGGCGCGTTCTTCGCCGGTTCGCTGCTCATCGAGACCCTCTTCTCGCTGCCCGGACTGGGTCTGTTGTCCTACGAGTCGGTGATGCGGCGCGATTATCCGGTGGTGATGGGGACGCTTTACCTGTTTACGCTCATCGGCTTGCTGACCAAGCTGGTGTCCGACCTTTGCTATGTGTGGGTGGACCCGCGCGTGCAGTTCGAGAGCTTGCGATGAGTGCCATGCCGTTTCCAGCGCCCGGTCAGGCCGGGCAAAGGCCGATGTCCCCAGGCAGGCTGGCCTGGCGGCGCTTCAGGGCCCAGCGCCTGGGCTATGTCAGCCTGTGGGTGTTCGGCGTGCTGTTCGCTTTGAGTCTGCTGGCGCCGGTGTTGTGCAACGACAAGCCCCTGCTGGTGCGCTACGACGGGCGCTGGTACCTGCCCATGTTGCACAGCTATGCCGAGACCACGTTCGGCGGGGACTTCCACACACCGACCGACTATCTGGATCCGCTGATCCGCAGGCGCCTGAGCCGGAACGGAAATTTCGCCATCTTTCCGCCCGTGCCTTACCACTACGACACCATCAACGACTTCGCCACCCTGCCCAATCCGGCGCCCCCCTCGGCCCAGAATTGGCTAGGTACGGACGACCGCGGACGCGATGTGCTGTCGCGCCTGGTCTACGGTTTCCGGGTCTCCGTACTGTTCGCGCTGGCGCTCACCGCGAGCGGCACCTTGCTGGGCATGTTGATGGGGGCGGTGCAGGGCTATTTCGCCGGCAGGGTGGACTTGGCGCTGCAGCGCGCGATGGAGGTCTGGGGCGCCATGCCCGAGTTGTATCTGCTCATCATCTTCGCGTCGATCTTCGCGCCCAGCTTCCTGCTGCTCCTGGTGCTGTTGTCGTTGTTCGGCTGGTTGGGCCTGTCCGATTACGTGCGCGCGGAATTCCTGCGCAACCGGCAGATGGACTACGTACGCGCGGCACGGGCACTGGGCGCCAGCCACTGGCAAATCATCACGCGCCACATCCTGCCCAACAGCCTGACTCCGGTCGTGACATTTCTGCCTTTCCGCATGAGCGGAGCGATCCTGGCGCTCACCAGTCTGGACTTCCTCGGTTTGGGCGTGCCGCCGCCCGCGCCCAGCCTCGGCGAGATGCTGGCCCAGGCCAAGGCCAACCTGGACGCCTGGTGGTTGTCGGGGTCGGTGTTCTTCGTGCTGGTGCTGACGCTGTTGCTGCTGACCTTCATCGGCGAGGCCTTGCGTGCCGCGCTGGACCCGCGACATGCGTCCGGACGCCGGTGAAGCCATGAACGCCACGCCCAGCCCGGCCGCGGCACGGGAACGCGGGGACGAGCCGGCCCTGCTGCAGATCCGTGACCTGGACGTGCACTTTGGCACGAAGCAGGTGGTCAGCGGCCTGAATCTGGCGCTGCGCGCCGGCGAAAAATACGCCCTGGTCGGCGAGTCCGGCTCCGGTAAGACCGTCACCGCGCTATCCATCCTGCGTCTGCTCGACGGCGCAAGGACCCGGGGACAGGTGATCTTCGATGGGCGCGACTTGCTGCCGCTGCCGGAACGCCAGCTGCGCCGCGTGCGCGGCCGCGAAGTCGCGATGATCTTCCAGGAGCCGATGAGCGCGCTGAATCCCCTGCAGCCCATCGGCCGCCAAATCGCCGAATCGCTCGAATTGCACGAGGCCATGCCGCGCCAGGCGGCGTGGAAGCAAGCCGTTGCGTTGCTCGATCGCATGGGCGTCGCGGAGGCCGCGCGGCGCGCCGGCAGCTACCCGCACCAGCTGTCCGGCGGCCAGCGCCAGCGCGCGATGATCGCGATGGCGCTGGCTTGCAAGCCGCGTCTGTTGCTGGCGGACGAACCGACGACGGCACTGGACGTGGGGGTGCGGGCGCAAATTCTGGCCTTGCTCGACGCGTTGCAGCGCGAACAGGGCCTGACCGTGATGCTCATCACGCACGACCTGCACCTGGTCCGCGGGTTCGCCCAGCGGGTGGGGGTGATGCAGCAGGGGCAACTCGTCGAACAAGGTCTCACGGCGGAGGTCTTTGATCATCCGCGGCACGCCTATACCCGGGCGCTGCTGGCCAGCCTGCCGCGGCGCGAGGTGCGACCGCTGGACGCGCGCGCACCCGTCGTCCTGCGCGCCGAGGCGGTCAGCGTGCGCTATGCCCATGGCGGATCGTGGTTGCGCAGGCGTGAACATGCCGCGATCGAGGATGTCTCGCTCGAACTGCGTGCCGGCGAAACCTTGGGACTGGTGGGTGAGTCCGGCAGCGGCAAGACCACGCTGGCTCTCGCCTTGCTCGGTCTGCAGCGCATGGCCCAGGGGCAGGTGAGCGTTGCGGGAATACGGCTCTCGGGCCTGAACGCCGCGGGCTGGCGCGAAGCCCGGCGCAAGATGCAAGTGGTGTTCCAGGACCCGTATTCGTCCCTGTCGCCACGTCGCACCATCGAACAGATCGTGGCCGAGGGCCTGACCATCCACGAACCCGAACTCGACGCCGCAGCGCGCCGCGCCCGCGTCGTGGATGCGCTCGCCGACATGGGGTTGGATGCCGAGATGCTGCCACGTTTTCCCCACGAGTTCTCGGGGGGACAGCGCCAGCGCATCGCCCTGGCGCGCGCCCTGGTTGTCAAGCCCCATCTTCTGGTGCTCGATGAGCCCACGAGCGCACTTGATATTTCCGCGCAGCAGCAGATCCTGGGTCTGCTGACCCGGTTGCAGGCCGAGCGCGGGCTAGCCTATGTGTTCATCTCGCACGATATGGCCGTGATCGCCGCCATGGCGCACCGCATCGCGGTGATGCGGGATGGAAGGGTGGTGGAGACCGGAGAGGCGATGCATTTGCTGCATCATCCTCGGCAGGCCTACACGAAGCTGCTTGTGAGGGCGTCCGGGGCAGCGCCCTGATGGGCGCCATGCCAGCGGATGGCATGGACGGCTTGCCTGAATGCGCGATTTCCCTTATAATTTCAGAGCTTAAATCCACTTGCGCGGCCTGTTTGAGGCGTTCATCGGCAAGCCGATGGGCCGGCCCGAACGGGGCCGGGCAGGCATGGATTGAAGTCGGGTTGACCAAATGGGGCGACACCAATCGCCCTTTTTTTTTGCCGGCACCCTTCGGTTGGGCGAATTGGAGCCTCCAATTGGAGCATCCGGGCGCGTAGTCGGGTGCTGGATCGGGCAATTGGAGCAGATTGGGGTGCAAGGCGGCAGTGGCATGCAGAAGTCAGCGGTAATCGAGACGACCGTCCAGGGCATGGGCTATGCCTTCGTCGAGGCCGTATGGGCCTCGGCGGGCCTGCTGCGCGTGACGATCGACCGCGTCGACGGCGACGCCATCACGGTCGATGATTGCGAGCGTGTCACGCGGCAACTGCAGTATGCGCTGGAGGTCGAGGGCCTGGATTACAAGCGCCTCGAGGTTTCGTCGCCTGGGGTGGACCGTCTTCTGCGTTTGCCGGATGATTGGGTGCGCTTTGCCGGTTTGGAAGTCGAAGTGACCCTGCGCACTCCATTTCAGGGCCGCAAGAAATATCGCGGCGTGCTGCAAGGCCCGCCCGGCGATGCGGCTCAAGCCGAGCCGCAGACGTATGTGATTGTTTGGGATGATGCATTGCTGGCCGCAGCGGCCAAACCGGGAGGCAAGAAATCCGGTGGCGCCAGGTCTGCCTCGAGCAAATCGGCGAAGTCCGTGGCCAAGCCCGCGGTATCGGCCGATGCCGCGGGCGATGTGCATGAATTGCGTTTTTCCATGGCCGAGGTGCGCGAAGTCCGCCTCGTGCCCGTGCTTGACTTTAGGGGTCGAAAATCATGAACCGCGAGTTGCTGATGCTGGTCGATGCACTGGCGCATGAAAAGAGTGTGGATCGGGAGGTGGTGTTCGCCGCCGTCGAGGCCGCACTGGCTTCTGCGACGAAGAAGCGCTACACCGGCGAGGTGGATATCCGCGTGACCATCGATCGCAACACGGGAGGCTACGAAACCTTCCGTCGCTGGCTCGTGGTGCCCGATGAGGCCGGCCTGCAGCAGCCCGATGCGGAGATCCTGCATTTCGAAGCGGTCGAGCAGATTCCCGACATCGAGGTGGGCGACTACATCGAGGAACCGGTGGAGAGCATCGAGTTCGGTCGTATCGGCGCCCAAGCCGCGAAACAGGTCATCCTGCAGAAGATCCGCGACGCCGAGCGTGAGCAGATCCTCAACGACTTCCTGGAACGCAACGACAAGATCTTCGTCGGCACGGTCAAGCGCATGGACAAGGGCGATGCCATCGTCGAATCGGGCAAGGTCGATGCCCGCCTGCGTCGCGGCGAAATGATCCCAAAGGAAAACGTGCGGGCGGGCGACCGCGTGCGGGCCGTGATCTCCAAGATCGACCGTCAGGCACGCGGGCCGCAAATCGAGCTTTCGCGCACGTCCCCCGAGTTCATGAAGGAACTTTTCCGGCTCGAGGTCCCCGAAATGGAGCAGGGCCTGCTGGAGATCAAGTCCTGTGCCCGCGACCCGGGTGTGCGCGCCAAGATCGCCGTCCTCTCGCATGATCGCCGCATCGATCCGATCGGCACCTGCATCGGCGTGCGCGGCTCGCGCGTCAATGCGGTGAGCAACGAGCTTGGCGGCGAGCGCGTGGACATCGTGCTGTGGTCGGAGGATCCGGCGCAGTTCGTCATCGGCGCCTTGGCGCCGGCCAATGTGCAGTCCATCGTCGTCGACGAGGAAAAGCATGCCATGGAAGTGGCAGTGGACGAAGAAAATCTGGCCCTCGCCATCGGCCGCGCAGGACAAAACGTACGCCTGGCTTCCGAACTCACGGGCTGGGCCATCAACTTGATGTCCGCCGAGGAATCGCAGAGCCGGCAGAGCGCCGAACTCGAGATCATGCGCGAGCTGTTCAGGACCAAGCTCGACGTCGACCAGGAAGTCGCCGACATCCTGATCCAGGAGGGTTTCACGAGCCTGGAGGAAGTGGCTTATGTTCCTCTACAAGAAATGCTGGAAATCGAGTCCTTCGACGAGGAAACCGTGCACGAACTGCGCAACCGCGCCCGTGATGCCCTGTTGACCCAGGAGATCGCTCGCGAGCAAAAACTCGACGAAGTCTCGCAGGATCTCAAGAGCCTCGAGGGCTTGTCCACCGATCACATCGCGAAGCTGGCCGACGCCGGCATCCACACCCGTGACGATTTGGCCGATCTGGCCGTCGACGAACTCACGGCCATCACCGGGGCCGACGAGGCCCAGGCCAGCGCGCTCATTCTCAAAGCTCGCGAACATTGGTTCAACGCCTGAGATCCGCTGAGCAAGGAACCACACATGGCACAAACCACCGTCGCGCAACTCGCCACCGAACTGCACATCCCCGCCGCCCAGCTGCTGGAGCAACTGGCCGCCGCCAGCGTGCACAAGCAAACGCCCGACGATCCCATCAGCGAGGCCGACAAGGCCCGCCTGCTCGATCATCTGCGCGTGGCCCACGGCGTGGCTGGCGCCGAGCGCAAGAAAATCACCCTCACGCGCAAGCAGACGACCGAGATCAAGCAGGCTGATTCCACCGGCAAGGCGCGCACCATCCAGGTCGAGGTACGCAAGAAGCGCGTGTTCGTCAAGCGCGACGAGGCCCCGCCTGCCGAGGTTGCAGCGCCTGTCGCCCATGAACCCGTGGTCGACGAGGCCGAACTGCGTCGCCGCGAGGAGGAGGCCAAGCACCAGTCGGAACTGCTGGCACGCCAGGCAGAGGAGATCAGCAAGCGCCAGCGCGAAGAGGAGGAGGCAGCGCGGGCGCGCGCCGCCGAGCAGGAGCGCATCGAGCAGGAACGCCGTCTCGAGGCCGAAGCCAAGGCCAAAGCCGCACAGCAAATCCAGCAGGCCAGCGAGCAGACGAGCGAGCAGGTCGCCGAAGCCAGCCGCAAGGCCGCGGAAATGGAAGCCGAGCAGCAGGCCGCGTCGCAAGCCAAGGCTGACGCCAAGCGTGCCTCGGATGCAGCGGTGACCGCCTCGCGCGCTGCGGAACTTGCGTCCGTGGAAAAGCGACGTAAAGCAGCGGAGAAAGAAGCGGCTGCGATTCGCGACATGCTTTCGCGCCCCCGCACCGTGCTGCACGCGCCCAAGCCCGAGGTGGCTAAGCCCGCCCCCGAGGCCGCGGCCAAGCCGGGCGCCACGATCAAGGGCACCATTCACAAGCCGGCCGCCGGCCCCGCCAAACCTGCATCGGCCACTGCCGGGGCGGGGGCGGCCGACGCCAAGGCGAAGAAGCAGGTCAAGTCCGAGCAGTTGTCGTCCTCCTGGGCAGACGAGGCGGCCAAGCGCCGCGCCATCAAGACGCGTGGCGACACCAGCGGCGGCACCGCCGCCTGGCGCGGCGCCAAAGGTGGCTCGCGCCGCGATTCGCGCGAGAAGGAGCAGCCGCGCTTCGTCGCCCCGGTCGAACCCCAGGTGCGCGAGGTGCACGTGCCCGAGACCATCACCGTCGGGGATCTGGCGCACAAGATGGCGGTGAAGGCGTCGGAAGTCATCAAGGTGCTGATGAAACTGGGCCAGATGGTCACCATCAACCAGGTGCTGGACCAGGAAACCGCGATGATCATCGTGCAGGAGATGGGGCATCAGGCGATTGCCGCCAGGCTGGACGACCCGGAGACTTTCCTGGAAGAGGAGGGCCAGGCGCATCACGAGGCGGAATTGCTGCCCCGTGCCCCGGTGGTCACCGTCATGGGCCACGTCGACCATGGGAAGACCTCGCTGCTCGACTACATCCGCCGCGCCAAGGTTGCATCAGGCGAAGCCGGAGGCATCACCCAGCATATCGGCGCGTATCACGTGACCACGCCGCGCGGCATGATCACCTTCCTCGACACGCCCGGCCACGAGGCGTTCACCGCGATGCGCGCGCGTGGCGCCAAGGCCACCGACATCGTGATTCTGGTGGTGGCGGCCGACGACGGGGTGATGCCGCAGACCAAGGAAGCCATTGCTCATGCCAGGGCCGCCGGCGTGCCCATCGTCGTGGCGATGAACAAGATCGACAAACCCGAGGCGAATCCGGACCGCGTGAAGCAGGAACTGGTCACCGAGCAGGTGGTGCCTGAAGAGTACGGCGGCGACTCTCCGTTCGTCCCCGTCTCGGCCAAGACCGGCCAGGGCATCGACGAATTGCTGGAAAACGTGCTCCTCCAGGCCGAAGTCCTCGAACTCAAGGCGCCCGTCGACGCGCCGGCCAAGGGGCTGGTGATCGAAGCCCAGCTCGACAAGGGCCGCGGTCCCGTGGCCACCGTGCTGGTGCTCTCGGGCACGCTCAAGCGCGGCGACGCGGTGCTGGCGGGTTCGAGCTACGGCCGCGTCCGCGCCATGCTGGATGAAAACGGGCGTCCGGTGCAAAGCGCCGGCCCGTCCATCCCCGTGGAAATCCAGGGCCTGACCGAGGTGCCGAGCGCGGGTGAGGAAATCATCGTGCTGCAGGACGACCGCAAGGCGCGCGAGATCGCGCTGTTCCGCCAAGGCAAGTTCCGCGACGTCAAACTCGCCAAACAGCAGGCCGCCAAGCTGGAGAACATGTTCGAACAGATGGCCGAGGGGGCGCAGACGCTGAACCTCATCATCAAGTCCGACGTCCAGGGCTCGCAGGAGGCCTTGGTGCACGCGCTGACCAAGCTGAGCACCGAGGAGATCAAGGTGCAGGTGGTGCACGCCGCGGTCGGCGGCATCACCGAAAGCGACGTCAATCTGGCGATCGCTTCGCAGGCCGTGATCATCGGGTTCAACACCCGTGCCGACGCCGGCGCGCGCAAGCTGGCCGAGCAAAACGGCATCGACATCCGCTACTACAACATCATCTATGAGGCTGTCGACGAGATCAAGGCGGCCATGTCGGGCATGCTCACCCCCGAGAAGCGCGAGGAGGTGCTGGGCTTGGTCGAAGTGCGCCAGGTGTTCCGCATCACCAAGGTCGGCACGGTTGCAGGCTGCCGCGTGCAGTCGGGCGTGGTCCGGCGCTCGGCCCAGGTCCGCGTGTTGCGCAACAACGTGGTCATCCACACCGGCGAGCTGGATTCGCTCAAGCGCTTCAAGGACGACGTGCGCGAGGTCCAGGAAGGTTTCGAGTGCGGTCTGTCGTTGAAGAACTTCCAGGACCTGGAAGAGGGCGACCAGCTCGAGGTCTT
Source organism: Thiomonas delicata (assembly GCF_900088825.1). Classification (GTDB taxonomy): domain Bacteria; phylum Pseudomonadota; class Gammaproteobacteria; order Burkholderiales; family Burkholderiaceae_C; genus Thiomonas_A; species Thiomonas_A delicata. The sequence goes on along the minus strand of NZ_LT592171.1, from coordinate 1,277,077 downwards.
CGAGGTCAAGGAAGTGGCGCGCACGCTCTGATGCAACACGCCCCTGCGCCAACCCCTGACAGGTGGCGCGCCGGGGCGGAATGCTTTCTTCCCGACACACTCAAACGACCATGCCACGCCAGGCCACCAGTCCGCACCGGATTCACCGCATCGCCGACCAGATCCAGCGCGATCTCTCGGAGTTGATTCCGCGCGAACTGCGCGACCCGCGCATGGGCCTGGTCACCATTGCAGACGTGCAGCTCACCCCCGATTACGCCCACGCGCGTGTTTACTTCACCGTTCTCGGCGCCGAACCCGATCATGTCATGGCCGCATTGAACGAGCGCGCCGGCTATCTTCACAGCTTGTTGTTCAAGCGTTTGCGCATTCACACCGTGCCGACGCTGCATTTCGTGTTCGATGAATCCACGCGCAAGGCCAGCGACATGAACAGTCTGATCGCGCAGGCTGTCGCCAGCTCCGCGAAAGACGACTGAGCAACAGGCCTCGGCAGGCAGTCATGGCGGCAACACAACCATCCCGGTGGCAGTCGGTGCACGGCGTCGTGCTGCTCGACAAACCGCGCGGCTGTACGTCGCAGAATGCCCTGCAGCAAGTGCGTCGCGCCCTGCGTGCGGAGAAGGCCGGCCATACCGGAACGTTGGATCCTCTGGCCGACGGCTTGTTGCCGCTGTGCTTTGGCGCGGCAACCAAGTTCGCTCAAATCCATCTCGAGGCCGACAAGGCTTATCGGGCCGTGCTGCAACTCGGCGTGACCACCACCACGGACGATGCCGAAGGCGAGGTGGTCGAACGCAGGGACGTGCCGAACATCACGCAAGACGGCTTGCACGCCGTGCTGCAAGGCTTCATTGGCAACATCGCCCAGACTCCACCCATCTACAGTGCACTCAAGCGCGCAGGCAGGCCGCTCTATGCCTATGCCCGGGCGGGGCTGGAGGTGCAGGCGCAACCCAGGACGGTGCGCATCGACGCCATCGAATGGGCCGGGCTCGAAGGGTCTCTGCTGACCCTGGACGTGCGCTGCGGCAAGGGGACCTATATCCGCGCCTTGGCCCGCGACATCGGCCAGGCGCTGGGGTGCGGCGCGCACCTGGCGGCCCTGCGCCGCACCGCGAGCGGTGGTTTCGACGTGCGCCAGGCCTGTACGCTGGATGCACTGCGCGAACTGGATGCCCAAGGCGCCCAGAGCCATCTGCTCCCGGTGGACTGCCTGGTGCAGGATTTGCCGCGTGTCGACCTGGACATGTCGCAAAGCGCCCGTATGCTCCACGGCCAGTCCATGACCCTGGACACGGCGCCAGATCTGCCCCTTGGTTCCGTGCGCCTGCACGGTTTTACAGATTCGAAGACGCCATGCTTTCTTGGCATTGCCCGTTGGGACGGCCACGCGCTGTCGCCGCAACGCCTGCTCAGTAACGAGGAACTGCAACACGCAGTCAACACACCATGACCCGATCCATCCGCAACATCGCCATCATCGCCCACGTCGATCACGGCAAAACCACCATGGTCGACCAGCTGCTCCGGCAGTCCGGCACCTTTCGCCAGAATCAGCAGATCGCCGAACGGGTGATGGACTCCAACGATCTCGAAAGGGAACGCGGCATCACCATTCTGTCGAAGAATTGCGCGGTCGAGTGGAAGGGCACGCACATCAACATCGTCGACACCCCCGGCCACGCCGACTTCGGCGGCGAGGTCGAGCGCGTGCTGTCGATGGTCGACAGCGTCCTGCTGTTGGTGGACGCGGTGGAAGGCCCGATGCCGCAAACCCGCTTCGTGACCAAGAAGGCCTTGGCGCTGGGCCTCAAGCCCATCGTCGTGGTCAACAAGGTGGACCGACCCGGGGCGCGCGCCGACTACGTGATCAACGCCACGTTCGAGCTGTTCGACAAGCTCGGCGCGACCGAGGAGCAGCTCGATTTCCCGGTGGTTTACGCCTCGGGACTGAACGGCTGGGCGACGTTGACCCCGGGCGAGATCGGCACCGACCTCGCGCCGCTGTTCGACGCCGTGCTGCAACACGTGCCGCCGCACCAGGGGCTGGCCACCGACCCGCTGCAGCTGCAGATCTGCTCGCTCGACTACTCCACCTTCGTCGGGCGCATCGGCATCGGGCGCATCAACAGCGGGACCCTCAAGCCGATGCAGGAGGTCGCGGTGTACAGCGGCCCCGATTCCACGCCGTTCAAGGCGCGCGTGAATCAAGTGCTCAAGTTCGAAGGGTTGGAGCGCAAGCAGGCCGAAAGCGCGGAGCCGGGGGACATCGTGCTGATCAACGGCATCGAGGACATCGGCATCGGCGTGACCCTCACCAACATCGACAATCCCCGTCCCTTGCCGATGTTGCTGGTGGACGAACCGACCCTCACGATGAATTTTTGCGTCAACACCAGCCCGCTGGCCGGGAGAGAGGGCAAGTTCGTCACCAGCCGCCAGATCCGCGACCGTCTGGACCGTGAACTGCAGAGCAACGTGGCGCTGCGCGTGCGCGACACCGGCGAGGACGGCGTGTTCGAAGTCTCGGGTCGCGGCGAGTTGCACCTCACCATTCTGCTGGAGAACATGCGCCGCGAGGGGTATGAACTGGCGGTATCGAAGCCGCGCGTGGTGTTCCACGAGGTCAACGGCCAGCGTCAGGAGCCGATCGAACTCGTGACCGCCGACGTGGAGGAGCAGCACCAGGGCGGCGTGATGCAGGCGCTAGGCGAGCGCCGCGGCGAACTGGTCAATATGGAACCCGATGGCATGGGACGGGTGCGTCTGGAATACCGCATCCCGGCGCGCGGCCTCATCGGCTTCCAGAACGAGTTCATGAATCTGACGCGCGGCACCGGCCTCATCAGCAATATCTTCGACGGCTACGACGCCTACAAGGGCGAGATCTCCGGGCGCAAGAATGGCGTGCTCATCAGCCAGGACCAGGGTGAAATCGTCACCTACGCCCTGGGCAAGCTCGACGACCGCGGCCGTATGTTCGTCAAGCCTGGCGACCCGGTGTACGAGGGCATGATCGTGGGCATTCACAGCCGCGACAACGACCTCATCGTGAACGCGGTGCGGGCCAAGCAGCTCACCAATTTCCGTGTTTCCGGCAAGGAAGACGCCATCAAGATCACGCCGCCGATCGAACTCACGCTCGAATACGCGGTCGAGTTCATCGAGGACGATGAGCTGGTCGAAATCACGCCCAAGTCGATTCGTCTGCGCAAGCGCTACCTCACCGAGCACGAGCGCAAACGTGCCGGGCGCGCCGACGCGCAAGCGGCCTGACGCGCCTTCAGCCGCAAGCGCCAGCCCGCTTTGCCACGCTGCCATGACGGTTCGATCCACAGTTCTGGCGCGGCATGCCGGGGCGGCGCTGGCCATGGTCGTGGCCACCTTGATGTGGAGCCAGGCCGGGGTCATCACCCGTCATCTGCACAGCGCCGACGGCCTGGTGCTCGTGTTCTGGCGCAGCGCCTTTGCCGCGCTCGGCGTGCTGGCCTGGCTGCTGTGGCAGCAGGGGCCTCGTGCCACGGCCCGAGACCTGCGCACGGCGCCGCGCCTGTTGTGGCTGTCGTCCGTGTTCTGGGGCCTGATGTTCACCGCTTTCATGGTCGCGCTCACGTTGACCACGGTGGCACAAACCCTGGTGGCAGACAGCCTGAGTCCTCTGATCGCAGCGGTTCTCGGCTGGGCGGTGTTGCACCACAGGCTTCCCGCGCGTACCTGGGGTGCGATCGCTCTGGCCATGCTGGGCATGGGCTGGATGGTGTGGAGCAATCTGCGGTCCGCACCCGGTGACGGGCACTTGGCAGGCCTGCTGGTGGCTTTGATCGTTCCCTTTGCCGCGGCGGGCAATTGGGTCAGCCTCCGCCGCGCCGGCAGTGCCGTGCCCATGCAGGCCGCGGTGATGATCGGCGCTTTGTTGTCCGCACTTGCCGTTTCCATCCCCGGTTGGCCGGTGGCGGTCGACGGACATGACCTGTTCTGGCTGGCCTATCTCGGCGTTTTCCAACTTGCCTTGCCCGGGATGCTCGCCGTCTGGGCCGCGCAGCGGTTAGCACCGGCCGAGGTGGGATTGCTGGGTTTGCTCGAAGTCGTGTTCGGCACGCTCTGGGCCTGGATCGGCGCTGGCGAACGCCCTGCCGGCAGCACCCTGATTGGAGGCGCACTGATTCTGGCCGCGCTGATCGGCAACGAGATTCTGGGCAGGCACCAGGCCCGTCGCCTTTGTAAGGCACGAGAGGAATTGGCGGGCGTTTGAGCATGGCGCATTCCCGGTTTGCCTTGCTGATGACCGCCGTCACGGCAATCACGGCGATTTGGCTCACGTCTTGCGGCGGAGGCGGCTCATCGCCCCCGGCAACCGCGCAGCGCAAGGCGATGGGCATTCTCGTGCCCTTGTATGCCTATCCGCAGGTAACCAGCGGCAGCGGCGCCAGCCAGGTGGCACAAGCCAGCCCGGCGTGGACCGCCGTCGCCTCGGGGGCGGCCCTCGTTCCCACCATCGCCATCATCAATCCGGCCAGCGGTCCCGTCGCATGCACGAACCCGGCTTCGGCCACGCTGCTGGACTTCCAGCGCGGCATCGCACAGCTGCACGCCAGTGGCGTGACGGTGCTGGGCTATGTGCACACCAGCTATGGCCAGCGCCCGCAGTCGGCGGTTTTGCAGGACGTGCAGACCTATGCGCAGTGCTATGGCCTGGATGGCATCTTCTTCGACGAAATCTCGGCCAGCGCCAGCTATGCGAGCTACGACGCGTCCATCGCGAATGCCGCGCGCGGCGGGATCAGAGCACCGAGCGGCGCCCCGGCGCTCGTCGTCTTCAATCCCGGCACCTACCCAGAGCCACAGGTGGCGCAAAGCGCCGACATCACCGTGATGCATGAAAGCGCCGATCTCAACGTGCCTGCAGCGCCTGCAGCCTTGGCAGCCTATCCGGCAGGCCGCTGGGCTTATCTTGCTTTCGGTATCAGCCAACCTGTGCAAGGCGCGCTGTCCAAGTTGTTTGCCGACGGCACCGGGGATGTCTACATCACGGATCAGGGTGCCGGCGGAACCGATCCGTGGACACAGATCGCCACGGATTACGTTGGCTTGGTGCAGGCGATCCAGGCCCTCAACCGTACTGCCGCGCCATGATGCGCGTCGGTGACGTTCATGGCCGGCGGCCGCTGGCCATGAACGAATTCATGATCCTGCCCTGGGCGAAGGTGTCGCCTGCGAGAAGAAGCGATAGGTGCCACGCCCGGCTTCCTTCGCGACATACATCGCCGTATCGCTGTTCTTGAGCAGGGTTTCGACATCGTCACCGTCCTGCGGGTAAGCCGCGATACCGATGCTTGCGCCGATGTGCAAGACGAGGCCGTTGATCAGAAAGGGTTCGGCGAGGGCATCGAGTATTTTCCTGGCCACGAGGGCAGCGTCCTGGATTGCGTTGAGCCATGCGAGGAGGACGATGAATTCGTCCCCGCCCTGTCGGCCAACCGTGTCTTCCCCACGCAGCGTTGTTTTCAGGCGCTGGGCGACGGCTTGCAGGAGCTGATCGCCTGTGTCATGCCCGAGTTCATCATTAATGCTCTTGAATCGATCCAGATCGATGAACATGACAGCGAACTGAGCCTGGGTTCGTCGTGCGCGAGCCAGGGTTTGCTGCATGCGGTCCTGGACGAGGCGACGGTTGGGGAGGTCGGTCAACGCATCGTATTGTGCGAGGTGGTTGATTTCCGCCTCTGCCGCCTTGCGCTCGGTGATGTCGTGCATGATGCCGATGAACTTGCGCTCGCCGTTCAGAGAAAACTCTGAAATCCTGATTTCCATCGGAAAAATCTGGCCATCGCTCCGACGCGCCTGTACCTCGCGTGTGGTGCCAATCACATGGGCTTCCTCCGTTTGCAGATAATGTTCCAGATATCGATTATGTTCGCTGGCACTGGGTTCTGGCATCAGTAACGAGACATTTTTCCCGATAACCTCCGCAACGTCGTATTTGAAAATGCGCTCGGCCGCCGGATTGAAAAGCTCGATGTCGCCGTTGGCAGCAATGCTCACAATGCCTTCGTCCACATTGTCGAGAAGCAGACGTACGCGATTCTCACTGTCGCGCAGACGTGCGTTTGTGGCGCGCGCCTTCCGCTCGGAATGAGCCAATGCATTAACCAGAGGCGCCAGCAACCAGCGGAGTGACAGGAGTGCCGCGCCAAGAAGGCCGAGCATCAAGGGCAGGAGATAATATAGTTGACCCCATATCGGAGCATAAAGCTCAGAGCTGTCTATTTTGAGAACCATGCCAAGGCCCGAGTCACCCAGGGGTCTGTAGGCCGCGACAACTTGCTGGTGTCTGTAGTCCTGCGAAATAATGAAACCCGTTTTTCCATCCAGGGCATAATCCATAGGAAATGGGCTGCCTTGGGAGGAAGTTCGAGGTAGGTTGAAAATATTATGCATCAGCGTAGTGGGGAAGCATCGCATCATGTCTTTCCCGGATGAGGCGCACAAGGCCAAATCCGATGTTGTGTGCAACCCCTTGCGCCGAACGAACATGCTGCCAAGGGTTGGTAGGGGTTTTTCCGTGAGTGCCGACCCGATCACATGCTTTCCATCCACGATCGAGACTGACATGCGCAAAAAGAACCGACCTCCTTTATAGAGGAGTTGCGTCTGGTCGGGGACGTGAAGGGGGGCTTCAAGTTCGGGGCGCTGCAAGAAATGACCCGCCCGGACAATTTCGTGCCCGCGCCGATCGAACAGCGCGATGGCCGAGAATCCGGTTGAAACGAATGATTGCACGCCTTTTTGCAATGCGGCCACGTCGGCATCATGATGGCCCGGTGAATTCAGGAGCTCTATTTGTTGAATGATAAACGGGCGCGTCGCCACCATGGTAGTTTTCTCGAAACCTTGACGTAGCTCGGTCATGGCGAGGGATGCATGATTTTCCAGGGATGATTGCAGACTATTGATAAGTAAGTTTTCAGCATGATTTTTCATGATGTAGAAAACCATCACGCCGGCCGATACTGTCATTGCGATTAAAATCGCCCTTGCGATAGCAATGATATATTTTGGATTGATTTTTGATCGTTGCATGCTTGAATTCCATGGCGTGCCGAGATGTTTGACGTTTCTCGTGCTGCGCAATCGAGGTCGAATTTCGATGTGTAGGTTGCATCTATGCGGCACATGCAGCCTATATGAAAATGGGAATCCAGGAAATGGGATGAGCACTGACCACATCGGCATGGGAGGTAAGGTGTAGGCCTTGTAATTACGTGGCTTGCCGGCCTTGAGCGCCGCGATCAATCAGGCGCAGAGTCGGAGCGCGTTCATGCCAAGCATTGAACTCCGCACGCCGTCGTCCGGCGTCTTTCACCGTCTTCAAGGACATTTGGGCCTTGAGGTTGGTGGCGCGGTTGCGTCCGGCTTCGTGTTCGTCACTGCTTGCGTTCGATCAGGCAAAATCCTTCCCACGCATGCAAGCCATCGACTTATCCCGTGTTCAGTTTTGCCGAGCCGCTTTTCCGCGAGAGGCAAGGTCAGACGAGATCGCCGCATGCAGGTAGGCCGCTATGACGTGGCCATCATCGGCGCCGGTGCTGCCGGCATGATGTGCGCGGCCGTGGCGGGGCAACGCGGTCGGCGTGTGGTTCTCATCGAACATGCACACCGGGTTGGCGAGAAGATCCGGATCTCCGGCGGCGGACGTTGCAACTTCACCAATGTGCATGCCGGCCCCCAGCACTATCTCTCGCGCGAGCCGCAGTTCGCACGCGACGTGCTGCGCGCCTATTCGCCCCGCGACTTTATGGCATTGGTGAAGCTGCATCGCATCGGTTTCCACGAAAAACACAAAGGCCAGCTGTTCTGCGACGACAGCAGCCAACGCATCATCGACATGCTGCGCGCGGAATGTGCTCAGGGCCGCGTGCAGTGGATGCAACCTTGCGGCGTACGGCATGTCGAGCCGACCGGCGCCGGTTTTCGTCTCGGTACCGATCACGGCGTTTTGTTGGCCAGGCGCGTCGTGGTGGCCACGGGCGGCTTGCCCGTGCCCAAGATCGGGGCCTCCGATTACGGCCTGCGCCTGGCGCGCCAATTCGGCCTGCAGGTGGTGCCGCCTCAGCCAGCGTTGGTTCCCTTGACCTTTGCCACGGAGCATTGGCAGCCCTTTGCCGGGCTGGCCGGCGTGGCTGGCGAGGTCAAAGTGTCGTGCGGCGCGCAGAGCTTTGACGAAGATCTGTTGTTCACGCATCGGGGTTTGTCGGGCCCGGCCATTTTGCAGATCTCCAGCTTCTGGACTCCGGGCGATAGTCTCCGGATCGATCTGGCCCCGGGCCACGACCTCGGCAGGCTGTTGCGGCAGGCCAAAACGCAGTCGCGCCAGTCGCTGCTGAATGTGCTGGCGCAATGGATGCCCAGGCGCCTGGCCCAGGTCTGGGTGGAAGCGCAGGGCCTTCCGGGCGACCGGCGCCTTGCTGAAGTGGCGGACGCCAAGCTCACGGCGCTCGGCGCTACGCTGGCCGCCTGGTCGGTGCGGCCCAGCGGCACGGAGGGCTGGCGCAAGGCCGAGGTGATGCGCGGCGGCGTCGACACGGCTGAGCTTCACCCGCTCACACTCGAGGCGCGCCGGGTTCCGGGCCTGCACTTCATTGGCGAAGTGGTGGATGTGACGGGTTGGCTGGGCGGCTACAACTTCCAGTGGGCCTGGGCCAGCGGCCATGCGGCCGGTATGGCCGTCGGCGCGTCGCCGGACTGACGCACGCCAGGCGTCGCCCTTATGCTGCGTGATCCCGAGTCCCGATACGAATCCGAACCGCCCCGCCATGCCTGAGACGTCCGATGCCGCGCCGCATGTCCGGCCATCTGCGAACGCGTTTGCCGAACCCAGCCCCGTGATGCGGGCGTTGCTGCAACGCATGGCCCGCGCCGGACACCCGCCCCTGTGGACATTGAGCGTCCAGCAGGCGAGGCAGGCCTATGACCTCGCGACCGGTGTGCTGGATGTGGCACCGCCATCCGAGGTGGACGTCATCGACCTGGACTGTCCGACGCGCGATGCGAAAAGGCTGCGCGTGCGCCGATACCAGGCCAGAGGCGACAAGACCGCCGCGGCATGGGAAGAGCCGTCCGGAGCCTTGCTCTACACGCACGGCGGCGGTTTCGTCATCGGCAGCGTGACCACGCACGACATCCTGTGCCGGCAACTGGCGCTGTATTCCGGTTGCGCCGTGTTGTCGCTGGACTACCGCTTGGCCCCCGAGCATCCGTTTCCAACAGCGGTGGATGACGCCTGGGATGCGCTGATCTGGCTGCGCGAAAATGCGCCCATGCTCGGCATCGACCCCGAGCGCATCGCCGTCGGCGGCGATAGCGCGGGGGGCACCCTGGCGGCGGTATGCGCCATCATGGCGCGCGATGCAGGCTGGCCGCTTGCCCTGCAGATGCTGTTCTACCCCGGTACCGCCGGATGGGCCAACACGGCCTCGGCTCAGCGCTACGCGCATGGCTATTTGCTTGAGCGCGAGCACTTGGACTGGTTCTTCGGCCATTACCTGCGCGACCCCGGCGAACGCGACGACTGGCGTTTCGCACCTTTGCTGGCGAGTGATCTTTCCGCGCTCGCTCCGGCGTGGATCGGCGTTGCCGGGTGCGATCTGTTGCACGACGAAGGCGTGCTCTACGCCGATCGGCTGCGGCAGGCCGGTGTGGCGGTGGAGTTGCGCGAATGGCCGGGTGTGACCCATGATTTCATCCGCATGGGACGCGCTCTGCACGAGGCGGGAGAGGCTGTCCGCGCTGCGGCTGCGGCCCTGCGCACGGCCTTGTGCGTGCAGACTTGACGCCGGCCAACCCGCAGACCTCCAGCGGGAATCCGCTTTCATCAGCCACTTCACCACACGCATGCCCATGATGCATTCGCAACGCGCAGATTTCCGTTTTTTCCATCGGCTCCAGGTGCGCTGGGCCGAGGTCGACATGCAACAGGTCGTCTTCAACGGACATTACCTCCTGTATTTCGACACCGCCATGAGCGCGTACTGGAAAGCGCTCGGCCTGCCCTATGCACAGGCGTTGCAAACCCTGGGTGGCGACTTCTACGTGAAAAAGGCGGCTCTGACGTACCACAGCCCTGCGCGTTTGGACGACTGGATCGAGATCGGCATCGGCCTGGCCAGGCTCGGCAAGAGCAGCATGGTGCTGCGCACGGCGATGTTCGTACAGGACCGCCTGCTCACCAGCGGCGAAATGGTCTACGTGTTCACCACGCCAGGCCCGCAAGCCCGCGCGCAAGCCATGCCGCAAGCCCTGCGCGAATTGCTCGAGTCCTACGAGCGCGGCGAACCGATGCTGCGCGTTCAACTGGGGGATTGGCATGCGCTCGGCGAGCATGCGCGCGCGATTCGCACGGCCGTCTTCGTGCACGAACAGGGCATCCCCGCCGAGCTGGAATGGGACGAGCACGACGTGCGTTGCCGCCACGCCGTCGTGTTCAACCGCCTGGGCATGCCGGTGGCCTGCGGCCGGCTTTTGCCCGACGGGCATATTGGCCGCGTGGCGGTGATCCAGGCCATGCGCGGCAGTTTGACCGGCCGATTGCTGATGCGCGATCTCATGCACGAGGCGAAATTGGCGGGTCATCGGCACGTGGAGATCTCGGCGCAGCAGGCCGTCACGGAGTTCTATCGCAAGCTGGGTTTTGCCAGCATCGGCCCACCGTATCTGGAAGCCGGCATCCCCCATGTGCCGATGCGGGCGGATCTGGCCCGACTGCCGGTCTCGCCGGCGCCATGATTATTTCATCGCATCGACGTGAGGCAAGCCGCTGGACCCGGCGCCGCGCAAGCGCTCCCGATGTGCTTGCCGTGCGCGCCAGTTCCAGACGAAATCCACCGGGGCAGCGGGCATCGGTTGATGCTGCAGTTCGCGCACATGCACGCCGCCGTCCTGCTCCAGGCGCAGAAGGGTAGAGCTACGCGTGCCATAGCCTGGCATGCGGATGAAGTTGGCGGAAAGCGCGCGCTCCCGCTCCAGGCTCACGCCGGTGCTGGGCAGTGCCGCGTCAGCGGCCGAACGGTCGTGGAGCAGGGCGCCGCGCAAAGCCTCAAACTGGTCTGGCAACTCGCGCGACACCTGCTGCGCCAGCGCCGTTTTCATTCCGACGACCTTGGGCCAGGGGGTGTCCAGCGCGGCGTTGGACAAGCCATGCACCCCAGGCTCCACCTCACGCAAGGCCTGGGGATGGTTGGACAGCCAGACCAGTTGACCACACGCCGCGTCCCCAAGCAGCAGATTGAAGCCGGCGTAGTTCTGCGCGTCTTGCATGACTGCCTCGGCATAAGCGCCTGGGCCGCGGTTCGGCATGGCATGCTCACCGCGCGGGTCGACACCGAGGAGGTAGCGTAGGGGCAGAAGGCCGCGCGATGGGGCCTGCGGCCGTTCGCGCCCAGGGTCGCGCACATTGGTCACGGCGGCGAAGCGCCCAGTGTCGGACAAGCCGAGCCAAATGCCGCCGCTACGCGAATCCCGTCCGCTCAACACCAGGACTGGCAGCTGCGGATCGGGCTGCCACCAGCGCATCGGCAGGGTGGGGCGGTCCAGCCACTCGTCGCGATTGGCGGCCAGCAACAGGGTTTGCGCATGCCCCGGCTGCCATGACCAAGCCATCAGGCACATTGCATCGATGGGCTCAGTCTTGCGGCGGCAAGATGTAGGGCAGATCGGCCACACGCAGGACGGGGCCGTCAACGGTTCGTGCGTGCAGGCTGCCAGGTTCCCCGGTGGCACTGATTTTCAACTCCGCCAAGGACTCCCAACCGGTCCGGGCCGGGGCGGCGTTGATCACCATGCCGCACGGTTGCGCCGCGTCTGCGCTGTGGACGATTTCGTCACCCGGCTGGAGCGGCCCCTCGCTGAGCACGCGGTAAGTGCGGCGCTTGATGGTTCCCCTGTACTGCATCCGGGCGACGATTTCCTGCCCGGGGTAGCACCCCTTCTTGAAGTCGACCGCCCCGAGAGCTTCGTAATTGAGCATTTGCGGCACGAACTGCTGCGCCGTGGCGGCCGTGATGTGCGGGATGCCGGCCCGAATTTCGGCAAGCGCCCAGTCCTGCGTCGTGCCCGCGGCCAAATGGTTTTGCAGATTCTCGATGCTTTGCATGCCGATGGGGGATTCGGCGACAAGCAATATGCGCCGCATGCCCGGAGCGTCCGGCAGGCGCAGCAGAACCAATCCTACGCGCTCCAGCTGCGTCCATGGGGGGGCGGGGCAGGGCCAGGCGTCCGGCCCCAGGGTCCCGGCATCGTCCGATGGCTGGAGCACGCCGAACACGCCGCGCTGGGCGGTCACATCGTCGAGTTTGCACTGGAGCCGCAGGATGAACATGCGCAAGCGCTTGAGCACGGCTTCAGCCAGCGTGCCGTCGAGCAACAAGTCGATCGCATGATTCCCTTTCTTCCACATCAGGAAATCCGCCAGCATGCGGCCCTGGGGGGTGCAGAACGCTGCCATACGCGCCGTGCCCGGCGGCCAGCTCTTCACGTCCTGGGTCAACTGGGCCTGCAACAATTCGGCGGCTTGCGGGCCGTGGGCCTGCAGGACGGCTAGATGGGGCAGTGCGGTGATGGTTGCGGTCATGCTTGGGGAATCTATGGAGCGAAATGAGGGGCAAGGGCGTCAACATGCTTGGCGAGCCTTGGATGGACGGCCGGTTGCCGCAGCCCGGAAAAAGGCTAGGCTAGTATAGAAAGTTGTCCGTTTTGCCGAGAGTCCGTCCTTGAAAACTCGTTGGCCAGTCCGTCTTTTCCTTCTCGGCATGATCCTCGCGCTCATCGCCGCCGCGTCGTTCGTCGACTGGGCCCTGACACCGATGCGGTTAAGCTCCACGCCGCTGGATTTTTCCGTGAAACCCGGCAGCACGGCGCGCGTGGCGGCCATGCAAATTCGCGATCAAGGAGCAGGGCTCTCGCCGCGCTTGTTCTACTGGCTCGCCCGCCTGAGCGGCAAGGGTACCCAGCTCAAGGCCGGCAGCTATGAAATCGAGCAGGGCACAAGCCCATGGCAATTGCTGCAAAAAATGGCGCGTGGCGACCAGTCCCTGCTGGCCGTCACGGTGCCGGAAGGCTGGACCTTCAAGCAGTTCCTCGATACGTTGAATCAAGCTCCGGGGCTCGACCATGATGCGCAAGGTTTGAGCGCGACGCAGATCATGCAGCGCATCGGCGCCCCTCCTGGCACCCCGCCCGAGGGTTGGTTCTTTCCCGACACATATCTTTATGCGAACGGCTCCTCCGAGTTGACCATTCTCAAGCGTGCGTATCACGCCATGCAAAGGCAGCTCGATGCCGCCTGGGCCGCTCGCCAGCCTGGCCTGCCCTTGCAGACGCCTTATCAGGCTTTGATCCTCGCCTCCATGGTCGAAAAGGAAACCGGCAAGCCAAGCGACCGCGACAAGATCGCCGCCGTGTTCATCAACCGTCTGCGCAATGGCATGCCGCTGCAGAGCGATCCCACCGTGATCTATGCCTTGGGAAGTCGTTATACGGGGGCAATCACGCGCCAGGACCTGCAGATCCCATCGCCATACAACACCTATATCCATGCTGGCTTGCCGCCGACACCGATCGCTTTGCCGGGAGACGCGGCGCTGCAGTCGGTTCTGCATCCAGCTGCCACACGGGCCTTGTATTTCGTCGCCCGCGGCGATGGCAGCAGCGCGTTCTCGGACACGCTCGCGGAGCACAATGCAGCCGTGAACCGCTACATCCTCAAGAGGTCCCCTTGAACACGAACAACAACCGTGGCTTGTTCATTACTCTGGAAGGAATCGACGGGGCGGGCAAGACCACCCAGTTCGACACCATTGCGGGGTTCCTGCGCGCCGCGGGCCGGCACGTGACGACCACACGCGAGCCTGGCGGAACCCCACTGGGCGAGCGCATCCGTGCCTTGCTGCTGACGGAAGCCATGACCACCTCGACCGAGGCGCTGTTGATGTTCGCGGCGCGCCAGGAACATGTCTTGCGGGTGATCGAGCCGGCCTTGCTGCAAGGGCACGACATCGTCTGCGATCGCTTCACCGAAGCCACTTTCGCCTACCAGGGCGCCGGCAAGGGCATCCCACAAGATCGGCTGCAGACTCTTGCACGCTGGGTGCATCCTGGGCTGAAGCCCGATTACACCTTTCTGATCGATGTCCCCGCCGAACTCGCGGCGCGGCGCCTGCATGCGCAAGGCCGAGCACGCGACCGGTTTGAGAACGAATCGCTCGATTTTTTCATGCGCGTGCGCCAACATTACCTCAATATGGCCGAGGCAGAACCTGCGCGCTGGGGCGTAATCGACGGGACGCAGAGTACTGATCAGGTTCGTCTCGACATCATCTATTACATGAAAAATATCATCCAACCTACTGTTTCAAATGGATGATTTTCAACCTATTCTCCTGCATGGCGCTGCCGGCCTGGGCATCTGGAATGCATTGTTCACGGCCGCCTCGGCCATGCTCTGCGAGCAAGCTTCATCGGCTGAAATTCCTGACCCCACCGATCGGAACCTCCGCGCCTGCGGCGAATGCGCGGCGTGCCGCCTGGTTCGCGCGGGGACGCATCCCGATTTGATGGCTCTCGTCCCCGAAGCCATGGCATCGGAATTAGGCCTGAACATTGCCGAGGGCGCGGAATCCTCCACTAGCGGCGAAAAACGCAGCCCCAGCAAAGACATCCCCATCGACGCCATCCGCCAGCTCGTGGACTGGGCGCATGGCACCAGCCATCGAGGCGGACTCAAGGTCGCCGTCGTCTACCCGCTCGATGCGTTGGCGCCCCCTGCCGCCAATGCATTGCTCAAAACACTTGAAGAACCGGCCCCAAGCCTTTATTTTTTAACGGGAACGCATCATCTCGATCGCATTCTTCCTACGCTACGCAGCCGTTGCCGGCTCAAGCCCATGCCGCGCCTGGGGCAAAACGAGGCCTTGCGCATCCTGCGGGAACGAGGCGTTGCAGACCCCAAGGATGTGGCCAACTGGTGCCGCAATGCCGTGCATGGGGCGGACCCCGATGGCGGGCTGGCCTGGGCGCGACATTTGCTGAGCGCGCTGCCCATACAGGGGAAGACCCAAGGGCATGCCGGCCCTATCGGCGCGCCGCCCGCACTGCCGATTGCCGTTGCCGCCTTGCAAAAACTCAATGCGGACATGCTACGCACGCAATTTGGGCAGCAGCCACTGTATCTACCGACCGAAGCGCCCACCCTCGCAACGCTCGGAAGGCAGGCCGGCGTGGTGCGGCTGCAATCTTTCTGGCGGCGGCTTGTCGAATACAGCGGCACCGCCCATTTTCCGCTTCATGCCGGACTGACCGCCGACGCATTGACCCTAGAATTCAAGCAACTCTTCCGATGGAGCGCGCATTGAGATGGCCACGACTTCCGCACCCTCAGCCCCCGGCGGGCTTGGCGCCCGCCCCAGCGTCATCCAGCTTGCGATCAAGGAAAAACCCGCCCTTTATGCCGCGTTCATTCCCTTCTTCCCGGAAGGCGGCATTTTCATTCCAACCACGCGTGAATATCGCCTGGGGGATGATGTCTATCTGCTCTTGACCGTCATGGACAATCCCCAGCGCTTTCCTGTCGCGGGAAAAGTCGCCTGGGTCACGCCAGCCAACGCCGCCGGGAACAAGACCCAGGGCATCGGCGTACGCTTTCCGGGCGATGAAAAATCACGCCAGTTGCGCCAAACGATCGAGGACATTCTCGGGCCGACCGCGGAAATCGCGAGCCGTGTCACCCATACCCTGTAACTGCGCAGCCTCCTTCGTCGCCCTCGGGCACGTATCGATCCATCCACCTGACCGCCAATCTGGCGGTCTTTCTCCATGGCTTTGACCGACTCACACTGCCACCTCAATTTTCCTGGCTTGCGCGAGCGCCTGGATGACATCTTGTCGGCCATGGACGCCAACGGTGTAACGCGGGCCATGAACATCTGCACGCAGATCGAGGAATTCGACGACGTGCTCGCCTCTGCCGTGCAACACCCGCAGATCTGGGCGACCGTCGGCGTGCATCCCGACCAGGAGGGCCTGACGGAGCCCGATGTGTCCCAACTTGCTGAATTGGCAAGCCATCCGCGTGTCCTTGCGCTGGGGGAAACTGGATTGGATTACTTCCGCCTCGAGGGGCGCACGCCCGCGGACATGGAGTGGCAGAGACACCGTTTTCGCGCCCACATTCAGGCCGCACGCCAAGTCGGCAAGCCACTGGTGATCCACACGCGGTCGGCGGCTGACGATACGCTGTCCATCCTGAGAGAAGAGGGCGCCGAAGTCGTGGGAGGGGTGTTCCATTGCTTTACGGAGACCTGGGACGTGGCGAAACAAGCTCTGGACCTCGGCTTCTACATATCCCTTTCCGGCATCTTGACATTCAAAAACGCCAATGACTTACGAGAGATAGCGAAGAAATTACCCGAGGATCGTATCCTGATTGAGACCGACAGCCCCTATCTCGCGCCAACGCCTTTTAGAGGTCAAACCAACCAACCTGCCTACACACGCTTCGTCGCCCGCTGCCTTGCACAATTAAGGGGCGGCACGGAGGAAGCTGTCGAGCAGTACACAGAACGTAATTTTGATCGTCTTTTCATGAGGTTAGATGGAAAATTTCAATAAAAAACATAACTTGAAACCAGCTTGGTGCATTATTGCATAAGAACATGAGAAAAATTTCCTATCTTATTGTTTTGATTGTATTAATCTCCGCCTCACCTTGGGCTGCAGCGGGGTCTTATACCGATTTTTTTCGTGCCATCGCGACGGACGACACCGCCGCCGTGCAGGCCTTGCTCGCCAAAGGCTTCGATCCGAACGCCGTGGATGCGCGTGGAAATTCCGCGCTTTATCTGGCCCTCAAGGACAAGTCCTTCGACGTTGCCAAGGTCTTGATTGCACAACCCAAGCTGAACTTGAATCAACTCAATCCCAGTGACGAAAACGCATTGATGATCGCCTGCTTGGAAGGCGATGACGACCTGGTCGAGAAGATGGTCGCGCGCGGCGCTGAAATCAACAAACCCGGCTGGACGCCCCTGGCTTATGCGGCAACCAACGGCCATACCCGAATCGTGAAATACCTGCTGGACCACGCTGCTTATATCGACGCAGCCGCGCCCAACGGCACCACGGCGTTGATGATGGCCGCATATTTTGGCCATGACGCCACGGTGAAACTCTTGCTCGAGGAGGGTGCGGACCCGGGCTTGAAGAACGCCATGGGTTTCACGGCGCTAGACCTGGCTACGCAACGCGGTCACATGGCGGCTGCGAAGCTGATCGCCCACGCCATCGCCATGGATCGACAATCAGGCCATTGGTAATGGGCCACGCGTGCCGGCTGTAGAAAGCTAGCTTGAGTCACACACATCAGAGCATATTGGCATTATGTTAAATGTTGTTGAACGGAAGCCCCCCACCTTGAAATTTGTCTTGGCACGCTCATCTGCGAACTTGAACGAGGATGTTTTTCCTCACGAGGCAGCTATGAACGAGCACCCTGTCATCAATTCTTCACCCCCTGAGCACCTGCATTCGCTCGCTTCCCTCGCATACCTGCTCGAACGCCTGGAGCGAAGCCCGTTGCAAGTCAGTGCGGATCAGTATCGGCTTGTCGCGCTGCGACTTCGCGATGAGCTCGCGGGCGCCCGATTGGATGCTCGGCTTGATGCCTTGCTGCGTGCGTATCCTGCAGCTTCTGAAATGTATGAGAACCTGCAATACGAACAGGCCGGATTGTGTCGCTGTGCGCTGGACGCTTCGGCCCGGACGGAGATACTGGCGAAACGGATTCTGCGCGATGTCGCGGGGAGCGCCGACGCATGACCTTTAGAAGTGGATGTAGATCGCAAGCAAGTCGCAGACGATGGCATTGTTGTTGATTTCTCCGGCAAAAAATGCCCTGTGCGTCTCGCTGGTGAGGGGGCCGTCGATCCCGAACTTGAACTGGATCTCGCCATGATGCGCGAGCGCAGTTTGCGCAAGCAACTCATACTTTGCCCATGCCTTGGCCTTGATATAGGCTGCCACAACCACCCGTTTTTCTTGATCGAGGCGCATGGAAGCCAGGCCGAAGCGTTCGGCATCGATGCTTCTGTGCAGGACGACGCTCGTATATTCGCCGACGACATGGTGGCCGCCTTCTGCGAGATTCGTTTCGTGGTAGACGCCGACCGAGGCCTCGCAGTCATGAATGGCGAGGATCGGCGTTGATTTCTCAGTCAGTGCCTCGGCGTCCACATGGCTGCGGCCGGCGTAGTCGTAGGCCATGTGCTCACCGTCCAGGGCCATCGTTCTGAGCTTGCCTTTGGTGACGGACCATCCCATGATGCAGCCTCCCGACAGAAATGCATTCCAGCAACCGACGTCAGGCCCAGTGCAGGCCGTCTACCGGTCATGTTGTATCGATCACCCATCCATAAAGATGGCCTTCGGCAGTTTTGACCCAGCCTACGGGAATCACACACGCAAGGCAACTACGCTGGGCGATGCCTTCCAATGCCTGATCGACTTGGGCCGGATTGGCGCCCTTCTCCACCAGCTGCTTCGCGTACCGAGCACCACCATGGCCTTTGCTGCATTCGCCGAGCGACGACATGGCAGGCCCAAGACGAAACTTGCCGCAAAATAAAATTCCGCAATGCGGCATGCCTGATGCCGATCACCCGCCCTCCCCGCCCATGAACCATGCCTCCGCCAATTCCCCTGCGTCGTCGTTCCATTGGGATGATCCGCTGCGCCTCGACCTGCAACTCACGGATGACGAATCGACCCTGCGTCAGGCCACGGCCGATTTTTGTCTGCGTGAACTGGCGCCCAGAGTGCTGGAGGCCTTCCGCCACGAGACCGCCGACCCGTCCCTGTTCCGCATCTTCGGCGCCATGGGCTTGCTCGGTTCCACGCTGCCCAGCGAATATGGCGGTGGCGGGCTCAACCATGTCTGCTACGGCCTGATCGCTCGTGAGGTCGAGCGTGTCGATTCGGGCTATCGCTCGATGCTGAGCGTGCAGTCGTCCCTGGTCATGCTGCCCATCTATGCCTTCGGTACCGAGGCGCAGCGCCGCCATTACCTGCCCAAGTTGGCCTGCGGGGACTGGATTGGCTGTTTCGGCCTGACCGAACCCGACCATGGCTCCGACCCCGGCGGCATGCGCACCCGCGCTACCGAGGTTCCAGGCGGATTCAAGCTGCATGGCAGCAAGACCTGGATCAGCAATGCGCCTATCGCCGACGTGTTCGTGGTCTGGGCCAAGAACGACGCGGGAAAGATCCGCGGCTACCTCCTCGACAAAGGGATGCGCGGCCTTTCAGCGCCCAAGATCGAAGGCAAGGTGGGGCTGCGCACCTCGATCACCGGCGAGATCGTGATGAACGACGTCTTTGTCCCCGCCGACCACGAACTACCACACGCCGAGGGTCTCAAGGCGCCGTTCACATGCCTGAATTCGGCACGCTATGGCATTGCCTGGGGCGCGCTGGGCGCCGCCGAATCGTGCTGGCATACTGCGCGGCAATACGTGCTCGACCGCAAGCAATTCGGGCGTCCGCTGGCGGCCAACCAGCTCGTGCAAAAAAAACTGGCCGACATGCAGACCGAAATCGCGCTGGGGCTGCAAGCCTGTCTGCGACTGGGCCGGATGAAGGACGAAGGCGTCGACGCGCCCGAAATCACCTCCATGCTCAAGCGCAACGCATGCGGCAAGGCGCTGGATGTGGCCCGCATGGCGCGCGACATGCTGGGCGGCAACGGCATTTCGGATACCTACGGCGTGATTCGCCACCTCGTGAACCTGGAAGTGGTCAATACCTACGAAGGCACGCATGACATACACGCCTTGATCCTGGGTCGGGCGCAAACGGGCATCCAGGCGTTCACGGCTTGAGGCATCCGGCCGTCCCGCTGGCCACAACGTGGGACCACGGCGGAACGATACAACGCGATGGTTTCAGCCGTGGGCGTGGGCGAACACCAGGAATGCCTCCGAGCCATCGCGCACCAGGCGGCAGCGTGCGCCATGCGGCAGCGTCAGCTTGGTCTGCACGTGCCCGAAAGGCAAGCCCGTGATGAGCGGCACGCCATGGGGCTTGAGTTGCCCACGCAGCCAGGCGACCGCCGAGTTCAAGTCGAAGCCTGCGTCATGCGGCGTGAGCTTGTAGTCGGTGAACGCCCCCAGAACCACCGCTTTCTGGCGTTGCAGCACGCCGGTCTGCAGAAGCTGGATCAGCATGCGTTCGATGCAGTAGGGATGCTCGGTCACGTCTTCCAGGAACAGCACGCCACGCACTCTGGGCAGGTAAGGCGTGCCGACCAGGCTGGCCACGAGGCTGAGATTGCCACCCCACAACACGCCGCGCGCGTCGAGGCCGCGCGGCGCGTCGCTGCAGGCAAAACCCACGGCTTCCTGGCTGCCGTCATGGGCGTCGAGGAAACTGTCCACGGTGATGTCGTCGAGCTTGTCGGAACCGAAGTCGAAAGCAGCCATCGGACCGCTGTGCGTGACGGCGCCGGTTTGCGCCAGCATGGCCAGTTGCAGCGCGGTGAAGTCGCTATGCCCGACCCAGAACTGACGCCGCTGGGTCACGGCCTCGTGCAGCAGGGCATAGTCGAGCCGGGGCAGGATGCGCGACAAGCCATAACCTCCCCGTGTGGCCATCACCACATGCGCCTTGCTGCGCGCGGCCCGGTGCACGGCCTGCACACGCTGCGTATCCGTGCCGGCAAAGCGCTGCACGCGCCCCAAGGCCTGGGGATCCAGCTCGACACGAAAACCCAGAGCCTGCAAATGCGCTTGCGCGCGTGCGATGCGCTGCGCGTCGGGAACCGCTCCCGAAGGCGAGAGCAGACGCAGCAGGCCTCGGGACGTGGGCGGGGTTTGTGTTGGCGGGGAGTCGGTCATGGCGATTCGGGGTTTGACGTTGCAGCGGCATCGGGTTCGTCAAGATGCCGCACGTCGATGCCGGCCAGCGGGGCTGGACCTTCGGCGTGCAACGATGCGTGCTGTTCGTCTGGGTCAGCGCGATCGGCCGGTATCGCCGGCTTCTGCTGCAGCGCCTGTGTCTGACGCCGCCGTTCGCGAAAAAAATCCTGCAGCAGACGGGCGCAATCCTGCGCCTCCACCCCACCTCGCAAAGCACAGTGGTGGTTGAGGCGCGGTTCGTCGAATAGGTTGATCACGCTTCCCGCTGCGCCTGTCTTGGGATCTGGCGCGCCGAAGACGACACGATCGAGCCTCGCATGCATCAAGGCCATCGCGCACATGGCGCAAGGTTCCAGCGTGACGTAGAGCGTGCACCCCGGCAGGCGGTAATTGCCGAGCAGACTCGCCGCTTGCCGCAATGCGACGATTTCGGCATGCGCGGTGGGGTCGTTGTCGCCGATGGGCCGGTTGTAACCGGTGGCGATCACCCTGCCCTCGCGCACGATCACCGCACCGACTGGAACTTCGCCCAGCAGCCAGGCGTTCTGCGCCTGATCGAGGGCCTGACGCATGAAGGCCTTGTCGGTCAGGTCGATCTCCGCGCTCAAGGCTGGCTTCCATTCGTCCCGGCGGGACGCGATGCGTGGATGGCCTGTTCAAGTTCCTGTTTGTATTGCTGGGGTGTGATCAACCCGGCGTGCTCGCCCATGGTCGAGGCGGAACTGCCTGCCGCGGGAGCGGTGAGTCCTTGCATTTGCGTCTTGGCTGCGAGCAGGACCAGCAGCAGGGCCACGACCAGGGCCAGGACACTGAACAGCATTTTCATGGGGAACAATGGAAATCGACGAGCCAGCCAGCAGCATAGCCGGACCTGGCAGTGCGATCTCAAGCCGTCGGACGAAGCATGCGCCAAGCCAGCAAGGGCAGATGGCTGGAGACAGGAATGCGCGGGATGGCGATCGGGTCGACTCCGGCCAGCACGTGCCCCTCCTGCGTCGTTACAGCGGCACGATAAGTTCGACGGGCTACGGCGCGGACTCGCGCGTCGCTGGAGCCGTTGGGGTAGCAGAACAAATCGACCGTACGCCTCAGCCGCGCCTCGAGCAAGGCGCGGCTCTCGTGCAGTTCCCAGCGCAGGCTCGCATCGTCGAGGGTGGGCAGGATGGGGTGCGACATGGTGTGCGAGCCGATGGTGATCAGCGCCGGATCGAGTTGCGCGAAATCGTCCCAGGCCAGAGGATCGAAGCGATCGCTCTCCTCGGAAGTCGGCGCGAAATCGGGCGAGGCGTCCCGAATGCGCTGCTCGACATCCTGGCGCTTGCCAGGCGTCAGGGTCTTCATCCAGTCGATGATGGGTTCGACCGCGCTCTGCGGGGCGCCGGCCAGGTTCGCCACGCTGGTGCGCGTCGGCGCGTCCATGCGATTCAAGCGAGCACGGGCCTCGTGATTCCAGAGCCATCGCCCAGACTCGATCAATCCTGGACAGACAAAGTACGTGGCGGGTATGCCCAGCCGCTTGAGTACCGGATAAGCGTGCCGCAGGTGGTTGCGCAAGCCGTCATCGAAGGTGAGCGCCACGTCGCCGCCCGCCGGCTTGCCCGAGGCCAGGTTTTCCAGCAAAGTATCCAAGGAAACCAGACGATAGCGGCTTTGCATCCAGCGCAGCAAGGCCTCGAAGCCGGGTACGGGCAGATCGGGCCCGCCCACTCCATGCAGCATGACGACGCGCCGCACAAGCTGGCGACGCGCCAGCCGTTCGGACAGACCACTGCACAACGCAAGAAAATGTAGGAAGTGGCCCAATGTCGCCTCCAAGCAGCCCGTGCAGATGATTTTCGCACGAGGCCGGGCGCCCGAACGGGGCCACCCCCCGAATCGGTGGCGCCGAGAGTCGGGGGGGCCAGGTGTGCCAAGAACACGTGGGAACAATAGAAATGTGGGATCCGCCTACTCCCACTCGATCGTGGCCGGAGGCTTGGATGAAATGTCGTAGGTGACGCGGTTGATGCCGCGCACTTCGTTGATGATGCGGCCGGACACCTTCTTGAGCAGGGCGTAGGGCAGTTCGGCCCAATCGGCAGTCATGAAATCGCTGGTCTGCACCGCGCGCAGCGCGACCACATAGTCGTAGGTACGGCCATCGCCCATCACGCCCACGCTCTTGACAGGCAGGAACACGGCGAACGCCTGCGAGGTCAGTTCATACCATGTCTTGCCCGTGGCGGCGTCGCGGGTGTTGCGCAGTTCCTCGATGAAAATGGCGTCGGCCCGGCGCAGCAGTTCCGCGTATTCGCGGCGGACTTCGCCAAGAATGCGAACCCCCATTCCCGGACCCGGGAATGGGTGGCGATGCACCATGTCGGGCGGCAGTCCAAGCGCTACGCCAAGTTCGCGAACCTCGTCTTTGAACAGTTCCCGCAGCGGCTCCAGCAGCTTGAGCCCCAGGGTTTCGGGCAGGCCGCCGACGTTGTGGTGGCTCTTGATGGTGATGGCCTTCTTGGTCTTGGCGCCGCCGGACTCGATGACGTCCGGGTAGATCGTGCCCTGCGCCAGCCACTTGGCATTGACCAGTTTCTTGGCCTCGCGCTGGAAGACCTCGACGAACTCGCGGCCGATGATCTTGCGTTTCTGTTCCGGATCCTGCACCCCAGCCAAGGCGCCGAGGAATTCCGCACTCGCATCGACGTGCACGACCTTGGCATGCAAGCGCCCGGCGAACATCTCCATGACCAGTTGCGCTTCGTTCATGCGCAGCAGGCCATGGTCGACGAAGACGCAGGTGAGCTGGTCGCCGATGGCCCGGTGAATGAGGGCGGCGGCGACGCTGGAATCGACCCCGCCGGACAAGCCGAGAATGACCTCCTCGCTGCCGACCTGCTCGCGTATGCGCGCAATCGCCTCCGTGATGTAGTCGCCCATGACCCAATCGGGTTTGGCGCCGCAGATGTCGAGCACGAAGCGACCCAAGATCTCTCGCCCTCGAACCGTGTGCGTCACTTCGGGATGGAATTGCACGGCGTAGTAACCGCGGGATTCATCGGCCATGCCGGCGATGGGGCAACTCGGCGTGCTTGCCATGAGCTTGAAACCCGGGGGCAGCTGGGTCACCTTGTCGCCGTGGCTCATCCAGACCTTGAGCATGCCGTGCCCTTCGGGCGTGCGGAAGTCCTCGATGCCGTCGAAGAGCCGGGTGTGGCCGCGCGCGCGCACCTCTGCATAACCGAATTCGCGGTGGCTGCTGGCATCGACTTCGCCGCCGAGCTGCACGGTCATGGTGAACATGCCGTAGCAAATGCCAAGCACCGGCACGCCGGCATCCCAGACGGCCTGGGGGGCGCGCAAGTCCTGATCCTCGTAGGTGCTGGCATGGCTGCCGGAGAGGATGATGCCCTTGGGGTTGAATTGCCGGATGAAGTCATCGCTGACGTCGTTCGGGTGGATTTCGCAGTACACATGCGCTTCGCGCACGCGGCGTGCAATGAGCTGCGTTACCTGGGAACCGAAGTCCAGGATCAGAATTTTGTCGTGCATGTGGCTGGGTCCGTGGCCAGGCAGGGTGTCGAGCCGAGGACTCTGTCCTCGGCTGGCGTCAATCGACGTGATAGTTGGGCGCTTCCTTGGTGATCTGCACGTCATGGACGTGGCTCTCGCGCATACCCGCGGAGGTGATTTCCACGAATTGCGCCTGACTGCGCATGTCCTCGATGCTGGCGCAGCCGCAATAGCCCAGTGAAGACCGCACACCACCCACGAGCTGGTACAGGATGGCCGCCAGGGGACCCTTGAACGGCACGCGACCCTCGATTCCCTCGGGCACGAATTTCTCGGCCCCGGCGGCCGAGGAAGCCTGGGTGCCGTCCTGGAAGTAGCGGTCGGCCGAACCGGCGTTCATCGCGCCGATGGAACCCATGCCGCGGTAGGTCTTGTACGAGCGTCCCTGATACAGGATGACCTCCCCCGGCGCCTCTTCCGTGCCGGCGAACATGCTGCCCATCATCACGGTGTGCGCGCCGGCGGCGATGGCCTTGGCGATATCGCCGGAATAGCGCACGCCGCCGTCAGCCACCAGCGGAATACCTGTGCCCTGGAGCGCCTGGGCGACATTGGCGATGGCCGTGATCTGCGGCACGCCCACACCAGCCACGATGCGTGTGGTGCAAATCGAGCCGGGGCCGATACCGACCTTGACGCCATCGCCGCCTGCGTCGGCCAGCGCGCGCGCAGCTTCGGCGGTGGCGATGTTGCCTCCGATCACATCCACGTCCGGGAAATTCTGCTTGACCCAGCGCACACGATCGATGACCCCCTGGCTGTGTCCGTGCGCGGTATCCACCACGATCACGTCCACGCCGGCGCGCACCAGCGCCTCGACGCGTTCCTCGGTGCCCTCGCCCACGCCCACGGCCGCGCCCACCCGCAGCTTGCCCTGGGGATCACGCGCCGCGTTCGGCCGTTCCGTGGCTTTCTGGATGTCCTTCACGGTCATCAGGCCGCGTAGTTCGAAGGCGTCGTTGATCACCAGCACGCGTTCCAGGCGATGCTCGTGCATCAAAGCCTTGGCTTCGTCCAGTGTGGCGCCCTCGCGCACCGTGACCAGGCGTTCGCGTGGCGTCATGATGTCGCGCACCGGAGCATCCAGGCGGGTCTCGAAACGCAGATCCCGATTGGTGACGATACCGACCACCTTGCCGTTTTCGATGACCGGAAAACCGGAAATACCATGCTGGTGCGACAAGGCCAGCACGTCGCGGACCTTCACCCCGGGAGAAATCGTGATCGGGTCCTTCAATACGCCGGATTCGAAACGCTTGACCCGCGCCACTTCCGTGGCTTGGGCCTTGGGCGTGAGATTCTTGTGGATGATGCCGATGCCGCCTTCCTGCGCGATCGCGATGGCCAGCTTGGACTCCGTGACCGTGTCCATGGCTGCCGAAACAAGCGGGATATTCAAGCTGACGCGCCGCGTCAGGCGGGTTGAAAGGCTGGTGTCTTTGGGTAAAACTTGTGAATAAGCCGGGACCAATAACACGTCGTCAAAGGTCAACGCTTTTCCGAGAAGGCGCATAAATCCTCCAGGCGCAAAACGCGATGATAAAAGACGCGGCGATTTTGCATCGCGCGCCGGTGCGGCGAGCCGGCAACACAGCGGCGTCAACCATGCCCAAGTGGATGAAAAGGAAGCCAAGATGCGGCCGAATCCCTTAAGCTTCGATCAAAATCATGGAGCATCGGATGTTTGCTATGGATCTCATGCACACGCTGGCTTGTGCAATGCGCCCCTTCGCCGCACGCGCCGCGCTGCTCGCGGCCTGCGCCCTGCTGGCGGCCTCTCCTGCACAGGCCCAATGGAAATGGATATCGTCGGCGGGCGTGGTCCAGTACAGCGACCAACCGCCCCCATCGAAC
The DNA here is from genome assembly GCF_900088825.1 of Thiomonas delicata. Taxonomy (GTDB): domain Bacteria; phylum Pseudomonadota; class Gammaproteobacteria; order Burkholderiales; family Burkholderiaceae_C; genus Thiomonas_A; species Thiomonas_A delicata. Next base: position 1,250,711 of record NZ_LT592171.1, on the reverse strand, counting down.
ATTCCCGCCAAGAATATTCTGGCCAAGCCGCTCGCCGCCACGGCACCACAGGAACCCTCGGCAAGCGCGGCGGCTGCCTCGGCCGCCTCACCGCCCGCCAAGGAGCAAGCCCAAACCCAGGCCGCCCGCGATTTGCAGCAAAAGCTTGAGCAAGACAAGCGCGCCAAGGAAGCGGCACAGAACCTGCAAAAGCAGATCGAGGCGCAGGCGCGCCAAGCCAATTGCCTGCAGGCGCAACGCCAGCTGCAAACCCTGGACAGCGGCGTGCGCATGGCCGAGGTCGACCCTCAGGGCAATCGCACCTACGTGACCGACGCCCAACGCGCCGCGCAGCGCCAGCAGGCGGCGGCTGCCATCGCGGCCAATTGCCGCTGAGCGCACGCGGCGGAGGAAACCGTCGGATGGCGCTGCCCCCGGTTTGCCGCGTCAGCCCTTCGCTTGCGCCGCCAGTTCGAGCATCAGTCGTACGCGGATTTTGACGGCATTCAGCCCGTCGTACGCGCCGCCTTGCGGCATCCCGGCTCGCGAGGCATAAACCACCCTGACCCCCGCCGATTCGGCGACGTCCAGAGCCGCCTGCAAGTCTTCATGAACCGTGCCGTGTCCAGTACCGATGACGACCAATCCGCCAAGTCCGGGCTGTAGCGCACCGCTGCGCGAAGCCTGCAGCAGGGCGCGCACCACGCCGCCGTCCGCCCCGGCGTGACTCGACACCAGTTCCACCCGCGGCCAGTTTCCCGCGGACGGCACACTTAGCGTTTGCGGCTTCTCGCCAGGATGGTTCCGCGTGAATTGCAGCCCTTGAGGCCCGACAAAACCCAGCGGCCCCCGCTCGCCCGAAGTAAAAGCGTCCAAGGCCATCGGGTGCGCCTTGGTGACATCGCAAGCGCCATGCACGCGGCCGTGCAGCGCGCACAGCACCCCGCGCCCCGCCGCGTCGGGGCTGGCCGCAACCTGCACCGCGTCATAAAGATTGCGCGGCCCATCGGCTGACAACGCGGTGGCGGGACGCATCGCCGCAGTCAGGACCACGGGTTTGCCGGGGACCAAGACACACTGCAGGAAATAGGCAGTCTCCTCCAGCGTGTCGCTTCCATGCGTGACGACACAGCCGACGGCATCCGGCCTGGCGAACCACTGGGCGATACGCGTTGCCAGCTTGCTCCAAACCTCGGGGCGCATGTCCTTGCTGTCGATGCTCGCGACTTGTTCCGCGTGAAGCTCGGCCAGCAGTTCGATGCCGGGCGCGGCCTCGACCAGCTGCGCGATATCGAGCACCCCCGCGCGGTATCCGCCCTGGGCGGGATGGGCCGTGGAAACGCCTGCAATGGTTCCTCCCGTGCCCAGCACGAGAACTTTGGGCAGAGGCAGCCGGTCTGCGGATTGCGTCGGATTCATATCTGGATAAAAATACAGGCTGTGCAGGATGACAGTAGACCGAAAGGTTGGGCGCCGGAAAGGGGCCTGCCCTTTCAAGGAGCCCCCATGCAAGCATCAAACAGCAAGCTTACTGCGCGCCAGAGCGAGATCCTGGCGCTCATCGCCAAGGCCATCGAGCGCACCGGTTACCCGCCGACCCGCGCCGAAATCGCCGCGGAGCTGGGTTTTCGCTCCGCCAACGCGGCTGAAGACCATTTGCACGCGCTGGCGCGCAAAGGCATGATCGAGCTGTCTCCCGGCACTTCGCGCGGCATCCGGCTCACGAGCTTGGCTCGCCAGGCGTCCAGGCCGGCGACTTGCCGCCCGCTTGCGCGCGCACTGCCCGGCATGGAACAGCTCATGCTGCCGCTCATCGGGCGCGTGGCGGCTGGCAACCCCATCCTGGCCCACGAACACATCGAGCGCACCATCGAAGTCGAAGCCAAGCTTTTTCAGGCGCGTCCCGACTACTTGCTCAAGGTCAAGGGCATGAGCATGCAAGGCGCCGGCATTCTCGATGGGGACTTGCTCGCCGTGAGGCAAACGCAAGATGTGCGCAATGGCCAGATCGTCGTCGCGCGCCTGGGTGACGAAGTCACCGTCAAACGCTTTCAGCGCAGGGACGGTCATATCGAACTGCTGCCGGAAAATCCCGACTTTCTTCCCCTCGTCATTCAACCCGGCCAGCCGATCGAGATCGAAGGTGTGGCCGTGGGCCTGATCCGGCACGCGTTCTGAACCAGGCGAAAGCGCCACGCTATGCGGAGGTGGACGCGGTGGCGAGGTGCAGCGCCTGCGCGCTGACGAGCATGCCGTCCACGTCCGCGTACAACCAGTCGCCCGGACGCACCCACACCCCCTGGATGCGCACCGCCACATCGCGGCTACCCTCGCCCAGCTTGCTCGGCGGCATCGGCATGCACGCCAGCGCGCGCACGCCAATCGGGGCGGCAGCGATTTCCGCGACATCGCGCACGCAACCGTCGATCACGACTCCGGCCCAGCCGTTGCGCGCCGCCAACGCCGCCAGATTCCCGCCGAACAGAGCGTGACGCATGGAGCCCCCGCCGTCGACCACCAATACGCGTGCCATGCCTGCCGTCTCCAGCGCAGCGCGCACCTGGCTGTTGTCTTCATGGCATCGCACCGTGCTGACTTGGCCGTGAAAGGCCAACAGGCGGCCGAAATTCTTGAACTGTGGGGGCAGCACCCTCACCGATCCGGCGGCGATCGCCTCGATTTGCTGATCGCAAAAATCACAGGTTGAAATCGTCTTGGTCATGTGAATTCTCCTGTTCGCTTGAAAACCGCACCAGACAAGATGCCGCCATTGAAACCGTAATCGGCACCGCAATGCATGTCCCAGGTCAAACCGAACACGCTCGCCCGCATGCATCGGCCGATCGGACCTGGGAGGGTATGGGTAGGGGGTTATGCTTGCATCCGAATCCTTGAATCATGTCCTCCGATTTCATGACTAGCCTGCTGCACTGGTTTGAACCCTGGTATCCATCATGGCCGATGGCCGCGTTTCTTCTTGGGGGCGCCGGGCTCTACCTGGCTGGGAGCTGGCGGCGGCATACGCCTTGGTGGCGCCAGATGTGGTTCTGGCTCGGCTGGCTGCTCATCTATCAGGGTTTGCAGACCCAATGGGATTACTACGCCGAACACCAGTTCTTCCTGCACATGCTGCAGCAGATGGCTCTGCATGATCTAGGGCCCTTGCTGGTGATGCTCGCCTGGCCTGGGCCGACCTGGCGTGCGGGGCTTCCGGCACGTTGGCGCAGCCGCTACCTGATGCCCATCATGCGCACCACGCCGATGCGTGGCTTGACGGCGTTCGTGCTCAATACCTGGATTGCCGCCATCTTGTTTTCCGGCCTGGTCGTGTTCTGGCTGATCCCGGTCATCCATGTCGGCGTGATGCTCAACACCACGCTGTATCAGTTGATGAACTGGACGATGGTGTTCGATGGCCTGTTGTTCTGGTGGCTGGTGCTGGACCCGCGCTCGACTCCGCCGGCGCATATCCGCCCGGGCGGGAGAATCTTCCTGCCCATCCTCGCCATGATTCCGCAAATGGTCCTGGGCGCCGTCCTGGCCCTGACCAGCGCCGACTGGTATCCGATCTACACCCTATGCGGCAGAGCCATTTCCGGCATCGAGCCGCTCACCGACCAGCATCTCGGCGGCCTGATCCTCTGGATCCCCGCTTCGGGATTGAACGTGATTGCCGCGATGGTGGCCTTGCGCAACTGGATGCGCCTGTCGGAGCGCGGCCGTTTGCAGGAAAAGGCGCGCCAGCCGCGGCCCGGGCCGTCATCGGACGCCAAGCCAAGCGCAGCGGCTTGAGAACAAACCACCCGAAGCACGGCCTCTTGCGTCCCGGCGCCGAGCAAGGCCCGCAAACGTTCAGTCGTCCAGCAACTGCCGCAGATCATGCACGATGGACTTGACCGGTGACTGGTCCGACCCGATCAGCGTGCCTCGTCCGCTCTTGCTGAAGACATAGATGGCAGCGCTGTGATTGACCACGTAGTTGCCGTACTTGTCCTTCTTGCCGTCATCAAAGGCCACGTGGTAGCGTTTGGCCACGTCCTGAATCTGCTCCATCGTCCCGGTCAGCCCCACGGCCTGCGGACTGAAGGCCTGGGTATAGGCGTGCAGCACCGGCAGGGTGTCGCGTGCCGGGTCGACTGAAACGAACAGGATGCGCACATCCTTGCCCTGCGGCCCCAACTCCTTCACAGCCTCGGCGAGATGCGACATGGTCAACGGGCAGACGTCCGGGCAATGCGTGTAACCGAAATACAAAACGACAACCTTGCCCTCGTAGTCCTTGGCCGTGACCTTCTGGCCCGTGTCCGCGGTCAGGTCGAACTTCAAGTTCGGCAACACCGTGCCGACATAGTCCAGGTCCCAATGCTGCTTCTTGCCGCAGCCTGTCAACATCAGGCCAAGGCTCAGGGCTGCGCCGGCAAGAAGCAGGTGTCTACGTTCGGGCTTCATCATCGATCAAAGGAGTCAGGTTTCGGGCTTTGCCCAGCATGAGGCGAAGGCCACATGCTAGCGGTCCCGCACGCGCGCCCATGTCCATGCGCCTGCGATGCGGCCGCTGCCGGATGCCATCGCCACGAGCGACGACTGCGGCATCGGGCGCGAGAACGCTCTTGGTACGGGGCAAATCCGAGGCCAGTACGTAAGAGAGAAAATGCCGGCCCGAAAGTTCGGCGCGACGGCCCGGCCCTTGCGCGAGCGCAAATTCCCAAGGGCTGGGCCGATGCTTCAATGCACGATGCGTTCGAACACGATCTTGCCCGCCCGCGCGTCGACTGGCACGACCGATTTCGGTCCGAACTCGCCTTCCAGAATGCGCCTGGACAGCGGATTCTCGATCTGGCTCTGGATCGCGCGCTTGAGGGGGCGCGCACCGAAAACCGGGTCGTAACCCGCCTTGGCGATTTCGACGATGGCGGCGGGGGTCACTTCCAGCCGGATGTCCATCTGGGCGAGCCGACTTTCCAGCGACTTGAGCTGGATGCGCGCAATGCCCTCGATCTGGTCCTGGCTCAGGCTGTGAAACACGACGACCTCGTCGATGCGGTTGAGGAATTCGGGGCGGAAATGCTGTTTGATCTCCACCCATACCGCATCACGCACCGCCTCCTGGGGCTGGCCGGACATGGCCATGATGTGCTGCGACCCCAGATTCGACGTCATCACGATGACGGTGTTCTTGAAGTCGACGGTGCGCCCCTGCCCATCGGTCAGGCGCCCGTCGTCGAGAACCTGCAACAGCACGTTGAACACGTCCGGATGCGCTTTTTCCACCTCGTCGAGCAAGATCACGCTGTAGGGTTTGCGCCGCACCGCCTCGGTGAGATAACCGCCCTCCTCGTAGCCCACGTAGCCTGGCGGCGCGCCGATGAGGCGGGCCACCGAATGCTTTTCCATGAATTCACTCATGTCGATGCGGATGAGGTGATCGTCGCTGTCGAACAGGAACTCCGCCAGCGCCTTGCACAGTTCGGTCTTGCCCACGCCCGTGGGGCCGAGGAACAGGAAAGAACCATAAGGCCGGCGCGGGTCCGACAGCCCGGCGCGCGAACGGCGGATGGCGTCCGACACGGCGCGGATCGCCTCGTCCTGCCCGACCACGCGCTGATGCAGCCTGTTCTCCATGTGCAGGAGCTTGTCGCGCTCGCCTTGCAGCAGCTTGGACAGCGGGATGCCCGTGGCCCGACTCACGACCTCCGCGATTTCCTCGGCTCCGACCTGGGTGCGCAGCAGGCGCGGCATGCTCTTGCCGCGCGTGTCTTGGCCGGACGTTTCCATGGCCTGAGCCTCCTTCAGCTGGCGCTCAAGCTCCGGCAGGCGGCCGTATTGCAACTCGGCCACCTTGTTGAAGTCGCCCTTGCGCGTCAACTCTTCGATCTGGAAGCGCGTCGCGTCGATTTGCTCCTTGATCTGCGCCGAACCCTGCACAGCGGCCTTCTCGGCTTTCCACACCTCTTCCAGGTCGGCATATTCCTTTTGCAGTTTGGCGATTTCCTCCTCGATCAGGCCGAAGCGTTTCAGCGAAGCCTCGTCCTTTTCCTTGCGCACCGCCTCGCGTTCGATCTTGAGCTGGATGATGCGCCGGTCGAGCTTGTCCATCACCTCGGGCTTGGAGTCGATCTCCATCTTGATGCGCGAGGCCGCCTCGTCGATCAGGTCGATGGCCTTGTCCGGCAGGAAGCGATCGGTGATGTAGCGGTGGCTGAGTTCGGCCGCGGCGACGATGGCCGGATCCGTGATATCCACGCCGTGATGCAACTCGTACTTTTCCTGCAGGCCACGCAGGATGGCGATGGTGGCCTCCACCGTCGGCTCGTCGACCAGCACCTTTTGGAACCTGCGCTCCAGCGCAGCGTCTTTCTCGATGTACTTGCGGTACTCGTCCAGGGTGGTCGCGCCGATGCAATGCAACTCGCCACGCGCAAGCGCCGGCTTGAGCATATTGCCGGCGTCCATCGCGCCTTCGGCCTTCCCGGCGCCCACCATGGTGTGAAGCTCGTCGATGAACAGGATCACCCGCCCTTCCTCGGCAGCCACTTCCTTGAGCACGGCCTTCAGGCGCTCCTCGAACTCGCCGCGATACTTGGCCCCGGCGAGCAGCCCTGCCATGTCCAGCACCAGAACGCGCTTGTTCTTCAACGTCTCGGGCACCTCGCCAGCCACGATGCGCTGCGCAAGACCCTCGACAATGGCTGTCTTGCCCACGCCAGGCTCGCCGATGAGCACCGGGTTGTTCTTGGTCCGGCGCTGCAGCACCTGGATGGTGCGGCGAATTTCGTCGTCGCGGCCGATCACCGGGTCGAGCTTGCCGGAACGTGCCCGCTCGGTCAGGTCGAGGGTGTACTTGTTCAGGGCCTCGCGCTGCTGCTCGGCGTCGGCGCTGGTCACGTTCTGCCCGCCGCGCACGGCGTCGATGGCTGTCTCCAGCGACTTGCGGCTCAAACCGTTGTCCCGCGCCAAACGGCCGGCGTCCCCCTTGTCGTCGGCCACCGCGAGCAAAAACATTTCGCTCGGAATGAACTGGTCGCCGCGCTTGGTTGCCTCTTTTTCCGTCAGATTGAGCAGGTTGTTCAGTTCGCGACTGATCTGGATATTGCCCTCGTTGCCCTGCACCTGAGGCAGCCGGCCGATGGCGGCCTGGACCGCGGCGGCCATCCCCGATACATTGGCCCCGGCCCTACCGAGCAGTGCCTTGGGTCCATCCTGCCGCAGCATGGCCGCCAGCAGATGCAAAGGTTCGATATAAGGGTTGTCCTGCGCCACTGCCAGCGACTGAGCCTCGCCAAGCGCTTCCTGAAATTGGGTCGTCAGTTTTTCGAATCGCATGGATTACTCCGGGTTACGGGGTCGCAGATGCGGCATTCAGGCCGCATTTTCAAGTCCAAATTCCATGCATATCTTGATCTGGATGAAACGGCGTAAGCTCTACCAAGAGCATCATGGGCTCAAAACGCGGAGCGGATGTTCGGTCCCGGGGCGCCCGACTTGCCGCGAAGCTTGTCTGACCGCTTGCAATACAGCATTCAGCCTCCATGTCTTTTTCAACCTCAAGGAGAATTCAAGATGGCCAGAATCGCAAACAACAATCCCTCCGCCGCCACCGACAAATTGGTCACCGATCTCAAGGAGGTGGCTTCTGACGCGGAGGAACTGCTCAAGCTCACCGCAGGCCAGGCTGGCGAGAAGATCGCGGACGTGCGCGGACGGCTAAGCGAGCGTTTGTCCAGTGTCAAATCGCAATTGGTTCAGTTCGAAGCCGAAATGCTGGAAAAAGGCAAGGAAGTCGCGCGCGTCACCGATCAGTACGTGCACGACAACCCCTGGAAGTCCATCGGCGCGACCGCCGGGGTGGCTTTCCTGCTCGGACTTCTGATCGGCCGCAGGTAAGGTTTTCCGTGGCTGAGGAAGCTCAATCGAGCTGGGGTGGAAGCCTGCGCTCCCGGCTCGACATCTTGCTCGGTGCGGCGCAAACCCGGCTCGCGCTGCTGACGGTCGAGTTGCAGGAAGAAAAGTTGCGCTTGGCGCGGCTTTTGTTCATGACCGTGCTGACGGCTCTGTTCCTGGGCTTTGCCGCCGTGTTCGCCGTCCTGTGGGTCACCGTGGCCCTGTGGGATGACCATCGGTTGCTCGCGCTGGGCTTGAGCACGGGCCTATTCCTTGTCCTTGGCCTTGCCGCCGCCTCGGTGGCGGCGCGCACGGTCGCAGCGGGAAGCCAGCTGTTTGCGGCCAGCCTTGCCGAGCTTGACAAGGATCGTGATGCGCTGAAAACCCGGCCATGAGTCCCGAATCCGTCGATTTGCTGCTGCGCAAGCAACGCTTGCAGCTCCAGGCCGCGCAGCAGCGCCAAGCCTACATCGGCATGCTGCAGGACGTCGAAGCAGGCCTTGCCAAGCTGGAAAGCCTGCAAGCCATTGCCCAAGGCCTCGGAAAGTCCTTGCGCCGCCATGCGCGGGGCCTGTCGGTCGCGGGCCTACTGCTTTTCCTGTGGCGACCCCGCGGCGCGCTGCGTTGGCTGCGTCGCGGCTGGCTGGTCTATTGGGGCGGGAAACGCCTGCGCACCGCGCTGAACGCGGTTCTGCTTGCCGCGCGGGGCGCGTTTTCTGGCTGAACCGGAGCCTCAGCGCGGCGCGGCGCCGACGTTGGTCGCGGCAACGCCCCACCGAGCCAGCGCCGCATCGTCGGCTTCCCGTGCATCCACCCACTGGGCGCCTTGCGAGGTGGTTTCCTTTTTCCAGAAAGGGGCCTGGGTTTTCAAGTAATCCATCAGGAAGGCGCAGGCCTCCAGCGCCGCGTGTCGATGCGCCGAGGCCACCGCCACGAGCACGATCGGGTCGCCCGGCAGCAAAACACCAATGCGGTGGATGATGGTGGCGGCCTGCAGCGGCCAGCGCTGCTGCGCCTCGCGCACCATGCCCAGAATGCTGCTCTCGGTCATGCCCGGGTAATGCTCGAGTTCGAGCGCTTGCACGCTTTGCTCGCCGAGGGCCTGGGTCGCCGTGTTGTGGGCGCGGCAAATTCCTTCGAAACACGCGACGGCGCCGATGTCGGTACGCCCGGCGCGCAGAGAACGCATGACATCTCCGGCATCGAAGGCTTCGCGCTGGATGCGGATGGTGGGCTCGAAGTGTTGCGTCATAGAGCGATGCTCTGCGTCAGGCTGGGACGCGGAGGTCAACCTCCGGTCACGGGGGGAAAGAATGCCACTTCGCAACCAGGACGCAGCGGCGTTTCGGGTTCGGCCATGACGTGGTCGCGCGCCACGCGTAGCGGTTTGTCGGGTGCCAGAGCCATGGCGTGCCGCGGACTGCGCTGCGCGAGCCAGTGGCGCACGTCACCGAGGGTACGCAGATCTTGCGGCAGCTCCAGGGTTTCGCTGCCATGGCCGATGGCTTCGCGCACACTGGCGAAATAGCGTATCGTCGTTTGCATGGGCTTGGGCGTCAGTTCAGCAAGTCGGAGTACGGCAGGAAATTCACCAGCTCTCCAGCCTTGAACGTCTTGCCCGGGGCATTGTCCACCAGTCCGTCGCTCCAGACTGTGGAGGTCAGCACGGCCGAATTCTGATTGGGGAAGAGTTCAACCCTGCCGTCGGCGTCGAGACGCGCGCGCAGGAATTCCCGGCGTGTGTCAGCCTTGAGCCAATCGCTCGCGCTCGGCAGACGCAAGACGCGCGGTCCGCATGTGTTTGCGCCTTGCAGGGCGAGCAGGAATGGACGCACGAACATCAGGAAGGTGACGAAACTCGACACGGGGTTGCCTGGCAGACCGATGAAATGGGCCGTGGTGTCGCCCGCCGCGCGCCGCAGCGAGCCAAAGGCTAGGGGCTTGCCGGGTTTCATGGCGATCTGCCACAACGCGAGCCGCCCGAGCGACTGCACGGCGGGCTTGACGTGATCCTCACCGCCGACCGACACGCCCCCGGAGGTGAGCACCAGGTCATGTGCCTCGGCTGCCTGGCGCATGGCGTCCTGGGTGGCGTCCAGCCGGTCCGGCACCTGGCCGAGGTCGGTCACGGCGCAGCCCAGGCCCTGCAGCAGCCCGGCGAGCAGAAAGCGGTTGCTGTTGTAGATGGCACCCAAGCGCAGGGGCGCTCCGGGCTGGGTGAGCTCGTCGCCGGTGGACAGCAGGGCCACGCGCGGACGCGGAGCCACGGCCAGGGTCGCGATGCCCACCGAGGCAGCCTGTCCCAGATCCTGCGGTCGCAGGCGGTGCCCGGCGCGCAGGACGACACTGCCAGCCTGCACGTCGCAGCCCTGCGGACGCACCCATTCCCCGGCCTTGGGTACATGCTGGACGATCACGGTGTCGGCTTGCGCGACACATTGCTCTTGCATCACCACGGCATCGGCACCTTCGGGAATCAGCGCGCCAGTGAAAATCCGCGCGGCCTCGCCTGCCCCCAGCGCCTGCCCCACATGCCCAGCGGCTATGCGCTGCGTCACGCGCAAACGGGTGCCGGGCTGACCGAGATCGGCGCTGCGTACGGCGTAGCCATCCATCTGGGTGTTGGCCGCCGGCGGCACGTCGATCGGGCTGCGCACGTCGGCCGCCAATACCCGTCCGAGCGCCTGTATGGTCGGTACCTGTTCCGCGGGCCCAAGCGGGCAGGCCGCCTGCAGCAAGGTCTGCAAGGCGGCTTCCATCTCGATCAGGTCACTGGGTTTCGAATTCATGGGCGGTAGGTGAAACGCTCTTGCTCGTCGAGTAGCCATTGCGCGATCGCGGCGGGCTGGTTGAGATCCAGCAGTCGGGCCGTGGTCGGTTGCGGCAGCTTGTCCGCATCGTCCGTGGCGATGGCCAGGATATGGGGATCGTCGGGGTAGCACACCGGCTTGCCGGCCGCGTGGCGCCACACCTCGATTTTAGGAATAGGGGCGTGCTTGAACCCTTCGACAAACACCCAATCCACGGTTTCGAGCATGGGTAAAAGATCGCCAACCGTGTATTCGACCGGTTGCGCCGACTCCCGCTGCAAGGCGAGCAAGTGGCTCGACGCCACCAGAACCTCGTACGCGCCAGCCTTGCGGTGGCGCCAGGAATCCTTGCCCGGGTAGTCGATATCGAATTTATGGTGGGCATGCTTGATGACGGATACCTTCTGCCCGGACAGGCGCAAATGCCCGACGAGTTGCTCAACCAGCGTGGTCTTGCCGCTGCCGGAGTATCCAGCGAAACCCACGACGCGCATCGAAAGCACCCCGGCCTCAGACATGCTGCGTGATATAGGCTTTCAGCGCGTCGACATCCGGTTTCATCACCGTGAAGCGTTGCGGACGCCGCTCCAGATCCTCGCTTCCTGGCGGACGCGGAGGCTCTTGCGCAATGGCTTCCACGAGCGTGGCGGAGAATTTTGCGGGCAGCGCGGTTTCGACCACCAGCATGGGCACGCCCTCGTCCTGATGCGAACGCGCCACGGCCACGCCATCGGCGGTATGCGGATCGATCATCACCCGATCGCGCTGCCAGACCTCGCGGATGGTCTGCACCCGCTGGGCATGATTGCTGTGGCCTGAAACCATGCCGCTGGAGCGCATCCGGACGTAGGCGGGGTCATGGGAGAGGTCGAAAAAACCCCGCTCGGTCAGCTGCCGTTCGAAGAGGTCGCGCGTGCGCGACGCGTTGCGTCCCAGCATGTCGAACACGTAGCGCTCGAAGTTGGAGGCCTTGGAGATGTCCATCGACGGACTCGAGGTGTGGTGGGTCTCGGCGGGGCCGCGGGGCCGGTAAACCCCGGTGCGGAAGAACTCGTCGAGCACATTGTTCTCGTTGGTGGCGAGGATCAGCTTATGGATAGGCAAACCCATCTGCCGAGCCACATGCGCGGCCAGGATGTTGCCGAAATTGCCGGAAGGAACCGCGAAAGACACCGGATCGCCGATGCTGCGCGCAGTACGCAGATAACCTGCAAAGTAGTAAACAACCTGGGCCACGACACGCGCCCAGTTGATGGAGTTGATGGTGCCGATGCGATGGCGGCGCTTGAACTCCAGATCGCCGGAGACGGCCTTGACCATGTCCTGGCAGGTGTCGAACACGTCCTGCACGGCGATGTTGTGGATGTTGTCGTCCGTCAGGCTGTACATCTGCGCGGTCTGGAACGGGCTCATCTTGCCGAATGGCGAGAGCATGAACACGCGGATGCCATGGCGCCCGCGCATCGCGTACTCCGCCGCGCTGCCGGTATCGCCGGACGTGGCGCCGAGAATGTTGAGAACCTCCCCGCTGCGGGCAAGGGCATGCTCGAACAGGCGGCCGAGCAATTGCATCGCCATGTCCTTGAAGGCCAGGGTCGGCCCCTCGGACACGCCCAGCAGGGCCATGCCGCCCGACAGGGGCTTGATGCGCACGATCTCGTCGCTGCCGAAGTGTTCCGCCGTGTAGGTGGCGTGAACCAGTTGGCGCAAGGCCGCGGCATCGGCCGGGGCGGTGTAGCGCCGCAGGATCTCGAAGGCCAGATCCGGATAGGACAGGCCCTGCAGGGATTGCAGATCGCCGCGAGTCAGACTCGGGTAATGGTCGGGCAGGTAAAGCCCGCCATCCGGGGCCAGACCCTCGAGCAGGATGTCGTCGAACTGGCGCTGCGCCGCCTCGCCGCGGGTGCTGAGATAGTTCATGTCAGCGCAACTCCTCTTTGCGCAAACGCACGATCGGAGCTAAGACGGTATCCAGCGCCTGGATGCTGGCCAAGGCCTGGTTCATCCGGCTCTCGATGGTTTCATGCGTGAGCAGGATGACATCGGTGTGCTGGTCGCTTTCGCCCGAAGGACGTTGCAGCAAAGCGTCGATGGACATGCCGCCCTCGGCCAGAATGTGGGTGATTTCCGCAAGCACGCCGGCTTCATCGCGCACGCGAATGCGCAGATAGTAGGCCGTCTGCACCTGTTCGATCGGCAGGATGGGGGTATCGGCCAGCGCACCCGGCTGGAACGCCAGATGCGGAACGCGCTGCTCAGGATCGGCTGTGTGCAGCCGCGTCACATCCACCAGATCGGCGATCACGCTCGAGGCCGTCGGCTCGGGGCCCGCGCCCTTGCCGTAGTACAGCGTTGCACCCACCGCATCGCCCTGCACCACCACGGCGTTCATCGCCCCCTCGACGTTCGCCACGAGACGCGTGGCCGGGATCAGGGTGGGATGCACGCGCAATTCGATGCCTGCGGGCGTGCGCCGCGTGATGCCAAGCAGCTTGATGCGGTAGCCCAATAACTCGGCATAGCGGATATCGGCCGCGTCGAGCTTGGCGATGCCCTCGATGTACGCCTTGTCGAACTGCACCGGCACACCGAACGCAATGGCGCACAGAATGGTGATCTTGTGCGCGGCGTCGATGCCCTCGATATCGAAGCTGGGATCGGCCTCGGCATAGCCCAGGCGTTGGGCTTCGCCGAGCACGGTTTCGAAACTCGCGCCCTTGTCGCGCATTTCGGACAGGATGAAATTGGTCGTGCCGTTGATGATGCCGGCCACCCACTCGATGCGGTTGGCAGCCAGCCCCTCGCGCAGGGCCTTGATGATGGGGATGCCCCCGGCCACGGCGGCCTCGAATGCCACCATCACGCCCCTGGCTTGCGCGGCAGCGAAGATTTCATTGCCATGCAAGGCGATCAGCGCCTTGTTCGCCGTCACCACATGCTTGCCTGCTGCGATCGCAGCCAGGACCAATTCGCGCGCGGGCGAGATTCCACCCATCAACTCGACGACGATGTCGATATCGGATCGGGTCGCCAGTTGCATGAAGTCCTGGGTGATTGGCAGGTCCTGGCCCAGGGCCTCGCGCGCCTTCTCCGGGTTGCGCGCAGCGACTGCGGCAACCTCGATGCCACGCCCAGCGCGGCGGCGTAGTTCCTCCTGATTGCGCTCGAGGACTTTGACCACGCCGGAAGCCACGGTGCCCGCGCCCAGCAGGGCAATCTGAATTGGATTCATCGTCGGAAAAAAGGGAGGAGAAGGCCTTGCGAATATTGTTCGCATGCCGAACAAGGCATCACCGTTAAGCCGCAATCAACTTGCGCTTGCGCTGATGGTCGAGGAAGCGTGCGATGCGGCCGATAGCCTCGGTCAGGTCGTCGGCATTCGGCAGAAAAACCAGACGGAAATGGTCCGGCCGCGGCCAGTTGAAACCCGTACCTTGCACGATGAGCACCCGTTCTTCCGCCAACAGGTCGTATGCGAACTGCTGGTCGTTGGCGATCGGGTAAAGCGCGGGATCAAGCTTCGGGAACATATAGAGCGCGGCCTTGGGCTTGACCACGCTCACCCCCGGAATCTGGGTCAGCAGGTCATAGGCCAGGTCGCGTTGTCGGGTCAGTCGTCCGCCCGGTGCGACCAAGTCCCGGATGCTCTGGTAGCCGCCCAGGGCCGTCTGGATCGCCAATTGTCCGGGTGTATTGGCGCACAGACGCATCGAGGCCAACATGGACAGGCCCTCGATATAGTCGCGCGCGCCGCGCTTGTTGCCCGACACCACCATCCAACCCGAACGGTAGCCGCAGGAGCGGTAATTCTTGGACAGACCGTTGAACGTGACGAACAGCACGTCATCCGCCAACGCGGAAATGCTGGTGTGGACATTCCCGTCATAGAGTGTCTTGTCGTAGATTTCATCGGCGAACAACACGAGGTCATGCTCGCGTGCGACCTGAATCAATTCCAGGAGCAACTCGCGCGGATAGAGCGCGCCGGTGGGATTATTCGGGTTGATGACGACCAGCGCACGGGTATTGGACGTGATCTTCCTGCGGATATCGGCGATGTCCGGATACCAGTCGGATTGCTCGTCGCAGACGTAGTGCACCGGTCTGCCCCCCGAAAGGGAAACCGCGGCGGTATAAAGCGGGTAGTCGGGCGAGGGAATCAGCACCTCGTCGCCATTGTTCAGCAGGGCGTTCATGCTCATGACGATGAGTTCCGAAGCCCCGTTGCCGAGAAACACGTCGTCGATGGTCACCCCGGCCACACCCTTTTCCTGCGAGTAGTGGACGATGGCCTTGCGTGGCGCGAACAGACCTTTGGAGTCGGTGTAGCCGGCCGCTTGCGGCAGGTTGTGGATCATGTCCTGCACGATCTCGTCGGGCGGATCGAAGCCGAACACGGCCAAGTTGCCGATGTTCAATTTGATGATGCGTTGACCATCTTCTTCCATCTGCCGGGCCTTATCCAGCACCGGCCCGCGGATGTCATAGCAGACATCCGCCAACTTGTTCGATTTCCGAAATTCCCGCACACAGCCTCCCATACCCTGAACCACCCTGCCCCGCGAGCCGTTCAACCGGGGAGCGAACCCTATAATTTACCGCGTTTACTCAGCACCCTACCCGGGGTCAGACCGCGACTGTCCATGAAGCTGCAACCCGACTCAAATCAGGCCTCCTACAGCATTTCCGCACAAGGCCAAGGGTTCGTGGAGGTCAACCATGTCCGCCATCTGCAAGGCATCTGCCTCGGCACCGATGCGGCGCCGGAACCTTGGGGATGCGCCGGATTCGCGGCGCTGACCGAGGCCGACTTTACGCGCCTGATCGCGTTGAGACCGGAAATCGTCATCATCGGCACTGGAACGCAGCAGCAATTTCCCCATCCGTCCTTGCTGCAGCCGCTGATGGCGCAGGGCATAGGATTTGAGGTGATGAACACCGCGGCGGCCTGCCGCACCTACAACATCCTTGCGAGCGAAGGCCGCCGGGTCGTCGCGGGCCTGGTCGTCAGCCCCACAAATACCGGCACTCCGGATGATTTGTAACCCGGCTTGTTAAAATGCGCAGTGTTGTTGACGGGTGACTTCGGCATGCGTGGGCGTTTGGCCTTCGGGGTGGCGACAGGGGGCCAAGAAACCAACTGTTGCCGACATGTACGGCCCGCTATCAGGAGACTTCATGGCTTTGGTGCTTAACAAGCTTGTTCCGGATTTCGAGGCTACGGCCACGAGCGAAATCAAATTCAGCCCGAAAAATTATCTGGGCAGCAAACTCATCCTGTACTTTTACCCCAAGGACATGACCCCCGGCTGCACGACCGAAGCCATGCAGTTCCGCGACTTGTATCCCCAATTCGACAAGGCTGGCGCCGTCATCTTTGGCGTATCGCGCGATAACCTGGTTTCGCATGACAAATTCCGCGCCAACCTCGAACTGCCCTTTGACTTGATCGCGGACACCGAGGAAAAGCTTTGCCACATGTTCGGCGTGGTGAAGAACAAGATCATGTACGGCAAGAAAGTCAAGGGCATCGAGCGCAGCACCTTCCTGGTCGATGCCGAGGGTGTTCTTCGCCAGGAATGGCGCGGCGTGAAGGTTGCAGGCCACGTCGAAGAAGTCCTCGAGGCCGTGCGCAAACTTTGAATCCGGATCATTCTTGGCTCGTCCGTTCTGCGCCAGACCCAAGGCGCAAGGACCTCTGCCTTTCGCCTGCCAGCCCGACAACCGCCCTTTGGTCTCGACCGAACGGCGGTTGTTTTGTTTCTCAGGCATGCGTGCTCGTTCAGCACAGCAATTCACTCTGAGTTTCTTTTCCCACTCCAACCGTCATGCCCCTGCCCAAGCCTCCCTCGAAACTCGGATCACTGGTCAAGGCGTCCTCGACGCCGGCGACAACCGAGGCCGTGAATGTTCATCCTCCAGTCAAGGCGCGCGCGGCTTCGGCAAAACCTTCTCAAGCGCGGCCCGCGCAAAAAGCGCAAATTGCACCAATGACTGCATCCCCTGTGCGCGACTTGTTGCCGGCCACCGGGCCTGTTGGCGAAGTCTTGGTGGCGGCAGCGTCCCCTTCAGAAAACGCCAAGGCGCCGCGCAAACCTGCCAAGCGCTCTGCGGCGCAGGCTCCGGAGGTCTCCAAGCTGTTCATGCTGGATACCAATGTGCTGATGCACGATCCGACCTCGCTGTTCCGCTTCGAGGAGCACGACGTTTATTTGCCCATGGTCACGCTCGAAGAACTCGACGGGCATAAAAAAGGCATGTCGGAAGTGGCACGCAATGCGCGCCAAGCCAGCCGTGAGCTGGATGCTCTGGTCGCTGGCGTCGAAGGCAGCATCGAAACAGGCATCCGTCTCGATCACACGGGGCACCGTGAAGCGCGCGGCCGTCTGTTCTTCCAGACGAAGGCGCATGAAGCGCGCCTACCCGAGGCCTTGCCCCAAGGCAAGGCCGACAACCAGATCCTGGCGGTCTTGCAGGCCCTGACACTAGCCAACCCCGATCGTCCCGTGGTGCTCGTGTCCAAGGACATCAATATGCGAGTCAAGGCTCGCGCCTTGGGCTTGCACGCGGAAGACTACGCCAACGACAAAACCCTGGATGATGCCGATCTGCTCTATAGCGGCGTGCTGCCCTTGCCGGCGGATTTCTGGGAACAGCAAACCCAGTCCGTGGAAAGCTGGCAGCAGGGCGGACACACCTACTACCGCCTGCAAGGTCCGCTGGTTTCGGCCATGCTGGTCAATCAGGCCGTTTACTGGGAATCCCCTAGCGCGACCCCACTGTACGCCCGCGTGAAGGAGATTCGCGCATCCACGGCGGTACTGCAGGTCATACGCGATTACAGCCACCAGAAAAATGGGGTATGGGGCGTGACCGCGCGCAATCGGGAGCAGAACTTCGCTCTGAACCTGCTGCTCGACCCGGAAGTGGACTTTGTCACGCTCACCGGCCAGGCGGGAACGGGAAAGACCCTGCTTGCCTTGGCCGCTGGCCTGCACCAAGTCCTGGAAGATCGCCGCTACAACGAAATCATCATGACGCGCGTCACGGTGCCCGTCGGCGAGGACATCGGCTACCTGCCCGGCACGGAAGAAGAAAAGATGTCGCCGTGGATGGGCGCGCTGGACGACAATCTCGAAGTGTTGAATCAGGCTGGCGGCGCTTCGCAGGGCGGTGAATGGGGCCGTGCGGCAACCCAGGAACTCATCCGCTCGAAGATCAAAATCAAGAGCATGAATTTCATGCGTGGCCGCACCTTCCTGAATAAGTTCGTCATCATCGACGAAGCCCAGAACCTGACGCCGAAGCAAATGAAGACGCTGATCACCCGTGCCGGACCCGGGACCAAGTTGATCTGCATGGGCAATATCGCCCAGATCGACACCCCCTACCTCAGCGAAGGCAGTTCGGGCCTGACCTATGTGGTGGATCGCTTCAAGGGCTGGAAGCACAGCGGGCATATCACCCTGGCGCGCGGCGAGCGCAGCCGCCTTGCGGATTACGCCACCGAAATTCTCTAGGGTCCTCCTGCTCAGAACTCGCGCGCCAGATTCTCGAATCGCGTGAGCTGGCGCAGGAAGGCCAGATTCACGGTCCCGATGGGCCCGTTACGCTGCTTGCCGATGATGATCTCGGCCACGCCTTGGTCCTTCGAATCCTTGTTGTAGACCTCGTCGCGGTAGATGAACAGGATCACGTCGGCATCCTGCTCGATGGCGCCGGACTCGCGCAGGTCGCTCATCACGGGACGGCGGTCGGTACGTTTCTCGAGGTCACGATTGAGCTGTGACAGGGCGATCACGGGACAAGCCAGTTCTTTCGCCAGAGCCTTCAGCGAACGGGAAATCTCGGAGATCTCCGTCGCCCGATTCTCACCGTCGCGCGAGGACGTCATCAACTGCAGGTAATCGATCACGATCAGGCCGAGTTTGCCGCATTGTCGGGCCAGGCGACGCGCCCTGGCACGAACTTCCAGCGGATTGAGCGCCGGAGCCTCGTCGATGTGGAGTTGCACGTCGTCCAAGCGTTCAATGGTCTCGGGCAAACGCGACCACTCGTCTTCGGTGAGTTGCCCGGTTCGCAGATGCGATTGGTCGATGCGCCCCATCGAGCCCACAATGCGCAGAACAAGTTGCGAGGCCCCCATTTCCATGCTGAACACGGCAACCGGCAACTGCTCATTGACCGCCACGTGCTCGGCGATATTGAGGGCAAAGGAGGTTTTCCCCATCGATGGACGGCCGGCAATGATCACAAGATCGCCCGGTTGCATCCCCGCCGTCATGCGATCGAGGTCGGCAAACCCCGTCGCCACACCGGTGATATCGGAACCGCCATGCTCGGAGAGTTGCTGCACGCGGTCCAACAATTCGCCCAACAATTGCTTCATCGGCTGGAAACCCGCCTTGCCGCGCGCCCCGTCTTCCGAAATGGCAAAGATCCTCGACTCGGCTTCGTCGAGGATCTGCTGCACCGCTCTGCCTTGCGGGTTGAGCGCACTTTGCGCAATCTCGTCACTGATCGTGACGAGATTGCGCAAGATGGCGCGTTCGCGAACGATCTCCGCATAGCGACGAATATTGGCCGCACTCGGTACGCTTTGAGCCAGGCTGTTGAGGTAAACCAGTCCTCCGCAAGATTCGGCCTGCCCTTGCAACTGCAAGGCTTCGAGGACCGTAATGACATCGGCTGGCTTGGTCGCCTGGATTAATGCGCTGATGGTCTGATAAATGAGCCGGTGTTCATGGCGATAAAAAAAACTGACGTGCAGGATGTCGGCAACACGGTCGAAAGCCTGGTTGTCGAGCAGCAGGCCTCCGAGCACCGACTGCTCAGCTTCCGCCGAATGCGGCGGCGTACGCAAACCTTCGATTGCGGAATCCATCAGGGCGGACATGGCGAGGACTTTACCAGCGAGACAGCAGCGGCGGGGTAAACAAGATTTCAGGGATAAAAAAGCCGCGCATAGCGCGGCTCGATCGTCAAAGGCGTGGGCCTCAAACGTGCTCGCCCAGCACCGAAACGGTGATGCTTACGGTCACGTCGGTGGCCAAGGACACCTCAACCGCGTGATCACCCACGGCCTTGAGAGGGCCGTTCGGCATACGCATCGCGGCCTTCGGCACGGTGAAGCCCTGCTTACCGAGAGCCTCGGCGATGTCGTGGTTGGTCACGGAGCCAAACAGCCGGCCGTCGACGCCGGCTTTCTGGACGAGTTGAACCGTCATGCCCTCCATTTTCTTGGCCAGTTCCTGGGCAGCGGCGAGTTTCTCGGCCGCCAGCTTTTCCAATTCGGCGCGCTTGGCTTCGAATTCGCGCAGGGCCTGCGCCGTCGCGGTACGTGCTTTGCGTTGAGGAATCAGGAAATTACGGCCGTAGCCGTCTTTCACCTTGACCACATCGCCGAGGTTGCCGAGATTGGTCACTTTTTCGAGCAGGATGACTTGCATGGGATGTCCTTTGCTATTCAGCTCTTGTGCTGGTCGGAGAACGGCATCAGAGCCAGGAAACGGGCGCGCTTGATGGCCGTGTTGAGCTGGCGCTGGTAAATCGCGCGCGTACCGGTCAGGCGGGCTGGAATGATCTTGGCGTTCTCGGCCAGGAATTCGCGCAGGGTGTCCAGATCCTTGTAGTCGATGCGCTCGACGCCCGCGACGGTGAAGCGGCAAAAACGCTTGCGCTTGAACAGCGACGATTGCTGGTTGCGCTTGGGTTTGTTCTTACGATCGGTTTTCTTGAAAAAGGCCATGTTCAGGCTCCTCAATCCATTCGGTGATGTTCAGTTTGAGTGTTCGAGATCCGCGACGATTGGGCATCAGGAATCCGGCGAGTCGCAGAGTCTGGCCTGCCTCCACGTATTGGAGTTTGCAGGCCATCTCGGCGAAGGCGACGCCTTGCAAGTCCAATTCGATGTGCTGAGCCTGCGTGCCGACATGCTGAGTCGATGCATGGGTCAAACGCAGATCCAAGACTTCGATGCCGGCCGGCGTATAGCGCAGACGACCGCGCTCGACCACTGCCGCGAGTATCTCGAGTCGGTTGATGCTCAGGCAACTTGCTCCGGCTGCGCCTTGCGGGCCTCTTCGCGCTCGACCGAGCGCATCATGATGGAAGGCTGGGTTTCAGCCTTGTCCATCTTGACGATCAGGTGGCGCAGCACCGCGTCGCTGAACTTGAAGCTGTGCTCGAGTTCCTGCAGCACGTCCTGGTTGGCCTCGATGTTCAAGCACAGGTAGTGAGCCTTGGCCAGCTTCTGGATCTGGTAAGCCATCTGGCGGCGCCCCCAATCCTCGAAGCGGTGAACCACACCGCCCTTGCTGGTGACAACGCCCTTGTAGCGCTCGACCATCGCGGGAACCTGCTCGCTCTGGTCGGGATGGATGATGAGAACGATTTCATAGTGACGCATAGAGACTCCTTCTAACCCGCTCGGGGCTTCTTTACGGATAAAGCCACCCGGGGCGTCAGGCCCGGTGTGGCAAAGAAACATTTAATTATAGATCACTGCAAGGGCTTGCCGGCCAGAGCCTGCCAGGTCGCAACCACGGTATCCGGATTGAGCGAAATCGATCCGATGCCCTGCTCCATCAGCCATTGCGCCAGATCGGGGTGATCCGACGGCCCCTGGCCGCAGATGCCGATGTATTTGCCCTCGGCCCGGCACGCGTCGATCGCCTGCTTGATGAGCGCCAGCACGGCCGGATCGCGTTCGTCGAAGGCCTCGGCCACGAGTCCGGAATCGCGGTCCAGGCCGAGCGTGAGCTGGGTCAGGTCGTTCGAGCCGATCGAGAACCCATCGAAGAACTTCAGGAAATCGGATGCCAGCACGGCATTCGACGGCACCTCGCACATCATGATCAGGCGCAAGCCGTTCTCGCCGCGCTTGAGGCCATTGCGCGCCAACAGTTCGACAACGCCCTGCGCTTCGGACAAGGTGCGCACGAACGGCACCATGATTTCGACATTGGTCAGCCCCATCTCGTCGCGCACGCGCTTGAGTGCGATGCACTCCATCTCGAAGCTCTGCGCAAAATCAGGCGAGACATAACGCGACGCTCCGCGGAAGCCCAGCATAGGATTCTCTTCATCGGGCTCGTAGCGCGACCCGCCAATCAGCTTCTTGTACTCGTTGGATTTGAAATCCGACAGGCGAACGATGACCGACTTGGGATAGAAGGCCGCGCCGATGGTGGCGATGCCCTCGGTCAATTTGTCGATGTAAAACGCGCGCGGGCTCGCGTGACCGCGCGCCACACTCTCCACAGCCTTCTTCAGGTCGGCGTCGACATTGGGATATTCAAGCACGGCGCGCGGATGCACGGCAATGTTGTTGTTGATGATGAACTCCAATCGCGCAAGTCCAACGCCGGCATTCGGGATCTGCGAGAAATCGAATGCCAGCTGCGGATTGCCGACATTCATCATGATCTTCAACGGAATGTCGGGCATTTCGCCGCGCTTGACTTCGTTCACGGCGGTTTCCAGCAACCCCTCGTAGACAATTCCCGTATCACCTTCGGCGCAAGACACCGTGACCAGCATGCCGTCCTTGAGCAACTCGGTGGCGTCGCCACAGCCCACCACGGCAGGAATACCCATCTCCCGCGCGATGATCGCGGCGTGGCATGTGCGGCCGCCTCGATTCGTGACGATGGCCGAAGCTCTTTTCATCACCGGCTCCCAGTTCGGGTCGGTCATGTCGGTCACCAGGATGTCGCCCGCCCGGACCTGGTCCATTTCGGCAACGGAGTTCACCACGCGAACCGGACCGGCGCCGATCTTCTGGCCGATGGCGCGCCCAGTCACAAGGGCCGCGCTCTTTTGCATCAAGGTATAACGCTGCTCGATGCGTCCCTGCGCGCGTGATTTGACGGTTTCCGGACGGGCCTGCAGGATGTAAAGATGCCCATCCTTGCCATCCTTGCCCCATTCGATATCCATGGGTCTGCCGTAATGCTGTTCGATGGTCAGCGCGAATTTGGCCAGTTCCGTGACCTCCGCGTCACCCAGGCTGTAGCGATTGCGTAGTTCCGAAGGCGTATCCACGGTCTGCACGAGATGTGCGGAGCCAGGGGGCGCGAATTCCATGCGTAGCAGCTTGGACCCCAGATTTCGACGAATGACGGCGGATTTCCCCGCGCGCAATGTGGGCTTGAAGACATAGAACTCATCCGGGTTCACCGCGCCTTGCACCACGGTTTCACCAAGACCGTAGGAAGACGTGATGAAGACGACGTCCTCGAAACCGGATTCCGTGTCCAGCGTGAACATGACGCCGGCCGCGCCCAGATCGCTGCGCACCATGCGCTGGATCCCGGCCGACAAGGCCACCTGGTGATGCTCGAAGCCCTGGTGAACGCGGTAGGAAATGGCGCGGTCATTGAACATGGAGGCGAACACATGCCTCACCTTGTCGAGCACGGCATCAATGCCCGTGACGTTCAGATACGTTTCCTGTTGCCCGGCGAAAGAGGCGTCAGGTAGATCCTCGGCCGTCGCGGAAGACCTGACGGCAAAGCTGGCATCGGGTTGGTCGGCTGCGAGTTTGCCGAAATGCTCGCGGATGGAGTGCTCAAGCCCGGCCGGCAGGGGCGTTTCCAGCACCCACTGGCGGATACTCGCGCCCGTGCTGGCCAAGGCGCGCACGTCGTCGGCATCGAGCTGATCGAGGGCCTGCCTGATCCGCGCATCGAGCCCGCCCTGCTGCAAAAACTGGCGAAAGGCGTAAGCCGTGGTGGCAAAACCTCCTGGAACGCGCACGCCGCTTGCTGTGAGTTGGCTGATCATTTCGCCGAGGGAGGCGTTCTTACCGCCCACCACGTCGACATCCTGCATTCTCAACCGCTCGAATGGCACCACCCAATCGGTGTCGCTAAAGCGCACCTGGCTTTGATTTGACATGGACAACCCTCAATAGAATGAAAGAAAACTGGGCAAGTCCTGCCACGGCTAGGCAAACACGGAGGCTGCATGTGTTGTTGGTCCTGTTCTGATGCAGTCATGAGATGTCCGCAGATGCGCGCTGGTGCGAAGCCGTGCAGGCTGGTCTATGCCTGGGATTCTAGGCCCAGCTTCCCTTTTTGATGCAACGCGACATGCCCAATCCTTCCGTGTTCTTCGTCTCCGACGGCACCGGGATCACGGCCGAAACATTCGGTAACGCGATTCTGGCGCAGTTCGACGTCCATCCACACCGCGTACGCTTGCCTTTCGTCGACACGGTCGACAAAGCCCACCGGGCGGTCGAACGCATCAACCACGCCGCGCGCAACGAAGGCCGCCCGCCCATCGTGTTCATCACCCTGGTGAATGCGGATGTCTTGCATGTCATACGGGAATGCAGCGGCTTGGTCCTGGACATGTTCACCACGTTTATCGAGCCCCTGGAAACGGCGTTCGGCATCAAGTCGAACCACCGCATCGGCCAGTTCTCCGAAGTCACGAGCAGCTCGCGCTATGCCGACCGCATGGACGCCATCAATTTCGCGTTGATGCACGACGATGGCCAGTCTTCCCGCAATCTGGCCTTGGCCGACGTGATTCTGGTTGGGGTTTCACGCAGCGGCAAAACGCCGACTTCGCTCTATCTCGCGATGCAGCACGGCGTGCGCGCGGCAAACTATCCGCTCATCCCGGAAGATTTTTCCCGCATGAGCCTTCCATCGGCCTTGGTGCCGCATCGCACGAAGCTGTTTGGACTGAGCATCGCTCCCGAGCGACTGAGCGCGATTCGTACCGAACGCAAACCCGGCAGCAACTACGCGTCGCTGCCGAATTGCGTCGAGGAGGTCGCGGAAGCAGAACGGCTGATGCGACGCGAAGGCATACGCTGGCTGTCATCCACGCACAAATCGATCGAGGAGATCGCCACCACCATCCTTCAACTCATCCGCCCCGATCGTCTGGAATACTGAAACCTGGCGACCGCCGCGCACGGGTTGATTCCCGCCGCAACCCCAACCTCGAGCAACCATGGCCACGACTTCGTATGAAAGCAACAAGAACGAGTACCTGTTGGGGTTTGCTTCGACCCAGCAGCAAAGGCCCGAGCGCGAGTTGGCCCTGCCGGTCAATCCGCAGCGGCAGCAAAATCCTTATGGTGTGGTCATGGTCGACGCGGCCGCCGACACCTCGGGGGCGATGACCCAAAATCCGCGCATGCGTGTCCTGCCGCTGGCGATTCAGTGGCCTGGGCGCACGTTCATGGACAAGGGTCTGCGCGAGAAGCGCAGCGAGTTGCGCCACCTCAGCCGCGAACGCTTGCGCACGGCGCAGATCGCCGCGCCCAGCGTCGAGGGACTGGAATACCGCCTCTATCCGAACATCGCCGTCAATGCCGACTGGCTGATCTATATCGGCTCGATGCGCGCGCTCAGCGATCCCGCAGCCGCCCTGCAGACCCTGCTGCTGCAGCATCTGGAGGAAATTCATGAGATGCGCCGCAGCCGAGGACTCGCCCCGGAACTCCAGGTGCTTTGCCTGGACGGAGGTTCAATGCTCTCGGGCCCTGCCCTGCAGGCGCGCGTCCTCTTGAAAAAACTCGACGCTGGGGAGCCCGCAGCCCAGGTGGCACAGGCGGCAACGCAACTTGCCGGGATGACGCAGCAGTGGCTGGTTCCACGCTACCCAGCAGACCTCGCGTCAACCCTGTCCCGGCTCGCCAATCCGGCACTGGCCCCCTGGGTTCAGGCCTGTTCAGCGGGAATCAGCCGCCTTTGGAATCCCTATCCGATTCTTTCCTGCGATGCGCAAGGCTTGCACTGCGACGCCCGCGCCAAGCGCTGGCGCACTGCGGTATCCGAGGTTTTTGCCATCGCCGAGAAAGCGCTGCAGGATGGCGGCCCACAGGGAACCCATCTACAAATCAGTTTCGATGGAAGTATCCGCGAGCTGCAAGCCTGGCCCGAGTTCGCCCGTTTGCGCCTGCAGGCAGACCGCATGCAAGTGCGCCTTCATGTCACGCACATGAGCCTGGCTGGGCGGATCTGGGCGTCGAGCGGCTCGCTCAGCCTGGCCCTGATCCAGGCGCCCGGAAGCCGGCGCCACGCGTAGGTCCTAGGCCTTGACCAGCTTGCGCTGCCGGACCCCTTCGAACAGGCACACGGCCGCGGCGGAGGCCACGTTGAGCGACTCCACGGCCCCGGCCTGCGGGATACAAACCATGGCCGAGCACTTCGCCATCAGGTGCTCCGATATGCCCTGCCCCTCGTTTCCGA
Organism: Thiomonas delicata; assembly: GCF_900088825.1. Classification (GTDB taxonomy): domain Bacteria; phylum Pseudomonadota; class Gammaproteobacteria; order Burkholderiales; family Burkholderiaceae_C; genus Thiomonas_A; species Thiomonas_A delicata. The sequence continues at coordinate 1,224,826 of NZ_LT592171.1, read as the reverse complement.
ACACCCAGGTCACGGGCCGATCCAAGGACAAGTCATACAGCGCCATGTCGGCCACGGCTGCCGTGGCATAAATGGGGCGCGGCACGATGTTGGCCACCTGATCCCAGGGCGCATCCTCGAAAATGGGCAGGTAGAAGTGGGCCCCCATGGCCGCGCGCAGAACCTTGGGCGTCCATGCACCGGCCGTGCCCCGCAGCAAATAAACCGCACCGCAGCCAGCTGCTGCAGCCGTGCGCAACATCGTGCCGACATTGCCCGCGTCCTGAATGCGATCCAGCACGATCGCGGTACCTGGCTTGGGTTTTGCGCCACGCGGTTTGTCGATCAACATGCCCACCTGCGGGCCGTTTTCCACCGTTGAAATCCAGCTGAACAGGGCGCGATGCAGGATGACCGTATTGGTGCTTCCGGCGCGCTCGACCAGTGCGGCGATCTCGGGCTGCAGCAGGCCGTCGTCGGTCGTCACCAGCGGATCGGCATGGTGCCCGCTGTCAAGCGCGGCTTGGACGAGATGGATGCCTTCCAGCCAGACCTGGCCAAGGCGCTTGACCGCGCCGGGTTCGCTGCTGAGCGCGCGCAGGGTTTTGACCAGGGGATTTTCAGCGGAAATGATGCGTTTCACGGCGTTCTTCGCTCAGGGTTGGATCAGGCGACGTATCGGGGAAAAGCTGCGTCGGTGCTCGGCACAAGGCCCATGCTGTTGCAGAGCCTGTCGATGCTGCATTGTGCCGTAGCCGAAATGGCGCTCAAACCCGTAAACGGGGTATTGGTCGGCCAGGTTTTGCATCAAGCTGTCGCGGAACACTTTGGCCACGATGGACGCTGCGCTGATGGCCGGCTGTGTGGCGTCCCCCCCGACGATGGTCTGACATGCCACGGGAAGGTCGGGGGCGCGATTGCCGTCCACCAGTACGAGTTCGGGCCGCAGTGCCAGCCCAGCCACCGCGCGCTGCATGGCCAGGAAGGTCGCCTGCAGGATGTTCAGCCGATCAATTTCTTCGACGCTCGCCTGTCCGATGCACATCGCGAGGCAAGCATCTCGAATCAGCCCATCGAGTTGCACTCTGCGTCTGGCGGTCAGCGCCTTGGAATCGGCCAGGCCGCTGATCACCCGGGCTGGGTCGAGAATGACGGCTGCCGCCACGACGGGGCCAGCCCATGGACCACGACCGACTTCATCGCAGCCGGCAACCAGGCCGGGCAACCGTTCGACGCTTGAGAAGGGAAGTTCGGCCTGCATCGTGCTCAGCGCAGGCGCGCACTTTCCAGAATGGCCTGCGCCGCAAGGCTCGCCGTCGGACGACGCAATTGCGCATGCATCTCGCTGAAACATGCGCGCAGGTGGCGCTGTCGCTGCGAATCATGGAGCAAAGCCTCGGCTTCGTCGGCGAGCGCGCGTGGCGTACAGGCGTCCTGCAGCAGTTCGGGAACCAGGAACTCGCGGGCCAGGATGTTCGGCAAACCGATCCAGGGCTGGTAACCTTTGCCGGCCATCATGCGCCAGGACAAGGCCGGCAGGCGGTAGCCGATGACCATGGGGCGCTTGAACAGCGCACATTCCAGTGTCGCCGTCCCGCTGGCCACCAGGGCGATGTCGCAAGCCGCCATGGCCAGGTGGGACTGTCCGGCAAGCAACTGGATGTCGAGTGCGGGGACATCACGCAACTGCCGGCGCAGCGCCGGCATCAACCCCTCTTGCGCGACCGGCAGCAGAACCCGCACCCCGTGGCGTTGCTGAAGCAGGGCCGCGGCGCCGAGAAAGCTCGGCCCGATCTGCGCCACCTCTCCTGCCCGGCTGCCGGGCAGGACGGCGAGGACCTTGGCCGTCCCCTCAAGGCCGAGCAAAGCGCGTGCGGCCTGCTGGTCGGGTTGCTCCGGAATGACCTCGGCCAGCGGGTGGCCGATATAGGTCGCCCGTACCCGCGTGCCCTTGTAAAGCTCGGGCTCGAAGGGAAATACGCACAGCATATGGTCCACGGCCAGGGTGATGCCCTGCAGGCGTTCGCGTCGCCAAGCCCAGATGGAGGGGCTGACCAGATGAACCGTGGGAATGCCCGCCGAACGCAAATGGCGCTCCAGCCCGAGATTGAAATCGGGCGCATCCACACCGACGAAGGCCGCGGGGGCTTGGCGCAACACGCGCAGACGCAAGCGTCTGCGTATCCAGAGGAGTTCGGGCAGGCGAGGCAGGACCTGCGCATAGCCGTTCACGGCGAGGCGCTCGGTGGGCCACCAGGCGGTGAAACCCTGCTCCTGCATGCGCGCCCCCCCGATGCCCGCACACACCAGGCCGGGTTCTGCGGCATGCAGGGCGCTCAGGACATGGGAGGCGAGCAAGTCACCGGACGGCTCTCCGGCGACCATGGCTATCGAGCCGGCAGGCATGCTCGGAAACCGTGTCTGAATCAGGGCCGCACGATGCCGCGCTTGCTGCCGGCGAGAAAGGACAGCAAACGCGCCAGATCGTCATGGCTGTCCGCATGCTCGCGCTGCAACGCCATCAAGGCACCGAGGGCTTCCTGCAGCGCCAGCCCCTGGCGATACAGCTTGCGGTAGGCCTCGCGCAGCACGGCAATGCGGGCGGAGTCAAAACCGCGGCGGCGCAAGCCTTCAGCGTTGATCCCGTGCGGCACCGCGGGGCTGCCGGCCAAAAGCACGAAGGGAGGCACATCTTGCGTCACCACCGAGCTGATGCCGGTCATCACATGCTCGCCGATGTGCACGAACTGATGCACGCCCGTGTAGCCGCCCAGGATGGCCCAGTCGCCGACGTGCACATGGCCGGCCAATTGGGCGCTATTGGCGAATACCGTGTGGTTGCCGACCTGGCAGTCGTGCGCCAGATGCACATAGGCCATGATCCAGTTGTCGTTGCCCAGCCGGGTGACGCCGGCATCCTGCACCGTGCCCAGGTTCAAGGTGCAGTATTCGCGAATCGTGTTGCGGTCCCCGATATGCAATTCCGTGGGCTCGCCCGCATATTTCTTGTCCTGCGGCACGCCGCCCAGGGAGCAGAAAGCGTGGATGCGGTTGTCGCGCCCAATGCGGGTGCGGCCCTGGATGCAGACATGCGGGCCGATCTCGGTGCCCGCATCGATGCAGACCTCGGCACCGATGACGCTGTAAGGTCCGATGCTGACATTCGGTGCGATTTGCGCCTTCGGGTCGACGAGCGCCGTTGCGTGGATCAAGCTCAAGATAACTCCGTCAATCGATCATGCGCTCGGTGCACATCAACTCGGCTTCCGCGACCGCTTCATCCCCGACGCGGGCCACGGCGTTGAACTTGTAGATGCTGCGCATTCTGCGCACCAGTTCGACTTCGAGCATGAGTTGGTCGCCCGGCTCGACCGGGCGCTTGAAGCGGGCGCCGTCGATGCCGACGAGGTAATAGACGGAATTGTCGTTGGCCGTCGTCTCCAGCGTTCCGAATGCCAGGATGCCGGCGGCCTGCGCCAAGGCTTCCAGTATCAGCACGCCCGGCATGATGGGTTTTTGCGGGAAATGGCCGGCGAAATACGGCTCGTTGAACGAAACGTTCTTGTAGCCCAGGATGCGCTTGCCCTTCTCGAATTCCACCACCCTGTCGATCAGCAGGAAGGGGTAGCGATGAGGCAAGAGTTTTTGGATCTGGTTGATGTCGAAAACAGTCATGGCTTGGGCAGGATGTGCTTAGGTCTTGTCGATGTTTTTGTCTTGGCGTTTCTCGAGTTGTCGCAGGCGGCTTCTCAAGGCGCCCAATTGCCTGACGGCGGCAGCATTTTCGGCCCAATTCGCCTGGGTATCGAGCGGAAACACCCCGGCGTAACGCCCGGGCTGACTGATGGAACGCGTCACCAAGGACATGGCTGAAATCGTCACGTGGTCGGCAATCACGAGGTGACCAAGAATCCCCGCGCTTCCGCCGATGAAGCAATAGGCGCCAATGCGGGCACTGCCCGCGACACCGACGCAACCGGCCAGGGCCGTGTGCGGTCCGATTTCGACGTTGTGTCCGATCTGCACTTGATTGTCGATTTTCACGCCGTCGCCGATGCGGGTATCGTCCAAAGCGCCGCGATCGATCGTGGTGTTGGCGCCGATTTCCACGTCGTTCCCGATCACGACGGCGCCGGTCTGCGGGATTTTCACGCCCGCGCCTTGCTCATCGCGTGCATAGCCGAAACCATCGGAGCCGATCACCGCTCCCGCGTGCACGATGCAGCGCGCACCGAGGATGCAGCCATGCAGCACCACGGCGCGCGGATGCAAACGTGTGGCGGCACCGATGACGGCATTGCGACCGATGTAGCAACCCGCGCCGATGACGGCCCCATCCGCCACCACCGCGCCACGCTCGATCACGGCGCACGCGCCCACGCTTGCGGTGGACGCCACCCGCGCGGCGGGGTCCACGACCGCTGTGGCGTGAACGCCGGGGGTCGCGTCCTCGCCCTGCAACGCAGAAAACCATTGCGCCAGGCGCGCGTAATAAAGGTAAGGGTCGGGGGTGAGGATTGATGCAGCGAAGCGACTGGCTTCGGCCTCGAAATCCTGAGGCAGGATCACGCAACCGGCCTTGCATGTTTCGAGCCAGGCGCGCTTGCCGGGCTGGCTGAGAAAGGCGATATCCGCCGGACCTGCCCGATCCAGGGGAGCGATGCCGCGGACGCGGCGCTGGCTGTCCCCTAGCAGCGTGCCGCCCAATTTCTCAACAATGTCGCCAACCCGCAGGCCTTCCCCCGCCCCCAAGGGCCACTCGCTCATCTTTACTTGCCGGACGCATCCAGCGCCTTCAGGACCTTGTCGGTGATGTCGATACGCGGGTTCACGTAGACGGCGTCCTGAAAGATGATGTCGTAATTGTCCTTCTCGGCGATCTCCTTGACCACCTTGTTGGCCTTGTCGAGCACGATGGCCAGCGCGGCGTTGCGCTTGGCGTTCAGATCCTCTCCGAATTCGCGCTGTTTGCGCTGGAACTCACGATTCATCTCCACCAATTGCTGCTGGGTGTTGATGCGGTCGGAATCGGACATCACCGGCCCATCCTTTTCCAGCTTCTGATTGAGCGCCTTGATCTTCGCGGCCATGTCCTGCAGTTCCTTGTCGCGCTTGGAAAACTCGGCCTCCAGTTTTTGCTGGGCCGCTTTTGCCAAGGCCGAGTCCTTGAGGATGCGTTCGGTGTTGATGAAACCGATCTTGCCGCTGGACGCGGCGGCATTCGCTGAAGGCTTCGCTGGCGCAGTCTGGGCCAACGCAGGAACACAGGACAGCAAAGCGGCGGTGCACAAACTTGCGCTCAGGGTATAGCGGGTCAGACGGGTCATCAACTTCATGGTGTCAGAGAGCGGGTTCAGAAGGCGGTACCGACGGTGAACTGGAACGCCTGCAGCTTGTCGCCGGGCTGCGAGCGTATAGGTTTGGCAATGCTGAATTTCAAGGGGCCGATCGGCGAGATCCACGAGACGGCGATGCCGACCGAAGCGCGCATGTCCGCCAAGCTGACCTTTTGGTTCTCACCCCAGACATAGCCGCTGTCGAGAAAGGTCGACATACGCAAGCTCTTGTCGGCGCCGGTCCCCGGGAACGGGAACTGGTATTCCAGATCCGCCACCAGCAACTTGGCCCCGCCCAGCGCGTTGCCTTGGGCATCCTGCGGGCCGAGCGAGCTTTGCTGAAAGCCTCGAACCGTGCCGATGCCGCCGGCATAGAGGTTCTTGAAAATTGGCAGCGGCTGCCCGTTGAGGCCATGCGCGTAGCCGAGCAGCCCATTGAACGCCAGATTGGTCTGCCGAGTCACAGGCAAGAATTGCTGGTACTCATAGGTCGAACGGAAGTAGCGCAAGGTGCTGAACGGACTGTACTCCACGCTCAAACGCTGATAGCGGCCATCCGTCGGGACCAGGGCACTGTTGCGGCTGTCGCGCTGCCAGCCGATGGTCAGCGGCACGCCCGACGAAGTCTGGCCGAACTGGTTGACGTAGCTGATATAGGCCGCCGGGGCGCCGGGGGACAGGTCCAGGGTGTAGCGCTCGAAACCCACGCCGAAGAACACGCGGTCGAGTTCCGTGAAGGGCACGCCGAACTGCACGTTGAATCCCGGCGTCTTGATCGTGTAGTTGTTGCCCTGGCTGGAATACGGCTGGATGGTGCGGTAGTAGACATTCACCGTGCGGCTGATGCCGTCCTGGGTGAAATAGGGGTTCGTACTCGAGACGGCCAGGGTGCGGTAGTAGCTCGAGGTGTTGAAATCAACGCTGAGGTTGTTGCCGCTGCCGAAAATATTGTCCTGGCTGACCGACGCGTTGAACGAGAGATGGTTCGCGCTCGAAAAACCCACCCCTAGGCCGAGCATGCCGGTGGGTTTCTCGGTGACGTGCATGTCGAGATCGACCTGGTCGCTGGTGCCGGGAACCTCGCGGGTGCCAAGGGTCACATCCTTGAAGTAACCCAACCTGTCGACGCGGTCGCGCGACAACTTGATGCGGTCGACGTCGTACCAGGCATCCTCGAACTGGCGGAACTCGCGGCGGATCACCTCGTCGCGCGTGCGGGTGTTGCCGGAGATGTCGATCTTGCGCACGTAAATGCGCCTGCCGGGATCGGAGTCGATGGTGAAAAAGACCTCGTGCGTGTCGTGATCGATCTCAGGCTTGGGTTCGACACGGGCGAAGGCATAGCCGTAGACACCGAACTTGTCGACCATGGCTTTGACGCTCTCATTGAGCAGCTTGGCGCTATAGACATCCCCCGGCTTGAGCTTGACCAGCGGCCTGAACTCGTCATCCAGGCCCAGATAGTTGCCTTCGAGTTTGTAGCCTGAAACCGTGTACTTCGGTCCCTCGTGGATATTGACCGTGATATAGATGCTGTCCTTGTCCGGAGACAGTTCCACCTGGGTCGACTCGATGCGGAAGTCCAGATAGCCACGGTCGAGATAGTAGGAACGCAGGGTTTCCAGATCGGCGTTGAGTTTGGCACGCGAGTACTGGTCCGACTTGGTGTACCAGCTCAGCCAGCCGGGTGTAGACAGGGAGAACAGATCGCGCAGATCGCTCTCGCTGTAGACCTTGTTGCCGACGATCCGGATGGCGCGAATCTTCGCGATCGCCCCTTCGGTCACATTGAACAGCACATTGACGCGGTTGCGTTCGAGCGGGGTGACCGTGGTGCTGACCTCGACGCCGTAATAGCCCTTGGCCAGGTACTGCTGCTTGAGTTCCTGCACGGCGCGATCCACCAGCGCCTGGTCGTAGGGATGCGCCTCGCCAAGTCCGACCTGGCTGAGAGCCTCGATCAGGGTCTTCTTCGGAAACTCCTTGGTCCCCGTGAAGTCGACATTAGCGATCACCGGGCGCTCTTCGACGATGATGGTGACGACGTCGTGATCGGTACGGATACGCACGTCCTTGAACAGGCCCGTGGCGAACAGCGCGCGAATGGCAGCCGCGCCGTTTTCCGGGGTGTAGGTGTCGCCCACACGGAAGGGCAAATAGCTGAAAACGGTCCCGGGTTCGGTCCGTTGCAGGCCATCGACGCGAATGTCCTTGATGATGAAAGTGTCGGCGGCGTAGGCCTGTGCACAGGCCACAGCCAACACGGCCACGGCAGTACCCTGCAATGCGTGACGGAACCTCAAATTAACCTCGGAGCGGAATCAATGGAATGGCCCGATCAGTCGGGCGAAGTCGTTGTACAGAGCAATGGCCATCATGAGCGCGATGACGGCGAGGCCGCCTTGCTGCAGCCTTTCCTGCAAACGCTGGGGAATACTGCGACGCGTAAAACCTTCGATCGCATAATACAAGAGATGCCCCCCGTCCAAGACCGGCAGAGGCAGCAGATTCAGCACGCCAAGGCTCACGCTGATGATGGCCAAAAAACTGAGGTACGCAAGCCATCCCAGTTCGGCGCTGCGGCCCGCGTAATCGGCAATCGTCACAGGCCCGCTCAGATTGCTGAGCGAGGCTTGGCCGATCACCATCTTGCCCAGCGTCTTGAGCGTCAACGCGCTGAGTTCCCAGGTTCGTGAAAAACCCTGGCCTATCGCGGCCAAGGGCCCGCTCTTGACCACCACGGTCGGGATTTCGCCGCCGAGCATCGCACCGATTCGCCAAACCTGCTGTCCATTCGCGGCGGCGCTCTGGCGCTGTGGTTGCACGCTCAGCACAACGTCTTGCTGGGCGCGCCTGGCAACCAAGCGTAAGGGCCGGCCGTCGCTGGCCTGAATGGCCCGCAGCAGCGCACCTGCACTCGCGATTGGCTTGCCGTCGGCCTGCGTGACGAGATCCCCTGGGAGCATGCCTGCTTTGGCTGCCGGACTGCCGGGAATGACCTTGTTAATCTTGGCCGGGGGGCTTTTCAGGTGCAAACCCCAGGAAGCCAGGAAATCGGGTTGACTGGCCTTGTCTTGCGCATCGGTGAAGTGCAGCACGACGCTCGATGGTCTGCCGTCCGCGGCCCTGATGTGCATCGTGACGGTCTGCCCGTCGAGCGCGGCGCTCAGCAACTGGAATTGCAGATCCTCCCAGGATTGCACGGCCTGCGTGCTACTGCCCATGGTCACGGACTGGACAAGATCTCCTGAGCGCACCCCGGCCTGCGCGGCGGGGCTGCCGGCGGGGGGCGCCCCGAGCAAGGCAAGCGGCTGGCGGACCCCGACGAAGGCGACCAGGGCGAACAAGACCACGGCCAGCAGGAGATTGGCCGCCGGGCCGGCTGCGACGATGGCCGCACGCTTGCGTAGGGGTTGCCGGTTGAAGGCGCGTGGAAGATCTTCCTCCGCGACATTGCCCTCTCGCTCATCGACCATGCGCACGAAGCCGCCCAGCGGAATCGCGGCGATGACGAATTCGGTGCGATCTGCCCCGCGCGTCCATTTCAGCAGCGGTTTGCCGAAGCCGATTGAGAACCGCAACACCTTGACGCCGGCCGCGACGGCCACCCGGTAATGCCCATATTCATGGATGGTGATGAGCAAACCGAGCGCGAACAGAAATGCAAGCACTGTGACCATCAGAAACCCCTTGGGACGCCGCGCATCCGGCAGCACCGGAACGCATTGTGCCCCGGTTCAAGCAACCAGCGCATCGATATGGAACTGCGCTCGCGCCCGCGCCCTGGCATCGAGATCGAATAGATCGTCGAGCCCATGCACGCGGCCCACGTCGACATCCTGCAAGGTCTCTGCATTGACGCGGTAAATCTCGGTAAAGCGAATACGGCCTTGCAGAAACGCGCTCACGGCCTGCTCATTGGCGGCATTGAGCACGGCACACGCCCCCACCGGCATCGAAAGGGCTGCGTAAGCGAGCCCTAGACCGGGAAAGCGTTGCGGATCGGGTTGTTCGAAATCAAGCCTGCCAATGCGCGCCAGATCGAGCCACGACGCACCGGAAGCCATGCGCTGCGGGTATGCAAGGCCATAGGCGATGGGCGTACGCATGTCGGGCGCGCCGAGTTGCGCCACCACCGAACCATCGCGGTAGCCGACCATGGAGTGCACGATGCTCTGCGGGTGGATCAGAACCCGAATCTTCTCCGCTGGCATGCCGAACAGATGATGCGCCTCGATGACTTCCAGCGCCTTGTTCATCATCGTGGCTGAATCCACCGAGATCTTGCGGCCCATGCTCCAGTTCGGGTGCGCACAGGCCTGGTCGGGGGTGATGTCGTGCAGCGCGGCCGGGTCAAGCTGCCGAAACGGGCCGCCCGACGCCGTGAGCGTCATGTCGCGCACGGTGTCGGCCCAGTGGGCGCGGTCGTCAGGCAGGCTTTGCAAGATTGCGCTGTGCTCGCTGTCGATGGGAATGAGTTCCCCGCCCCCCTGCCGCATGGCCTGCATGAACAAGTCTCCGGCGACCACCAGCGACTCCTTGTTGGCCAGCAGCACGCGCTTGCCGGCATGCGCCGCGGCCAGGCTGGATGCAAGCCCTGCGGCGCCGACGATCGCTGCCATCACGATATCGGTTTCGGCAGCCGCGGCAAGCTGCGTATGCGCCGCGTCGCCCTGCATCACCTCGGTCGAACTGCCGCATGCCTGCAAAGCCGCACGCAAGCGCGCGGCAGCCGCCGCGTCACTGAGCATGGCATAGCGCGGCTGGAAGCGCAGGCATTGTTCCAGCAGCAAGTCGTCGCGCTGCTTCGCCCCGAGTGCAAAGACCTCGAAGCGATCAGGATGCAGAGCGAGGACCTCCAGGGTGTTTTGTCCTATGGAGCCGGTGGAACCGAGAATGGCGACGCGCTTCATGCGAGAAACAAGATGGCAACCGGCAATAGGGGCAGCAAGGCGTCGACGCGATCGAGCACGCCGCCGTGGCCGGGCAACAGGGCGCTGCTGTCTTTGACCCCGGCATGCCGCTTGAGCAGCGATTCGAACAGATCACCCATGATGCTGAGCGCAAGAAACAGCGCCGCGCAGCCCAGCATGGCCGCCATGCCGAACATCCGGTCGATGCGGGCCAGCAGGGTGTCGGACAACGCGGGCACGAGGCTGCACAACAGGCCATATGCCAGAACGGCCAAGAGCGCGGCGTAGACGCCGGCCCAGGTTTTGCCTGGGCTGATCCGGGGGGCCAGCTTGCGCCGTCCGAAGGCGCGGCCGCCGAAATACGCGGCGACATCGGCAACCCAGGCGACCAAGAGCACCGACAGCAGGAAGCCCGCTCCAGCCTGGCGGGCCCGCAACAAGGCCAACCACGCCGCGAACATGACAACGAAACCCAAAACCGCGAGGATGTGGGGAACGGCAAGAGGTTTTGGCAACGCCGCCCTGGGCAAGCTGGAGACCAGGAGCACCGCCCAGACCAGCGCCGCGGCGACAAAAGCCCCGTCCAGTCCGAGATGCGATCCGGAACCCAAGGTCATGCGAGACAAGGTTCCTGCCGCCACGATCAGCCACAAGGCGGCCCAGCCCAAGGCAGCGACCGGTTTTTGCCCGGCAAGGCGCGCCCATTCCCACATGCCAGCGCAGCCAAAGGCCCCGGCAACACCGGCGAACACAAAGGCTGAAGCGAAAAACAGGGACGGCAGCAGCACTGCAAGCAGCACTGCCGCCGTGATGATGCGGGTACGAAGCATGAATGTTGCGCAGCCTTCAGGCCACGCGCAGACCCTGGACCCGCACCGGAACGGTGCCGAAGCGCCGCTCGCGTTGTGCATAGTCGGCGATGGCGATGGCCAACGATTTCTCGTCGAAATCGGGCCAAAGGGTATCGGTGAAATAGAACTCGGTGTAGGCGACCTGCCAAAGCAGGAAGTTGCTGAGGCGCCGCTCTCCACCGGTACGAATGAGCAAGTCCGGCGCCGGAATGTCGGCCAGGCATAGATGCCGTTCCAGGTTCTGCTCGGTCACCGCTTCGCCGCTGGCCTGCAAGGCCTGCATGGCCTGCACGAGATCCCATCGACCGCCATAGTTGATGGCGACGTTGAGCACCAGGCGCGTGTTGGCTGCCGAGAGATCTTCGGCCTGCTGCATCAGATCGCGCATCGGTGCCTCGAATGCGCTGCGGTCGCCGACGAAACGCAGGCGCACCCCCTGTTCGGCGAGTTCGCGCGTTTCGCGCCGGAGGGCCTGCACGAACAGGTCCATCAGGGCCTTGACCTCGTCAGCGGGGCGATTCCAGTTCTCGGAAGAAAAAGCGAAGACGGTCAGATAGGACACGCCCTGCGCGATGCATCCGCGCACGGTGCTTTTCAGCGCGTCCACGCCGAATTTGTGGCCTGCCGTGCGCGGCAGAAGCCGGCGCTGCGCCCAGCGCCCATTGCCATCCATCACCACGGCGACATGGCGCAGGCCGGCAGGTGCCGGCTCGGATCGTTTCGGAGTTTGCTTCGACACCAGATTCGCTCCTTGCTCGCACGGCGGGCCGTCAGACCGCCATGATTTCCGCTTCTTTCTGACTCACCAGTTTGTCGACTTCCACGATGAAGCGGTCGGTCATTTTCTGGATATCGTCCTGCGCGCGGCGCTCATCATCTTCCGACGCCTCTTTCGCTTTGACCAGATCCTTGAGCTGCTGGTTCGCGTCGCGGCGCAAATTGCGCACCGCAATCTTGGCGCTTTCCGCCTCGTGCTTGATGACCTTGACGAGTTCCCGCCGGCGCTCTTCGGTCAAGGCCGGCATGGGCACGCGGATCTGATCGCCCTGACTCTGGGGGTTCAGCCCCAGGTCCGATTCGCGGATGGCCTTCTCCACGGCCTGGGCCATCTTCTTTTCCCAGGGCTGCACGCTGATGGTGCGCGCGTCGAGCAAATTGACATTGGCCACCTGGTTGATGGGCATCATGGTGCCGTAATAGTCCACCATGACGTGGTCGAGCAGCCCGGTGTGCGCGCGTCCCGTCCGCACCTTGGCCAGATCGGACTTGAGCGCTTCGATGGATTTGAGCATCTTCTGCTCGCTGGTTTTCTTGATCTCGGCGATTGTCATGATGATTCAGTACGGGGATCTGTGATTCAAAGGTGCACCAGTGTGCCCTCGGACTCGCCCTGCACCACGCGCAAAAGCGCACCGGGTTTGAAAATGCTGAAGACCCGGATGGGCAGGCCTTGGTCGCGGCATAGGGCGAAAGCCGTCGCGTCCATCACCTGCAGCCGCTTGACGATGGCTTCGTCGAAACTGATGCTGGTGTAGCGTGTGGCCGCAGGATCGCTGGCCGGATCTGCAGTGTAAATGCCGTCCACCTTGGTGGCTTTGAGCATGACCTCGGCGCCAATTTCCGCCGCGCGCAGGGCGGCCGCGGTGTCGGTGGTGAAGAACGGGTTGCCCGTGCCACCGGCGAAAATCACCAATTTTCCTTCTTCCAGATACTGCAGAGCCTTGGGGCGCACATAGGACTCGACCACCTGGTCGATGCTGATCGCCGACATGACGCGCGCCAGCAAACCGGCATGGCGCATGGCATCGGCCAGAGCGAGGGAATTCATCACCGTGGCCAACATGCCCATGTAGTCGGCGGTGGCGCGGTCCATGCCGACCGCGCCGCCTGCGACGCCGCGGAAAATATTGCCGCCGCCGATGACGATGGCGACCTGAACTCCGCTGCGCGCAACCTGGGCGATGTCCTCCACCATTTTCACGATGGTGGCGCGGTTGATGCCGTAAGCATCGTCGCCCATGAGGGCTTCACCCGAGAGTTTGAGCAAGACCCGTTTGTAGCCACTCATGCGCTGTCGCTCCTGGCAGAAGGTTGGTCGAATCAGCTGGCGCGTGCCGCGGCCATTTGCGCCGCGACCTCGTCGGCAAAATTCTCCGACTTCTTCTCGATGCCCTCACCGACCACATAGAGGGTGAAACCCTTCACCGTGGTGTTGGCCGCCTTGAGCATCTGCTCGACCGTCTGCTTGTCGTTCTTCACGAAAGCCTGGTTGAACAGCGAGACTTCCTTCAGGTATTTTTGCACCGACCCCTCGACGCGCTTGGCCACGATGTCGGCGGACTGGGGGGTCTTGCCCTCGGCCATGGCCTTCTCGGCGTCCTCGGCGGCCTTTTGCGTCGCGATCGAACGTTCGGATTCGATCAGCGCGGCCGGCACGTCGGCGGACGACAACGCCACCGGTTTCATCGCGGCCACGTGCATGGCCACATCCTTGGCTGCCACCTCGTCGCCGTCGAACTCGACGACGACGCCGATGCGTGTGCCATGCAGGTAGCTGGCCAGCTTGGCGTCGCCGGCAAAACGCTTGAAGCGGCGGATCGACATGTTCTCGCCGATCTTGCCGATCAGCACGGCGCGGCGAGCTTCCACACTGGCGCCGTCGATCTCCAGCGCCGCCAACGCTGCGACGTCGGCCGGATTGCGCTCGGCGACAAGCTGCGCGAGCGTCTTGCCGAAAGCGAGGAAATCGTCGTTCTTCGCGACGAAATCGGTCTCGCAGTTGATCTCGACCATGGCACCGGTGTTGCCGGCGATGTGGATGGCGATGATGCCCTCGGCCGTGACGCGCGATGCAGCCTTGCTGGCCTTGCTGCCAAGCTTGACGCGAAGCAACTCCTCGGCGCGCGCCATGTCGCCATCGGCCTCGGTCAACGCCTTCTTGCACTCCATCATGGGCGCGTCGGTTTTGGCGCGAAGTTCAGCGACCATGGATGCGGTGATTGCCGCCATTTTGTTCTCCTGGATTGAAGAAGGGGGCTGCGAACAGCCCCCTCGGTAGATCGAAAAAGCGTGAGGCCAGACTCAGGCGGCGTGCTGCTCGTCCTGCACTTCGATGAATTCGCCCGATTCTTCGGCGGATGTCTGCACGACCTCGTTCAGCGCGTCGTTCTTGCCTTCGAGAATGGCATCGGCCATGCCGCGGGTGTACAGGGCCACGGCCTTGCCGGAATCGTCGTTGCCGGGAATGACATGGTCGATCCCGATCGGCGAGTGGTTGGTATCCACCACGCCGATGATGGGAATACCCAGCATGTGCGCCTCGGCGACGGCGATCTTGTGATAGCCCACGTCGATGATGAACAACGCATCGGGCAGCGCAGACATGTCCTGAATGCCACCAATCGACTTCTCCAGCTTCTCCAGCTCGCGCTGGAACATCAGCTGTTCCTTCTTGGTCATGTGCTCCAGCGCGCCTTCGGCGGCTTGGGCTTGCATGTCCTTGAGTTTCTTGATCGAGCCCTTGACCGTCTTGAAGTTGGTCAGCATGCCGCCGAGCCAGCGCTCGTTGACGAAGGGCATGCCGCAGCGCTCGGCCTCGGCCTGCACCAGTTCGCCAGCCTGGCGCTTGGTGCCGACGAACAGAATGGTGCCGCGGCGTGCGGCCATCTGGCGCGCATACTTGCAGGCATCCTGGAACATCGGCAACGTCTTTTCGAGGTTGACGATGTGAATCTTGTTGCGATGGCCGAAGATATAAGGGGCCATCTTGGGATTCCAGAAACGGGTCTGGTGACCGAAGTGCACCCCCGCTTCCAGCATTTCGCGCATTGAAACACTCATGGTTTGTCCTAGGTTGGGTCTGAAATCTGGCCAGAACCCTGGGCAAGCAGCCGATGCCTCCGCGCAAGCGGAGCCCATCGAAACCTGCCATCGGGCACCTGGTAAGGCCAGTTTGCGATTGTTTTGCAGGGCCCGCCGGAGCGAACTCAACAAAACCTGAGCATTATAAGCCGCATCGTGCATCCTTGAATCGGGCGACGCGGCCTGGGCTGGCTTGTCCGGCATGTTTTCGAAAGCCGTCGTTCCCCCGGCGGGGCGAAACCTTCCGGGTATGCTCGGTGTCGTCCGCACTTCTCCTCCGCGCCC
The DNA here is from genome assembly GCF_900088825.1 of Thiomonas delicata. Classification (GTDB taxonomy): domain Bacteria; phylum Pseudomonadota; class Gammaproteobacteria; order Burkholderiales; family Burkholderiaceae_C; genus Thiomonas_A; species Thiomonas_A delicata. The sequence goes on along the minus strand of NZ_LT592171.1, from coordinate 1,209,601 downwards.
TGGCAACCATGCATGAATACGTATTGCGCCAACAGCTGCACAACGAAATCCACGCCCGGCCGTACGAGCACCTGCTCACGCCGCTGCAAATCAGCCACATGGCCTACCTGGCAGACGCGCAAGCACAGGCGCAGGCCCATGTGCATCTGTGCCGGCTGCTGGAAAACCATCATCTCCCGCTCCCCTCGGAGGGCAGTAGTTTTCACGTCGCCGATATCGGCCCGGTGCGTTTGCGCTGGGAGCGCCATGGAGAATTCACGTCCTACACTTTCATCAGACCGGGGCTGGCGACCGACCAACAGTCCTGGTTCGGGCATTGCGCCTGCGCCGACATTTCGGACGCGTGGCGCGAAACCATTCCCGGCGCACTGATCTGCGCCAACCACATCGCCCTGCTTCCCGACCACCCGGGCGATGACTGGCCGCAGCACGATCTGTCCGCCGTGCTCGACGCCGATGCGCTCGTCGCATCGGAAGTCGCCGACGGTCAGGCGCGTGTCTATACCGACCTGCGCATCCATGCCGACGGCTTCGCCCGGTTCGTCATCGTCAGCCGTGCAATCTCGCCGCGCCGCCGCGGCAGACTGGCGCAACGCCTGCTGGAGATCGAAACCTACCGCATGCTTTCGTTGCTGGCACTGCCGGCAGCGCGGGAGATCACCCCCCTGCTGGCCCAGTATGAACAGGAATTGGCCCAGATCATGGACGCCATCCGCAGCAGCCAGCCCGAGCGCGACCGTCAGACCCTGGAACGGCTGTCGCAGTTGGCCTCCACCGTCGAAAGCCTCTACGCCCAGCACCATGCGCGCTTCACCGCGTCGAACGTGTACTACGACCTGGTGAACCGGCGCATCGCCGATTTGCGCGAGCAGCAGTTCATGGGCCTGCAGACGCTCGGCCAATTCATGGACCGGCGCCTGGCTCCGGCGATGCAGACCTGCTCGCACGCCATTCGGCGCCTGCAGGGCTTGTCGGAGCGCATCTCGCGCTGCAGCAACTTGCTGCGTACCCGCGTGGAAGTGCAGATGCAGCAGCAAAACCGGGAACTGCTGGCGTCGATGAACCGGCGCCAATACCTGCAGCTGCGTCTGCAGCAGACCGTGGAGGGATTGTCGGTGGCGGCCATCACCTATTACGCCTCGTCGCTGGTCGGGCACCTGTTCGAGGCCATGCATCGCTGGCTGCACGTGGATGCCGCCGTGGCACAGGGTTGGTCCATCCCCGTCATCGCGCTGGCCGTATGGCTGGGCCTGCGCCGCGCCCACCAGCGGCTGGCCAAGGTGGATCGGTAAGTCCCGTCCTTCAGGCGGCCTCGCGCGCGCGCTGGCGCAGGCCGCTGTAGACGCCCTCCACTGCGCGGTCCATCAGGTTCTTGTCTTCCAGCGGGAGGATGTGGCCGCTCCTGAGCAGGCGCTCGAAGGCGCGGCGCGTGAGGGAATGCGCCTGGCCGCCGACACGGCTGGTGAACATGAAGAACATGCCCTGGGGGCTATGCCAGGCAAGCTGGGCGCGCGTCCATTGCCCTTGCAGATGCCAGTGCACCCAATGCCCTTCCTGCAGCGAGTCGATGAAGGCCAGCGGGTCGTCGATCGCCTGCTGGACCGGCGATGCGTCCGCACCCTGATGCATCTCGGGCGAGGTGGCCGGGGCCGACAGGTCGAGCTGCAGATCCAACGCATCGATCAAGCCCGAGCGCTGACGGTCTTCCTCAGGAAGCCGCACGTCGTCGAGCGCTCCGAACTGGGGTTGTGTCTGCCCCTGCGGGATGCGCAGCAGGCGCTCCCACTCGTTTTGCAACAAGAACGCGTCCGCGGCCTGCCCGGTCGTGGCGGCGCCCTCGCCGCGGATGGCCTGCGCGTGCGTGCGCATCAGGCTGGAGAAAAAGGAGGTGCGCTGCTCCTGCGGCCAGTCGATCAAGGCCAGCCCCTCTTCGAGCCGGCGAACCAGTCCCGGCAGTCTGTGCAGCAGATCCTTGCGTTGCGGCTCGCTGGTCTTGGCCTGCACGCTCCAGAGCAGGTCGCTGCCGGCCTGCTTGAAGGCCAGCGTGGCTTCGGCGTTTTCGCCGTGACCAAGAACCGATTCGACCAGGACGGACGTCCAGGCTCCGCGCATGAACTCCTTGAGGTAGTCGTCGATGTCCAGGTGATCCAGCAGGCTGGAGACGTGCCGGCTCAGCGCGGCGCCAAGCACGGAGCGGAACTCGGCGCGGCGCAAGGCCTCCACGGCCTCGCGCTCGGATTCCTGGGTCAGCGCGGTTCGATGCGCGATCCAGGCGTCGAGCCGCTCCAGCTGCAGCGCATACACCTCCTCGGTTTCGCTGTCGGCGTTGACGACCGACTCGACCATGCCGTCGAGCCAGTCGAGGAAGCCGCTGGCCGCGGCGTCCTCGGCGTTGACATAGCCGGCGCTGTAGCTGGCGATGCGATTGATCAGCTTGCGCGTCGGGTGGTTGCGCGAACTGAACACCCCGGCATCCGCCAGTGCCAGGCGCAGGATCGGAATCTGCAGACGCCCGAGCGCGGCGCGCACGCGCGGCAGCAGACGCGGGTCGGCCAGAATATGGTCGAACATCAGCGAGACGACGTCGATCGTGAGCCGCTCCAGCGGCCGCGAGGTGGCCGCCTGCAACTCCTGGCGGTAGTGCTCGATGATGTTGAGCGGCGGCCCGCCGGCGGCGAACCGCTCGGCCGCCTGCGTGAAGCCTTCGCCGACGCCGAGGCGGTTCGCTTGCGTCAGGCGGTCGAGGGCGGAACGCAGCATCGCCGTCTGCATGGCCTGGCCGAAGGTCGATTGCGGGCCTGCCAGCGCCTCGTCCAGCGAACCCGCCGCATGCGCGCCAAAGCCGGCCGCATGCCCCTGCATCAGACTCTGCATGCTGCCCTGCAAGAGTCGCTGCACTTCTTCCAGGCTCAGGGTTCCATCGGCGCCCACCGCGGCGCCGGCCGTGGCCGCATCTTGACTCGGCGCCGGCGCAGCGCGCGCCGGGCTACGCGGACCGGAAGTCCGTACCGCGTAGCGCGCGGGACTGATGTGGGCGGCCTCCAGCCTGCCGTTATAGGCGTGATAGGTTTCCTTCAGCGCGCTGGTCATGGCCACGCCGAACGCCCGCAGCAAGGCCAGCCTGGCCGTGTGATCCACGTCCAGACTGCCGAGCGCCCGCTGCAGCGAGCGGCCGAACACTTCGGGACGCAATGGGTTGGCGCGCGCCAGGTCGCCAGCGGAAGCTTTGTCTTTTTGCCGCAGCGACTCCATGCGCGCGTTGAGATCGCGTATTTCCCACTCGGCGCCGGACTCGATCATGCGGATGAGCTGGGATACCTCCACGTCTTCCTGCACGCTCTCGTCCCGCACCAGACTGAGTTCGTCCATCCGGTACTCGGCGGGCTGGGTCGATGCGGCGGGTTTGCCCTGGATCTCCTGCTGCAGCAAGGTACTGAACTGGTCGACGAAGGCGCGCACCAGATCGCCCTCGGCCTGGCGCAGCACCATCAGAAGATCGCTGTAATGCTGGCGGTCGCGGCTGCTCAATGCCGATTCGGCGTGCGTCTGGAATGTTTCGACAACCTGCTTGGCCACGCGCCGGATCAAGTCGTCCGAATCGCTGAGCGCGGCGTCGATGCATTGGCGAAACAGATCGGTTTGCGACATGGTCCAAGAAAAATGAGGCCGAGCTCAGGGTGTCAGCACGGCGCCCGCCGTGCAGATGGCGCCATAACGCCCACTATAGGGCTGTGAAGCCATGCGCTCAATCGCGCAGCCCCTGAAAGCCGGGTTCAATGCCGCGACCGCGCAACATGTGCGCATTGCCACGCGCCCGGCCGACGCTACGAGTCAGTTCGACGCCGTGCCGACGCGCTGACGCACCGCCTCGAACAGGCAAACACCGGCGGCCACCGAGACATTGAGGCTGTCCACGTGACCGCGCATGGGAATGTGCACCAATTGATCGCAGCCCTCGCGCACCAGCCTGCGCATGCCGCTGCCCTCGGCGCCCAGCACCAGGGCCGTCGGACCCGTCATTTCCGCGGCATAAAGCGTGGTCTGCGCTTCACCGGCGGCGCCCACGACCCACAGGCCGCGCTCGCGCAAGGCGGCCAGTGCGCGCGCCATATTGGTGACCATGATGTACGGCACCGTGTCGGCCGCACCGCTGGCAACCTTGGCCACGGTCGGCGTCAAGCCCACGGCACGGTCCTTCGGCGCGAACACGACATGCACTCCGGCGGCATCCGCCGTGCGCAGAACAGCGCCGAGGTTGTGCGGATCGGTCACGCCGTCGAGCCCGAGCAGCAGCGGCACGCCTGCGGCGGCGTCGAGCACCGCATCCAGGGTGGACAGCTTGTCCAGCGGCTCGACCCGTGCCACCACGCCCTGGTGCCTGTGCGTGCCGGCCAGTGCATCCAGGCGCGCGGCGTCGGCGGGGACGACGGCCAGCCCCGCCGCCTGCGCGCGGGCGAGGAATTGCTGCATGCGCGCATCGTGCCGGGACATGTCGACCAGCAGCTCGCGCACCGAATCCGGGGCCGCGCGCACGCGCGCGCCGACGGCGTGGAAGCCATACAGCAGCTTGAGGGTCAAATCGCCACCTCGGAAACGGTTTCGGACGCGGGCGGGGTCGAGGCAGGAATGTGCAACCGCCCTGCACGCAGTTCAACCACGGCATCGCAGCGCGATGCCAGTTGCATGTCGTGCGTCACCAGCACCAGGGTCGTGCCCTGTTCGCGCTGCAGCCCGAACAGCAGGTCGATGATGCGCTGCCCGGTCACGGCGTCCAGGTTGCCGGTCGGCTCGTCGGCCAGCAGCAGCGAGGGCCGGGTGGCGAAGGCGCGTGCGAGCGCCACGCGCTGTTGTTCGCCGCCGGAGAGCGTGGCGGGCATGTGGCGCAACCGGCCTTCCAGGCCGACGCGCTCCAGCATGGCCTGGGCCTCGCTGCGTACAGCTCCGCCGCGACCTGCGATGTCCATCGCAAGCATCACATTTTCCAGCGCGTTGAGGTGGGCGATGAGTTGGAAATTCTGGAACACGAAGCCCAGCCTGCCCGCGCGCAAGGCCGCGCGGCCGTCCTCGTTCAGCGCAAACAGGTCGACGCCCTCGATCCATACCTTCCCCGAGGTCGGCCGGTCGAGCCCCGCCAGCAGACCGAGCAAGGTGGATTTGCCGGAGCCGGACGGACCGACGATGGCCAGGCTGGATGCGCGCGCCACGCTCAGGCTGACGTCGTCGAGCAGGGTCAGCGCCCCCTGGGCATCGGAAACAGTCTTGCCCAGGTGCTGGGCGACAATGGCGGCATGTGGATCGGTGGACGGCATATGAACTGCGTGCGGAACTGGACGGTCATTCTAGGAACTGTGCTGGCCTTGCTCGCCGGCATGGCTTTGTCGGGCATCGCGCGCGTCGCCACGGCGGCGCCGGTGTCGCACCCGACCCTGCTCATCGTCGGCGACAGTCTCTCGGCCGGATACGGCCTGGAAACGGGCCAGGGCTGGGCCAGCCTGCTGGCCCGGCGCATGGCCAGGCGTTTCCCGGCCTGGACCGTCGTCAACGCCAGCGTCAGCGGCGACACCACGGCCGGCGGACTCAGCCGGCTTCCCGCCCTGCTCGCGCGCGACAAACCCCGCGTGGTCATACTCGAATTGGGCGGCAACGATGCGCTGCGCGGACTGTCCCTGGCATCCACGCGCGCCAACCTCACCACGATGGTGCAGCAAGCCAAGGCCGCCGGGGCCCGCGTGCTGCTGCTGGGCATGCAGATTCCGCCCAACTACGGCGCGGCCTACACCAAGCGCTTCGCCGCCATCTACCCCGAAGTCGCCAAGTCGCAAAGGGTCGCGCTGGTGCCGTTCTTCCTGTCCGGCGTGGTGGATCACCCGGCCTGGTTCCAGGCCGATAACATCCATCCTGCGGCAATCGCCCAGCCGGTCATGCTGGAAACGGCCTGGCCTTTTCTCCAGCCCCTACTGCGCGCCGCGCAAAAATAGCGATGAGTTTGCGGCCCCTATCTGCCGACGAGGCACTGACCCGACTCGCCGAATTCGGCGCCGTGCTGGATGTGCGCAGTCCCGGCGAATTCGCCCTCGACCGCGTTCCCGGCGCGTTGAACTGGCCCGTGCTGGATGACGCCGAGCGTGCGCACGTCGGCACCATCTACAAGCAGATCGGCGCTTTCGAGGCCAGGAAAATTGGCGCCGCGCTGGTTGCGCGCAACATCGCCAGGCACATCGAGCGGGATGCGCAGAACTGGCCCAAGGACTTCGCGCCGCTGGTGTACTGCTGGCGCGGCGGTAACCGCTCCGGCGCCATGGCGCACGTGCTGGCGCAAATCGGCTTTCGCGTGCATCTGGTGCAAGGCGGCTACAAGGCCCTGCGCGCCGCCGTGGTCAGGCAGTTGGACGCGCTTGCCGGCCAGTTCCAGTTCGAGGTGATCTGCGGCCCGACCGGAAGCGGCAAGAGCCGGCTGCTGCAGACCCTGCAGCGCCACGGCGCGCAGGTGCTCGACCTGGAGGCGCTGGCCGCGCATCGCGGTTCGGTGCTCGGCGCCCTCCCGGGCGAGAACCAGCCCAGCCAGAAGCAGTTCGAAACCCGCATCTGGTCCGCGCTGCGCGGCTGCGCGCCCGAGCGGCCCGTTTTCGTCGAATGCGAAAGCAAGAAAATCGGCAAGCTGCAGATCCCCGCCGCCTTGCTCGATCGCATGCACGCCAGCCCTTGCCTGCGGCTCGAGGTCGATTTGCCGATCCGCGTGCAAATCCTGCTGGAAGACTACGCCGCACTGACGCGAGACCCGCAGGAGCTCCTGAAGCGCCTGGACACGCTGACCGAGCTGCGCGGCAAGCAGACGATTGCGCGCTGGCGCGAGCTGGTCGCCGCCGGCGATTTCCCGACCCTCGTGCAAGAGCTGCTGGCCCAGCACTACGACCCGAGCTACAGCGGTTCGATGGCGCGCAACTACCAGGGTTTCGCGCGGAGCAGCGCCTGGCCGGTGGCCGGCTCCGCGCAGCAGGCCTTCGACGCCGTAGCCCGTCAACTCGCACCGCAGGCGGCCTGAGCGCGACACCGCCCCCGTTCATCGGGCCTGGCGCCGCACGGCTCGCAAAATGCCCTCGAGCAAGGCCTGCGGACTGGGCGGACAGCCCGCCACGGTGACGTCCACCGGCAGGACGTTCCCCACCCGCCCGCAACTCGCATAGCTTTCGCCGAACACGCCTCCCGTGCACGCGCACTCCCCAGCGGCCACCACCAGCCGCGGCTCGGGCATGGCTTCATAGGTGCGCCGCAAGGCCAGCTCCATGTGGCGCGAAACCGGGCCGGTGACCAGCAGCATGTCCGCATGCCGCGGGCTGGCGACGAACTGCAGCCCCAGGCCTTCGAGGTTGTAGTAGGGATTCGACAGCGCTTGGATCTCCAGCTCGCAGCCGTTGCACGAGCCGGCATCGACCACCCGGATGGCCAGCGCGCGGCCAAGAATGCGCAGCAGCTCGGCCTGCGCATCCGACTTGTCCGCGGCCTCGACGGCCATGCTCGCGGCGTGCGTGGTTTCGCTGATGCGGCCGACGCGGGCGATCTGGCGCAGGGTTTTCCACATGATGCGGGGTTCCTCAGCGATCGTGTCCGGAATAGGACAGGTTGAACGATTTGTTGATCAGCGGGAAGTCGGGCACGATGTCCTGGACCATGATCCACTCCAGCGCCGGCCAGTTCTGCCAGGATGGATCATGCGGATGGCAGCGCGCGATGCGTCCGCCCTCCCCGGCTTGCAGCGCGATGAAAGCCGGCCCGCGCCATCCTTCCACCACACCCAGCGCCAGTCCGGGGGCAATGACCTCGGGCAGCGCCAGGATATGCGGCCCTTCGGGCAGGGCATCGAGCAGCGCGAGGCTCAGGCGCAATGACTCGAACACCTCGGCGAAGCGCACCGCCACCCGCGCGGCGACATCGCCACCCTGCTCCACCGCGATGCGCACGCCCAGCTTGTCGTACGGCGCGAGGCCTGGGATCGCCCGCAGGTCCAGGGCCTGGCCGCTGGCGCGCGACGCCAAACCCAGCATGCCGAGGCGACGCGCCAGATCGGGCGCGACGCGGCCGGTGGCGGCGAGCCGGTCCTGCAGGCCCTCATGCTGGTCGAGGATGACCTTCAGTCGCTCCACCTCCCTGCGCAATACGCCGCACTGGGTACGCAGCATGGACTGCGCGTCGTCGTCCAGGTCGAACGCCACGCCGCCAGGCTGGATCGCGCCCATCGGGTAGCGGGCGCCGAACACCCGCGCATTCAAGCGCAGCAGGTCTTCCTTGAGCCGCGAGAACTGCGCGAGGCCGAAGCCGAAACCCGCGTCGTTGACGATGGCACCCAGGTCGCCCAGGTGGTTGGCAAGACGCTCGCGCTCCAGCAACAAAGCTCGCAAGGCGCCGGCACGCGGCGGAATCCTCACCTCCGCCAAGGTTTCCAGCGCCATGCAATAGGCCCAGGCGTTGGCCGCGGCACTGTCGCCGCACAGACGCGCCGCCAGGCCTGCGCCCTCGTTCAGGGTCAGCTGCTGAAAACGCCGTTCCACCCCCTTGTGCGCGAAACCCAGGCGCGGCTCCAGGCGCAAAACCTTCTCGCCCACGACGGAAAAACGAAACTGCCCGGGTTCGATGATGCCGGCGTGGACAGGGCCGACGGAAATCTCGTGCACGCCTTCGCCATCCACTGCAACGAAGGCGTAGCGCTCGGCTTCCGGTGCCCTTTCGGGCCCGCGCTCGGGGGCATCGCGACGCAGCGGGAATTCGTCGGCGCCCCAGGCCGTGTGGCGCAGCCAAGGACGCGAGTCCATGCCCGGCGCCTGCAGGCCGAGCAAGTCGCGCAAGGCGCGCTGCAGGCGGTCGGCCACCGGAAACAAGGCGTGCAACGCCGGGTAATGGGTCACGCCGCAGGCCAGCACAAGCTCGGCCAGGGTGAGCGCATCGCGCTGCAGCCAGCAGGCGTGCACAGTGAAGCCACCGCACTGCAGGCGCGTATCGCTGCCCCACAGGGCCAACAGTCGCGCGTCCTGCGCATGCATGTGCTGCGCCAGCGCGGCCCAGCCCTGCGCGTCCACCACGCGGTGATCCACCGCCATTCCGGAGCACAGTGCGCGCATCGCCGTCATCCTCCGATCATGCTGCTGGCCAGATGCCACCACGATTCCAGGAACGTCGGGACATACAGACCGAGCAGCAGCACCAGCGCCAAATGGGCGAACACCGGCAGCATGTCAGGCTGGTGCGGAAGCCGGCGCAAGGTGCTGGCCCCGAACACCATGCCCTGCACGCGCATGAAGATGGCGCCGAAGGCCACGCCCAGCGCCAGCAGCAGGATGGGTGTGGCCCAGGGCTGGGTCTGCATCGCGGTGGTGAGGATGAGGAACTCGCTGGCGAACACGCCGAAGGGCGGCATGCCGACGATGGCCAGCGCCCCCAGCATCATCCCCCAGCCCAATGCCGGCGACTGCTCGCGCAGCCCCTGGATGTCGTCCATGCGCTGCGTGCCGGCCTTTTGCGTGGCGTGGCCGGTGGTGAAAAAGATGGCGCTCTTGGTCAGTGCATGGCCCGTCATGTGCAGCAAGGCCGCGAAATTCGCCACCGGGCCGCCCATGCCGAAAGCGAAGGTGATGATGCCCATATGCTCGATGGACGAGTAGGCAAACATGCGCTTGACGTCCTTTTGCCGCCACAGCAGGAAAGCGCCGACCACCACCGAGAGCAGGCCGAAACCCATCAGCATCTGTCCCGGCCAGGCGGCGTGCACCGCGCCGTCCACCAGCACCTTGCAGCGCATCACCGCGTACAGCGCCACGTTCAGCAGCAGCCCCGACAGCACGGCCGAGACCGGCGTGGGCCCTTCGGCGTGCGCGTCCGGCAGCCAGCTGTGCAGCGGCACCAGTCCCACCTTGGTGCCATAGCCCACCAGCAGGAAGACGAAGGCGATGCCGATGATGCTGGGTTCGAGCTGCCCCTTCACCGCATTCAGGTGGGTCCAGAGCAAGGCGCTCATGCCTTCGGCGCCAAGCACGCGTTCGGCGGCGAAATACAGCAGCACGGTGCCGAACAAGGCCAGCGCGATGCCCACGCCGCAGAGGATGAAGTATTTCCACGCCGCCTCGAGGCTGGCCGCGGTGCGGTACAGCGACACCAGCAGCACGGTGGACAGCGTGGCCGCCTCCATCGCCACCCAGAGTATGCCCATATTGTTCGTGGTCAGCGCCAGCAGCATGGTGAACATGAACAGCTGGTACATGCTGTGATACAGCCGCAGGCGCCGCGCATCGACCCGCCCATGCTCCTGCTCGATACGCATATAGGGCCGCGAAAAAGCAGCCGTGGTCATGCCGACGAAGGCCGTCAGCGCGACCAGGAAGACGTTGAACGGATCGATGAAGAATTCGGCCGCCAGAACCTGCATCGGCCCATGCGCGATGACATCCGCGGTCAGCACGCAGGCGGCGACGAACGTGGCTGCGCTCACCGCCAGGTTCAGGCGCGGCGCAATAGGACGATGGCCGAAAAACGCCAGCATCGCGGCGCCAAGCAGCGGCAGGGCCAGAACGGCGAGCAAGTCCATTCAGTCGTCTTTCAGGGTTTCCAGATGCCGCAGATCGAGGCTGTCGAATTGCTCGCGGATCTGGAAAAAGAAAATGCCCAGCACGAACACGCCCACCAGCACGTCCAGGCCGATGCCCAGTTCCACCACCATGGGCATGCCGTGCGTGGCGCTGGTCGCCGCGAACAGCAGACCGTTTTCCATCGCCAGGAAACCCACCACCTGGGCGATGGCCTTGCGTCGCACGATCATCATCAGGAAGGCGAGGAACACCACGGCCAGCGCGATGCCCAGGGTGCTGCGCGTGGCCGCGCCGGCAAATTGCGAGATCGGCTGCGCCAGCACGAAGGCGAAGATCACCAGCAGGATGCCGATGATCTGCATGGTGGGAATGTTCACCAGGGTCTCCGTGTCCCGCTCCACCTGCAGCCTGCCGATGAGCTTGTGCAGGATGTAAGGCAGCACCAAAACCTTGAGCACCAGGGTGATGGCGGCTGAGGTGTACAGCTCGGGCTGCCCGGTCGAATAACCGACCACCACGGCGCAAGCCACCAGGGCGGCGCCCTGTCCGGCAAATAGATTCACAAGGTTGACGACGCGGCGCTGGGCCAGCATTGCAAAGGACAGCAGCAGCAGCACCGCGGCAAACAAGTGGATGAGTTGGGTGCTGAGCGGAAGCGCGGCAGCAACGCTGCCAACCATGGATGTCGCGACGGCCGGCATGGCTCAATGCTCCAGCGTCAGATGCACCAGCAACCCAAGAACCGCCAGCAGGAAGGCGGTGGCCAGGAATTCCGGCGCACGGAAAATGCGCAGCTTGGCACTCAGGGTTTCGATCAGCGCGATGACCAAGCCCGCCGCCGCGAGCTTGATGAGCAGCGGCGGAATCGCGGGCAACAACCATAGGATGCCATCGGCACGGCTGGCCATGCCCCAAGGCAGGAACAGGGCAAAGCCGATGCAGGCGTAATTGAACAGCTTCAACGCGCTGGCCCATTCCACCAGCGCGAGGTGGCGCGCCGAATACTCCAGCACCATGGCCTCGTGAATCATCGTGAGTTCCAGGTGCGTGGCCGGGTTGTCCACCGGAATGCGCGCATTCTCGGCGAGCAGCACCATGACGAAGGCCACCGCCGCGAAGGCCAGGCTGGCATGGATGGCCAGGGCCCGCGATTGCAACGTGTCGGCGATCACGGGTAACAGCGTGCTGCCGGTGATCAGCGAAGCCGTGAACAGCACCATCAGCAGAGCCGGCTCGGCGAGGAAGCCCACCATCATCTCGCGCCGCGCCCCCATGCTGCCGAAAGCGGTGCCGATGTCCATGCCGGCCAGCGCAATGAACACCCGCGCCAGCGCGAACAGACCGACCAATGCGATGGCATCCGCCGCCGAGGCAAAGGGCAGATCGGTACTGAGCGAGGGAATGATGGCCGCGGCGGCCACCATGATGCCGAACAGCATGTAGGGCACGGCGCGAAACAAAGGCGTAGCCTCGTGCGCCAGCACGACGTCCTTGTGCAGCAGCTTGCGCAAGCGCAGGTAGGGCAGCCACAAGGGCGGCGCGGTGCGATTGGCGAGCCAGGCGCGGCACTGATTCACCCAGCCGAGGAACAGCGGCGCCAGCGCCACCGAAGCCAATACCGCCAGCAGCTGCGTGAACAAGGCCGCGGCACTCATCGCACGACCACCATCAGCAACACCAGCAGAGTGATGAAGCTGTAGAAGAGGTAGACCGCAATGCGCCCCTGCTGGATGCGTCCGATCTGGCGGGCCAGCCACAGCACCGCATCGGCCAGGGGCATGTAGAGTTGCGCCCAGAAACGGTCGAGCACCACCACGCGGTAGCGCGGAGCCGCGTCGGTCGGGGCCGGCAGATCCACGCGAGTCTGGTAGAACGGGGCAAACAATCTGCGGATCGGCTGGCCCATGCCCTCGGCCGTGTCCTGCATGCGCGGTGTCAGGCCCGTGGCTCCGCAGCCCCAGGCTTCGGCGCGGCGCGTACGACCGGCGAAAACCCGATGCGTGACCAAGAACGTGAAGCCGATAACCAGCAGCCCGACCAGCAGCACGACCACCGGGTTATAGGCTGCCCGCTGGGGCGACGTTGGCACCAGCCAGGTCCAATTGCCGGTCCGTGCGAGTCCATGGCCAAGAAGCTGCAGGCTGACGCGGTCGATGGCCTGCAGCACCAGACCCGGCAACAGCCCGAGCAGCACGCAGCCCGCCGCAAGCCACACCAGACCGGCGCGCTCCAAGAGACCGGCGTCATGCGCATGTTCCAGTTCCGGTTCGCGCGCACGGCCGAGAAAAATCACGCCGTAGAACTTCACCATCACATAGCCCCCCAACGCCGCGGTGAGCGCCAGAACGGCAGCCCCCAGCGGGATGAGCATGCCGAAGAAGGGCTTGGAAATACCCGGCGTGAACAGAAAAGCCTGCAGCAGCAGCCACTCCGCCACGAAACCGTTGAGCGGCGGTAGTCCGGCGATGGCCAGGGTGCCAACCAAGGCCGTCCAGCCGACCCACGGCATGCGCCGCAGCAGGCCGCCAAGCCGTCCCAGGCTGCGTTGGTGGGTTGCATGCAGCACGGAGCCCGTGGCGAGGAACAGCAGGCTCTTGAAAAAGGCATGATTGAGGACGTGGTACAGCATGGCCGCCAGCGCCAGCGCGGCCAGCGCGGGCATGCCGATGCCATGGAACACCAGAGCCAGGCCAAGCGCCGCAAACGCGATGCCGATGTTCTCGATGGAGGAATACGCCAGCAGTCGCTTCATATCGGTTTGCACTGCGGCGAACAACGCGCCGAACAGCGCACCGAACAGGCCCAGCGCCAGCAGCGGCACGCCCCACCACCACAGCGGCGCGTGCAGCAAGTCGAAGCTCACCCGTAGCAGGCCGTACAACGCCGTCTTCAGCATGACCCCGCTCATCAGCGCCGACACCGGCGACGGGGCGGCGGGGTGCGCCTCGGGCAGCCAGATATGCAAGGGAACCAGTCCGGCCTTGGCACCGAACCCGGCCACGGCGAGGCCGAAAGCCACCGTGGCCCAGGCGGGCGAAAGATGGGCCTGGCGCATCGCATCGAAGGTCAGCCCGCTGCCCCCGCCCTGCATCATCACCCCGAAGCACAGCAGCAGAGCGATGGCACCCAAATGCGCGAGCAGAAGGTAGACGAAACCGGCGCTGCGGATCTCCGGAAGGCGATGCTGGCTCACGACCAGGAAGTAGGACGACAGCGCCATGACTTCCCACGCCAGCATGAAGGCATAGGCGTCGGCGGCCAGCAGCACCATGGCCATGGCAGCCAGAAAGATGTGATATTGCAAGCCGAGCAGGCCCGGGGCGGTGCCTTCGCCTGAACGGAAATAGCCCGCTGCGAACACCGAAATGCCGATGCTGGATGCGCCGAGCAGGAACAGGAAAAAACCGGACAGCGCGTCCAGCCGCAAATGCATGGGTAGCCCCGGCAAGCCGATTGGCAGGGTCAGCGAAGACGCCGGCGCGAACAGCGCCAGGAGCCCTACGCCGGCCAATACCGCACTACCCAGGGCGCCAAGGGGAAATACGCCATGCGCGACCCAGCGCGTGGACTGTGGCGCCAGCAAGCCAGCCAGCCCGATCAAACCCCAGCCCAGGACGACACCCAAAGCAACGGGCAGCAGCAAGGGGGCGTCCATGACGGGTTTTCGTTGGATTCAAAATCACATACTATGTGCATGACATGTTAATCCAACCCGTACCAAAATGGAACAACGCACCAGCAGACTGACCGTGCTGATCGATCCGCAGAAAAAGGCGGTGTTCGAACACCTGTGCGCGCGCGAGGACCAGACCCCCTCTCAGGTGGTTCGGCGTTTGATCCGGGAATACATCGAGGCCCAGCTTGGCCGTCCTTGGAAACCGGGCGAATCGCTGGATGACGCACTCGGGCGCTGAATACAGCGTTCAAGGCTCCGGTGCCGGCTGCCGCGCGTGGATTGCGACCGCAGGAATGACACCCTGCCGATGGCGCGGGCCTGTCTTCAGGCCGCCAGTCGCGCCTGCTCGGCCTGCCGGAAGAGTTCGGTCGGCGGCAATTGGCGCCGCGCCGGGTCGCTCAGCGCCTGACGCCACAGCCTGGCACCAGGCTCGCCTTTCCAAAGGTTCAGCATATGGCGGGTGATGGCGAAGGCCGGCACACCCTGCCAGGCCATGCGCTGCGCATACGCCTGCATGCTGCGCTCGACATCCTCCGGCACCGCATGCCGCGGGTTCGCGCCGAAGTACAGCCCATCCCAGCTCGCCAGCCACCAGGGCCGCTGATAGGCCTCGCGTCCGACCATCACGCCATCCACGTGCATCAGGTGTTCACGCACCTCGGCATCGCTCTTGACTCCGCCGTTGAGCACGATGGTGAACTGCGGAAATTCGCGCTTGAGCCGATACACGAGTTCATGTCGCAATGGCGGAATCTCGCGGTTGTCCTTGGGGCTCAAGCCCTGCAGCCAAGCGTTGCGCGCATGCACGATGAATACCGAGGCTCCCCCCTCGGCCACGGTGCCGACGAAATCGCGCACGAAGTCGTAGCTCTCGACGCGGTCGATGCCGATACGGTGCTTCACCGTCACCGGCAGGTCGTCGCCCACCGCGTCGCGCATGGCTGCCACGCCGTCGCGCACCAGGGCCGGCTCGGCCATCAGGCAGGCACCGAAAGCGCCGCGTTGAACGCGCTCGCTCGGGCAGCCGCAGTTGAGATTGATCTCCGAGTACCCCCAGCGCTGCGCCAGCTTCGCGCACGCGGCAAGATCCTGGGGCTCGCTGCCCCCCAACTGCAACGCAAGCGGATGCTCCTCGCCGCTGAAGTCCAGGTGCCGCTGCTGATCACCATGCAGCAAGGCGCCCGTAGTCACCATCTCGGTGTACAGGCGCGCATGACGGCTGAGCTGGCGGTGGAAATAGCGGCAATGCCGGTCGGTCCAATCGAGCATCGGCGCAACCGAAAGCAACCACGGATTGTGATTTTGAAGCACTTCTTTTCAATGGAATTGGGAGCGGCGCGGACATCATCGAAGCCCGAGGCGAGCAACATACCAGCACGCGGGTTCACAGGACCCAGATCAGCCGCGTCCGAGGCCAGATATGCATCCTAGGCGAAGATGATGATCCCGCTCGTGCGTTCATGCCGGCCGCGCCCGCCTACTCGACCTTCTTCACCGCGTGTACCGTGGCGTGGTAGCCATGTTCCACGCCGCTGGCAACGTCGCTGCCGACGACTTTGCCCGCATGGACAACGGCATGCCCGGTTTCGGCACCAACCCCCACAACCTTCTTGCCAGCATGGACGGCGTCTTCTTTGACGTTGTGGGCGAACTGGGTGAAGGTCGTGGCGTGCGCCGACGTGGCCAAGGCGAAAAACAAGGCGGATACGAAAACGTAGTGGATCTTCATGCGACATCTCCGGTTGAGCGAGGCTGAACAGGTCTCGCGTTGACCCTCCCCGCAAACGGCACAGTGCCGATGGCCTGCGCCGTGTTGTCGTTCGTCGTGGCGAATTGTGCCAGCCAAGTGGGAAAGCTCAGGCCATTTCGGCAATCGCCGGCTTGCCTCGCTGCTGTCCATGCAGATGCAGATCCGAACCACACCTTAAAGTTCAGCCGCGAACCAGACCGGGGCGCAGCTCAGGGTTGCTGGCGTGCGCCGTCAGCGGAGCTTGTTTCCCGGCCCAGATACGTGGCCTGCACTTCGGGCGACTCGAGCAGTTCGCGCGCGCTGGCTTGCAGGGCGATGTGCCCGGTTTCGAGCACATAGCCGCGATCCGCCAGCTTCAGCGCCATGCGTGCGTTCTGCTCGACCAGCAGCAAGGTCATGCCCTGCTGCCGGATCTGGCGCAGCGCGCGAAAAATATCGCGCACGATGATCGGCGCCAACCCCAGGCTGGGCTCGTCGAGCAGCAACAACCGGGGCTTGGCCATCAGCGCGCGACCGATGGCCAGCATCTGCTGCTCGCCGCCCGACAAGGTGCCAGCCAATTGCCGGCTGCGCTCCTCCAGCCGCGGAAACATGAGCAAGACCTGCTTCAGGCTTTGCGCCGCCTCGGCCGGCGCCCGGGTGTAGCCGCCGAGCATCAGGTTTTCCGCCACGGTCAGCGTGGGAAAAACGCGGCGTCCTTCTGGTGCGTGGGAAATGCCCAGGCGCACGATGCGGTCGGCGCCCACGCGTGTGATGTCCTCGCCGCGAAAGCGCACATGGCCGGCTCGCGGTCGCAGCAAGCCACTGATGGTGCGCATCAAGGTGGTCTTGCCCGCGCCATTGGCGCCGAGCAGGGTGACGATCTCGCCTTCTTCCACCCGCAGGCTCACGCCTTTGAGCGCCTGAATCTGGCCGTAGCGCACGTCCAGGTTCTCAACTTCCAGCAGACGCATGGAATGGCCCACCGATCCGTCGCTCATGCCCCGCCCCCGCCCGCGGCCAGATGGGCAGGCCGTGAAACCGGCGCCTGGACGTCGTCTTCATCGTCGTCCTTGCCGAGATACGCCTCGATGACTTGCGGATGGTTGCGAATGTGCTCGGGTGTGCCTTCGGCGATCTTGCGCCCGAAGTTGATGCAGACGATGTTGTCGGTCACGTTCATCACCACGTTCATGTCGTGCTCCACCAGCAAGACGCTGATACCCTGATCCCGCACCGCCAGAATGGTGCGGTTCAGCGCGGCGGATTCCTGGTCGTTCAGGCCCGCCGCCGGCTCATCGAGAATCAACAGCCTGGGCTTGGCGATCAAGGCGCGCGCCAGTTCCACCCGGCGTTGCAGGCCATAGGGCAAGGACGCCACGTCCTCGTCGGCCACCGTGTCGAGTTCGAGCCGCGCCAGCAGCTCGCGCACCTTGGCGCGCAGCTCCACCTCTTCGCGGCGCTGAAACGGCGTGCCCAGCAAGCCCTGCCACCAATGCTGGCGCGTCTGCAAGTGCAGCCCCGCCAACACATTCACCAGCACCGTCTGGCCGTAGAACAGCCGGATGGTCTGGAAGGTGCGGAAAATGCCGGCGCGGGCAATGCGGTGGGGCGCCCAGCCGGTGATGTCCCGTCCGTCCAGTTCGATGCGCCCTTCGGAAGGTCTGTAGACCCCGGTGATGAGGTTGAACGCGGTGGTCTTGCCCGCCCCGTTCGGCCCGATCAGGCCGACCACCTGCCCTTGCCTGACCGAGAAACTCAGATCGCCGACCGCCTGCAAACCGCCGAAGCGGATGCCCACGCCGTCCAGGCGCAACAGCGCGTCGCTCATTCTTTCGCCTCCTGCCGCTGGGCGCGCGGCCAGATGCCCTGCGGACGCAGCACCATCACCACCACCATGGCGATGCCGAACACGAAGTAGCGGTACTGCGCGAAACTGCGGAAGGCCTGGGGCACGACGAACATCAGCACCGTGCCGAGCAGGACGCCGGGGATCGACCCCTGCCCGCCCACGAGCACGATGGCGAACAACGTCACCGATTCGGTGAACACAAAGGCCCCTGGGCTGACCGCCGCCATCAGCGTGGCGAACAGCGTGCCGCCGAACCCGGCCAGCCCGGCGCCCAGCGCGTAAGCCAGCACGCGGTAGGCACGCGCATCGACGCCCATGGTCGTGGCGGCGAGTTGGTCGTGCTTGATATAGAACAGCGTGCGGCCGAGGTGGGAACGATCGAGATTGCGGACCAGCAGCAGCACCGCCGCAAACGCCAGCCAGTCGAGCCAGAACTGCGCGTTCTGGCTGGCGAGCTGCCAGCCGAACAGACTGGGCACGCCAATGCCAAAAATACCGTCGGCTCCACCCGTCAGATGCGCGACGTTGTTGTCCAGCGCCAGAATGAAAATGGCGTTGAAGCCGATGGTCGCCACCAGCAGATAGTCGCCGCGCAGCTTCACGATGGGCGCCGCGAGCAACGCACCGACGAAGGCTGCCAACAGCACCGCCAGCGGCCAGGTGGCAAGGATGGGCCAGTTGAACTGCGTGTTGAGCACGGCCGTGACATACGCCCCCACGCCGAAGTACACCGCATGCCCCATGTCGAACATGCCCGCCCGTCCCAGCACGATGTCCTGGCTCAGGGCGACGATGGCATACACCGCGAACAGCGAGGCGATGAACACCCAGGTCTGGTCGAGGCCGAACGGCACCGCCAGCCCCAGCACCCAGATCGCCGCGCCGACCCAAGGATTGCGCAACAGCGCGAGGATTCGTTTCATACCTTCTCCGCCACGCGTTCGCCGAGCAGTCCGGACGGCCGCACCAGCAGGATGCCGATCAGCAGGGCGAATGTGATGGCCTCCTGCCACGAACTCGACAGGAAGCCCGCGGCGAAAGCATTGAACAGCCCCAGTAGCACACCGCCGAGCATGGCTCCCGGAATGTTGCCGATGCCGCCGATGATGGCGGCGATGAAGGCGTTGAGCCCGTAGGTCCAGCCCATCGTGAAGTACACCTGCCGGTAGTACAGGCCGATGAACAGCCCACCCACCGCGCCGATGGCCGGACCGATGATGAACACGCTGGAGATCACCCGATTGACGTTGATGCCCATCAGCCGGGCCGCGTCTTGGTCGCTCGCGGCAGCGCGCATCGCCGTGCCGTAACGTGTATGGTGCACGAACCAGTACAGCACGGCCATGAGCACCGCCGAGCCCAGCATGATCAGCACCTGCACCAGGTCGATGCGGGCACCGCCGAAGGTCCAATGCATGGCCGGGAGCAAATTGCTGGGGAACACCTTCAACTGCGGCCCCCAGAGGAGCATGATGCCGTTCTCGATGAACAGCGAGGCGCCCAGCGCCGACACCACGGCCGAGAGCCGGTCGGCCTTGCGCAGCGGCCTGTAGGCGGTGAACTCCAGCGCCAGCCCAGCAGCGGCAACGACCACCGCGGCCAGGATGAACGCCGCCCCCACAAGCAGCAAATGACTCTGCCCGCTGCCGGCCCCCGAGCCCAGGGCGACGAGGCCGATGTAGGCGCCGAAAATGCACAGATCGCCATGGGCGAAATTGATCAGCCTGAGCACACCGTAGACCATCGTGTAGCCCAGTGCGATCAGGGCATAGATCCCACCGACCGTCAGACCGTTGACCAACTGCTGCAGCACAATGCCGAGCATGAGCGTCTCCTCTTCTTCATCGCAGGCGGTCGTGGCGTGGAAGCGTACGCGCCATGACCGCCCTGCCCCTGTGCCGGGGCTCGGGTGGATGTTTACTTGGTCACCGCTTCGGGCGGATAGGTGATCTTGTAGCCACCGTTGGACATCACTTCAAATGCCACGTACGGGCTGCCGGTGCGCTCGCCCACGGCGTTCCAGGAGAACGTCCCGGTCAATCCCTCGAAATTCTTCAACGCGTGCAGGGCCGGAATCAACTTGGCGGGCTCCACGCTCTTGATCTTCTCGGCGGTGTCGAGAATGGCTCGGAAACCATCGGCATTGGTCAGCGTGAATATGCTGGGCGGCTCATGGCCGTAGGCGGCCTTGAACTGGGTGAGGAATTCCTTGGCCGCCGGATACGGCAAGTCCTGCGGCGCCGGCACGTTGATGATCACCGCTCCGGCCGCGGCGTTGCCGGCAATCTTGGCGAAGGCCACATTCTGGTTTGCATCGCCGCCAACGAACTTGGCTTTCATGCCCAGCTGCGCCATTTGCGCCTTGATCAAGCCGCCGTCGGTGTAATAGCCCGAAAAGTACACCACCTGCGGGTGCAGGGCATTGAGCTTAGTCAGCACCGGCGTGTAGTTCTGCGATCCGGCATTGATGTAGGCCTTGTCGAGCACATCGATGCCGTCCTTCTTCGCATCGGCCACCACCGCATCGGCCAGGCCCGTGGCGAAGCTGGAGTGGTCGGTCACCACGGCGATGCGCTTGTCGCCCATGGCCTTGAAATAACCGGCGGTGAACAAGGCTTCGGCGCTGTTGGGCGGCGCGTTGCGGAAAAAGGTCTTGTAGTTGCGCTGCGTCAGTTCGTCGCTGGTGCCGTCGGAGGTCTGAATGACGTTGGCGCGCGCATAGATCGGTTCGGCGGCCAGGGCGGCGCCACTGGTGTAACTGCCGATCACGGCAAGCACGCCGTCGTTCACCAGTTGCCGCGCGCAAATCGCTGCCGCGGCGGCCTCTCCCTGGTCGTCGCAGACTTTCACTTCCAGCGGGTGGCCGAGCAGGCCGCCCTTGGCGTTGGTCTGCTTGACCAGTAGTTTCACGGCATCGGCAATACCTTGGCCTTCATTCGCGTACTGACCGGTGATCGGGGCCTGCACGCCGATCTTGATGGGCGAAGCGGCGAAGGCCTGCGGCGCCGCAAGGCAAGGGCCGACTGCGGCCAGGGTGAAAAGAAGGGTTTTGGACAGTTGTCGCATGTTGCTTGTCTCCTCGTTTGGCGATGTGAAGATGAATGTGAATGGCCACAGTCGGGCCCTTGTTCGCAGCGGCAAAAGCCGATGCCCAGCACCAGTCCGACAGCCCCCAGACCAAATGACGACAGCGGACGGCAAAGATCCAGCGCGCATCGATCCCGGCCCGGCGTGAAGCGCGCCCCATGGGTCACGTCGGTCAAGCACATTGGTTCAAGCCCCCCAACCATCGACAGGAAGGTCGTGCGCCGCAAATCTGCGGAAGGTCGCTGCACGTCGCCATGGTGCTAGAAGGTTTCACCCATCAGGAAGAAAAGGTAACACCGAATACACGAGAAAGCTTTACTTCTCAGGATAAAGGTGTAACTATTCTCGACTTCATGGCGCAAGAGGTACAACCATGCCAGTGACAACCATAGGCGTGAAAATTGATGAGCATGTTCGTCTTCGTATCAAATCTGCCGCCGAGGCGCATGGACGCACGCCGCATTTCGTCGTGAAGCAGATGATCCTGCAAGGCCTGGAGCGCCTCGAGCGTGGAGACGCGCTGGAGGTTGCCCCGAATGACGGCGAACTCCAGCCCGACCCGCTCCAAGACCATCCCTCCACCCCGGTCGTGCCCTTTCTCGATCTGGCACAGGACGTTCAGCCGCAAACCGTGCTGCGCGCGGCCATCACGGCGGCCTATCGCAGGCCCGAACCTGAATGCGTCCCCGCCCTGCTTGCCCAAGCCACGCTGCCGCCGAAGCTTGCGGCCGCAGCGCAAGACACCGCGCGCCGCCTTGCCACCCGATTGCGCGCCAAACGCACGCGCGGAGGCGTCGAAGCACTGCTGCAGGAGTACGCACTGTCGAGCCAGGAAGGCATTGCCCTGATGTGCCTGGCCGAAGCGCTGCTGCGCATCCCCGACACCGCCACGCGCGACGCATTGATCCGCGACAAGATCTGTTCGGGCGACTGGCAAAGCCATCTGCGCGGCGGGCGCTCGCTGTTCGTCAACGCGGCGACCTGGGGGCTTTTGCTGACCGGAAAACTCGTGGCCACCAGCAGCGAGGCCAATCTGTCCTCGGTCCTGACCCGTCTCGTTGCACGCAGCGGCGAACCCGTGGTGCGCGGAGGCGTGAACATCGCCATGCGGCTCATGGGCGAGCAGTTCGTCCTGGGCCAGAACATCGCCGACGCCCTGGCCAACGCCCGCAAGTGGGAAGACAAGGGTTTCCGTCATTCCTACGACATGCTGGGCGAGGCGGCGCTCACGGCGCAGGATGCCGAGCGCTATCTGCGCGACTACGAGCAGGCGATCCATGCGATAGGCAAGGCCGCGCAGCGTCGGGGCATCTACGAAGGACCAGGCATTTCGATCAAGCTCTCCGCCTTGCATCCCCGCTATGTACGCGCGCAACGCCAGCGCGTCGTGGACGAATTGCTGCCGCGTCTGCTGCGGCTTGCGCGCCTGGCGCGCGACTATGACATCGGGCTGAACATCGACGCCGAGGAAGCCGACCGACTCGAAATGTCGCTGGATTTGCTGGAAAGCCTGTGCTTCGATCCGGCGCTTCAGGGGTGGAATGGCATCGGTTTTGTGGTCCAGGCCTACCAGAAGCGTGCGCCCTTCGTGCTGGACTTTCTCATCGACCTTGCACACCGCTCGCAGCGACGTTTGATGGTGCGGCTGGTCAAGGGCGCGTACTGGGATTCCGAGATCAAGCGCGCACAGATCGACGGCCTCGAAGGCTTTCCCGTCTTCACACGCAAGGTGCACACCGACATCTCGTACCTGGCCTGCGCGCGCAAGCTGCTGGCTGCGCCAAGCGCCGTCTTCCCGCAATTCGCCACGCACAATGCGCACACCGTTGCCGCCATTCATGCGATGGCGGGAGAAAATTTCTACATCGGCCAGTACGAGTTCCAGTGCCTGCACGGCATGGGCGAGCCGCTGTACGAGGAAGTCGTCGGACCCGAGGCCCTGAACCGCCCCTGTCGCATCTATGCGCCCGTGGGTACGCACGAAACCCTGCTCGCCTATCTTGTGCGCAGGCTGCTCGAGAACGGAGCCAACACCTCGTTCGTCCACCAGATCAACGACCCGAAACTGAGTCTAGACGACATCGTCGCCGACCCCGTCGAACTGGCCAGCAGCGTGGTGCCGCTGGGGGCTGGGCATGAAAAGATCGTGCTGCCGCGCGCGCTGTTCGGTTTTGCCCGCGAAAATTCCGCCGGGCTCGATCTCAGCAACGAGCAGCGCTTGGGCTCGCTGGCCTCGGCTGGGCTTGCAGGGTTAGAGATGACGTGGCTGGCACGTCCCATTCTGGGCGGCGGCGAAGTGCAAGGCCAGGCGCGTCCGGTCCTCAACCCGGCCGATCTGCGCGATACGGTGGGCCAGGTCATCGAAACCGATCCTGCCTTGATCGATACGGCCTTCACCTTCGCGCTGCAGGCGGCGCCCGTCTGGCAGGCCACGCCGGCGCAGGATCGCGCGGCGATTCTGCGCCGTGCGGCCGATCTTCTCGAAGAGCGGCTTCCCAAGCTGGTGGGATTGATCGTGCGCGAAGCCGGCAAAACCCTGCCTGCGGCCATTGGTGAAGTGCGCGAAGCGGCCGACTTCCTGCGCTATTACGCGGCCCAGGTGTCGTCGCAGTTTCACAATGCCGTACAGCGCCCGCTCGGTCCGGTCGTGGCCATCAGCCCGTGGAATTTCCCCTTGGCAATTTTCACCGGACAAATCGCCGCCGCCTTGGCCGCGGGCAACGTCGTCCTGGCGAAACCGGCCGAGGAAACCCCGCTCATTGCCAGCTGTGCCGCGCATGTGCTTCTGGAAGCCGGGGTTCCGGCAGGCGCGCTGCAATTGCTTCCGGGCGATGGTCGCGTTGGCGCGGCGCTGGTTGCCGATGCGCGTGTCCGTGGCGTGATGTTCACCGGCTCCACCGAGGTGGCGCGCCTGATTCAGTCACAACTTGCCAGCCATCTCGACGCCCAGGGCCTGCCCATTCCCCTGATCGCCGAAACGGGCGGACAAAACGCCATGGTGATCGACTCGTCCGCCTTGCCCGAGCAGGCCGTGACCGATATCGTCGCTTCGGCCTTCGACTCCGCCGGGCAGCGCTGTTCGGCGTTGCGCATCGTGCTGGTGCAGAACGACATCGCCCCCCGTCTGCTGGAGATGCTGCTTGGCGCAACCGCCGAACTCGCCATCGGCCGACCCGATCGGCTCAGCACCGACGTGGGTCCGGTCATCAGTGCCGAAGCGCGAGACACCATCACCGCGCATATCGAGGCGATGCGCGGCCGCGGCTTCAAGGTCAGCGCTTCCGAACTGCCGCAAGATGCGCGCCACGGCTATTTCGTCCCCCCCACGATCATCGAGATTCCGTCGATCGACGTCCTCGGGCGCGAGGTCTTCGGGCCGGTGCTGCACGTCCTGCGCTATCAGCGCGGCGAGCTCGATGCCGCCATCGACGCCGTCAACGCGCTGGGCTATGGTTTGACGTTCGGCATTCATAGCCGCATCGACGAAACCATCGCGCACGTGACCTCACGCATCAGCGCCGGCAATATTTACGTCAATCGCAACATCATCGGCGCGGTGGTCGGCGTGCAGCCCTTTGGCGGGCATTCCCGCTCGGGCACCGGGCCAAAGGCAGGGGGCCCGCTTTATCTGCGCCGATTGATCGCGCCCGGTTCCGGGCCATGCTTGCCGACGGCTCAACCACCGCAGCCTCTGCTGGATCTCATCAAAGCCCTCGAAGACCAGGGAGTCGAGACCGCGGCGCTGCACACCTACGCAGCCCAGGCCCCGGCGCGCCAGATGACCGTGCTGCCAGGACCGGTTGGCGAGCAGAACCAGTACGGGCTCGAGGCACGGGGTGCGATTTTGTGCCGCGCCGACACGCAAGACGCTTTGCTGCGGCAGATCGGTGCCGCGCTGGCCACGGCCAACGTCGCGCTGATTTCAGGCAAGGCCGTCGACGCCGTCTCCGCGCTACTGCCCTCCACGCTGCGCGACCATATCCACCTCGCATCGCAAGACGCGACGCCCGACGCTGCGCTCTACCACGGCGATCCCGCCGGGCTTCTTGCTTTTCAAAGCGAATTGGCGCACTACACCCATGCGGTGGTGCCGGTTTACGCACTGCCACGTGACGGTCTCACGCAGATGGACTACCCGCTTGAAATGCTGCTCCGCGAGCGGGTCATCAGCGTCAACACGGCGGCCGCCGGCGGCAACGCCAGTCTGATGACGATCGGGTGATGCCGAACAGAGCCGGCGCATCGGCTCGGCCCGCGTCCGTGTGCACGAACGGGTGTGGAATGCCTCGGTTGCCGGCGCCTGGTATTCGCCACGAAGACACCACTCTTATTGGTCGGGGCGAGAGGATTCGAACCTCCGACCCCCTGCACCCCATGCAGGTGCGCTACCAGGCTGCGCTACGCCCCGTCGACCAAGCCAATAAATATAGCAGATTATTCGAGGCTCAGGAGAGATCTGAGCGCAAGCAATTGACTGCGTAGATCGTCCCGCATCGCCACCGGCCAAATTTCGGGCTCGCCGCACGGCAAGCGGGGCGCGGGGTGCGCGTCTGAAGCCACGCCATTGGCCTGCACGGCGGCGGGCTGCGACTGCGGTTCGGTCGCCGCGAGTGCGGGTTCGTGCGTCTGGGCCTCCCCCTGCGACAGTTTGGCGCGTGCGCCGTGGATGGTGAAGCCCTGCTCATACAGAAGTTCGCGGATACGGCGGATCAGCAGCACTTCATGGTGCTGGTAATAACGTCGGTTTCCGCGGCGCTTCATGGGCCGCAACTGGCTGAATTCCTGCTCCCAGTAGCGCAACACGTGCGACTTGACGCCGCACAACTCGCTGACCTCACCGATGGTGAAGTAGCGCTTGGACGGAATCGGAGGCAATGCCGTGGACGCGTTCATGGCTGCGAGTCAAGCCGGGCAGGTTGTTGCGGAAGTTGTACGTCAACTATACGGGGCGGGCCATGGCCGGGACAAACCGGCCGCTGATTGCCGCCGAGATCGCCCGCCGATCCATGGGCATTCAATGCTCCTCGATTTCCAGTTGGTTTTGCAGCTGTTCCTTGAATTTTTGGCTGGGATGAAAGGTCACCACGCGTCTGGCCTGAATGGGAATGATCTCTCCGGTACGCGGATTGCGTCCCGGACGCTGCGCTTTGTCACGCAACTGGAAATTGCCGAAATTCGACAGCTTCACGTCATGCCCGGAGGCCAAGGTTTCGCGGATGAGGTCGAAGAAGGCATCCACCATGTCCTTGGATTCCCGTTTATTCAAACCGATGCGCTCGTAAAGCAATTCGGACAGCTCGGCCTTGGTCAGGCTGGGGGTCAGCAGATTGGTGACTAGTTTTTCCATGATCGCAATTTCCCGAAATGAGCTTTGAGCCTTGCTCAGGCGCGAAGCCGTGCGCCCAGTTCCCGTTGCATGGCTTCGACGATGCCGGCGCACGCGGCGTCAGCCTGCGCGTCGGTCAGTGTTTCATCCGCTTGCAGCGTCAGGCGCAGCGCAACGCTCTTGCCTGGCATGCTTTCTTGTTCCCGCGGCTGGAAGACATCGAAGATGACGCTCTTGGCGATGATGCCGCAGCGTGCATCCGTCGCACGGGCCGTATCGACCACGCGCAAGAAGCGGGCCGCGGAAATCGCGGGGTCGAGCACGAAGGCCAGATCGCGCTGCGCCGCGGGCGTGCGGGCAACGGGCTGCAATGACGGCATGGCTTGGTGCTGCAGTATCGCGGCATCGAGCTCAAACACGATGGGCGCATGGTGCAGGCCATATTTGAGCACCAGCCGTGGATGCAGTTCGCCGAGCGTGCCGACGACCTGTTCGTCCAGCAGGACTGCCGCACAGCGTCCCGGGTGCAACGCGGGATGGCGGTTGGGTTCGAAGCGCAACCGGCCAGAACCTGCGCAGAGCTGCTCGACGTCGCCCTTGACATCGAAGAAATCGACCAGACGCTCGGGCTGCGCCCATCCTGTGGGCCAGATGGGGCCGTAGGCTAGCCCGCCGATGCGCGTGGGTTGATCCAGGCCGCCAGGCTGGGTTGGGTCCGCCAGTCGCTGACTACGCAGAAAAACGCGGCCCAATTCAAAGATGCGCACGCGGCGCGCCTTGTGATTGAGATTCAGGCGCAGGGTTTGAAGCAGGCTGCCGAGCAGCGTGCTCCGCATGACGCTGGCCTGTGCGGCAATGGGATTGAGCAACCGGATCGGATCCGCATTGCCCGCCAGATCTGCCTCCCACTCGGGTTCGGCAAAGCTGAACGAGATGGTTTCCTGGTAGGCGAGATTCGCCAGCTTCAGCCGCAACTGATGCATGCTGCGCCGGCCCTCGGTCGCCGGCAGCATGCGCGCCGAGGCGAGCGGCGGGGCCGCCGGGATGCGGGCATAGCCGTGGATGCGTGCCACTTCCTCGATCAAATCCTCCTCGATCTCCAGATCGAAGCGATAGCTGGGCGGCTCGACGATGAACGTGGCGTCGTGCGCCTGGCCTTCTTGCCGGAACGGGAGCCCCAAACGCGTAAAGATCTTGGCGGCATCGTCGGCGCCAATGGCCATGCCGATGACCTTTGCGCAACGGGCCATGCGCATGCGCACCGGCTTGCGCTCGGGAAGCGCGATCTGCTGGTCGCTCATCGGGCCGGCCTGACCGCCGCAGATCTCCAGAATGAGCTGGGTGATGCGTTCGGCGTGCTGCACCGTCGTCGCGTAGTCCACCCCGCGCTCAAAACGTGCTGCGGCGTCGGTGGAAAAGTTATAGCGGCGGACACGGCCACGAATGGCGTCGGGCCACCAGAAAGCGGCTTCGACGTACACATTGCGCGTGTCGAGCGTAACTGCGGTGGCCTCGCCCCCCATGATGCCCGCCAGCGACTCGATGCCGCGCCCGGCGGCAATGACGCCAACCCGTTCATCCACCTCCACGGTCTGGCCGTTGAGCAGTTCGAGCGATTCCCCCGCCCGGCCCCAGCGGACCTCGAGGCCGCCCTCGATCTTGTCGAGATCGAACACATGCGAAGGCCGCCCGAGCTCGAGCATGATGTAGTTGGAAATGTCCACCAGGGCCGAGATGCTGCGTTGTCCAGCCCGCTCCAGGCGCTGACGCATCCAGGCCGGTGTCGTGGCGTGAGCATTGACGCCGCGGATCACGCGTCCGGAAAAGCGTCCGCACAAATCAGCCGCCGCGATGTGTACCGGCAGCGTGTCGGCAATGGCGGGAGGGATCGCGGGAAATTGCGGCTGTACGAGAGGGGCTCCGGTCACGGCCGCGAGTTCGCGCGCCACGCCGAACACGCTCAGGCAATGGCCAAGGTTCGGCGTGAGCTTGATGGTGAAAATGCAATCGTCCAGATCGAGCGCCTGACGCAGATCCAAACCCGGCTTCAGATCCGGCTGGAGGCCGAGCAGTCCGGCGTGATCCGAGGACAGGCCAAGTTCCTTTGCCGAACACAACATGCCCTGAGAGGACACGCCGCGCATGGTGGCCGGACCGATGTGCAGCGGCCGGCCACCGTCCGCAGCGGGCGGGAGGATGGCGCCGATGCGTGCGCATGGCGCCTTCATGCCGACTGCGACGTTCGGCGCTCCGCAGACGATTTGCAAAGGCGCATCGCCGCCCACGCCGACCAGGCACACGCGCAGCCGATCCGCATCCGGATGCGGATCGATCTTCAGGACTTCGCCGACCACCACGCCGCTGAATGGAGGTGCGGCACTGCGCATGTCTTCGACCTCCAGGCCAGCCATGGTCAGGCTGTCGGCGATTTGTTCACTGCTCAAGTCTGGACTGCAAAATTGGCGCAGCCAGGATTCAGGCACTTGCATGGGCGGGAAATCGGTAGGAGATTGAGAAAAGGCCCTTGTACGGAAACTGCAGCGTCAAGCCGGATTGAACTGCTCGAGAAAGCGCAGATCGCCGGCATAGAACAAGCGCAGGTCGGCGATGCCGTAGCGCAGCATGGTCAGGCGCTCGATGCCTGAGCCGAAGGCAAAGCCGATGTATTGCTCGGGGTCGAGTCCGAAATTGCGCACGACGTGGGGATGAACCTGTCCGGCGCCCGAGATTTCGAGCCAACGCCCCTTGAGCGGACCGCTGTCGAACATCATGTCGATTTCCGCCGAGGGCTCGGTGAAGGGGAAATAGGACGGGCGAAAACGCAGGGTCATGTCATCCCGCTCGAAGAAGGTCTGCAGAAAACCCGTGTAGACGCCCTTGAGGTCGGCCAGAGACACGTTCTTGCCGATCCACAGCCCTTCGAACTGATGAAACATCGGCGAATGGGTCGCATCGCTGTCGACCCTGTAGGTGCGGCCCGGGGCGATGACCTTGATGTCGGGCATCTCCGTCATGCCGGCATGCCGCTGCACATGCGCCCTCGCATAGCGCACCTGCATCGGGGAAGTATGGGTGCGCAGCAGCAGCGGCTGGCCGCGCCCGTCCTGCACATCCACGTAGAAGGTGTCCTGCATCGAGCGAGCCGGATGGTTCTGCGGCGAATTCAGCGCCGTGAAATTCGACCAATCGTCCTCGATTTCCGGGCCATCGGCCACGTCGAAGCCGATGGAATTGAAGATGGACTCGATGCGCATCCATGACCGCGTCACCGGATGCAGGCCTGCGCCCCGCTGACCTCTTCCCGGCAGCGTGACATCGATGGCCTGGGCCGCCAGCCTGGCTTGAAGCTCTGCCTCGTCCAAGGCATCGCGTCGCTGCTGCAGCGCCAGCTCGATACCCTGCTTGGCTTGGTTGATGATGGCGCCGCGTTCGCGCCTGATCTCGGGCGGCAGTTGAGCCAGTTCCTTCATCAGTGCCGTGATCGCGCCGGTCTTGCCGAGATAGCGGGCCTTCGCGTTTTCAAGCTCGGCCGAATTCGAGATGGCCGCGAACTCCGATTGGGCCCGATGCACCAGATCCTGCAGTTCCGTCATGGTGTGGAGACTCGAGAAGATGCTGAAGCGACAGCGAGAAAAAAGGCCCGGATCGACCAGGCCTCGAAAACAACGAGCCGGATGGGCCCGAACGGGCCCATCCGGCGGTCATGGGACTCAGGCCAGCCTGGCCTTGACCTGCTCGACGATCTTGCCAAAAGCGGCGGCGTCGTTGACGGCCATTTCGGCCAGCACCTTGCGATCGATTTCAATCGCGGCTTTTTTCATGCCGTTCATGAACACGCTGTAGCTCATGCCGAATTCACGCACTGCCGCGTTGATGCGCGTGATCCACAGCGCGCGGAATTCGCGCTTCTTGGCGCGGCGGTCACGGTAGGCGTATTGACCGGCCTTCATCACCGCCTGCTTGGCGATGCGGAAGACGTTTTTGCGGCGGCCGCGGAAACCCTTGGCCTGATCCAGAACTTTCTTGTGGCGGGCGCGAGCCGTTACACCACGTTTGACGCGAGGCATTTGATCACTCCTTCATCAGCTAAAGACAAGAGCCCGCGGGCTCAGGCGAACGGCATCATCTGGGCGATATGGCCCATGTTCGTGGCGTGCACATCGGTGGCGCCGCGAAGCTGACGTTTGCGCTTGGTCGATTTCTTCGTAAGGATGTGACGCTTGAAAGCCTGGCCGCGCTTGACCGTGCCGCCCGGGCGGACACGAAAGCGCTTGGCCGCGCTTTTTTTGGTTTTCATCTTGGGCATTGAAAGCTCCATTGAGGTTGATATGTACGCAGGCGGCTGTTTGTTGCAGCACTTGAGCCCACGCCCACTTGTCATCAGCAGGGTTCGCCAACGGCAATCCCTGCTGTATACCGCACGCAGATCGACAAGATCTGCGGGACGGATCGTTACAGCTTGCGCTGTTATTTCTTCTTGCGGGGCGTCAGAACCATGATCATCTGACGTCCTTCGAGTCTTGGCATCTGCTCGACTTGACCATGCGGCTCCAGGTCATCCCGCACGCGCTCCAACAAGCGCATGCCAATGTCTTGGTGGGTAATTTCACGTCCGCGAAAGCGCAGCGAAACCTTGGCCTTGTCCCCGTCGTCAAGAAAGCGCTTCAAGTTCCTGATTTTAATCAGATAATCACCTTCGTCGGTGGCTGGGCGGAACTTGACTTCCTTGATCTGGATTTGTTTTTGCTTGAGCTTGGCCTCGTGAGATTTTTTCTGTTCCTGATATTTGAACTTGCCATAGTCCATCAAGCGGCAGACGGGCGGCGTGGCCGTCGGGGCGATCTCGACCAGATCGACGCCCTGCTCTTCGGCCAAGCGCAAGGCCTCGGTGATGGACACGATGCCAAGCGCCTCGTTGTCTTCGCCGGATAGACGAACTTCAGGCACAGAAATTTCACGATTGAGGCGGTGAGCCCTTTTTTCCGGGGCGTTGCGGCTCTGTACAGTAGCGATGGTTCAACCTTTCAATGCGGTGGACAACTGTGCTCCCGGCTATTGCAAATCAGCCAGTTCCTTGCGTGTTCTTTGGGAAAACTCGGCAAGAGGGAGCACACCCAGGTCTTTGTTGCCGCGCGCCCGCACAGATACGGCTTGCGATGCGCGTTCCTTGTCGCCGACCACGAGGAGATAAGGAATTTTTTGCAACGAGTGTTCCCGGATTTTATAGGTGATTTTTTCGTTGCGCAAATCGGACTCGACTCTAAGGCCTTGTTTTTTCAGCGCTTGCGTGATTTCTGACGCATAGGCGGCGGATTCGTCGGTGATATTGAGCACGACGGCCTGGATGGGCGCCAGCCACAAGGGCAGCGCGCCGGCGTGATGTTCGATCAGGATGCCGATGAAACGCTCCATGGAGCCGACAATGGCCCGATGCAGCATGACCGGACGCTTGCGCACCGAATTTTCATCGATGTAGTCTGCGTCTAAGCGCTCCGGCATCATAAAGTCCACCTGCATGGTCCCGACTTGCCAGGCACGGCCGATCGAATCCTTCATGTGGTATTCGATCTTGGGGCCGTAAAAAGCGCCCTCTCCCGGCAATTCCGTCCAGCGCACGCCGCAGGCGCCGAGCGCGGCACGCAGGGCGGCCTCGGCCTTGTCCCACACGGCGTCCTCGCCGATGCGCTTGTCCGGGCGGAGCGCGATTTTCAGGTCGATTTCGGTGAAGCCGAAATCGGCGTACACCTGCATGGCCTGCCGGTGGAAGGCCGTGACCTCGGATTCAATCTGGTCCTCGGTGCAGAAAATATGTCCGTCGTCCTGCGTAAAGCCACGAACGCGCAGCAGGCCGTGCAGGCCTCCGGACGGCTCGTTGCGGTGACATGCCCCGAATTCGCCGTAGCGCAAGGGGAGCTCGCGATAGCTGCGCAGCGCGGCGTTGAAGAGCTGGACGTGGCCGGGGCAATTCATCGGCTTGAGCGCGAACTGGCGCTTTTCCGACTCGGTGAAGAACATGTTCTCGGCGTAGTTGTCCCAGTGACCAGACCGTTTCCACAGACTGACATCGAGCACTTGCGGGCAACGCACCTCCTGGTATCCGCTATCGCGATAGACCTGGCGCAGGTACTGCTCGACGACTTGCCACAAGGCCCAACCCTTGGGATGCCAGAATGCCAGGCCGGGGCCATCTTCCTGGAAGTGGAACAAATCGAGTTCCTTGCCCAGGCGGCGGTGATCGCGCCGCTCGGCTTCCTCCAGGCGTTGCAGGTAAGCGGCTTGCTCCTCCTTGCGTGCCCAAGCCGTGCCGTAGATGCGCTGCAGCTGCTCGTTATGGTGATCGCCGCGCCAGTAGGCGCCAGCCACCTTCATGAGCTTGAAGACCTTAAGCCTGCCCGTAGAAGGCACATGCGGACCGCGGCAGAGGTCCGTGAAGCGTCCCTCGGTGTAAAGCGAGACATCCTCGCCAGCGGGAATGCCGGCGATGATTTCCGCCTTGTAATGCTCGCCTTGACCCTTGAAGAAGGTGACGGCCTCGTCGCGGGGCACGACCCGGCGCACGACGGGTTCGTCACGTGCAGCGAGTTCGGCCATCTTGGCCTCGATCGTCGCCAGGTCCTCGAGCGTGAACGGGCGCTTGTAGGCGAAGTCGTAATAGAAGCCGTTGTCGATGACCGGTCCGATGGTGACTTGTGCCTCGGGGAACAGCTCCTTGACCGCGTAGGCAAGCAGGTGGGCGGTTGAGTGGCGGATGATGTCCAGCCCCTCGGGGTCTTTATCGGTGACGATCGCGACGTGCGCGTCATGGCTGATGCGGTGGCTCAGATCGACGAGCTGGCCATTCACCTTGCCGGCAAGAGCCGCCTTGGCGAGGCCAGGGCCGATCGAGGCGGCCACCTGGGCCAGCGTGACGGCGCCCTCGTATTGGCGTTGAGAACCGTCTGGGAGCGTGATGTTCGGCATGGATTTGCGAATGTTGGGCATAAAAAAGTGCGGTCAAGCCGCACTTTTGGATCACTCCGAATGTTCTGTCTTGAAACGAAACGAAGCCGCGCGAACTCAACCCCTGCTGGATTCAGCGGGTCAAGCGAGTTCGCGGTGTCATAACCATGGCTGGAGAATGGGATGTGGAGAGGATCGAAGGCTGTCGCCGTATCGCATGAGAAGAACCAGGGTTCTTCTTCGTCATTGCCTTGTTAATCATAGTTCAGTTTCAACCGTGGCTCCGCGAGACGACAGACCGTTCTTCGGACCATTTTCGCGCATGGGTCAATCTTGCCTGGCGATTTATCCGAGCCGCCGGGCGCGTTCCGCAGGGCTGACGATATCGGTCAGGCGAATGCCGAACTTGTCGTTGACCAGCACGACTTCCCCGCGTGCGATCAGGAAACCGTTGACCAGCACGTCCATCGGCTCGCCTGCGAGGCGGTCCAGATCGACGACCGAACCCTGGGCCAGTTGCAGAAGCTCGCGAATCTGGATCTTGGTCCGCCCGAGTTCGACCGACAGGGTCACAGGGATGTCCATGACCAGGTCGAGTTGGTTCAGATCCCCAGCGTTGCCGGCTTCTGGCCGCAATTCAGGAAATGACGCCCGTTGCACAGCCGCCCCGATTTCGGCGCGGGCTTCGGCGGAGGAGGACTCGGCCGCGGCCTCCGTGACCTGTTCGGCCATTGCTGCGGCCCAGTCGTCGGTTTCCGAGCCGGCGGTCATGTCGGGGCTTCGTGGTTCATCAGCCATGGTGTATCCAGGGTATTGAGCAGGGGATCGATGGAGTGCGGTGCGGGTCATCGCCCTAAAACGTTCAGCGGACGCGCATGGGTCGATTCGGGCAACAGGCGCTGTCGCACCTTGAGGGCCATGTGATCGCCGCGCTGGCCGAATTCACCCGTCAGCACCGCAGTGCCATCGACGCGCGCCACGACGGTTTCGGGCATGTCGACGGGCAGAACATCGCCCACGCGCATCTGCAGCAGTTCGCGGACCAGAATGGGGCGCTGCAGGAGTTCCACGCGCATTTCGACTTCGGCTTCGCGTATTTCGTTTTGCAGGGCCTGCATCCATCGATGGTCGACCTCGCTGCGGTCGGTGGTCATGCCCGTGGTCATCTGATCGCGAATCGGCTCGATCATGCTGTAGGGGATGCAGACATGCAGACTGCCGCCGCCGCCTTCGATTTCCACATCGAAGGTCGAGACGATGACCACCTCGGTGGGCGTTGCGATATTCACGAACTGCGGGTTGACCTCGGAGCGCATGACTTCGATGTCCAGGGGAAGAACCGGCTTCCACGCCGTTTTATATTCCCTGAACACCATGTCCAGCATGCGCGCGATGATGCGTTGCTCCAGGGGAGTGAAGTCGCGTCCTTCGATACGTGCATGAAAACGGCCATCGCCGCCAAAAAAATTGTCCACGACGCTGAAAATCAGGCGGGGATCGAAGATGAACAGCGCCGTGCCGCGCAACGGCTTGATCTGCACCAGATTCAAATTGCTTGGGACCACCAGAGTGCGAATGAACTCGCTGTATTTCAGCAGCCGGACCGACGCCACCGAAATTTCAGACGTGCGCCGGAGAAAATTGAACAGGCCGACCCGCCACAGGCGGGCGAAACGCTCGTTGATGACCTCCAGCGTGGGCATGCGCCCGCGCACGATCCGATCCTGGCTCGACAGATCGTACGGACGTATGCCGCCGGGATCGGCGGGTTCCTGTTCCACGGGAGGTTCGTCGCCGCTCAGACCCTGGAGTAGAGCGTCGACTTCATCCTGTGACAGAACGTCCTTGACCATTACTGCACCACGAAAGCCGTGAAATAGACCCCTGCGATCGGCCCCTTCTCGCCGGTCGCAGGCTTGGCAGGCGAGGCCCCATGCGCGGCATTGCCCGACTCACGCGCGAACAGCTGGTTGATGGCCCCTTGGATTTCCTTGCGCAACTGCTCACGAACCGCGACCGTACTGACTTTGCTTGCCTCCTGGGAGGCAAGGATGCGCAAAATGGTGTTGCGAATTTCGGGCGTCATGGTCTTGACCTCTTCGTCCGCCTTGGGTTCGTAGGTCTTGAGATCGATCTTGACTTGCAGATAGTGCGTGTTGCCATCCTGGCTGAGTACGTTGGTGACGAAAGGCTCCAGACTAATGTAGTGCGCAAGCTTTTCGCGCTGGGCCGCCAGTTGCTGGGCGGAAAGCTGCGGCTTGGGCCGCAACATGAACCACCAGACACCTCCTGCTCCTCCCCCCAGAATGACCACGACCAAGGCCGCGACGATGATCCATTTGCCCTTGCCTGCTTTGGCCCTGGCCGGTTTTTCTGCCATATCGATGCTCCAGAAGTCATGCCGAACTTGATGCTCTAAACGGCACGAATCCCGTGAAATTGAGCATGACGTCCAGATCACACATAAGTATTGACCAACCCTTGCTTCCAGTCCGACGCCGCCGCGCCACCCGGCTGCGGCCCGGCTTGCGCTGGCAGACTGCCCGACTCGACCCCTTGTATTCCGGCTCTCGAGGGACGGTTCTGGAATGCGCCGCGCCCATGGCCGCCCGCGTTGACGGAGGTTTGCATCAGCGTCAGGCCCGCACCTGTAAACAGATCGTGCAATTGCGGCATGGCGCTCTCAAGCGCCTGGCGGACGGCTTGATGCGGTGAGACGAACTGCGCGTCCACCTGTCCGTTGTGCAACGTCAGATGGACGTCGAGCGGACCGAGTTGGGGCGGGTTGAGATGAAGGGTCGCCAATTGCTGCTGGCCATTGACGGCGAAAAGCAACTGCTGGCCGAGTTCCTGCCCCCATGGCGCGCCACCGACTGGCGTGTGCAGCGATGCCGTATAGGGCTGTGCCGAAGCCGACGTCGAGGGGATGGGGGCGGCGCCCGGCATGAGCGTGGCGGCAAATGAGGTGGGCGCGCTCGCCGGAGGCGTCGCCGCGTCGGCGCGTTGCGCAGCCCATCCATCCTTGGCCTGCCCGCCCCGATCCTGGGTCAGCACGCCAGTCATGGCTTGAGCCAATTTTTCCGCGCCACGAACATTGGCGGATTTCGATTCGCTGTAAGTGGTCATCGCGGCTTGGAAAAGATCGCCTTGGGCCGGATGGCTGCCGTTTGCGCCGGGCAGGATTGTCCCGCCGGGGCCGGCTTCCGCAGAGGCGTTCGTCTGCGACGGCGAATCGGAGACCGGCTTCCTGGCGGGATTGCCGTCGAAGCCATGTTGCCCGGCGGCGGATGGGGCGAGGGCCTGCGGCAAACCTGGGGATGAAAGCGGCGATGCAAGCGCCAGTTGGCTGCCGCCGGGCGGCAAAGTCTTGCCGCTCCCGACCGACGTGACGGAATTTGCCGCCCCCGACTCCGACCCCGGCGGGGCAAGGGTTTGCGGATTCAGCGGCAAACCCGAAACGGGAAGCGCGCCTTGCTGGAGTCCGGGAACCGTCTGCTCGGCGTGCTTCGGGGCTGGCCTTGCCTTGTCCTGGCCGCGCTTCGAATCCGCGGCGGCTTGTGGCGACGCGACCTTTTCCGACGCTGAGGCGCCGGAATCCTGGCTCTGCGCCGCTTGGTCGCGTCCCTGGGCTTGTGACAACGCCGCGGAAAACGCCGGTTGCCCATCGCCTGCCTGGCTCGAACCCTGGGTCGTGCCGGCGGAACCCGGCGGTCCGGAGCCGGTTGCTTGCGAGGTGGCGGATATGGTGGTCATGCTGAGATTCATTCGTGGCTTCGCATCGAATCAAGCAAGAGCCGCGCCAG
The DNA here is from genome assembly GCF_900088825.1 of Thiomonas delicata. Taxonomy (GTDB): domain Bacteria; phylum Pseudomonadota; class Gammaproteobacteria; order Burkholderiales; family Burkholderiaceae_C; genus Thiomonas_A; species Thiomonas_A delicata. The sequence goes on along the minus strand of NZ_LT592171.1, from coordinate 1,172,615 downwards.
CCTGTCGTGCCAGCCTCTGCCGCCAAAGTCGCCGGCTCCGCAAGAGGTCCGACCGCCTTACAGTGTTCAGAACCGGGTCGGCTGCTGCGTCGTCGTCGAGAACTGCGACTGGGGGCTCAAGGCCCATTCCTGCATCTCGTGCTGGGCCTGCCTCTGCTGATGCGCCTTCACGAAAACATGCTGCTGGGCGAGCAGAAGTTCATAAGCCTTCTCACGCTGCCGCGCCGAGGCCCAAGCCTGCTGCTGCTCGGCATGCAGAGTCTGCAGGCGGTTGATCTCGGCTTGCTGGGCCGCCAGCGCGGCGCCGACCTTGGCGATGAAGGCACGCAGGTCGCGCACCTTGCTCCAGTCGCCTCCCTGGGCCTCGATCGCCTGCAGATGCTGCCGGTATTGCTGGGCATAGCTCAGCAAGCTGTCATGCTTTTGCATGGCCTGCTCGTGCTGGGCCTTGAGTTGCTTGAGGGCGAGGGCGATTTGCTGCCCAAGCTCGGCGGCTTGGGCGTGGAGCGTCTGCAGCGCTTCGATGCGCTGGGGTGTGGCGTTGCGGTGCGGCATATTTGAAACCTAGCATTGTGCCTGGCCTAGCGCAGCCCTTGTCTACCCCAGGTAGGGCGACATGAGTTGCGCCAACATGGACTGGCTCGTCGGAAGATTGACGGCTTCATGCATCCCTTGGCGCAAAAATGACCGGATTCCGGCGTGGGCCTGGACCGCCAGATCCAAATTCGGATCGCTGCCCGGGGTGTAAGCGCCGACGGCGATCAGATCTTGTTGACTGGCATACCGCGAATCCAGCTCCTTGAGCTTGTACATGCGCCGCAATTGCTCGGCATCGGTCAGGTTCGGCATGACGCGGCTGATCGACGCCTGCAAATCGATGGCCGGAAAATGCCCTTGCTCGGCCAGCCGCCGGCTCAGCACGATATGGCCGTCCAGGATGGCACGCGTATTGTCGGCAATCGGATCTTGCTGGTCGTCGCCTTCCATCAGAATGGTGTAGAAGGCCGTGACGCTTCCACCGCCTTCGCGCCCGTTGCCGGCACGCTCGACCAGTGCCGGAAGCTTGGCGAAGACCGAGGGCGGGAAACCGCGCGCAGCAGGGGGTTCTCCCGCCGCCAGCGCCACTTCGCGCAAGGCCAGCGCATAGCGGGTCAGCGAGTCCATCAGCAGCAGCACGTGCTGGCCCTGGTCGCGGAAATATTCCGCCAGGGCCGTGGCCAGCCGTGCGCCGCGGATGCGCGAGAGCGCGGGCGCATCGGCAGGCGCGGCAACCACCACGGCACGGCGCAGACCCGCCTCGCCAAGAATGTCCTCGATGAATTCCTTGACCTCTCGTCCGCGCTCGCCGATGAGCCCGACCACGATCACGTCGGCGTCGGTATTGCGCGCCATCATGCCCAGCAGCACGCTCTTGCCCACGCCGCTGCCGGCGAACAGACCCATGCGCGCGCCTCGCCCCACGGTGAACAGGGCGTTGATGGCGCGTATGCCCACATCCAGTGGTTTGCGCACGAGAGCGCGATCCAGGGGATTGATCGGCGCGCTCGTCAGGGTGGTGAATGCCGAAGCGAGCAAGGGACCATGACTGTCGAGCGGCTTGCCGCTTCCGTCGAGCACGCGGCCACACAATTCGATGCCGGCGGGAATGCGCAAATCGCCGGGAATCGGGGTGACCCGGGCGCCGGGGGCCAGGCCTTGCATCTCGCCCGAGGCCATGAGCTGGATATGGTCGCCGTTGAACCCCACGACCTCGGCCGCGACGCGGCGGTGACCATCGGCGGTGATGGTGCAGCGCGTACCCAGGCTGATGTCCAGCCCCTGCGCCTCGAGGATGAGTCCGCGCACGCGAACCAGGCTGCCACTGGGCTGAATGGGCAATTCACCTGCCGCCAGCAGGCGTTTGTGCAGCGTGCGCACGCGGGCCAGGGCTTGCGAGGCGGATTGCCCGGCTTGGGACGGAGCCCAGGCTTGCCCTTGCGCGTCCTGCTCGCTGGCACCGGTCTCCTGGCTCACAGCGATCCTTCCTCGAACAAACGTGCCATGACCTGGCGCCAGCGCTCCTCGATGCGCAGATCCAATTCGGACTGCGTATCGTGCCCGCTGCGCGGGCGCCAGCGGCGATCCGGCGTGGCGCGTTGCGCATCGGAGCCCGAGGCCAACATCAAGTCGCCGCGCTGCAGGGTTGGGTCGGCGATCAGGCTCACGCCGCCGGTTTCCAAGTCGGGGGCGAGTTCCTGCAGCAGCTTGACGTCATCGGGATGCAGCCGCACCCAGGGTACCCCCGCGTGGGCCGGGAATGCCGAGAGCGCGCGATGCAGCAATTCCAGCAGTTGCTCGGGGTGGGCATGGAGTTCGCGCGTCACGACCTGGCGCGCAATCTCGAGCGCCAAGGCGACAACCGCTGTTTCCAGGTCCGACTCCAGTTGCTGCACGGGAGCCGCGAGCCGCTGCAGGACGGCACGCAGGGCCGCCAGATCCGCCTGCGCTTGGGCGCGCCCCGCCTCCAGTCCGGCCGCGTGGCCCTCGGCCCAGCCCTGACGCCGCCCCTCCTCATGGCCCTGCGCGCGCGCGGTATCGAACACCGATTCGAGACCTTGCGCCGTGGGCAGCTTGATCGGGGAATCGTCGCGCAAATCGGCATCCCGCGAGCGGGCCGCTGGCGACGAACCCAGTTCGGGGGCCAGCCACACCCTGGCCTGTGCTGCGGATTCCTTCGGAATGATGTCGCTCATCACAGCCTAGAGTGGTGGGAGGGGACGGTCACGAGACCAAGGCTTCCGCGCTGCTGCCGCCGAGCTGGATCTGCCCCGCGGACTCCAGGCGCGTCGCGATCTGCAGGATTTCCTTCTGGGCCGCCTCGACCTCGGACAGCCTGACCGGGCCCTTGGCCTCCAGGTCGTCGCGCAACATCTCGGCCGCGCGCTTGGACATATTGCCGAGGAATTTCTCCTTCAGCGCGGCATTGGCTCCCTTGAGCGCGAGAATGAGGGTTTCGGACGAGATTTCGCGCAACAACGTCTGCATGCTCCGGTCGTCGACATTGATCAGATCGTCAAAGACGAACATCTGGTCCTGCACCTTGTTGGCGAGTTCTTCGTCCTGCGAGCGCAGGAACTCCATGATGCTGTTCGACTGCGTGGAGTCGAGCTGGTTAAGAATCTCGGCAGCGACCTTCGGTCCGCCCATGGCGCTGACCTGCACGCCTTGGGATTCACCAGACAGCGTTTCCTCGAGCGCATCGTTGAGCTCGCGCAGGGCGCCAGGCTGAAGTCCGTCCAGATTGGCTAGCCGCAGCAACGCCTCGCTGGCCTGCCTGGGCGGTAGGAAATGCAAGACTTCACCGGCCTGGTCGGATTCCAGATACGACAGCACCAGGGCAATCACTTGCGGATGTTCGAGCTTGATGAGTTCGGCAATCGCGCGCGGTTCCAGCCATTTCAGATTTTCCAAGCCGCTGGACTCGCCCCCGTGGAGAATGCGCTCGATCAAGGAGTTGGCGCGATCCCCTCCCAGCGCCTTGGTCAGTGCGCCGCGCAGGAACTGGTCGGCGCCGAGCCCCAGGGAGGTTTGCCGCTCGAGCTTCTCGCGAAATTCGCGCATCACGGCGTGGGCCTGATCGGTGCTGACTCGACCAAGCTTGGACATCGCCAGTCCCAGGCGTTGCACTTCGCGCGGTGCAAGGTGCTTCATCACCTCGGCCGCCTGGTCTTCCCCCAGGCTCAGCAGCAACACGGCGGCACGGTCCAGTCCCTTGAATTCGTCGTCATTGGCCATCGGCAAGCCACTCCTTCACGACCTGGGCCGCCCTGCGTGGATCCTGCTTGACGAGTTCCCGCGACATGGCCGCATCGGATTCGAAATCGTGGCCGATATGCACCACATCGGGAGCCAGTTCGGCCTGCGGCCTGCCTTGGCGCGCGGGTCCAGCCTCGCTGGCGCCCTCCCCGCCGCCTCCGGCGGGCTCCGTGCCGGCGCCACGACCCGCGCCTAGCTTGCGTACGGCGCGATAGATGAACAAACCGAGGATGAGCGCAACCAGATAGGGCACGCCCTGACGCACGCCATCCCACAACCATGCCGAACGCCACCAGGGCAAGGCCTGCTCGGCAGCCATGATCTGCGCGGAGAACGGCATGTTCACCACCGAGACCTTGTCGCCGCGCTGCGCGTTGTAACCGATGGCGTTTTCCACCAACTGCTTGATCTGGGCCAGCTGTTGCGGGCTCATGGCGCGCGGCTTGGACGCCACGCCGGTTCCGCCTCCAGGTTGATCGTTGACCAACACGGACACGGAAATCTGCTTGACGGTCCCCACGGGAAGCTGCGTATGGCTGACCGTCTTGTCGAGGTCATAGTTCGACGTGGCGGAACTGCTGGCCGCCGTGGGCGCCAGGGCTTTCAGACTGGGCGTGATCTGGGCGAATTGCTGCGGTGTCAGCGGTGCCGAGGCCGAGCCGACCGCGAAGGGCGCCGTCACCCCGCCTGGCGGCTGGTTGCTGAGCGCGCCGGGCACGCCGGCCGGCACATTGCCGCTGCCGGTGCTGTGGGAGGACTGCGTTTGCTGGCTGAGCAGGTGCCCCTGGCCGTAATACACCGAACTGGTTTCCGTCTTGCCGAAGTCCAGGTCCGCCGACACCGCAACGCGCACGCCATCATGGCCCACGATGGGGGAGAGAATGGATTCGATCTGCTTGCGATATTGCTGTTCGATCGCGTTGCGGTAAGCCAGTTGGCTCGGTTCGATGCCGGTGTCGTTGTGGCTGGACGTCGTGAGCAGATTGCCGTCCTGGTCGACCACGGTGACATTCTTGTCGCTGAGCCCGGCAACCCCAGAAGACACCAGGTGCACGATGCCGGCGACCTGGGCGCCGCTGAGCACGCGCCCCGGGTACAGCTTGAGCAGGACCGAGGCCGAAGGTTTCTCGGCCTCGCTCAGAAATACGGATGGCTTGGGAATGGCCAGATGCACCGTGGCCGACTCCACGGCCGAAAGCGACTGGATGGTCCGCGCCAACGACCCTTGCAGGGCGCGCTGGTAATTCACCTGTTCGACGAACTGGCTGGTTCCCATCGGCTCGTTGTCGAGCACCTCGAAGCCGACGCCGGCGCCTTTGGGCAGGCCATCCGCGGCGAGTTTCATGCGCGTGGCATAGACCTGATCCGAAGGAACCTGGATCACGGCGCCGCCGTCGGTGATCTTGTACGGCACATTGAGTTTCTGCAACTCGGCGATCACCGATCCGCCGTCGCGTTCGGACAGATTGGTATAGAGAACCTGGTAGCCCTGATTCTTGCTCCACAGCAGGATGGCCACGATGAGCGCCACCAGAGCGGCCAAGCCGGCCAGCAGGGTGAAGCGCTGGTTCATGCTCATCCGGCGGAAGGCTCCGAACAGATCTTGCTGCAGGGCCGGGGATGGCATGGCGGTGTCAGTCGTGGCCATGAGAAGGGTGTCGTCGGTGAAACCGTGGGGCGGCTGCGGGTCTTAGCGCCATGATCTTGAACCTGGCTCCTGTGCCAGGTTCAAGCCTGGATATTCATGATGTCCTGGTAAGCGGAAACCAGCTTATTGCGGACTTGGAGCGCGGCCTGAAAGGACAAGCTGGCCTTCTGGGACGCGAGCATCACATCGCTCAAGCTCAGATTGGACTGGCCAGCCGAGAATTGCTGCTGCATGGCATCGGCCTGCTGAATCTGCTGGCTGACCTCGTCGAGCGCGGACTTCAGCGTGGCCGCGAAATCGACTTGTTGCGATGCCGCCGTGCCGGTTGCCGACGTCGCCGCGCCGGGCTTGGCGGCGGCCTCGGCGGCCAGCGCGCGCATTTGCCCAACGAGTTCCTGCATGCGATCGATTGTCATCCTGCCCTCCTCCAGCTCGGTGCGTCAGCCCGTCGAAAATCCGTCGGCTTACCCCTAGAGAAGCAAAACCCATTCCAGGCGCGCATGATCCCATGCCGGCTTAACCATCGTGCGCATAGGGCAACTCCACGCCGGACTCGCGTAAACGCTGCAGTTTGTGTCGCAGCGTACGCGGGCTGATGCCCAGGCGCTCGGCGGCCTGCTTTTTCGATCCGTGGCATTCGCGTAACGCATCGGCGATCAGCTTGCGTTCATTGTCGGCCAACTCGGCGTCGAGATCGCGAATGGCCGGGGTTTCTCCATCGCCATAGGCGGAAGCCTCGACGGCCGCAGGCGTGGCTTGGATCGCCGGCGCGAACGCCGAAGACTGGAGCAGCAGGTCGCCGGCCGTGATGACGCCCTGCAGGCAAAGGATGGCCGAGCGCTGGATCACGTTTTCAAGCTCCCGCACATTGCCGGGCCAGTCGTAGTGCTGCAGGGCATGTTGCGCCGCCTGGTCGAGACGCGGGGGCTGCCCCAGTCCGTACAGACCCGCGTAGCGCGCAAGCATGGAGTTGGCCAGCGGCAGGATGTCCTCGCGCCTTTCACGCAGCGCCGGAATGCGCAGGGGGAAAACGCTCAAGCGATAGAACAAGTCTTCGCGCAGCACCCCCTGGCGCACGGCCTGCTGAAGTTCGCGATTGCTGGTGGCGACGATGCGCAGATCCAGCGCAATGCGCTTGCGCCCCCCCACGCGCTCGATCTCGCGCTCCTGCAGCACGCGCAACAACTTGGCCTGCAGGCCGGGCGCCATTTCCGTCACCTCGTCCAACAGCAGCGTTCCTCCCTGCGCCTGCTCGAACTTGCCGGGAGCGGATTGGGATGCGCCTGTGAACGCGCCCTTTTCATAGCCGAACAAGGTGGCTTCGAGCAGCGTCTCGGGAATGGCCGCGCAGTTGATGGCGATGAACGGCCCTTGGGCGCGCGGCGAACTGCGGTGGACGAAGCGGGAAACCACCTCCTTGCCCACGCCGCTTTCCCCGAGGAGCATGATGCCCACATCGGTCTGCGCGGCGCGGCGCGCCATCTCCAAAACCTTTTGCATGGCAGGCGACTGCGCCACCAGGCCGGGCGCATCCGAGGTCACGCCCGATGGGCGCGGCGCGCTGGCGGTCCCATCCAGCATGGCGTCGATTTTCCCGAGCAGGTCGAGCGGTTTCAGCGGAAGCGGCAGGCGTTGATAGCCTCGATCCTGGACTGTCGCGAAGTCGGCGTCTCCGGCCAGCAGCAGCACCGGCAGACGGGGATCGTCCAGGCGCATCCGCTCCAGCCGAGCCTGAAAATCGGCTGACGCCCCCCATTCGGCGATGACCAGATCGGCTTGCCAGTCCTCGCCGTCTCCTGGCGCGGCCGGGACGGCGGGATCGTGCCGGATCGAATAGCCGGCTTGGGCCAAGGTCTGCTGGCAAATTTCAGCCACGGCCCTATTTCGGACCAGCAGCAAGATGCGTGGAAGGGTCATGCGAGGCTTGTCGAGGTGAGCGGTCGAGGGTCCGGGAGTGCGGCGGACGACGATATGCGAGCCGCGACGTGCGGCCTGTCTCGAGCGCCTCCTTCGTCCGATAAGCAATTCCAGTGCCGGCTCAATTCTGCTGACGACGGACGCAGATCCGGGCGCCGGTCCTGCCGTGCCGTCCGCGCAGCGTCAATGCCTTGACTGACGCATGGCGCAAAGTCTGAAACTTGACGCTTGCATGCGTTGGGGCGGCCGGACATGGGGCAGAACTCCTTCAGGTTTCCGCGCGCAGGCCGTATTTCCTGATTTTTTCGACCAGGGTCGTGCGCCGCAAGCCCAGCTTTCCGGCAGCATGCGCGATCACATGGCCGCTGGCCGCGAGCGCCTGCTCGATGAGCGAACGTTCGATGCGCTCGAGGTAGGCACGAAGGTCAAGGCCCTGCTGCGGCAGAAGCGGGTCGGAGGGCTCCGCCACCGATCGCATCAGATCCTGCAGTCCGTCATCTGCGTCGGAGGGCGAATCGGCCGCCGGGATGCCCGGATTGGTTTCCGCGCGCATTTTCGCGGGGAGATCGCGCACATGGACCGTGGCTCCCGCGTGCATGATGACCAGGCGCTCCATCAGGTTTTGCAGTTCGCGCACATTGCCCGGCCAGTGGTAGTCAAGCAGCGCGCGCTCGACGCCGTCACCCAGGCGGATGACGCCCAGTCCCGAGGCATCCAGCCGCCGCAGCGTTTGTTCGGCAAGCAGGAGGATGTCGTCGCCGCGCGTGCGCAGCGGCGGGATCTGGATCGGCACGACATGCAGCCTGTAGAACAGGTCTTCGCGAAACCGGCCGAGCTGGATCTGCTGCTCGAGGTCGCGGTGGGTGGCGGCGACGATGCGCGCCGGAGCCTGGATCGTCTCCGAGCCCCCGACCCGTTCGAAACACCGCTCTTGCAAGACACGCAGGATCTTGACCTGCAGGGCAGGACTCATCTCGGCGATCTCGTCGAGAAACAGCGTGCCCCGTCCCGCCAGTTCGAAGCGGCCCTTGCGCGCGCTTTGCGCGCCCGTGAACGCGCCGCGTTCGTGGCCGAACAGTTCGCTTTCCATCAACTCGCCCGGAATCGCGCCGCAGTTGACGGCGACGAACGGGCGGAAAGCCCTGGGCGACCAGGCGTGCAGCAGCCGCGCAACCAGTTCCTTGCCCGTTCCGGATTCGCCCTGAATCAGCACCGTGCTGTCGGTGGCGGCGACGCGCCGGATGAGCGCGCGCAACGCCACCACGGCTGGGCTGTCGCCCAGAAGTTGGGGATCGAGCGTCGTTGTCTCGTCGATTTGCAAAGTGGATCCGCTCATTTGAGGCGCATTTTCGCACTTGCTGCGCCTGACGCGAACAGCATCGCCATATCCGGCGCCAAAAGAATGCCGAAGCGTTCGAAAGCCGAGCCGATGGTCCGGTCAGGGTGCGTGGTTCGACGCGGGCAAATGGCGTAGATAGCCGGCGCTGCCCATCAGCTTCTCGAGGCGCATCCGCGCCTGATCCGCCCGTTCGCGCGTGGGGTAGGCACCGACCAGCAGCAGGCGCAGGTTCTGAGGCGTCTGGGGCGCCTTGCACGTTTCGAAGCCCGCGCGCGACAAACGGCTTCTCAGCCGTTCGAATCGCACATCTTCCGCGAAGGCGCCGACCTGCACATACCAGCCGACCTGTTCGCATGTCCGCGCAAGACGCGCCTTGTGGTGGCCCGGGGCCTTGGGTTCGGCCACGCGGGCATGGCCAAGCTCGTTTTGGGGGCGCGCCTTCTTGGCGCTCGGTCCTGGAGACGCAGCGGGCGCGGGGCTGGCGTTGCCCGCCGGCCGCGTCCGGTGATCGGACTTGGCTGGGCTGGACGGCCCGCGTCCCGGCGAACTTGCTCCCGATGCCGACGGCGGGGCCGAGAGGGCCGGCGCCGAGCCAGGGCGCGAAGCCCGGTTAGCGGGCAAGCTGTCGGATCGAGCCGGTAGGGGCCTGGACGCACCGCTCTCGGGCGCACGGGAGTGCGAAGGAGCTGGCGCGGACGCGAGCGGCGCGGATGCCCGATGGGCTGCCACCTGGGGCAAGTTCACCTTCTCGACCTTGGTCTGGGTCCTGGGGCCTTGCAGGGTTCGGATCGCGAGCGCAGAAAGCCCGCCAAGCACCAGAATGGCCGCCAGCAAAATGCCTCGATTGATCCAGCGCAAGCGGTTTTGGATGGCATCGAGTGGGTCGGTCACGAAGGGCTCTTGGCGGTGATGGGGGACGGAATCGTCCAGGTGCCGGATGGCGGCTGGCCGGTCACGACGAGCGGGACGAGCGCGTCGTCGCTGGGCTTCTCGGGCGACACGATCACGATGCTGACGCGCCGATTCGCAGCGCGTCCCTCGGGCGTGGCATTCGAGGCGATCGGATGATATTGCCCATAACCCGCCGCAACAAGCTGTCCGGGCGGGACGTTTTGCTGGATCAGCATATCCACGACGGAAACCGCGCGCATCGCCGACAGCGCCCAGTTGGACTGGAATTGGCCCGTGTGAATCGGCTTGTCGTCCGTGTAGCCGTTGACCTGGATCTGGTAAGGCAGTCCGCTGAGCACGTCGGTGACGCGCAGCAGGAGGGCTTGGGCGCCGGGCGAGAGATTGGCCTGGCCCGAGGCGAACAATAGGTTGTCGTGGATATCGATGGCCACGCCCAGAGGGGTGATGCGGACCTGGACCTCGCCTTCTCGAATCTGGCTGGCCAGGCGCGCCGCCATGACCTGCGCGATGCGTTCGAGACGCAGCCGGACCGGATCGCGCGGGATCGATTCATGGCCGGACTGCTGGCCCGGCGCCGGATGCGCGGCGGTCGGCACCGCAGCGATATTGGTCGGCCTGGGCAGCGGCGGCAGATCGACCACGCTCGGCGTATTCGAGTATGGCTGGCCGGTCTGGATCGGGTCAGGCGCGGTGGGCTGGCCCGTGAACGCAGCGACCAGGGTTTGCGACAACACCTTGTATTTGCCCTCGTTGAGCGAGGAGATGGAATACATCACCACGAAAAAAGCGAACAGCAGGGTGATGAAATCGGCATACGACACGAGCCAGCGTTCATGGTTCTCGTGTTCCTCATGGGCTTTCTTGCGGGCCATGGCAGTGCGGATACGGATTCAGGATGCCAATCGGAACGCGAAGGTCAGGCGGCGTGAGCCGCGCGGTTCGCAAGCACGCGCCTGGCCGCTCCCCGGGGTTCCCGCGCCTCGCAAAAGGCGGGGCGGCCCGCTGCACCCGGGACGCTCTCAAGGAAACGCCGGGCCGTCCCAAGTTTCCTTGACCCCCACGGGGAGCGGGCTGGGCGCAACCCGGCCCTGGGGGCGCTCAGAGCGTGGAGCGCTGCCTGGCGATCTGTCGCCTGTGATGGCGGAAGATGAATCGCTCCAGATCGTTTTGCAGAGATTCTTCCAGCGGCTCGATGTCCATGGAATGCCAGAGCAGATCTCCCGAAACCGCCTCCTCGACGATCTGCCCCGGAAGCATCAGGGGCAAGGCGATGCGGTGACGCAGGTAGATGCGCGCCCACACCCTCTGCCCCACACCGATGGCCTGTTCGCTGCCCCAGTGCAGGCGATGGGCGGAAAGGACGCAGGGCCGTTCCATCGGCATGGCGTTCATGCCGCGCAGTGCCGTGCTCGCCATCAGCAGGAGCAAGTCGATACGGTGTTCCAGGTGATGGATGGGATCGTTGCGACCGGATTCGGCCTCGGATTCCGCATGCGGTTCGTCCAGCATCAGCAAGGCGCGCAGCAAGGTCGCGTTGTCGGCCATGACATCGGCCAGCGCCGAGGCCGGAGTGAGCGTATCCACCCAATCCATCGGCATCATGCCTTCCAGACGCACGGCATCTCCATGCGAGTGGCCGGGGAGTGACATGTGGAGTGTCGAGGAACTCATGAAAAGGCGTCGCGGGAAATCCAGCGCACGATTTGCGCTGCGCACAGCATAACCCGCGCGGACGGCTTGCCACCATGCATCAAGCCTGGCGCAGGCCCTCGACCCATGAGTCACGCAGGGCGGTGACCACGGCGCCGCAGTCGTCCAGCGCCTGCACGTCGTCGAAGATGTTGGCCTGACCGAGGCGTTCGAGAAGATATCTGTAGATGCCCCCAAGCCGCGTGCCGAGGGCCGACTGCTGCGCGTCGTCGGACGGCAAGGCAGCCAGCAGATGCTCGACGATCTGGTAGGACTTGCTCAAGGCCACAACCTTGCGATCGGCCGCGCCCTCGGCAATGGCCATTCGGGCGCGCCGCAGATATTCGAGGATGCCGTCCAGCCCAAGCACGAGAAGCTTGTCTTCGGGTACGCCTTGCTGCCCGACTTGTCGATAGGCCTGCACTGCCAAACCTGCGCTCATAGATGTCTCCTAAACGAGTGTTCAACCACTGGTTGACGAGGAACTGCTCGAACTGCCGTTATTGGCCGAGAAAAATGCGTTCAGATAATTGCCCACCGACTGCAGCTGCGCCAACTGGGCTTGCATAGCGTTGAACTGCTGCTGCAGCAGTGCGGTCTGCGCCGCAGCGCTGCTTTGCAACTGCGTGATCTGCTGACCGATGCTGGTGATGGTGTTGTTGATGCCGCTGGTTGCCGCCGCGACGAAGCCGCTCTGGGCGTTGAGCGCCTGGGTCAGAATGGCATTCATTTGCTGATAGATGCCCTGGCTGACGGTGACCGAGCCGAGGCTTCCGGTGGACTGGCCGGTCACCGTCAGCTGCAGCCCGAGCGCAGGGCCGGGTCCGGTCACGCTGAGCGACTGTCCCGTCCCGCTGGCTGCCTGCCCGTTGACCGAAGCCAGCACATCGACCCCGGTACCGGTCAATGTGGTGGTGCCGATGCCGGTGCTGCCGCTGCCGGCGGCAACGTTCGACACGACCCTGAAGGTTTGCGCGCTCCCGTAGCCGGATGATTGGAGCTGCAGGGTGCCGTTGTTGTTGATCGCCGCGATACCGCTGACCCCCTGCTGGTTCAGCGTGCTATTGATTGTGTTGACGATGGCGGCGATGGTGCTGCCCGAGGCGAGATTCACCGCCACGCTGGTCGCGCCCGAGGTGATGGTGAGAGTCTCGGCGCTGCTCAGCCCGCCGCTGGCCACGGGATTGGCCGCCGTGACGGTGGCTTGCGAAGCCGGCGTCGTCACATTGACCGCATAGGTTCCGGCCTGGGTGTTGCTGCCCGCCGCCACGTACGCCACATTGGCATTCGTCGTCGTGCCCACCTGTCCGAACAGGCCGGCCACGGCGTTGTAATTCGAGGATAGAGCCTGGCTCAGGGTGCCCGTATCGAGCACCAGGGTGCCGTCCTTGTTCAGGTTCACCCCCACCCCGCCCAACGACGCGTAGGCGCTGCCGGGAACTGTCCCCACCCCCTGCCCGCTGATGAGGTTGAGCAACTGGGTGCGCAGGGTCTGGATGCCGGCATTGCCGATCAGCGGACCGCTGGGGCCTGACGTTCCGCCGAAGGCCGTGAGCTGGTTGAGCGTGTTCATCGTCGAATTGAACGCACCGACGAAAGACTGCACCGATTTGACGAACGCGCTGGTGTCGTTGGCCACCGTGAGGGTGGTCGAACCGCTGGCCTGCAGCAGATTCAGGCTGACGCCGGGGATGGCGCCGCTGACCGTGTTGGTGGCGCTGGTGATGGCCAAGCCGTTGATGCTGACCGAGGCATTCTGAGCTGCCTGGCTCTCGGTCATGCCGCCCGACGTACCTGAGCTGTAGCTCAAGGCCGACAGCGACCCCGTCGCGCCGCTGACGCTCACGCTGAAGGCGTTGGCTGCTCCCGTGTTGTTGCCTGTCAGGGTGAGGCGATAGCCGGTGCCGTCGTAGATGACCGCCGCATTCACCCCCGCGCCCGCCGTATTGATGGCCGCGGCAATGCCGTTGAGCGAGTTGTTGCTGCTGTCGATGGTGACGTTGCTCACCGCGCCGCTGCCCACCTGGATCTGCAAGGTTCCGGTGCCCACGGCCGTGTTGGCGGCCGACGTGAAGTCCTGCGAATACACGCTTTGGGTCTGGGCCAGCACGATATTGCTCAGGCTGTAGCTGCCCAAGGGCGCATCGCTGGACACCGTGGCCGACACGGCGCTGGTGTTGCTCAGGCTGACCGCACGGTTGTTCAGGCTGGTGACGTTCTGCAGGCTGCTCACGGCCGATTGCAGACCGGAGAGGCTGTTTTGCACGCTGCCCCATGCGCTGAGGGTGGTCTGGTACGACTGCTGCTGGTTTTGCAGCAGGGTGATGGGCTGTTGGTAGGCCGCGCTGAGCGTCGCGATCAGCGACTGCACGTTGACGCCGCTGACCAGACCCGAAATCGATACCGACATGCCGCTCTCCCGTTCAATAAAACCCGAACATCACAAAATCGTGGCCGCCGGACATCAGCCGCCCGTTCATGCCTTCGCACTCAACAACGCGCCCGTCTTGGCATTGTTTCCGAGATCGGCGTGCTCCGAGGCTTGAATGACCTGCGTGGCCGGCACGTAATACTTGAAATACACCTGCTGGGTCAGCTTGTCCGACAGCTCGACGAGAACCTGGCCAGGATGGCTGCCTCCGGTGTCGAGTCCGGCGGTGAGCTTGACCGCGCCATTCTGGGCGAGTTGCCTGTTCAGTTTCTCCACCGCCTGGCTCAGCGTGTCGGCTGGCACGGCTGGCGTCGTGGAATGGGTCGGAGTCGTGGCGGGCGCGCTGAAAGACGCTGCGGCCACCGGGCTCGGCCCTGCCGCATGGGGGCCGGATGCGGGAGACGGTCCGGAAGCTTGCGCTGCGGGGAGCATGGTCGAGATGTCCATAAGGCCTGTCCTCCACAAAACCCCGGGAAGCCAGGCCTGGCTTCCCGGGGGTCATGCCGTGTCCGCCGTGAAACTTACGGCAGGAGCTTCAGATAACTCTGCTGCAGGGCATTGGCTTGCGCCAGGGTCGAGATGCCGGCCTGCTGCAGGATCTGGTACTTGGACAGCTGCGTCGTCGCCTGGGCGATGTTCGCGTCCTGCACCACGGACTGGGCTGCCTGCAGATTGGTCGCGGTGGTCTGCGAGTTCTGCACCGAAGCCTGGATCCGGTTCTGAATGGCACCGAGCGCGCCGCCTTGCTGGTTCAGGGCGTTGATGGCGTTGTCGATGATGGCGATGGCTTCATTCGCGCCCTGCACCGTGGACACGTTCACGGTCGAGGAGGCCTGCAGCGAGCTGATGTTCGACAACCCGATGTTGGTGCCGCCGCTCAGCGAATAGCCTTGCGTGGATTGCAGTTGGACGAAGCCCTGCACCAGTGCGGTTCCTGCGCCGCTGGTGATGGCTGCCGCACTGCCCGCCTGCAGGGTTCCGCTGCCGCCGAAGCCGGAAATCAGGATGTTCTGGCCCTGGTTCTGGGTCAGCACGACCTGGTTGCTGGAATTGACGCTGGCCGAGACGCCGGTTTGCGCCGTGCTGTTGTTGATCGACGCGACCAGTCCGCTCAAACCGGTCGGGTCGGTGCTGGTGACGTTGGCCGAGATGTTGACGGTGTTGGTCGGGCTGCCGGAGGTGCCGTTGCTCAGGGTGAAGGAGAACGAACCGGTGGTCACGGTGAAGGCCACGCTGGTGTTGGCCGAGGCGCTGACGCCGGTTTGCTGGGTGATCGCGTTGAACGAGGCGGCGATGTTCGCGGCCGATTCATCGGCGGTGACCGCGACACCGCTGGCGCCGGCCGAACCGGAGATCAGCACGTTGCCGGCGGTGAAATTGCCGGCGCCGGCGCTGATGGTGTAGGCCGAACCGTAGCCATTGGACGTCACCGAGCCGCTGGCGCCCGCATACACCGTGCCGCTGGTGCCGATGGTGTTGACACCGATCGCGTTGGCCTGCGAATTGGAGATCGAGACGTTGATCACCTGGTTGGCGTTGGCGCCGACCTGGAATTGCTGGCCGGAGAAGCTGCCGTCGAGGATGTTCTGACCGTTGAACTGGGTTTGCGTGGCGATGGTCTGCACCTGCGCCAGCAATTGCGACACCACGCCCTGCAGGGAAGCCCGGTCCGACGAGGTGTTGGAACCGTTGGCCGACTGGACGGCGATGGTGCGGATCTGCTGCAGCAGGTTGGTTTCGTTCTGCAGCGCGCCGGTGGCGGTTTGCACGAGCGAAACGGCCTGGTTGCCGTTCGACACCGCCTGGTTCAGGCCGTTGATCTGGGTCTGGAAGCGCTGGGCGATGGCGTAGCCGGCGGGGTTGTCGGCGGGGCCGTTGATCTGCTTGCCGGTGGAGAGTTGCTGGATGTAGGTGCTGAGGCTGCTCGACGTGCCGCCGAGGGCGTTCAGCGTGTTCAACGCATTGATGTTGGTGTTGATGATGCCGGAAATGGCCATGATGAAGCTCCTATGGATGGACATGATCCGGCTTCCCTGCCGGAGGCGGGCAAACCTGCCCGCTACCCGGTTGACGACACGGCGCGGCCAGACTTTAGCCCTGCCCTCCGGTGCGGCCCTGCCCGCCCTGGCGCGATCCATCCAACGCCAGCCCATCCAACGCCTGTTTCAGGGCGAGATCCAGGCCTTCCAGCAGCGCCCTGGCTTGCGGTTCGCCGGCGCCCTGCGTTCGGTCCGGCTCCCCTTGCGCCAGCTCGAGTCCCTGCCGCCCCTGGCGCAGGGCCTCCGCCAGGGCCTGCATTTCGTCGCGGGCGGCCTGCCTGACTTCGGCCAGGATGCGGCGTGTTTCGTCGCCGGAGAGGGGCCATGAAGACGGCGCGGTGCTCGCCTTCGGCGCATCGGTGCGGTTTGCGATCGCGTCTTGCGCGCTGCGCGCGGCCTCCTGCAGAGCCATGGCGTCGGCGCACATGGGGTCGAGGTCCTGGATGACCGTGTCCAGCTCAGGATGATCTTCGCCAAGCTCCGGGCCGAGGCGCTCCAGGGCGAGGCGAAAGTTCAGGCACAAGAGCTGCAAGGACTCCGCCAAGCGTCCCGCTTCGTCCACCAGGCGCAAGGCGTTTGCCTCGGGCCGTGACTCCGGCCCGGATTGCGCCGCCGCTGCGGCCTGGGCCGCGGGCTTCGCGGCCGCGGCATCCAGCAGATCCGACAAGGGCTGCAGTGTCGAATCCAGGTTTTCGAGCCCCTGGGCGAGCCGGGCCAGAGCGGGCTGGAGCAAGATCCTGAGCCGTTCGTGGCGAGTCTCCTGAACTGCATCCGGCACCACGGGCATGGCGGCGAGCCCACGCCGGACATCGGCCTGCGCTTGGCGCAAGCGCAGGGCCGCGCTCTCGGCGCTTGCCTGGGCCGCTGCCGCGCGCGCCTGCTCGGCCAGCAGGCGCTGCTCGCAGTCGTCCAGTTCCTGGCGCGAGATGGCGAGTTCTTGTTGCTGGCGGCGCGCGGCGTTGCGCACGTCGTCCAGCAACCCCAGCCACTCCGGCGCCATGTCGGGCAGCGCGGCGCTGGCGCCGCGCGCCAAGTCCCGGGTGGCGAGGCGAAGGCGGCCCAGGTCGATCTTGATGGCCAGGGCAAGATAGAGCGCGAGGAACAGCGTCAGCACCATCCCGCCCCATAGCGCGATCCCGGCCAGGGACCAGGTGGCGGCGACCTTGGCCGGAAGGCTTGGCCCTGCGGACAAATTCGTGGCCGCGTGATGCCCCAGCCACCACACCAGCAGCATCCAGGCGCTGCAAAGCAGCCACATCAGGAACAGGGACCGCATGGGAGAGATTTTCATGGGACGTCCTTCGGATGATGCGGCAGGCTCGGGCCTGCCGCTGCGGGATGGTTCGAGATGAGGCTCAGGCAGCCTTCCCACAAAGTTTGCACATGCAGCATGGCGCAGACCTCGCCGCTCACGCCGCCCGGTGTCGGCAGCAGGGCGAACATGGCGTTCCAGGGAGGCGGCAGGCCGGGACGCACGGCGATCCAGCCTGGCTCCGGAGAGGCGATGCGCTGGAACCCGCGCACGGCATCCACCAGCAAACCCCAGGCCTGCTCCCGCTCATGCCCATGACACACCAGGAGGCGGGACGCGGCCTGCCCCAGGCTCGGTCGCAGGCCCAGGCAGGCCCCCAGATCCAGCACGACCAGGGCGGTGTCGTGCCAGGCGAGCAGGCCTGGACAGCGCGCGTCGCGCCCCGGCAGCGGGGCCATGCCCGGCGGGCGCAAAACCGATCGGACCTGCCGGCTGTCGACGGCGCAGGCTTGGCCATCCACCTCGAATGCGAGCCAGTTCGCCGTCCTGGAAAACGACGCGCCGAAGCCGTCGCCCGTCGGCCAGTCGCGCGCGTCTGCCGGCACGGGGATGCCGGCCAGCTTAGGCATGCTCATGGCCCACGGCATTCCTCGGCCGCTCCCAACATGCCGGCCAAGGACGGCAGGGCCAGCAGCAAGGCCATGTCATGGCCAGACTGCCTCGGCAAAACGGCGGCCGCCTCGATGCCGTGGCGGCCGCCGATCTGGGGCGGGATCGACCAGAAGTGCAAGGTCCGCGCCGGCAGGCACGCGTCGACGCGCAAGGCGAAAAACCGTCCGCCGTGCTGCAGCAGCAGGCTGCAGCCCTCGGCCTCCGCCGGCCCACCCCAGTCCCCATCCAGTGTCAGCACCGGCACCGCGCCCTCCTCCGTCAGCAGGAGTCTGTCGCCGCGCGGCAGTTGCCAGTCCTGGCCATCGCGCGGAACCAGGCCGAGCACCTTCGTCGCCGGAAGCGCGAGTAACCAGTGTCCCAGGCGGGCCAGGCGCACCTCGATGCGCGCGTTCCAGGGCTGCGCGTGCCCGGCCGCGGCAGGCCCGCTTTCGCCCGGCGCCGCCGGCATGTCGTCATCGCGCGATGGCGCTGCGGGTGCGATGCCGGGCGCCGTCCCGGACGCATCGCCTTGCGGGACGGCCGTGTCGCCGGCCGGTGCGCCCGCAGTGTCCGGCCGCGGCGGCTCCGGCGCGCCGTTCGCCGGGGCGCGCGCAAGGCGGTCGGCTTCCAAGGCTTCTCGCAGCGATCGCCAGCTCTCGATCTGTTCGCGTAACAAATCCGGAATCTCGGACAGGCGCTGCAGCAGGGGTTCGCCCAGGGCGAGCATCGCAGGCCCAGCCGGGGGCGGTGGGGGCCCGGCCGTGACATTCGCCTCCACGGCCAGCCGGGGTTGCGGCGCCAGGTCCGGTGCCGAAGCAAGGGGCGGTTCGGAAGGCGCAACGGGCTCGGCCGGGTCGGGGAGCGTGGCGTCGGGCTTGCCGAAACTCGCCGGCTGCGGCACGGCGTTCTCCACCCCTTCGGCAGGCCGGAGGGCATCGGCGTCCGGCGCCAGCAAGGCTGCGCCGGGCGCTTGCGGCCGTTCGCCGGACGCGCTTGCGGGCGGTTCCACAATCTTGTGCTCCTGGGCGTCAGCAGCCTGCATGGGGGGCTTTGCGCGCGCGGGAAGCGCGGGCGCGGAGGCGGCGCGCAACTGGCGGCGCAAACCGGCGACGACCTGCTCCAGCAAGGGCCACTGCACCGGCCGCCCGCCACCGACTTGCGGCAACTGCCGCAGCAGCTCTTGTTCGCCCTGGCGGCAAAGCGCGGACATCGCGTCCAGGCCGAGAAACTCGGCGCCGATCCGGATGCCGCGCAAAGCCTCGCCTGCGTGCCCAAGCGCCTGCAGCGTCTCCGCGGCGCTGCTTGCCTCGCGCAAGGACCGCTCGAATACGGCGAGAAAGGCCGTGGCGTCCTGCGTGAAGGCTGCCATCAACTCGGCGGGCGTGGCCTGGGCGAGATTCACCATGCGCTCCATCGCCTATCCCAGCCCAGGCGGGGAGGCCCGGGCGCCATCGGCCAGATCTGCATGGCTCAAGCCTCGAGGCCAGCCTGCTGGCGCGCACTCATGCGTCGCACGGACCGTCGTCGCACGCCGGGCCGGGTGCTGCACTTACGCACGCCTTGGCTTCATAGAGTCTGGCGTCGGCCTCCTCCAGGGATTGCGCGATGGTCTTCCCGACCTCCAAGGCGGCGACGCCCGCGCTGAACCGCGCATGCAGGAACCGCCCCTGGATGCACAGCAGGGCCTGCTCGGCCAAGCGCTCGCGCAAGCGGCCGATTACTGCGGTGGCCTGCTCGACGCCGGCTTGCGGCAGACACAGGATGAATTCGTCGCCTCCGTAGCGGAACGCGGTGTCGTAGGGGCGCAAAGCGCCGCGCAAGACATCGGCGAACGCCGCCAGATACGCATCCCCGACCATGTGGCCATAACGGTCGTTCACAGGCTTGAGCCGGTCCAGGTCGATCAGCACCAGCGTGCAGGGTTGGGCGTGGCGCCGCAAACGCGCATGTTCCGAAAGCAGGCGTTGTTGCAACGCGCGACGGCCCGGCAAACCGGTCAGCAAGTCCAGCCCGGCCTTGTGCACGCTCAGGGCGACTTCAAGGTCGGCCAACTGCTGCAGGGCCGCCAGTCCTCGTTCCACCAGTTCGTCATAAAGACACAGGGTCTCGGGCTGCGATTTGCATGCCGCAGCGAATTGCGTGACCAGCTTGTCGATCTGTGCGAATTGCGCCATCAGCTCGGCTTGCATGTTCCCCACATCGGGGGCGCCGTCGGGCAGATCCGTGGCCTGCCGCAAGCGCTGCGCGATGGCCTCCACCGGCAGGGCGGCGACGGCGCGAGGATGGTCGCGGTAGGCGCCCTGACGCAGGCAGCGCTGCAGCCAGGAGGTCAGCAGGCTCCGGGCGTCCCGCATCGCGTCCGACTGTTGCGTGACTTGCTCGGTGGCGCGCTTTGCGTCGCCAAGGACGGATCTTGCAGGCCCTTCGGCGGACAAACCTTGGAAGGAATGCGAATTTCGGATGACGTATTCGGCAGCCAGGGCGGACATGGTGCGCAGCTCCTCGGGGATGGACGCCGAGGATAAGCAAGCCGGGTGCCAGCAGCAGGGCCGTGTTTCGTGCCTAAATGGCTCGGTATTCCATGATTTTTATTCTGCGATTCATCCGAAAAATAGGATATCGATGAGAGATGATCGGCTTTCCGGCGGGTGCGTCATGCTTTTGACGTCAGCCGAGGCGAAGGAAAGCTCCGCAAAAACAACGAATCTCCACCGTCACGGCTGCATCGCCACCAGGATTTGTCCCGAAGCGTCGACCACGCCGCTGACCACCCGACCGGATTGAACATTACGTGCCAGGATGGTCTGGCCTTGGCGGCCGTTTTCCATGGCCTTGCCCAGCGCCACCAGACGTACGCCCTGCCCCTGCGCCACGAGCGAGACGGACTGGCCGTCATGAACAAGTTGTGGTCCGGCGAGCATGCTTTGCGTGATGCTCTGCCCGGCCGCGACGCTGTACTGCAGTACCTGGCCGACGGCGGCAGCCGGCGCGGTCAGCGCGCCAGCCGGCAGGCTGGCGAGGTCGCGTTGCACCACGGCCAGGTCTGCCTCGGCCAGCACATGCCCGGCGGAAAGCGCCCGTGCCGCCACCACCGCGCCTTGCGGCATGGCCACTTGCACGGGCAGATACAGCGACCACGCCTGCGGCGCCGCGCAACTGACCTCCACGGTTTGCGCGCCGAAGGGATTGGCGGCCCCGAAGTTCTGCGCCTGCAGGCGGGCGCAGCGCGGGAAATGCAAACCGGCCGCCGGCCCCTGGACGGTGACGCGCGCATCGCGCGAGGCCTCGGGCAGACGGCCGCGCACGAACTGTTCGACCACCTGGCGAATGCTGTCACCCGACTCCCAGGCGGTGACTTGTTTCGCGGCGGCCAGGCTGAGGCCGAACGGTGCGGCCAGCAGCACGAGGGCGGCCCACCGGGCCAGATGCCGCGCCAGGGCGTGCCGGTGTCCATGGCGTGTTGCGAAACCGTACCGAGCCGATGCCACGAAAAATCTCTCCAACGTTGTCCGCTTGCGGCGGCTGGCGGTGCCCGCACCGCGCGAGACGGCCTCGCGACGGGTGTACCGCCCGCCTTTCAGCAGCAAGGTCCGTACCACGCGACGGACAGCGGCGCGCACGTCCAGCAGTGGGCGCCAATCGCCTTGCATCGAACCTGCCCGGCCGGTTGATGGCTGGCAGACCGCGGCGCCCGGGGGGACAAGGCCTTGCCGCCCCAGCGGCAAGGCCTTGCCGCTGGGGGAGACCTGCCACGCCCTGCGGCGGGGGCCAAGTCGGTTTGCCTAGAGAGCCGGCGCCTGTGGCCGTGGCATGGCGTGTCTTTCGGGGATGACACTGGCACGCTTCGTGCAGAAGACTGGGCAACCGCAACTGAATCGCAGCCATGCCATCCGCTCTCGACCAAGCCTTCGCCCCGCTGCAGACCGCGCTCAATCTGCGCGGCTACCGCCAGCAGTTGCTGGCCGCGAACATGGCCAATGCCAACACGCCGCATTACAAGGCGGTCGATCTGGATTTCTCCGCGGCGCTGCGCAGCGCACTCCAGGGTCAGGCTGCCGGCTTGCCGCTGAAGGTGGAGCAAAGCCGCCAGATGGCGGCTGGCGGCGCGAGCAATCCGGCCGCGAGCTTCGTCGCTTACCAGGCCGGCAACACCGTGCGCCTGGATGGCAACTCGGTGGACATGAGCCGCGAGCAGGCCAGCTTTCAGAAGAACAGTATCCAGTATGAAGCCGATCTCACCTTCCTGACCGGCAAGATCAAGATGCTGACCTCCGCCATCACCGGCAACTGATTCCGAGCAAACGCCATGTCCCTGTTCAACGCCCTCGATGTCGCCAACTCCGGCCTGAACGCCGAGAGCTACCGTCTCAACGTGGTCGCCAGCAATCTGGCGAACGCGAATTCGGCCACCAGTTCCAACGGCCAGCCCTACCGTGCCCGCGAAGTG
Organism: Thiomonas delicata; assembly: GCF_900088825.1. Lineage (GTDB taxonomy): Bacteria > Pseudomonadota > Gammaproteobacteria > Burkholderiales > Burkholderiaceae_C > Thiomonas_A > Thiomonas_A delicata. The sequence continues at coordinate 1,150,495 of NZ_LT592171.1, read as the reverse complement.
GTGTTCGCCGCGCAGCCGCTATCCGGCCCGGGCGTTCCGGCGGGCGTCAACGGCGTACAGGTGGCGGGGGTGGTGGAAAAGCCGGGCCCGATGAAAATGGTCTATGACCCCGGCAATCCGCTGGCCGACAAGCAAGGCTATGTGGCTTTTCCCAACGTCAACCCGGTCGACGAGATGGTCAACATGCTGTCCGCCTCGCGCGCCTACCAGGCCGACGTGAACGTGATGAACACCACCAAGAACCTGTTGTTGAAGACCCTCACCCTGGGCCAGTAAGCCCCAAGGACGCGCACCATGAGCACATCTCCCATCGGCAGCAACGCCTTCCTCGCGTCGCTGCAATCGAGCAGCACCAGCGGCACCTCGGGCAGCGCCACGAGCGGCTTGGGCGGGCTGGCCGACGTCAACACCTTCTACAAGCTGCTGGTCACCCAGTTGACCAACCAGGATCCGATGAATCCCCTGACCAATCAGGATCTGTCAGCCCAGTTGGCGCAGTTCAGCACGGCCAGCGGGGTGCAGTCGATCCAGGCCTCGATGGCGGCCTTGACGGCCCAGCTGTCGCAATCGCAAGGTTTGCAGGCGGCGAATCTGGTGGGCCAGACGGTGGTGTTCGACAACAACTCCATCAACCTGGGCGCCAGCGGCGGCACGGCGGGCGGCTTCACCCTCGCCAGTCCGGCGCAGAACGTGCAGGTGCAGGTGATCAACAACGCCGGCCAGACCGTGCGCACGCTGCAGGTGGGAGCCTTGCCCACGGGCGTGCAGACCTTTACCTGGGACGGCAAGGACGCCAGCGGCAACACCGCCCCGGCCGGCAGCTATACGTTCAATGTCCAGGCCACGGATGCGAATGGCCAGGCCGTCGCCGCCGTGCCGTTCGGTACCGGCACGGTGCAGTCGGTCTACCTGAACGGCAGCAGCGGCCCGGCCTTGCAGATCAAGGGACAAAGCGGCACGGTGCCGCTGTCCAGCATCCAGGGCGTGATGTAAGCGCGCCTGCAGCCGACCCGGCCAACACACACCTCCACCCATCCAGTCATTCGGGGTCATCGATGAGCACCTTCCAAACCGCACTCTCCGGCCTGCAAGCCGCCTCGACCGACCTGCAGGTCATGGGCAACAACATCGCCAACGCGAACACGGTGGGTTTCAAGCAGTCCAACGCCCAGTTCGCCGATGCCTACGCCTCGGCCATCGCCGGCACCTCGCCGCAATACGGGCAGATCGGCATCGGCACCTCGGTGCAGACCGTGGCGCAACAGTTCTCCCAGGGCAACATCCAGACCAGCGCCAACCCGCTCGACATCGCCATCAACGGCCAGGGCTTTTTCCAGTTCAACTACGACGGCGCCACCGTCTACGGGCGCAACGGCCAGTTCCAGATCGACAAGAACGGCTACGTCGTCGACGCAGCCGGCGGTCAGCTCATCGGCACCCCGGCGGTCAGCGGCGCGCTCACGGGCGGCACCGGACCCCTGCAGATCACCGCCACCACGCTGGCGCCGCAGGCCACCTCGGGCATCGGCATCAGCCTCAACCTGGATGCCGGCGCCACGCCGATCGCCAGCGGCACGGCCTTCAACATCAACGATCCCACCACCTACAACTATTCCACCAGCACCACGGTGTACGACAGCCTCGGCGCGTCGCACCTCATGTCGACCTACTACCAGCTCACGTCGGGCGCGACCCCGACCTGGAATGTGTACTACGCGGTCAACGGCACCACGACCTCGGGCGGCGTCACCTCCGGCTCCTTCGGCACCCTGCCCTTCACGTCGACCGGCGCCGTCAGCGGAACCGTCAGCGGCACCATCGCGGGCATCACCTGGGCCGACGGCGCCTCGACCAGCAGCATCGCGCTGAACTATGCCGGCTCGACCAACTACAGCGCGCCGTCAGCGGTGACCAACATCACCGACAACGGCTACGGCGTGGGCCAGCTCAGCAATCTGTCGGTCGACCCCACGGGCGTGGTGTTCGGGCGCTACACCAACGGCCAGTCGGCCATCCTGGGGCAGATCACCCTGACCAACTTCAAGGCGCCGCAGGGCCTGCAGCGCATGGGCAACAACTATTACGTGGCGACCTATCAGTCGGGACAGCCGCTGACCGGATCGCCCGGCAGCGCCGGCCTGGGCTCGCTGCAGGCCAGCGCGGTGGAACAGTCCAACGTCGACCTCTCCACCCAGCTGGTGAACCTGATCGTCGCGCAACAGGCCTACCAGGCCAATGCACAGACCATCAAGACCCAGAATCAAGTCGTGCAGACCTTGCTCACGCTGTAAAGACGCGCCGCGCCACTGAACCATGGACACCTTGTGGATCGCCGCCACCGGCGCACGCACCATCCTGCAACAGCAGGCCGTGGTCACCAACAATCTGGCCAACGTCAACACCACGGGTTTTCGTGCCGGACAAGCCCAGTTCCGCGCCCTGCCCGTCTATGGCGAGCCGCAGCCGAGCAACGCCTATGTGGTGGCCCAGGGCCAGAGCGCCGATCTGCGCGAAGGCCCGATCAACCACACCGGGCGCAACCTGGACGTTGCGATTCAGGGGGCCGGCTGGATTGCCGTGCAGACCGCCAATGGCGAAACGGGCTACACCCGCAACGGGGACCTGCAGGTCTCCAGCAGCGGCATACTCACCACCAGCGACGGCCATCCGGTCCTTGGCCAAGGGGGGGCGCCGATTTCGCTGCCGCCGCTGGAATCGGTGCAGATCGGGGCCGACGGCACCATCTCCGGCATTCCGGCTGGAGGCCAACCCAATGCCATGGTCGTGGTCAACCGCATCCGGCTCGTCAACCCGCCTGCCGCACAGATGCAGCGCGGCGCCGACGGCTTGTTCCGCGACACCCAGGGGCCCGCGCCGCACGACGGCAGGGTGCAACTGGCCGTCGGTGCGCTGGAGGGCAGCAACGTCAACCCGGTGCAGGCCATGATCCAGATCCTGGACAACACCCGCGCCTTCGAGATTCAAACCAAACTGATGCAGACCGTGGACCAGAACCACCAGGCCGCCTCGCAACTGCTCGTCGTGAGCTGACGCGCAACCCACGCCTCCAAACGAAAGAGACCTCACCATGATCCGCTCGCTGTACGTGGCCAAGACCGGCCTGGAAGCCGAACAGACCCGCATGGACGTCATCGCCAACAACCTGGCCAACGTCAACACCACCGGCTTCAAGGGCGCGCGCGCCGTGTTCCAAGACCTGCTCTACCAGAACCTCACCCAGCCCGGCGCGCAATCGTCGCAAAGCACCCAATACCCCTCCGGCCTGCAGCTGGGCACGGGCGTGCGCCCGGTGGCCACCGAGCGGCTGATGACCCAGGGCAACCTGACGCAGACAGGCAACTCGCTGGACGTGGCCATCAACGGCCAGGGTTTCTTTCAGGTGCTCAAGCCCGACGGCACCATCGCCTACACGCGCGACGGCACCTTCCAGCTCAACAACCAGGGCCAGCTCGTCACGTCCAGCGGCTACCTGCTGCAACCCACCGTCACCGTGCCCGCCAGCGCCCAGACCATCACGATCGGCAACGACGGCACGGTCTCGGTCACCCTGCCCGGCCAGTCCTCGCCGCAGCAGGTGGGCTCGCTGCAACTGGCCAGTTTCGTCAACCCGACCGGGCTGCAAAGCATCGGCGACAACCTCTACCTGCAGACCGGTTCGTCGGGCGCGCCCAATACCGGCCAACCCACGCTCAACGGCCTGGGCTCGGTGCAGCAGGGTTATCTGGAATCGTCCAACGTGAATGTCGTGGCCGAATTGGTCGACATGATCTCCACGCAGCGCGCCTACGAGGTCAACAGCAAGGCCGTGCAGGCGTCCGACCAGATGCTGCAGTACGTCAACAACAACCTGTGATGCAAGGCCGGCCGTGATGCAATTTCTCCGCGTTCTGCTCGTCGCCGTGCCGGGTCTGATGCTCGGAGCCTGCGCCACGTCGCCCCAGCACGCGGCAGACGGCCAGCTCAAGCCCCTGCCCATCCCGGCCGTTCCGGAGCCGATGAACGCGCATGCCGCCAACGGTTCCATTTGGCAGCCGGGCACCAACGTGGCCCTGTTCGAGGACACGCGCGCGCACAGAGTGGGCGACCTGATCACCGTGCTGATCCAGGAAAACGCCAACGCCACCAAGACCACCAACACCACCATCAACAAATCGGACAGCATCAGCGCCGGCCTCACCAGCTTCTTCGGCGTGGTGCCCACGCTGGGGGCCTACAGCCCGAGCATCGGCGCCAACTCGGCGCAGAAATTCGGCGGCAATGGCGCCACCGCGCAAAGCAACACCTTCACCACGACCCTGCAGGCCACGGTTGTCCAGGTGATGAGCAACGGCAATCTGGAAATCTCGGGGCAGAAGGAAGTGATGCTCAACGGCGGACACGAATACATCCGCGTGGTCGGCGTGGTGCGCTCGGCCGACGTTTCACCGCAAAACACCGTCTCCAGCATCCAGATCGCCAACGCCCGCGTGGAGTACAGCGGCAACGGCAGCGTGTACGAAGCCGCCAAGGTGCCGTGGCTGGCGAGTTTCTTCCTTTCCCTGTGGCCGTTCTGAACGGCGCCGCCGACTGCGCACCATCATGCAAACCGCACGCACCCCGCACACCCTGTACGCCAAAGCCCTGGCATCGGCGCTTTGCGCCCTGGCCCTGCTCGCCCCCGGTGCGCCAGCACGGGCCATGGTCATCCGCGACCTCACCAGCGTGCAGGGCGTGCGGGTCAACCAGCTCGTGGGCTATGGCCTGGTGGTCGGCCTGTCCGGCACCGGCGACCAGGCCACCCAGGTCCCCTTCACCACGCAGTCGCTGCTCAACATGTTCCAGCGCCTGGGCATCAACCTGCCTCCGGGCGTGGCGTCCAACCTGCAGCCCAAGGACGTGGCCGCGGTGATGGTCACTGCCCAGCTTCCGCCTTTCTCGCTGCCGGGGCAGACCATCAACGTCACGGTGTCCGCCGTGGGCAATGCGTCCAGCCTGGCCGGCGGCACGCTGCTGATGACGCCGCTCAAGGGTGCAGACAGCCAGACCTACGCCATGGCGCAGGGCAATATCGTGGTCAGCGGCTACGGCGCCTCGTCGGGCGGCAGCACCACCCAAACCAATTTCCTCACCGCCGGCACGGTGGCCAATGGCGCCACCGTCGAGCGCACGGTGGCCAGCAGCTTCGACCAGGCCGGCCCGCTGACCCTGGCGCTCAACACGCCGAGCTTCGGCACGGCGAGCCGCATCGCCGATCGCATCAACCAGCATTTCGGCCCCAACACCGCCATGGCCCTGAATGCCGGCACGGTGCAGGTCCAGGCACCCGCCAACCCGGGGGCGCGCACCGGCTTTCTCGGCAGCCTGGAAGCGCTGGATGTGACGCCCGAAGCGCCGCCGGCCAAGGTCGTGATCGACGCGCGCAGCGGAACCGTGGTGCTGGGCCAGAACGTCACGCTGGGCGCTTGCGCGGTGGCCCATGGCAATCTGTCAGTCACCATCAACACCCAATACGAGGTGAGCCAGCCCAACCCGCTGGGCGCCGGACAGACGGCCGTCGTGCCGCAAACCCAGGTCAAGGCCAAGGCCGACAAGGCGAATCTGCTGATGTTCAACCCTGGCGTGACCCTGGAAGCCGTGGTGCGCGCGCTCAATGCCGTGGGCGCCACGCCGAGCGACCTGATCGCCATCCTGCAGGCGATGAAGGCGGCCGGCGCGCTGCACGCCCAGCTCGACGTCATCTGAACAAACCGGGCGATGAACACACCATCCCTTCCGGCCGCGCCGCTGCCGCCCACGGTTCCCGCCGCGGCGAACAGCCTGTCCTTCCAGGGCCTGAACCAGCTCCAGGCCGCAGCCAAGGCCGATCCGCGCAATCCGCAGGCCATCAAGGCGGTGGCGCAGCAGTTCGAGGCGCTGCTGATGCAGCAGATGCTCACGGCGATGAACGCCACCAGCCTCGGGCCGGACCTGCTGGGCGACACCTCGGGGCCGATGTTCAAGTCGCTGTTCACCCAGCAGATCGCCACCACCATCAGCCAGGGCCAGGGCATCGGCCTGGCGAGCTACCTGGCCAAGGAACTGGCCACCCGCTACGGCTCTGCCGCGCAGGAAAAAATCTCCGCATCGCCCGTGAGCCAAGCGCCTGCGGCCTCGGGCGCCGCCGCCCCGCACCCGGTGACATGGCCGGTGCCGGCGCGCGACGCCGCGCTCTCCGCTGCGGCGCTCGCGCCGCAGGGCCGGCCGAGCGCATCGGCCGCGACGGAGCCGGGGACGGCAAGCGTCCAGGCTTCCACCGCGCAGACGCCTTTTGCCGACAAGGCCCGGGCCTTCATCCAGTCCATCCTGCCCAGCGTGCAGTCGGCGGCCGCGGCGCTCGGCGTCAGTCCGGTGGCCATCCTCGCCCAGGCCGCACTGGAAACCGGCTGGGGCAGCCATGCGCCCGGCAACAATCTGTTCGGCATCAAGGCCGGCGGGAATTGGCAGGGGGCGTCGTTGTCGGGGCTCACGCAGGAATTCGCCGGCGGCGTGGCGCAGATGGGGGAAGCCGCGTTCCGCGCCTATCAGAGCGCTGCCGACAGCGTGCAGAACTATGCGCAAATGATGCTCGGTTCGCCGCGCTACCAGAGTGTGCGCGGCCACGGCGGCGACATCGCCGGGTTTGCTTCCGCGCTGCAGCACAGCGGCTATGCCACCGATCCTGATTACGCGCGCAAGCTGCTTGCCGTCGCGCAGAGCCCGACCATGCGCCAGGCCCTGGCCGCCGTGGACCTCGCGACAGGCTCAAGTTTGGCCACACCGTGACGTTATCGCCATGGAAGAGCACTTTCCCCCCAACCGCGATGCAGGCCTGAACGCGATGACCCTTCCCACCGCCGCCACGGACGAAGTCCGGCTCGTCGCCGCGCTCACCGACGTGCTGCGGCAGCAACGGCAAACCCTGCTGGACCGCGACCCTGCCGGCCATCTGCCAACGGCGCAGGTCGGCAGCGGCACGGCTGCCGGTCTGCTCGCGCCGATCTGGCAGCCTTTGCTCGACGAACTCCAGGTTTGCGCCGAACACTGGCAGAAACAGCCGGCCGCAGCTTCGCGAGCTTCGGCCGAGCTGACCGCGCGGGTCAACGCCCTGCGCCAGGAATACGAGGGATTGCAGCACACCCTCACCGTCTGGAGCGCGGCGATCGAGCAGGCCATCGCGCAGTCGGCGCAGCGTCCTCCCGAACCGGTGTACGGCGTCGCCTACGGCCATGCCTCGCCGCAGCGGCAGACCCTGGGGCGAGGCTGACATGTCGGGCATCAGCGGTCTCGTCGGCAATGCCCTCACCGGCCTGCAAGCCGCCCAGCAGGCCTTGCAGGTCACGGGCAACAACATCGCCAACGTCAACACGCCGGGCTACAGCCAGGAAACGGCGGTGCAAACCACGCAGCCGCCCTCGCTGCTCGGCGGCCTGTATCTCGGCAACGGCACGCAGATCGAGGCGGTCACGCGCAGCTACAACAGCTATCTGCAGTCCCAAGTCTGGAGCACCACGGCCACCGCCAGCGGGGCGAACACCCTGAGCACCCAGCTGCAACCCATCGTCAATCTGCTGGCGGGAACCAGCGCGGGCATGAGCACCGCGATCAACCAGTTCTTCGCCAGCGGCGTGGCCCAGGTCGCCGCCAATCCGGCCGACATGCCGTCGCGGCAGAGCATGCTGAGCCAGGCCCAGAGCCTGGCGCAAACCTTTCAGAGTTCGGCGCAACAACTGCAGGACGCGGCCAATGGCGTGAATCAGCAGATCGGGCAGAGCATCACCTCGATCAACAGCCTGACGCAGCAGATCGCCCAGCTCAACGTCAAGATCAACACCCTGTCCGACGGCTCGGGCGCCACCCCCAATGCCCTGCTGGATCAGCGCGACCAGCTCATCACCCAGTTGTCGTCGCAAGTCGGCGTGACCGTGCTGCAGCAGGGCAACAACCAAGTCAGTGTGTTCACCGGCAACGGCCAGGTGCTGGTGGCCGGCAACCAGTCCTACGACCTGAAGGCCGTGTCGAACCCCTACGATCCTTCGCAGACCGAGGTGGCCTACGCCAGCACCGGCGCCATCATTTCCCAAGGACTGCAAGGCGGCACGATCGGCGGGCTGCTGCAGTTCCGCAGCCAGGTGCTGCAGCCGGCGCAGAACGCGCTGGGGCGCATCGCCGACGGTCTGGCGCAACAGATCAACCAGCAGCAGGCGCAGGGCCTGGACCTCAACGGCCAGTTCGGCGCCCCCCTGTTCCAGGCCGGCCCGGTGCAGGTGCTGGCGAACGCCGCCAATGCGGGCAGCGCCGTGATCAGCGGCAGCGTGATCGACGCCAACCAGCTCACCGCGGCCGACTACAAGCTGGCCTACGACGGCACCAACTGGACCGCCACCAATCTGTCCACCGGCCAGGCCGCCACGCTCACGGCGACCACCTCGGGCAGCGTCACGACCCTTGCCTTCGATGGCGTGCAGGTCAAGGTCAGCGGCGCCCAGGCCGGCAACAACTTCGAGGTGCTGCCCACGCGCTATGGCGCGCTCAACTTCCAGTCGGTGCTGAACAACCCATCCGGCATCGCCGCCGCGTCGCCCTATGCCAGCAGCGCCGGGCAACTGCAATCGGGCAGCATCGTCAACACCAATCTGGGCAATCTGACCCTGTCCGCCGGGCAGTACAGCGCCACCAGCGGCGCAGGCTCGGTGCTGGTCGGCGGCGTCGCGGTCCCCACCGCGCTGCAGGTCACGCTGACCAGCGGGGGCACCAGCGGATCGGTCGGCTTCCAGGTGACGCAGCCCGGCTCGACCACCGTCTTGGCCAGCGGCAGCCTGACGCTCGGCAGCAGTGGCACGACCCTCGCCATACCTTATGCCAGCACACCTCCCGGGGGCTACTGGACGGTGAACCTCAGCGGCAGCACGGCTGTTTCGGGCGATGCCTTCACGCTTTCCGCTGCCGGCCCCGGCAACGGTGGCAACGCCCAGGCCATGTTCGCGCTGCAAACGGCCAAGACCCTCGAAGGCGGCACGGCATCGTTCGAGGGGGCCTACTCCCAACTCGTCAGCCAGGTGGCCACGCAAGGCAACCAGGCGCAAAGCGCGCTGAGCGCCGCCAGCGCGGTGGCCCAGCAGGCCACGGCCTCGCAGCAGGCGGTTTCCGGCGTCAATCTGGACCAGGAAGCCACCAACCTCATCAAGTATCAGCAGGCGTACCAGGCGGCGGCCAAGGCCATCCAGGTCGGCAACAGCCTGTTCCAGTCGCTGATTCAGGCGCTGTAGATCGAGCCAGGGAGCACGTCATGCGCATCAGCACACCGCAGTTCTACGCCGCCAGCCTGAGCGGCATCCTCAACCAGCAGAACACGCTCAACACCCTGAGCCAGCAGCTGTCGACCGGAAACGCCCTGGTCAACCCGTCGGACCAACCCGTGGCCGCGGCGCAGAACGTCACGCTCACCGGGCAGATCAACCGGCTGACCAGCTACCAGCAGAACGGCCAGAACGCGCAGAACGCGCTGCAGCTCGAAAGCTCGACCCTGCAAAGCGTGGGCACCCTGGTCAACCAGGTGCGGCAACTCGCCGTGCAGATGAACAACGGCACCGTCAACACGCAGGACCTGCAAAATGCCGCGGCCACCATGCAGGGCTATCTGCAGCAGTTGGTGCAGTACGGCAATACGCAGGATGGCCAGGGCAACTACCTTTTCGCCGGCAGCAAGAGCCAGACCCAGCCCTTCTCCCTGCAGCCCAACGGTCAGGTGCAGTATCTGGGCGACGGCAGCCAGAACCAGCTGGCCCTCGGCCCCAGCCTCCAGACCCCCATCGGCGATCCGGGCAGCGCGCTGTTCATGAACGTGCCGGGCGGCAATGGAACCTTCTCCGTCGGCGCTTCCGGCAGCAACACGGGCAATGCCACCGCCGGGCCGGGCAGCGTCGGCAACCCCGCCCTCGCCCAGCAGGTGCTGCTGGTGGACGGCACGCAATACCAGATCAGCTTCAGCGGCACGGCCGCAAGCGGCGGCACGCTCAGCTATACGGTCACCAGCGGCACCGGCTCGAGCTTGGCCGCGTCGGGGGTGGTCAGCAGCGGCACGTATACCGCCGGCATGAGCATCAGCCTGCCGCCCGGCAGCGGCGCGGCCATCAGCGTCCCCTTCCAGGGCACGCCAGCGGCAGGCGACACGTTCACCATCGCGGCCGCCGGTCCGCAAAGCCTGTTCGCCACTTTCCAGGCGCTGCAGCAGGCCTTCAGCGCCACGGCGCAAACCTCGGGCGCGAACGCCCAGCGCGCCCAAGCCATCAGCAACGTCCTGGCCAGTCTGGACCAGAACCAGACCCATCTGCTCAGCGCCCAGGCCGCCATCGGCAGCAGGCTGCAGCAGGTGCAGGCCGTGCAGACCCAGAACGCCAGCCTGACGCTGCAACTGCAAACCCAGCAGTCGCAACTGGCCGACATCAACTACCCTCAGGTCATCTCCCAGTACCAGCAAAGCCTCACCGCACTGCAGGCGGCGCAAAAGGCATTCACGCAGGTGCAAGGGCTCAGCCTGTTCCAATACATCTGACACATGACATCGAGCCAGACCCATCTTTGGGAGTCCATCGACAGCGCCGAAGATACCGGGATCGGGGCTTATCACAGCAACCCACGCGCTGATCTGCTGAGTCTATTGCGGCAACCTCCACGCCGGGTCCTCGACGTGGGCTGCGCCTCCGGCGCGATGGGGGCTTGGCTCAAACGGCAATTCCCCAATGTGGAACTCTGGGGCATCGAGGCCAATCCCCATGTCGCGCGGCAGGCCCAGACGCACTATCACCGCGTCATGGCGGGCTTGCTGGAAGACGTCGATCTGGCCGCTCAGGGACTGCAAGCCGCAAGCCTCGACACCCTGGTCCTGGCCGATGTCCTCGAGCACATGCGCAACCCATGGCGCGCGCTGCACGCCTTGCGGCCCTGGCTGTCGGAGGACGCACAGGTTCTGATCAGCCTTCCCAACGCCCGCAACCTCTGGCTGCTCAACGAGCTGGCCGAGGGCCGCCTGACCTACGAGGCGTCCGGCATTCTCGACATCACCCATCTGCGCTTCTTCACCCGCGACGAAGGGCAGCGCATGCTGGAGCAGACGGGCTACACGGTCGAGGCCGTCAGCTACGGACCGGATAGCCGTTTTTTCCAGACTCCGCGCCCGGCCGCCTTTCCCGCCAACCTCGAAACCGAGCATCTGGTGCTCAAGAACGTCGATGCCGACGAGTACCAGCAGCTCATCAGCCTGCAGATTTTTTATCGCGCCCGCCCGCAACCCGACCAGTCCCGCGTATTCATTCCGACCCGCGCCGCCGCGCCGGCGTCCACCGCTCCCGCCGAATCCCGCGTGTTGCGCGCCGGCCAGCAGCAAGGCACGGGAACGGCCGTCCTGCTGCACCTCTACTACCCCGAACTCTGGCCCGAATTCGCCCGGATGCTGGCCGCCCTACCCGAGCCCAAGGATCTGTATATCTCGCTCAGCGCGGGGCGCGAGGATGTCCTGGACGACATCGCGCGCGACGCCCCGCAGGCTTTTGTTCTCAGCCACCCCAACCGGGGCCGTGACATCGCACCGCGCCTGGCCTTGTTGCGCCATGCGCGCACGCAGCGCTATGCGCAGTTGCTGTTCGTTCACGGCAAGAAATCGCCCCACCTCCGCGAGGTCCAGAACATCCAGATCCCCTTCCTCCAGCATCGGGACGGTGATCGCTGGCGCCAGGAGCTGATGGCCGCGCTGCTGGGAACGGCGCAACAGGCCCAGTCCGCTTTCGCGCGCAATCCCAGGCTAGGATTGATCGGGCCTGCGGGCTTCTGGCTCGGCCTGCGCGGCGACCCCAATCTGCCACGCCTGGCCGGGCTGACACAACGCATGGGCATCGCCCCCGATGTCTCGCGCCATGGCTATTTCGCCGGGTCCATGTTCTGGTGCCGCCCCCAGGCGTTGGATCCCCTGCTGGCCCTGAACCTGGGCGAAGCCGATTTCGACGCGGAGGAAGGCCAGACCGACGGAACCTTGGCGCATGCCGTGGAGCGATTGTTCGCACTGAGCGCCGAGAAAGCCGGTTTTCAGATTGCCGATACCGCTGGCAACGTCCTGGCCGAACCTCCACGCCCCATCCAACCCTGGCTGCCCGAAGGCCGCTGGCTGCCGCGGGAAAAAGACTGGGCGCTGCAGGCCATCGGCAACTGGGCCAGCGCCCAGCCGTCTCCGCCGCGATTCGCCCTTGCCTTGCTCCCGCATGCCACGCTGCCGGCCCAGGCCTCGGCTGCCAGCTTCGACACCCAATGGCTCGGCGGACAGGCTCTGAACCTTCCGCAAGCGGAATCGGCCGTTGCACTGCTGCATGCGGCCAACCAAGCGCTGATAGACAGCGGTGCGGATTGGCTGGGCCTGGTCGACGCCGGCGACCAGCTCGCGCCCGACGCGCTGTTCCGCATCGCCCATGCCGTGCGCGAGCATCCCGAGTGGCAGCTGGTCTATACCGACGAGGACAACCTCACGCCGGACGGCCAGCATGTGAACCCGCATTGCAAGCCGGATTTCAACCTCGACTATCTGCGCAGCCTGCCCTATATCGGCGGGCTGATGCTGGTGCGGCGCGACCTGTTCGAGGCCTTGGGCGGCTTCGACGCCGCGCACGAAGGCGCCGAGGACTACGACCTCGTCCTGCGCGCCTGGGAGCATCTGCGCGCCAACGGGGCCGGGGACGTCGCCATCGGCCATGTGCCCGAGGTGCTCTACCACCGCCTGCAGGGATCGGGACATACGCAGAAGTCCGTGCCGGAGATCCTGGCAGCCGGTCAGTCGGCCCTGGAGCGGCATTTCCAGCGCCTGGGCATCGCCGCGACGGTCCAGCCCGGACCATTCCCGCCGGCGTTCCGCGTCCACTGGCCCTTGCCGCAAGACAGGCCACTGGTGTCCATCGTGGTGCCGACGCGCGACCAGTTGCCCATGCTGCAGCGCTGCATCGAGTCGCTGATCGAGAAGACGCGCTGGCCGCGCTACGAAATCCTCATCGTCGACAACGACAGCCAAGCCGACGATGCCTGCAAATACCTGGCCGCGATCGAGGCCAAGGAAGCCGAGCTCGGCGACCGTCTGCGCGTGATCCGCCAGCCCGGCCCGTTCAATTTCTCGGCGATGAACAACGCCGCGGCGCGCGCGGCGCGCGGCGACTATCTGCTGCTGCTGAACAACGACACGGCGGTGCTGCACGAGGACTGGCTCGACGAGATGATGGGCCATGCCCTGCGCCCGGACGTGGGCATCGTCGGCGCCAAGCTGCTGTACCCGGACGGCAAGATCCAGCACGCCGGCGTGGTTCTCGGCATGCGCGGCCCGGCCGAGCACCCCTTCATCGCCCGCGCGCCGGAAAACCGCGGTTATTTCGGCCGCGCCCAGCTGACGCAAAACTACTCCGCCGTCACGGGCGCATGCCTGCTCGTGCGCAAGAGCGTTTACGAACAGGTCGGAGGCTTGGACGAAAGCGCCTTCAAGGTCTCGTACAACGACATCGACCTCTGCCTGAAAGTCCGTGAGTCCGGCCTGCGCATCGTCTGGACGCCTTATGCCCTGTTGATGCACGAAGGCTCGGCAAGCCAGAAAGGCAAGGTTGAATCCAAGCCCGACGAAGCCAAGCTCAAGCGCTTCGCCGCCGAGAAGGACGCCATGTACGCCAAATGGCTGCCGAAGCTGGCTTTCGACCCGGCCTACAACCGCCATCTCAGCCTGGCCAGTACGGACTTTCTGCTCGAAGATCAGCCGCCGCTGAGCTGGGACCCGGCCTGGCGCCCGCGCCCGCGCCTGCTGGTGCACTCGGCGGACCGCGAGGGCTGCGGTGAATACCGCATCATCGCGCCGATGCGCGCGCTCAACCGCGCCGGCCTGACCCAGGGCTGGGAAACCATGCGTCTGTACGAGCCGGCCGAAATGCAGCGCATGCAGCCCGACAGCCTGGTGGTGCAGCGCCAGATGGAATGGCCGCAGATCGAGGCGCTGGAACGGCATGCCCGCACCAGCCGCGCCTTCCGCGTGTTCGAGATCGACGACCTGATCACCAACTTGCCCTTGAAGAGCGTGCACAAGAGCACCATCCACAAGGACATCGCCAAGCGTTTCCGCAAGGCCGCCAGCCTGTGCAACCGGCTGGTGGTGGCGACCGAACCGCTGGCCAAGGCCTACGCGGGTTTCAGCGACGAAGTCTTGGTGCAACCCAACTACCTGGAAGCCGCGCGCTGGGGGCAGCTTCAGCCGGCTCGCGCCGAGCGCGCCAAACCCCGCGTGGGCTGGGCCGGCGGCATCGGCCACACCGGCGATTTGGAAATCATTGTCGACGTCGTACGCGATACCGCATCGGAAGTGGACTGGATCTTTTTCGGCATGTGTCCTGAAGCACTCAAGCCGCTGGTCAAGGAATTCCACCCCGGCATCCCGCTGGACCAGTACGCGGCCAAGCTGGCCAGCCTGGATCTGGATCTGGCCGTGGCTCCGCTGGAGGACAACGCCTTCAACGAGGCCAAGAGCCATCTGCGCCTGCTCGAATACGGCATCCTCGGCTACCCGGTCATCTGCTCCGACCTCTTCCCCTACCAAGGCGATTTTCCCGTCACGCGCGTGGCGAACCGCTACCGCGACTGGCTGCGCGCGATTCGCGACGCCGTGGCCGACCGTTCGGCCCTGCGCGCCCAGGGCGACGCGCTGCGCGCCAAGGTTCGCGCGAACTGGATGATGGAAGACCACCTGGACACCTGGCTTCGCGCATGGACCGCCTGAAGCCCCGGCGCAACAACATCCATACGGGCCGCGCCCACGGGGCTTCGGGCTGATAGCATCGAAGCCGAAATCAATACGTGTGACGGCGCCCAGCCGTGCCCGACTCCAGCATGCAATCACCTCCCGAACCCGCCACACAAACGCCGGACAGCGTGCCGCCCGACAGCGCCGCCGAGGACGGCTACACCTATATCGCGCGCCAGCCCATCGTCGACCGGCAGCAGCAGATCGTGGGCTACGAACTGCTGTCGCGCGCGTCGGCCACCAGCACCCAGGCGCCCAGCACCCACACCCGCGTCTCGGACGCCACCTTCCTGTTCAACGCGCTGTCGAACATCACCTCGGAAAATCTGTTCGGCGACAAACTCGCCTTCATCAACGTTCGCCTCGAAGACCTCAGCGGCGAGCACTTCGACATCGTCTACCCCGAGCGCATCGTGCTTGAAGTTCCGCGCGCCGCAGGTGACGACCCGCAAAGCATCGCCGAGGCCGTTCCCCGCATGCAGGAACTGCGCGAACGCGGCTTTCGTCTCGCCGCCGGAACCTTCGCCGCCGCAAGCGCGTATGCGGCGTGGATGCCAGCGCTGAATTACCTGAAGATCGACGTCAAGGCCCTGCCTCCCGGCATCGTGCCGGCGCTGCGGCGCAAGACCGAACAGTTCCATCAACTCAAGTTCATTGCCGAGAAAGTCGAGTCCGTCGAGGCCTTCCGCGAGTACCACGAGTCCGGTTTCCATTACTTCCAGGGCTACTACTTCGCCCGGCCGCAAACGGTCAGCGCCAAGGTGTTCAACCCGGCCTACACCACGGTCCTGCAGCTCATGGACCTGGTCAACAAACAGGCCGAGGTTCCGCGCATCGAGGAGGTGCTCAAGCGCGACCCGGCCCTGTCGTTCAAGCTGCTGCGCTATATCAACTCCTCGGGTTTCGGCCTGATGTCCGAGATCAATTCGTTCCGCCACGCGGTGATGATCCTCGGCTACAAGAAGCTGTTCCGCTGGCTGGTGCTGCTGATGGCCACGACACCCGGCAACAGCACGGCGCCGGCCATCGCGCGCACGGCCATCACGCGCGGTCGCATGATGGAGCACATGATGCAGGGTTCGCTGTCGGCCGACGATGCCGACAACGCATTCATCGTCGGCGTGTTTTCGATGCTCGACGTCATGCTGGGCGTTCCGTTGGACAAGGCCCTCGAGGAAATTTCCCTGTCGGACCCCATCGTCATGGCCCTGAAGCATCGCCATGGAGCCTATGGGCCCTATCTGCAGATCGCGGAAGCCTGCGAACGGCAGAACTGGGACGATGTCGATCTGCAGATCCGCCTGCTGGGCCTGAGCCGCAAGCGTGTCTCCGCCGCCCATCTCGAAGCCCTCGCCTGGGCGGAAAACCTGGGAATCTGATGCAGGGCCGGGACATGCGCGAAGTCGCCAGCAAGCTGTTCAAGAACGAGTTTCGCCTGACCACCCGCCAGAAGGTCGAGCATGTCCTGGGCAAGATCGCCCGCAGCCGTGAAGCCCTGTCGGTGATCCCCAGCGAGCACGCCGAGGAGTTCACCTCCCTGCTGCTGCATCTTGATCGCGAGAGCCAAACCCTGGTGATCGATGAACTCAATCCGGCCCACGGCAACAAGCGCCTGCTTGGAGATCGCCCGTTTTTCTGCCTGGGGCGCTCGGAAGGCGTGTATGTCGGATTCCAGAGCCACCTGATCGAGGCGATCGACTGGGAGGGTTACGGCGCCTTGCGCATCGCCTATCCCGACGTCACCTATTACCTGCAGCGGCGCAGCTATTACAGGGTCCTGGTGAACGCGGGCGATGTCGGCACGGTCGAACTGCAACGCCGCGGCGCACGCGCCATCCAGGGGCAGTGCCACGACATCAGCGGCAGCGGCATGCGCATCATGCTGACCTCGCCCACCGATTTCGCGCTGACCGAGGGCGAATACATTCCCCTGGTGCGCTTCAGCCTGAACGGCGTCGAATTGGCCAGCGAGGCGCAGGTCCGCTTCATCGGCCCCATACGCAGCGCCAAGGTCAGGCAGCCTGTGCGCCCGGTCGGCATTCACTTCCTGAACATGACGCCCGCCTTTGAGCAGCGTGTGGTGAGCTACGTCCAGCGCCGCGACCGTGAGCTACTACGGGACGGCAAGCTCTGAACCGCGCCCCGCGCTTCGCACGCCGGCACTGGCCGCGTGCTGCAGCGGCGGCGGTTGAAATTCGACCAGCCGTGCATGCCACGCGGCATCGGCTTCGGTGCTGCGCCGGCCTGTCCAGACACCCTCGCCCGTCACCTGATCCGTCTCGAACACGCGCTGCAGGAACCGGGCTTGGGCCACGTTGAACAACAGGGGCGCGAGGCGATGCACGCGCAAGGCCTCCCCCGGCGCTTGCGGCAGGATGACGAGCACGCAAGGCGGCGCATCGAACTCGCCCGGGTCGGCGTCGCGGGCCGGAAAGCGCAAACCGAAACAGGCCGCGTCGGCCATCAGAAAAGCCAGATCCGGCACCTCGAGCGACTGCAGCCAGATGAACGGCGCCTGTCCGGCCAGCCGCACGAGCGCGAATTCGCGCAGTTCCTCGAAGCCCGGCATGGGCTCGGCACAGATCCAGCGCTTGTCCTGCGGCACCTCGATGGCGCCGAAACGGGTTGCGTACGTCGTCATCGCCTGCCCCTGGTTCCTGCGCAAGCCGGGTGTGTCATGTCGCTTCCTTGGCACCCTGCAGCCAGGCATCCAAGGTCACCTGCTCGGGAGCGGCCTGGGCCTGCTGGTTGAGATCGATCACCATGTCGTAGAGCTCTTCGCGCAGGATGCGAAGATGCTTGGGACCCTCGATGCCAAGCCGGACCTTGCCGCCGCCGACGTGGACGACCAGCAGGCGGATATCCTGGCCGATTCGAATCGCCTCGCCGGCATGACGCGAAAGGATCAACATGCGGGAAAGGTCCGATCAGGCGCTGGCCAGCGGCTTGCTGGACGGGTGCCCGGCCAGCGCCTGGCCGTAAGGTCCGTAGACGGTTGCGCCGCCCGGATTCGGGATGCCGCGCAGGATGTCGAGCGCGCCCTGGGTATTGCGCAGAAGGGCCGAAACGACCAGACCATTGCGTTGATTGGCCTGGGCAACGGCTCGCGCCAGTTCGCGAATTTTGCGCGCCCTCTCGGTGTCGTCGCCCGGCACGGCTTGCCGAACTTGGCCGGGCGCGCCGAGCAGGCCGATCCGGGCCTGTTCGAGGCGCTCGAGTTCGGCGCAGAGACTGGCCTTGCGCTCGGCCAGGTCGGGTAGCTGGTCGATGCCGCCACCCACTAGAGCGTCCAATTCGGATTGCAGAATCTGGCCGACCTGCTCGAGCAGCAACTGCTGCTCGAGCAGTAGTTGATCGAGCCGGTCAGGCTGCGCCATGGCTTTGACTCGTTGCGGCATATCGCGCCATGGCTGGGGGAAAATGTCTGGGGCCGGAGCGGAGGCTTATCGGCCCGTGGCCTTCTGCAGGGCCTGGCTGTCGCGCAGCAATCCTTGCGCAATTTTTTGCGGGTCGACCGTGTAGTGTCCGGAGGCTATGGCCGACTTCAGCTCACTGAGCTTCAGGTCCGTGGCTCCCGAGGTCGTCGTGGTCGCCGCGGTGTTGAGCAGACGGGCCGAATTCGAAATCGAAACCATATCGCCTCCGGCCTGCGTCCCGACCGCACCCGCAGCCACCGACCCTGCCGTGCCGGCAGGGTTGCGCTTGGTGCTGGTCTCGACCTTTTGGATGCTCCCGCTGGCCGGGTTCGTGACTGAATTCTGGATGGGATTCATTGCTGACATACTCCTGATAACCCAGCTGACGACACAAATTCCACAGACTTGAGGATAAGTGACTTGACACCACGGTGCAGCATCGACTAACCCCTTGCCTCAATGGCCCGTGGGCGCCAGCCCCGCAAGGGGTTTCGAGGCGAGTTGTGCAGGCGCAACAATCGGACTCGCTGGAGCACTGGCCACGGCGCCCTCCACCCTGGAGATGGCCTCGCCAGCGCTATTCACGCTCTGCTCGGCCGCCTGATCGGCCAGGATGCGGGCCTCGGCCTGCCTGGACAAGACCACGATGCTCACACGCCGGTTGAGCGGCGAGTTGGGATTCTGAGGATCATAGGGCGAGGCCGAGCCCATGCCGACCACGCGCAAGACCTTGGGTTCCGCCAGGCCGGATTGCACCAGCACCTGCCGCACGGCGTTGGCGCGGTCCGCGGACAGGTTGTAGTTGCTGTAGCCGCGCCCCTGGTTCTGATAACTGAGGGCGTCGGTGTGCCCCGTGATGCTGATGGCGTTGGGCAACTGGTTCAAGGTGGGCGCGATGTCCTGGAAAATCGTTCGGGCGTAGCTTTCCAAATGCGCCCCGCCCAGCCCGAACATGGGCCGCTTGTCGCTGTCGACGACCTGGATGCGCAAACCTTCGCGCGTGATGTCGATCAGCAGCTGCGAACGGAAGGCATTGAGTTGCGGATCCGATTGGATTTGAGCTTCCAGGGCCTTTTTCAAGGCCTCGAGGTTCTGCTTGTCGGCCTCTTCGGCCTTGCGCGCGGTGGCGTCAGGCTTGACGATCCTGCCTGGCGTTGCGCCGTTGCGCACCTGGCCCGTGGTGCGTGTGAGATCGGTCCCCCCGCCCTGGATCACCGAGTTGGACGAGCCCGCGCCTGCCCCCCCCTCCATGGAAACCTTCTGGGGATTCTTGAAATATTCGGCGATGCCTTGCAGCTGTGCCTTGGTCGTCGATCCCAGCAACCACATGAGCAGGAAAAACGCCATCATCGCCGTCACGAAATCGGCGTAGGCGATCTTCCACGCCGCGCCGTGGCCGCCACCGGAGACTTTCTTGATCCGCTTGATGACGATGGGTTGCGGCTTTTGCGTATCGGCCATGGCTCATTTCCCCTTGGCTTCGCGCAGATGCGTTTCCAGCTCGGTGAAACTGGGCCGCTCGTTCGAGTACAGGACCTTGCGGCTGAATTCGACCGCCACCTGCGGAGGATAGGCATTCATCGTCGCCAGCAGCGCGACCTTGATGCATTCGAGCATCTTGGTGCTTTCCTGCGCGCGGTCTTCCATGCGCGCGGCGATGGGCGCGAGGATCGCATAGCCGATCAAAATACCGAGAAACGTCCCCACCAGGGCGGCCCCCACCAGTTCGCCGAGCACGGCCGGGGGCTGATCCACCGAGGCCATGGTGTGAACCACCCCCATCACCGCGGCGACGATGCCGAACGCCGGCATGCTGTCGGCCGTGCGGGTCATGGCATGGATCGGGCCTTCCATCTCGCGATGATGCGTCTCCAGATTCACGTCCATCAGATTTTCCATTTCCATCACGCCCAGATTGCCGCCGATCATCAGGCGCATGTAATCGGTGATGAACTCCAGGATATGGTGGTCGGCAAGAATGCGCGGGTATTTCTTGAAGATCTCGCTGGCGCGCGGATCCTCCACATCCCCTTCGAGCGACATCAGGCCGTTCTGCCGCATGCGGGTGAACAAGTCATTGAGCAGGGTGAGCAACTCGAGATAAGTGGCCTTGGAATACGTCGAACCCTTGAGCGCGGTTGGAAAGGCCTTGAGCGTGGCCTTGAATCCCTTCGGGAAGGTCGATGCAAAAAAAGCGCCGAATGCGCCCCCACCGATCATCAGCAACTCGAAGGGCTGCATGAGCGCCCCGGCATGCCCACCCTCCAGTACATACCCGCCAAAAATGGCACCCAGGGACAAGATATAGCCAATCAATAAAGCCATGTTGGGAAGATTCTTGAGTTGCGTGGAAAGATGCCCATAAGCGTCACGATTTTGCGCCCGACTTCACACCAGGCCTGCCAACCCGGGCATGAATCGGACAGGAGCCGGCGGCGCGAACGCTCCAGGTCGGCGCCATGCAAGGCTGCCACTGCGGATGCCCCACGTCTAACGGCACAGGCTGCCGAGGCTTGAACGCCGGACCTCATCCCGCAGCGGGGGAGCGTCCGGCGCTATCAAGTCCGGCGGAACTGTGCCGTCATCACCTCCAAGCCCATGTTCTTGCGACTTGCCTTGGAGCGCCCCTTGAAATTCCTTGTTGTTGACGATTTCCCCACGATGCGGCGCATTGTCCGTGGGCTGTTGATGCAAACCGGCCACGTGACCGGGACCATCGACGAGGCCGAAGACGGTGTGCAAGCCCTCAAACGCATCCAGGCCGGCGGCATCGAGTTCGTCGTGACCGATTGGAACATGCCCAATATGCAGGGCATCGACCTGCTGCGCCACATCCGCGCCTCGGAAGACCCGGCCATTCGCGCGCTTCCGGTGCTCATGGTCACGGCCGAAGCCAAGAAGGAGAACATCCTGGCGGCAGCCCAAGCCGGCGTCAACGGCTATATCGTCAAACCCTTTCCGGCCGACACCCTGAAGGCCAAAATCGACGGCATCCTGCAGCGTCTGCAAGGCGGGACGTCGTCATGAACACCGACACCCACGCCCTGCCGCCTTCGGCCGTGCACAACCTGCGCGAGGCCGATGTCCTGCTGACCGAAGGGGTGCAGCGCATCATGCATGCCTCCAGCGACCTGCCGGGCGTCAGCCATCCGCTGCAGGAAGCCCTCGCGCTGAGCGAGCAGCAAGCCATGGCGACGCTCGAGGCCGTCGAGAGCGCGCAAAAGGAAGTGGCCGCCATTCGCGCCACCAACGGAGGCTTCATCGACAGCCGGCTGGATCGCCTCGACGAGCATCTGCAGACCATCCTCACCAGCCAGCAAAGCCAGGATCTGGCGGGCCAGCGCCTGAAAAGGACCATCACGCTGCTCCAGGCCGTCGAGCAGCGCATCCAGGAAGCGCTCGAGCAGCTCGGCCACGCCCGCGGCACGACGCAAGCCCCCGAGGAAGACACCTTCAGCGGCGAACGCATGGATCAGGGCAATGTCGACGACTTGCTTGCCCAGCTCGGCATCTGACTCCCATCCCCATCCGACACTGCCATGGACAACGACATCCTGCAGGAATTTCTGGCCGAATCGCGCGAATTGCTGGCCGATGCCCAAGGCCAGTTGCTGCGCCTGGAGGCGTCGCCCGATGACGCCGGCATTCTCGGCGCCATCTTCCGCGCCTTCCACACCCTCAAGGGCGGAGCGGGTTTTCTGGAAGCGCAGAACATGGTGGACTGGTGCCACCACCTCGAGGATCTGCTCGACAAGCTGCGCGACCACAAGCTGCAGGCCGACGGCGGCATGATCGATGCCATCCTGCGCTCCACCGATGTGATCGAGCGCATGCTGGGCGAGATGGGCCAGGGCGAGAACCCCGCGCCCGGGCCAGCCGATCTGAGCGCCCTGGTGCAGGCCTACGCCCGCGGCGAGCAACCCGAGACAAGCACGCCCGAGCCTCGCGCCGCGGCCGCACCGGCGTCCGCGCCGGAGCGGACATGGGCCGAGACGCGCCCCCACGCGTCGGGGCAATCCGGGGTCTATGTGGAAAAAAAGACCCTCGCGCAAAACCCGGCGGAAGACGATCTCGAAGCCGCGTTCAACCGCACGCTGGATGAGCTCTACGGCCAAGGCGGCGCGCCAGGCCTCGAACCCACCGGCGCCGCCGCGCGGGCAACTCCCGCGCCGCGCCCCGCCGCCGTGCCGCCCGTGCCCAACGCCAGCACGCCGCAAACCGCGGAAGACGACCTCGAGGCCGCGTTCAACCGCACGCTGGACGAACTCTACGGCCAAGGCGGCGCGCCCGGGGTCGCGCGGGCCTCGGCTCCGGTGCCCGCGACCGTGCCGAAACCGGCCAACAAACCCTCCCCGCCACCCGCCGCGGAGCCCCAGGGTCGCGAGGACACCACGATACGCGTCGATTCGGCCAGGCTCGATCAGGCGATGAACCAGGTCGGCGAACTCGTGCTCTTGCGCAACCGCCTGTCGGCCGCCGTGGCGCGCCTGGGCCAGAGCGACGAAACGCTCGTGCGGCTGGCACGCGAAACCGACCTCACGGTCAACGACCTGCAGGGCATCGTCATGCGCCTGCGCATGCAGCCATGCAAGCGCCTGTTCCAGAGCCTGACGCGCGTGGTACGGGATGCCAGCCGCAATCTGGGCAAGAAGGTCCGCCTGGAAATCGAAGGCGAGGATGTGGAAATCGACAAGACCGTGATCGACGCCCTGTCCGGCCCATTGATCCACCTGGTGCGCAATGCGCTCGACCACGGCCTGGAAACCCCGCAGGACAGGCAAGCCGCGGGCAAGTCGGAAGAGGGTCTGCTCAGGGTCGCCGCCATCCACCTCGGCGACAAGGTGCAGATCCGGGTGATCGACGACGGACGCGGCATGAACCCGCAGAAGATCCTGCAGTCGGCCTTGTCCAAGGGCATCATCGCCGAGACGGAGGCGGCACGGCTGTCCGAGCGCGAGATGCTCGAACTCATCTTCCTGCCAGGCTTTTCCACCAAGGACCAGGTCAGCGAGCTCTCCGGCCGCGGCGTCGGCATGGACGTGGTGCGCTCGGCCGTGCAGCAGTTGCGCGGCCGCGTCGACATCGCGACCCGGCCCAACCAGGGCACCACGCTGACGCTCGAGTTGCCGCTGACCCTGGCCGTCCTGCCCGTCCTGTATTTCCGGCTGCGTCGCCAGACCTACGCGCTTCCGGTGTCCACGGTCGACAACCTGATGGAGATCGATCCGAGCCATGTCCACAGCATCTCCGGACGGCTCATGATCCAGATCGGGGCCGAGCGCATCGTGCCCTATATCGACCTCGGCCTCCAGTTGCAGGGCGTGCCGCTGCACCTCGGCAAGGATCCGTGCGAGGGCATTCTCACCGAACACGGCCTGCTGGTCGTCTCCGAGGCCGTCGGCACGGAAGACTCCGTCGTCAAACCCCTGGATATTTCCGCGCAGACATCGTGGTACCAGGGCGCCACCATTTCCGGCGGCGGCGACGTGGTTCTCATCCTCGACCTTCAGGCCCTGACGCAGGCCATGCGCACCGGCCAGGCCGCATAAACCGCGACCGCACGAGGAACAGCCATGACATACGACACACGGGTCTCACCCACCGAACTCTGCGGCGGCTTCGTCGGCGTTGCCGACGTGACCTTCTCCTTTCAAGGCCAGTTGCGGCGATACCTGCGCGAAATCGACCGCAAGGCCCTCAACGCCCAGGTCCTGGTGAAGCGCCACGGCAAGGATCTGGCCGGCTACGGCGTGGTCGCGCAGTCGTTCCGTGAGGGCGCGCAGCAACTGCAGACCGCCGCCGACGAGATGCAGCAGGCCATCCATCCGCTGATGCTCGGCTTCATGCAGACCCTGCTCGACAGCTACCGGATCGACAAGCTCGAGCACCTGCCCGAGACCGCCCGCCAGTTTGCTCCGGGGCTGCAGCG
The DNA here is from genome assembly GCF_900088825.1 of Thiomonas delicata. Lineage (GTDB taxonomy): Bacteria > Pseudomonadota > Gammaproteobacteria > Burkholderiales > Burkholderiaceae_C > Thiomonas_A > Thiomonas_A delicata. Next base: position 1,126,323 of record NZ_LT592171.1, on the reverse strand, counting down.
CGCCATCGAAGAACGCCAGATGCAGTTGGAAACCCGCACCGAACAGGGCCGGCGCGCCAGCACCCGCTTGCGCCAGGCGCTCGCCCGCTTCGAGAGCGTGGTGGCCGAACTGGAGTACGTGGTGGTCAACGGCCGCATCGAAGCAGCCCTCAAGGGCGATGCGCGCGCCGCCCTCGCCCAGGTCTCCTCCGATATGGACAAGGCCGTGGTGCAGGTTCGCAACCTGCTGCGCACCTACACAGATCAGATCGAAAAGGTCCTTTCATGAAAACCGACAAGTTCTATACCGAGGGGCAGCACCACTGGTTCGTCGTCTACGACCAGAGCGAGCCTCGCGTCGTCGACTCCAACGTCTACGCCCTGCAGGTCGACGGGCATACGCTGCTCTGCGATCCGGGTGGTTTCGAGGTCTTTCCCCAGGTGTTCGCCGCGCTGATGGATGCGCTGCCTCCCTCGTCGATCGAGAGCGCCTTTGTCAGCCACCAGGACCCCGACGTCGGCTCCAGCCTGCCGCTGTGGAACGCCTGCAACCCGGCCATCACCTGGCACACCGCCAAGCTCTGGGTCGGCTTCATACGCCACTACGGGGCGCTGGACGCCAACATCCAGGGCATTCCCGACGAAGGCGGCGAACTGCTCGTGGGGTCGCTCCGGCTGCAGATCATTCCGGCGCATTACCTGCACTCCTCGGCCAATTTCCATCTCTACGACCCGAAGGCCAAGGTGCTGTTCTCCGGGGATGTCGGCTCCGCGCTGCTGCCCGCCGGGCATTCCGCCTACGTCGAGCGGCGCGACCTCGACAGCGCCGCCGCGTTCGACGCCCACATCAAGCACGCGGAGTATTTCCACAAGCGCTGGATGCCATCGAACGAGGCCAAGCGCAAGTGGTGCGAACGCGTGTCCAAGCTCGATATCGACTTCCTCTGCCCGCAGCACGGCGCCATCTACACCGGCGCCAATGTGCAGCGCTTCATCAACTGGTTCGATGCGCTGGAGGTGGGGACGGTCTGAGCCCGCCGCATGCGTGGCTCCAAACCCCAGTCGCGCCCCAGCCCCGACACCTTGATCCGACCGTGATGGAAACGCCCATGATGAACCCCGCCATGTTCCACGCCATCCAGCAGGTTCTCGACCCGCTCGACACGCTGGAGATGCTGGCCGAGGCCGATGAGGCCATGGACAACAAGATTTTCTACATGAACCGTACCGCCCTGGACACCATGGCGCGGTTCCACCAGGGATTGAACGCGGCGCTGCGCGGCGCCGACGTGCGCAATGCGTTCAACCATTCCATCCATCAATTCCACAAGGATCCCGAGCGCATCCGCGGCATCCTGCGCGACCTGGCGCAGGGCAAGGCCGAGATGCATCAGACCGACATGGACGTCGGCAGCGTCTCCTTTTCGTTGCGCTTCGCGCCGGTGCGTGACGAACAGGGACATATGCTGGCCTTCCATGCCTCCTGGCGCAACATCACCGACCAGAAGCAAGCCCTGGATCTGACCCAAGCGCTGTTGCGCCGGCCGCTGGACGCCAGGCAGGAACGCATCGAGAAACTCGAATCGCCGTACCGCGACATCCTGACCTTCATCCGCGACAAGGCCCGGGCCTGGGAGCGCGGATCCTCGAAAGTTGGACTGGCCGCCGCCCGCGGCTATTTCTCGCCCAGCGGGTCCGTGCAGTCCATCAAGTCCAGACAGGCCGAGCAGGACAAGCTGATCGAGAACGTCGGCACCAGCCTGCAACAGGTCGTGGGCACCACGCTGGCGATGGAAGATCAGATCCAGCGCGCGGCGTCGCGCGCGCAGGGCATTGCCGCGGTTGTCGAGTCACGCTATGCGGGCGTGCAGGCGGCCCGCGCGAACTTCGAGCACATCGTCTCCGAAAACACCCGCAACCGGGAGCACCTCGACAGGATCCAGGACAACGCCAAGGACATCACACGCATTCTCCACGTGATCAAGGACATCGCAGCGCAGACGAATCTGCTCGCTCTGAACGCGGCCATCGAGGCCGCCCGGGCCGGTGAGGCCGGGCGGGGGTTCGCCGTCGTTGCCGACGAGGTCCGCCGTCTGGCCAGCAAGGCGGCGGAAACCGTGGTCACCGCCGGCGCTTCGATCGACACCATCCAGGAGTCGGTCGCGGTTGCACACAAGGCTTCCGGCGTGTTCTCGTCGGCGGTGACGAAAAACGCCGAACAGATGGCCGATGTGCTGACAGGCTTTGCCGAGATCAAGGATGGCATCCAGCACAACCAGGCCGTCTTCGCCGAGATCACCGAACTCGGCCGGTCGTCGCAGCAAACCATCAGCGAGCTCAAGTCCAGTTTCGAACAGATGGCGGCCGGCATCCGTCAAGCCACCGCGGACGGGATACGCGGGTCGGAAGAAGTGTCCGCCAATCTTCTGGAAACGCTCAACGAAAACAAGACGCTGCTCGAGATGAACCTGGATTTCGACACCGGCTCGGAACTCAGCCTGGCCTCCCGCGCCGCGATCGAGGGCGCCCGCGAGATCGAGCGGCAGCTTCAACAAGCCCTGCAACAAGGCCGGATCGACCTCCACGCCTTGTTCGACGAGAACTACGTCCCCGTCGCCGGCACGCAGCCGCAGAAATACCGCACGCAATTCACGGATCTGTTCAAGGAACTGGTGCAGCCCATCCTCGACGGCATCCTGGCCCGCAGCGCCAAGTTCAGGTTCTCGTTTGCCGTGGACCGCAACGGCTACACCGCCACGCACAACACCATCTACGACAAACCCCTCACCGGCGACCCGAAGAAGGATCTGGTCGGCAACCGCGCCATGCGCATCTTCAACGATGTGTTCGGACTCGAAGCGGCGCACAACACCAAGCCGATCCACCTGATGATCTACGCCCGGGACACGGGCGAGGTGTTGCGCGAGCTGGACGTGCCAATTCGGCTGAACGACCGCCATTGGGGCAATCTGCGCCTCGGTTTCGAATGAGCGCGCGGGACAAGATTGGAAACGACCCGGCCATGAACCCGACCCTGCTCCACTACGCCGAGCAATACCTCGCCCCCCTCGACACGCTGGAAATGCTGGCCGAGGCGGACGAGGCCATGGACAACAAGATTTTCTACATGAACCGCACGGCGCTGGACACGATGGCGCGGTTCCACCAGGGATTGAACGCGGCGCTGCGCGGCGCCGACGTGCGCAACGCCCTCAACTTCTCGATCCACCAGTTCCACAAGGATCCGGCCCCGATTCGCGCCATCCTGCGCGCGCTGGCCAGTGGGCAGGCCAAGACGCACCACACCGTCATGACGGTGGGCACGGTGACGTTTTCCTTGCGCTTTGCTCCCGTGCGCGATGAGCAGGGCCGATTGCTCGCCTTTCATGCATCGTGGCACGACATCTCCGCGCAGCAGCGCTCGACCCATCTGATCTGCGACGTCAGCCAGACCATCGACGGCATCGAGAAGGCCGCCGACGCGGTGAAGCGGGCCATGGCGAACGCCAGCACCGCGATCGACCATGTCGGCCAGACGGTCCAGGGCAATGGCGCGGTCATGATCGAGCTGCTCCAGCAGGTCAAGTCCATCGGTTCGCTGGTGCAGAACATCCGCGAGATTTCCTACCAAACGAATCTGCTCGCCCTCAACGCGGCGATCGAAGCCGCGCGCGCCGGCGAAGCAGGCAGGGGCTTTGGCGTCGTCGCCGACGAAGTGCGCAATCTGGCGCGCCACGTCCGGGACACCACCGGGGGCATCGAGGCCAATACGCTGGCCATCGCCGACCAGGCCAGGCGCATCGAATCCACGAGCCAGAGCGCCGAACAGGAAGTCGGGCGGGTCAAGTCCGTGATGCAGTCGCTGCAGGGCGATGTGGCCCGCATGTCGTCCATCTCGGCCCAGGCCCAGTTGAAGATGGCCGAGGCGGCTCACATGATCTTCGTTGACCGGATCATGGCCGACGCCGGAAACGACAGGCCGGCGTCGGCTCCCGGCGAGATGACGGACCATCATCAATGCACCTTCGGCAAGTGGTACGACAGCGCCGGCAAGGAGCGATTCGGGGGTTTGGCCGCGTTCGCCTCGGTCGAGCCGGCGCACGCACAGCTGCACGCCGCCGCACGGCAACTGCTCCAGGCTGCGCAAGGTGGCCAGTCAGACCGCATCCCCCAGCTCGCGACGGCGCTGCGCACGCACGAAAGCGAACTCCTGAAACAGCTCGAACGCCTGGGCGAGGCGCTCCACGCCTGCGGCACCGCCAGTTGAGACCCGAGGACGCAAGCATGGACAGCATCAAGGAATTTCTGGTGGACGAAGCCACCCCCGCGCTGGACGGCGATCCCGCGGCAAACGCCCCCGCCTTGTTGGCGGCCGTACCAGAACCCGCAGCGGCGCCGGTCAACCCCGAAGGCCTTCTGGCGCGCCTGAAGGCCGACCGCGAAGCCACGCTGCAGGCCGTGCTCGACCTCTTCGCCGGCAAGGGCGACGACGCCCTGCTGGACATGGGCCTGATCGACGGCCCCCAATGGGTCCGGCAATTCTCCACCACCAAGGCGGCGCTGCTCGCGGGGGCCGACACGGTACGCCGGACCACCCGCAGCCTGGCCTTCGCCGAAGCCCGGGTCACCGGTTTCCAGGCCGAACTCGCCAGTCTGTCCGAACATGTCCTCGACTCCGCGCAGCACACGATGCATGCAGCGAGGCGCACGCAAACCGCCGAAGCCGATTTGCACAACCTGGTCGGCAAGGCCCAGGACACATCGCAAAACCTGGCGCGCAGCCAGAAGGAGCTGGACGCCGTGCAAAGCGAAGTCCACGACGTCGGCAGCTTCGTCACCTCCACCCGCGGCAAGCTTTCCAACTTCGTCGATTCGGTTCGGACGGTCGAACAGCTCACCGCCGGGATCCAGGAGGTCGCCAACCAGACCAATCTGCTGGCGCTGAACGCCGCCATCGAGGCCGCTCGCGCGGGCGAAGCCGGCCGCGGCTTTTCCGTGGTGGCCGACGAAGTGCGCAACCTGGCCCGCAAGACCGCCGCCCTCACGCGCAGGATCGACGACATCACCTTGTCCATTCGCGACGGTTCGACCGACCTGGACCGCGACATGGGCACCGCCATGCAACGCATCGAAGGGGTCGGCCGCCTGGTCAGCAAGGTGCAGTCGGCCAATGGCGAGGTGCGCCGCACCATGGATACCGTGCTGCAGGTGGCGAGCCAGCAGCGCGAGCACATGACCGGTCTCGTGGCCGACGCCGAGGCCCAGCAAACGCGCGGAAGCGAGGCCAGCCGCACGCTGCAGGACCTGGCCAGGCAGTTTCACCTCATTCTGGAGTCCACCGGCGAGGCCAGAGGCCATCTCAAGCGGGGCGCCAGCCAGATCGGGGCCGATACCAGCCCCGGCGTGGCGCTGCGCATTTCATTGGCCATGCACGACGCCTGGATCGGCGACCTGCTCGCGGCGGCTCAAACGCATCAAGCGGTGGACCTGGATCTGTCGGACGACCGCGCCTGCTATTTCGGCAAGTGGTACTACGGTCCGGCCCAAGGGTATTTCGGCTCGAACGCCGGTTTTTCCAGCACCGAGGGCGTGCACAAAAAAGTCCATCAAACCGGCCAGGCGCTGGTGGAAGCGCTGCGCCGCGGCGACCTGCCTCGCACAGGGCAACTGGCAAGCGAGCTTGAGGCCCTGAGCGGCGCCATCACTGAACGCATCGAGGCGCTGATGGCGCTGGTGCCCTGAATCCACACACATCGACGAACACGGAGTCTCCCATGTCCAACATTCTGCAGGATGTCAACGAACGCTCGCACCTGGCGGGAACCAACAAATTCGAGTTGCTGCTGTTCCGCCTCGGCGAGGACGCGGGCGGGCGGCGTGAGATTTTCGGCATCAATGTATTCAAGGTGCGCGAAGCCCTCGTCATGCCCCAGGTCACGTCCATGCCGGGCGCGCCGACGCATGTGCTGGGCGTGGCGAACATCCGCGGCCAGATCGTGCCGGTCATCGACCTGCCCGCCATGGTGGGCTGCAAACCGAAGGGGCTCAACATCCTCATCGTCACCGAGTACGAGCGCTCGGTGCAGGGCTTTGCCGTCGAGGAGGTCGAGGAAATCACCCGCCTGGAATGGAGCCGCGTGCTCTCGGCGGAGGCCAATTCCGTGGGCGGCATGATCACCAGCATCGCCCGGCTCGACGCCGACAGCGACAAGACCCGCCTGGCCCTGGTGCTGGATGTGGAAAAGGTGTTGCGCGACGTGCTGCCGTCGCGCGTGCAGGAGGTCAACACCGCGCAGATCGGCGACGCGCTGGAACTGCCGCCCGGTAGCGTGATCCTGGCCGCCGACGACTCCTTCGTCGCGCGCAACCAGATCGAAAAGGTCCTGCAGGCCCTGCATGCGCCGTACGTGATGGCCAAGACCGGCAAGGAAGCCTGGGACAAGCTGCAAAGCCTGGCGCACGATGCAAAGACCGAAGGCAAGCGGGTGAATGACAAGGTGGCCGCCGTGCTGACCGACCTGGAGATGCCCGAGATGGACGGCTTCACGCTCACGCGCAAGATCAAGGATGACGACCGCTTCAAGCGCATTCCGGTCGTCATCCATTCCTCGCTCACCGGCCAGGCCAACGAGGATCACGCGCGCAATGTCGGGGCCGACGGCTATGTGGCGAAATTCGTCGCCAACGACCTCGGCATCGCCCTGCGCCGTGTCATCGATGCCGCAGCGTTGCAGCCTGCCTGAACCAGAACCAGCCTGAACATTCATCCAGACATCCTTGGGAGCAGTCATGTCGACATCCAATCCAACCAACGGCGGCGGCGCGGCGACGGACCGATCGGCGCAGATCGCTTCGCTGTGCACCGAAGCCCTGCCCGTGCTTGGACAGCAAATCGACGCCGGCCGTGTGCAGATGGAAACGGCCATCCTGCAACTCAGCCAGCGTTTCTCCGGTCTTTACAGCAGCCTGGAAAATGCGGTGAAGGCCTCCCTGAGCGCCTCGGGCGGGCTCGGCGGCGACGAGGGCGTTGTCGCCGTGTTCGGCCAGAGCGAGAGCGAACTGGGCCTCGTGCTCGAGGGTCTCAAGGAAGCTTTCGCCAAACGCGACACCGCCATGCGCGACGTGCTGATGGTCACCAGCTATGCCGACGCGCTGGAAAAAATGGCCGACCAGGTTTCGGCGCTGGCGTCGAAGACCAATCTGCTGGCCCTGAACGCCGCCATCGAAGCCGCGCGCGCGGGCGAGAACGGGCGGGGTTTCGCCGTGGTCGCCGACGAGGTTCGCAAGTTGTCGGTGCAGTCACGCGACACCGGCCGGGAGATGTCCGAAAAGGTCAAGATCATCAACGGCGCGATGAAGGCCATGGCGCAGACCGCCGCGAAGTCCAGCGCCGAGGAAAAACAATCCATGGCCGAGTCGCAACGCTCCATCCAGAACGTGCTCGAGAGGCTGCGCCACGTCACCAGCGGCCTGACGTCCTCGACCGACATCCTCCACCAGGAAAGCGCCAAGATCCGCGAAGAAATCGCCCAGGTCCTGGTCGCGCTGCAGTTCCAGGACCGCGTCAGCCAGATCCTTGCCCACACCCGCGAGAGCCTGGACGCGCTGACCGAGCAGATCGCCGGATTCATCGCCCACCCGGAAGACAGCATCCCGGCCCATCTGGATGTCGCCGCCTACATGCAGAACATCGCCAGCGGCTACACGACCCAGGAACAACGCTTGAACCACAACGGCGAGACCACCACCGAAGTCGTGGACGGCGGCGACATCACCTTCTTCTGAGCCACAGTTCTTCACCTCCCTATCGACTATCGATTCTCCCAAAACGGCCATGTCCAAAACCATTCTCATCGTCGACGACTCTGCTTCGCTGCGCCAGGTCGTCAATATCGCCCTCGCCAGCGCCGGCTATGAGGTCGTCGAGGCCTGCGACGGCGTCGATGCCCTGACCAAGCTCGACGGCCGCAAGTTCCACCTCATCATCAGCGACGTGAACATGCCCAATATGGACGGCATCACCCTGGTCAAGGAGATCAAGCAAAAAGCCGAATACAAGTTCACACCCATCATCATGCTGACCACCGAGAGCCAGGAAGACATGAAGGCGCAGGGCCAAGCCGCTGGCGCGCGGGCATGGGTGGTCAAGCCTTTCCAGCCGGCGCAGATGCTGGCCGCCGTGTCCAAACTCATCGCGCCCTGAAGGGAACAACCATGGATGTCGTCGAACAACAAAGCGGCGCGACCTGTTGCGTCACGCTCAGCGGATCTCTGGATATCTACTGCGCGGCCGAAATGCGCGAACGCCTCGCAGCGTTGCTGCGACAGCACCCTGTGCTGGAGCTGAACCTGGCCGAAGTGGAGGAAATCGACACGTCAGGCGTGCAACTGCTGCTGGCCGCCAAGCAAATGGCCAGCAATCTCGGGCACACGCTCAAGCTCACGGCGCACAGCGCGCCGGTGTTGGCGACCCTGGAACTTTGCAAGCTTCTGCCCTATTTCGGCGACCCGGTCGTTGAATTCGGAACCCCCAGAACCACAAAGGACGCGGCATGAACTTCGAACAACAGATGCAGCAAGCCCTGCAGTCCTTCATCGTGGAGGCGCAGGAACTCCTCGCCAGCATGGAGCAAGGCCTGCTCGGCCTCGAAGCCGGGGCGGACCCCGAGGCCGTCAACGCCCTGTTCCGCGCCGCCCACACCATCAAGGGTTCGGCCGGGCTGTTCGGGCTGGACGGCATCGTCCGTTTCACCCACCACCTGGAGAGCCTGCTCGACCAGATGCGGGCCGGCAAGGTCGAAACCCGCGAGGATGTCGTGAACACCCTGCTCGACGGTCGAGACCTGCTCGCCGGCCTGGTCGACCAAGTCGCGCAAAGCGGGACGTGCGAGGCAGACACCCCGGCCGCGCAGGCCATCGTGGCGCGGCTGCAGTCGCTCCAGCAACCCGGGGCGAAATCTGGCGCGATGGTCACGCGCGAAACGATGCCGCGGCAAAACACCAGTCATGACGAACCGCAGACCGTGACGGTGCTGCCGCAGGGCGCCGCCGCCACCGCCACCTGGCACATCTCGCTGCGCTTCGGCCAGGACTGCCTGCGCAACGGCATGGACCCGCTGGCCTTCATGCGCTATCTGGGCGGCCTGGGCGAGATCGTCGGCCTGGCCACGCTGACCGATGCCCTGCCCGCGCTCGACGTCATGGACGCGGAAACCAGCTATCTCGGCTTCGAGGTCAATTTCCGCAGCGACGTCAGCAAGGAAGAGATCGAATCGGTGTTCGAGTTCGTGCGCGACGACAGCGCCATCAGCATCCTGCCCGCGCACAGCCGCATCGGCGACTACATTGAACTCATCCGCTCGCTGCCGGAGGACGACGCGCGCGTCGGTGAAATTCTGGTGCAGGTCGGCACCCTCACGCGCAAGGAACTGGCCGAAGCGCTCAGCACGCAGCAGCAGGAACAAGGCGCGGAAGGCAGCCATGCCCCGCTGGGCGAGATTCTGGTGCGCGAGGGCGCGACCCACGAGCCCATCGTGCAGGCCGCGCTGGACAAGCAGAAACAGATCAAGGGCAAGCTGCTGCGCGACAGCCAGATGCTGCGCGTGGCGGCCGACAAGCTCGACATTCTCATCAACCTGGTCGGCGAGCTCGTCATCGCCAGCGCCGGCAACGCCCTGCACGCGCAGCGCTCGGACGACCCGGCGCAGCACGAGGCGGCGGCCCAGGTCACGCGGCTGGTGGAAGAAATCCGCGAACGCGCGCTGAAGCTGCGCATGGTCGAGATCGGGGAGACCTTCGCCCGCTTCCAGCGCGTGGTGCGCGACACCTCGCGCGAGCTGGGCAAGGACATCGCGCTGGTCATTCAGGGGGCGGACACCGAGATGGACAAGACCCTGGTCGAGCGCATCGCCGATCCGCTGATGCACCTGGTGCGCAATTCCATGGATCACGGCATCGAGGCGCCCGACGTGCGCGCGGCGCGCGGCAAACCGGCGCAAGGCACGCTGCGCCTGTCGGCCTGCCACGATTCGGGCAGCATCCTCATCGAGGTGGCCGACGACGGCGGCGGCCTCAACCGCGAGCGCATCCTGGCCAAGGCGGTGGAGCGCGGACTGCTGTCGGCCGAAGCCGCGGCCGCCATGCCCGACGCCGACGTCTGGAATCTGATCTTCGAGCCCGGCTTCTCCACCGCCGAGAAACTCACCGACCTTTCCGGCCGCGGCGTCGGCATGGATGTCGTGCGGCGCAATATCGAAGCCATCCGCGGCACCATCGACATCCAAAGCACCGCGGGCCGAGGCACCACCATGCGCCTGCGCCTGCCGCTGACCCTGGCCATCATCGACGGCTTCATGGTGGACAGCGCCGGGCGCACCTATGTGCTGCCGCTCGACGCCGTGGTCGAGTGCATGGAATACCACCCCGGCCCCCGCCAACTCGGCTACATCAACCTGCGCGGCGAGGCCCTGCCGCTGCTGCACCTGCGCGACGTGCTCGGCGGCGGCGATGCGGCGCAGGCGTCCCCGCTGCGGCGCAACGTCGTCGTGGTGCAGGCGGCTGGCCAGCGCGCGGGCCTGGTGGTCGACGCCCTGCTCGGCGAATACCAGACCGTGATCAAACCCCTGGGCGCCCTGTTCGCCCATCTGCAAGGCATCAGCGGCTCGACCATTCTCGGCAACGGCGATGTCGCGCTGATCCTCGACGTCACCGCGCTCCTATCCCGCGTGACGCGACAAGCCAGCGCGGCGCCATCCGCTGCCATCGCGGCTTGAATCCCGACCACAATCGAAGGAAACCGCATGTTCAAACACCTCAAAATCAGTGTTCGACTAGGCCTGGGTTTCGGCCTCCTGGTCGTGCTGCTCCTGCTCACCGTCGGTTTCGGTGTGGCGCAGATGAAAAACATCAACGACCGCTCGCATGAATTGGTTGATAACCAGCTTCGCGCGGAACGGCTCCTGAACACCGTGTACGGCAATTTTCAAAGTACGGCCCGCATCACCTTGCGCACCCTGCTGCAGCAAAATCTCACGGCGGAGGACGCGGCGGCCGTCAAGGCCAACCAGGGCAGCACCAACGCGGCCTTGAAGGAACTCAAGGGCCTGCCCATTTCAAATGCGGTTCAAGCCAAAGTCGACCAGATGATGGGGCTCACCGCGCAAAACCGGCCCATCCTGGCCAAGGTCTTCGAACAGATCCAGCAGGGCAATTACGGCTACGCCACCAGCGAATATCTGCAGAAATCGATGCCCTTGCTTCGTGCGATGCGCATCACCATGCAGGACTTGGCGAAGGTCCAGCAAGGCGAGACCAATGCCTTGTACGCGGCCAGCCAGGCGGATTTCACGCGCGGATTGTGGCTGAGCCTGATTTCAGGCGCTGCCGCCATCCTGCTCGCCATTCTCGGCGGCATCTGGATCACGCGTTCGATCACGGGCCCGCTGAGCCAGGCCGTGGGGGTGGCGCAGCGCGTGGCCGACGGCGACTTGTCGGTGCAGGTTTCCGCCTCGTCGCGCGACGAGACCGGCCAGCTCCTTCATGCCCTGGGCACGATGGTGGCCAAGCTCACCGCCACCATCACCGCGGTGCGCGCCGCCGCCGACAACCTGTCCTCGGCCTCGACCCAGGTCTCCAGCACCTCGCAAAGCCTGTCGCAGTCGGCCTCGGAGCAGGCCGCCTCGGTGGAGGAAACCTCCGCCACGCTGGAGCAGGCCACCACCTCGATCAAGCAAAACGCCGACAACGCCCGCCTCACCGACGCCATGGCGCAGCAGGCTTCGTCCCAGGCGCGTGAGGGGGGCGCGGCGGTGCAGCAGACGGTGGCGGCCATGCAGTCGATCGCNGCCGACAACGCCCGCCTCACCGACACCATGGCGCAGCAGGCTTCGTCCCAGGCGCGCGAGGGGGGCGCGGCGGTGCAGCAGACGGTGGCGGCCATGCAGTCGATCGCCGAGCGCATCTCGATCATCGACGACATCGCGTATCAAACGAACATGCTGGCGCTCAACGCGGCCATCGAGGCCGCCCGCGCCGGCGAGCATGGCAAGGGCTTTGCCGTGGTGGCCGCCGAGGTGAGGAAGCTGGCCGAGCGCAGCCAGGTCGCGGCCAAGGAGATCGGGGATCTGGCCTCCTCCACCGTCAAGCAGACGGAGACTGCCGGCCAGTTGCTCGCGCAGATGGTGCCGGCCATCGCCAAGACTTCGGATCTGGTGCAGGAGATCAACGCCGCCAGCGAGGAGCAGGCCACCGGCATGCAGCAGATCAACCAGGCCGTGGCCCAGCTCAATGCCGTCACCCAGCAGAATGCCTCGGCCTCGGAAGAACTCGCCGCCACCGCCGAGGAAATGAACGCCCAGGCTTCCCAGTTGCAGGACACCATGCGCCAGTTCAGGCTGGCCGACGGGGGCGCGGCGCGCCAGGCGCCGGCTGCGCCCGCGCCCAAGCAGGCCAAGCGCACGACCCGAAAAACCGCCACAACCCCGGCCATGGTCATGGCCACGCCCGGTGATGCGGAGTTCGTCCGGTTCTGAGCGCCCCAGGGGCGGCACGCCGCCCCCGTGGGGGCCAAGAAAACCTGGGAGCGGCCCGGCGTTTCCTTGAGAGCCGATTTCCCCGTATCGCAATCCAAAACACGAACGGCTGGAGCGCACACCCGGTGCGTATCCAGCTGTCGACGCAAAAAACAAAAATTCCCCGTTCACGAGACACATCATGCGCACACAAACCCGTTTCTCTCTCGATATCCGCCGCAGCCTGCTCCTGCTCTCGGCGTTGTTCATCGCCGGCATGGCGGCCATGACCCTGCTGAACGTCAACCGGCTGCGCGCGTCCATCCTCGACGAGCGCGTCTTCATGCTGCGCAACGCCACACAGACGGCGTCCGGAGTGATCGACTACTACTACAGCCAGGCCCAGGCCGGCAAACTCACGCCGGAACAGGCGCAAGCCGAGGCGATGGCCGCGGTGAAGAACATGCGCTACGGCGCCAAGCACGACGGCTATTTCTGGATCACCAACGACACCAACCCGGTTCCCACCATGCTCATGCACCCCATGGTGCCGGCGCTGGATGGCAAGGTCCTGGATCTGCCCAAATTCGACAACGCCACCGGCTACCGCCCGGGGCTGCACGCGCCGCTGGTCGGCACCGATGGCAAGATGAATCTGTACACCGCGCAAAATCTGGCGGCGCAGAATCCCGATGGCGGTGTTTTCGAATACACCTTCCCCAAGCCCAAGGCCGGCGGCGGCCTCACGGCCGAGGCCTTTCCCAAGGACGGCTACGCCCTGCGCTTCGCGCCCTGGCATTGGGTGATCGGCACCGGGGTCTACGTCGATGACGTGAACAACGCCGCCTGGGCCTACAGCCTGCGCGGCCTGCTCGTATCGGGCGTCGGCACCGCCCTGCTGCTGGCGCTGTCGATCTTCGTCATCCGGCGCACCAACACGTCCATGCGTACGGCGTTCCAGGTGTTCTCGCGCCTGGAGCAAGGCGACTTGACCGTGGACATGAACCAGCGCGCCAACGATGAAATCGGCCGGGTCATGGCTTCGGCCCGTGCCATGGTCGATCGCTTCACCCACACCATCACCTCGGTGCGGGATTCGAGCGCCCACTTGCTCGCCGCCTCGACCCAGGTCTCCAGCACCTCGCAAAGCCTGTCGCAGGCGGCCTCGGAGCAGGCCGCCTCGGTGGAGGAGACTTCGGCCACGCTGGAGCAGGCCACCGCCTCGATCAAGCAAAACGCCGACAACGCCCGTCTCACCGACACCATGGCGCAGCAGGCTTCGTCCCAGGCGCGTGAAGGGGGCGCGGCGGTGCAGCAGACGGTGGCGGCCATGCAGTCGATCGCCGAGCGCATCTCGATCATCGACGACATCGCGTATCAAACGAACATGCTGGCGCTCAACGCGGCCATCGAGGCCGCCCGCGCCGGCGAGCATGGCAAGGGCTTTGCCGTGGTGGCCGCCGAGGTGAGGAAGCTGGCCGAGCGCAGCCAGGTCGCGGCCAAGGAGATCGGTGATCTGGCCTCCTCCACCGTCAAGCAGACGGAGACCGCCGGCCAGTTGCTCGCGCAGATGGTGCCGGCCATCGCCAAGACTTCGGATCTGGTGCAGGAGATCAACGCCGCCAGCGAGGAGCAGGCCACCGGCATGCAGCAGATCAACCAGGCCGTGGCCCAGCTCAATGCCGTCACCCAGCAGAATGCCTCGGCCTCGGAAGAACTCGCCGCCACCGCCGAGGAAATGAACACCCAGGCTTCCCAGCTGCAGCAGCTTGTCAGCACATTCAAAACCGGCCAGGACGGCGACATGCCGAATCGGGTTAACCCGAGCCCGGCTTCAGCCAAGAAGAAAAGTGCCGTTACACCTCACGATGCCCTACCCGCGCTGCGCGGTGCCGGCGAATTCGTCAAGTTCTGAACCCGCTCACCGAAACGGAGCCCTCCATGCAAAACACCGCCCTTGTTGCTACGGCAGGCGTCACGCCAGGCACTGCGAATCTTCCCGCTTCCGTGCAGGCGCACGGCCTTGCCGAATCGGCCGCCAGCGGCCAGTACCTCACCTTCAGCCTGCAAAGCGAGGTTTACGGCCTGGACATCCTGCGGGTGCGCGAGATTCTGGAGTACACGCGCCCCACCACCATCCCGATGATGCCGGCCTTCGTGCATGGCGTCATCAACCTACGCGGCAATGTGGTGCCGGTCATCGACCTGGCGCAACGCTTCGGCCGCCCGGCCACCGAGTTGCGCCAGCGCACCTGCATCGTGATCATGGAGGTCGACGGCGACGACGGGCCCCAAGCCATCGGGGTGCTGGTGGACGCGGTCAACGCCGTGCTCGACATGGATGCCACGCAGATCGAACCCCCGCCGAGTTTCGGCACCGGCCTGCGCCAGGACTTCATCCGCGGCATGGCCCGCACCGATTCCGGCTTCATCATCCTGCTCGACGTCTCCCACGTCCTCTCGATGGATGAAATGGCCGCGCTGGCGCGCGTCGCCGACGGCGCCGCGCATTCGGACGCCAAGCCCGCGTTATCCCGCTAGCCAGCTTCTAGCCAGCCTCAACACGCAGTTCACTTTCATCACGAGATCCTCCATGCACGCATTCGGCGATTTGAAACTCCGCACCAAGATGTCCCTTTCCTCGGGGCTGGTGTTCCTGCTTTTTATCGCCGCGCTCGCCGTGAGTTTGTTCGAACTGTCGTCGATCCGGCGCGAGTTCCAGACCTATATCCACACGGACGTGGCCCTGGGCGAAGCGCTGCAGGACATGTACGCGCAAGGTCTGCAGTCCGGCCAGGCGCTGCGCAACATCGTGCTCGACCCCGAGAACAAGGCTGCGTTCAAGAACCTGGATGCGGCACAAGAGCATTTCGCCCAGGCCTTGCAAACCGCCCAAACCCTGGCGGCGAAGGACTCCGGCTACATCAAGGCCCTGCAGGACATCGGCGAGCTTCGGAAGAAACAGGTGGCCGAGTTTGCGCAGATCACGGCGCTGGCCCAAGGTCAACAGCCCGCCGCGATTGCGGCGTTGAACCAGCAGGAAACGCCGCAGTGGCGCCAGGTGCGCCGACGCATCCTGGATCTCATGGCGCAACAAAAAGTGCAAAACGCGCAAGCCGAAGCCAGCACGACGCGCCAAGCGCAGTCCGCCCTGCTGCTGGGCATCGGCACCGGTGGCATCGCCTTCATCCTGGGCTTGCTGTTCACCGTGTTCCAGATTCGTTCGATCACGGGCCCGCTGAGCCAGGCCGTGGGGGTGGCGCAGCGCGTGGCCGACGGCGACTTGTCGGTGCGGGTTTCCGCCTCGTCGCGCGACGAGACCGGCCAGCTCCTTCATGCCCTGGGCACGATGGTGGCCAAGCTCACCGCCACCATCACCGCGGTGCGCGCCGCCGCCGACAACCTGTCCTCGGCCTCGACCCAGGTCTCCAGCACCTCGCAAAGCCTGTCGCAGTCGGCCTCGGAGCAGGCCGCCTCGGTGGAGGAGACTTCGGCCACGCTGGAGCAGGCCACCGCCTCGATCAAGCAAAACGCCGACAACGCCCGCCTCACCGACACCATGGCGCAGCAGGCTTCGTCCCAGGCGCGTGAGGGGGGCGCGGCGGTGCAGCAGACGGTGGCGGCCATGCAGTCGATCGCCGAGCGCATCTCGATCATCGATGACATCGCGTATCAAACGAACATGCTGGCGCTCAACGCGGCCATCGAGGCCGCCCGCGCCGGCGAGCATGGCAAGGGCTTTGCCGTGGTGGCCGCCGAGGTGAGGAAGCTGGCCGAGCGCAGCCAGGTC
>NZ_LT592171.1:0-1105945 GCF_900088825.1 Thiomonas delicata | reverse complement strand
CTCGCCGCCACCGCCGAGGAAATGAACGCCCAGGCTTCCCAGTTGCAGGACACCATGCGCCAGTTCAGGCTGGCCGACGGGGGCGCGGCGCGCCAGGCGCCGGCTGCGCCCGCGCCCAAGCAGGCCAAGCGCACGACCCGAAAAACCGCCACAACCCCGGCCATGGTCATGGCCACGCCCGGTGATGCGGAGTTCGTCCGGTTCTGAGCGCCCCAGGGGCGGCACGCCGCCCCCGTGGGGGCCAAGAAAACCTGGGAGCGGCCCGGCGTTTCCTTGAGAGCCGATTTCCCCGCGCCTGGACAACCAAGGCGGCATGAAGCCCTTCGCGACAGATACACCTACGCAACTTCAAATGAGCGAACTCACCGATACCGAATTGGCCGGCTTCAGCAAGCTGATGTTCGAAGCCGCAGGCATCACGCTGGCGCCGACCAAGAAGGCGCTGGTCAGCGGGCGCCTGGCGCGCCGGCTGCAAGGCGCCGGTTGCGCCACGTTCACCGAATACCTCCGGCATATCCAGCGCGACGCGAAGGAACGGCAGCAGGTCATCGACATCCTGACGACCAACGAAACCTATTTCTTCCGCGAACCGAAGCACTTCGCCTACCTCGCCGAACAGATCCTGCCCAAAGTCGAGCCCGGCCGGCCGTTCAGGGTCTGGAGCGCGGCGTGTTCCAGCGGCGAGGAGCCCTACAGCACCGCCATGGTGCTGGCCGAGCGGCTGGGGTCGCGCCCCTGGGACATCATGGCGTCCGACATCAGCACACGCATTCTGGAGCAGGCGCAAAGCGCGGTGTATCCGATGGAGCGGGCCGAGAAAATCCCGCAGCCCTATCTGAAGGCCTACTGCCTCAAGGGTGTCGGCGCCCAGGCTGGCTACTTCACCTTGCAGGCCAGTCTGCGCGAGCGCGTGCAGTTTCGCATCGTGAACTTGAATGCGCCTTTTCCCGACATGGGCCCGTTCGACCTGATTTTTCTGCGCAACGTCATGATCTATTTCAACAGCGAGACCAAGCGCCAGATCTGCCACCGGCTGGTCGACGCGCTGCGCCCGGGCGGCCACCTTTTCGTCGGCCATTCCGAAAGCCTCAACGGCCTCGACGTCCCGCTGCAGGCCGTGCAACCCGCCGTGTACCGCAAGGATCCTGGGGCGCCGCGGAAGGGACTATGAACGCGCCGACCTGGCCCAGAAACCTGGCCATCCAGGAAGAGGAGCCCCTGGAAATCTTCCTGCAGCCCGGCGAGTTGTATTTCGGCGAGGGGCGCACGCGCGTGCGCACCCTGCTCGGCTCCTGCGTCGCCGTGACCGTCTGGCACTCCCGTCTCAAGATTGGCGGCATGTGCCACTACATGCTGCCCAGCCGCGCCAGGCAAGGCCGGCATGGACACGACGCGCTGGACGGTAAATACGCGGACGAGGCGATGCTGATGTTCCTGCGCAGCATGCGCGCGGCGCGCACGCGCCCCGAGGAGTACGACGCCAAGCTCTTCGGCGGAGGGCGCATGTTCGACCATGCGCACCGCACCCCACATGCCGGCTACACCGATGTGCCGCTGAAAAACGTGCTCACCGGCCGCGAGCTGGTCAGGCAGCATGGCCTGAAGCTCAAGGCCGAGCATCTGGGCGGCCAGGGACATCGCAACCTGATGTTCGAGATCTGGAGCGGCGACGCCTACCTCAAGTTCTGGGGCCAGGACGCGCAGCAGCGCACGCACGGTCAGGCCTGACCCAACACAAACCCTAAACGGAGCTCGCGTCATGGCGATTCCCAACAAAGTCAAGGTATTCATCGTCGATGATTCGGCCGTCGTGCGGCAGGTGCTGCAGGCCGTGCTGCTGCGCGACCCCGGCATCGAGGTGATCGGCACCGCGCCCGACCCCCTGTTCGCGCTGCAGCGCATGCAGCAGGGCGCGTGGCCCGATGTCCTGGTGCTCGACGTGGAAATGCCGCGCATGGACGGCATCACCTTCCTCAAGAAGCTGATGGTCGAGCACCCCTTGCCGGTGGTGATCTGCTCCACGCTCACGGAAAAAGGCGCCCAGATCACGCTCGACGCGCTGGCCGCGGGTGCTGTCAGCGTCGTGACCAAGCCGCGTGTCGGCCTGAAGGACTTCCTGGTGGAGCAAACCACTGAACTGGCGCAGACCATCAAGACCGCCGCGCGCGCCAACACCAGCAGCCTGCGCACAGCGGCCCGGGCGCCAGCGGCCAAGCCCGGACTCGCTCCCGCCGTCCAGTCCACCACCCCGCACGTGCTGGCCGACACCACGGAAAAAATCATCGCCATGGGCATGTCCACCGGTGGAACCCTGGCGCTGGAGCGCGTTTTGACCCAGTTGCCGCGCACCCTGCCCGGAATCGCCGTGGTGCAGCACATGCCGGAAAAATTCACCGCGACCTTCGCCGAACGCCTCGACAGCCTGTGCGCGCTCGACGTGCGCGAAGGCCGCGACGGCGACCGCCTCACCCCGGGCCTGGTGCTCATTGCTCCCGGCGGGCGGCACATGCAGGTACGGCGCAGCGGTGCGCAGTACCACGTCGAGGTGCGCGACGGCCCGCCGGTGAACCGCCACCGCCCCTCGGTCGACGTGCTGTTCCGCTCCGTGGCGCAATGCGCCGGGCGCAATGCCCTGGGCATCATCCTCACCGGCATGGGGGACGATGGCGCACGCGGCTTGAAGGACATGCACGACGCCGGCGCACGCACCGTCGCCCAGGACGAACAGAGCAGCGTGGTGTTCGGCATGCCCAAGGAAGCCATCAAGCTCGGCGGCGCGGACCGCATCCTGTCCCTGGAGGACATTCCCGCGGCAATGGTCGAATATGGACGGATGTAACCCGGAGTTTCCCCACTCCAGTCCTGCCGATCTGTGCCGTCAACCTTGCATGCACAACAACAACCTGAACGAGGAGACTGAGCCATGACGGCATTCAACAATATGCGCATCCGCACCCGCATGACCATCGGCTTGATCGGCATGGTCGGCGTGATCGTGCTCAACGCCGTGCTGGCGCAGATGCAGATCAAGGAAATCAACGCGGAATTCGGCGAAATCGTCCAGGTCCAAACGCGGCGTGTCGAGTTGCTGAACGTTTTTTTCGACAACTTCCAGGACACCACCGCCACGCTCTACCGCGCCATGCTCAACCCGGTGCGGGACGGCGGCAATCTCGCGGACATGCAGGCGCACCTGAAAAAGAATCAGCGCAGCACCGGCGAAGTCTTCAAGGCCTTGGAAGCCTTGCCGCCAGACCCGCAAATCGAACAGGGCTTGACCAGGATTCGGGCGCTGATCGCCAAGAACCGGACTGTCCAGCAGCAAGCCATCGCCTTGATGGAGCAAAACCTCTACCCTCAGGCAGGCACCATCTACACCCAGCTCGCCCAGCCCGTGGTGCTGAAGATGCGCCATGAAATCGAGCAGCTGATCGAGTCCCAGAAAACCCAGATGCACGCCGCCTACGAGGCAAGCCAGGCCCGGTATGTCAGCGGCCTACGCCGCAATCTCCTCATCTCCCTGGGTTTCGTCATCGCGGCCATTCTCGGCGGCATCTGGATCACGCGCTCGATCACGGGCCCGCTGAGCCAGGCCGTGGGGGTGGCCCAGCGCGTGGCCGACGGCGACTTGTCGGTGCGGGTTTCCGCCTCGTCGCGCGACGAGACCGGCCAGCTCCTTCATGCCCTGGGCACGATGGTGGCCAAGCTCACCGCCACCATCACCGCGGTGCGCGCCGCCGCCGACAACCTGTCCTCGGCCTCGACCCAGGTCTCCAGCACCTCGCAAAGCCTGTCGCAGTCGGCCTCGGAGCAGGCCGCCTCGGTGGAGGAAACCTCCGCCACGCTGGAGCAGGCCACCACCTCGATCAAGCAAAACGCCGACAACGCCCGCCTCACCGACGCCATGGCGCAGCAGGCTTCGTCCCAGGCGCGTGAGGGGGGCGCGGCGGTGCAGCAGACGGTGGCGGCCATGCAGTCGATCGCCGAGCGCATCTCGATCATCGACGACATCGCGTATCAAACGAACATGCTGGCGCTCAACGCGGCCATCGAGGCCGCCCGCGCCGGCGAGCATGGCAAGGGCTTTGCCGTGGTGGCCGCCGAGGTGAGGAAGCTGGCCGAGCGCAGCCAGGTCGCGGCCAAGGAGATCGGTGATCTGGCCTCCTCCACCGTCAAGCAGACGGAGACCGCCGGCCAGTTGCTCGCGCAGATGGTGCCGGCCATTGCCAAGACTTCGGACCTGGTGCAGGAGATCAACGCCGCCAGCGAGGAGCAGGCCACCGGCATGCAGCAGATCAACCAGGCCGTGGCCCAGCTCAATGCCGTCACCCAGCAGAATGCCTCGGCCTCGGAAGAACTCGCCGCCACCGCCGAGGAAATGAACGCCCAGGCTTCCCAGTTGCAGGACACCATGCTCGTATTCAAACTGGATGCGGAAGCTTCGCGGGAGACCGAGGCTGAGACTGAGACTTAACCTGCAGGCCGGCTTGAAGTAATCTGTGCGCGCACGGCATCCCGCCGTCCCCACGGTTGGCGTGAAACGGGGCGGGGCAGGTTCTCAACGCAGCAGCACACGTCGCGCGAATGCCCAAGCTTGCCGAGACCACGGCCAGCGCGGGCTTTCGCTTCACTCCACGCTCAAGCAGGCCAGACCATGTCCGAGTTGATCCAACACCTTCCGATCTCCTGGCGCCAAGCGCTGGTGAAACTCTTCCCGCGCTGGTTCAAGCCCCTGGACCGCTCGGCTTTCTCGCAAGCCGGCGTCATGGACCGGCGCACCATCATGCTGCCGATGATCGGCGACCAGCAGAGCAAGAGCTATTACGACGTCGCCGAGATGTGGGCGCGCGAGCGACTGCGCGCGAAAAAACATCTGCAGGAAATCCTCGGCGGCCAGACGGACTACGGCGACCCGGACCATGCCGCGAGTTCATTCGCCTGCGAGGTGGGAATCTGGCTGCGCTTCGTCGACGTACCGGGCATGGCCGAAACCCTGGACGACCTGCGCATGTGGCACGACCACTGGCACCAGGAACTCGCCAGGCTGATCGACCTAGCCAACGAGGGGCAGCGCGGCCCGGTCGAAGACGCCATGCGGCCCGGGCGCGGCTCCTGGTCCTACGCCGCGCGCCGCGTCAACTACCTGCTGGAATCGTTGTGGGAGCAGAAAGTCCCGGTGGGACTGCAGCTGCGGCTGGACGACATGCCTGCCGGCGAATGGATCGACGCCGCGCTGCTGCATGAAACCGCGCCCGGTGCGGCGCTGACCCTCTCCCTCGAAACCCGGCTCGACGCGGGGGCGAGCGTGGTCCTGCGCGATGCCGCCAAGCCCGAGACGCAAGAACGCCGCTACCGGGTCAAGCTTTGCAGGCCCGGACAGCGCGGCAGACAGGATCAGGGCGTGTTTATCGCCTATCTGGTGCCCTGACCGGGGACGCCATGTTCAGCGGCGGGATTCCGGTGCAGACGCCCAAACCTGACGATATCCCGACCCCGACATCGACGCGGATCGTCCGAAGCCCATGCTGGCAAACCGGATAAACCGCGTAAGCGTGAAAGATTTCGCGTTTTGTGACGTTTTGTTGGACTGTCACCCCCGCTTGGCATTTGTGACGATGCTGTAATCGGGGATCAAATGCCCCATTTGCGAACCATCGCCACGCCCATGTCCGTCTCCACCGCCAAGCCCCGGGAAGTGCGCAGCTTGCTGCGCCTGGTCCTTGCGGCCAACGTCGCGCTGGCACTGGCGGTTGCCGCGATGCTCTACGGGCGCTACACGGACATCCAGTCCACCGCGGGCAAGCTGCTGGCCAGCCAGTCCGCGTTCTGGGCCGATTCGATGACCCAGCGCTACGCCGGCATCCAGACGGTGTGCAATATTGCCCGGGAAAAGCTCGCCGACCATCCGGGCGTGTGGGACGAGCCGCGGGCGGCCCGCGCCTGGATGCTGGACGTCCTGCCGCAGCTGCCGTTCATCGACCGCATCGACCTGCTGTCCCATCAAGGCCGCCTGGTCGCCTCGACCCGGGAGCTGCCGCCCGTCGCCGCATCCAAGACAAGCCCGAACTTCAGCGACGAACTGCGGCGCGCGCAGGCCTTGAACGGCACGGTCCAGATCGGCCGGGCCATGCCCGGCGCCGCGCGTGGAGGCCATCTGGTCACCCCGGTGCGCTGCGCCGTGCCGACGCCCGTCGCCGGACGCCCGGGCCTCCTGATTTTCGTCATGCAAACCGAGGACATCCTGCAAACCCTGCGCGCGCAGGCCAGTTCGATGAACGACGACGCCCACGTCCCCACCGTGGGCCTGATGCGCAACGACGGCTATCTGCTCGCCAGACTGCCGCAGGCCTCTCCCAGCGCCAAGGCGGCCCTCCTGCTGCGTCCGTCCCGGGGCATCCTGGCGCGCACGCTGACCCGGCAGCCCCAGGCCCGCAGCGGCGTGGCCTCGGGCTGGGTCGAAGCCTCGGGCCAGCACCACATCGTGGCCTGGCAGCGCCTGGCGGGCTGGCCCGTCGCCGCCTTCGCCAGCGTGCCCAGCTCGGTCATCATGCAAACCTGGATCAGGCAGGTCGTTCCACTGCTGTCGACATGGCTGCTGTTGCTCGCCGTGCAGGTGGTGGCCGGATTGTGGATCCAACGCCTGCACGGGCAGCAACGCAGGCTTGCGCGGTTCAATGCGGCGCTGGCGCGGATGAGCCAATGCGCCGCCACGGCTCCTGACGCGGCCACGCTGTACCAGGCGTCCTGCGGATTCGCCGTCGAGCAGGCCGGCATGCAACTGGCCTGGATCGGCGAACCGGACGCCGACCGGCAGTTCCGGATCCTGGCCTCGGCTGGCGACACAAGCCAACTCGACGGCCCGGCCGCGTCCAAAGACCGGGGCCCTTGCGAACGCGCCTGGCGCGGCGGCCTTCCGATCTTCGGCCCAAGCGACGACGCCATATCGGTCACCCCGTGGAAACAGCGCACCGGCGCGCATGGTTTCGGCGCCTGCGCCGCACTCCCGATCCGACAAGGCGACGAGATCAAGGCCGTGCTGTCGGTCTACCACGCCCGGCAAAACATCTTCGATGCCGAGCTTGGCGGCTTGCTTGAGCAGATGGCGCGGGAGATCGGCCGCGGACTCGACCGGCTCGCCCTGCTCGCGGCGGAGCGAGAGGAACGCGAGAGCCGGCAGCGCCAGCAGGAAATCCTGCAATCCATCCTGGCCGAAATCGACACCCTGATCGCCGCGCGCAGCGAGGCCGAACTGCTGCTCAGCGCCTGTACCCGGCTGCTGGAAAGCGGCTTGTTCGTCGCGGCCTGGGTGGGCCAGCCGGATGCCGAAGGCCGGTTGCAGGTTCTGGCGGCGGCGGGAAGCGGCGCCGAGGTGCTGAGCGCGGCGCCGGCGCCCGTGCTGCGCCAAAGCCCCGCGCTGAAGCGGGCATGGGAAACCCAGGAGCTGACCCTCGACACCGAGCCCGATTCGCCTTTGCTGCAGCCCTGGGCGCCTTACGCCTTACCCGGCTTGGAACTGGCGGGCGCCCTGCTCGTCATCCACCGCCATGACGAGCCCTGGGCCCTGCTCGCCCTGGTGGCCCTGAACAAGCGGGATCTGGACGAGGCCATGCTCGGCATGCTGCGCCGCGTCCCCGAACTGCTGGGGCGCGCCCTGACTGAACTCGATTTGAAGGCCGACCTCAAATCCGAGCAATCGCGCCAGGCCTATCTGGCGCGGCACGACATGCTGACCGGCCTGCCCAACCGACTGATGCTGGAAACCCACTTGCCGCTGGCCATGGCCCGGGTGCGGCGCCAGGGCAGCCTGCTGGCGGTGGGCGTGATGGACCTGGATGATTTCAAACCCGTCAACGACACCTGGGGCCACCAGGCCGGCGACGCCCTGCTCAAGCAACTCGGCCAGCGCCTGAAGGCTGCTGTGCGCGACACCGATCTCGTCGTGCGCCTGGGCGGCGATGAGTTCGTCGTCGTCCTCGAGGGCCTGGGGCGCGAGGACGATCTCGCCATCCTGCTCAACCGCTTGCACACCGTGGTCGAAACCCCGTTCAAGCTCACCGGCGACGTGGAAGCCCGGGTCGGCATGAGCCTGGGCCTGACGCTGTACCCGAACGACCAGGCCGATGCCGACCTGCTGCTGCGACACGCCGACGCGGCCCTGTACGCCAGCAAGGCCCACAAGGCCGACCGGCCCATCTGGTGGCAGCGCTGGCGCGAAGGCGCCAGCAACGAACACACCGCCCCGGTCGTGCTGCAGGCCATGGATCCTTACGGCGAAGAGGCCCGGCGCCTGTTCACGCAGGCGCAGACGCATCTCGCACATGCCGCGGGCCATTTCGTCGAGCAGTTCTACACCCAACTGGCCGACGACGACGCCGCCGCCGAGATCATGCATCGGCTGGACGCCGATGAACTCGCCATGCTCAAGCGCCGGCAGACCGGCCATTTGCACCGCCTGCTCGCGCCCAATCTGCACGAAATCGACCACCGCAAGGAAGCCACCCTGATCGGCACCCAGCATGCCCTAGCAGGCGTGTCGACGCACAGCCTGGTCTCCAGCCTCGGCTGGTATCTGCAACAGTTGCACGAACTGGCCGCCGGCATGCCCGGGCGCATCCGCGACCGGCAGCAGCTCGCCCACGCCATGTCCGGCCGGCTCCAGGTCGAGCTGGAAACCCAGACCCATGCCGCGCAGAGCCTGCGCGAACACTACCAGCAGGCCCTGCTGAACCTGGAGCAAAGGCTGCAGGACATCACCCAATGGGCCGACGTGGCGCGCACGGTGCTGGACGCCGTGGCCAAGTTGCCCGGCATCAAGGCCACCGTGCTGTACAAACCCGACGCGCTGGGCCGCTTCGTGCCCGAGTTCACCGGGGGCAGCTTCGACGCCTACCTGCAGTCCATGCACGACCGCGAAGTGGCGCCGCTGAATTTCGACGAACAAAGCGCCTTCAGCCAGTCTCCGCATCCACGTTGCTGGCGCAGCGAACGCATCGAAACCAATGCCAGCTACGTCGCCGATGCGCGCATGGCGCCGTGGCGCGAGTCCGCGCATGCGGTGGGCATCCGCAGTTCGGCGGCCGTGCCGGTCAAGGACGGCCGCGACCGCATGCTCGGCGTCTTCGGCCTGTATGGCGGCGTGCCGGGCATGTTCGAAACCCAGGAGATGCGGCGCTTCATGCAGTCCATCGAGCTGCTGTTCGAGCGCGCGGCGCGCGGCCTGCACGTGGCGCAGGGCGGAACGCTGCTGGCACGCGAGCGACGGGCCTGGCGTTTGCGCCTGTTCAATGGCGGACTCGAGATGTACGTCCAGCCCATCGTCGATCTGCGCACCGGCAAAGCCGACAAGGTGGAGGCGCTGGCGCGCCTGCGTCTCGAGGACGGCAGCATCATCAACCCCGTGCAATTCCTGCCGTGGTTCGGGACCGCCGAACTCATTCGGCTGTTCACGCTGGGATTGGAGCAATCGCTGCGGCAGGTCAGCGTCTGGGACGCGCAGGGCCTGCGCCCCGACATCTCGCTCAACCTGCCGCCCGAAGTGCTGCTGCACCCCGACTGCGCGACATGGGTGAGCCAAGCGCTCGCGCAGTTCGGGATCGAACCCGGGCGCCTGCACCTCGAAATTCTCGAGGATGCCGAATTCCAGGACGGCGAGCGGCGCGACGTCGCCGTGCATGCCCTCGCCGCGCTGGGCGTCCGCCTGGTGATGGATGACCTCGGCTCGGGCTACAGCAGCCTGCTGCGCCTGCGCACCCTGCCCTTTCACATCGTCAAAATCGACCAGGGACTCGTGCGCGAGGCCGGCAAGGATCCCGAGCGGGTGATCCGCTTCATCGGCTCGCTGGTGCGCATGGCGCAAAGCCTCAAGCTGGGCGTGGTGGTGGAAGGCCTGGAAACCCCCGACCTCGTCGAAGTGGCCGCGGTCCTGGGTGCCGACGCCGGCCAGGGTTACGCCTTCGCCCAGCCCATGCCGGTGCATGATTTCGCGTCTTGGACCGCCCAGTTCAAGACCGCATCCCTGTCGCAGCCGCCGCAGACCCTGCTGGGCAGGCTCGCCAGGCAGTGGATCCTGGAAACACCGGTCGACTTGCCGGCGCTCGGCGGCAGTGCAACCAGGTCCGACCCGCACGACCGGCTACCTGGCCCCATGAGGGCGGCATCATGAACAGCGAGGCGAAAGACCCCACCAGCAGGTTGGTGGACGTGGACTGGAACGATCCGAAGCTGCAGGAGCTGCTGAAGAAGACCGAGAGCCTGCGCCTCGACAACCGGGGCATGTTCAAGGCGCGCCGCGTGCTGCTGCGCCGCTCCTGGCATTCCAGCGGCGCGGCCAGCGAGGTGCTGCTGGTGGCCGATCCGGGCGGCGGCAAGCTGACCATTCTGGCCGATTTTCCGCTCGACCGCGGCGACCCCGTGACCCTCGACAAGGAGCTCGCCGGCAACGCCGAGGCCGGAATCCTGCTCTGCGAGGTGGTGGGTTGCCGCCGCGGCAGCAGGCCCGAGGACGCCGGACGCGAAGTCTTCGTCATCGATCTCCTGGGCAGCCCGCGCCGCCGATGAAAACCCCAAGCGCCGATGTCTCCGCGGGCCTGCTCGATGTCTCGACGCAGATCCTGCACGACCTGGCCGCCGGCAAGCCGCCGGAGGATCTGGCCGTGCGCCTGTGCCTGCTGGCCGAGCAGCAGGCGCCAGGGCGCATCGCCAGCATCATGATCATGCGCGAGGACGGGCTGCTTCACGTGCTGGCCGCGCCCAGCGCGCCCTCGGACCTGCTGGCGGCGCTCGACAGCCTGGCCCCGGGACCCCACGCCGGCTCTTGCGGCAACGCGGTCTATCTGCGCGAGCCCTGCCTGGTGGGCGACATCCCGCACGACACGCGCTGGGACGCGCTGCGGGCCGCGGCCGAAACCTGGGACCTACAGTCCTGCTGGTCCTGGCCCATCTGGCGTGACGATCGCATTCTCGGCACCTTTGCCCTCACCGGAACCCAAGCGGGCTCGCCGACGCAAGCCCACCTGGAACTGCTCGAATTCTCCGCCTCCCTGGCCGGCGTCCTGCTCAACACGCAAAGCCAGCTGCAGGAAGTGAAGGCCGGGGCGGCCCTGCAACAGGCCATGCTGGACAACTCGCTGGTGGCCATCGCCCTGACGAATCGGCGCGTGTTCCGCAAGGTGAACCGCCGCATGGCCGAGATGTTCGGCTATGCCGGCCCCGAAGACCTCGCCGGCCAATCCGCGGAGGTGATCTATCCCACGCGCGCCGACTTCGAGCAAATCGGCGACGCGCTCTATTCCGCCCTCAAGCGCGGAGAAGACGTGCGGCGCGAGCTGCAACTGCGCCGCGCCGACGGCAGCCTGTTCTGGTGCGAAATCTCAAGCCGGCTCATCCCGACCGAAACCGGCCACTTCGATGCGGTGTGGGCCATGCGCGATCTGAGCGATCGGCGCGCCGCGCAAGAGCGCGTGGAATGGCAGGCGCGGCACGACGCGCTCACCGGACTGCCCAATCGCCACGCGCTCAACGAAACCCTGCCCCTGGCCCTGAGCCGCGCCAAGGAAACCGGGCAAGGCATGGCCGTGGGCCTGCTCGACCTGGATGATTTCAAGCTCGTCAACGATCAATGGGGCCACCTGGCGGGCGACGCCGTGCTGCAGAAGTTCGCCGGGAATCTGCAATCCGCCCTGCGCGAAGGCGACATCGCCGCGCGCATGGGCGGCGATGAATTCGTGCTCGTGCTGCAGGACTTGCGCGACGATGCCGATCTGGCCGCCCGGCTGCGCGCCATCGAGGCCGCAGCGACGCAGGACTGCGCGCTGCCCGAGGGCTGCAACACGCGCCTGGGCCTGAGTCTGGGACTGTCCCTGTATCCATCCGACGGCGCCGAACCCGACACCCTGCTGCGTCGTGCGGATGCCGCCCTCTACAGCGCCAAGCTGCACAAGGCGGACCGTCGCGACTGGTGGCTGCGTTGGGGACAGAAAGTCGATGTGGAGTTCATCGAAACCAGCCAGGAACATGCGCACGACGACCCCTACGGGACCCACGCCGACCATCTCCTGCAGCTGGCCCTTGGCCATTACGCGCCGGCCGTCGATGAATTCGTCGCCGCGTTCTACGAAGCCCTGCGCCAGGATCCGGAATCGCTCGAGGTTCTCACCCACCTCAGTCCGGATGAATTCGCCCATCTCAAGGCACGCCAGATCGATCACCTGCGCCGGCTCCTGTCGCCGGATCTGAGCCGGCAGGAACATCTGCAGATCGCGGCGCGCATCGGCCATGTCCACGCCCTCGTCGGCGTGCCCACGCGAGCGCTGGTGCGCGCCACCAGCATCTATCTCATGGGGCTGAACGACCTCACCGCAAGCCTGCCCTGCCACCCAGGTGACAGGCGCAGGCTGACCGGCGTGCTGTCGGCACGCGTGCAGATGGAACTGCAAACCCAGGTGGAGGCGGCGCAGGCTCTGCGCGAGCAGTACCAGGCCTACGTCTTCGCCCTTGAGAACTCCATGCAGAGTTGCACGGCGTGGGCTGAGTTCATGCAGTCCGCGCTCGACCAGCTGATCATTCTTCCCGGCATGAAGGCCGCCATGATCAGCGCGCCCGACGACACGGGCGAATTCGTCATCGAGCTTTCCGCCGGGCTGGAACCGTATGCCCAGGCCATGGTCCGCCACTATGGCAAGGTACGCATGCCCCGGCTGCAGGATGGCGCCGCCGAAAGCCGCGGGCCCACCTCCTGCGCCTGGCAGAACGAACGCATCTGCACCCTGGCCAGCTATACCCTGGATGCCAGCGCCGCGCCATGGCGGGAGGCCGCGCGCGAAGCCGGCGTCCGCAGCGTCGCGGCGATCCCGATCCGCGACCGCCATGATCACGTCGTGGCGGTGTTCTCGCTGTTCGGCGGCTACCCCGCCATGTTCGAACGTCGCGCGGCGCGCGGCTTCCTCGAGAATCTGGGCCAAACCCTGTCGCGCGGCTGGCAGCGGCTGCAGACCCAGAATGCAAGCCAGCCGACCCCCATAGGCAAGCGACTGCTGTGGCGCCAGAGCCTGTTCGACGACGGCCTGGAAATGCACATGCAACCCATCGTCGACTTGCAGGCAGGCCAGCCTTATATGGTCGAGGCGCTGGCGCGGCTCCGGCTTCCCGGCGGCGAACTGGTCACGCCCGGAAGTTTCCTGCCCTGGTTCGGCCGCCCCGAACTCACGCGCCTGTTCCGCGCCGGCATGGCCCAGTCCCTGCAAGAACTGGCCGCCTATGAAACCCATGGCATCCACCTCGGTGTGAGCGTGAACCTCCCCCTGGATGTGATGCAATCGCCCGACTGCGCCCCATGGGTGACACAGGCGCTGACGGCCACCGGCATCGCCCACGACAGGCTCTACCTGGAAATCCTGGAAGGCACCGAATTCGACGACCCCGAACGGCGCGACAGCGCGGTGCGCGCGCTGGCCGATGTCGGCGTACGCCTGGTGATGGACGACCTCGGCTCGGGCTACAGCAGCCTGTTGCGCCTGCGTACCCTGCCCTTCCATACGGTCAAGATCGACCAGGGCCTGGTGCGCGAGGCGAGCATGGATCCGGAACGGGTGATCGGCTTCATCGGCGCCCTGGTGCAGCTGGCGCAGAGCCTGGGCCTGTGGGTGGTCGTCGAGGGGCTGGAAACCCCCGATCTGGTCGAGGCTGCCACGCTGCTCGGCGCCGACGCGGGCCAGGGTTACGCGCTGGCCAAGCCCATGCCGGCCGGCGAGATCCCCGCCTGGGTGCGTGCGTTTTCCAGCGAGGTGGATCCGCAGCGCCCGCGCACGACACTGGGCCGCCTGGCGCAAACGTGGATGGAGCAGCACCGCAACGCGGCGGCGGACCGCTCGGCGCGGCAACTGCTGCGCAACACGCTCGGCAACGCGCGACACGCCGCCCCGTAAGCGGCGGCCAGCGCTGTGGGTTTGAACTGCGAGCCTGCCTCGCTGAAGGCTTGCGTGTGGGGCATGTGTCGCCGATCACTCGGCCTGTGAGGCGCAGCCCTGCACCTGGATCGGCAAGCTCACCACGCGGTTGCGCCCGCCGCGCTTGGCCAGCAACAAAGCTTGATCCGCCGCATGCAGGACATCCTCGATTCGTGTGCCGCTGAATCCCGCCTGAGCGACACCGGCGGAAAGCGTGACGGCCGGAAAATCGCCCTGCATGTCTTCCACCGCACGGCGCATGCGCTCGGCCAGCGCCGCGGCGGCACGGGCATCCGTATTGGTGCACACCAGCACCAACTCCTCGCCGCCCCAACGCGCCAGCATGTCGGTCGAACGGGTCTGCGCGTGCAGCGTGCGCGTGACCGCGCACAACACGCGGTCACCGACATCGTGCCCATGGCTGTCGTTGATGGCCTTGAAGTGGTCGAGATCAAGCATCACGCAACTCAAGGCTAGCCCGGCGCGCGCGGCGTCCGCCCAGGCCTGGGCGAGGAATTCGTCGAGCGCGCGGCGGTTGGGCAAGCCGGTCAACTCGTCGGTATAGGCCGCGGCGCGCAGATTGGCGTTGATCCGGGCCAGCTCGCGCTGCATGGTGAAGGCATGATGACGCTCGTGTTCGAGCGCGGCGAGCAGGCGCACGGTATGCCCGCCCAGCCTGACCTTGGCCAGCAGCAGCCTGGGCTCGGACGGATACGCCAGGACATCGTTCGCGCCGGCATCGATCGCGCGAAGCGTCTCCTCGTCCTCGAGTGCACTGGTCAGCAACAACATGTAGAGCCTGGGTCCGAATTCCTGTCTGACCTGCCTGCACCACGCCAACTTGTCACCCGCCAACAGCTCGTTCTCGAGGATGAGAACCTGGGGCTGGTGCAGGCGCAACAGCTCGGTCCCCAGCTCCAGGCCAGGCGCCACGAGGACCCGCATTCCATCTTGTTCCAGCACGTGGCACAGGCCGCTGCCCGGCTGCGCGAGCGGACCGACCACGAGCGCCGAATCGGGCAGCCGGTCATCCAGCGGCGGCGCCACGGCGAGTGCGGCGCGCAGCCTTTCGAATTCGGCCTCGGCCTGGTCCGCGGGGATCGAGACGTCAAGAATGCGCGCCATGTCGGGAAAATCGGTGCGCATCTGGTCGAGCATGACGACCACCGCCTCCTGGTCCATGCCCAGGCGCGCGGCACCCATGTACAGGCCCGGCAGATCGGCCTTGGCGTGCAGACTGCACAGGTTGCCGGCCACGCAGCGCGCAACGTCCACCATCAGCGCGAGTTCGCCACCGCGCCCTGCCGCATGCGCGACCTCCTGGCCGATGGGCAGCACCGCAAGCCATAGCGCCACGGGGAATTCCCAGTCCTCCAAGAGGGCGGCGCTGGCCTCGTTCTGATCGAAGCCCCAGCGTTCGCGCTGGTATTGCAAGAGACTCGCGCCCCCCGCCGCAGGGGGGTTCGCCACCTCGGCGCCGAAGGCGGCTGCCATGGCCAACTGGCCGATATCGCTCAGCAGTCCCAGGGTGAAGGCCTCCGAGCCTGGAATGGAGCGCAGCCTGCGCGCCAGACGCTGCATCACCAGGCCGCGCGCCAGCGCGCAGCGCCAGTGCCGGTTCAAGTCGAAGTCGGGCAGCCAGTCGCTGGCGGTATGCACCAGCGTGAGGCCCACCGCGAGGCGCGCCAGGGTCGCGACGCCGATGCGCATCACGGCATCTTCCACCGCCGCGGTCTGGCGCAGGCCGGCGTAGAGCGCCGAATTGGCCACCTGGACCGTCTTGGCCACCAGCATCGGATCTTTGCGGGCGCAGCGGCAAACCTCGAACACGCCGGTTTCGCGGCGCCCGACCTGGCGCATCAATTCGAGCGCGACGGCGCTCGGCGAGGGAAGTGGTTTCCGGCTGGCCCGCAAGAGGGCGAGGATCTGGGTATTGCGCGCTTGAAGATCGGACAGTTCCATGCTCGGTAAGACAGTGTTTCGAGCATGGTAATCGCCCCTTGCGGCACAGCCGCCCGTGCCTATCGGGCCAGAGGTCGGGCTGGCTGAGATTTTCCTCCCGCCTCGGCCGGCGCCGCATAGACCAGGCGCTGCCGCCCGGCCTGCTTGGCGTGCAGGAGCGCCGCGTCCGCGCGTTGGTACAACGAGACGAAGTCCTCATACTGACCCCATGCGGCGATTCCGGCGCTGAAACTGGCCTGGACGCTTTGCCCGCTGGGGCGATGCAGGATGCGCTGGGCGCAAAACGCCTGCAGCAGACGGTCGACGACAGGGTAGGCCTGTTCGGCGTCCACATCGGGCAGCACCAGCATGAACTCCTCGCCGCCCATGCGCGCGATGCTGTCGCTCGGACGCATGAGGCGGCGGGTCAGATCCACCAGGGCGCGCAGGAACGCGTCGCCCAGATCGTGTCCGAAGTTGTCGTTGATGCGCTTGAAATGGTCGAGATCGAGCAAGGCCACCGACAGCGGCAGCTTGAGCCGCAGGGCGCGCGACGCGTCGCGCGTGAAAACCAGGTCGAGCCCGCGACGGTTGAGCGCCCCGGTGAGCGGATCCTCCTGCAGTTTCTGGCTGGCCTGTTCGAGTTCGTTTTCCAGACTCTGGATGCGCTCATGCGCCTCGGCGGCCTGGCGCTGGGCCAGTTCGAGCTGACCGCCGAGTTCGCGGCTGCGCTGCTGCATCTCGCGCCCCTGCTCGAGGATGCCCCGCACCACGCCGCGCATCTCTTCCCAGTCGTCGCTGGTTTCGAGCTTGCGCAGATCGGCCTCGAGCGCCTGGTTGTAGCCGGCGCTGTGCTCGGCATAGGCCGCCAGATTGCGCACGACCAGGCCGATGAGTTCCTTGGCCGTGGCGCGCGCCTCGTCGGCGCTCTTGTGCAGCACGCCCTGGCGGAACAGCAGTTGCTTGAGATTGCCTTGCGCCTCTTCAAGGCGACGCACGTCCAGCGGCGGACGCAGGATGTCCTGGATCGCCGACATCTGGACGCTGATCCAGTGGTCCTGCGCCAGAAATTCGCCAAGGTTGTCCAGCATGAGATCGAACAGCCTGACGAGGCCTTCGCGCACGGCCAGTTCTTCGGCGTGCCTGGCATCCCACAAACGCCAGAGCTCGCGCGACTGGACGTTCAGCGCTGCGGCATCGGCCACGGCGTCGCCGCCCTCGGCCAGCGCGATCAAGCCCTGCACCCGCTGCACCACCTCCGCATCGGTGAACGTGGGCAGCAAGCCGTACTTGAGGCTTTGCGCCCAGAGCTGGCGCCAGATCGCCTCGCCCGCCGGCGTCTCGACCGGGCGCGGCGCGTCGGCCAGCGCCCCGGCGGCTTGCCGGCTGGGCAGCGCGGCCCATTGCGTCAGCAGCCGCACGAGACGCTGCCGCAATTCGCCCGCCTCGATGGCGGGCATCGAGGCCGGTCCCAGGACCTCGATGGACTGGCGCTTTTGCAATTGGGTCAGACCGGCCTGCGATCGCTCCCATTCGCCCAGCAGATGCAACAGCAACGGCCCCCATGCAACGGCCTGGACGGGAGCCGGGCCAACGTCGGGCCCGGTGGCGGCGCGCGACGCTTCAGCCGCCGGCGGGATGCCGCCGGCAGGTGGCGGCGAACCGGCGCCTTGCGCCAGCTCGTTGAAGATTCGGGCATAGTTGTCCGGCGTCGGCCCCAGGTGAAGCTCGGCCAGGCGCTTGAGCGTGGCCCGTGCCAGCTCGGTCACCCGGGCGGTGGATGTCGTCTTGGACATGGTGTCGTGTCGCGTTTTTTTTCGGCAAGGATCGCAGGCGATGAGAAGGATCGGGCCATGCAAGGCCGGGGCGCAGCCGGGCGCGGCGGCTCGCGGCGCAGCCCCGGGACCCACGGGCGGCGTGAAGCGCGTTCACGGCTCCGGCCCCGCCGGGATGAAGCCGGGCGCGGAACCGGGCATGCCGCCGGCGTCGTGCTCGAGGCGCCACAACCAGGCCAGCAGCTCGGCCACGGCGACATAGAGGGTCGGCGGGATCTGCGCGTCGAGATCGACGCCCATGAGCAGCTGCACGAGCTGGGGCGATTCGTGAACGTACACGCCAGCCTCGCGGGCGCGGGCCACGATGGCCTCGGCGATCAAGCCACGGCCCTTGGCGACGACCTCGGGCGCACCCTGCTCGGTTTCGTAGCGCAAGGCCACGGCCTCGCGCGGAGCCGCGGCGCCCGAGGCCTGTGAACGGGGCGATTCCGTATCGCGGTTCATGGCGTCGGCAGGGGCTGCAGAGCCAGCGCGTCGAGTTGCAGCCCGGCATCCTGCAGCGAGCGGCTGAACTCCGCGCGCCGATCCCGCAGGATGGAAGCGGCCTGCGCGCTGTGCTGCAGCTTGACGCGAAGGTGCTGGTCGGCGCCCAGATGCAGGGTCACCACCAGCTGGCCCAACTGCGGAAGATCGAGCTTGAGCACGGTGGTCCAGCCGCGCGCGCTGGCGGACCCGGGCTCGCCGCCCGCACGCGCGTCGTCCGGCTCGATTCGCCATTGCAGCTCCTGCCCTGGCCAAATCTGCCCCGCCCACAGCACCTGGCCCTGCGCCAAGGTGGCCAACTGCTGCTGCACCAGACCCTGGAGTTGGGCCGGGAGTTCGGTGATGCCGGCCTGCATCGCAGCCGGCCGCGCCTGCAGCCCCGCGTAGGCCTGCAAGGCCTGCTGCGCGCGCAAGTCCAGGCCCGGGCCGCCCGCGGCGGTTTGCGCCGCGGGCGGCAAAACCCCGGAGGTTTGGGCAGGCACCTGGTCCGGCGCGCCGGGGACGGAAGGCGCGGCGGCCTGCCTCGCGGCCTGCGCCTGTGGAGCGGCGACAGCGACAGCGACAGCAGCCGGCATGCCTGCTGGCGGCGCGGCGGAAGCCGGCGTGGGCAGACGCGCGAGCAGCAGTGAAAGCTGGCCCTGCGGTTCGGCCAATAACTCCGGCAAAGGGAGCTGCCCCTGCGCCCAGGCCGCGAGATGGCTTTCATAGAACAACCCGCTGGACTTGACGCTCTGCGCCAGGGCATGGGCAAGCTGCGGTGCGGGCATCGGCCCAGGCTCGACCCACACGGGCCCGGTCCGCTGCACCGCGACGCTCTGCGGGGCGAGCTGCTGCAGGCGCCCCAGCAGTTGCGCCGTGGCCGAGAGCTGGGGCTGCTCCAAGGCGGGGCTGTTCGGCGGAGCCAGCAGCAGGAGCGGCTGCGCCCCGGGTTCGCTCAAGACCACCAGGGGCAGTTGCTGACCCACGGCATGCTGGCCCGGCAAAGTGGCGGCCAGCAGTGCCTGGCCCAGACGCAGCAGCACCTGTCCATCGGCCTGGGTCTGCACCACTTCGGCAAGCACCCTGGTACCGGGCGCAAGGGCGAGAGCCGCGGCCGGGCTGCCCGGCGGCGCCACCGAACGCGCCTCGAAGGCGGCCCCGCCCGTCTGCGTCGCCGGCAATGCGGAGGGAACGCCGGGCAGGCTGCTCACCGCTGGGTTCCCTGCAGGCTGAGCATCAATTCGGCTTCGGCTTCGCTGAGTCCGCAGCGCGCGGCGATCTCACGCACGGTCAGTCCTTGCTGGACGAGTTGCTGCATCAGGTCGAGCATCTGCGCGCGCAGCGCAGCCTGCGCGGGCTCCGACCCGGCCGCGGGCACGGATGCGGTGGCGGCTTGGGCTGCCGCCACCGGCGATTTTGCCCGCGGCCCTGGGGCGGCATCGGGACTGGCGACAGGCTCTCGGGGAAGCGTCGCGCCGGTGCCGGCCGCGGCCGGCGGCGCGGAATGCCTTGGCGCGGCAGACCCTGCCGGGAGCGCGCCCTCGGTCACGAGCCGGAAGGTGCCCGCCGCCGCGTCGCCGCGCACGCCGGACACCGGGGCCGGCTGGTCCAGCCTGTCTTCCAGGGCGGAGATGCGCCTGCGTTCGTGGTCGATCTGCGCCACCAGCTTGCGCACCATGGCCATCAGGCCGATTTGCAACAGGACGATGAGCGCGGCAAGCGCAAGCAGAAGGGGAACCATGGTGCCTTTCAATGGGAGCGCCCGGGTGGACGGCCGAGCGGCCTCAAGCCAGTTCGTCGATCCGTCCTCCGCGAGGCCCTTGCGGCTGCGGCGGGGACGAGGGCTCGGACGTATTGTCGCGCTCGGCGGGGGCGGGTTCGGAGGGCGGCCTGGGCCGGGGCGGCTGCCTGGGCTGCCGGTTCGGGGAGCGGTCCTGATCGCGCACGGGCGTCGCCGGCGCATAGGGTTGCACCGGTCCGACGGGATCTGCGGCAACGTAGCTCTGGTTCATGTTTCACCTCTCATGCCCCGCCCCGGCCGGCGCGCCGGGTCTTTGTCAATGCGCGAAAAAGCTCTGAAGGCGTCCCTCGATGATGCGCGGGTTCTCGCCCTCGGCGATCGCCACCAACCCCTCGATCACCAGTTCCTGCAATTTGGCCCTTGTGTGCACGATGCTTTTCATCTTGTTCGCCATCGGCAGAAAAAACAAGTTCGCCGAGCCCACGCCGTAGATCGTGGCGACGAAGGCCACGGCGATGCCCTCGCCCAGCTTGCTCGGATCGGCCAGGTTCTCCATGACGTGGATCAACCCGAGCACAGCGCCGAGAATGCCGACCGTCGGCGCATAGCCGCCGGCCGATTCCAGCACCTTGGCGGCCTGCATGTCGTGATGCTCGACCGCGCCGATCTCGTGCTCCAGGGTGGCGCGGATCTTGGCCGGGTCGGTGCCATCCACCAGCATTTGCAGGCCCTTGCGGGTGAAGGGATCGGGCACGTCGTCGATCAGCGCCTCGAGCGCGAGCAGGCCGTCCTTGCGCGCGGCGGCGCTCCAGTCCAGGATCATGCGGATGGATTCGGCCGGATTGAGCATCGGCGGCTTGACGATCCATGGCAGCATGCGCAGCGAGCGCAGGAACACGGCCAGCGGAAACTGCAGCATGGTGGCGCCGGTGGTGCCGCCGATGACGATGAGAAAAGCGGTGGGCTGGACGATGGAACTGATATGGCCGC
Organism: Thiomonas delicata; assembly: GCF_900088825.1. Lineage (GTDB taxonomy): Bacteria > Pseudomonadota > Gammaproteobacteria > Burkholderiales > Burkholderiaceae_C > Thiomonas_A > Thiomonas_A delicata. The sequence goes on along the minus strand of NZ_LT592171.1, from coordinate 1,085,033 downwards.
CCTCGAGCATCTGCCCGAGGAGTATGGAGCCCAGCGCCACCACCAGGCCTATGATGCTCAGAATGTCCATGCGCAAGTCGTTGCGTGGTTGACGGGATCAGGGTCCGGGTGCCGCGGCGTCATCGTCGACCGGCCGCGTCAGCGCGCTGGCGCGGCGCCGTGCGCCTGCAGGCTGGCACGCAGGCGCATCACGGCCTGCTTCATGAGCTGGCTCACGCGCGACTCGCTCACATCGAGCACCTGGCCGATTTCCTTGAGCTGCAGATCCTCCTGGTAGTACAGCGAGAGGATCATCCGCTCGCGCTCGGGAAGCTCCATGATGGCGCTTTGCAAGTCGCGCTCGAGCTGCTCGTCCTGCAAGGCGGCGTCGGGCTGGGCGATGGAATTGTCGGCATGGCGTTCAGTGAAGTCGAGGCCCTCGCCCGGCGACAGGTCTTCCAGATAGACGAGCTGCAGGCTGGACTGCGCCAGCGCCGCTTGGTAGGCCTCCAGGGTCCAGCCCAGATGCGCGGCGATCTCCACATCCTCCGGCGGCCGCCGCAGGCTCTGGGTCAGCGCCTGGATGCCCTTCTGGATCGAGCGCTCCTGCGTGCGGCTGCGGCGCGGCAGCCAGTCCTGCCGGCGCAACTCGTCATAAATGGCGCCGCGGATGCGTATGGCGGCATAAGCGCCGAACTGCGCCGCCGACTGCTCCAGGCCGCGTTCCAGCGCGTCCCACAACCCGATCATGCCGGCCTGCTCGAGATCGGCGATGTCGACCGATGCGGGCAACTGCGCGGCCATCTGGCCCGCGATGCGCTTGACCATCGGCAGATGCCGGGTCAGGCGTTCTTCGCGGGTCTCAGTCGGGTTGTACACGACGGATTTCATTCTGGGTGCGAGCAAGGCGATGGGTGGTCGCGGCGTTCAGGCCGGCGCGGCGGGCTGCCCGGCCTGCAGCCATTGCGCCATGAAAAATTCAAGTTGCCCGCCCGGGCCCTTGGGAACCGGCCAGGCGCGCACACGCGAGGCCAGCGCGTCGAAGGCCGCCGCGGCAGGGCTTTGTGGCGCGGATTCGACCACGGCACGTTGTGCGCGCACGGCCGCGCGCAAGGCAGGATCCAGCGGTATGGTACCGACCAGATCGAGGGAGACGTCCAGATAGCGGTCCGTCACGCCGACGATCTTGGCGAACAGGGTCTGGCCTTCGCGCGCATCGCGCACCATATTGGGCAGCAGATGAAAGCGGCGCTGGCCGTACTGCTTGGACAGCACCTTGATGAGGGCGTAGGCGTCGGCCACCGAGGCCGGCTCGTTGGACAGCACGACGATGAGGTATTGCGCGGCGCGGCTGAAGGTCAGCACGTCGCCCGAGATGCCGGCGGCGCAATCGACCAGCAGGTAGTCGAGCTGCAGGTCGATGCCGCTCACGGCGTCGATCAGGCGCGCCTGGCTTTGCGCGTCCAGCGCGGCCATGCTGCTCACGCCGCTGGCCGCGGGCAACACCCAGACGTCGTGGGGTCCGCGCACCAGCACCTGTTCCAGCGTCTTCTCGCCCGAAAGCACATGCGAGATGTTGTAGCGCGGGGTCAGGCCGAGCAGGATGTCAATATTGCCCAGGCCCAGGTCGGCGTCGAACACCATGACGCGATTGCCGGCACGCGCCAGGCTGATGGCCAGATTCGCCACCACATTGGTCTTGCCCACCCCGCCCTTGCCGCTGGCCACGGTGATGACCTTGGTTGCCGTCTTGTGCAGTCGGCGCAGTCCTTCAGCTTGATCCATGGTCGTCCTCAAAAGCCGGGGTTTGCGCGCGCCGGCTCATGGCCAGCGGGCGGCGACGCGTGATACGCGGTCGTGTCGTCATGCAGTAATTCGACAATCTTAGCGAGCGTGGGCACGTGCAAATCTTCGGGCACGCGCTGGCCATCGGTGTAGAAGCACAAGGCAAGCCGCTGCTCGACCAGCCATTGCAGCGCGGCGCCGAAGACGGGGGTTTCATCCAGCTTGGTCAGGATGCAGGCCGCCACCGGCAGGTGCTGGTACATCTTCCACAATTCGTCGTAGAAGCCCAGGCCCATGCCGGCGTTGATCAGCAAGAGCCGTGTGATGCGCGAGCCGAAACCCTGCAGCCATTGCATCTGCTCGGCGAGGCGGGCATCGCGCGGACTCAGGCCGATGGTGTCGATGAGCACGAAGCGGCGGTCGGAGAATTCCTGCAGATGCTGTTCCAGTTCCTTCGCGTCACGCGCCACGGCCACCGGCACCCCCAGAATGCGGCCGTAGATCTTGAGCTGCTCGACCCCGCCGATCCGATAGGTGTCGGTGGTGATCAGGGCCACCGCCGACGTGCCGTGGCGCAGCACCAGGCGCGCGGCCAGCTTGGCGATGGTCGTGGTCTTGCCCACGCCGGTCGGCCCCACCAGCGCATAGACGCCGTCGGCCGCCACCGGGTCGGCCGGCATGTCCAGGCGCTGCAGATAGGCGCCGAGCGCGTCAGGCAGCTTGGCGCCCGGGACCGCCAGGGCCTGCGCGCACGACGGCGAGAATCCGAGCTCCTGCAGGCGCTCGGCCATGGGGGAAGACACCGGCCCCGCCGCCTGCGCGCCGCTGGAGACCGTGGATTGCACCCATTGCCGCAGCGCATGCAACTCGTCACGCAGGCCCCGGATTTCACCTGACCATGCCGGTTGCGTCAGGCCCGCGGCGCCCTGCCCCGCTGCCGCCGCGGGCGCTTGGACGGAAGCCGGGCGCTGCGGCTTGGCCGTAGGCATCGCCGCGGCCGCGGGCGGCGGGGTGCGCACGGGCTGTGGTGCCNGACCTGATGCAGCGCATGGAGGCGCAGGGCGCCAGCCCCGTGCTGCTGACGGTGGCGCCGCTGCGCCAGTTCCTCGCCCGCCTGCTGGCGCGCACCGCGCCGCGCCTGCGCGTGCTGTCGTACGCCGAAGTGCCCGACCAGAAGCAGGTCAAGATCATCTCCACCCTCGGAGCCTAAGCCGTGAAAATCAAGCGCTACACCGGAACCAGCACGCGCGAGGTGCTCGCACGCATCCGCAACGATCTCGGCCCGGACGCTGTGATCCTGTCCAACCGGGAGATCGCGGGCGGCGGGGTGCGCACGGGCTGTGGTGCCGGCTGCGCCCTCGATGGGGCGGGCGCTGCCTGGCGCGGGGCGGCGGCAGCCGGCCTCTGCGAGGCCAGGGCCGGTTCCTCCGCGGCCGGCTCGGCCTGCAGATGGCTGGCGTCGAAATCCACCGCGGCCATGAGTTCCACGCCGCCGACGATCTCCCGGTTGGACAGGATCACAGCGTCCGGGCCGAGATCGTTGCGGATGCGTGCGAGCACCTCGCGCGTGCTGGTTCCGGTGTAGCGCTTGATTTTCACGGCTTAGGCTCCGAGGGTGGAGATGATCTTGACCTGCTTCTGGTCGGGCACTTCGGCGTACGACAGCACGCGCAGGCGCGGCGCGGTGCGCGCCAGCAGGCGGGCGAGGAACTGGCGCAGCGGCGCCACCGTCAGCAGCACGGGGCTGGCGCCCTGCGCCTCCATGCGCTGCATCAGGTCGCGCGCCCGCTCCATCAGGCGCTGCGCCAGGCCGGGCTCGATGGCGGCCTGCGCCGGGTCGGCGCGCAGGCTGGAGAGCAGGATCTGCTCGAGCTGTCCATCGAGCACCGCGGCGGACAGCTCCTTGCCCGAAGCCGTGAGCGTTTGCACGATGAAGGGGCCGAGGGCCTGGCGCACACGCGCCGTGAGTTCGTCCGCATCCTGAATCTGACCCGCATTTTCCGCCAGAACCTCGGCGATGGTGCGCATGTCTCGAATGGGCACGCCTTCGGCCAGCAGGTTTTGCAGCACCTTGCGCAGGCGATCGGCCGAGATCTGCTTGGGCACCAGGTCTTCCACCAGCTTGGGCGAACGGGTGGACAGGTGCGCCAGCAGACCTTCGACCTCCTCGCGCCCGAGCAGTTCGGCGGCATGGCTCTGCAGCAGGTGGTGCAGATGGGTGGCGATCACCGTGCTGGGGTCGACCACGGTATAGCCCAGCGCCTGGGCCTGGTCGCGCTGGCTGGTGGCAATCCACACCGCAGGCAGGCCGAAGGCCGGGTCGGTCGTCGGCTGGCCCGCGAGCGTGCCCAGGACCTGCCCCGGATTGATCGCCATCAGCATGTCGGGGAACACCTCGCCGGCTCCCACGTCCACGCCCTTGAGCGCGATGCGATAACCGCCGGGACGCAACTCCAGGTTGTCGCGGATATGCACCGCCGACACCAGGAAACCCAGTTCCTGGGCGAACTTCTTGCGCACTCCGCGGATGCGCCCGAGCAACTCGCCGCCCTGAAGCCGGTCGACCAGGGCGATGAGCCGGTAGCCCACGTCCAGCGCCAGCGTGTCCACCGGCTCGATCTGCTCCCAGCTGACCTCCTCCGGCTCGGCCGGCGCTGGTGGAGGCACGGCCGCGGCGGCCTCCGCCGTGGTCTCGCGCAGCCGCTTCTCGCGCAGCCACAGGATGCCGCCCAGCACGGCCGCTGCGCCCAGGAAGGACAGGTGCGGCATGCCCGGCACCAGGCCGATGAAGCCGAGGATGCCGGCGGCGATGCCCAGCACGTGCTTGTGGCTGAACAGCTGGGCGATGAGCTGGCGTCCCACGTCCTGGCCGGTCGACACATTGCTGATGACGATGCCCGCGGCGATGGAGATGACCAGCGACGGAATCTGCGCCACGAGCGCGTCGCCGATGGACAGCAGGGTGTAGTTCTGCGCCGCCTGGGTCAGGTTCAGGCCGTGCATGAACACGCCGATGACCAGGCCGCCGATCAGGTCGATGAACAGGATGAGGATGGCGGCCACGGCGTCGCCGCGCACGAATTTGCTCGCGCCGTCCATCGCGCCGAAGAAGTCGGCCTCCTGCGCGATGTCGGCGCGCCGCCTGCGCGCCTCCTCCTGATCGATCAGTCCGGCGTTGAGGTCGGCGTCGATGGCCATCTGCTTGCCCGGCATCGCGTCCAGGGTAAAGCGCGCGCTGACCTCGGCGATGCGCCCCGCGCCCTTGGTGATCACGACGAAGTTGATCACCACCAGGATGGCGAAGATGATGATACCCACCGCGTAGTTGCCGCCGACGACGAAGGCGCCGAACGATTCGATCACCTGCCCCGCCGCGCCCGTGCCGTTCTGCCCGTTGAGAAGAATGACCCGCGCCGCGGCCACGTTCAGCGACAGCCGCAGCAAGGTGGTGAGCAGGATGGCGGTGGGAAAGGCGGCGAAGTCCAGCGGCCGCGTCAGATACAGGGTGACGAGCAGGATGACCAGCGACAGCGCGATGTTGAAGGTGAACAGGACGTCGAGGACGAAGGTGGGCAGCGGCACCACCAGCATCATCAGGATCATCATCACCAGCAGCGGAGCCGCCAGCACGCGCCAGTCGGCGCGGCGCAGGACGCCAAACGCCGATCGGACGGTCATGGAAGATGGAGGGTTGCTGGCCATGGTCAGTGCAGCGGCATGGCCGCGTCGGCGGAAGTGTCGAGCTCAGGAGGAATCGCCCAATCCTGCGGCAACTCGGCGGACTGCGGCAGCGCGCGCAGTTGGTACACATAAGCCAGCAGCAAGGCCACGGCGTTGTAGAGCGCCACCGGGATTTCCCGCTCCAGCTCGGCGTAGCGAAACAGGGCGCGCGCCAGGGGCGGCGCCTCGATCACCGGCACGCCGTGTTCCCTGGCCAGTTCGCGGATGCGCGCCGCCACCTGGTCGGCCCCCAGCGCCAGCACGACCGGCGCTCGATTTTTCCCCTGACTGTAGCCCAGCGCAACGGCGTAGTGCGTCGGGTTGGTGACCACCACGTCGGCCTTGGGCACCGCGGCCATCATGCGCTTGCGGGCACGCTCGCGCTGCAGCGTGCGGATGCGCTGCTTGATCTGCGGGTTGCCCTCGCTTTCGCGCATCTCGTCCTGCATGTCCTGGCGCGACATCTTCAGTTTGCTGTTGATCTGGAACAGCTGCCAGGGGACGTCGAGTGCCGCGATGAGAAAGGTCGCCAAGGCCAGCCAGAAGAAGGACTGGGCGCACAGCATGGCGAGCTGGGCGGGCACCAGATCCGGTTCGATCTGCAGCAACTGCAGCAGGGGTCCGCGCTGCGTCCATAACACCAGAACCCCCAGCCCGCCAATGACCAGGGCCTTGATCACCGCCTTGCCCAGTTCGCCCAAGCCCGTGATGGAGAACATGCGCTGCACCCCGGCCACCGGATCCAGGCGTGAAAAATCGGGCGCAAGGGCCTGGCCGCTGAACACCCAGCCCCCCAGCGCCAGGCCGCCGGCCGCGCTGGACAAGAAATTCAGCAGCAAAAACGGCAACAACACCATCAGTCCGAGCAACACGACATGGCCGGCGAAGGCGAGCATCTGCGTGGCATCGTGCGCGGCCGGCGCCGGAATGGTGAGGCCGGTCTGCAACATGGTTCTGCTTTGCGTATAGACCCAGCTTCCGCCGTAGAACACCGCCACCGCCACGCCCGCCAGCAGCAGGCTGGAGGTGAGGTCGCGCGAACGCGGCACCTGCCCCTTCTCGCGCGCCTGCTGCTTGCGCTTGAGCGAGGCGGGTAATTCCTTGTCCTGGGCGCTGTCGTCAGCCATGGCGCGTGCGCATCAGCGAGCCCCGCCCTGCAGCAGCAGACGGGTGGACAGATCCAGGCCCACCTCGACCAGATGCCGCACCACCGTCTGCATCACCGGCATGAGCAGGTACAAAGCCAGGAAACCCAGCGCGAAAAACAGCGGAAAACCAATCGCGAACAGATTGAGCTGGGGGGCCAGCTTGCTCAGCACCGCCAACCCGAGGTTGGCGATGATCAGCACCCCCAGCACAGGCGCCGCCAGCGCCAAGCCCAGGCTGAACAAGGCCGAGCCCTCCAGCGCCAGCGTGTGCCAGGTCGACGGACCCAGGCCGAGCGCCGGGCCGACCGGGATCAGCGTGAAGCTGCGCGCCAGCACCGCCAGCAGGAGCAAATGGCCGTTGAGCGAAACGAACAGCAACAGGGCGAGCAGATTGAGGAAGCTCGCCAGGCTGGTGACCTGGACCCCCTGCACCGGGTCGAACAACGTCGAAAACCCCAGCCCCATCTGCAAACCGATGACGCTGCCGGCCAGTTGCACGGTACTGAGCACGATGGTCATGGCCATGCCGATCACCCCGCCCACCAGCAGCTGCTGCACCACCAGCGTCCAGCCCAGGCTGCTGCCCAGCTGCACCGGCGGCATGGTCGGCAAGGCCGGGGCGAGCGCCACGGCGACGAGCACGGCCAGCCCCACGCGCAACTGGATGGGCATCTGCGTGGCGCCGAACACCGGCGCGGCGGCCAGCATCGCCAGCACGCGCAGGAAGGGCCAGAAGAAGGCGCCGATCCAGGTCTCGATCTGCGTGGAGGTGAAATCGATCATGGGCCCGTCAGCATCGAGGGAATGCTCTGGAACAGCCGGATGGTGAAATCCATCAGGATGTGCAGCATCCAGGGCCCGGCGAACACCGCGGCCAGGCCGATCGCCAGAATCTTGGGCACGAAGCTCAGGGTCATCTCATTGAGCTGCGTGGCCGCCTGCAGCAAGCTCACCAGCAGGCCGACCACAAGCGCCGTGCCCAGCAGCGGCAGCGAGACGAGAAACATGACCCAGAGCGCCTGCTGCCCGAGGGTCGTCACGGTTTCGGGTGTCATGCCATTCCCCTTTCAATGCACGAAGCTCTGCACGAGGGAACCGATCACCAGTTCCCAGCCATTGACCAGCACGAACAGCATCAGCTTGAGCGGAAACGACACCGTCACCGGCGACAGCATCATCATGCCCATCGACATCAGCACGGCCGCCACCACCATGTCGATGATGAGAAATGGAATGAAGACCATGAACCCGATCTGGAACGCCGTCTTCAACTCCGAAGTGACGAAGGCCGGGATCAGCAGCGTCATCGGCGTGTCCGCGGGCGTGGCCAGCGGCTTGTGGCCCGAAAGCTTGACGAACAGCGCCAGGTCGTCGCTCCGCGTCTGCGCCAGCATGAAGGTCTTCATCGGCGCGGCGCCGGCGTCGAGCGCCTGCGCCATGGAGATCTTGTTGTCCATCAGCGGCTTGAGCGCCACGTCATTGACCTTGCCCAGCACCGGGCTCATCACGAAAAACGTGAGGAACAGCGACAGGCCGATGATCACCTGGCTCGGCGGAACCGTGGTGGTTCCGAGCGCCTGCTTGAGCAGGGACAACACGATGACGATGCGCGTGAAGGCCGTCATCATCAGCAACATCGCCGGCAGAAACACCAGCACCGTCATGAACAGCAGCGTCTGCAGGCTCAGCGAATATTCGGTTGCGCCTCCAGGCGCGGGCGTGCTCGTGAAGGCGGGCAAACCCTGCGCCTGGACCCACGTCGGGAGAACCAGCGTGAGCAAAACGAAAACATTGCGGAGCTTGCGGATGGACGGTTTCATGGACTTCGGTCTTGGGCCTCACCTCGCGCCGTGGCTCGACGCAACCAGTCCGAAAAGACCGCACCTGAGTCGGTCCTTCGCACATCGAGCGCCTGCGGCAGCACGTGCAAACAGCGCAGGCCTTGGGGGCTTGAGCCCAGCAGCAATTGCTGTTCGCCCACCTGGATCAGCAAAAGCCGTTCCCGCGGCGAAAGCGCCAGCGTCGCCACCACCGCAAACGGCGCGCCGGCCCCGGACAAACCCGGCTGCATACGCCTAAGTCCCCGCAATACAAGGAAAAAAACGACCAGCACCAGCGCCAGCCCACCGACAACACGCAACAACGCAGACCAGGACATCGGATCGGACATGGCCGAGCACCTCAGAAACAGACGGATTTTTGACAATGGCAGCAGCGAACTGCCGGCGAATTGACGCAAGCGACACCGGAATTCTGCGCCAGCCCTTCAACCTATTTGTTCGTCCTGTATCACCTTGGCGCGGCAACATCACCGCCCGGCCGGCGGCATGGCCCGACAGCGGCCGGAGCTCGACACGAAGACCCGGCGTTTTCACTACTTGCGGGATGGGTACTGCGCGCGCGTGGTCGAAACGGACTTTAAGTGGTAAATTTGTTACCACTAATGGATCGGCGCGACCCGGTTCGTCACGCATCGCGACGGCGCCGCGGCCTGGCGCGAACCGGTCCGGTCGCCCCCTACCCAAGGAGCCGTTTCGATGCGCAAAAGCAACCAGACACTGGACGCATTTCTCGAACGCGATTATGCGGCGGGGTTCAGCTCGCCGATCGAGTCCGACCTCGCGCCCAAGGGCCTGAGCGAAGACACCATCCGGCTGATCTCGGGCAAGAAAAACGAGCCCGACTTCATGCTGCAGTGGCGGCTGAAAGCCTACCGGCACTGGCTCACCATGACCGAGCCGACCTGGGCCAAGATCCACCATCCGCCGATCGATTATCAGGCCATCCATTACTACGCCGCACCCAAACGCACCAAGGCGGCGAAGAGCATCGACGAGGTCGATCCCGAGCTGCTGCGCGTTTACGAGAAACTCGGCATTCCGCTGCACGAGCGCGCGGCGCTGGCCGGCGTGGCGGTGGACGCGGTGTTCGACTCGGTTTCGGTGGCCACGACGTTCAAGGACCAGCTGGCCAGGCACGGCATCATTTTCTGTTCGTTTTCCGACGCGGTGCAAAACCACGCCGAACTGGTGCGGCAATACCTCGGTTCGGTGGTGCCGCCCGGCGACAATTTTTTCGCCGCGCTCAACGCCGCGGTGTTCACCGACGGGAGCTTCGTCTACATCCCCAAGGGTGTGCGTTGCCCGATGGAGCTTTCCACCTACTTCCGCATCAACGCCAAGGACAGCGGCCAGTTCGAGCGCACGCTCATCATCGCCGACGAGGGCGCGCAGGTCTCGTACCTGGAGGGCTGTACCGCGCCGCGGCGCGACGAGAACCAGTTGCACGCCGCGGTGGTGGAGATCGTCGCCCTTGACGACGCGCGGGTGAAGTACTCGACGGTCCAGAACTGGTACCCCGGAGACAAGGACGGCAAGGGTGGCATCTACAACTTCGTCACCAAGCGCGGCGAATGCCGCGGCGCGCGCTCGCGCATTTCCTGGACGCAAGTGGAAACCGGCTCGGCGATCACCTGGAAATATCCGAGCGTGCTGCTGCGCGGCGACGATTCGATCGGCGAGTTCTATTCGGTGGCGCTGACCAACCATTTCCAGCAGGCCGACACCGGAACCAAGATGATCCACATCGGCCGCAACACACGCAGCACCATCGTCTCCAAAGGCATTTCCGCCGGGCGCGGCAGCAACACCTACCGCGGCCTGGTGAAAGTGCTGCCCAAGGCCGAAGGCGCGCGCAACTACACGCAGTGCGACTCGCTGCTGATCGGCTCGCGCTGCGGCGCGCACACCTTTCCCTATATCGAGGTGCGCAATCCAAGCGCGCAGGTCGAACACGAGGCCACGACTTCGCGTGTCGGCGAAGACCAGCTCTTCTACTGCATGCAGCGCGGCATTTCGGCGGAGGACGCGGTGGCGATGATCGTCAACGGCTTCGCCCGCGAAGTGGTCAGGCAGTTGCCGATGGAGTTCGCGGTCGAAGCGCAGAAGCTGCTGGGCGTCAGCCTCGAAGGCAGCGTGGGTTGAAACACAGCCGGGGAAACCAAAGATGCAAACGCAAGCCAACCCCCAGCCGCAAGCCGCACAGCCCCTTTTGCAGATACGCGGCCTGCGGGCGGAAATCGACGGCAAACTTGTGCTTGCCGGCGTCGATCTGGACATCGCCGCCGGCGAGGTTGCCGCCATCATGGGCCCCAACGGCTCGGGCAAGAGCACGCTGGCGCAGGTGCTCGCCGGACGCGACATCTATCACGTCACCGGCGGCTCGGTGCGATACGCCGGCATGGATTTGCTGGCGATGCCTGCCGAGGAGCGCGCACGCGCCGGGCTGTTCCTCGCCTTTCAGTACCCGGTGGAAATTCCCGGGGTGTCCAATGTCTACCTGCTCAAGGCCGCGCTCAACGCCCAGCGCGGACACCAGGGACTGCCCGAACTCGACGCGATGGAATTCCTGCAAAAGGTCAAGGCGCTGACGCGCGAACTCGGCATGGACGAGAAATTCGTCCAACGCGGTGTCAACGAGGGTTTTTCCGGCGGCGAGAAAAAGCGCAATGAAATGCTGCAAATGGCCTTGCTGCAGCCGCGCCTGGCCATCCTCGACGAAACCGACTCCGGGCTGGACGTGGACGCGCTCAAGGCCGTGGCGCAGGGCGTCAACGCCCTGCGCGCGGCCGAACGCGCCTTCGTGCTGATCACCCATTACGAACGCCTGCTCGAGCACATCGTCCCCGACCGCGTGCACGTGCTTTGGCAAGGGCGCATCGTCACTTCGGGCGGTCCGGAGCTGGCGCGGCGCATCGAGCGCGAAGGCTATGCCTGGCTGCAGCATGGCGCGGCCGAGCCCAGTGCGCAGGAGGCCTGAGCATGGGAGCGCTCGAAGCATTCGTCCAGGCGTTCGGCACGGTCGACTCCCGCGCTGCGGCCGAGCCCGCCGACGCTGCGCGCGCGCGGCGCGACGCCCTCGAAACATTGCTGCGCAGCGGCCTGCCGACACGTCACAGCGAGGACTGGAAATACACCAGCCTGCGCCTGCTCGATACCTTCGGTTTCTCCACCGCGGCGCCCTCCGCGCCGCTGGCCATCGATGGCTTGCGGCAGGCCGGCGCCCTGCTTGCCGAAGACGCTCTGCGTCTGGTCTTCGTCGATGGCCGCTTCGACGCCGGGCTTTCGCGCCTGGACGGCTTGCCCCCGGGAGTGAAACTCGCGTCGTGGGGCGCGACCGAAGCGCAAGCGCGGGAGCGTGCCGGCGAAGAGCTCTGCCCCGTCGCGCAAGGCGGCGCGTTCGACGCGGTCAACCGCATGTTCGCCTGCGACGGCATGCTGCTCGAGCTGGCCAACGGCGTGCGCCTTTCCGTGCCCGTCGTGGTCATCGCGATGCAAACACGCGGTGGCGCCAGCCATGTGCGCCATGTCCTGCGCCTGGGACTTGGGGCTTCGGCGCGCGTGATCGAGCAGCACATCGGCGTCGCGCAGGCGGATCCTTATCTGGCGAGCAGCGTGACCCGCGCGGAACTGGCGCGCGGGGCGAATCTGCAGCACGTGCGCGTGCAGGACGAGGCCGACGCGGCGGCGCACGTTTCGCAACTGCATGTGGCCCAGGGCGAGGACAGCGTCCTCGACGCGCAGGCGCTGGTCCTGGGGGCCAGACTGTCGCGCCAGGAATTTCACGTCGAGCACGAGGCGCCGGGTTGCCGCACCGAACTGCGCGGCGCCAGCGTGCTCCGTGCCGAGCAACATGCAGACGTGCACCTGCGGGTCGAGCACCGCCACCCGCGCGGCACCAGCCGCACCCATGTGCGCGGCGTGTTCGACGACGCCGCGCGCGGCGTTTTCACCGGCCGCGTGAACGTGCACCCGCAGGCGCAGAAAACCGACGCGGGCATGATCAACCGCAATCTGCTGCTGTCGCCGCGCGCCGAGGCCGACACCCGCCCGCAACTGCAGATCGATGCCGACGAGGTGCTTTGCAGCCACGGCGCCACGGTCGGCCAACTCGACGCCGACGCGCTTTTTTATCTGCTCTCGCGCGGCATCGCTGCGCAAGACGCGCGCGCCATGCTGGTGCAGGCCTTCATTGCCGCGGCGCTGCCCGACATCGGCTGGGAGCCCTTGCGCGCGCATGTCCGCGCCCGGCTTGCGGCGCGGCAAGACCTGGCGATCGAAACCTCGGAGAATCCGGCATGAACGCGCGCGAATCCCGATCGCCCCTCGGGCCGCAACTCGCGGCGGTTCGCGAACAATTCCCCATCCTCGCCCAGACCGCGCGCGGCAAGCCGCTCGTGTATCTGGACAACGCGGCGACGACGCAAAAGCCGCTCGCCGTGCTCGACGCGATGCGCGCGTTCGCGTTGCGCGATTACGCCAACGTGCATCGCGGCGTGCATCTGCTTTCGCAGCGCGCTACCGATGCCTTCGAGGCGGCGCGGGCGAGGCTTGCGGCATTCCTGCATGCCCGTAGCGCCGGCGAAATCGTGTTCGTGCGCGGCGCCACCGAGGCGATCAACCTCGTGGCGCAAAGCTTCGTCCGGCCCCGCCTGCAGCCCGGCGACGAAGTGCTGGTGACGGCGATGGAGCACCATGCCAACATCGTGCCCTGGCAGATGGTGTGCGAGGCCACCGGCGCCAGGTTGCGTGTGCTGCCGATGGCCGACGACGGCGCGCTCGCCCTCGACGCGCTACCCGCGCTGCTCACCGCGCGCACGCGCATGCTGGCCGTGGCGCATGTGTCCAACGTGCTCGGCACCGTGAATGATGTCGCGCGCATCGTCCGGCTCGCCCAGGCCCGCGGCGTGCCGGTGCTGGTCGACGGTGCGCAGGCGGTGGCGCATCTGCCGGTGGACGTGCAGGCGCTGGGTTGCGACTTCTATGCCTTCTCGGGCCACAAGCTCTACGGGCCCACCGGCGTCGGCGTGCTGTGGGGGCGAGCCGAACGGCTTGCTGACATGCAACCTTATCAAGGCGGCGGCGACATGATCCGCACCGTCAGCTTCGAACGCACCACCTACGCCGACCCGCCGGCGCGCTTCGAGGCCGGAACCCCGCACATCATCGGCGCGATCGGGCTGGCCGCGGCGATCGACTTCGTGCAAGGCCTGGGCTGGGACGCGATCGCCGCACACGAACGCGCGCTGCTCGAACTGGCGCAGGAGGAGCTCTCGCACATCCCCGGGCTTCGCATCTATGGCACGGTGGCGGGCAAGATCGGCGTCGTCTCGTTCAACGTCGACGGCCTTCACGCCCACGACCTCGGCACCATCGTCGACACCGAGGGTGTCGCGATACGCGCCGGCCACCACTGCGCGATGCCGCTGATGCAACGCTACGGCGTGGCGGCGATGGCGCGGGCGTCGCTCGGCGTCTACAACACCGAGGACGACGTGCACGCGCTGGCGCGCGCGGTGCGCAAGGCCCACGCCATGTTCTCAGCTTGAACACGAAAGCGATCGAGCCATGTCCGAAACTCCATCCAGCGACGCCACGCCTGACTTGCGCGATCTGTATCAGGACGTGATCTTCGACCATTACCGCAGACCGCGCCACTTCGGCCATCTGCCGCATCCCAACCGCAGCGCCGCGGGCCACAACCCGCTGTGCGGCGACCGCCTCGAACTCGAATTGCAGGTGGGCGACGACGGCTGCATCGAGGACGTGGCCTTCACCGGCGAGGGTTGCGCGATTTCCACCGCGTCGGCCTCGCTGCTGACCGAAGCGGTCAAGGGCAAGCGCGTGCGCGAGGCACTGGCCTTGTTCGAACAGATGCACGGCGCCCTGGTCGAGAGCCGCGCCGTGCCTGCCGATGCACTCGGCAAGCTGCACGTGCTCGAAGGCGTCAGGCAGTTCCCGGCGCGGGTGAAATGCGCCATGCTGGCCTGGCACACCCTGCGCAATGCCTTGACCCAGATCGGCACGGTCGCCAACACCGAAGAGCAGAACGAAACGGGTGCGCGGCCATGAGTGACGCCAGCACCGGTGCGACTTTGACTCTCGAGCGGGACACGCCAGCGACCCTCGTTCCGATCGGCACCGCCGGCGTTCTGCGCAAAGGCAGCGAAGTGCGCATCACCCAGCGCCTGGGCAGCCACATCACCGTGGTGTCGGATGGCTGCATGTACCGCATCGACGGCCGCCATGCCGACGCGCTGGGCCTGAACGACGGGCCGTCCGAAGCGATGACCGCGCCGACCACGCGCGAGGAAGCGGAGAAGGCGGTCATCGAGCAGCTCGCGACCTGTTACGACCCTGAAATCCCGGTCAACATCGTCGAGCTCGGCCTTGTCTACCGCTGCGAGGTCCGGCGCACCGACGACAGCGACATCGGCTGGACGGTCGACATCGACATGACGCTCACCGCGCCCGGCTGCGGCATGGGTTCGATTCTGACCCAGGAAGTGCATGACAAGCTCAGCCGCATTCCGGGTATCAGTCAGGTGAACGTGGAACTCGTGTGGGATCCACCGTGGAGCCTGGAGCGCATGTCTGACGCAGCCAAGCTGCAGGCGGGGCTGTGGTGAGCGCGTGATCCGGCGCGGCGAAGCGGGTCGCCGCACCGGGGCTGCGGGGCCGGTCCCGCGGCTCAGGCTCCGTTTTGCACGTGGAAGTCGATGCGCACGCCTTCGTGCGAGCGGGTCACGTATTCGATGCGCACCTTGTCGCCGAAATGCTGCTCGATCTGCGCCAGTAGGGGCAAGGGATCGTGGTCGTTGAAAAACGCCATGGTTTCGCCGGGCTCCAGCGCGCTGAGCGCGCCGAAAATCGCGGCGTGGCGGAAGCGCTTGGCGATGCCGCTGGCATCGAAGGGATAGGTGCTGTCGGCACGGCGGTGGGAATGCGGTTGGTTGACGACGTTCAGGGGTTCCATGGTCGGCTCCTTGGGTTGGTGTGGTGGGAAAGATGGCCCCGCGGCGCGAAGGCTTCAGCCCCGGCCTTCGAATTGCGGGAAAAGAATGTTGTTTTCGGTGTGGACGTGCTGCATGAAGTCGGCGACGAATTTGTCCAGGCCGGCATACAGCGCGCGCCAGGTGTTGCATGCCTCGGCGGGCAAGCGCAGATCGTGGGTGAGGTCCTGCACGCGCCGCAGCATGAGGCCGTGGTCGTCGTGTTCTTCGCGCATGCGCGCGATCGGCGGCGCGAGAAAGCCGCCCGGATTGCGGCGCATCATCGGAAACAGAATCTGCTCCTCCTTTTGCATATGCGCCTGCAATTCGTCCTGCATCTTTTGCAGCAACGCGGCCAGGCCCGCGGGGACGTCGGGATGGCTTTGGTGCACGCGCTCGACCTTGGCGGCGAGGGTGATCAGTTCGGGAAGCTCGCGCCGGTGCACGTCGTGGAAGCGGCTGACGATGAGGTCGATCAGGGTGTTCGGATCATGCGGCGTCTCGGCCGGCGCTTGAACATCCAGAGCGAGAAGCTCGCGCTCGATCTCGGCGATGTCGAGTTGCAGCGCGCGCGCTGCGGCTTCGAGGGTGGTCTCGCCGCCGCAGCAGAAATCCAGGCGATGGCGGCGAAACACGGCGGTGGCGCCTGGCAAATCACGCGCCAGATGGCCCAAGGGGCGGGTGGCAAGGGGCAAGCTCGGGCTGGCCTGGCGATCGGGGTTCGGCATGGTGGGCTCTCCTATCCGGAGGATGTGGGGGGAAACGCTTAAACAGGTATGGTGGATTCCACTATAAAATTCTTTAGTGGCATTTGCAATACCCATTTTGTCGTCCCCTCGCGAACAGGCCCCATCATGCGACTGACATCCTTCTCCGATTTCGGCTTGCGCGCCCTGCTCGTGCTGGCCGGCAGCGAGCGCGAAACCTGGTCGAGCGTGGATCTCGCGGCCAAGCTCGACATTTCGCGCGATCACCTCATCAAGGTGCTGCAACGCCTCGCCGTGGGCGGCTACGTGCAGGCCACGCGCGGCGTGGGCGGCGGCGTCAAGCTGGCGAAACGCGCAACGGCGATCCGGCTTGGCGACGCGCTGGAATGGCTGGAAGACGATCCCGCGCTGGCCGAGTGCTTTCGCGACGACGGCGGCCGGTGCCTGCTCACCGGCTTTTGCGCCTTGCGCCCGAAACTCGAGCGCGCGCGCCGCGCGTTCTATGCCGAACTCAACGCCACGACCCTGGCGGACTGCTTGAATCCCGCGCTGCGCGAGTTCGTCGCCGCGCCACTTTCCGCGGCTTGAGCACACCTCAGCGCCGGGTTTCGATCAACAAGCCCTTTTCTTCGCGCTCTAAATGATGTTCGAGCAGGTGCTGCATGAGCAAAGAGGCATCGAGCAACGCCAGGCGCTGTTCGGGCTGGTCGAGTCGGGCTGGCTGGCGGGCCAATGTGTCGCGCCACTCACCGAGCATCGCCGCCAGCTTGGCATGCTCGGCCAGATAGACCTTTGCCGGCCAGCGCGCGGCGGCAGGCAGCTGCGGAATCAGCTCTGTCTCCTCGATCGCGATATGCGCCGCGTGCAGGCCTTGCAGCACGTCGCGCGCGGCACGCGCTTCGGTCACGTCGCCGGCGAGCAGACCCAGGCGCATGCGCTGCATCGCCGCCAGCATCGCGACATGCTGGGCGGGTAAATCGTCATCCAGATTCCGGGCCATGTTCAGGCTCCTCCTGTGCATGCGTGTTGCGAATCGAGGTGGCCGGCGTCTTTGAGCCGCTTGAGCAGAATGTGGAAATACACCATCCCGGCATAGGGCTGCCAGCGCGCCATCAGCGCTTGGGTGGACTGCGCATCCAGCCGTTCGGGCAAGCCCAGCCACAAGGCCAGATGTTTATGCGCGCCGACATCGTCCACCGGAAACACCGTCAAGCGGCCGAGCCCGCGCAAGGCCACGTATTGGGCACTCCAGCGCTTGATGCCGTGCAGTCGCGACAGCAGCCGCAGCACTTGCGCATCGTCGGTCTGCGCGAGTTGCGCGTCACACAACGCGCCATTCTCGATCGCGGCGGCGGCTGCAAGCAGGTAATCGGTTTTCTGCCGGCTCCAGCCCAGATCGCGCAGGAATTCGGGACCTGCAGCCAGCACCGCCCGCGGTTGCGGGAACGCAAGCACGCCCGCGTCGCATTGGGTCTGCGGGGCCAATGCCGACGCCAGCTTGCCGAGCATGGCGATGCCACTGGCCAGACTCACTTGTTGGCAGGCGATGGCATTGGCCAGCGCCTCGAACAAAGCGGGAAAACGTGGCGGCTTCATGCCGCGGAAACGCGCCGCCAGCGGCGCGAGTGCAGCGTCGCTGGCGGCGAAACGGTAAAAACCTTCGAGATCGATGTCCAACCCCAGCGCGCGGCGCAGCAGACCGGATACCAGCTCCTGCGCCACGTCGCGCCGGCCTTCCGGGCCCTGGACCGCGACCAAGAGTCTGGGTGCCGCGGGCACTCCACCCTGCTCGACCGCGATACGCAAGACCGAAGCGCCCAACGCCACGCCGCGCGCATAGCGCCTGCCGTCCCAGGCGTCGATGCGGTTGCCCTGCTGCCTGCGCAAAGCCCAGACAGTTAGGTCCAGCCTGAACGGCGGGCGAGGCGTCAGTTCGAACTCGAATGTCATGCCGCACGCTTGCGCCGCAGACACGCCTTGTCCAGGCCGAAGTCCCGCACCGCGAGTCGATCGGCGCGCAGGCGAAAGCCCTCGCTTGCCTCCACAGCTTCTTCGACGCGCTTGACAGCGGGACGTGCAGTCATGATGCTTTTCGGGTTGAAGCGATCCGCCTCCGGAATCAAACATGCATTGTGCATGCTTCTTTAATGCTCTAGGCTGCCATGACTTGCATGCCAGTGCGCACGTCACGCGCCAACTTCTGTGCTGGTGACAGCGGAACTGCCCTGGCCATGGGTAGAGCCCGCGCCAGTGAGCGTCGCCTTTTCAACGAGATTCGACATGGATATCAGCCTTCTTCCCGGAACGTCCCCTGCCGCGGGATTCGACGCGCCGCTGGACATGCTTTCGGCCTGCCACGGACGCATCGAAAAACAATGCTCGACGCTGCGGCGCCTGGCGCCTCACTTGGCGGAACACGGGGCCGATGCGGACGCCAGACAAGCCGCCGCCAACGTGATGCGCTATTTCGACACGGCGGGGCGCGATCACCACGCGGACGAAGAGCAAGATCTGTTCCCCGCGCTGCTGGAATCGATGGCGGGATCCGACGCCGTGTGCCTGCGCGACATCACCATGGCCTTGACAGGCGAGCATCGCGAACTCCATGCCGCCTGGGCGGCGTTGCGCACGCAGTTGGACAGCGTGGCGCGGGGCGATGCGAGCGCGCTCGACGCCGCCGCCGTGGACGATTTCATCGTTCGTCATCTGCGCCACATCGCGCGAGAAGAAAACGAACTCATCCCGATGGCCAAACGGCTCTTGAGCGAGGTGCAACTCCAAGACCTCGGCAAAGCCATGCGCGCGCGGCGCGGGGTGTGAGTGCGTGCCATGACGATGCGCTTGACGGTTCCCCCGCGCGGGGAATTGTCGTGCCGTCAAGAAGAGCCTCCGCCTCACGCGCCCAGGCCCCCGCCGCGGGCAAGAAAAAACCCCTAGGCTGTTGAATTCCTAGGGGTTTTTTCACTGCTGCGCACAGGGACGCACACGGATCTGGTAGGCGGTATTGGAATCGAACCAACGACCTCTTGCATGTCAAGCAAGCGCTCTAACCATCTGAGCTAACCGCCTGCGAACCCGCAATCTTAGCATCACGCGCTAGCGGCGCGCAGCCTTGCGTACGCCTTTGACTTCACGCAGCATGTTCAGCGCGTGCTGCAGCTTCTCGAGACCGCGCAGCTCCACGGTAAAAAGCATGTGCGCGGCGTCGCCTCGGCTTTGGGTCTGGACGCCGATGACGTTGATTTTTTCCTTGGAGAACACCTCGGAAATATCGCGCAGCAAGCCTTGCCGGTCGGCTGCCTCGACAAACAGATCGACCGGGTAAGCGGTTTCACCCGGCTGGCCCCAGGTCACCGGGATGACGCGCTCGGCATGCTGCAAGGCCAGGTTGCGCGCGTTCGGGCAATCGGCCCGGTGCACCGATACGCCGCGCCCGCGGGTGATGAAACCGCGAATCGAATCCGGCGGCGCGGGTTTGCAGCACTTGGCCAGTTGAGTCAGCAGGGCATCGACACCGACGACGAGAACGCCGCCCGACTGCTGGGTTTTGGCCGCTTTGAGTGGCATGCCAAGCTCGGCGTCCATGCCCGCGGCCGGGTCCTGACCGCGCAAATGGGCTTCGATCTGCCGCAACGACAGCGCATCGCTGCCGACGCGCTCGAACAGTTGCTCGGCGCTTCGAAAACCGAGACCGCCGGCCAGTTCCTGCAGGCTCAGGCCGGTCTTGCCCTCGCGCTGCAGCAGTTTCTCCACCTGGGCGCGGCCGTTGGCCAGCGTTTGCTCGAGGTGCTGGGCGTTGAACCAGGCGCGGACCTTGGCGCGCGCGCGCTGGGTGCGCAAAAAGCCGAGCTCGGGATTGAGCCAGTCGCGCGAGGGACCTCCCTGCTTGGCGGCGACGATCTCCACCGTCTGGCCGTTGCGCAGCGGCGTGTTGAGCGGGACCAGCACGCCTTCCACGCGCGCGCCGCGGCAGTGATGCCCGAGCTCGGTATGCAGGGCGTAAGCGAAGTCCACCGGCGTGGACCCGCTGGCCAGCTCGACGATGCGGGCCTGGGGCGTGAGCACGTAGATGCGGTCGTCGAAAGGGCTGGCCTCGTCGGGCGCGGGGGCCGTCGGGCGGCGCGGCGCGCCCTGGCCCACCAGTTCGCCGTGCAGGGTAAGAAGCTGCCTGGCCAGGGCGATTTTCGCGTCGTAGTCGGATGCCGCGCTGACGCCCTTGTACCCCTGCGTGCCGGCCTCCTTGTAGGCCCAGTGCGCGGCAATGCCCTGCTCGGCGTGGTCGTGCATGGCCTGGGTGCGGATCTGGATCTCGATCGGCACGCCCCTGGGGCCGCGCACCACGGTATGCAAGGACTGGTAGCCGTTGGGCTTGGGTTTGGCGATGTAGTCGTCGTACTCCGCGTCCAGCGGAACCCACAACGCATGCACGGCGCTGAGCGCGGCATAGCAGGCGTCGACCGACGGCACGATGAGACGCAGCGCCAGCAGGTCCATGACCTCGTCCACGTCGAGCGATTTGCCCTGCATCTTGCGCCAGATGCTGTAGATGTGCTTGCTGCGGCCGCTGATGCCCGCCTCGATGCCTTGCAGCGCCAACGCGTTGCGCAGCTGCTCGATGGCCTGCGTGATCAGCGCCTCGCGCTGGGCGCCGTGCTGGTTGAGCCATTGCGCAATGCGCGCATAGGCCTCGGGCTGGGCGAAACGAAAGGCCAGATCCTCGATTTCCCATTTGATCGGCCAAAGGCCAAGGCGGTTGGCGAGCGGCGCGTACACCTGCAGGGATTCGTGGGTAAACGCCGGCTCGGGCCGGCCGCCGGTTTGCGCGTAGTGGCGCAGCGATTGCAGGCGCGATGCCAGGCGCAGCAGCACGACGCGCAGGTCCTGCGAAAACGCCAGCAGCAGGCGCCGCATCAATTCCAGGTGGCGCGCGGACTCCTGCTCGCCCATGCCGCGCGCGGCGCGAAACACGTCGACCAGCTTGCGATTCTCCATGGCCAGCATGGTCATCTCGCGGCCGAAAGCCTTCGTGAGCTGCTCCTCGGGTTTGGCGAGCTGGGTTGCCGCCTGGCTGAGGTAGGCGGCGGCGCAGGTGGGTGCATCGGCGCCGATGGAGGCCAGAATGGCGCTTGCGCCGTCGGCATGGCGCAGCGCGGGCTCGCCGGTTTCCATCGCGATGCCTTCGAGCAAGGCGGCGGCGAAAGCGCGGGCCTTGGCCTGCAGACTGCCGGCCTGGGGTTCGCCAGCTGCCGGAAGATGGGCTGGAGACGTCATAGTGCGGGCAGCCGGGACGTGAGGAATGCGACGACCGGCTCGATCTGATCGGCGTGCACAAGCATCGGCGCATGGCCGACGCCGCCGAACTCGACCAGCTGCGCCCCGGGTCCGCGCGTCGTCATGGCCTGGGCTGTGGCGGGCGCCAGGATGTCGGATTCGGCACCGCGCAGCACCAGGGTCGGCGCCTTGATCCCATCGTAAAGCGCCCACAGCGCCTGCTCGCCCGTCTGCGCCGCCTCGGGGGTGACTTGCGCCAGGGCCACGCCGATGCGCGGGTCGTAGTGGAGGCGCCAGCCGGCGCCGTCGGGCACCAGCATGGGCCGGCTGAATTCCAGCCATTCCTGCGGCGTGCGGGGCCCGAAGCCCGCAGAAATGGAGGCGAGGTAATCGGCACCTTCCTGGACCGTGCCAAAGCGCAGCGGCTGGCCGACGTAGCCGCCGATGCGTTGCAGGCCGCTGGGCGCGACGGACGGGCCGATGTCGTTGAGCACGAGCGCGTCGATCGGGCTGTTGCGCAAGCCCGCCAGCCCCATGCCGATGAGCCCGCCCATGGACGTTCCGACCCAGCCCAGCCGACGTGCATCGAGCCGCGCCAGCAGCGTGACCATGTCGGCGCCGTACTGCGGGAGCTGGTAGTGCAGCGGCTGCTCCAGCCAGTCGGAACGGCCGCGGCCAGCCACGTCCGGGCAGACGACGCGGAAGCGCCCCTGCAAGGCCCGCGCGAGATGGTCGAAATCGCGCCCTTGCCGGGACAGGCCGTGCACGCAGACGACCACGTCGGGGTTGTCGGCGACGCCCCACTCCCAATAGGCCATGCGATGCAATCCGCCCGGATGCAGGCATTGCACAAAGCGGAGCCGGGGCTGGGTCGTATCGAGCATGGCTTGGTCATCCATCGTGGGGTTGGCGAGGTCTGATCTTAGGTCGCCGCGCCGCGTCCCGCCCAACATCAATACACTGCATGGCTTGCGCATCCGCGCGCCGTCGAACCCGCGCGCCGGCATGACCGGCGCGCTCCAGAGGCGACCAGCCCATCATGTCCAGTTCCATCATTCCGAGTCCCTACGAAGACCTGCTGCGCCAAGTCCTGAGCCACGGGGCCGACAAGGCCGACCGCACCGGCACCGGAACGCGCAGCGTGTTCGGCGCGCAGTTGCGTTTCGACCTGCGCCAGGGCTTCCCCCTCGTCACGACCAAGAAGGTGCACCTCAAGAGCATCATCGTCGAGTTGCTGTGGTTCCTGCGCGGCGACAGCAATGTGGGCTTCCTGCGCGAGCACGGCGTGACCATCTGGGACGAATGGGCACGCCCCGACGGGGAACTCGGGCCGGTTTACGGCGTGCAATGGCGCGCCTGGCCGACCCCGGACGGGCGGCATATCGACCAGATCGCCCTGCTGCTGGACGGCCTCAAGCGCAACCCCGACTCGCGCCGCCACATCGTCAGCGCCTGGAACGTGGGCCAGCTCGAGCAGATGGCCCTGCCGCCTTGCCACCTGCTGTTCCAGTTCTATGTCGGCCCGCCCGCGAGACCCGGCGGCCGGCCGCTGCTGAGTTGCCAGCTCTACCAGCGCAGCGCCGACCTGTTCCTCGGCGTGCCGTTCAATATCGCCAGCTACGCCCTGCTCACCCACATGGTGGCGCAGCAATGCGACATGGACGTGGCCGACTTCATCTGGACCGGGGGCGACTGCCACATCTATCACAATCACTTCGAGCAGGTGCGCCTGCAGCTCTCACGCCCCCCCTATCCCGCGCCCACGCTGCGTTTCAAGCGCCGGCCGGACAGCCTGTTCAGCTACACCCTGGACGACATCGAAGTCGCCGGCTACCAGCATCACGCGCCGATCAAGGCGCCCGTGGCTGTCTGAAGGTTCCACCATGAATGCAATGCAAACCCAGGCGAAGCAAGCACTGCCGCGCGTCGCGGTCATCGCCGCGGTGGCCGGCAACGGCGTGATCGGTCGCGGCAACGGCCTGATCTGGCATCTTCCCGCCGATCTGGCCCACTTCAAGCGCGTCACCCTGGGCCATCCCATCCTCATGGGCCGCAAGACCTGGGAGTCCATCGGCAGGCCGCTTCCTGGCCGGCGCAACATCGTCATCAGCCGCGACCCGGGTTATGTCGCGCGCGGCGCCGAATCAGCCGGGTCGCTGCAGGAAGCGCTGGCCCTGTGCACCGACGTCCCCGAGGTCTTCGTCGTCGGCGGAGCGCAGATTTACGCCGAAGCCCTGCCCCTGGCCCAACAGCTCTGGCTGACCGAAATCCACGCCGAACCGCAGGGCGACGCGCGCTTCCCGGCCTGGAACCGGGCCGACTTCATCGAGGCCAGCCGCGACCCGCATCCGGCCCAGGGCGACCTTCCGGCGTTCGACTTCGTCCTCTACGAGCGCAGCGTGCGAACCGCATGAAAAAGCCGCCCGCAGGGGCGGCTCGGGTCGTGCGCGCTGGCCGCGTTTTTACAGCTTGCGCGTCATCATGAAGCGGTCGAACTCGTTTTCGGCGACACGGAACCAGAGAATGTCGTCGTTGCGGAACTTGGCCCAGTCGGTATAGACCTTTCTCCAGTTCGGATTGGATGCCGACAACTCGCCGTAGATGTCGCTTGCCGCCTTGTACGACGCTTCCATGACCGCCTTGGGAAAAGGCTGCAGTTTGGTGCCCTTGCCGACCAGTTCGCGCAGCGCGTCGGGGTTCTTCGCATCGTAAGTCGCCTGCATGTTCACATGGGCATGCGACGCGGCCACCTCGACCACGGCCTTGTATTCGGCAGGCAGTGCGTTCCAAGCCTTGGTGTTGACGAACAGGTCGAGTTCCGGGCCGCCTTCCCACCAGCCGGGATAGAGGTAGTTCTTGGCCACCTTGTAGAAACCCAGTTTGAGGTCGTCGTAGGGGCCGACCCATTCCGCGGCGTCGATCGTGCCTTTTTCCAGGGACGGATAGATATCGCCGCCCGGGATGTTCTGCGGAATCACGCCGATGCGCTCCATCACCTTGCCGGCAAAGCCGCCGATTCGCATCTTCAGGCCTTTCATGTCGGCCAGGCTCGTGATGGGCTTGCGGAACCAGCCGCCCATCTGCGCCCCCGTGTTGCCCATCGGGAAACTGATGATGTTGTAACCGGCATAGAACTCGCGCATGAGCTTCAAGCCGTTGCCCTGGTACATCCAGGCGGTCATCTGGCGTGAGTTCATGCCGAAGGGCACGGCGCAGCCGAGAGCGAAGGTCGGATCCTTGCCGAAGAAGTAGTAAGGCGCGGTGTGGCAGCATTCGACCGTGCCTTGCTGGACGGCGTCGACCACGCCGAACGGCGGCACCAGTTCTCCGCCCGCATGCACGGAAATCTCGAACTTGCCGTTCGTGGCTTCCTTGACCTTCTGCGCGAACACGTGGGCCGCGCCGAAAATCGTGTCCAGGGAATTCGGAAAACTCGACGCCAGGCGCCAACGGATGGCCTGTTGTGCCATGACGGCTGGCGCGGCGCCAGCGGCGAGGATGCCGGCCAGGCCGGCATTTTTGACGAATGAACGACGTTTCATGAGGTCTCCCGTGATGTTTGTGTGAAATGGCAACCTGCTTTGACACCAGCAGCGTCGAATCCGGTGCAGGTTGAAACGTATTGTAGATATTGGTTACACGCGATCCACAGGAGTTTCCCGGGCACCGCTGGCGGCCGATGGCGATCAGCGGTGCGCGTTCATCTCAATGACCGGCCACGGTCATCGAGTCGATCAGCACCGAACCGGTCGAACGGCTTCCGCTTTGGTACACGTCCGCGCCCACGGCGGCCATGCCGAGCAGCATGCTGCGCAGATTTCCCGCGATGGTGATTTCCTGCACCGGGTATTGGATGACGCCGCCGTCGACCCAGAAGCCCATGACCCCGCGGGAATAGTCGCCGGTGACGTAGTTGACGCCATGGCCCATGAGTTCGATGACGAACAGGCCGCGATGCATCTTGCGCAACATCGCCGGGAGGTCGTCCCCCGGGCGGGTGAGCCGGCTGCTCAGCGTGAGGTTGTGCGGTCCGCCCGCGTTGCCCGTGGTGGGCATGCCGAGCTTGCGGCCCGAATAGGTGGACAGGAAATAGCCTTCGAGCCGCCCTGCCCTGACCACGCGGCGCGCGCGCGTGCGCACGCCCTCGTCGTCGAACGGCGCCGTGCCCATGCCATCGGGCACCTTGGGGTCTTCCAGCAGGTCGATGTGGCCGGGCATGATCTGCTTGCCCAGATGGTCGACCAGGAAGGATGCCTTGCGATACAGCGTGCCGCCACTGGCTGCATGCACAAGCGACCCGATCAGCCCGGCGGCGAGCGGCGCCTCGAACAGCACCGGGTATTGCCCGGTCGGCATCTTGCGTGCGCGCAGACGCGACAGCGCACGTTCGGCCGCATAGCGCCCCACCGCCTCCGGCGCAGCCAAATCATCCGCGCTGCGCTTGCTGCTGTACCAGTAGTCGCGCTGCATGTCGTTGCCTCGGCCGGCGATCGGAACGCACGACAGGCTGTGGCGCGACGTGGCGTAGCCGTTCGAAAATCCTCGCGAATTCGCCAGCACGAAGTGCATATGCTGCGCCGACACGCTGGCGCCTTCGCTGTTGCGGATGCGCGGATCCGTGGCGAAAGCGGCGTCCTCGGCCCGGCGCGCCAGTTCGGCCGCGGCCTCCACGCTCACATCCCAGGGGTGGTAGAGAAGCGGATCACGCGCCGACTTGGCCAACAGTTCGGGTTCGGGAAGACCCGCGCAATCGTCCTCGGCCGTGTAACGGGCAATATCGAATGCGGCGAGCACGGTGCGGCGTATGGCTTCGGGCGAGAAGTCGGATGTGCTGGCATGCCCCTTGCGTTGACCGGCGTAGACCGTGATGTCCAGCCCCTTGTCCGTGTTGTGCTCGACCTGCTCGATCTTGCCGCGGCGCACGTTGACGCTCAGGCCCTGGCCCTCGGAAATCTCCACGGCCGCGTCGCTGGCGCCGGCCTGGCGCGCTTCCTTGAGCGCCAGAGCGGCGAGGTCTTGGAATTGGGTTTTGGTGTATGCGAATTGACCCACGTTGAACCTTTATTCGTATCGAGAAGGGAGATAAGCGCCCGGGAACCGCGGCAAACCGGGCTCCGAACCGAGAACCCGGGGTGCGGACGATAATACGGGCCGATGAAATCCCCCTCCCACCTTGCCGCCGCGCCGCATGACGCCGACGCCCGGTCGCTTGCCGACCTGCCGCCCAGCAAGAGCCAGCTCAAACGCGACATGCAAGCCTTGCAGGATCTCGGCGAGCAGCTTGCCGCCCTGCCCGCGCACCGCATCGACGTGCTCGACGCGCCCGACCCCCTGCGCCAGGCCCTGCGCGAGATGCAGCGCATCCGCTCCCACGAGGGCCGCAGGCGCCATGCCCAGTACATCGGCAAGCTCATGCGCAAGATTGATCCCGCGCCACTGCGCCAGGCGCTGGCCGATGCCACCGGCGAAAGCCGCGAGGCGGTGGCTCGCATGCATGCGCTCGAAGACTGGCGCACCCGGCTCCTGCAGGACGACGCGGCGCTGACCGCGTTCCTGCACGACCACCCGCACGCCGATGCCCTCTCCTTGCGCCAACTGGTGCGGGCCGCGCGCGCAGAGCAGGCCGCCGGCAAGCCGCCACGCCAATACAGGGCGCTCTACCAACATCTCAAGACCTTCCTCGACCCGTCCGACCATGACCCAGACAAATCCTGACCCCCGGCAAGGCGCCGAGTTCGATCCCGTCCACATCGGTCTGGTGTCCATCAGCGACCGCGCCTCCAGCGGCGTCTACGCCGACCAGGGTCTTCCCGCGCTGCGCGAATGGCTCGACCGCGCCCTGCTCAACCCCGTGCGCTACACCGAACGGCTGATTCCGGACGTGCGCGCCACCATCGCCGAAACCCTGCGCGAGCTGGTGGACGTGGCCGGCTGTCAACTCGTGCTGACCACCGGCGGCACGGGCCCCGCCCCGCGCGACGTGACGCCGGAGGCGACCATCGACGTGGCGGACAAGCTCATGCCCGGCTTCGGCGAGGAAATGCGACGCATCAGCCTGAACTTCGTGCCGACGGCCATTTTGTCGCGCCAGGTGGCCGTGATCCGCAAGACCTGCCTGATCATCAATCTGCCCGGTCAACCCAAATCGATACGCGAAACCCTGGAGGGCGTGCGCGACGGCGCAGGGGCCGTCACGGTCAGGGGCGTGTTTGCCGCCGTGCCGTACTGCATCGACCTGATCGGCGGGCCTTACCTGGAAAGCGACCCGGCGGTCTGCGCCGCGTTCCGCCCGAAGTCGGCCCTGCGTCCGCAGCGCTGAGCTTGACGGCAGGCACGTAGGCAGGTCGATTTCGGTCTACGATATGCAGCAAACGTTCATCGCCGTGGCATCCATGGCGCGAATCGCGATCGCGACGAAAACTTGAGAATGATCCGCCTCACCACAAGGAGACTCCGCATGCGCGCCCACCGTTGGAATCAACCCCTCGCCGCCCTTGCGTTCAGCGCCGTGGCCCTGGCCGCATGCGGCGCCCAGGCGCAAGCCGAAACCCTCACGGTCTTCGCCGCCGGAACCCTGGGCAAGACCTTCACGGAGTTGGCGCGCAGCTTCGAGAAGGACCACCCAGGCGTGACGGTGCAGCCGCAATTTGGCGGCAGCGTGAAAATGGTCAAACAGGTTACGCAGTTGCACATGCCGGCCGACGTGGTGGCCGTGGCCGACTACTCGGTCATTCCGAAGTACATGTACGCCGAGCAAGGCCAAGCCGCCACCGCGGACTGGTCGATCGGCTTCCTGCGCAATGCCATCACCTTCGTCTACACGCCGAAGAGCAAGGACGCGTCAAAGATCGACGCGAGCAACTGGTACAAGGTGCTGAGCGAGCCTGGCGTGCAAATCGGCCGCTCCAACCCCGACACCGATCCGTCCGGCTACCAGACCCTGCAAATGCTCGATCTGGCGTCGGGCTACTACCACGATCCGCAGCTGGCGCAGAAGGTGCTGGCCAACGCGCCCAAAACCAATATCCGCGACACCGAAACCGATCTGATCTCCGCGCTTCAACTCGGCCAGATCGACTATCTCGCCATCTATCGGTCGGACGCGCTGCAGCATCACCTGCGCTACATCCCGCTCCCCCCCCAAATCAACCTGAGCGATCCAAAATTCGCCGCGAGCTACGCCAAGGCCGTCGCCCATACGGCCAACGGATCGCTGCCGGGCAAGCCCATCGTGTACGCGCTCACGATCCCCAAGGGCGCGCCACACCCCAAACTCGCTGCCGAGTTCATTGCCTATCTTCTGGGTCCGAAAGGCCAGGCCCTGATCGAGAAGAACGGCTTTGCCCCGGTGCACCCCGCCTACGCCCAGCATGCCGACAAGATGCCGGAGGCCCTGCGCAAGCTCACCGTGCCCTGGCCGGGGCAGTGATGGCGCATGCCTCTTCTGATCACATCTGCCACGCCACGGTCTGAGCCACGATGCGCACCCAGCGCGGCCTGATGTTCTGGGTCTTCTGGCTGGCCGCCTGCCTGGTGCTGGCCTTCATCACCCTGCCGCTGTTGGCCCTCGTGCTGCACCCTTCCCTCGGGCAGTTGCGTGAAGCGGCCATGCACGTGGGCGTTCGCGACGCCTTCCTCGTCAGCCTCGAGGGCGCGGCGCTGTCCACCGCCTTGTCCATGCT
Source organism: Thiomonas delicata (assembly GCF_900088825.1). Lineage (GTDB taxonomy): Bacteria > Pseudomonadota > Gammaproteobacteria > Burkholderiales > Burkholderiaceae_C > Thiomonas_A > Thiomonas_A delicata. The sequence goes on along the minus strand of NZ_LT592171.1, from coordinate 1,055,911 downwards.
GTTTGGCGTGCCGCTGGCCTATCTGCTGGCGCGGCAGCAGTTCCGCGGCAAGACCGCCATCGAAACCATCGTCGACCTGCCGCTCACCGTGCCGCACACCATCGCGGGCATTGCGCTGCTGCTCGTGTTCTCGCGCCATGGCTGGCTCGGCCCTGCAGCCGCGCACCTTGGTCTGTCGTTCTGGGGCACTTTCGCCGGAGTGGTCCTCGCCATGGCCTATGTGGGCCTGCCCTACGCCGTGAACGCGGCGCGCGTGGGATTCGAGGCCGTCGATCCCCGCCTGGAGAAGGCCGCGCGCAGCCTTGGAGCCGGACCGTGGGCGACTTTCACCGGCGTCAGCCTGCCGCTGGCCTGGCGAGGCGTGATGACGGGGCTGACCTTGTGCTTCGCCCGCGCCATCGGCGAGTTTGCCGCCGTGGTCCTGCTGGCCTACTACCCGATGAGCGCACCGGTGAAAATCTACGAACTCTTCCTCCAGGCCGGCCTGAACCAGTCCGTCGCGGCCTCCGTCCTGTTCCTGACCATCGTGCTCGGTCTGTTCTGTGCGCTGCGCTTGCTGGCCTATGGACGCCGCGTCGAACGCGTTGCCCAAGCCTGACGTTGCGCAGCCCCTGACCATGGGGCCATACGCACTGGCGCTGCAGGGGCTCGTCACCGCCGTAGGTCGGTATCGCAGCCAACCCATCGCGCTGCGCCTGCTGCCGGGGCAGACCCTGGCGCTTCTGGGTGGCAATGGCGCCGGCAAGACCACCCTCCTCGACACCATAGCCGGTTTCCTGCGCCCTCTGGCCGGCGCAGTGTGGCTGGCGGGTCGCGACTGCACGGAGGAGCCCCCCGAAAAGCGCCGGATCGGGTATCTGCTTCAAACCGATGCCCTGTTTCCCCACCGCACGGTAGCCGAGAATCTGCAGTTCGGCCGGCTCGCGGCCGAAAACCTGGATGCGCTGCTGGATCGTTTCGATTTGCGCGCCCTGGCTTTGCGCCGCCCGGGTCAACTCAGTGGTGGCGAGCGCCAACGCGTCGCGCTGGCCCGCGCGCTGGCCGGCGAGCCCGACCTTGTCCTGCTCGACGAGCCGCTCTCCGCCATCGACCCGGCAACCCGCCCGGCGCTGCGCGATGAACTCGCCCGCCACCTGCGCGACTGCCGGGCGCCGTCGATCATGGTCACGCACGACCCTGCCGACGCCCTGGCGCTGGGACAACTCGTGGGCGTGATGGACGCCGGCGAATTGCTGCAAGTCGGCCCCGCCGCGGACGTCTTCAAACGCCCGAACCGGCTGCGCACGGCGCGCCTGCTCGGCGTGGAAAACATCTGGCCGGGGATTGTGAACGAGCATCCGGACGAAACGCTCGTGCGCATCGGCCTGAGCCCGGACGACGCAAACTGTTTCGTGGACGCCGCGAGGCCGCACAACGGCATGCCGTTGCTTGCGGGCATGCGCGTGCGCGTGTGCGTGCGCGCTGCCAACCTGATCGCCGCACCGTGCCAGCAGCCCCCCCCGGCCGGATACAGCCGCCTGCCGATACGCCTGCTTGACGCGATGCCCCTGTCGACCGCCATCCAGTTGCGCGGCCGCTTCGGGCCGAATCTCGATGCGCTGGCTTATGCGCCGCCATGGCAAATGCGCGGCTGGACACTGACGCCGGATGAGCGCCTGGCGCTGCATCTGCATGCGGAGGACGTGCACATCCTCCAGGACGACGACGCGCCGGATCCCGCCCCGCCGCAGCGTCGGCCGGCACGATAGACTCGGGGACCGCCACACTCTCGCAGATCCGGCCCATGCGTCTCATCGGCAACATCGTCTGGTTGATTTTCGGCGGCCTCTACATGGGGCTGGCTTGGTGGCTTGCCGCGCTGCTCTGCGCGTTATCCATCGTCGGCATTCCTTGGGCGATTGCCGCGTTTCGCATCGGGGCCTTCAGTTTCTGGCCCTTCGGCAGGCGCATCGCCGACAAGCCGGGCGGCGCCATGGCCGCGACCTTCGGCGCCCTGGGCAATCTCGTCTGGGCCCTGCTGTTCGGCTGGTGGCTGGCGCTTGGCCATTTGCTCTCGGCCGCGCTCTGCGCCATCACCATCATCGGCATCCCGTTCGCCTTGCAGCACATCAAGCTGGCCGGCTTGTCATTCCTGCCCTACGGCAAGGACATCGTGCCCATCATGCCCTGAGTCAGCAGGACTCAGACCAGCCCGAGCTGCAAGAACTCGAGAGGCTCGTCGAGCACGTAACGCGCGCCCCACCGCCTGGGCTCCCGATGGCCGCAATAGCCGTACGCCGCTGCCGCCGCATCCATGCCGGCGGCATGCGCCGCCTGCATATCACGCAGGTCGTCCCCGATGTAGATGCAGTCGCTCGCGGGTAGCTCGAGCAGGGTTGCGGCATGCAAAAGCGGATCGGGCGAAGGCTTGGGCCGCGCTGTCGTGTCGCCGCTGACCACGCAAGCCGGCACGCCGGGCATGGGCAGGTTTGCCAGCAATTGAAGCGTCAGATTGGAAACTTTGTTGGTCACGATGCCCCACGGCAGCGCACGGCTGCCAAGGTGCTCGAGGATTTCGCCGACCCCCGGGAACAAACGCGTGTGCACGCAGATGGAGTTGGCATAGTTGCGCAGGAACTCGTCGCGCAACACGGGGTATTCGGGATCGTCGGGCGAGCGTTCGAACCCCACCTGGATCAGTCCCCGCGCGCCGTGCGAAGCCATGGGACGCAATTGCGCCAATGGCAATGCGTCCATCCCCCGCTCCAGGCGCATCCGGTTGAGGGCGGCGGCCAGATCCGGCGCCGTATCGGCAAGCGTGCCATCCAGATCGAACAAGACAGCCTTGTAAGGCGGCGTCATGGCAGGCGACGGCAGGCGAGAAAGTAGTTCACGTCGACGTCGGAGCCGAGCCGGAACCGACGATCCAGCAGCCCGAACTCCAAGCCCTTGAACTCCACGGGTTCGAGCCCGGCCGCGCGAGCCCAGCCGGCCAACTCGCTGGGTCGGATGAACTTCGCGTACTCGTGCGTGCCTTTCGGCAGCAGGCGCAACAGATATTCCGCGCCGAGTATGGCCAGCGCAAAGGCCTTGGCATTGCGGTTGATCGTGGAGAAGAACACCCAGCCGCCAGGGCGCACGAGACGTGCCGCGGCCTCCACGATGGACGCAGGCTTGGGCACGTGCTCCAGCATTTCCATGCAGCACACCACATCGAAATGCGCAGGTTGCTCGGCGGCGAGCTGCTCGGCCGAGACCAAGCGGTAATCCACCGCGACGCCGGTTTGCAGGGCGTGCAGGCCGGCGACCTTGAGCGCCTTGTCGGCCAAATCGATGCCCGTCACCTGGGCGCCTTCGGCGGCCATGGATTCGCTCAGAATGCCGCCCCCGCACCCGATATCCAGAATGCGTGCTCCTCGCAGCGCAGTGTGACGCGCCATCCACTCCATCCGCAAAGGATTGATGTCGTGCAAAGGCTTGAACTCGCCATCCAGGTCCCACCAGCGATGGGCGACATCGGCAAATTTTTTCAGCTCGGCGGGTTCCGCGTTGAGGTTCACGATCGGCTCTCGAAAAACAGGCGTGCAAAGGCTTGGAGTATGCCACCGCGCGTTTGATGCAAGACCATGACGGCCATGAAAAAGCCCCGCCAAAGCGGGGCTTTTTCAGGTTGGCAAGCGATTCGCTTACTTGGTCACCATGTGCGAGCCCACGATCTCGACCACGGCGCGGCGGTTCGGAGCCTGGCACTCGACTTGTTGCTTGAAGGTGCCCTTGCAGCTCTTGGGATCGACACGGAAATCGGTCTTGCCCTTGCCTTCGATGTAGATCTTGTCAGCCGGGATGCCCTTGCTGACCAGATAGGCCTTCACGGCTTCGGCACGGCGCAGCGACAGTTTCTGGTTGTAGGCCACGCTGCCGAAGCTGTCGGTGTAGCCGGTGGAAACCACGGTCTCGAGGTTCACGGCCTTGATTTTCTCGGCCAAGTCATCGAGCGCTTCCTTGCCGGCTGGCTGCAGAACCGCCTTGTCGAACTGGAAGAAAGTATCGGCCGAATAAGTCACCTTCTCGCTCACGGGAACCGGAGCGGGCGCAGGCGCAGGCGCAGGAGCGGGTGCCGGAGCAGGAGCGGGTTCTGGCGCGGGAGCCGGGGCCTCGACCTTGGCGACGATCGCGCCATCACACCCCTTGGCAGCAGTCGCCGGCGTCCAGAAGCCGTCGCGCCAGCAAAGTTGGTTATCTCCGCTCCTCCACACCAAGCCGTACGGATCCTGCCAATTGTTGATGCTCGTGGCATCTTGCGCAAAGGCAACCGTGCCCACAGTGGCCGTCACAGCGGCGACTGCCATAAGCTTGACAAATTTATGTACTTTATTCATCGTTTTTCCTTTCAAGAATAAGGACAGCAACGGCTTGCAACTTACAAGCTCATCAAAGTGAGCGCGAGCCGTGCCACACAGGGCCAGGCCCAAAGGAATCTCCAGTCCTCGCATTTTGCCACAGGATTTGTAGGACGTGGATGACAAATCGTCAGCCTTCGCCCAGCGCAAGCCTGTCGACAGCGGCTGGGGAGGGTCGCGCGGATGGGCCGGCGGCATCCCGTGCACCCCGCGCTGCTACCATTAAAAGCTTGATTTTTGATGGTGCCGCGCGTGTAAATCCGCAGCGGCGCCTCGTACTGGGTCCCGAATGTCCGCCTACGCCAAAGAAACCCTTCCAGTCAGCCTGGAAGAAGAAATGCGCCGTTCCTACCTGGATTACGCCATGAGCGTGATCGTGGGCCGTGCCCTGCCCGACGTGCGGGATGGCTTGAAGCCGGTGCACCGCCGCGTGCTGTTCGCCATGCACGAACTGAGCAATTCATGGAACCGCCCCTACAAGAAATCCGCCCGTATCGTCGGCGACGTCATCGGTAAATACCACCCCCACGGCGATCAATCGGTCTATGACACCATCGTGCGCATGGCGCAGGATTTTTCCCTGCGCTACATGCTCGTCGACGGTCAGGGCAACTTCGGCTCCGTGGACGGCGACAACGCCGCGGCGATGCGCTACACCGAAATCCGCCTGGCCAAGATCGCCCACGAGATGCTGGCCGATATCGACAAGGAAACGGTCAATTTCGGCCCCAACTACGACGGCTCGGAGCAAGAGCCGCTGGTCCTGCCCGCGCGCATCCCCAACCTGCTGCTCAATGGTTCGGCCGGCATCGCCGTCGGCATGGCGACCAACATCCCGCCGCACAACCTGGGCGAGATCATCAACGGCTGCCAGCACCTGCTGCGGCATCCCGAAGCGGACGTCGAGGAACTGATGCAGCACATCCCGGCGCCGGACTTTCCCACCGCCGGCATCATCTACGGTCTCACCGGTGTGCGCGACGCCTACCGCACGGGGCGTGGACGCGTGGTGATGCGCGCGCGCTGCCACTTCGAGGACATCGACCGCAGCCAGCGCCAAGCCATCATCATCGACGAGTTGCCCTACCAGGTGAACAAGCGCACGCTGCTCGAGCGCATCGCCGAACTCGTGCAGGAGAAAAAGCTCGACGGCATCAGCCACATCCAGGACGAGTCGGACAAATCCGGCATGCGCGTGGTGATCGAGCTCAAGCGCGGCGAGCTGGCCGAAGTCGTGCTCAACAAGCTGTACAAGCAGACCCAGTTGCAAGACACCTTCGGCGTCAATATGGTGTGCCTGGTGGACGGCCAGCCGCGCCTGCTCAACCTCAAGCAGATGCTCGACGCCTTCCTGCAGCATCGGCGCGAGGTCATCACGCGACGCAGCGTGTTCGAGTTGCGCAAGGCGCGCGAGCGCGGTCATGTGCTCGAAGGCCTTGCCGTGGCGCTGGCCAATCTGGACCGGATGATCGAGTTGATCAAGGCCGCGCCCACGCCGCCGATCGCGAAAGAGCGGCTGCTCGAAGAGATCTGGGCGCCGGGCGAAGCCCGCGCGATGCTGGCGCGCGTCGAAGGCAATCCCGAAGATTTCCAACCCGACGACCTGGATCCGCGTTACGGCCTCAAGACAGACGGCTACCGCCTGTCGGACGTGCAGGCGCAAGAAATCCTGCAGATGCGCCTGCAGCGGCTCACCGGGCTGGAACAGGACAAGATCGTCCAGGAGTACAAGGATGTCATGGCGCAGATCGCCGATCTGCTCGACATCCTGGCCAAACCCGAGCGCATCACCCAGATCATCGCCGACGAGTTGACCGCCCTCAAAGCCGAGTTCAACGACGCACGCCGCTCGACCATCGAGCCCAACGCCACCGAACTCGACATCGAGGACCTGATCGCGCCGCAGGACATGGTGGTCACCATCTCGCACGTGGGCTACGTCAAGAGCCAGCCGATGGACGAATACCGCGCCCAGCGCCGCGGTGGCCGCGGCAAGCAGGCCACCGGAACCAAGGAAGACGACTGGATCGACCAGCTCTTCGTTGCCAACACCCACGACATGCTGCTGTGCTTTTCGAATCGCGGCCGCGTGTACTGGATGAAGGTGTACGAGGCGCCCCAGGGTGGACGCGGCTCGCGTGGCAGGCCGCTGGTGAATCTGTTCCCGCTGGCCGAGGGTGAGAAGATCACGGCGGTCCTGCCGGTGAAGGCCTTCGACGAGGATCATTTCGTGTTCATGGCCACGGCCCGCGGCACGGTCAAGAAGACTCCGCTCTCGGCATTCGCCAATCGGCGCACCGCGGGCATCATCGCCTGCGGGCTGGACGACGACGACTACCTCGTCGGCGTGGCGATCACGGACGGCAAGCATGACGTCATGCTGTTCTCCGACTCCGGCAAAGCCGTTCGCTTCGACGAGAACGACGTGCGCCCGATGGGCCGCGAGGCGCGCGGCGTGCGCGGCATGCATCTGGAGGACGGCCAGAACGTCATCGCCATGCTGGTGGCAGAAGACGAAAGCCAGAGCGTGCTGACGGCCACCGAAAACGGCTACGGCAAGCGCACCTCCATCGTGGAATACACGCGCCACGGCCGCGGCACCAAGGGCATGATCGCCATTCAGACCAGCGAGCGCAACGGCAAGGTCGTGGCGGCCTGCCTGGTACGCCCGGAGGACGAGATCATGCTCATCACCGACACCGGCGTGTTGGTGCGCACCCGTGTCGCCGAGATCCGCGAACTCGGCAGGGCCACACAAGGCGTCACGCTCATCGCCCTGGACGACAAGGCGCAGCTCATCGGCGTGCAGCGCGTGGCTGAATCCGACGCGTCGGCGGAGGACGCCGAGCCCGGAGCTCAGACTGGCAGCCCAGCCAATGCCTGACCCCACACCGAGCGCCATGCAGACCCGCCCCTACAACTTCTCGGCCGGGCCGGCGGCCATGCCTGATGACGTGCTGCGACAGGCCGCGGCGGAAATGCTCGACTGGCATGGCAGCGGCATGAGCGTGATGGAAATGAGCCATCGCGGCGTGCATTTCGGGCGCATCATCGAGCAGGCCGAGACCGATCTGCGCGAGCTCCTCGGCGTGCCCGCCGATTATCACGTGCTGTTCATGCAGGGCGGCGCGCTGGCCGAAAACGCCATCGTTCCGCTCAACCTCTCGCGCGCAGCCAAGGCCGACTACGTGGTGACCGGCGCCTGGTCGCAAAAGAGCCAGCTGGAAGCGCGCAAATACTGCGACGTGCACCTGGCCGCGCAGGTCGATGCCTCGCACGGTTACGACCGGATCCCGCCGCTGCACACCTGGCAGCCGCGACCGGATGCCCAATACCTGCACTACTGCGCCAATGAAACCATCGACGGCGTGGAGTTCCACGACGTGCCCGGCCGCTTCGGCCTGCCGCTGGTGGCCGACATGTCGTCCACCATCCTGTCGCGGCCCGTCGACGTGGCCGCCCACACCTGCATCTATGCCGGAGCGCAAAAGAACATCGGCCCTGCCGGCCTGACGCTGGTCATCGTCCATCGCGACGCCGTCGGCCACGCCATCCCCGCCTGCCCGAGCGCCTTCGACTACGCCGTGGCCGCCAGGAACGGCTCGATGTACAACACGCCGCCGACCTACGCCATCTATATCGCCGGGCTGGTCTTCCAGTGGCTCAAGCGCCAGACCGAGGGAAGCCTGCAAGGCATCGCGGCCATCGCCGAGCGCAACCGCAAGAAGGCCGAACTGCTTTATCGATGCATCGACGCCTCGGCCCTGTACTACAACCGCGTAGCGAAACCCGACCGCTCACGCATGAACGTGCCGTTCTTCCTGCGCGACGAAACCCTGAACGAGGCCTTCCTCCAGGGCGCGCAAAGCCGCGGCCTGCTGCAACTCAAGGGCCACAAGTCGGTAGGCGGCATGCGCGCCAGCATCTACAACGCCATGCCCCTGGCCGGCGTGCAGGCGCTGGTGGACTACATGCAAGCCTTTGAACGCGACCATTGACACCGTCTGTTTGCCATGGATGCCGACCTCAAGCCTTTGCGCGCACAAATCGATGCGCTGGACCGCCAATTGCTCGACCTGCTGAACCAACGCGCAAAGCTGGCCCAGCAGATCGGCGAGCACAAGCAACGCCTGGACATGCCGGTGTTCCGCCCCGAACGCGAGCGGGAGGTCATCGCCAAGGTACAGCAGGCCAATACTGGGCCGTTGCACGGCACCGGCATCGCAGCGATCTGGCGCGAGATCATGTCGGCCTGCCGCGCCCTCGAAGCCAGGCAGCAAATCGCTTTCCTCGGGCCGGAAGGAACCTACAGCGAACAGGCGGCGCGCCAATTCTTCGGCTCGAGTTGCGCGTTCCTGCCTTGCGCCGACCTCGATGAGGTCTTTCGCAGCCAGCTCTCGGGGGCCAGCGCGTATGCCGTGGTCGCGATCGAGAACTCGACCGAGGGCGCCGTGGCGCGCACCCTCGACCTCCTGCTTGCGCACCCGGTGCTGATCAGCGGCGAAATCAGTCTCGCCATCCACCACAACCTTCTGCGCAAACGTCCCGGGACCGATGGGATTCGCGCCGTGCTGGCGCATCCGCAGGCGCTGGCGCAGTGCCGGCAATGGCTGGACGCGCACTTGCCGGCGATCGAGCGTCGCGCCGTGGCGAGCAACGCCGAAGGGGCGCGCCTGGCGGCGCAAGACGAAACGCTCGCGGCCATCGCCGGTGAACAAGCCGCCAGCCAATACCTGCTGCACATCGCGGCGGCGCGCATTCAGGATGAGGCGCAGAACCGCACCCGTTTCGTGGTCCTGGGCACGCAGACGCCCCAACCCACCGGACACGACCGCACGAGCTTGATTCTGTCCGTCCCCAACCGCGCCGGCGCGGTGTTTGAAATGCTCAAGCCGCTGGCCGAGCATGGCGTGAGCATGAGCCGGTTCGAGTCCCGCCCGGCCCGCTCCGGCGCCTGGGAATATTTCTATTACATCGACCTCGAAGGCCACCAGGACGATCCTCCGGTGCGCCAGGCGCTCGACGAACTGCGCCGCGCCTGCGCCTTCTTCAAGAATCTCGGCTCCTATCCGATCTGGCAAGAATAAGGTCGCGCCACACACACGACCACGATCCGACCTGCACACCATGACAACAGCCAAAGCCGCAGCGCCCCAGTGGGGAACCGGTTATATCCGCACGATCTCGCCTTATGTGGGAGGTCGCCCGATCGCCGAGGTCGCGCGCGAAATCGGCATGGACGAGTCCCGCATCGTCAAACTCGCATCCAACGAGAACCCCTTGGGCATGTCGCCCGCTGCGCGCAGGGCCGTCATGGACGCCCTGACCGAAACGCCGCGCTATCCGGACAACGACGGCTATGCGCTGCGCCAGGCCCTGGCGGCGCACCTGGGTCTGCCGGCCGACTGGATCGTGCTCGGCCACGGCTCCAGCGACATTCTGGAAATGGCCGCGCGCGCCCTGCTGAGCGAAAGCGATTCCTGCGTCTACTCCCAATACGGCTTCATCGTCTACCAACTCGCGGTCCAGCAAGCCGGCGCCCGGCACATCGTCGTGCCGGCGCGCGACTACGGCCACGATCTGCAGGCCATGGCCGCCGCCATCGAGCCGTCGACGCGGCTGGTGTATCTGGCCAACCCGAACAATCCGACCGGAACCCTGGCTTGCGCCGCGGACATCGCGGCCTTCATGGAGCAGGTTCCGCCCGATGTGGTCGTGATGCTGGACGAGGCCTATGTGGAATACCTCGACCCCGGTCTGCGCACCGACAGCCTCGCGCTGCTGCGCAAGCACCCCAACCTGGTCGTGTCGCGCACCTTCTCCAAGGCCTACGGGCTGGCAGGCCTGCGCATCGGCTATGCCGCGGCGCATCCGGCCCTGGCCGACGTCCTCAACCGCGTGCGATCGGCCTTCAACACCAGCACCGTGGCGCAGGCTGCGGCATTGGCCGCGCTGGGCGATGAGGACTTTCTGCGCCGCGCGGTGGACGTCAACCGCGCCGGAATGGCCCAATTCGTCGCCGCCTTCGATGCCCTCGGCCTGCGCCACCTGCCCTCGCACGGCAATTTCGTGCTGGTGCGCATGGGCGACGACGAGCAGGCGGGGAACCGGATCAACGCCGCGCTGGTCAAGCAAGGCGTGATCGTGCGCCCGGTCGGCAACTACGGCCTCGGCCCCTGGCTGCGCATCTCGGTGGGCACCGAAGCCGAAAACGCGCGCTGCATCGACGCGCTGCGCGCCGCGCTGGCCGCCTGAGGCATGGACACCCTCATCGGCGCCTACGCCGACACCCCGTCGCAACCCCAGTTCAAGCGCCTGGCCGTGCTCGGCGTCGGCCTGCTGGGTGGCTCGTTCGCCCTGGCCGCCAAGCATGCCGGCTTGGCCCAGGAAGTGGTGGGCTACAGCAAATCGCCGTCCACCATCAACGCCGCGAAGGCCGCCGGAGTCATCGACCACGGCGCCGACTCCGCCCTGCACGCGGCCACCGGCGCCGATCTTGTGCTGCTGGCCGTTCCCGTGTCGGCCATCGGCCCTCTGCTCAAGCAAATCCGCATCGGGCTGTCGCAGCACGCGCTGGTGATGGACGTGGGCAGCACCAAGAGCGACGTGGTCGCCGCAGCGCAAGAATGCCTGGGCGAACGCAGCCGCCAGTTCGTGCCCTGCCACCCGATCGCGGGCGGCGAGCACAGCGGCGTGCACTATGCGCGCTCGGCGCTGTTCGACGGCCGTCGGGTGGTCATCACGCCGATGGAGAACAACCCTGACCGCTTCGTCGAGGTCGCCACCCAGATCTGGGAAGCCGTGGGCGCCGTGGTCTCGATCATGGAGCCGAAGGAGCATGACGCCGCTTTCGCCGCCGTCAGCCACCTGCCGCATCTGGTCGCCTTCGCCTATGTCTACGCCATGACGCGCCAACCCAAGGGAAGCGGCTATCTCCAGCTCGCCGGCCCCGGTTTTCGCGACTTCACGCGCATCGCGGCGAGCGACCCGACGATGTGGCGCGACATCTTCCAGGCCAACGGCAGCGAAGTGCTGCAGCAACTGCAACTGTTCAAGCAGGCCATTGCCGGATTCGAGGCGCAGATGCGCCAGGGCAACTGGACCGTCTTGGAATCCCTGATCCGCCAAGCCAGCCAGTCCCGCAAGGACTGGGCTTCACCCTCTCCCGCCGATGACATCGCCTGATTTTCTCGACCTGCCCCCGCTGATCGGCGCGGGCGGTACGGTTCGCCTGCCCGGCTCCAAGAGCATTTCCAACCGCGTGCTGCTGCTGGCTGCCCTGTCGAGCGGCTCCACCCAGGTCACGGGCCTGCTCGACTCGGACGACACCCGCGTGATGCTCGCCGCGCTTCATGCCCTGGGCGTGAAGGTCGAGCAACAGGGCGCCGCCACCCTGGTTCACGGCTGCGGCGGCCGATTCCCCGCCCGCGAGGCCAAGCTGTTCATGGGCAATGCGGGAACCGCGATCCGGCCGCTGACCGCGGCGCTGGCACTGCTGGGCGGCAGCTACGCCCTGGCTGGCGTGCCGCGCATGCACGAGCGCCCGATCGGCGATCTGGTCGATGCCCTGCGCTCCATCGGCTGCGACATCGGCTATGGCGGCCAACCCGGCTTCCCGCCGCTGAACATCGGCGTCGGCACCCTGCGCATCGACGCCCCCATACGCGTGCGCGGCGACGTATCGAGCCAATTTCTCAGCGCACTGCTGTTGGCGCTGCCGCTGGCTGCCGCCGCGCGCGACATCGTCATCGAAGTCGCCGGCACGCTGATTTCCCGGCCCTATGTCGAAATGACGTGCAAGCTGCTCGCCCGCTTCGGCGTGCACATCGAGCACCAGGGCTGGCAGCGCTTCATCATTCCGGCCGGCAGCCGCTTCGTCAGCCCGGGTCGCATCGCCGTCGAAGGCGACGCCTCGTCGGCCTCGTATTTCCTCGCCGCCGGTGTGCTGGGTACCCTGCACGGCCAGGGCCAGGCGGTGCGCGTCGAGGGTGTCGATGCGAACAGCATCCAGGGCGACGTGCAGTTCGCCCGCGTGCTGGAGCAACTGGGCGCGCGGGTCGAATGGGGTGAAGGATTCATCGCCACGCACGGTCTGCGCGAAGGGCGGCAACGTCTGGCCGGGGGGACCATCGACTGCGTCGCCATCCCCGATGCGGCCATGACCCTGGCCATCACCGCGCTGTTTGCCGAAGCGCCGACCACGCTCACCGGCATCGGCAGCTGGCGGGTGAAGGAAACCGACCGCATCGCCGCGATGGCGGCCGAGCTGACCAAGCTCGGCGCGCAGGTGGAGGCCGGTTCCGACTGGCTGCGCGTGCATCCCCTGCCGGCCGAACACTGGCGCAGTGCGGCCATCGCCACCTACGACGACCACCGCATGGCCATGTGCTTCTCCCTGGCCAGCTTCGGCCCGGCCGACATTCGCATCCTCGAACCCGGTTGCGTATCCAAAACGTTTCCGAGCTATTTCCAGGCCTTCGCCGCCGTCGCACGCCCCGTACCCGTCATCGCCATCGACGGCCCCACCGCCTCGGGCAAGGGCACGGTCGCCGCGCATCTGGCCCAGGCGCTGGGCTTCCACTATCTGGACTCTGGCGTGATGTACCGCGCCACGGCCCTGCTCGCGCAGCGTCAGGGCATCGCCCTCGACGACGAAGCCGCGCTGGCGGCTCTGGCGCGCCACCTGCCGATCCGCTGCGAAGGCGGCACGGTGTGGCTGGGGCCGGAAAATGCCAGCGACGCGATCCGCACCGAGGCCGTGGGCCAGGCGGCGTCCACGCTTTCCGCGCTGCCTGCCGTGCGACGCGCCCTGCTTGACCTGCAGCGCAGCCTGCGCCGCGCTCCCGGACTGGTCGCCGACGGCCGCGACATGGGCACCGTGGTGTTTCCGGACGCCCGGCTGAAGGTGTTCTTGACCGCCGATGCGCAGGCCCGTGCCGAGCGTCGGCATAAGCAATTGATTTCTAAAGGCATTTCAACTACACTTACACAAGTTTTGCACGAGCTTGAGCAGCGGGACGCGCGCGACACCCAGCGCAGCGTTGCGGCCCTCAAGCCCGCGCAGGACGCGCTACCCCTCAATACCTCCGCGCTCGACGTCGATCAGACCGTGCATCAGGTGTTGCAGTGGTGGCGACAACGTTCCTGAAGACGCGCCCCTTCGGGGCCGGCGAGTCCGCGCCCAGGCCCAGCCAAAGCGCGGATTTCCGCCCGACGCCGGGCCGTATTCAGGCTGTGCAACCAACCCCGCGGGGTTTCCTGCGGGTCCGAGAGTCTGTCCATGTCCGTCAACCCTAGCGCCAGCACGTCTGGCGAATCCTTCGCCGCCCTTTTCGAAGAGTCGCTCAAGACGCGCGATATGCGCACCGGTGAAGTCATCACCGCGGAAGTCGTCGGCGTCGATCCCAATTTCGTGATCGTCAACGCCGGCCTGAAATCCGACGCCTACATCCCCATTGAAGAATTCAAGAACGACCATGGCGAAGTCGAAGCCAAGGTCGGCGATTTCGTCTCGGTGGCCATCGACGCGCTCGAAAACGGCTACGGCGACACCATGCTGTCGCGCGACAAGGCCAAACGCCTGGCCTCCTGGATGTCCCTGGAAAAAGCGCTTGAATCGGGCGAGTTCGCCCAAGGCACCGTGACCGGCAAGGTCAAGGGCGGCCTGACCGTGATGATCAACGGCATTCGCGCCTTCCTGCCCGGCTCCCTGCTCGACACCCGCCCGGTGAAGGACACCACGCCCTTCGAAGGCAAGACCATGGAGTTCAAGGTCATCAAGCTCGACCGCAAGCGCAACAACGTCGTGCTGTCGCGCCGTGCCGTGGTCGAAGCCAGCCAGGGCGAAGAGCGCGCCAAGCTGCTGGAGAACCTCAAGGAAGGCCAGATCGTCACCGGCGTGGTCAAGAACATCACCGATTACGGCGCGTTCGTCGATCTCGGCGGTATCGACGGCCTGTTGCACATCACCGACCTGGCCTGGCGCCGCGTGCGTCATCCCAGCGAAGTCGTCACCCCCGGCCAGGAAGTCACGGCCAAAGTGCTCAAGTACGACGCCGAGAAGAACCGCGTTTCGCTGGGCCTCAAGCAAATGGGCGACGACCCCTGGGTCGGCGTGGCGCGCCGCTACCCGGCCGGCACCCGCCTGTTCGGCAAGATCACCAACCTCACCGACTACGGCGCCTTCGTCGAGATCGAGCCCGGCATCGAAGGCCTGGTGCACGTCTCCGAAATGGACTGGACCAACAAGAACGTGGCCCCCAGCAAGATCGTCCAACTCGGCGACGAGGTGGAAGTGCAAGTGCTGGAAATCGACGAAGACCGTCGCCGCATCAGCCTGGGCATGAAGCAGTGCCGCCCGAACCCCTGGGACGAGTTCGCCGCCAACCACAAGCGTGGCGACAAGGTCAGCGGCCCGGTCAAGTCCATCACCGACTTCGGCGTGTTCATTGGCCTGCCCGGTGGAATCGACGGCCTGGTCCACATGTCCGACCTGTCCTGGAACGAACCCGGCGAAGCCGCGGTGCGCAACTACAAGAAGGGCCAGGAGGTCGAAGCCCTGGTGCTGGGCATCGACATCGAGCGCGAGCGCATCTCCCTGGGCATCAAGCAGATGGAAGGCGATCCGTTCATGAACTTCGCCGCCATCAACGACAAGGGCAAGGTCGTCGAGGGCACCGTCAAGTCCGTGGACGCCAAGGGCGCCATCATCGACCTGGGCGACGAGATCGAGGGCTATCTGCGCGCCTCCGAAATCTCGCGCGACCGCGTCGAAGACGCGCGCAATCTGCTCAAGGATGGCGACCAGGTTTCGGCCATGGTCATCAACATCGACCGCAAGAATCGCAGCATCCAGCTGTCGATCAAGGCCAAGGACAGCGTGGACCAGCAGGAAGCCATGAACCGCCTGGCCAACGAGCAGCGCGAAGCCACCGGCACCACCAACCTCGGTGCCCTGCTGCGCGCCAAGCTCGACAACCAAAACCAAGAATAAGCAACTCCGCCACGACGCCCGCCGGCCAAAAGCTTGGCGGGCGTTTTTTTCGGTGCGGCTGCGCAAGGCACACCCCCAATTCCCACATTCCCCGCCTCGACTTTCCCATGACCCGTTCCGATCTGGTGGATCAGCTCGCCGAGCGCTTCACCCAACTCACCCACCGCGACGCGGAATTGGCCGTCAAGACCATTCTCGACGCGCTTTCGGAAGCCCTGGAGAACGGTCATCGCGTCGAAATTCGCGGCTTCGGCAGTTTTTCGGTCAGTCATCGCCCGGCCCGCGTCGGCCGCAACCCGCGCTCGGGCGAGCAGGTCATGGTCCCCGAAAAGCGCCTGCCGCACTTCAAACCCGGCAAATCGCTGCGCATGCAGGTCGACCAGAGCCCAGGCTCCGGCGAAAAGGATCTCGCCGTCGAGCCGGCCTCCAAGCCCTGAGCCTCGTCTGCGGCCCTGGCCGCATCGCATTCGCCGTCGTGGACCCGACCGCGGCCGGCGCACAAACCCTCGCCGAGGCCGCTCCGCCAGAGACGCACATTCCAGTCCGGCTTCCCGCCTAAAATGCCGCCTCGCAGCGCCTTTGCCGCGCTGCCTTCATCGACACAACCATGCGCGCCTTCAACTGGTTCGTCCGTCTCATTCTTTTCCTGCTGTTCTTCGGCCTCGCGCTGAACAACCTGGAACCCACGGTGCTGCACCTGCTGTTCGGGACGCAGTGGAAGGCCCCGCTGTTCGTGCTCCTGCTCGCCGCGTTCACCTTGGGCGCGGTGCTTGGCGCCCTGGCCATGCTGCCGGGTTGGATGCGGGCGCGCCGGCAGCGGGCAACCCCGCCCCCGGCCGCCAAGCCTGCCACCGCGCCCAGCGAGCCCGTGCGCACCGCCCCGGCCGTGATCGACGGAACGCCCGATGGAGTTTGAGCTGTGGTG
This sequence comes from Thiomonas delicata, assembly GCF_900088825.1. Classification (GTDB taxonomy): domain Bacteria; phylum Pseudomonadota; class Gammaproteobacteria; order Burkholderiales; family Burkholderiaceae_C; genus Thiomonas_A; species Thiomonas_A delicata. The sequence goes on along the minus strand of NZ_LT592171.1, from coordinate 1,039,614 downwards.
GCTGCTCGCGCTGCCCATCACCTTCGGTCTCGGGTGGCTGGCCTCCAGGCTGGATTTGCGGCAATGGCGGCGTGAGAGCGAACTCAAGCGCGATGCGCCGCTGTCCTATTTTCGCGGCCTGAACTTCCTGCTGAGCGAGCAGCAGGACAAGGCCATCGACGCCTTCATCGAGGCGGTGACGGCCGACCCCAATACCGTGGATCTGCATTTCGCCCTCGGCAATCTGTTTCGCCGGCGCGGGGAATACGAGCGCGCCGTGCGCGTGCACCAGAACCTGCTGGCGCGCGGCGACCTTCCGTCCGCCGAGCGCCAACGTGCCCAGATCGCCCTCGCGCAGGACTTTTTCAAGGCCGGGCTGCTCGATCGCGCCGAGTCGGTCTACACCGCCCTGGCCACCTCGCCCTACCAGTCGGAAGCGCTGGCGGCCCTGCTCCAAATCCACGAGCGCACCAAGGAATGGCCACGGGCCATCGACATCGCCGGCCAGCTCGAGCGTCTGGGCGCCGGCAGCTACGGGCGCCAGATCGCGCACTACTGGTGCGAAGTCGCCATGCAGTGCCAGCAAAGCCATGACCTGACCGGCGCCCTGGACGCGCTCGACAAGGCTGTGCGCGTGCATCCGCAGGCCGTGCGCCCCTGGCAGCTGCGCGCCGGCATCGCCCAGCAACAGGGCGATGCCGCCCAGGCGCTGGAGCACTTGCGCCACATCGCGCAGATCCAGCCGGATTTCACCGCGCTGGCGGCGCTGGACATGGCGCGGCTCTTCCGCGAGACGGGTCAGGCGCAGGCCGGACGCGACTGGCTGCTCGCAAAGTTGCAGGACTACCCGGCCATCGACCTGCTCGACGCCGTCCTGCAGCTCGAGGCCGACGCCAGCGAGCGCTACCACCTCGCCCTGACCTATCTGCAGACCCACAAGAGCCTGCTGGCCGCGCGCCGCGTGCTCGACCAGACCAGCACCGCGCTGTCGCCCGAGCCCGCCCGGCTGGCTCTCGCCCAGGCGCTCGATGGCGCGCTGAAGAATCGCCAGCGCTACCGCTGCGCCGCCTGCGGCTTCGAGGCGCGCAACTACACCTGGCATTGCCCTGCCTGCCAAGGCTGGGAGACCTACCCCCCCCGCCGCACCGAAGAACTTCAATTGCTTGCCGTATGAACGTCGATCAACTCGCCAAGGCCCGCGTGCTCGTCGTGGGCGATGTCATGCTCGACCGCTACTGGTTCAGCGCGGTCGAGCGCATCTCGCCCGAGGCGCCGGTGCCGGTGGCGCTGGTGCAGCGCGAGGAGGACCGCATGGGCGGCGCTGCCAACGTCGCCCTGAACGCCGCCGCGCTCGGGGCGCAGACCACGCTGCTGTCGGTGGTCGGCTCGGACGACGCCGGCCGCCGTCTGGCGCATCTCGTCACCGACTCCCCCATCCGCAGCGCCATGCGCCAGGTCGTGGGGATGCAAACCACGATGAAGCTGCGCGTGGTCTCGCGCCAGCAGCAGCTCATCCGCATGGACTTCGAGTCCAAGCCCGACCACGAGGTGCTGCTCGACCTGATGGACCGCTATGCGCAGGAGCTGGACCTGCACGACGTGGTGCTGCTGTCCGACTACGGCAAGGGCGGCCTCACCCACGTGACCCGCATGCTCGAGCTGGCGCGCCTGCGCGGCATGCCGGTGCTGGTCGACCCCAAGGGCCGCGACTACTCCCGCTACCGCGGCGCCACGCTCATCACTCCCAACCGCGCCGAGTTCACCCTCGCCGCAGGCGACTGGAGCGGCGAGGCCGAACTGCGCCAGCGCGCCGACGCGCTGCGCGCCAGCCTCGACCTGCAAGCCGTGCTCGTGACCCGCGCCGAGGACGGCATGAGCCTGTTCACCGCGGGCGAGCCGCTGCACGTGAAGGCCGAGGCCAAGGAGGTGTTCGATGTCTCCGGCGCGGGCGACACCGTCATCGCCACCCTGGCCGTGATGCTCGGCGCAGGCAGCAGTCTGGCCGATGCCGTGCGCGTCGCCAACCGCGCCGCCGGCATCGTCGTCGGCAAGCTGGGCACGGCGAGCGTGACGCCTGCCGAACTCTGGCCACAGACCTGAACACCACCATGCACCCACGCATCGTCGTCACCGGCGCCGCCGGCTTCATCGGCAGCAATCTCGTGCGCGGCCTGAACGCGCGCGGCATCACCGACATCATCGCGGTCGACAACCTCACCCAGGCCGACAAATTCCACAACCTGGTCGATCTGCGCATCAGCGACTATGTCGACAAGACCGCGTTCTACGAGGCCTTCGCCCGCGGCCAGTTCGGCCATGTCGACGCCGTGTTCCACGAAGGCGCCTGCTCCGACACCATGGAGCACGACGGCCGCTACATGCTGGACAACAACTACGTCGCCAGCAAACGTCTGCTCGACACCTGCCTGGCGCAGGGCATCCGCCTGCTCTACGCCTCCAGCGCCGCCACCTATGGCGGCTCGGCAAGCTTCGTCGAGCAACCCCGGTTCGAGCGCCCGCTCAACGTCTACGGCTATTCCAAGCTCTTGTTCGATCAGGTCGTACGGCGCCATCTGCCGGCAGCGGACAGCCAGATCGCGGGGTTTCGCTACTTCAACGTCTACGGCCCCGGTGAACAGCACAAGGGCCGCATGGCCTCGGTCGCCTTCCACCACTTCAACCAGTACCGCGCCGAAGGCAAGGTGAGGCTGTTCGGCGCCTACGGCGGCTACGGCCCGGGGGAGCAGATGCGCGACTTCGTCTGGATCGACGACGTGGTGGCGGTCAATCTCTGGTTCTTCGACCACCCCGCGCACAGCGGCGTGTTCAACCTCGGCAGCGGGCGCGCACAGCCTTTCAACGACGTGGCCCATGGCGTGATCAATGCGCTGCGGGCGTCGCACGGGCTCGACGGCCTGAGCCTGGAGCAGATGGTGGCCGATCGCCTGATCGAGTACATCGACTTCCCCGCCGCCCTGGTCGGCAAATACCAATGCTTCACCGAAGCCGATCTGCAGAACCTGCGCGCGACAGGCTGCGACCACGCGTTCGCCGACGTGGCCACGGGCGTAAGCGCCTATGTGCAACGCCTGCTGCAGCCCGCGGCCGGCCATTGAACGCGACCTGCCGCCGCGCTCAACCCTGCCATAACCAGGCCGCCCCGCGCACGCCCGATGAATCGCCGTGCGCGGCGCCGCACAAGCGGGTCTGCACGCTGTCCGAGAACACCCAGGCGCCCCAGCGCCGCGGCACCTCGTCGTAGAGTTCGCGCACATTGCTCATCCCGCCCCCGAGCACGATCACCTCGGGATCGAGCAGGTTGACCACATGCGCCAGGCCCCGGGCCAGGCGGTCGCAGTAGCGGATGAAACTGGCGCGCGCCGCCGCGTCGCCCGCGCGCATCGCCGCGACGACGTCCTGGGCCGCGATGCGCCGCCCGGTATGCGCGGCATGATCCGCGGCGAATCCGGGTCCGCTGAGCCAGGTCTCGAGGCAACCCTGCCGGCCGCACCAGCACAGCGGGCCGGGCGCCTCGCGCCACGCGACTGAAGCACGCTGCCAGGGCAGCGGATTGTGACCCCACTCGCCGGCCACGGCGTTGCGGCCGAGCCAGTCCTTGCCGTCGATGGCGATGCCGGCGCCCACGCCGGTGCCGAGAATCACGCCGAACACCACCCGCGCCCCCGCCCCCGCGCCGTCCACCGCCTCGCTTACCGCCAGGCAATTGGCGTCGTTGTGGACGCGAACCGGCCGGCCGAGCCGGCGTTCCAGATCGGCATGCAGCGGCATGCCGTTGAGCACGGTGGAATTGGCATTGCGGATCAATCCGCTGACGGGCGACGCCGAGCCGGGAATGCCCACGCCCAGCGGCAGGCGTGCAGAACCCTCGGCCCGCCCTAGCCGCGCCTCGGCGCGGCGCACCAGTTCGGCGATGGCCTCCAGGGTGGCCGCGTAGTCGCCGCGCGGCGTGGGCAGGCGCTCGCGCAACAGGAAGCGGCCCTGCGCGTCGAGCGCGGCGATTTCGATCTTCGTGCCGCCGAGATCGACGCCGAGCAGGATGTCCGAAGCCACGCCCCGCACCATCCGACCGGCCTATGCGCCTGCCAGCAAGGCCAGCAAGCCGGCCTCGTCGAGCACGCGCACGCCGAGTTCGCGCGCCTTGTCCAGCTTGCTGCCGGGCTCGGCGCCGGCCACGACGTAGTCGGTCTTTTTCGACACCGAGCCCGTCACCTTGCCCCCCGCCGCCTCGATGCGTGCGCGGGCCTGGTCGCGGCTCATCTCGGGCAGGGTGCCGGTGAGCACGAAGGTCTTGCCGGCCAGGGGCCGCGCCGAAGCCGGGCCAACCTCCAGGTCATCCCAGCGGATGCCGGCCTCGAGCAGACGTTCGATCACGCGCTGGTTGTGCGGCTCGCTGCCGAAGCGGGTGATGCGCTCGGCGACTTCCGGCCCCACGTCGGGAACCTGCTGCAGCGCCTGCCCTTGCAGGCGGCGCGCGCGCGCTGCCTTGGTGGCGTCGCCTTGCACCGCGAGCGCGTCGGCGTAGGCGTCGATCGCGTCGCGCAAGGCGGCGAGACTGCCGAAGTGCCGGGCCAGCGCGGCGGCCGTCGCCTCGCCGACCTCCGGGATGCCGAGCGCGAACAAAAAGCGGGACAGCGTGGTCTTGCGGCTCCTGGCGAGTTCGGCGACGAGGTTCTCGGCGGATTTCGGGCCCATCCGTTCCAGCCCGGCGAGCTGCTCGACCGTCAAGGCGTAGAGGTCGGCGATATCCGCGACCAGGCCGCGCTCCACCAGCTGTTCGACGAGCTTGTCGCCCAGCCCCTCGATGTTCATCGCGCGGCGCGAGGCGAAATGCCTGATGGCCTCCTTGCGCTGCGCGGCGCAGTACAGCCCTGCGGTGCAGCGCCAGTCCGCCTCGCCCTCCTCGCGCGCGATGGCCGAGCCGCACACCGGGCAGCGGCCGCCCAGGCGCTTGTAGAGATCGAACGGCGGGCCGGCATCGGCCGGTCGGGCGTCGGTCACGACGCCGACCACTTCCGGAATCACGTCGCCGGCGCGCCGCACGATGACGGTGTCGCCCACCCGCACATCCTTGCGGCGCACCTCGCCCTCGTTGTGCAGGGTGGCGTTGGTGACGGTGACGCCGCCGACGAACACCGGCTCGAGCTTGGCCACCGGGGTGAGCTTGCCGGTGCGCCCGACCTGCACGTCGATGGCCAGGACGCGCGTCTTGCGCTCCTGCGCCGGGTATTTGTGCGCCACCGCCCAGACCGGCTCGCGGTTGCGAAAACCCAAGCGAGCCTGCAGCGCCAGGCTGTCCACCTTGTAGACCACGCCGTCGATGTCGAACGGGAGCGCGTCGCGCTCGGCGGCGATGCGGGCGTGAAATGCGACCAGGGTCTGCGCCCCCGGTCCGTGGGTGCGCTGCGCCGCCACCGGCAGGCCGAGCGCCGCCAGCGCATCGAGCATGGCGTGGTGGGTGTCGGGCTGCTCGGGCCAGTCCTGGATCTCGCCCCAGCCATAGGCGTAGAACGACAGCGGGCGCTGCGCGGCGATGGCCGGATCGAGCTGGCGCACGCTGCCCGCCGCGCCGTTGCGCGGGTTGACCAGGGTGGGCAGATCGCGCGCGCGCTGCCGGGCGTTGTAACGCTCGAAGTCGGCCCGTTTCATGATGACCTCGCCGCGCACCTCCAGCACCGCGGGCGGCCTGGGCGCGGTCAACCGCAGCGGCAGGCTGCGGATGGTGCGGATGTTCTGGGTGACGTCCTCGCCCGTCTCGCCGTCGCCGCGCGTGGCGGCCTGCACCAGCACGCCATGCTCGTAGCGCAGGTTGATGGCCAGGCCGTCGAATTTGAGTTCGGCCGCGTAATGCACCGGCGGATCGCCCGGCCCCAGACCCAGCTTGTTGCGCACCCGGGTGTCGAACGCCTGCGCCCCGGCCGGCGTGGTGTCGGTCTCGGTCTGGATCGACAGCATGGGAACCTTGTGGCGCACCGCGGCGAATTCCGGCAGCGGCGCCCCGCCCACGCGCTGCGTGGGCGAGTCGGGCGTGCGCAGTTCGGGATGCTCGCGCTCCAGCGCCTGCAATTCGTGGAACAGCGCGTCGTAGTCGGCGTCGGGAATCAGCGGTGCATCGAGCACGTAGTAGGCATGGTCGTGGCGGGCCAGCTCGGCGCGCAGCCACGCCATGCGGGACGCGGCATCGGTTCGCTGCGCCGCTGGCTTGGAATCTTCGGAATCGGACATCTGGCCTTGCAAGGTTTCGGGGTGCCGCGGCGCAGCGGTAAGGCGCGGCGGCACGAGGCCGGCGCGCCGACGCTCGCCTAGCTGAACAGCCGTTGCGTGGTGCTCGAGCCCGCCGGCAGGCCGCGCGCCTCCAGCGCCAGGTAGAGCTGCTGCAGCTGCTGCTCGATCTGGTCCAGCGCCGCGTGCGACAGCGGAGCGCCGTTGTCGTCCACCTGCTTGGCGTCGAGGGCCTGCTCGAGCCGGCGGGCGGCCTCGCGCATGCGTGCGAAGGGTTGCAGCGCCTGCGGCACCTGCGGCACGTCGAGCAGCAGGGTCGCCCGGCTCACCGGCATCTCGGGGTTATCGGCCAGATCGGCCTGGGTGTCGTAATGCAGCTGCACCAGTGGAATCGGGCGGCCAGGCTCGCCGGGCGCGCCATCCCCGGCCTCGCTGGCGGAGCCGGACGCTGCCTCCACCAGCGCCAGCCTGCCGGCGGCGAGCATGGTGTCGAACCCGGCGGCACGCGCCTGCCGGCGCAGATAGTCGACGCCCCAGGCCACGCCCTGCGCCTGCAGGTTGATGGACAGCTGGGCGTCGTTGGCGGCGGCGAAACTGTCCAGGTCGCGCGCCTGCTCGAGGACGTCGGCCATGTCGGGCACGTCCGGCGCGGCGCCCAGGGCCTCGCCCAGCGCATGGCACTTGGTCACGAACTCGGAGTATTCGATGGCATTGAGGGCGCCGCTGCGGCTGACCAGCTGCACGGCGGCCTGCAACTCCGCATAGCGCTCGCCGGGCTGCATGCCCTCCCACAGGCCTGTGCGTGCATTGCGCCCTTCGAACAGCATGGGCTTGGTGCCGGCGCGCGCCGCGCGCGGCAGGCGCTGCAGCAGGCTCTCGCCGGGCACGGGGTGGTCGAACAGAAAACTGACGATCGCATCGATCAGCGGGTCGATGCGCGGAGCCGGTGGACGCAGCCGCGCCGGTTCCGCGGCGTCGAGGCCGGGTTCGACGCGCGCAGGCGCATCCTCGAATTCGGGCTCGCGCTGGCGGTTCTGCCGGAAGTCGCCGGAGTCGCCTTCGGCCGCCGCCGCAGCGCCTTCCTGGCGCGGATGGCGACGACGCAATTGCCAGGACTGCCAGAGGTTGAATGCGGCCACGGCGACGATGATCAGCGCCCCCACCACCAGCAAGGCCTGCTGCAATTGACCCATCGGATTTCGTCCTCGTTCGTGTTCGTTGGTGATCCGGCGCGGCGTCGGGACAAGGCTTCGAGCCGTGCGTCCGCCAACCCGGAGCGCGTCATCAGGCCGCCGCTTCGGCCAGGCGTGCCGCGGTATCCATGTCCACCGCGACGATGCGTGACACGCCCTGCTCCTGCATGGTCACGCCCACCAGCTGCTCGGCCATTTCCATCGCAATCTTATTGTGCGAGATGAACAGGAACTGCGTGGCGCCGGACATGGCCTTGACCAGCGAGGCGTAACGCTCGGTGTTGGCGTCGTCCAGCGGCGCGTCCACCTCGTCGAGCAGGCAAAACGGCGCCGGGTTGAGGTGGAAGATGCCGAACACCAGGGCGATGGCGGTGAGCGCCTTCTCGCCGCCCGACAGCAGGTGAATGGTGCTGTTGCGCTTGCCCGGCGGCTGCGCCATGACCTGCACGCCGGCGTCGAGGATTTCGTCGCCGGTCATGATCAGCCTGGCCGCGCCGCCACCGAACAATTGCGGGAACATGCGGCCGAAATGCCCGTTGACCTGCTCGAAGGTCTGGCGCAGCTGCTCGCGCGTCTCGGCGTCGATCTTGCGGATGGCGTCTTCCAGCGTGGCGGAGGCCTGCTCCAGGTCGGCGAGCTGGGCGTCGAGAAATGCCTTCCGCTCGCGCGCCTGCCCCAGCTCGTCCAGCGCGGCCAGGTTCACCGCGCCCAGCGCCGCGATCTCGCGCTGCAGGCGCTGGGTGTCGCGGTTGAGCTGGTCCGGCTGGGCGCCCGTGGGCAGGCGCGCGGCGAGCTGCTCCACGTCCACCCCGGCCTCGGCCAGCATCTGACGGAACTGCTCGCCCTGCAGCCTGGCCTCCTGTTCCTCCAGCTGGCGGGCGGTGATGGCCGCGCGCAGCGGCTCGGCGTCGCGCTCCAGGCGCAGGCGGGTTTCCTCCAGTGCGCGCAACCGGGCGGCAACCTCGTCGTGCTCGGCGCGACGCGCGGCGAGCCGCTCCTGGGCGGCCTCCTGCGCCGCCAATGCATCCTGCAAACCGGCGCGCGCGGTCTGATCGCTCAGCCGCCCCAGTTCCTCGCCCGCCGCCTGCAGCCGCGTGGCCAGCTCGGCCATCTGCTGCTGCGCGGTGTCGGCCATGCGCTGCGCATCCGTCTGGCGCTGCTGCAGGCTGCGGATGGCATAGGCCGCCTCGGCCTGCTGCTGCTCCAGCGCGCGCAGCCGGGCGCGGGCGTCGCCCAGTTGGGCCTGCTCGCGCAGGGCCAGGCTGTCGAGATCGGCCTGGTCCTGCTGGAGTTGTGCGAGTTCCATGTCGAGCTGCTCGAAACGCGCCTCGCACTCGGCCTGCGCGGCGGCCAGTTCCTCGCCTTGCGCGCCCAGCTCGGCCAGATCGGTGTCGAGGCGCCCGGCGCGCGCCGCTGACTCCTGGTCCTGCTGCTGCAGCTTGAGCCACTCCACCTGCACGCCATGGAATTGCTGGGTCAAGGCCTGCAGGCGGCGGCCCTCTGCCGCGGCCTGTTCCTGGGTCTGGGTCCACAGGGCCTCGGCCTGCAAGGCGCCGTTGCGCGCGTCGTCCGCCAGCAATTGCTGGGCCTTGGCCTGGCGCTCCAGGTTCTCGATCTCCTGCTGCCGCGCCAGCATGCCGGCCTGCTCGCTGTCGGCGGCGTAGAGGCTGACGCTATGGCGCGCGACGGCATGCCCCTCGCGCGTGACCAGCATCGTCCCCACTGGTAGCTCGCCGCGGCGCTGCATGGCCTGGGCGAGGGAATCGGCGGTGAACACACCGGCCAGCCAGTCGTCCAGCACGGCGCGCAGGCCGGGGTCCACATGCCGCAGCAGCGCGGCCAGCGGCTGCTGGCCCGGCACTGCGGGCAGCGGCACGGCGGCCTGTGGCGCGGCGTAGAACGTCAGCTTGGCCGGCGGCGGGTCGGCGGCAAACCCCGCCATGGCGTCCAGGGCGCGCACTTCCAGCGCGGCCAGGCGCTCGCGCAGGGCCGCTTCCAGCGCGCTTTCCCAGCCGGGTTCGACATGAATGCGGGTCCACAGCCGTGCCAGGCTGTCCAGCCCATGCCGCGCCAGCCAGGGCTGGATGCGGCCTTCGGTCATCACCTTGTCCTGCAGCGCCTTGAGCGCGTGCAGGCGCGCCGTGGTGGAGGCCAGATCCGACGCGGCCTGCTGCGCCTCGGCCTGGCGCTGCTGGCGCGCGTCCTGCAACTCGGGAAGCTGCTCCTGCAGCGCGTGCAGCCGGGCCTGGGCCTCGTCGCGCTCGGCGCCGAGGCGGGCTTGCTGCTGCTGCAGGTCAGCCAGGCGCGCGCCGTCAGGCCGCTGCACCGCCCGGCGCTCGGCCTGCAGACGCTGGATGCGCTGCTCGATCTGCTGCGCCTGCTGGCCCAGGGTGCGCTGGCGCTCGGCCTCGCCGTGCAGGCGCTGCTGGGCGGCCGCCGCGCGCGCGCGTTGCTCGGCAGCCTGCATCTGGGCATCGTTCAGGCGTGCTTCGAGCGCCGGAATCTGCTCGGCCTGCTCGATCACGCGTGCCTCGGCCTCGGCTTGCAGCAACTCGGACTCGGCCATCTCGGCGACGGCCGCCTCGGCGTCGCGCACGGCGTCCTGCCGGCGCGCCAGCCACTGCGCCTGCTGGGCCTGCAATTCGCCTTGGCTGCGCAGGGCGCGGTCGCGCGCCTCGACCACGAACCGGATTTCCGCCTCCAGGCGCGCCACCTGGGCCTGCGCCGCGTACAACTCGGCCTGCGCGGCGTTGAGCGCGTCGCTCGCCGCGTACTGGGCCTGGCGCAGGGTCTCCAACTCGGCCTCGGCGGCGCGCAACTGCGCGGTCTGCGCCTCCAGCGCATTCACGGCCTGCGCGGCATCCGAGGCGATGCGCGCCTGGCGCGCCTGCGCCTCCTGCAGGCGCAGCAGCCACAGGCCATGCTGGCTGCTTTCCAACTGCTCCTGCAACTGGCGATACTGTTGGGCCACGGCCGCCTGCTGCTCCAGCTTGTCGAGCTGGCCGTTGAGTTCGCGCAGGATGTCGTTCACCCGCAGCAGGTTCTCGCGGGTGCCGTGCAAGCGATTCTCGGTTTCGCGCCGGCGCTCCTTGTACTTGGACACCCCGGCCGCTTCCTCGAGCAGCACGCGCAATTCCTCCGGGCGCGATTCGATGATGCGCGAGATCGTGCCCTGGCCGATGATGGCGTAGGCGCGGGGCCCCAAGCCCGTGCCGAGGAAGATGTCCTGCACGTCGCGTCGCCGCACGACCTGGCCGTTGATGAAATAGCTCGAGGTGCCGTCGCGCGTGAGCACGCGCTTGACCGCGATCTCGGTGTACTGCCCGAAACTGCCCGTGATGCGGTGATCGCTGTTGTCGAACACCAGTTCCACGCTGCAGCGTCCGGCCGGCTTGCGCGTGGCGCTGCCGCTGAAGATCACGTCCTGCATGGACTCGCCGCGCAGTTCCGAAGCCTTCGACTCGCCCAGCACCCAGCGCACGGCGTCGATGATGTTGGATTTGCCGCAGCCGTTGGGGCCGACCACGCCCACGCGCTGGCCCGGCAGCTGAAAGGCCACGAGGTCGGCAAAGGACTTGAATCCGGCAAGCTTGATCCAGGACAGGCGCACTTGAGTAAGTTATTGATTCAGAAAGAAAAATAGCCGTTTTTTCGGCTTGCTTCGGATGATAGCACCCGCCTGCGGGCCAAGCCCCCGGCCACGCCCCGGCGCAGGCGCCCGGATAATTCCCGTCTTTCCCCGCAGCATGCACACCCGACGACCATGAGCACCCAGCCCAGCAAGACCTTGCAGACCTTCCCGAACCCCGCACCGGAGCGCGACTATCACATCCACATGCAGGTGCCCGAGTTCACCTGTCTGTGCCCGCTCACCGGCCAGCCCGATTTCGCGCGCATCGTGCTGGACATCATTCCCGACAAGAAGTGCGTCGAGCTCAAGAGCCTCAAGCTCTACATGTGGAGCTACCGCAACGAGGGCGCCTTCCACGAAAAGGTGACCAACACCATTCTGGACGACCTGGTCAAGGCGCTGTCACCCCGCTTCGCGCGCGTCACGGCCCAGTGGTATGTGCGCGGCGGCATCTACACCAATGTCGTGGTCGAGCACCACAAGCGCGGCTGGAAACCCAAGCCCCGTGTCGACCTCGGCCAGTTCGATCCGGCCCAGCCGGCGGCGATGGGCGGGTGACGCCTCGCCGCGCGGACAAGACCGGCACGCCCGCGCCTGCCGTGCGGGCCGCAAGGCGCGCTCATCGCGGCGCCGGCTTGTTTCGCCGCGGCGGCACCCAGTGCCACAAGGCCAGCACATAGAGCCAGACCAGCACGTAGAGCGCGGTGAAAAACGCCATGGGCAGATTCCAGAACATCAGCCGGTCGACCCAGGTTTGAATCAAGGGAGCGGTGTAGCCCCGGCGCCCGGCGGCCGCCATGAGGTCGCTCTGCCACACCGTCAGAAAGCAGGCGCGGCCCCAGACGGCCTGGATCGCCACCAGGCTCAAGGCCGCGAGATGCGCAACCCGCCATCCCGGTAGCCGCACCCAGGCCCAGCCCCGCCAAGCGCCCAGGGGAATGAGCACCAAGCCGAACACATTGAAGGCGATGACCACGAGATGCAGTCCCAGGATGATCTGGGCGAGGTGCAGGGCCAGGCTGGGGGACAGGGATGAGGCCATGGCGTCAATTCTGCCCCCGCGCCGGCGGCGTGTGCGCACCGGGCCTTGCGCAGGCGCCGCGCTTCGGGCAGGTGCCGGGGCGTCCCGATTTCGACGGGTTCGGGGCCAAACGGATGTGCGGCCAGGCCTTGAATTCCAGTCCACGGCGCACAGATAAAGGCCGAACGGCAAGCCCCCTCGCCGTGTGCGGGGATGTCGCAGGGGTTCGTCAGAAAAAGCAAGGCAGGCCCGCTGCGATGCCAGGTTTGCCGGAACTGTCGTGTCGAACCCGGCCGTTTGGCGCGAGCCACGGCCACCTGGAACAAGGAGCATGCATCATGGTTGCAACCCTGCTGAGAACCCCGGCGAGTTGGTTCGCCGACCTGGATCGCCTCCAGCGCGAGGTGGAGCGCGCCTTCGGCGGCTTCGGCCTGCCGGTGAGCATTCGGGCCGCGGGAGGTGCCGCGTTTCCCGCCATCAACATCGGCTCCACGCCGACGGCGGTGGAGGTCTACGCCTTCGCCCCCGGACTGGACGCCGCGAAGCTGGAGGTGACGGTGGACAACAACCTGCTCACCCTGGCGGGCGAGCGCAAGATCGACGCGCCGGACGCCAAGAGCACGGTGTACGCCGAAGAACGCTTCAACGGCAGCTTCCGCCGCGTCGTCAGCCTGCCCGAGGACGTGGACCCGAACCAGGTCGAGGCGCATTACAAGGACGGCGTGCTGCATGTGCGCATCGGGCGCCGCGAATCGGTGCAGCCGCGCCGCATCACCGTGAACTGATTCATGCCGCGCACAGCGGCTCAGCCTTATGGAGATCGACACCATGAACACCGAAGTCGTGCAACGCCGGCAAGGCGAAACCCAAGTCCAGAACCCCGGCCGCCAGGCCCAGCCCATGGCGCCGGCGGTGGACATCATCGAGGATGCCGATGGCATCACCCTGCGCGCCGACATGCCCGGCGTGCCGCGCGAAGCCCTGCACGTGCAGGTGGAGGGCGACACCCTCACCCTGCGCGGCGAGGTCGCCATCGCACTGCCGGAAGGACTCGATCCGTTCTACGCCGAAATGCGCAGCGCGAGCTGGGAACGCAGTTTCACGCTGTCGCGCGAACTGGACGCCGACCACGTCGACGCCAACCTGAAGGACGGCGTGCTGACCCTGCGCATCCCGAAGGCGGAACACGCCAAGCCGCGCAAGGTGGACGTGAAGCTGGCTTGACCGAAGCGATGCCGCTGCAGCCGGCGCGGCGCTTGGCGCCCAGCGGCGAAAGCGCTGCCGTCAGGCCCGCAAGGTCGCCAGCAGACGCTTGGGATGGAGCAGCAGGTCGAGCGCGTCGGTGATCGAGCGGGCCAGCACGTCGGCCGCCGCCAGGGCCTGGGCGGCGCAACCCTCCTCGCCCAGCACGGCAATGCCCAGGGCGGCGCTGTGGAGCATGCGTGCGTCGTTGCGCCCGTTGCCGATGGCGGCCACGCCGGCCGCGCCCAGCGCCAGAACGTAGTCGCGCTTGAGGCGCGCCTGCTCGGCATGCGGCAGCACGAACAGCTTGCAGTCCACGCCGTGCAGTTGCGCCCCGGCCGTGCCATTGGTGTCGCCGCTCACCACATGCAGGGTCATGTCCGCGGCGAGCGCGGCAAGCCGCTCGGCCACGCCAGGCAGCAGCAAACCGTCGACGGCCAGGGTGCCGTTGAAATCCAGCACCAGGTGGTCCAGGTGCAGGGTGCCGAAATCGGGAATCTCGCAGGTGCGCATCGTGTCGACGACTCATGGAAAACCTGCGGAGTTTAGGTGCACGGACCATCCATAATCCGCGGATGGCATTTCCCCCGATCCGGCCGATTCCCCTGCGCAGGCACGAAGCCTGGCGTCATCGCCACGGCTTGCGCGGCGGCGCGCGCTTGTTTGCGCGCGTTCCCGCCGCAGCCCTGGCAGCGGCCCCGCTGCGCGCGGCGCCCGCCTTGGTCGCGGCTTCGGCGACTTCCCCCGACGCGGCGATCTTCGTCACCGTGGGGTTCTACGCCTGCTTCTGGTGCCACGAGATGGGCCGCGCGGTGTTCAGCGATCCGGGCGTCGCCGCGCCCATGCCATGAAAGCCGGCGCCGCCCTCGGGCTGGACTTCGGCACCAGCGGTGCGCGCGCCTGCGTCATCGACCACACCGAGCAGGTGCTGTTCGAGGCCCAGGTGGATTTCCCCCGCCCTCGCGAGCAGAGCCCGCATGACTGGGCCGACGCGCTCGACACCCTGCTCGGCGCCCTGCCTGCGGATCTGCGTTCCAGGCTGGCCTTCTGCGCCGTGGACGCCACCTCGGGCACCGTGCTGCTGACGGATGCCGGCCTGCGACCAGTCGGCCCCGCGCTGGCGTATTTCGATGCCCGCGCCCATGCCCTGGCGCTGGAACTCGAGCGCAGCCTGCCGCGTCCGCTGCAACTGGACGCGCTGGCCCGGCTGCTGTGGCTGTGGCGCGAGCACGGCGGCCCGCGCGTGGTCCACGCCATGCACCAGGCGGACTGGATCACCGCCCGGCTGCTCGGCCGCGCCCCGCCCACGGACTGGCACAACGCGCTCAAAACCGGCGCCGACGCCGCCTCGGCGAGCTGGCCCGACGCGGTGCGCGCCCTGCCCCCCGGCGCCTTGCTGCCGGCGATCGTCGCCCCCGGAACCGAGCTCGGCCGCGTCGGCCGCGCGGCCGCGCGGCGCTTCGACCTGCCGCCGGCGCTCGTGCTGCGCGCCGGCACCACGGACGGCAACGCCGGTTTCATCGCCACCGGCGCCACCCGCCCCGGCCAGGCCGTCACCACCCTGGGCAGCACGCTCAGCCTCAAGCTGCTATCGTCCACCCGCGTGGACGCGCCCGAGTACGGCGTGTATTCGCACCGTTTCGGTCCGCTGTGGCTGGCCAGCGGCGCGAGCAATGCCGGCGGCGCCGTGCTGCGCCAGCTGTTCACCGACGCGCGACTGCAGGAGCTGAGCAGCCGCATCGACGCCGAAACCGACAGCCCGCTCGACCTCTACCCGCTGCCCGCCCCCGGCGAACGCTTTCCCGTACGCGACCCGCTGCTGCTGCCGCGCCTGCAGCCGCGCCCCGCCGACGATGCCGCCTACCTGCACGGCCTGCTGCAGGCGCTTGCCGGCATCGAGGCCGCCGGCTACCGCAAGCTCGCCGAACTCGGCGCCACGCCAGCTGCCGCGGTTTTCACCACGGGTGGCGGCGCCCGCAACCCGGCATGGACCCGGCTGCGCGAGCGCGCACTCGGCCTGCCCGTCCACCTCGTTCCACACACCCAGGCCGCCTTCGGCGCGGCGCGGCTGGCGTTGCGGGGAACGCGGCTGCTGCCATCGCCTGACCCTGGCGCTTTCCACGGCGACTGAACTTCAGACCCGGGCGGCAAATCGCAGGCCCAGGCTCTTATTTGGGGGCCGCGATCTCGGCCTTGAGTCTCGCCAGATCGGCATCGACGCCGGTGGTGCTGCGCAGCTTGTCGAGCTCCTTTTCGGTACTGTCGCGCGCGTCCAGCGGGTCGCTGAGGATGCCGGCCTCGGCCATGCCTTCCATCGCCTCGGCCTTGGACTGCATTTGGGCCGTTTTGTCCTGCGCGCGACGCATGGCGTCGCCTGCATCGGCGAGGCCCGTGCCGAGGCCGGAGAGCGATTCGGACACGCCGACTTCGGCTGCAGCCGCGGCCATCTGGGTTTTCATCACCTCTTTCTGGGTACGGAATTGCTCGATGTGATCCTGCAGTTTGGTCTCGTAAGCGGTGAGTTTTTCCGCCTGTGTCGCAATGCTGTCGTGCGCCTGTTGCAGCGCGGCGATTTTCTGCTGCGCGGTCTGCTTCTCAGTCAGCGCGGCACGCGCCAGATCTTCGCGCTGGGCCTGCAACGCCATGCGGGCATCGGCCTCGGCCTTGTCGCTGTCGCGCTTGGCCGCAGCCATCTGGTTTTCCAGCGAGATGCGCTCGGTGATCACGTCGGCCAGCTGGCGCTTGGTGTCCTGCAACGTGGTGATCATTTTTTCGTAAGACAGGTCCAGGGTCTGCGCCGGATCGTCGGCGCGGTTGAGGAAGGTGTTGACCCTGGCTTCCAGGATTTCGGCGGCGTGCTTGAACATGGACATGGTGATTTCTCCTGAGCGGTTGAACGGGCTTCAGTCGTTGACTGGCATGACGAGTTGGGGGTTGAGCGCATCCACCATGGCGTCGGCCTTGTCCATCGCCTTCACCGCGGTGCCGATGGCGAAGAACTCGATGACATGCGGCTGCCAGTTATGCGAGCCTTCGTGCAGTTGCACCCCGGTCACGCCATCGGCCTGCGCCGCCGCAGCCTCGTGCTGCATACGCTCCATCGCCAGTTCGCGGGCGTCGTACATGGCCTGGGTGAACTGCACCAGTTCGACGTTGTTGCCGATATTGCCGAGCGAGCGCAGTGCGCCCTGGTGGGCGACGTGGTAGACGCAGGAGCCCATCACCATTTCCATCGGCCGGTAGCCGGACTTCAGCAGCATCCAGAAGTCCTGGCCCGACAGGTCGGAGGTGAAAGGTTTGCCGCCGACGCCTTTGAAACCGGGATCGCCGGTGCGGTGCGCAATGGCCGTGCCGATGGCCATGAACTCCAGAATGTCCTTGTCCCATTCCATGCGCTTGACCTCCAGCCGCAGGCCGACCACGCCGTCGGCCCGCAGCAGGATCGCCTCTTGCTCCATGCGACTCATGGCCAGTTCGCGCGCCTGGTACATGGCCTGCGACAGCACGTCCATTTCCATATTCGTCGACCATTGGCCGTACTGGATGCCGAGGTGGTAGACGCAGGAACCGACCACCAGGCCCAGCGGCTCGAAGCCGGCCTGGCGCACCATGACGAATTCATTCACCGACAAGTCGGAGGTGAAAATGCCTTCGTGGCTGCCCTGCGAGCGCAAGCCCTTGAGACGTTCCACGGCATGCGGAGCGAGCTGCTCGGCGGCTTGTTCTAGGTGTTCGGTCGTAGCTGTCATGATGGGTCGTCCGGCTGGGATGAAGGCTGGGGTGGAGGCTGGATTCAAGGCTGAGTCGGCGGGACTTCGAGTTGGCGGTCGGCCAGACTGAACGTCGGCCTCAGGCTGACCTTGGGCAGGCGGCCGCGGTCGTAAGCCACGGCCGTGCCGATGGCGATGTGACGGCAGAGGTAGCGCGGCGGCTCCTCGTTGCCGCCCTCTTCGCGGAACAGCTCGGAATACTGCGTGTGCGCCAGCACCGAGGCCTGCAGGCGCTGGCCGTCGCTGCGCAAATGCTCCAGCGCTGCGCCGCACATGCTGCTGAAAGGCCGAAAGGTCGGTGAGTTCCGCATTCATCCACGGATTGCCGACGCCAGCGTTGCCATAACCGCCGCCATAGCCAAGCCCGGGCCTGAAGCCCTGCCGGCCATAAGGGGCAAGGCTTGCATAGGACTGCGCCCCGGCGATGTACCAGTCGAAGTGGGCGCCGATGGCGATGCCCACCGGCACCGCGCCGTCGTCCAGCAGGCGCACGAAATGCAGCGCCGACACCGTGGCCAGCGCCGGCTCGATCGACGGCGGCAGGCCGCGGATGCGCACCGCGGTGCCGCTCAGGGCATAGTCCATGTCGGTCGGGTTCTGCCCGCGCTGCCCGTGGAGCTGCACGTCCACCACGGCATTCGCACCCAGGAATGTGGCTTCCAGGCGCAGGCGGTCGATGGCCCGGTGCCAGCCGTCGTACTGCCCGTCGGACCAGGAATAGCCGAAGTGATACCAGCAATTGCCCGTGACCGTGCCCACGGGCTCGATGCCGTGGCTGCGTTGCGCCAGCATCTCGGCTGGGGTCGCGGTACTGATCCAGGGCAGCTCGCGCCGCGCCGTGGCACCCAACCTCGCCCTGACGAAAGCGGGCAGGTCGGCATGCGGCAGGGCCTCGGCCCAGGCCTGTTGCCGCGCCACTTCGTCGGGCGTGAGGCCGCGCGGAGCCGCCAGATTGCGGGCGGTGGATGTCAGCCCGTCCACCGCATGCCGCGCGTCCTGCGCCACATCCTCGAGGCGTTGCTTGAGTTGATCCCAGATCGACATGCGGCTCTCCTGTGGTGTGCGGGTTCAGTTCATCAAAAAATCGTGCAGCGACTGGCTGGCATGCTGCAACTCGCCGGACTGCGAGAACAAGGCGGCAAGCAGGTTTTCCATCCATGCCGCCAGACTCAGGTCCTCGCGCTTGAGGATGACGCCGCCCACCACCCTGGCCCGCTGCGTGCGCACGCCTGAGGGCTGTTTGTCGAGCAGGTAATGGAAGTCCTCGGTCCGCACCACGATGCTCTGCACATGGCTGGCCTTGGCGAACAGGCCGTCGCGCTTGCGCACGACATCCACCTGCCCCGGAAGGTCGCCCTCCAGGCGCGCGGCCAGGCCTTCGACGAAGGCCTGGATGTCGGCCGTGGAACGACGGATCCAGGCGGCTTGCAGATCGATCTTGCTGGCGTCGTTCGCCCCGGAGTCATTGGCATTTGCGGTGTCGGTCATGGGCTGGTGCAGTGGTTGAGCTTGCGGGAAATGGGGATTCGTCTGGCGAGGCGACAGCGGCGGGAGCCATCACGGGGTTGCGCCGACGGCAGCGCCCTCCCCCTTCTCGCCCAGGCGCTGCGACATTGCCGCACGCGCCGCGTCGCGCAGCGCCACGGCGGCGGTGAAGGGTTCGACCGGCGCTTGGGCGGCGCGGATCGGTGCGTCGAAATCGAGCTGGACCGGGTGGTGATGCGGCAGGCGCTCACCATCGCCCAATACCTTGCGGGTATCCTGCAGGGTGGCGGGAACCACGGCGATGCGCGCCTGCACCGCGGCCTCAAAGGGACCGAGGTGAAAGCCCAGCAGACCCGGCTCGGGCCGGAACGTCCCTTCCGGAAACACGCACAGCGACACGCCCCGCGTTGCCAGCTCGGTCAGGTGGTGAGCATCGGCCACGCTGCGTTGCGCGTCGAAGCGCTCGACGAACACCGTGCCGAGCCTCTGCAGAAAAATGCGCACCGCGGGATTGCGCAGCAATTCGCGCTTGGCGACGAAGCGGTGCGGCGCCGGCAGCGCCGCCAGCAGCATCAGCGCGTCGAGGTCGCTGGCATGGTTGGCGACGACGATATGCGCTTGCAGCGGCACGGCCTCCAACCCGCGCACGCGCAGCTTCAGCCCGGCGCCGCGCAGCAGCAGGCGTGCCGCAACCCGCGCCCGCGCCCAGGCGCGCGCCGGGTCCGGGGCCAGCGCCACGGCCAGCCAGGCTGGTGGCGCCACCAGCGCGAACACCAGCCAGAACCAGGCGGCGTAAGCCATGTGGCCGGCCTGCGAGGCGGCTTGGCGGCCGCGCAGCGCCGCGGCATTCCAGCCCAGGCTGGCGAACTGCCGCCACACTGGACGCGAATGGGCGCCGATGTCGCCGCGCTCGAACAGCTCGCGCGTGGCGGCGCGACGCAGCTTGCCGCTGGAGGTTTTGCGCACCGTATGCGGCGGCGCCAGCACCACGGTGTCGGCCGGTTCGCCGAGCACGTCAACGACGCGCCGCTGCACTGCCTCGCGCAGCCGCGCGCGTGCCTGCGAGCCGCTTTCGCGGGTTTCGGCCAGCAGCACCAGGCGCTCGGTGCCGCTGATGGGGTCGGCGCTGCCGAAGGCCACCACACAGCCCTTGCGCACGCCCGGCAACTCGCCCACGGCCTGCTCGATCTCGTGGGGGTAGAGGTTGCGACCGCCGCGGATGATGATGTCTTTCACACGCCCGGTGATGTAGATCTCGCCCTCGGCACGGTAAGCGCGGTCGCCGCTGTCGAGCCAGCCGTCGTGAATCAGCCTGCGGGATTCGTCAGGCCTGCGGTAGTAGCCGGCCATGGTCGATGGGCCCTGGAATTCCAGCCGGCCCTCGATGCGATCGGGTACCTCGACGCCAGCGGCGTCCACAAGGCGCACGCGGTGACCGGGCAGCGGATGGCCGCAGGAAATGAAGCGCAATGCGTGCGGGTCGTGGTAGACGGCGGGCTGGGCGCGGTGCTCGCGCTCGAACACGACGCGGTCGACGAAGTCCACCTGCGGCATGTTCTCCGGCCTTGAAATCAGCAGCGCCACGGTGGACTCCGCCAGGCCGTACACCGGGGTCATGGCCTGAGGCTGCAGACCATGCGCGGCGAAGCGCTCGGTGAACCGGGTGACGGTTTCCGGGCCCACGGGCTCGGCGCCGTTGGCGGCCACGCGCAGGCTGCTCAGATCGAGCCCGTCGATGTCCTGCTCGCGTATATGGCGCAGGCACAGTTCATAGCCGAAATTGGGCGCCGCGGTGTGGGTGCCGTGGTGGCGATGGATGGCCCACAGCCAGTCCTGCGGGCGCAGCAAAAACGCCAGCGGCGACATCACCACCAGGCGGTTGCCGGTGTACAGGCTGCACAGCCAGGCGCCGATCAAACCCATGTCGTGGTACAGCGGCAGCCAGCTGACGAACACGTCGTCGGTGGTGAGTTGCAGCACTTCGCCGATGGCGCGGATATTCGCCAGCAGATTGGCATGGGTCAGCGCCACGCCCTTCGGGTCGCCGGTACTGCCGGAGGTGTACTGGATGAAGGCGATGTCACCCGCCAGCACCGGCACCGGCTGCCACGCCGCAAGCCCCTGCGTCGCGTGCTGCGGCGTGATGACACCGCGCAGACCGGGCACCAGGGCTTCGAGCAAATGCGCCACGGGCATCGCCTCGGCCACCGTGATCAGCACCTGGGCGCGGGCATTGGCCAGGATGCGCGCATGACGCCTGACATGGTCTTCGATTTGCGACAAGCGCGTGGGCGGATAAATCGGCACCGGCACCGCTCCGGCCAGCAGGATGCCGAAGTAGCTGAAAAAGTAATCGGCGCAGGTCGGCAGCATGATGGCCACGGTCTGCTGCGGCGTCACCCCCAGCTGCTGCAGCCGCGCCGCGACCGTGCGGGCACCGCGCAGCAGCTCGGTATAGGTGAACGGGGTTTCACCCATGTCGGACAGCAGTACCAGTTGGATGCGGTCGGGGTGGCGCCGGACATGCCAGTCCAGCATCTCGAGCAGTGTCGTGGCGTGGACCGGGCGGTCCGCTGGGTCGTGCATTGCCTCTTGCGTTGCCGAATGGGCACGGGCCAGGGGCGCAGCCTGATCGGGGGCCAACTGCAGGGCGGCCAGCAAATCACGCGGAGTTTGCGCCTGGGCGAGCAGCGCCTCGGGCAGGCGGCGGCCGAAGGCACGCTCGATGCGCATCAGCAACTCCACCCGCGCCAGGCTGTCGAGGCCCAGGTCGCGGTCGAGCGCCGTATCGAGGTCCACCGCCACCGGCCTGGCCGACTGCCGGTTCAACTCCAGATAGGTTTCGCGCACCAGACCCAGCAACCGGGCCGGCACATCCACGCCGCCGGCGGTCGGTAAGGCCCCGGTGGCCATCAGCGTGTGGTTCATGGCCGTCTCCCGCTCGTGTCGCTCCCGCACAGGCTTGCGGGAACCCACCTGCCGGGCGCAAGGCTGGCAGGTCTACGTGGATGAGATCAACACCCGCGAATAAAGTGCTGGGCCTTAAGCTTGGCGCAAGAATGCGGGTTCATGGCAGGGAACTGTCGGTCACGACGCGCGTACGCGTCAGTTCAGCGCACGCGCATGATGAAATCGATGCGCGCCACGGCCGGCAGCAACCAGGCACCAATGCCAAGAATGCCCAGCCGTCGGATGGAACGACCTTGGCTCTCAAGGAAACGCCGGGCCGCCCCAAGTTTCGTTGACCCCCACGGGGAGCGGGCTGGACGCAGCCCGGCCCTGGGGGCGCTCAGAAGCCCTACGTCATCCAGCCCCAGCGCTTGAAGATGGCCGCGCCCTGCTTGCCCTGCAGAAAGTCGATGAACTGCCGCGCCGCGGGTAGCTGCTTGCCGCGCGTGGTGGGGGCAATGCCGGTGTCGCGGTAGATGCGGTAGGGTGCCTCCACCGCCACCTGCTCCGCGAGCGTCGGGTTGGAAACCTGCCAGATGTTCCAGATCAGCCAGGCGTCGATGTCGGGCTGATCGATCCACTGCTGGCGGGCCAGTGCGCTGTTGCCGGGGTAGGCGACGATGTTCCTGCGCAATGCGCGCACGGTACGGATGTCGCCCAGGCGGCCGGCGGCGTCTTCCCACACGCCGTTCTGCCCGGCGCCGTTGACCACCAGCACTTTCACGCCGGGCTTGAGCAGATCCTTGAAGCCGCGGATACGGCGCGGGTTGCCCGGACGCACCAGGATGGACAGCGGCCGCAGGTAAAGGGGGATGACGTCGGCGCTGTCGATCTGCCCGTTCATCGCGGCGACAAAGTCGCTCATCATGGTTTCGGAGCCGGAGTAAACGAGGTCGGCATCGGCGCGGGCGGCGTCGATCCACTTGGGCGTGGGGCCGGCCGTGACGTCCACCTTGACCCCGGTGGCCTTCTCGAACGCGGCCGCGGCTTCCTTCATGGCCGGCGCGGGGCCGCCGGGACCGTAGACCTTGAGCACGGCCGGCGTCTGCGCCAGCGCGGCGGGGACGAAGCCTGCGAGCGCAAGGCCGACGCCGGCCTGCAAGGCCAGGCGGCGGGAGGGAACCGGGCGCGAAGGCATGGATTGGATCTTGTGCATGGTCGGTGAGATCGGTGAGTGGGTGGGAAAAAGACGCGTCAACACGCCAGAAAAATCGGGGCTTCCGGGACGGTTGCGCCGCGCGCGACCCCTATCAGGACAGGGGACGCTTCGCCGCCGCCGGAGCCTCGACGCCCGCCGGTTCGTGCGTCGCGTGCGGCGCATAGCGCAGGTAGAGGGCGCGCGCGGCGTCGAGCATCTGGGCGCGGGAAAGCTCGCCGGTGAGGGCGTAGCCCCAGTTGTGATCCACCCAGTAGAAGGTGGTGGTGCCATGGTTGTCGACGATGCGAAACGCTGTCTCCGCCGTGGGCTTGGCCATGGCGCGCAGAAACACAGTGATGCGCCGGCCCTGGGCGTCCTGATACATGAGCTGGGCCGCCGGCTTGCCCGGCATGCCCGGCAGCAGGCGCCCGCCCATGAGCACCAGGCCGCCAGGCAGCGCGTCGGGCGCGACGATGGGGCGCTGCAGTCGGCGCGACAGCCAGGTGGTGAGGTCGGCGCCGTTGCGAACCTCCACGGGCCGGCGCACATCGGGCGTATAGACCGCGTAGGCCAGTTCGGCCTGGCGCACGAAGTTCATCGTGCCTTCGCCCTGGGCCTGCGCCACGACGTTTTCCTGGCCGAGCATGACGGCGCGCGTGGCCAGGCTCCCCGCGAGCGCGCTGGCGCCCAGCCACAAGGCCATGGACGCCACCCTCGCCCAGGACCGCGCCGGTCGTTCCCGCTGCAACAGCAGGCGCGCGGGAACGGGCTCGTCGAGCAAAGGATCGAGCGCATTGCGCAAGGCCTGGTTCTGGGCCCGCAAGGCAACGATTTCGGCGGCGAACGCCGAATCCTGCGCAGCCCAGCGCTCGACCTCGGCGCAGCGCGCCGGCGCAAGCTGGCCATCCACATAGGCCATGAGGGTGTCGCGGTCGGGGCGGGCCGGGTTCATCGCAAGCTCCTTTGACCCTCGATCACGCGCAAGGACTGGCGTGGTCCGTCCGGCTCGCCGGAGGTCAGTTCACGCAACCGCGTGCGGGCACGCGACAGGCGCGACATCACCGTGCCGATGGGCACGCCCAGGGCCTTGGCCGCGTCGGCGTAGCTCAGCCCTTCCACGCTCACCAGCAGCAGGACTTCGCGCAGCGACACCGGCAGGCGCTGCAGCGCGCCGAGCATCTCCAGCGCCTCCAGCCGCAGTTCCTGGTTGGGAGGAAGGATGGGCTCCGGCACGTCGTCCAGCGACTCGGTGGCCTGTGCGCCGCGCAGCGCGCATTGATCGACGAAAAGGTTGTGCATGATGGAAAACAGCCAGGGCCGCACGCTGCCGACCCCGCGCCACAGGCCCCATTTGCCGAACGCGCGTTCCAGGGTGTCCTGAACCAGGTCGTCGGCATCGGCCATGCGTCCGCCGTGCAGGACCCGCGCATAGCGCCGCAGATGCGGAATCTGCTCGGTCAGCAGAAGATGGCGGTCAAGCATGGCCGGGGCGTGGGTGGGCTCGCATTCCGGAGCGGTCCAGGGGCTTGTGCGGTGCCGTCAGTAGGAGGCCGGCTTGGCCGCGAGCTTGGGGTCGATCTGCCAGATTTCATCGACCAGCTTGCCGTCGCGATAGGTCAGCACGTAGCGCACGGGGACCGTGCTCTTGCCTTTGAACACCACATCGGCGGTGACGGTGGCCCCCTTCGGGTTGGCGGCTTCCTGCATGTGCTCGATGTCGGCTTTCAGCGGCCCATTGGCCTTGGCGAACTTGGTCCAGGCGGCCTTGATGGCGTCCATCGTGGCGTAGCGCCCGTCCAGCGGGCCGCCCACCCACTCCAGCACGGCATCGGCCCCGTAAGCGGCGGTGATGGCGTCCACCTGACCGGCGGCGACCGCCTCGATATGCGCCTTGGCCGCATCGGCTGGCGCTTCGGCATACGCCGTGCTCCAGGCCAACCCAGCCGACAAGGCCAGAACGGACACGGCAAGGCGCGGAACAGACAGGGATTGCAGGACCTTCATCGCATGACTCCAAAGTGGCGTTGGTAACACCTGCATGGACGGCCGGCGCGGCGGTTTATTCCTTGGCCGCGAAAAAAATCCCCTGCCGCCGCATGCCAGCCTCAGTCCGGCGGCAGGTTCGGCACGTCCAGGGCGTCGAGAAAGCCGAAACGGGTGAAATCGCGCATGCGCATCGGGTAGAGCTTGCCGATGAGGTGGTCGCACTCGTGCTGCACGACGCGGGCGTGGAATCCGCTCACGCTGCGGTCGATCGGCGCGCCGTAGGGGTCGAAACCCCGGTAGCGGATATGCGCGAAACGCGGCACCACGCCACGCAGCCCGGGCACCGACAGGCAGCCCTCCCAGCCCTCCTCCATGGCGGAGGACAGAGGCTCGATCTGCGGATTCACCAACACCGTGAACGGCACCTCGGGCGCGTCGGGGTAGCGCGCGTTGTGCGCGAAGCCGAAGATCACCACGGCCAGATCGACGCCGATCTGCGGCGCCGCCAGCCCGGCGCCGTCGGCGGCCTTCATGGTGTCCATCAAGTCCGCGATCAGGGCATGGAGTTCGGGGGTGTCGAACGCGGATACGGGTTTGGCCATGCGCAGCAGACGCGCATCGCCCATCTTCAGAATGTCTCGAACTGCCATGTTTCCTCGCTAGTCGCCGCGGTTTGAAGTCCACGCGGATTAAGTCCACGCGGATTCGGGCCTGCTTGCACCAGGACCCGGCCCGACGCGCATGCGGGCGTCGTCGCGATCGGCCCGGGCGCCCTGGTGGTGACAAGCCGGCCAAATGCCGTCAGAATAGTTCGCATGGAAATCTTTGGAAACCGACGACCATGAGCGGATGGCCTCCTGTCACTGGCTCCGCCGGCAGCGGCATCGTGAGCGTCGCCAACCGCCTGTCGCAGGAACTCAAGGCGCTGAACGATCGCAACGCCGATTTGCGCGCGGAATTGCTGCAGGCCAGCGGCGAACTCGAAACCCTGCTGTGCAGCATGGTCGACATTTTCAATCCCCATCTGGGCGGGCATGGCCGCCGGGTGGGCAAGCTCGTCGACGATCTGGCCGCCCACCTGCATGTTCCCGAACTCGCCCACCAGAACCTGCGTCACGCCGCACTGTTTCACGACATCGGCATGCTGGGCATGCCGCGGGACAAGCTTTACACGCCCTGGGCCGAACTGACCGAGACCGAGCGCAACCTCATCCTGCTCCATCCCGAGATGGGTTCGGCGCAGCTCAAGACCGTGCACTGGTACAAGCAGGCGGCGCCCGCCATCATGGCGCATCACGAGCGCTGGGACGGCTCCGGTTTTCCCAACCATCTCCGCCACGACGACATCCCGATCGGAGCCCGCATCCTGGCCGTTTGCGACACCTACGACGAGATGATGAACAAGCCCCAGGACGCCCCTGTGCGGTTCGAAGAGGAACAGGTCCTGGCGCACCTCATGAAGCAGCGCGGCGGCCAGTTCGACCCCAAGGTGGTCGATCATTTTCTGGAGATGATCGAAGCCCGGGCCCGCGCGGCCGCAGGAATCCAGGAGCCCACGGAAGTCTCTAGGACCATCGGGCAACTGCTTCCCGGCATGCGGCTCACGCGTGACTTGCTCAACACCTCGGGCCTCACCCTGTTGACGAGGGGAACCGTCTTGCGAGACGTCAATGTCCTGCGCCTGCAGGGCTTGCGCGGCGCCAATGCAGTGGTCGAGCCGATCTTCGTCAGTTCGGAAACCGTTCAGCTCGAAATCCATCAGGACGTGCTGTAAAGCGCATCGAATGCGCGCTGGCGCGTGCCGCCGGCACGGATCGGGCAAAGTGCCCCAATCCAGTCGGATTTCGGCGTCATGGCGCGTGGCGGCCTACCATTGTTCCCATGAACGCCCGGCAGAACACGCCCGAGGCCTTGCGGCCACAAACCCTCGGCGAGGAAATCGCCAACAGCATCAGCCATGGCCTGGGTCTGGCGCTGGCCATCGCGGGGCTGCCTGTCCTCATCGTGGAATCGGCCCGCTCGGGCGGAGCTTCGGCCATCGTGGGCGCAGCCATCTTCGGCGGCAGCGCCATCCTGCTCTACCTGGTCTCCACGCTGTACCACGCCCTGCCGCATAAGCGGGTCAAGGACATGCTGCAGGTTTTCGACCATGTGGCCATCTACCTGTTTATCGCCGGAACCTACACGCCGTTCACCCTGGGCGTTCTACGCGGCAGCTGGGGCTGGACCCTGCTGGGCCTGGTCTGGGCGCTCGCCCTGGCCGGGCTGATCTTCAAGCTGATGGGCGGGACACGGTTCCCGCGCCTGTCCACCGTGCTTTACCTGGCGATGGGCTGGGTCGTGCTGATCGCGATTCGCCCGCTATGGATGCACATGCCCGTTGCCGGCCTGATCCTGCTGCTGGCGGGCGGTCTGGCCTACACGCTGGGGGTGGTGTTCTTCGTGCTGGACGAGAAGGTCCGCTACGGCCACTTCATCTGGCATCTGTTCGTGCTGGCTGGCACCGTCTGCCATTTCTTCGCCGTCCTGCTCTACGCGTCTTGACCCGCAGCCGTCGGCGGCACGGCTCGTGATTGTGGTTGCGCCCCGGGCGATACGATGAAATGCTTCGTGATCGTCGAATCACTGCGCCCCAAGGAAAGACCCATGCAACTCATCGGCATGCTCGACTCGCCCTATGTACGCCGCGTTGCGGTTTCGTTCCAGTTGCTCGGCCTGCCGTTCGCGCATCGGTCGCTGTCCGTGTTCCGCACCTTTGATGAATTCCGCCGGATCAATCCGGTCGTCAAGGCGCCCACCCTGATTTGCGACGACGGCGAGGTGCTGATGGATTCGACCCTGATCCTGGACTACGCCGAAGCCCTGGCCAGCCCGCGCAAGACCCTGATGCCCGGCGCCATCCCACAGCGCCAGCAGGCCCTGCGCATCATCGGCCTGGCTCTGGCGGCGTGCGAGAAAAGCGTGCAGATCGTGTACGAGCGCAACCTGCGCCCGGCCGAGAAACAGCATGCGCCCTGGATCGAGCGCGTGACCAGCCAGCTCCTGGCGGCCTACGACGGGCTCGAGGCCGCTTGCTCCCGCCACCCCCTCGCGGCCAGCGGCGACGCCATCAACCAGGCTGGGGTGAGCGCCGCCGTGGCGTGGCAATTCACGCAGAGGACGATTCCCGATGTCGTCGACGCCGCGAACTATCCGCTGCTGCGCGCGTTTTCCGCGCAAGCCGAACGATTGCCCGCGTTCGCGGCGGCCCCCCACGGCCCCGGCACGTATCCGCACCCAGGCTGAACCCGGCCTCAGCCGCGGCCGATGCCGTAATACGCCAGGCCTGCCGAGCGCACGGCCTGGGGATCCCAGAGGTTGCGGCCGTCGAACACCGCCTTGGCCTTGAGTTGAGCTGCCAACTGGTCGAAGTCGGGCGAACGGAAGGTGTGCCACTCGGTCACCACGGCGAGGGCGTCGGCGCCCTGCAAGGCCGATGCCGCATCCTTGCACAGCGTCAGGCCGGGGCGCTCGCCCCACAGCTTGCGGGCGGAGTCCATCGCCACCGGATCGAACGCCTGGACGCGGGCGCCGGCGCCCAGCAAGGCTTCGATGAGATCGATGCTCGGCGCGTCGCGCATGTCGTCGGTGTTCGGCTTGAAGGCCAGGCCCCACACCGCGAAGGTGCGGTCCTTGAGGTCGCCGGCGGCGAAGTGGGCGGCGATTTTCTCGAACAGGCGCTGCTTCTGGCGCTGGTTGACGGCGTCGACCGCCTCGGCCAGCTCGGCATGCATGCCGGCTTCTCGCGCCATGAAAGCCAGCGCCTTGACGTCCTTCGGGAAGCACGAACCGCCATAACCCGCGCCGGCATAGAGGAAGTGGCTGCCGATGCGATGGTCCTCGCCCATGCCCAGGCGTACCTGCTCGATGTCGGCGCCCACGGCTTCGGCCAGACGTGCGAGTTCGTTCATGAAGGAGATGCGCGTGGCCAGCATGGTGTTGGCCGCGTACTTGGTGAGCTCGGAACTCGCCGGTTTCATCACCATGATTTTTTCGTGGTTGCGGTTGAACGGCCGGTACAACTCGCGCATGACGGCGATGGCTTTGTCGTCGTTGCTGCCCAGCACGATGCGGTCGCCACGGGTGAAGTCTTCGATGGCCGAGCCTTCCTTCAGGAATTCCGGATTGCTCACCACACTGACCCAATGCTGCACGCCGCGCCTGGCCATCTCGGCGTCGATGATGCCCTGCACCATCTCCACCGTCCCCACCGGCGCGGTCGATTTCTGCACCACCACGAGGGGGCCGCTGACATGCTGGCCGATCTCGGCCGCCGCGCCGCGTACCTGGCTCATATCGGCCTGACCGCTTGGCAGGGGCGGCGTGCCGACGGCGATGAAGCACACCTGGGCCGTGCCCAAACCCTGGGCGATGCTGGGCACGAAATGCATGCGCCCGACCTCGATGTTGCGCGCGACGAGATCGCTCAGCCCAGGCTCGTAGAAGGGAACCTGGGCCTTGTCCAGCGCCTGCAGGCGCCCTGCGTCGCGCTCGACGCAGGTGACGGTGTTGCCCACTTCGGCAAAGCAGGCCGCGGTGACCAGGCCCACATAACCGGCGCCGATGACGGTGACTCGCATGAATCCATCCTTGGTTGTGTCGCAATAACACGCTATTGTGCAATGCTCATGCGTCGCCCGATTCCCGCGGCGGGAATCGCGTGCGCTGGCGCGTTTGATATGCGTCAAACCGTTTGTGGCGCCGCAGCATTACAAGATTGACCTGGCTCCTGGAGAATGGAATGAAAACCAGCACCGAGCGCAGTCCAGCGGCAGCGCAACTTGCCGTGGTGTCGTCAGGCGAGGCCGCACCGCCGCCCGCCGCCCACCGGCAGGCCATGCCAACGCCAACCCTGACGCCGCCGCCCCGCCCGGACGCGGGTCTCGCCGAGTTGCTCGATCGCACGGCCCACGCCATGCAGGCGCGGCGCACCCTCGGCCTGTCGCCGACCTCGCTGGGCTTGGCCGCGGCCGACTGGTGGGCCCATCTGGCGACGTCTCCCGGCAAGCGCCTGGACCTTCTCAATCACAGCATGCGGGCGGCGGCGGCCTACGCCGGCTACCTCGCGCACGCGATGACGCACCGCCCCGGCCAGGCCGACTACCCCTGTTGCATCGAGGCCAGGCCGAACGACAGGCGCTTCGCCGACCCAGGCTGGCAACGCTTCCCCTTCAATGTCCTGCAACAGGCATTCCTGCTGCAGGAAGACTGGTGGCGCGAAGCCACCACCGGAGTGCGCGGCGTGTCGCGGCATCACGAACAGGTGGTGTCGTTCGCGGCGCGCCAGTGGCTGGACATGTTCTCGCCCAGCAATTCGCCGCTCACCAATCCGGAGGTGCTCGACGCGACGCTGGCCACCGGCGGCATGAATCTGGTGCAAGGCGCCATGGTCTGGATGGGGGACCAGCAGCGCGCGGCGACCGGCCAGCCGCCGGCCGGAACCGAGGCTTTCACGCCCGGGCAGACCGTGGCCGTGACGCCCGGCAAGGTCGTGCTGCGCAACCGCCTGATCGAACTGATCCAGTACAGCCCCACCACCGCCCAGGTGCATGCCGAACCCGTGCTGATCGTTCCGGCGTGGATCATGAAGTACTACATCCTGGACCTGTCGCCCCACAACTCCCTGGTCAAGTATCTGGTCGACCAGGGCCATACCGTGTTCATACTGTCGTGGAAAAACCCGGGCACGGAAGACCGCGACATGGGCATGGACGACTACCTCAGGCTCGGCGTGCTCGCCGCGCTCGACGCGGTGCGGGCCATCGCGCCCCATCGGAGGGTGCATGCCGCGGGCTACTGCCTGGGCGGCACCCTGCTGGCGATCGCCGCGGCGCACCTGGCCTCGCGCGGCGATCCCATTCTGGCCACCGTTTCGCTGTTCGCGGCGCAGACCGACTTCACCGAGCCCGGAGAGCTCAGCCTGTTCATCGACGAAAGCCAGGTGAGTTTCCTGGAGGACCTGATGTGGGCGCAAGGCTATCTGGATACCACGCAGATGGCGGGCGCCTTCCAGATGCTGCGTTCCTACGATCTGATCTGGTCGCGCATCACCCGCGACTATCTCCTCGGCCAGCGCCGGCCGCTGAACGACCTCATGGCCTGGAATGCCGACGCCACGCGCATGCCCTACCGCATGCACAGCGAATATCTGCGCAAGCTGTTCCTCAACAACGATCTGGCCGAAGGCCGCTGGAGAGTCGACGGCCACGCCGTGACCGTCGAGAACGTGAACCTTCCCTGGTTCGTCGTCGGCACTGAAAACGACCACGTCGCCCCCTGGCGCTCGGTGTACAAGATCCATCTCCTGGCCGACAGCGAGGTGACCTTCGTGCTCACCAGCGGCGGCCACAACGCCGGCATCGTCAGCGAACCGGGCCATCCGCACCGGCAATACCGTTGGGCCCGACACGCACACGACGCCCCGTTCCAGGCACCCGAGCAGTGGCTGGCCCGGGCCGAGCTTGAGCAGGGTTCGTGGTGGCCGCGCTGGCATGCCTGGCTCGTGGCGCACGGCAGCGGGGTGACCACGCCGCCGACGCTGGGCGCCGCGCAACAGGGCTACCCGGCCATCGCCGACGCGCCTGGGCAGTACGTCCTGCAACGTTGACGCCCGGACCCGTCCGCACCATCCACACAACCCGCGATGAACGATCCCACCCCGGCCAGCATCGAAAGCGTCCCTTTCGGCGCACTCAAGATCGGCCAGAGCGCCTGCCTGCAGCGCCGCTTCACGCACGACGATGCGATGGCCTTCGCGGCCATCTCCGGGGATCTCAACCCGGCCGTGGCGGACGAGGATTACGCGCGCGACGCCCTGTTCCACGGCCTGGTGGCCAACGGCATGTGGCTGGCCGCGCTGGTCGGCGCCGTGGTCGGCACGCGCCTGCCGGGGCCGGGCACGATCTACCTCGATCAGTCGCTGCGCTTCCTGCATCCCGTGTCGATCGGCGACGAAGTCAGCGCCTGCGTGCGCGTGGCTGCGCTGCGCGCCGAGCAGCATGACGCCGAATTGGCCGTGGACATCCACAACCAGGGCGGACAACGCGTCGCCGAGGGGCGCTGGCTGGTGCGCGTGCCCGAAGCCGCCGTGCGCAGGCCCGTCACCAGGCTGCCTGCGGTGGAGTTGCGCGACCCCGGCGCCAAGCTGCGCGCGCTGATCGAACAGGCCCGCGCGGCGCTCGACGACGGCCCGCTGGTGACGGCGGTGGTCCACGCGGTGGACGAGGTCTCGCTGGGCGGCGCGGTGCTGGCGGCGCAGGCCGGGTTGATCACGCCGGTGTTCGTCGGCCCCGAGCACAAGATCCGCGCCGCGGCCGAAGCGGCCCGCATCGACCTGTCGCCCTATCGGATCGTGGCCACCGAGCACAGCCACGCCGCCGCCGCGCAGGCCGTGGCGATGGCGCGCGAAGGCACGGTCCGCGCGATGATGAAAGGCTCGCTGCACACGGATGAATTGATGCACGCCGTGGTCGACGCGCAAACCGGGCTGCGCACGGCGCGGCGCGTCAGCCATGCCTTCGTCATCGACGTCGTCGGGCGCGAACGCCTGCTGTTGCTGTCGGACGCGGCGGTGAACGTGCTGCCCGACCTGGAGGCCAAGCGCGACATCGTGCAAAACGCCATCGACCTCGCGCACGCAATGGGCAATGCCGAGCCGAAAGTGGCGATCCTTTCCGCGGTGGAAACGGTCAACCCCAAGATCCCGTCCACGCTGGACGCCGCCGCGCTGTGCAAGATGGCGGATCGCGGCCAGATCACCGGCGGCCTGCTGGACGGACCGCTGGCATTCGACAACGCCGTGTCGCTGCGCGCGGCGCAGACCAAGGGCATCGTCTCCCCGGTGGCCGGGCTGGCGGACATCCTCATCGCCCCCGATCTCGAATCCGGCAACATGCTGGCCAAGCAGCTCGAATACCTGGCCGACGCGAAGGTCGCCGGTGTCGTGCTGGGCACGCGCGTGCCCGTGGTCCTGACCAGCCGCGCCGATCTGCCGGACGCGCGCATCGCCTCGTGCGCGCTCGCCGTGCTGCTGAGTGCCCCAGGGGCGGCACACCGCCCCGCCCCCCATGGGGGTCAAGAAAACTTGGGAGCGGCCCGGCGTTTTCTTGAGAGTCACCAGAATCGGAAGAAACTGGGATGAGCGCCATCGTCCTGTGCCTCAACGCGGGCTCGTCGAGCCTCAAGTTCGCGCTCTTCGACGCCGACGCCGCGCAGCATGCCTCGGGCCTACCCGCCGCCATGCTGCGCGGCGAGATCGATGCGCCGGGCGGCGGCTCCCCGGTGCTGACCTCTGTTCGCGCGGGCCAAGCCAGGCAGACCCTGAAACCGGAAGCGGTGCGCGGCGACATCGGCGCCGAGGTCGCATGGCTGATCGGCTGGCTGGACCGGGAATGCGGTGCGCCGCGGCCCGGGGTCGTCGCGCACCGCATCGTGCACGGCGGACAGCACTACACGCGGGCCACGCGCATCTCACCGGCCGTGTTCGCCGATCTGCAGGCGCTCACCAGCCTCGCGCCGCTGCACCAGGGACCAGGCCTGGCGGGCGTGCAGGCCGCGCAAGCCGCGCTGCCCGAGGCCGCGCAAGTCGCCTGCTTCGACACCGCGTTTCATGCCAACCATGACGACACCGAACGGCGCTATGCCATTCCGCGCTCCTGGCACGAACGCGGCTACCAGCGCTACGGCTTCCACGGCCTGTCCTTCGACGCCATCAGCCGGCGTCTGCGCCCGGCGCTCGGCGAGCGCGCCCTCGGCCCCGTCGTGGTTGCCCACCTGGGCAGCGGCGCCAGCCTGTGCGGCCTGCGCAAGCTGCGCAGCGTGACGACCACCATGGGCTTCACCGCACTGGACGGACTGGTCATGGGCACGCGCTGCGGCGCGCTCGACCCCGGCCTCGTGCTGCAATGGCTCCAGCGCGACGGTCTGAGCGCGGCCGAGGTCGGCGACATGCTCTACAAGCGCAGCGGCCTGCTCGGAGTTTCCGAGATCAGCCACGACACGCGCGAACTGCTCGCCAGCACCGACCCGCGCGCGCGCCAGGCCATCGACCTGTTCGTCGCCAGCATCGTGCGCCAGATCGGCGCGGTCGCGGCCACCATCGGCGGGCTCGACGCGCTGGTGTTCACGGGCGGGATCGGCACCCACCAGCCGGCCATCCGCGCCGCGGTGGTCGAGCGCCTGGCCTGGCTCGGCCTGGCGCTCGACCCCGCGGCCAACGCCGCCGGGCGCCTCGACATCGCCTCGAGCGCCAGCCGCGTGCCCATCCTCGCGATGGACACCGATGAAGAAGCCGTCATGGCGGCGCAAGCCGCGACGCTGCTCCTGCCGATCGCAGCCTGAACAACATGCATAACGCACTTCCCGCACCCCTGCTGCAGTTCGTCGCCACCGTCGTGCTCAGTTTCGTGCTGGGGCTGGAACTGCACAGCTACCGCCGCGCGCAGGGCGAGGGCATCGGCTTCGGCACCACGCGCACCCTGACCCTGATCGGCGCGGCAGGCTTCGTGCTCTGGCTGCTGGACGGTTCGGCGCCGCGCGGACTGTACCTGGCCGGACTGTTGGCGCTGGCCGCCTGGCTCGCCGTGGGGCTTGCGCGCGGTGCGCATGCGGGAGCCGAAGCGGGAACCGACACCAGCGGCGCCCTGTTGCCTGCGCTGATCGCACTGCTGGCGTATGCGCTGGGGCCTCTCGTGCTCACCCAGCCGGACTGGCTGGTTGCCGCAGTGCTGATCGTGGCCATCTTGATGCTGGCCGAAAAACCGCTGATCCGCCGCCTGTCCGACGCGCTGCCGATGTCCGAGGGTGTCACCCTGGCGAAATTCCTCATCCTCGCCGGGCTGGTGCTGCCGCTGCTGCCCGACACCCCCATACCCGGCCTGCTCGACATCACCTATGCCAAGGTTTGGATGGCCGTGGTGGTGATCTCCGGCATCTCCTACCTCGGCTATCTGGCGCACACTTATCTGTTTCCCAAGGCCGGCACCCTGCTCACCGGAATTCTGGGCGGCGTGTATTCCAGCACCGCCGCCACCGTGGTGCTGGCGCGGCAGGCACGCATGGACCCAGGCATCGCCGCGCAGGCGCCGACGGCCACCGTGCTGGCCACCGCCATGATGTATGTCAGGCTTTGGGTTGTCATCATCGTGCTCGGCCACTGGCCCGAGGCGGTGCGGCTCGCGCTGCCCTTCGGCCTGCTGCTGTCGGGCTCGCTGGCCATGGCCTGGTGGCTGTGGCGCCGCGTGCGCGCCGATGCGCCGCAAGCCGTCAACACCAAACTCGGTCCGCACAACCCGCTCGATCTGCCGGTGGCTTTCCTGTTCGCCGGCCTGTTCGTGGCCTTCGCCGCGATCACGATGTTCGTCACCCAGCACTTCGGCGTCACCGGCCTGCGTGTCTTGAGCTTCCTGGTGGGTTTCAGTGATATCGATCCCTTCGTGCTGGCGTTGCTCGCGGGCCACTTCCAGGTGGGCGAATCCGCCGTCATCAGCGCCGTGCTCATCGCCAGCGGCAGCAACAACCTGCTCAAGGCCGGCTACGCACTGGCCCTCTCGCGCCAGCGTTCGATGTGGCCCGCAGCGGCCTGGCTGGCTCTGACCCTCGTGTTCTCGCTGCTCTGGGCGCTGCGCCTTGGCTGAGTCCCTCGCCATGCAAGACACCGCCGCCCCTGATTTGCCGCCCACCGACCGCAAGCTGGGGTTGAGCGCGGCCGAGGCGCAGCGCCGCCTGGCGCGGTTCGGCGCCAACGCCATCGCGGACAAGCCGACCCCGGCTTGGAAACTGCTCGCGGCCAAGTTCTGGGCCCCGGTGCCGTGGATGCTGGAAGCGGTGATCGTGCTGCAGCTCCTGCTCGGCCGCCGGCTGGAGGCGCTGGTGATCGCCGCGCTGCTGGTGTTCAACGCGGTGGTGGCCTTCGTGCAGGAGCAGCGCGCCAAGGATGCGCTGGCCCTGCTGCGCAAGCAGCTGCACGTGACCGCGCGGGTGCTGCGCGACGGCCGGTGGCAGCCGATTCCAGCCGAGCAGGTGGTGCCGGGCGACATCGTGCACGTGCGCGCCGGTGACCTGGTGCCGGCCGACCTGCTGCTGTTCGACGGCGCGGTGGCGCTGGACCAGGCCGCGCTCACCGGCGAATCGCTGCCGGTCGATGCCGGCCCGGGCAAGCCGGCCTATACCGGCGCCATCGTGCGCCAGGGCGAGGCCGGCGGCGAGGTGACCGCCACCGGCGCGCGCACTTTCTTCGGCCGCACCGCCGAACTCGTGCGCACGTCCAACGCGCCCAGCCACATGCAGCGCACCATCTTCGCCATCGTCGAGCGGCTGGTGATCTTCGATGCGGCGCTGGTCGTGCTGGTGCTGGCCTATGCCCTGCTGCACCACCTGGCGCTGCCGGATACCGCCGTGTTCGCGCTGATGCTGCTGGTGGCCTCGGTGCCGGTGGCGCTGCCGGCCACCTACACGCTGGCCACCGCCGTCAGCAGCCTCCAACTCGCTCACCGGGGCGTGCTGGTCACGCGCCTGCCGGCGGTGGAAGAAGCCGCGTCGATGGACACGCTGGTCTCGGACAAGACCGGCACGCTGACGCAGAACGCGCTGACGCTGGCCGGGGCGATCGCCCTCGCTGCGGGCAGCGACGAAAACGCCGTGCTGCGCGCAGCAAGCCTGGCCAGCGACGACGCCACACAGGATCCGCTCGACCTCGCCATTCTCGGCCCGGCGCGCGAGCGCGGGCTGCTGGCCGACGCGCCGCAACGGCAGGCCTTCCATCCCTTCGATCCGTCCACCCGCCGCAGCGAGGGCGTCTACACTGTGAACGAGCAGGCGTGGCACGCGGTCAAGGGGGCGTCCACCGTGATCGGCCCGCTGTGCCGGCTCGATGCCGCGCAGCAGGCCGCGCTGGACGCGGCCGAACGCCGGCTCGCCGCCGACGGCGCGCGCGTGCTGGCAGTGGCCGCCGGCCCTGCGGACGCCCTGCAACTGCTGGGCGTGGTGGGCCTGTCCGACCCGCCGCGTCCCGACGCCGCCGCCCTGATCGCCCAGCTCACGCAACTCGGCGTGCGGGTGTGCATGGCCACCGGCGACGCGCAGGAGACCGCGCGCGCGATCGGCGCCAGGCTGGGCCTGGGCACGCGCGTCTGCGTGGCGCAGGGCGCCGCGGCGCAAAACCCCGAGGATTGCGACCTCTATGCGCGCGTGCTGCCCGAGGACAAGCACGCCATCGTGCGTGCGCTGCAGCAGGCCGGCCACGTCACCGGCATGACCGGCGACGGCGTCAACGACGCGCCGGCGCTGCGTCAGGCCGAACTGGGCATCGCCGTGGCCAGCGCCACCGACGTCGCCAAGGCCGCCGCCGGCGTGGTGCTGACCGACCCGGGCCTGGGCGGCGTGCTGACGGTGGTGCGGGCCGGGCGCGAGGTGCATCGGCGCATGCTCACTTACACCCTCAACAAGACCCTCAAGACCTTCGAGATCACCGTGTTCCTGACGCTGGGCCTGTGGCTCACCGGCGGATTCGTGATCTCGCCGATGCTGATCGTGCTGCTGCTGTTCGCCAATGATTTCGTCACCATGAGCATCGCCACCGACCGCGTGCGCCCCGCGCCCAAACCCCAGCGCTGGGCGGTGCGGCGCCTAGTCGGCGCCGCGGCGGTGCTCGGCGCCCTGTCGCTGCTGTTCTCCTTCTCGGCCTACTGGTGGATACGCGGCACGCAGGACCTGGGCGCGCAGCAGATGCAGACCGTGGTGTTCCTGCTCCTGGTCTTCACCAACCAGGCCAGCATCTACGTGCTGCGCACCGACGGGAGGCTGTGGTCGTTCGCGCCGGGCCGATGGATGGCCCTGGCCAGCGCGGGAGACGTCACGCTGGTAAGCCTTCTCGCCACGCTGGGCTGGCTCATGGCGCCGGTGCCGCCGGCGCTCGTCGCCGGCCTGCTCGCCTCGTGCGCCGTGTTTGCCCTGGCGCTCGACGCAACCAAGCACCTTGCATTCCGGCGCTTCGCCATCGTCTAGTCATGTCCACCACGCAAAGTCACGAGACCTCCAAAGTCAATATCAATTCGGCCTTTTTCTGGCCGGTGCAGCTCGCCGCCGACCTCGCCGAACAGGGCCTCGAGCTCGCCGCGCGCAATGTCAAGTTCCTCGACGAAGAAGCGCGCCTGCATGGCGGCCTCAAACCCCGGCTTGCAACGGCGCACAGCGTGCGCCTGGCTCTTCGCACCCTGAACCTGTGCGATTACTCGGCTCCGGGCGCTCCGGGCCTTCCGACCCTGGTCGATGCCCCCTATGCGGGGCACACATCCATGATCGCCGACTACCACGAAGGCCAGAGCCTGATGCAGACCCTGCGTGCGGGCGGAGTGGCGAACCTGCACCTGACCGACTGGCATTCGGCCACGCCGGACATGAAGGATCTCGAGGTCGATCAATACCTCGCCGAGTTGCTCGCCTGCATCGACGACCTCGGCGGGCGCGTGCATCTCGTCGGCCTATGCCAGGGCGGCTGGATGGCGGCCATGCTGGCGGCGCGCTTTCCCCACAAGGTCGCCAGCCTGGTGCTGGCGGGATCGCCCATCGACACCCATGCCGGGCGCGGTCCGCTGGTGAAGATGGTGAAGGAAAGCCCGATGCTCTTCTACGAGGATCTGGTCGCCGCCGGCAACGGTCTCATGCTGGGCAAGTTCATGCTCGCCGGCTGGAAGAACATGCACCCGGAGCAGCACTACGTGCAGGAACACATCGATTTGTACGAGCACATCGACGATCCGGCCTGGCTGTCCAAGACCGAGGCCTTCGAGCGCTGGTACGAGAACCCGCTCGACCTTCCTGGGCGCTGGTATCTGCAGGTCATCGACCGGCTGTTCAAGCGCAACCTGCTGTCCAGAGGCGAGTACGTGGCGCTCGGCCGCAGGCTCGACTTGAAAGCCATCACCTGCCCGCTCTTTCTCCTGGCCGGCGAGCGCGACGACATCACCAGCAGCGAACAGGTGTTCGCCGCCGAGCATCTCTTCGGCACCCCCAAGTCGCGGATCGAAAAGCGCATGGTTCCGGGCGGGCATGTCGGCCTGTTCATGGGCGCGCGCACGCTGAAGCAAGTCTGGCCGGTCATCGCCGCCTGGATCATTGCCCAGCAGGCCTGAGGACAACGCCTGGGCGGGTTTACTGCATGCGGTGCCGGAACAGCCACGCCGCGGCCGTCATGCTGGCCAGGCCGATGAGCGCCAGCGGCCAGAACTGCGGCAGCAGATCGTGCACGCCGCTGCCTTCCAGAAACACCCCGCGCACGATGACGAGCAGATAGCGCATCGGATTGATGAGGGTGAGAAACTGCACCGCCGCGGGCATGTTGGCAATGGGCGTGGCGAAGCCGGACAGGATGATGGCCGGCACCATGAACAGGAACACGCCGAGCAGGCCCTGCTGCTGGGTCACGGCCAGCGAGGAAATCATGAGCCCGACGCCGATGGCCGCCAGCAGGAAAAAGAACATGCCCAGGGCCAGCGCCAGCACGCTGCCGACGAAGGGAATATGGAACCACGCCACCGCCACCAGCGCGATGAACGCGCCCTCCGCGCCGCCCACGATGAAGCCCGGAATGGCTTTGCCGAGCAGGATTTCGGCCGGGCGCATGGGCGTGACCAACAGTTGGTCGAAGGTGCCCATTTCGCGCTCCCGCGCCACCGAAAGCCCCGTGACCAGCAGGGTCACCACCAGGGTGATCAGGGCCACGATGCCCGGCACGATGAACCAGCGCGACAGCAGGTTGGGATTGAACCAGGCGCGGATGTCGAGCCGCGCCGGCTGCCGCGACCACCCGTGCGCCGCGGCCCACTCCTGGTTGAAATCCAGCAGGATGCCGTTGACGTCGTTGAGCACGAGCGAGGCCGTGTTCGAATCGCGGCCGTCGAGGATGACCTGCGGGCCGGCGGAGCGGTGGGTCAGCAGGTCGCGCGTGAAATGGGGCCCGATATGCAGCACCATGAGCGCCGACTTGTCGTCGATCAGCGTGGCGATCTGCGCCTCGTCGCGTACCGTGGCCACCTGCGTGAAGGTTCCCGCCCCGCTGAAGCGCGCCAGCAATTCGCGCGAGGCGTAGCCGGCGTCCTCGTTGTACACCGCGTAGGGAACATGGTTGAGGTCGAAGCTGGCGGCATAGCTGAACACCAGGAGCTGGATCACCGGCGGGCCGATCAGCACGAAACGGCTGGCCTTGTCGCGCAGCAGCGCGAGAAACTCCTTGATCACGAGCGCGACGATACGGGCCCACATGGTCAATCCAGCCTCTTGCGCGACCTGCGCCAGGCCAGGCCAAGAAACAGCACCGCCATTCCCGTCAGGGCCAGGCTGTTGCCGAGCACGACCGGCCACACATCCCCGGCCAGAAACACCGTCTGCAGGATGGCCACGTAGTAGCGCGCGGCGACGACATGGGTGAGCCCCTGGATCACGGCGGGCATGGAGTTGATGTCGAAAATGAAGCCGGACAGCAGGAAGGCGGGCAGGAAGGTGACGATCACCGCGACCTGCGCGACGACGAACTGGTTTTTCGCCAGCGTGGAGATCAGCAGGCCCATGCCGAGCGCCACCAGCAGAAACAGGGCCGGACACAGCACCAGCAGCCACAGGCTACCGTGCAGCGGCACGCCGAACAGCCACACCGCCATGGCCACCGACAGCAGCATGCCGCCCATGCCCATGATGAAGTAGGGCACGAGCTTGCCGAGCAGGATCTCGCTCATGGTCACCGGACTGGCCATCAGGGCCTCCATGGTGCCGCGCTCCCATTCGCGCGCCACCACCAGCGCGGTGAGCAGCGCGCCGATCAGGGTCATGATCACCGCCACCAGCCCCGGCACCAGGAAGTCCCGGCTGCGCAGCGCCGGGTTGAACCAGATGCGCGCCTCGACCTGCACCGGCAGGGTGAGCTTGCGGCCGATGCGATCGGCCTGCAACTGCAGCCAGGTCTGCCACATGCCCTGCAGATAGCCCTGCACGATGCGCGCGTTGTTGGCATCCACGCCGTCCACCCAGACCGCGATGGGCGCCGTGTCGCCGGACAACAGCTTGCGTGCGAAATTCCCGCGCAGCCAGACGATGCCCGAGACCTGGCGTTCGACCAGGGCGCGGCGCGCGGCCCCGATGTCGGGGTAGCGCCGCGGCGCGAAATACGGCGACTGTTCCAGCCCGCCGACGAAGTCGCCGGTCTGTGCCGAAGGCTGGTCGACCACCACGGCAAGCGGCACGTGGTGTGCATCCAGAGAAACCCCGTAGCCGAACAGCAGCAACAGCACCACCGGCATGATGAAGGCGATGGCGATGGCAGACGGGTCGCGCACGATCTGCAGGAACTCCTTGCGCACCAGGCCGCGCAGGCGCATGGCCTTCATGCCGCGTGCCTCATGCCGCCCTCCGGATCTGCGCCTCGTGCGACTGCACCAGGGCCACGAAGGCATCGTCCATGCTCGGTGCCGGTTGCGCGTCGGAGCGCGCCCGGGCGCGGATGTCCTGCGGCGAGCCGAAGGCCAGGATATCGCCGAGCGACATCAGCACCAGATGGTCGCAGTACTCCGCCTCCTCCATGAAGTGGGTGGTGATCATCACCGTCACGCCGGACTCGGCCAGCAGATTGATGCGCTGCCAGAACTCGCGCCGCGCCAGCGGATCGACGCCCGAGGTCGGCTCGTCCAGGAAGAGGATGGAAGGCTCGTGCAGCAGCGCGCAGGCCAGCGCCAGGCGCTGCTTGTAGCCCAGCGGCAGGTCGGCAGCGTTGGCGTCGGCGTACGCATCCAGTTCGAACTCGCGCTGTGCCCAGTCCAGGCGCAGCGCGCGCCGGCGTCCGCGCAGGCCGTAGGCCGATGCGAAAAAACGCAGGTTCTGCGCCACGCTGAGATTGCCGTAGAGCGCGAATTTCTGCGATACATAACCGATGCGCGCGCGTGCCGCGGCCGGGGCATCGCGCAGATCCACACCGGCCACGCGCAGGGTTCCCGAGCTCGCCGGCAGCAGGCCGCACAACATGCGGAACACGGTGCTCTTGCCGGCGCCATTCGCGCCGAGCAGGCCGAACACCTCGCCGCGTTTCACGCTGAAGCTGATCGATTTGACCGCCTCGAAGCTGCCGAACAGCCGGCGCAGTTCATGCACCTCGATCACCGTCTGCGCCCCCGGAGCCGGACCTTGCGCGGCAAGATGCGTTGGGTCGCGCGAAACCCATCCACCCTGCCCGGAAGCACCGCGCGCACCGTCCGATGCGATCCGGGTCCGGGCCACCGGCTCCATGTCATCCTTGGTCGCAGCGCCCGCATGCGTCTGGCGCAGCAGACTGACGAAGGCGTCCTCGAACC
This sequence comes from Thiomonas delicata, assembly GCF_900088825.1. Lineage (GTDB taxonomy): Bacteria > Pseudomonadota > Gammaproteobacteria > Burkholderiales > Burkholderiaceae_C > Thiomonas_A > Thiomonas_A delicata. The sequence continues at coordinate 997,608 of NZ_LT592171.1, read as the reverse complement.
GCGGGCGCGCGGGCTGCCAGTCCTCATCGTCCCGCGGCAAGGCCGCAGGGCCCTGCACGACAACCCGCACGCCTTCGGCTTGCACCCTCGCATCGAGCACGCCTGGGCGCGCCTGCAGAATCGCCTGAAGCGGACGCCTGCGCAACGCGCCGTGGCGAACGGTATAGCAGTGCCCTGCCAGAGGCGCCTCGAAGGCCTGCGGGTGCTGCTGCGCCAGCAGGGTTCCCTCGTTCAGCAACAGGATGTCGTCGCACAGTTCGGCCTCGTCCAGGTAAGCCGTGCTGACCAGCACGGTCACCTCCCGGGCACGCAGATCTTTAATGATGCTCCACAGCTCCCGCCGCGAGATGGGGTCGACACCGACCGTCGGCTCGTCGAGCAGCAGCAGGCGCGGGGCGCGCAGCAAGGCACAGGCCAGCCCCAACTTCTGCTTCATCCCGCCCGAAAGCGCACCGGCGCGGCGCTTGCCGAACGGCCCCAGGGCGGTCAGGCGCAACAATTCGTCGAACCGTGCGACGCGTCGTTGCGCATCCAGTCCCTGAAGGTCGGCGTACAGGTTCAGGTTCTCCTGCACCGTGAGGTCTTCGTACAGACCGAAGCGCTGCGGCATATAGCCGATGTCTTGCTGAATGGCCGCGGCGTCATGGCGCGTGTCCCGGCCCAGCACCCTCACCTGCCCCGCATCCGGCAACAGCAGGCCGGCAGCCAGGCGCATCAAGGTGGTCTTGCCGGCGCCATCCGGGCCCAGCAGTCCAGTCACCCGCCCGGCGGCAATTCTCGCGCTCAGGCCCTTCAGCGCCTCGACCTGCCGCTTTCCCTGCAGGAAATGCTTGTGCGCGGCTTCGAACACCAGGGCTGAGCCCTCCACCGCATCATCCGGCGCAGACATCTTGCGGGACGCGTTGCGGAGCGTTGTCGTGCAGCGGCACCTCCACCGTCACCGGCATGCCAAGGCGCAGCATGCCCTGCGGGTTGCAGGCGTACACCCGCACGCGGTAGACCAACTCGGCACGCAACTCGGTGGTCTGTACGGACTTGGGCGTGAACTCGGCGGTGGGCGAAACGAAGCCGATCCAGCCCGCGAATGCCTTGCCTGGAAAACTATCGCTCAGGATGCGCGCGCGCATGCCGGACGCCACCCGCCCCAGCTCGCGTTCCGGAACATAGGCGCGCACCCACACCGGGTTGGTCAGCGCGATGGTCATGACCGGAGTCTGCGGCGCGGCCATATCGCCCACTTCCAGGATGCGGCTTTGCACCACGCCGGCGTCGGGCGTGCGCAGTTCGGTGTCGGCAAGCTGGCGCTGCGCCAGGGCCAGCGCGGCCTGGTCGGCCCGCACCTGGGCGCGGGCGGCGGCAATGTCCTCCTTGCGTGGACCTTGCAACACCAGGCTCAAGGCCTGCCTGGCCTGCTGCAGATGGGCTTGGGCCGTCTTGCGCGCCTGGGCAGCGTTGTCCAGGCTCTGCCTGGGGAGAAAATCCGCATCGACCAGGGACTGCTGGCGCTGGAAAGTGACCTCGGCATTCTGCAGCGCGGCCTGCGCGGCATCCACGCCGGCGCGCGCCTCCGCGATCTCCTGCGGCCGATTACCGGCGACCAGCTTGGCCAGGATGCTCTGCTGCACCGACAACGCAGCCTGGGCACGATTCACGGCGTCCTGGAAACGCGCAGGGTCGAGCCGCGCCACCGGCTGGTCCTTGTTCACCGGGTCGCCCTCCTGCACCAGCAGTTGCGCGACACGGCCTGCATCGTTGAACGCCAGCTGGACCTGCCTGAAGTCGATGTTGCCGTAGAGCGTGAGGCGCTGCGCCGGTGGCCTGGAGCGGTGCAGCACGCCATAGACCGCCACGCCCGCGGCAATCAAGACGAGCATGAGAACCACAGCGGCGAGGCGCTTGCTTTTCATGGTTGGCGGACGAGATGGTCCGAAGACTGGCCTGCGGGCTATTGTCGCGCCCGGGCCAGGCGGTCCCTTGATGCAGCGCAAACAAGCCAGGCGACCGCCGGCTAGCATGAAAGCCGCTCAGACCGTGACTGAACCCGCGCCTTCCGCCCTTTTATGCGCCACCCTCATTTCAAGCCTCTGCGGCGCTCGGGCGCGTACCTCCCGGATGTTTGCGTCCAGCTTCGCCGACGAGCACGGATTCTGGCGGCACTGGCGCTCGTTCTCGGGCTGGCTTGCGCGGCGCGCGCGGAAACTTTGATCCAGGTCTTCGCACAGGCCCAGCAGTACAGCCCGGCGCTCCGCAGCGCACAAGCCAACTACCAGGCCGCGCTGTCACGCGTGCCGCTGGCCAGGTCCCGCCAGCTGCCTCAGCTCACGGCGGGCGCGAGCCTGAGCGAGAACGCGCAGGACAACAGCGAGAACCCGCTGCTGCAGCGATTCGGATTCCCCACCAACTGGGACTACATCGCCCGCGACATCAACCTCACCGCAACCCAATCCCTGTATCGGCCAGCTGATGGCATCAACGTGAGCCAAGCGGAAATTGGCGCGCGCATCGCCTATACGCAACTGGCGTACCAGAATCAAAATCTGATGGTGCAAGTGGCCGCAGCCTATTTCAGCGTGCTGTCCGCACAGGACAGCCTGCGCTCCTTGCGAGAGCAGCACAAGGCCATTCGCCAGCAGCTCGCGTCCGCCAGGCGCAATTTCGCGGCGGGCAATGGCACCATCGTGGACGTGCGCGACGCGCAGGCGCGCGACGACCTGACCGGTGCCAAGGTCATCGCCGCGCGCAATCAAGTCGCACTGGCCGATTCGGCGCTGCAGCAGCTGACCGGACGCGTGCCCGGCCGACTTGCGGGCCTCACCGCAGACATCCGCCTGCCAGACCCCGGAGGAGATCTGCAACACTGGGCGCAAGCGGCACAAGGCCGCAATCTCGTCGTCGAGCAGGCCAGGCTGGCGGTGGAGGTCGCCCGGCTGGAGGCGAAGAAGGCGGCAACCGGCCATCTGCCCACGGTGGATGCCTACGCCCGGCTGGACCATGCCAGCACCAGCGGGGGCAGCAATCTGTTTCCCTTCGGCAACCGCGCTGACATCGCCTCGATCGGGGTGCAGGTGCAAGTGCCCATCTTCACGGGCTACGGCGTGCAAAGCCATGTGCAGGAAACCGCGCATCTGCTCGACAAGGCCCAGGCCGATCTCGATACGGCGCGCCTGGCCGCCGCGCAGGATGCACGGGCGGCCTATCTTGGCCTGGAGTCCGGCCGCGCCCAGGTCAAGGCTCTGCAGACGGCCGTCCGCTCCAGCCAGAGTTCGCTACAGGCCAACGAAACCGGCTACAAGGTCGGGGTCCGCGTGAATATCGACGTGCTCAATGCCTTGTCGCAGCTGTTCGACATGCAGCGCCAGGCCGATCAGGCGCGCTACGACGTCCTGGTGAGCGCGCTCAGGCTCAAATTGGCCGCCGGTGAACTGGACCAGCAGGACCTGGACACCATCAACGCCCTGCTCCAGCCCGCTTCGCCTTGACCCTGCGTTCAGGCGACGACGGGTGATTTCCAGGACAAGGGCTTGGTGTCGCCATCCATCCCCCCTTCAGAACGCCATGGTCCGCCTCAGTTGGAGACGCGCCAGAAATGAGGATGCGGTTCATGCACACGCATGGTCGTTCATACGCTTGGCAACATGAGCGATTCGAAAGAGCGATTCGACCCGCTGGCCAGGCCCGGCATGCAGCCGGGCCTGGCCAGCGCAATCTTCGGATCAGGGCGCGGCCTGGTGTTGCGGATGGACGATGAGCACGGGTATCGTGCTGGCTCTGGCCACGCCTTCGGCCACGCTGCCGAGCAACAGATGGCGAACGCCGCTGCGGCCATGGCTGCCGATGACGATGAGGTCTGCGCCCCACTCCCTTGCGTCCGCGACGATGGCGTCGGCGACACGCGGGTTGCGCGGGTCGGTTTCGACGACGGCGGTGCAGGTGTCGAGCCCCCACAGCGTGCCCTGCTTCATCCAGCCGTCCAGCATGAGCCGCGCGTCGTTGTGCATCACCGTCAGCAAGCTCGGCACGGCGCCGACGAAGCCGTCATAGTCGATCACGGTGAGAAAGCGCAGCGCGGCCTTGTGCGCGCGTGCCAACGCGATGCCGTGTTCCGCGGCGACGCGCGCCGTGTTGCTGGCATCGACAGCAACCAGAATCTTCGTGTAAGGCGACATGGTCGTGACCCGTTTGCGCGCGGCGTTCAGGATGGGCGGTGGGTCGGCGCGCGCTTGGACCCTGTGGCATGACTCTCGCTGGTTTTCTTCGGCTTGCCGGGATCGTTCACTTCCGCCACGGCCGCGGCAGGGAAATCGCCCAGCATGCGGTCCTTCACCCTGAAGTAATCCCGCGCGTGCCTGGCGAGTTGGCCGTCCGTCGGGTGGTCCGCGGTTTCCAGCCCCAGCACGCGCTGGGCGACGGCCGGGTCATGATGCTGCAAATGCCTGAACAAGGCCAGCTTGGCCTGGCCGGGACCGGTGATCAAGATTTCCCGCGCGTCGACCAGCGCCTGCGCGATGCCGTGGTAGTAGGACTGGTCCGCCTCGGCCTTGCCCGGTCCCATGGCACCGCGCCTGTGGTGCACGTGCGGATTTCCGGTGGCCTCGACGACGGCCTTCTCGACATCCTCGGCATCGATGAACAAGACATGGGCCTGGGCGTGATCAACCCAGACGACGGCGTGACGGTGTGTCATGTCAACTCTCCTTTGAAAACAAAAGGTCGGAGCAACGCTTCCCGGAAGCAAGAAACGTGGCCGGATTCCTCGTCAGATTGCGCAGCCTTGCTGTCGATCGAGATACATGAACTGGACATCGGCGGATCTCCTGGGTATTGCACGATCCGATCGGGGCGCGACCATTCTCTCCTGGAACGCCGCAACCCCCTATGAAAAGGCGGCCCTGGGATCTGGACGCCCCAACGCACGCCCTTTCCATGCTTGTAATGCATCTGCAACGACGAATCTATGATCAGGCTCAAACGCGCTCGTTTCTTTCCGCCGGCACACGCCACGAACGACGGCGCGGCGGCGACGTGGGTGCGGGAGAACATGGCATTGCGGGCGGTGCTGGCGTCAGTCGGTATGTTCATGTGGGACAGGGTCCTTCTGCTCGGTTGTTCGATCCGCCGCATGAGTTGGACTCGCGTCATGCAAGGCCGAGTCGTCTTGCATTGGTTGGGGACGACGGCTTCCCAGCTCCCTGGCGGCTGGCCGCCTCGCCCGTGGCGAGTTCGATGATTTCCGCCGTGATCTCCTCCTGCCGCACCACGCGCTGGGTTGCTTGCAAGGTTGTCAGCTGGCGTTCGATCTGCTTGCCTGCGGAGGCCATCGCTTCCATGCGCGCTTCGTTCTCCGCGGCGAACGCGTGGAGCGCGGCCTTGCAGAGCTGGGCGTGCACGTAGGCCGCCGTAAGGTCCTGCAGGAGTTGGGCGGGCGCCAGATTCATCAGGGGCACGTCGTTGTGCGTGGAACGGGAGAAATCAGCCATGTTCATCGGAAACAGGCGCCGGCGCTCGACACGAACCCCATCGGCACGCCCCGAGAGGCTGAAGACGGCGTCCAGCCTGTCAACCTTGCCGGCCGCGAGCTTGGCATACAAGGCCTCCACGATGCGGTCGGCAAGCCTGGGAACGCCGAGCGCATGCGCCGGCATGGGGTGCTTCCAGCCTGGAGTCACGCCTCTTTCGGCCGCGATGGCGCCGCCGCGGGTTCCCACCAGAAATAGATCCGCAGAGGCAAGGTCGTTCGACGCGGCATCGAGCACCCGCTCGCTGAAGGCTCCGGCGAAGCCTTGTTCGGCGCAAAACAGCACCAGGGCCTGACGCGCCGGCTTATTTGAGCCGTCGACCGCCGGGGCCGGGGCCAATGCGAGGGCGTGGCCGATCCCGACCGCGATGCTCGCTGCATAGCTGTCCACGGCGGCGAGCTGCCCGCGGCTGTGCTGCGCGCGCGCCGCGGCGATTCCGCGCATGGCATTCACCACGGCGCCCAGTTGGCGGATGGCGTCGATGTGCGCGCCGATCTCGGCAAGGCGCTCGGTCATGACTACCCTTCTCCCCGTGTCGGCGCGAGGGCACGAAGATGCCCACCGAGCGTGGCGATGAGCGCGCTCCTCTGCGCCTCATCAAGCATGCCTGTGTCCTGAATTTGGCGCACGGCGTCCGGTGCGCCGCGGTCGAGTATGTCCCGCAGGCCTTGCCTGAACTCGGCGATGCCTTGCGGCTCCACCGAGTCGAGCAGGCCGGACTGCAGCGCCAGAACCAAAGCCACCTCGTCCGCGAGCCGCAGCGGGGCATGCTGCGGCTGAGCGAATATGGCGCGTATCCGCGCCCCGCGTGCGAGCTGCTGGCGCACGCGCATGTCGGGCATGCCGCCGAAGCGGGTGAACATTTCAAGCTCAAGGAACTGCGCGTAGTCCAAGCGCAAGGTTTCGGCGGCCTGGCGCAGCGCCGGCGCCTGCGTCTTGCCGCCGACCCGGCTGACACTGGTGCCGACGTCGACCGCCGGCTTCTGCCCCTGGTAGAACAGCTTGGCGTCGAGAACGATCTGCCCGTCCGTGATGGAAATCAGATTGGTCGGGATATAGGCGCTGAGGTTGCCGGCATCGGTCTCCGCGATGGGCAGTGCCGTGAGCGAGCCGCCGCCCTTGGCCTTGGAGAGCTTGGCGGCGCGCTCCAGCAGCCGCGCATGCACGTAGAACACATCGCCCGGATAGGCTTCACGGCCCGGCGACTGGCGCGTGAGCAGCGCGATCTCGCGATGGCTGGCGGCGTGCTTGCTCAAGTCGTCGATCACGACCAGTGCATGCTGGCCACGATCACGAAAATGCTCGGCCATGGTGAAACCGGCGTATGGGGCGATCCACTGCAGCCCGGGCGAACTCGCCGCGCCGGCGACCACCACGATGCAACGCTGCGGAGCGCCGCGCGTCTGAATCGCATCGATGGCGCGGCGCACGCTGGCGCTCTTCTGGCCGACGGCGATATAGACGCACACGATGTCGCTGGATTTCTGGTTGATGATGGTGTCGATGGCGATGGTGGTCTTGCCGATGGCGCGATCGCCGATGATGAGTTCGCGCTGCCCGCGCCCCAGGGCGAACAGCGTATCCACCACCACGAGTCCCGTCTGCACCGGTTCGGTCACGAGGTCCCGATCGATGATGGCTGGCGCAGGCCGTTCGATCGGTTCGAGCGCCTCGGTGGCGATCGGGCCCTTGCCGTCGAGCGGACGGCCGAGCGGGTCGACGATGCGGCCCAGCAGCGCGGCGCCCACCGGAACACGCACCACATCGCCGGTGCCGCGCACCGTATCGCCAGCCTCGATGGCGGATACGTCGTCGAACAGCACGCAACCGATGTGGTCGCGTTCGAGCATCTGGGCAAAGCCGAATTGCCCTTTGTCGAAGCGCAGCAACTCGTCGAGCCTCACATCAGGCAGGCCCGAGACCAGTGCAATGCCGTCGCCAACCTCCTCGACACGGCCGATCTGCTCGACTTGCGGACCCAGCGCTGCCGCGCCGATCCTCGTCCGCGCCTGGTCCAGCCATGCCTCGGCGCGTGCGTCAGGGGCGGTGGCCATGGGAGATGTCCGCGAACATGCGATTCAGGTCGGCGCGCCAGCTGTTGGTCACGGTGAGATGCGGACCGTGGAATTCGAGGCCCGCGATCAGTGCCGCATCGACCTTGAAGGTCAGCTGCATGGGCGTGCCGAATGCCTCGTGGATGAGCGCCCGATAACGCTCCTGCTCCGCCGGATCGAGCACGGTGCCGCTCACCACGTCCGCTGCCCCGGCCTGCACTGCGGATCGCCGCACGGCCTCGGGCAAGGCACGAATCTCACTCAGCAGCCAGTCCAGGAATGCAGCCCGGATTGCCGCACCGTCCAACCGCTGTGCCAGGCGCAGGGCCATGTCCAGCGCGAGGCGGCCGGCACGGTCGGACCAGGTCTGAACGGCCGCCGCCTCTTCTTCGGCCAGGGCCGCGCGGGCGGCAACCGCGATCTCCTGCGCCTGCACCTGCGCGTCGTGCAGGCGCGCGGCGCGCTGCCGTTCGGCCTCGGCCTGCGCGGCGCTCAACAGGGCTTCGCGCTCCTGCGCCAGCCCGGCGCGAGTCCGCGCGATCTCGGCGAGCGCGTCCTGCGCCTCGCGGCGCCTGCTCTGCGCGTCGTCGAGCATCTGCCGAGCCGCAAGCTGGCGCTTGGCGATCACGTCCGCCACCGGACGCCAGAAAAAGCGTCCGAGCAGCCAGACCAGGATCAGGACATTGACGGTCTGCAGGCCGACCGTCCACCAATCGATGGTCATGTCGTCATTTCAGCAGCGGATTGGCGAACAGCAGCAGCAGCGCGATCACCAGACAGTAAATCGCCATGGTCTCAATCATGGCCAGGCCGACAAACAGCGTGCGCGAAATCGTGTTGGCGGCCTCCGGCTGACGCGCGATGGCATCCATGGCCGCCGCCACGGCACGGCCCTCGCCCAAGGCCGGTCCAATGGCTCCGAACGACACCGCGATGGCGGCTGAAACGATGCTGACGACGGCTAACCAGTTCATGTTGACATCCTCGGGTTGATCAAACTAGGAGGGGGTTGAGTGGCCTTCGCGGATCGCGCCAGCAATGAAGACCATGGCCAGGATCGTGAAGATGTAGGCCTGCACGGCGCCCGTGAGCAAGTCGAGGGCCATCAAGGGAATCGGCACGAGCAGGCCTGCGAGCGACAGCACGATGCCGATCACGAACACGCCACTCATCACATTGCCGAACAAGCGCACCATCAGCGAAAAGGTGCGCGTGAGGCTCTCGATGAAATTCAGCGGAATCATGATCGGATTCGGCGAAGCGAACGTGGCCAGATAGCCCCGCACCCCGCCGGCGCGAATGCCAAAGACAACCACCGCGGCGAAGACCAGAAGCGCAAGCGCGAGATCGGTTTCGAGTTGCGCCGTCGGCGGTTTGATGCCAGGCACCAGCGACGACCAGTTGGCGACGAAGATATAGACGAACAGCGTGCCACAGAAAGCCCGGTAGGCTGGTGGTTCGAGATGCATGGTTTCGCGAATTTGGGCGTCCAGCGCATCCACCATCAGTTCGAGCATGGCCTGGCCGCGCGAGGGCTCCAGGGCCAGACGCCGTCTTGCGAACAGCGCGCCGAGCACCAGCGCGGCCATGATCACCCAGGTGACGAGAACGGCCTGCGTGATCGGCGCCGGCCCGATATGGAAGATCACCTCGCTTGCCAGGGGTGATTTCATGCCAAGCCCCGGTTGAGCCATGCCAAGGCCGTGCCGCGTGCGAGGAGAACACCCGCCAAGGCAACCAGAATTCCCAGCGCTCCAGCCCTGCTGGACAGAGCCAGCACGACCGAGAGCAGGATGAAGCGCCCGGCCGCCAGGGCCACGATGGTGACGGCATGCCGGCGGCTTGCGAGCAAGCCGCGGGCTTGCCAATAGATAGCGTAATAAAAGGCCAAACCGGTGCAGAATCCCGCCGCTAGAGCCAGCGCAAGGGCCGGCGCAAACACGCCCGCCGACATGCCGTCGATGTATGCATGCCAGCCGTTCATGCGCTTTTCATCCATGTCCAGGCCGACCAGCAGCCCAGCGCCAATCCAAGCATCAACAGGGGTGCCGTGAAGAACAAACCCGTGTCGAAGATGCGGTCGAGCCAACGGCCGGCATAGATCCCAAGCAACATGGGCAGAACGATGATCCAGCCGAGCACGCCGATCTGCGCCAGCCAGTGCGCCACGGAGAGCTGGCCCTCGCGCAGCCATCGTTCGTGCCGCTCGCCGCGACGCCGGGCCTCGTGCACCAGCGGGTCGTTGGCGTCGTCGGGTGGGTTCGGTGGCACGGCCATGGCTCCTGTCCTCCAGCCTGCCTACAGCCCTTGTCTGCCAGGGCGTAGGTGCCGCATGATCTGGCGAATGGCGCTTAGCTGCAGGCGCGTGCTCTCCACGCGCTCCACGCGCTCCAGATCGGCATCGGTGCGAAAGCGCGCCAGCACCGTAGCGTCGAGTTGCACGAGATCGTCGCCAGCAACTGCCTCGCGGGTTGCAATCGTCACGTCATGCCCTCCCGTGATGGACAGGACACCGCGACGCACAGCGCAATACCGCCGCGTCGCGTCTCCGCGCTGCCAGCTCACGACGGAGATCATCAGGCAGGTCAGAAAATCCGCGTGGCGCGGCAGGATGCCGAAACTCCCGCTGGCATCTTCGGCACGCAGGGCAAGCACGTCGTCGTCCTGGACCACGACGGACAGCGGCGTGACGATGCGCAACCTCATGTCCCGGCCCCATGATCCGCGCCGACGCTCGCGGCCGCGAACTCCTTTTGCCGCGCCTCGTCCAGGGTGCCGACCATGTAAAGCGAGTTCTCCGCCCAGTCGTCGGCCTCGCCGTCGAGGATGGCGCGGCACCCAGCCAAGGTGTCGGCGCGGCGCACGCTGCGGCCCGGCGTGCCGGTGAATGCCTCGGTGACGGTGAAAGGCTGGCTCAGGAAGCGTTGCAACCGGCGCGCCCGCGTGACGATCAACCGATCGCTGGCACCGAGTTCTTCCACACCGAGCAGCGCGATGATGTCCTGGAGGTCCCTGAAGCGCGCCAAGGTCTCTCGCACGCGCTCGGCAATGCCGTAGTGCGCCTCGCCGACAACCAGCGGATCGAGCAGCACCGACGATGTCGTCAGCGGATCGATCGCCGGGTAGAAGCCTTCGGCCGCCAGTGCGCGCGAGAGCATGATGTTGCTGTCCATATGGCTCGAAATGGCCGTCACGGCCGGGTCGGTGAAATCGTCCGCCGGAACGTAAACGGCTTGAATGGCGGTGACCGCGGTGCCCGCCACCGAGGCAATGCGCTCCTGCAGCGCGGCCACTTCGCTGGCCAGCGTCGGCTGATAACCGACGCGCGACGGCAGCCTCCCCAACAGGCCCGACACCTCGCTGCCGGCCTGCACGAAACGAAACACGTTGTCCATCAGCAGCAGCACATTCTGGTGCTTCTGGTCACGGAAATACTCGGCAATGGTCAGCGCCGTCAGCGGAACTCGCCAGCGCGCCCCCGGGGGTTCGTTCATCTGCCCGAAGACAAGCACGGTCTGCCCCAGAACGCCGGAGCCGCGCATGTCATGGAGAAGCTCATGTCCCTCGCGGGACCTCTCCCCGACCCCCGCGAACACGGAGATGCCCTGGTATTTCTCGACCATGGCGTGGATCAGTTCCATGATCAGCACGGTCTTGCCCACGCCGGCGCCGCCGAACATCGCGCCCTTGCCGCCCTGCGCAAGCGGAGCCAGCAAATCGATCACCTTGATGCCCGTCTCGAACATTTCAGTGGCCGAGGTTTCATCCACCAGCGCAGGCGGCGGCTGATGGATACCACGCCGCGGCGTTTCGGCGGACAATGGAGGATCCATGTCGCGCACAGCTCCGGTGACGTCGAGCAGGCGTCCGAGAATGGCATCGCCGACGGGCACCGAGATAGGCGCACCTGTCGCGTGCACGGGAACACCACGGGCGAGACCCGCGGTGCCTTGCAGTGCAAGGCTGCGGACCGTCGTGGCGTCGACATGGGCCTGTACTTCGAGATCCAGGGGTTCGGTGCGATCCCAGGCGACGACCAGGGCGGTATGAATCGGCGGCAACAGGTTCGCCGCGAACGCCACGTCGACGACGGCGCCGTGAACCGACACGACATGACCGAGTTGTGCAGCAGAACCCATGGAAGCTCCGGTGGCGGCGACGATGCTCAGGACGATCCCGCCTGAAATCCATCGATCGCCTTGAGCAGAGGAGCGTGGACATCATGGCCGACTCTCCATGCACCCAAGAAACAGCCGGGAATCCCGCCTCGTTCAGCCTGTCGCGCCGGGAACCGCCATGTCTTCCTGAAAACACAGGGCGAACTATCAATCCCGTGCAGTCGTTGTCTCATATCCACGGCCATGGCGTTCTTCCTCGAGGTTTCGATCTGGCCAAACCGCCACGGTTGCAGGAACATCAGACCAGATACTGGCCGCCGTTGACGCTCAGCGTAGAGCCCGTGATGAAACCCGACTGCGCATCAACGAGGAACGCTACGGCATGGGCGATTTCTGCCGGCTGCGCCAGCCTGCCGACGGGAATTTGCGCAATCACGCCTTCCAGGACCTTGGAGTCCACGGCAGACACCATATCGGTGGCCGTGTAGCCTGGCGCCACCGCGTTGACCGTGATGCCTTTGCGCGCCGACTCCAGCGCAAGGGCCTTGGTGAAACCGATCATGCCGGCCTTGGCTGCCGCGTAGTTGGTCTGGCCGAACTGGCCTTTCTGGCCGTTGATCGAGGCGATGTTGACGATGCGCCCCCAGTTGCGGGACCGCATGCCCTCGATCACGACGCGGCTCATGTTGAAGCAGGCGCTGAGATCCGTCGCGATCACGGCGTGCCATTGCTCGAGGGTCATCTTGTGCAGCGAGGCGTCGCGGGTGATCCCGGCGTTGTTGACCAGGATCTCCACCACCTGGCCGAGATCGGCCTGCAGCTTCTGCACACCAGCCTGACAGGCCTCGGCGTCGGCCACGTCCCACTTGTAGGCGGCTATGCCGGTCCGGTCCTGAAAAGCGCGCGCCGCTGCGTCGTTGCCGTGAAAGGTCACGGCAACGCGATGGCCTTCGCGTTGCAGGCGTTCGGCAATGGCCGCGCCAATGCCGCGTGTACCGCCAGTGACGAGGGCGAGTTTTGTCATGTCGGGCTCCAGGAATGTGAACGGGCGCGAACGGTGGCCCAGGGCCTGGATGCCCGCACGACGGCGGACCGACCCACCCTAACAGCCTGTGTTCCAGGACCGCACGGCTCATCAGACAGCCTCAAGGCCGTGGAGATTCCTCTCGAGGCCCGCACCCGGGCCTTCTGAGCCCTATCAAGGACGTCGGTGCCGCCCATCGCCCGGCTCCCGCAAAGTAGGAAGGAACGCAAAGTCTGCTCGGTTTCGCGCCAAATTTCCTTGACGTGCATCAGGAGTGACGGCACCAGGCGCAACGCACGGCTTCATCGGCTCGGTGCCTGCCCATGAAACCCATGATCCCTGCAATGTTCGCCCCGTGTTCATGAATCGAGTGAAGAGCGAAAGCGCAGCACGCTGATCGTCAGCATCACCGAGGCCAGCAAGGCCAACGCGGCAAGATCGGGCCAAAGAACCTCGAATCCGACCCCCTTGAGAAAAACCGAACGGATGACAACGAGAAAGTACCGCAGGGGATTGATGATGGTGACCCACTGCAGCAGCTTGGGCATGGCTGCGATCGGAAAGGCAAATCCGGAAAGAATGAAAAAGGGATTGACGAAGAAGAAATTGAGCGCAAAGGCCTGTTGCTGCGTTTTCGAGAAGGTGGACAACAGCAGGCCCATGCCCACGACGGCCAGGAGAAACAGGCAGGCTCCAACCAGCATGACCAAGGGGTTGCCGATGAACGGCACATGAAACCAGAAGATGCCAAAGGTGCTCACGAGGGCGATGTCGCCGAGCCCGATGAGAAAGAATGGCAAGGTTTTTCCAAGAATGAACTCGGCGGGCCGGATCGGGCTGACCATGATCTGCTCGAGCGTGCCGACCTCGCGCTCCCGCACGATGGCGAATGCCGTGAGACTGACGATCTGCAGCAGCGTCAGACTGCCGATCACGCCGGGAATGAAAAACCAGCGGTCGTCGAGACTCTCGTTGAACCAGGGGCGCGCTTGAAGCGTGATGCCGAGCTCGGGCCTGGCGAGACTCTGGCGGGGGAACGCCAGCCGGCTGGCTTCATCCGCGGAGAATTGGGCGACGATCTGGCTGATATAGCCGAGCGCGATCAAGGCCGTGTTGGAGTTGGTTCCATCCACGATGACTTGCAACGGCGCGCCTTTCCCGTTCTCGAGATCCCGCTCGAAGCCGGCGTGGATGACGATGGCGATGACGGCCACGTCCTGATCAATGGCGCGGGTGATCCCGCTGCTGTTCTGGGCCGTATCGACCACGTCGAAACGGGACGATGCCACGAAATGCGAGATCAGGCTGCGGCTGGCCTGGCTTTGGTCGAGGTCGAGAACGGCCGTTGCGACGTGATGCACGGTGAATGTCGCGGCATAGCCGAACACCAGCATCTGGACGAGCATGGGAACGATGAGGCGAAACATCGCCCAGCGATCCCGCCGGATTTCCAGAAACTCCTTCATCAGCATGACGAACAGGCGGTCGAACATAGCGTGAACAGGCCCTAGTCCAGCCGTTTGTGAAAGGCCCGCGCGGCCAGCCAGACGATGAGCACGGCGAAGGCCACCAGAGCGAGAAGCGGCTGCCACAGATCGGCCAGACTGCTGCCCTTGAGGAAAATGGCGCGCAGGATGGTGACGTAGTACCTGGGATAGACGATGAGCGTCAGGGCCTGGATCGGGGCCGGCATCTGATCGATCGGGAAGGTGTAGCCGGACAGCAGCGTGGTTGGCAGCATGGTTACGAGCAAGGCGATCTGGCTCGCCCCGAGCTGGCTTCGGATGTGCACCGAAATCAGATAGCCGATACCCAGGATGACCAGGCTGAAGAGCGCGGTGGCCACGAACAGGGTGCCCAGATTCCCTCGGAAAGGAACGCCGAACCAGAACACGGCGCCGGCAAGGCAGATCGTGGCGTCGACCAGGCCGATGATGAAATACGGAATGAGCTTGCCGAGCATGACCTCCAGGGCCGTGACCGGGGTGGAGATCAACTGCTCCATGGTTCCCCGCTCCCACTCCCTCGAAACGGTCAGCGAGGTGAGCTGCGCGCCGACCAGGGCGAGGATGACCGCGACCACGCCGGGAATGATGAAGTTGCGACTGTCCAGGGTTTCGTTGAACCAGGTGCTGGGCTCGAGATCGACTTGGCCGAGGAGCGAGGGCCGAACTCCATGTGCGGCCGCCCATTGCGTCTGGATCTGGGCGTTGGCCTGCGCGACCACGCCCTGGATGTAGCCCAGCGCGATATTGGTCGTGTTGACGTCGGTCGCGTCGAAAACGGCTTGCAAGGATGCCGTGCCCGTGGCGGCCAGGACGCGCGAGAAGTCGACGGGAATCACAATGGCGGCGATGCATTGCCCGCCGTTCATGGCATTGCGGATTCCAGCCTGGTTGTGGAGCACCTTGCTCACGGAAAACCAACCGGCGGCATCGAAGCGGCCCACGATGGCGCGACTGAGCTGACTGTTCTCCTGGTCATACACGCACATGGGAACGTGCTTGATGTCCAGGCTCACGCCGTAGCCGAGCAGGGCCATTTGCATCAGCGGCATGAACAGCGCGATGGCCAGGCTGCGCGGGTCCCGCAGGATCTGCAGCGCCTCCTTGTACGCCATGGCGAAAAGGCGCCGCAGATTCATGGCGGGCTCCCGTTCTCGTGCTTGCCCGAGACGAGTTTCACGAATACATCCTCCAGGCTCGCCAAGACCTTGCGCGCCGGACCGGCTTCGATCCCGTGCTGGCCGAGAAAGACAGGAAGATCCTCAGCGCGCAGGCCGCCGGGCCCGAGGACGACATGCAGCTTGTCGCCGAAGATGGCCGCTTCGACCATGCCGGGCGCGCCAGCCAGGGCCTTGAGCGCGGCTCCGAGCGGGTTGCATGCGATCTCGAACAGATCGCCTCCGAGCCCATGCGTGCGCAACTCGCTCGGGCTGCCGATCGCGACGAGCTTGCCGCGGTCGATCAGCGTGATGCGGTTGCAGTACTCCGCTTCGTCCATATAGTGGGTTGACACCAGAACGGTGACGCCATCCGCGGCCAGGTCATGAATCAGGTCCCAGAAGCGGCGCCGGGCTTCGGGCTCCACGCCCGAAGTCGGCTCGTCGAGAAAGAGGACGGGCGGGCGATGCAGGATGGCGCAACCGAGCGCAAGCCGTTGCTTCCAGCCGCCCGCCAGGGTGCCGACCAGCGCGTCTTCCCGGCCCGCCAGCCCGGCCATGGCGACCGCGAACGCCATTCTTTCGCCGATATCGCGGCGAGGAACGCGGTAGATGCCGCCGAAGAAGCGCAGATTCTCACGCACCGTGAGATCGCCATAGAGCGAGAACTTCTGGGACATGTAACCAATATGCTCGCGTACATCCTGGGGCCGGGTAGCGACGTCGAATCCGGCGACCGAAGCACTGCCGTCGCTCGGCCGCAGCAAGCCGCAGAGCATCCGGATGGCGGTCGATTTTCCGGCCCCGTTCGGACCGATGAAACCCATCACCTCCCCCTTGCCGATGGTCAGGTCGAGGTGGTCCACGGCCGTGAAATCCTGGAACCGCTTGGTAAGTCCGCGCGCGACAACGGAGGACACGCTGTCGTGGGTCACGCTGCTTTTTCCGACCCGAGCAGGGCGACGAAGACATCCTCGATCCCAGGCTCGGCGGGCTCGATCTCGGCATCCACGATGCCGCTCTCGCGGAGGACGTCGCGCAACGCGGCGGTTCGCTTCGCGGCATCGTCGACGCGGATGTGGACACGGTCGCCCATGAGCAGGATGCCGAGCACGCCGGGTTTGCCGGCGAGTGCCTCGCGAAGGGCGCGCGGATTTGCCGCCGTGATGGCGAGCAGGACACCCGGCATCGCCTTCTTCAGGCGAGCCGGGGTGTCGCAATGCGGGATGGCTCCCGCATGAAACAGCGCCAGGCGCGAGCAGCGCTCGGCCTCGTCCATGTAGGCGGTCGACAAGACGATGGCAACGCCGCTCTCCCGCAGGTTGTAGAGAATGGCCCAGAAGTCGCGGCGCGATACGGGATCGACCCCCGTCGTCGGCTCGTCGAGCAGAAGCACGCGGGGCGTGTGGATCAGCGCACAAACCAGGCCGAGCTTTTGTTTCATGCCACCCGAGAGCTGGCCCGCCAGTCTGTTTTGAAAAGCCGACAGGCCGGCCGCATCCAGAAGTTCCCGCTTGCGCGCGATGCGCTGCGGCCTGGGAACGGCGAAAAGCTCGGCGTAGAAGAAGATGTTCTCCGCAACGGTGAGATCTTCGTAGAGCCCGAAGCGCTGCGGCATATAGCTCAGGCGCAATTTGGCAGCCTCCGGGTCGGCGACCACATCCACGCCGTCGACCACGATACCTCCCGCGTCCGGGCGCAGCACCCCGGCCAGCATCCGCATGACGGTGGTTTTCCCCGAGCCGTCGGGCCCGACAAGACCGAAGATCTCCCCCTTCGAGACGGCGAAATCCACGCCCCGAACCGCCCGCACGGACCCGAAACTCTTGCGCAGTTCGCGCACCTGCACGGCGATGTCGTCAGAATCTGCGGTCATTTCCCAGCGCGCAAAAGTGCGATTTCCGCCTGAGCAGGCATGCCTGGGAGCAGCTCGTGCGTCGGATTGTCGATGTCGATGCGGATTCGGTAGACCAGCGTCACGCGTTCGGCATGGGTCTCCACCGTCTTGGGCGTGAACTCGGCCTGAGAGGCGATGAAACCGATGCGCCCGTGATAGACATGGCCAGGGTAGGTGTCGGTAGTCACCGAAGCCGGCTCCCCCAGACGTACACGGCCCATATCCTGTTCGTTCAGATAGGCCCGCAGCCAGACATGGTCGAGATCGTCGAGCGTGAAAATGGCCACCCCTGGACCGGCCAATTCGCCCAGCTCGGCCTGCCGCACCGCCAGGACGCCGCTGAACGGAGCCTTCAGAGTCGTGTAGGACAGTGTCACGCGATCGAGCCCAACCTTCGCCTCGGCGTCCTTGAGGCTGGCCTCGGCAAGGCCGACGTTGTTGACGGCCACCTTGACCAGTGCCTGATCGCGCGACAGCGCAGCCGCCGACTGCCCGGCGGCGGTGAGGGCCTGGTCGTAGGTCTGGCGGGAGACGGCACCCACCTTCAACTGCTGTGCATCGCGCTCGAGATCGCGTTTTTTCTCTGCCAGATCGAGCCGATCGCTCAAGACGGTGTTTTGCGCCGCCGCCAGATTGCTCTGGCTGACGGCAATCTGTTGGCGGGCGACATCGAGCGCCGCCAGGTCGATCTGCAATTGCTGCCGATAGAAGCCGTCATCGACGCGGGCCAGCACGGTACCGGCCGCGACGGATTTGCCTTCATCGAAGGGCAGATCAATGATCGGCGCCTGCACATTGGTGAAGCTCAGCACGCTTTGATGCGCCTCGATATTGCCGGACACGACAACGGTCCGCGGCGCCTGCGCTGTGCCGAACAGAAGCTGCCGGGTCGGCGTCCAGAGCAGGAGCGCGCCTGCGGCCAGAACAACCGCCAGTGCGCCGAAGCCAAGACGACGGCGGGACATCATGAGGAACGGCCCGCGGCCCCAAGAGCCGCCCTGAAAGGACGCGATTCCGCAATCACGGGCGTCCGCCCGGCAGGAAGCCGCAGATCTGCAGCAGGGACAGAAGGATGCTCAGCACATCCAGGTCAAGCGAAACCATGATGAAGATCGGACGGACCGCCTTGCCATCCACCATGCTGCTGGTGAATACAGAACCCAAGGAAACAGCGAGCCGGCTTCGGTTTGTTCCCGTGAACAGATGGCAAACGGGGTGCCGGGCGCCAGGATCATCGGCGTGGAGGAATGTGAGGAAGAGAAGGCCAAACCCATGCCGAATGCTGCGGCAAGCGCCGCGGCGACGAGCGTCGCGGCCCGCATGCCTGTGGCCGGACCCGCGCCGCATCAAACCGTCAAGCCGCACCCTTGCGCGCCGAAGCCGGTTTCGCCGCGCCGGACTTGGCCGCCGCCTGGCTCAGGCTCTGCACGTCGTCGGCCACCATCTTCGTCGCCTGGGTCTGCGCTTTCTGCGCCGCGTCGAAGGCTTGCGTGGTGAAATTCATCGCGCTTTGCATCAAGGTCGACATGGCGTCGGAACCCGCCGGCAGCCCGCCCGCGCCATTCTTGGTCGCCTCGCGCATGACCTGCTGCATGCGCGCCATGCTCTGGTTGAAGGCGTCGGCGAGTTCCGCCTGGGTGCTGCCGGCAATCTCGGCCACGTGCTGCGCATAGCTCAGCGTCTTCTGGCCGGCGGTCTGCATCGGGCTGGCCGCCTGGGAACCCATGAATTCCTGCATATCGCGCGCGGACAAGGCCGTACGCATCGCCGCGGCCGCATCCATCGTGGCGTCGCGCAGGGTCTGCATATTGAGCATGGCCATTTTCTCGAATCCGTTCAGTGCTTTCTCGGCCATGCTGACCATGGACTCCAGTTCCGCCTTCTGTACCGCTTGAATCTGCTCGGTGGTGCGCATCGCCTACTCCTCGTCAAATCGCATGTCAATGTGACAAACAACACAAATCGTGGTCCATTTTGTGCATTAATGTGTTGACGTACATCAGGCGAACCCCATTGCCCGCAGGGCAGGACCTGTTTTGCCGTGCGCGGAGCTGGTTTCAGCGCAGCAAGATGGGCTCGCCCGCGCCCGGTATCTGCCAGGGTTGCTGCCGGCTTTGCAGTTGTTCGCCGAAGACTCTCATGCCGCGCTCGAAATCCCCATGCACCAGGAAGACCCGGTCCGGTTTGCCGCAACGTCCCAGCCAGGCCAGCAGCTCGCCTTGCCCGGCGTGGGCGGAAAAGCCGTTGATGGTGTGGATGCGTGCGCGCACCTGGATTTGCTCGTCGAACAGGCGCACGGACCGCGCGCCGTCGATGATCAGCCGCGCCAACGTGCCTTGTGCGGCGTAGCCGACGAAGACCACGCTGTTGGCCGCGCCCCAGAGGTTGTGGCGCAGATGGTGGCGCACCCGTCCGCCGGTCGCCATGCCCGAGCCGGCCATGATGACCGCGCCACCGCGAATGGTGTTGATGGCGACGGACTCCGAGGCATCGCGGGTCATGCGCAGGCCGGGCAGGTCGAACGGGCTGACGTCGTGCAGGCGTGCCGGGAAACCGGCGCGCATGGCTTCGGGGTAACGGGTGAACACCTCGGTCGCCGAAATGGCCATCGGCGAATCCAGAAACACCACCATGTGCGCGGGCAGGCGGCGGCGCGCAATGCCTTCGGACAGGCCGTACAGCACCTCCTGCGCCCGCTCCAGCGCGAAGGTCGGAATCACCACGTTGCCGCCGCGGGCGTGGGTTTCGGACACGGCATCGATGAGTTCGTCGATCGACTCGTCCCAGGGCCGGTGGTCGCGATCGCCGTAGGTGGTTTCCATCACCACGTAGTCGGGCGGCGCGGGCGGCGCCTGCGGATCGTCGAGCAGCGGGCGGCCGGGATTGCCGATGTCGCCCGAGAAATACACCGAACGCGTCACGCCATGGTCTTCCAGTTCGAGGAAAATCGAGGCCGAGCCGAGGATGTGTCCGGCGTTCATGAACGTGGCACGCACGCCGTCGGCCACCTGCATGGCTTGGCCATAGCCGGCCACGCCGTCGAAGAAGTCCATGGCGTGGAAGGCGTCGGCGAGGGTGTAGAGCGGCTGCGGCTCCTGCGCGTCGCCGTGGCGCTTGGCGTGGCGCGCATCGCGGCGCGCCTCCTCTTCCTGCAGTCCGGCGGCATCCGCCAGCACCAGGCGGGCGAGTTCCCGCGTGGGCGCGGTGGCGATGATGCGGCCGCGAAAGCCGCGTTTGACCAACAGCGGAATGCGCCCGCAGTGGTCGAGGTGGGCGTGGGTGAGCAGCAGCACGTCGATCTGGCGGGGATCGAAGCCGAAGTCCTCGGCGTTCTCCTCGGCCAGTTCGCGCCCGCCCTGGAACAGGCCGCAGTCCACCAGCACGCGGGCGCGGTCGGTTTCGATCAGATGGCACGAGCCGGTGACCTGCTTGGCGGCGCCGTGGCTGGACAATCGGATCATGGTTCCGCCCCTTGGCCGATGGATGGAAAAGGCGGGGCGCCGTGGCCCGCCACAGGAAGGATCATGTCCAACACGCCCTGGGCCAGGTCGGAGGTCAAGTCGATGGCTTCGACCGGGTGGTCGACCGTGTCGGTGCACGCCACGCGCGCGGCGCCAGCCTCGCGGATGGCGGCCAGCGCATCCCCGGCGAACAGGCCGTGCACGGCCACGCAGACCGGCGGCGGCGTGGCCGCCTCGCGCAGGCGCTCCAGCGCCGCGACCAGGGTGCGGCCCGAGCTGATGATGTCGTCGATCAGCACCGGGGTGCGGCCGGCGTGGCGGCGCAGATCGGGCACGGTCACGCGCACGTCCTTGTCGCCGAGACGGGTCTTCTCCAGCACCACCATGGGCGCGCCGGCGCGCCCGGCGACGTCGGCGGCCCACTGCGCGCTCTCGCCGTCCGGACCCACGATCAGCGGGTTGGCCACGTTGGCGGCGATCCATGCCGCCATGCGCGGCGCGGCGCGCAGCACGCGGCTGCGCAGGGTGTAGATCTGCGGCAGCGCGCGAATGCGATGCAAGTGAGGGTCGACCGTGAGCAGCCAGTCGAAGTGCGCCGAAAGCCAGCGCGCATAGACCCGCGCTGAAATGGCCTGCCCGGGAAGGAAACGCTTGTCCTGGCGCATGTACGCCAGGTAGGGCGCCACCAGCCCCACGCTCGCCGCGCCCAGATCGCGCAGGGTTGCGGCGGCCATCAGCAAGGGCACGGTCTTGGCGTCGGGCTGGTTCAAGGTGCACACCAGCACGGCCTGCGCGCCCGGTTCGGGAGGCTGGATTTGCGCGAGACTTTCCCCGTCCGGGAAATGGTGCACCGCACAGGCTCCCAGACCCACGTCCGCTCGCGTCGACAGAGCCTGCGCAATGCCCTTGGCACGGGCTTCGTTGCCGGGCATCGGATAGAAGGCGATGCGACTCACGTCATGATTCCAGGTGGATGATGCCTGGATGGCGATGCACGAAATCCAGCGCATAGTCGAGTTCGCCCCGCGATTCGGCATGCAGCACGAAAAGGGGCTGGCCGTGCCCGATGCGGTCGCCCACGTGGACGCCCAGCCACAACCCCGCGGTCTTGGCATGGGGCGCGCCCGCCAGCTTCGCGGCCCGTGCCAGCAGGCGGTTGTCGATGCTGGCCACGCGCCCGTCCCGGGAGGCCTCCACGGGATGCCGGTATGCCGCCACGCCCGGCTCGCACAGGCCGCCTTGCGCCTGGCAGATAGCCTGGAACTTGCGCCATGCGCGGCCATCCGCCAATGCGGCATGGGCCATGTCGTGCGCCGCCTGGCCTTCGGCCAGGCCGCCGATTTCCACCACCGCGGCGGCGATCAGCAGCGCGCGCTGCCGCAGGTCGGCGGGAGCCTCGGCGCGGTTCTGCAGCACCGCCAGCACGTCGTGGGCCTCCAGTGCGGGCCCGACGCCACGCCCCACGGGCTGCCCGCCATCGGTGACCAATCCGTGCAGCTGCAAGCCGATCGCATGGCCGGTGAGCTGCAGCGCGCGCAACAACGACTGCGCCTCGGCATGGCTGCGCACCTTGGCGGTGGGGCCGGTGGGAATGTCGATCACCACATGGGTCGAGCCGGCCGCGGCCTTCTTCGACAGCACCGAGGCGACGAGCTGGCCCTCGCTGTCGAGATCCAGCGTGCGCTCGACGCGAATGAGCAGATCGTCGGCCGGGCTCATGTTCATCGCCCCGCCCCAGACCATGCATCCGCCCTCGGCCTCGACCACGCGGCGCATGTCGTCCAGGCCGAGATCGACCCGTGTCATGGTCTCGACGGTGTCGGCCGTTCCCGCCGGCGAGGTGATGGCGCGCGAACTGGTCTTGGGCATCACCAGGCCCAGTGCCGTGGCAATGGACACGACGATCGGCGTGGTGCGATTGCCCGGCAACCCGCCGATGCAGTGCTTGTCCACCACCACCGCGTGCGGCCAGCTCATGCGGCTGCCGGTGTGCACCATCGCGCGCGTTAGGCTGGTGACTTCGGCCGTGCTCATGCGGCCGCCGGCACAGGCCGCGAGAAACGCCGCGATCTCGACATTGGACAGGCGGCCGGCCACGATGTCGCCGATGATGGCGTCGAACTGGTTCTCGCTCAGGTGCTCCCCGTAGATCTTGCCGCGCACATGGCTCATGCTGTCGCTGGGCTGAGCGTGGCGGAACCGCAGACGTTCCCCGGCGGCCGGATCGAGCCGCCGCCAGGCCGACTCGGACAGGCCCACTTCGTCGGGGCCGATCAGGTCGCCGGCGGTGAGGATGTTGAGCGTGGCGACGATGCTGCGCGAAACCCCCAGCACCTCGATGCGGGCGTGGGCCTCGAACCCCTCGGCGCGGCACACCGGCGAATCGGCCCGCAGCACCACGACGGGCTCGTGATGGGTGTCGATGCCCAGGCGCCGCGGCCGCAGGGTGAACGGCTCGGCCGGCGCGGAAGCCGCAACAGCTGGAACCGGCGCCAGAGTTTTCATCTCGGCTTCTCGTCAGCAAGCCCGCCCCAGCTGGGCTGGCTCCCGGGCCACCGCCAATCGCGAATCTCGGCCATGTCATCGAACCGTGTCCGAATGCAGAGCGCATGCTCGGCAAGCTTCGCGTCGCAATGCTCGCGCAATGCGTTCGCCCGGTCATCCCCCCGCCCCGCCAGCTCCAGGGCCTGCGCGGCGAGTTGGTAGCGGCTCAGGCGATTGCGCACGACCATGTCGAAGGGCGTGGTGGTCGCACCCTCCTCGCGGTAGCCCTCGGCGTGAAAGCGGCCGGGCTGCCTGCGCGCATGCACCAGTCCGTCGATGACATGGGGATAGCCATGGAAGGCGAACAGCACCGGCCGGTCCGGGGTGAACAGGGCGTCGAAATCCGCCTCGGGCATGCCGTCGGGGTGGTCCAATGGATGCGCCAGAGCCAGCAGGTTCACGACGTTGACCACGCGGAACGCCAGGTCGGGCACGAAGCGGCGCAGCAGATCGGCAGCGGCCAGCATCTCGAGCGTGGGTACGTCGCCGGCGGCAGCCAACACCATGGCGGGCTGGTCGGCACCGGCACCTTCGGCCCAGGCCCAGCGCCCCGCGCCCGCGGCACAGTGGCGCACCGCGCTATCCAGGTTCAGCCATTGCGGCATATGCTGCTTGCCGGCGATGATGAGATTGACCCTGCCCGTGCTTTGCAGGGCATGCTGCGCCACGGCAAGCAGGGTGTTGGCATCGGCGGCCAGGTAAACGCGCACATGGCTGTGCTTGCGGTTGAGCACGTTGTCGATGAAGCCCGGACCCTGGTGGCTGTAGCCGTTGTGATCCTGCCGCCAGGTGTGCGAAGTGAGCAGGATGTTCAGCGCCGGAAGCGGCCGGCGCCAGGGCACTTCGGACGCGGCCTTGAGCCACTTCACGTGTTGGTTGACCATGCTGTCGACGATCGGGGCGAATGCCTCGTAGCAGGCGAACAGGCCATGGCGGCCGCTGAGCACATAGCCTTCGAGCCAGCCCTCGCAGCAATGCTCCGACAGCACCTCGAGCACCCGGCCATCCGGGCTCAGATGCTCGTCATCCGCATCAACCGGCTGCAGCGTGCAACGGGCGGTGACCTCGAACACCGCGTCGAGCCGGTTGGAGACGAGTTCGTCAGGACAGAACATGCGGAAATTGCCGGTCTTGGTGTTGGCGCGGAACACCTCGCGCAACCATGCCCCGAGGACGCGGGTGGATTCGGCCTGCACCGCGCCCGGCGCCGCAAGCGCAAGCGCGATGCCTTCGACGGCGGGCAGTTGCAGATCCAGGCGCACGCGCCCGCCATCGGCATGGCGGCAGTTGCCAGGGAGCAGGTTCTCGGGCGGCAGTCCGGCCAGCAGATCGGGCAGAGGACGGCCTGCCGCGTCGAACAAGGTATCGGGCAGGTAGCTGCGCAGCCAGGCCTCGAGCTGGGCGCGCTGTACGGCGTCCTCCCGCGCGCGTGGAAGAGGCACCTGATGGGCGCGGAAGCTGCCTTCCATCGGCAGGCCGTCCACCTCGCGCGGACCGGTCCAGCCCTTGGGCGTGCGCAGCACGATCAGCGGCCAATCCGGTGTGCTGCGGCCCTGCGCGCGGCCCGCACGCCAGTCCGCCTGAATGGCGTGGATATGGCTGATGGCGGCGTCCATCGCCTCGGCTAGCTGCTCATGCACGGCGGATGGATCCCCGCCAGCCACGGTCAGCACCCTGAATCCCATGCCCTGGAAAGAACGCGCGATCTGCACGTCGTCCATGCGCCCGAGCACCGTCGGCGCGGCGATGCGGTAGCCGTTGAGGTGCAGCACCGGCAGCACGGCGCCGTCGCGCCCGGGGTTGACGAAGTGGATGGACTTCCATGCTCCGCTGGCGGGCCCGGTTTCGGCCTCGCCGTCACCCACCACGGCCAGCGCCAGAAGATCGGGGTTATCGAACACCGCGCCATAGGCATGCAGCAGGCCGTAGCCCAACTCGCCGCCTTCATGCAACGAACCCGGAATGTGCGGCCCGACGTGGCTGGACACCCCGCCGGGCCTGGAAAACATGCGGCACAGGCGCAGCATGCCGGCGGCGTCGCGCGTCATCTCGGGCCGCACCGCGCCATAGCTGGCCTCGAGCCAGACATTGGCCAGCACCGCCGGCGCGCCATGCCCGGGGCCGGCGACGAAAAGCGGCGCTGCATGCAGTCCATGGGCTGCGCGCAGCAGATGCGCATACAGCAGATTCAGCCCCGGGCTCGTGCCCCAATGCCCGAGCAGGCGCGGTTTGACATGCTCGGGCCGCAGCGGCTCGCGCAACAGCACGTTGTCCTGCAGAAAGATTTGGGCGCAAGCCAGATAGTTGGCCGCGCGCCACCAGCGATCCGCCCATGCCAACTGCGGCGCGGCCAACCGCGCTGGGATCTCGCCTGCCATGCACCATCTCCTCGTGTGCGACGCCGCATGGGCGCACGGTTGTCAATGCCATTGTGGAGAGCCCGCCATCGCGGTGAACTGATGCAGATCAAACCCTCACCAGCTCCGGCTAGGAAGCGCTCGGCAACGCCGATCATTACAAAATGCTCGCCACGTCCCAGGACATGGCCACGCCCAGGCGCCTCGTTGGGTCGGGAAAACCGCCGCCGATCCGGGACACCTTTGATCCAAGTTCAGTTTTGTGCGAAGAGCAGTTTGCTCACGGTCTCGTTGTCGATCGGTTCATCGAGCAGGGTCCGCGCCAGCAGGTCGCTGCCCAGCAGCTGCGGCGCAAACAGCATGTCGGGCTGCACGCGGCGGATCTTGGCCAGATGGCGCGCATCGTTCACCCCGGCGATGGTTTTCACGCCGGGCGCCAATTCCTTCACCGCGAGCACGGCGAATGCGTTCTCGGCATCGTCGTCGCGCAGGGTCAGCACGGCCTTGGCCAGCGGCACGCCGGCTTGCTCCAGAATCTCGTTGCGGCTCGCGTCGCCGACGATCACGTCGGCATCCTCCGGATACGGCGAGGGGCGTCCCGGCGACGCGATGACCGTCACCGGCACGTTGCGGCCGTGCAGTTCCTGCCACAGCGTGTAAGCCAAGCCCGAGACCCCGATGATGACGTAATGGTTGCGGCGGTTTTCGCGTTGCATCCTGCCCTCCAAAGCACGTTTCAAGCTGCCGCCCACCAGCGGCCCCATGACCACCGACAGCGTGGTGGCGAACACCGTGATGCCCAGCACGATGAGCGAGACGGTGAACATGCGCGCCTCGACCGTCCTGGGCACGATGTCGCCATAGCCCACCGTGGACATGGTCTCCACGGCGTAATAGAAGGCGGTGGGTAGATCCCGGATCGGCGGCGCATAGCCCGGCCCGAACCACAGGCTGCCGAGCACACCATAGATGAGCAGGCTGCCGATGCCCAGCAGCGCGAACAGCGAGCTTGCCGCCAGGCTGCTGCGGTTGAAATGCCGCGCATAGACGGCCAGCACGACGACGAGCGCCGCCGCGACGGCGAACACCGCGTCGGGCCGATGCGCGAACCCCAGCGCCAGGCCCGCCGACAGCACGGCCAGCAACAGGCTGATGACCCAGGCCACCCGGGCCCGCAGCACCAGGCCGATGGCCATCAGCAGCAGCCCCGCGCCGATGATCCCGCGCGGAACTGCCGCCAGGTCGGCCAGATGCGTCATGGCGCCGGTGCCATGCTGCACGACGGCTTGAAACCCGAGCCGCAGCGATCCAAGCTGAGGTCGGATCTGCAAGACTCCGCAAGCCACGGCCAGCAAGGCCGCCAGCACCTGCGGCCCCTGCTCGTGCCAGACATGCAAGATCCATCGCACAACCCCGGCCAAGCGCGCGCGCAGCGATTTCAAGCGCTTGGCGCGATGCGAAACCGCGGGGCTTGTAGGCGCCGGGGGGCCGCCGGGCGGACCGGCCGGCGAATCTGGCTCCGGCCCAGACGCAGTCATGGCCGGAGCACCTTGCCCGGGTTCATCAAGCCCTGCGGATCCAGCGCGGCCTTGATCGCCCGCATCATCGCTACCGCCACCGGGCTCTTGTAGCGCAACAGGTCGTCCAGCTTGAGCTGGCCCACGCCGTGCTCGGCCGAGAAGCTGCCGCCACAGGCCGCCGCCGCGTCGTGCACGATGCGGTTGCAGGCGTCCTGGTGCCGCGCCAGGAAATCCGCCGCATCCCCGCCGAGCGGGGCCTGCACGTTGTAGTGCAGGTTGCCGTCGCCCAGATGGCCGAACACCACCAGGCGCGCGCCCGGCAGCGCCTGCGTCACCAGCTCGGCGGTGCTTTCGACGAAGGCCGCCATGCGCGAGATGGGCACGGCGATGTCGTGCTTGATGTTGAGTCCTTCCTGGGCCTGCGCCAGCGGAATGTGCTCGCGCAGCGCCCACATGGCCTGCGCCTGCGCCAGGGTCTGGGCGACGGCGGCGTCGACCACCCTGCCCTGTTCCATCGCCAGGCCCAGCACGGCTTCGAGCCGGGCCTGGGCATGGGCTTCGCCCTCGTTGTCCGACAATTCCAGCAGCACGCACCACGGGCTCGACAGCTCCAGCGGCAGGCGCAGCCGGGGGAAATGGCGCTGCACCAGCTGCAGGCTGTGCGCGCTCATCAGCTCGAAGCCGGTCAACCCGGCACCCAGCGCACCCCGCGCCTGCTGCAGCAGGTCCACGGCATCCTGCGCGTGGGCGACCAGGGCCATGGCGGTGCGCCGCGCCGCAGGGCGCGCGAACAACTGCAGGCTGGCCGCGGTAATCAGCCCCAGGGTTCCCTCGGCGCCGATGAACAGGTCGCGCAGGTCATAGCCGGTGTTGTCCTTGCGCAGCGCGCTCAAGCCGTTCCAGATCTGGCCCTGCGGGGTCACCACTTCCAGCCCCAGGCACAGCGACCGCGCATTGCCGTAGCGCAGCACGGCCGTGCCGCCGGCGTTGGTGGACAGCACGCCGCCGACAGTGGCGCTGCCCTCGGCCGCCAGGCTCAGGGGGAACAGCATGCCGGCGCCGTCCGCGGCCTGCTGCACGGCGGCCAGCACACAACCGGCTTCGGCCACCAGCACGCCATCGGCCGTGGACAGGTCGCGAATGCGGTTCATGCGCCTGAGCGACAACAGCAGTTCGGTGCCGCTGGCATCCGTCGTGGCGCCGCCCACCAGGCCGGTATTGCCGCCCTGCGGCACGATGGGCACGCGGTGCGTGGCGCACAACTGCACCACCTCGGCGACCTGCGCCGTGTCACCCGGCATGGCCACGGCCATGGGCTTGCCGTGATAGCGCTTGCGCCAATCCGTGGCATAGGGAGCAAGGTCGTGCGCCTCGCTCAGCACATGGCTGGCCCCGAGCAGCGCGCGCAAGGCGTCGAGAAAACGGATGCGTTCGGCCTTGTTCATGGCTTGGCGCCGTTGCGTCCTGCGGGTGCCGCGCCCGGCAAGGCCGGCCCGGCCTGCAAAGACGCGGGCCTGCGCGCATGGGTGCGCAGCGTGGCCGCCATCACCCCGAAGGACACCAGCGCCAGCGCGCACTCGCTCCAGGCCAGCGCGCGCGACAGCGGGGAAGGGTCGGTCAATCCCCGCACCACGCCTTCGGTCATGTAGAACCACACCAGCATGCTCATCCACTGGTAGGTGTAAAGGCGCCCGCGCCACATTCCCGGCGCCGCCGCCAGCAGGGGCAGCACCTTCAGCATCAGCCACGAGCCGCCCGGGCGCAGCGGCGCCCACCACAGCTCCCATCCCAGACACAGCGCGACGAGGGCCAGCCACAGCAACAGATTGGCACGGCGCCAGGCCGGAGCGGCAAACCGCGGCGGCGGGGGCGCGGTACGCAGCGGAAGTTCGGTCGCTTGCTCCATGTCGCCCTCAAGCCAGCTTGCGCGCCGCTTCGGCCAGGCGACGCCCCAGCGCCGTGGCCAGGCGCAGCTCCTCGGCCGTGGTGTCAAGTCCGGCGTCGTGCCCGGCATGGTGGCTCGCGCCGTAAGGCGTGCCGCCGCTGCGCGTGCTCATCACGTCCGGCTGGCCGGCGAAAGGCAGGCCGACGATGAACATGCCGTGATGCAGCAGCGGCAACATCATCGACAGCAGCGTGCTTTCCTGCCCGCCGTGCAGGCTGCCGGTGGAGGTGAACACGCAGGCCGGCTTGCCCGCCAGCGCCCCGGACAGCCAGGCGCCGGAGGTCTGGTCCCAGAAATATTTCATCGGCGCCGCCATATTGCCGAAACGTGTGGGCGACCCCAGCGCCAGGCCGGCGCATTCCTCGAGGTCGCTCAGCTCCACATAGGGCGGCCCATCGCTGGGCACTGGCGGCTCGGGACGTTCGACCACCGTGGCCACCCTCGGCACGGTGCGCACGCGCGGCAACATGCCGGGCACCTCGGCCACGCCCCGCGCGATGGCCTCGGCCAAGGCGCGGGTGCCGCCATGTACGCTGTAATACAACACCAGAATGTCTCGCATGCAGCAATCCTATGCGCCCCCGCTACCGCCCGCCCGATATCCCGCAAAGCCTGCGCCTGCTGCTGAAGCGGTTTGGCGAGGAACGCCTGGCGCAGACCGCGGGCAGCCTGACCTTCACCACCCTGATTTCCATGGTGCCGCTGCTGGCGGTGGGCCTGTCCATCTTCACCGCCTTCCCGGCCTTTCACCGCATGCAGGAACACCTGCAGCAGCAGTTCGCCCATGCCCTGCTGCCCCAGAGCATCGCCGAGACGGTGTTCCGCTACCTCAACCAGTTCGCGGCCAAGGCCAAGGGCCTGGGCGCGGTGGGCGTGGCCGGCCTGATCTTCCTCGCCACCTCCATGATGCTCACGGTGGACAAGGCCCTCAACGCCATCTGGCGCACCGCCCGCCCCAGGCCGCTGGCCCAACGCGTGCTGCTGTACTGGGCCGGCATGACGCTCGGCCCCCTGGTGCTGGGCGCCGGGCTGGCCGCATCCACCGCATTGATGGCCGCGCATCGCGGCTGGGTGCGCCAGATCCCCGGCGGGGCCGACGTGCTGCTCACCCTGCTGTCCTGGGGATTCATGGGCACGGCCCTTGGCGCGCTGTACCGCTTCGTGCCCAATACCGAGGTGAAATGGCGCGACGCCCTGGCCGGCGGGTTTTTCGCCTCGGTGGGCTTCGACCTCGCTGGTCGCGCCTTCGCCTGGTACGTGGCCAGCATGCCCACCTTCACCGCGGTGTACGGCACCTTCGCCACCCTGCCGATCTTTCTCATGTGGATTTACTGGAGCTGGATGGTGCTTCTGCTGGGCGCCATGCTGGCCGCCTTCCTGCCGTTGCTGCGCGTGCGCGCGCTGCCGGTGCGGCCGCAAGCCGGCGCCGATTTCCTGCTCGCCCTGCGGCTGCTGCGCCAGCTCGCCTTGGCGCGCAACGCCCCCGAATGCGGACGCGACACCCTCGCGCTCGCGCGCAGCCTGCGGCTTGATCCCTTGTACCTGCAGCCCCTGCTCAACGCCCTGGAGGGCATCGGCTGGATCGGCCGCGTGGCGCCCGGGGGACACGGCAAAGGCGTGCGCTGGGCGCTGCTGGTCGACCCCGCGCAAACGCCCGTTGCCGCCCTGGTGGACGTCCTGCTGCTCGACCACGCCGCGGCGTCCCAGGTTTCGCCGCTGCTGGCGCAGATCGTCAGCGACGAGGAGCGCGCGCTGACCCTGGAGCGCCTGCTGGCGGCCGAGGCATGACGCGTTGCCAATCCGAACTGCGCAGCGACCTACGCGCTTGTGCACGCAGCGGCGCGCAGTTCCGGACACGATTTGTTGAACCTGCGCGTATCGACGACCTTGCATGCAGGCCAGGGCGGGCGGCTCGAACTTCAGCCTTGCGTAGGCAGCAGGGTGGCCGGTGACACCCCCTGGACTTTGCCTGATGCACATCAATGATTTTTTGCATATTTGCATCGACAATGTTTGCAGTTTTTCACGTTTATAGCGGCTTGATGTGAGATTTCAATTGGATCCCCTGGTGCGATAGCTTTCACCAAGACATGTATCCACGCCAGATCCCGCACCAACGCGAAGCGTGCGCACGCCAGTCCGCCGCAAAGCGGCGGTTCAGCCCCCGGACGATCGAGGAGACCACCATGCGCAGGTTGTACTTCCTGGTTCCAGATGTTCCCACGGCCAAGGCGATCGTCGATGATCTGCTGCTGGCTCGCATGCTTGAAAAACATATCCACATCATCGCGCGCGACGGCACGCCACTCGAGAATCTTCCCGAAGCGGGTCTGGCGCAGAAGACCGACCTCATCCCTTCCATTGAGCGCGGGCTTGGCTATGGCGGCGTCACCGGCACGCTCGCCGGTCTCGTCGCGCTTTCAATTCCTGGCGTGGCGGTGATTTCCGCCGGCGCGCTGGTGGTGGGCCTGGCCCTCGTGGGTTCGGCCATGGGCGCATGGCTCAGCAGCATGATCGGTGTGAGCGTCGACAGCCCACGCCTGAAGCAATACGAACAGGCCATCCAGCAGGGGCAACTGCTCATGATGGTCGATACGCAGCCCGAACGCGTCGATGAAGTCAACGCCCTCATCAGAAAACATCACCCCGAGGCCAAGGCAGAAGGTCTGGAGCCCGACATTCCCGCCTTCCCCTGAAAAACAGCCGTAGCGCTGGGGACTTGCGGCGTCTCCAACGGGCATCGATGCCGCGTTCGACCGTCTTTAATCCTCCAATTGAGCGCCGGATGAGAAGGATGCAACATGGCTGAAGAACACAACATCGCTTCGACATCGACGCACGCCCGTCAGTTTGATCCCCCTGATGCGTTCGGGGTCGGGTTGCCTGCTGGCTCGGCCGATGCGCTTGCGGTCGGCCTGGCCTACAAGGCCGCCAAGGACTACGCCCAGGCAGCTTCCTGGCTGCGCCTAGCCGCCGAAAGCGGCAGCAGCAATGGCCAGTACCAGCTGGGTTCCCTGTACAAACACGGCCAGGGTGTAAACCGCGACTATGCCCTTGCTGCCATGTGGTACGGCCATGCCGCGGCCCAGGGGCATGCGCGCGCGCAATGTGCCCTGGGCATTCTGTACAAGCGTGGCCAGGGCGTCGAGCAGGACTTCACGCTGGCCGCGCGATGGCTGCGCGAAGCCGCCGCACAGCGGCACGGCACCGCCCAATATCACCTCGGCGACCTGTACCAGGAAGGCCTGGGCGTGCCCTGCGACTTCGCTCAGGCCGCGCACTGGTTTCGCCAGGCTGCCGAGCAAGGTTGCGGAGCCGCGCAGTATTGCCTCGCCACGCTGTATCGCGATGGCCGCGGCGTACCGCAAGACTTCGCACGGGCCGCGCATTGGTTCCGCCTGGCAGCCGATCAGGGGAGCAACCTGGCCCAGTATTGCCTGGGAATCCTCTACAAAAGTGGACATGGCGTGCCACGGGACGACGAGCAGGCCGCCTCCTGGCTGCGCAAGGCCGTGGACCACGGCTATGTGAACCTGTCGACGCCGAGGCTTGCCCGAGAACGAGGCCGGCCCGGAACGGCGCCCTATCCAAGGGAGGCATGACATCCGATCCCGATTCGTGGGGCCGGCGCGCGAATTCACGACCTGAACGACCAACCGTCACCACCTCATGCGGGCAAGGTGTAAGCGGCGCTTGTCAATCTGCCCGCCATCACGGAGAAGCATCATGGCTATCGTCAAATTTGATCCCTGGCGCGAAATCGAAGACATGTTCGACCGCTACACCAGGGCGATCAGCTTTCCGCGCAAATCCACCACCGGCGAAATCGCCACCATCGCGGATTGGTCGCCCCAGGTCGATATCGCCGAAACGCCCAAGGAGTTCACCATCATGGCCGAAATTCCGGAAGTGAAGAAGGAAGACGTGAAGGTCTCGATCGACAGCGGCGTTGTCACCATCCAGGGCGAGCGCAAACAGGAAAAAGAAGAGAAGGACAAGAAATTCCACCGCATCGAGCGTTTCTACGGCAGCTTCAGCCGCAGCTTCTCGCTGCCCGACAACATCGACGCGAACGCCGCCCAGGCCACGTTCAAGGACGGCGTGCTCAGCCTGCAGATTCCCAAGACGGCGGCAGCCCAACCCAAGGCCATCGAGGTGAAGGTAGCGTGAAGCATCGTGGGCCTTCGACAGGCTTCCAAAGCCTGACGAGGGCACATCTCGAACCTGTGCCGCCGGCATGCCTGGCGAAAGCGCGGCGAGACCTCGGCCTGGACAGACCAACATCAAAGGACGTCATCCATGTACACCAACATCCTCGTCGCGGTCGATGGCAGCGCGGTCTCCGATGCGGCGCTGCACCATGCCATCCGGCTGGCGCAGGATCAGCGCGCCAAGCTGCACGCGATCCACGTGGTCGACATCGTGGGCATGCCGTGGGAAGAGGTCGACATCCAGGACATGCTGACGTTCTATCGCCAGCAAGGCGAAACCATCCTTGCCCGTGCCGTGGCCTCGGCGAAACAGGCGGGATTGAGCGTCACCTCAACCCTGCTGGAAACGCGCGCCGACGGTCCGCGCGTGGCGGAAATGCTGGCGGACAAGGCGCATGGGATCGCCGCGGACCTGGTGGTCCTGGGCAGCCATGGCCGTCGCGGCCTGACCCGGCTCTTTTCGGGCAGCGTGGCCGAAGGCACGGCGCGGCTTTGCGGCGCGCCGGTGCTGATCGTCCACGGGCCGACGCAAAAGTCTGGCTAGGCGGCAAACCGGCCCCGCTGCTTTCGTCAAGGCGCAAGACATGATCTTCTTTCGACAGACCTTCGGCGTCGCCCGGCGCATCCTGACGGAATACCGCAGACAGCGCCGGACGCTGATCTTCTGGGTCGTGTTTCCGGCGCTCATGCTGCTGCTGTTCGACCTCATCTACGCCAACAAGACGGCCATGGCCGCCAGCCGGGATACGACCCCTGCCGGCATCCTGATCGGCGCGGCGCTGTTCTTCAGTTGCCTTGGGGGAACGGTGTCCATCATCGTCGCCGAACGTGAGCGCCGCACCTTGCGGCGCCTGCTGGTCTCCCCGCTGTCTCCTGCCGCCTACTTTCTCGGCATCGTGCTCGCGCTATCCGTCGTCGCCGGCCTGCAAACCCTGATCGTGTATGGCCTAGCTCACAGCATCGGCGCGCGCTTTCACGGCAGCGTGCTGCTGGGGGCAGTCATCGTCGCACTCTCGGTGTTTGCCTTCGTGGGCCTGGGGTTCTTTTTCGGGGCCCTGTTCGCCAAACGGGCCGAGGATGTCAACGGGCCCGTGGCGGCGTTCGGCGTCCCACTTCTGGTGCTCGCAGGAACCTGGTTCCCGGTCAGCCTGCTGCCGCCGTTCTTGTTGCGGGTCGCATGGTTCGATCCCATCTTCCACATGAACCAAGCCTTGAAGGGCGTGGCGGGCCAAGGCCTCGGCTGGGCCGATGTCTCGGCCAGCCTCGCATTCCTGAGCGCCTTCGCGGCAGCCTCGCTCGGGCTCGGCGTCGCCGCCTACAGGCGCATGCTCGCCGCAGAAAAACGCGCATGAGTGCCGTTCGCCTGGCCGACATCGACAAGACCCTGGGAGCGCGGCGCGTCCTGGATGGACTGAATCTGACGATCGAACAAGGCGAGATCTACGGCCTGCTCGGGCCGAACGGTTCGGGAAAATCCACCGCCATCAACATCCTCTGCAATCTGCTCGACCCCGATCGCGGCACGGTGGAAATCGACGGCAGGCCGGCCTCGGCGGCGGCGCGAACTGCGCTAGGCATCTGCCCGCAGGACATCGCGCTCTACCGGGATCTCTATCCGGCCGAGAACCTGCGGTTTTTCGCCGAGATCTACGGTTTGGCGCCGGGACATGCCTCGCGCCGCATCGCTGAACTGGTCGGGCTCTTCGGCCTCGAAACTTTCGCGCGCACACCGGTTGCAGCGTTGTCGGGCGGATGGCAGCGACGTGTCAACATCGCCGTGGCGCTGGTGCATGCCCCGACTTTGCTCGTCCTCGACGAACCGACCGCCGCGGTCGACGTCAAGGCGCGGCAGGAACTCTGGCTGATCATCGAAGCCCTCAAGAAGCAGGGCATGACCATTCTGCTGACCACGCATCACCTCGAAGAAGCGGAGCGCCTCTGTTCGCGCGTGGGCATCCTGAAAGACGGGCGCCTCGCCAGGGAGGGCACGATTGCCGAAATCCTGGCGCTGGTTCCGGCGCAAGCCATCGCGCTGGTCGATGGGCCGGACCCGGAAAAGGTGCGGGCGCGTGCGCGCGAACTGGGCTGGGCGCTGCGCGACTATGCCGGCCGGATGGCATGTTTGCTGCCGCAGCAGGCATCCCTGGAGGAAACCGCGCTCGCCCTGCGTGGGGTCGGCGCGACCTCGATCAACCTGCAACGCGTTTCACTCGAACACGCCTACCTGGAAGTCATGCAGGGTGCATGAGGGCGCCCTGCACGGTGACAGACACGGGCTCGCCGCGTGGCGCTGGCGACATACCGCGCCGGCATCGCGCAGAAACCCATCGCGTGGCTCTCATGCGTATGCCCAGCGCCGGTAGAACCAGCGCTTGCCGGCCTCCACCAAGAGCAGGTAGACCACCAGCAGCACCGTCAGGAGTGCGAAGAACTCCAAGGGCAGCGGCGCGAAACCCAGATCGCCGGCGATGGGCGAGAAGGGCAGCAGCATGGCCAGCGCCACCACCCCCAGGGAAACCAGCATCAACCAGGGATGCGGGTGGCTGCGCAGCGGGTTGCGCCGCGTGCGGATGACGAAGATCACCAGGACCTGGGTGGCGATGGACTCGACGAACCAGCCGGTGTGAAAAAGCGCCTCGTCGGCCTTGAACAGAACGATCAGCAGGTAGAAGGTGAGCAGATCGAACACCGAGCTGATCGGCCCGATCACCAGCATGAAGTTGCGGATGAAGCGCATGTCCCAGCGTCGCGGGCGCGCCATGTCCTCATGGTCCACGCGATCGAGCGGCAGCGGCAACTCGGAGACGTCGTAGAGCAGGTTGTTGAGCAGGATCTGCAACGGCAGCATGGGCAGGAAGGGCAAGACCACGGCTGCCGCGGCCATGCTGAACATATTGCCGAAGTTGGAGCTGGTCGCCATCATGATGTACTTCATCACGTTGCCGAAGGTGCGCCGGCCTTCGAGGATGCCGGCGTGCAGCACGTGGAGGTCGTTCTCGAGCAGGATCATGGCCGCGGCCTGCTTGGCCACGTCCACCGCGCTGTCGACGGAGATGCCCACGTCGGCGGTGTGCAAGGAAGGGGCGTCGTTGATGCCGTCGCCCAGATAGCCGACGACGTGCCCGCGCGCCTTGAGCGCCAGCAGGACACGGGTCTTCTGCGCCGGGTTGGCGCGGCAAATGAGATTCACCCCGCCCACGCGCGCGCGCAGCGCATCGTCGTTCATGCGCGCGATCTCCTGGCCGGTCAGCACGCCGGTGATCGGCAAGCCCAGCTGCGCGCAGACGTGCCGCGTGACGCGCTCGCTGTCGCCGGTCACGATTTTCACCGCCAGGCCGCTGGCGACCATGGCGGCCAGCGCCGGGCCCGCGCTCGCCTTGGGGGGATCGAGAAATGCGGCGAGCCCGGCGAAGATCAGCGCGGTTTCATCGGTGACGACGGCGTGCGGATGATCCGCTGCCACCTCGCGCCAGCCGATCCCCAGCACGCGAAAACCGTCATCTCCCAGGCGGTCGAAAAGTCCCTCGATGCGCCCGCGCGCCTGCGCGTCGAGCGGCAGGATCTCGCCGCCCTCGCCCTCGTACCGGGCGCACAGGCGGAGGATGTCTTCCGGCGCGCCCTTGCAGATCAGCAGGCGCTGCGACCCGCGCGCGACCAGGACCGAAACCCGTCGGCGCTCGAAGTCGAACGGCACCTCGTCGAGCTTTTTCCACCCGGAAACGTCCACTTCGCCATGCTGCAGGATGGCGTCGTCGAGCGGGCTCTTCAGCCCGGTTTCGAAAGAACTGTTCAAGTAGGCCAGTTCCAGCACCCGCGCGTATTCCTGGTTTTGCGCGTCGACATGGCGCTCCAGGCGTATGCGCGCCTGCGTCAGCGTTCCGGTCTTGTCGGTGCACAGGACGTCCATCGATCCCATGTCCTGGATGGCTGACAAGCGCTTGACGATGACCTTCTGGTCCGCCATGCGCAAGGCGCCTCGCGCCAGCGTCACCGAGACGATCATCGGCAGCAGCTCGGGCGTGAGCCCGACCGCCAGCGCCACCGCGAACAGAAACGATTCCAGCAACGGACGGTGATGGACGATGTTGACCAGCAGCACGAACAGCACCATGGCCAGGGTCAGACGCATGATCAACAGGCCGAACTGGCGCGTCCCGCGCTCGAACGCCGTTGCCGGGGCCGGCTTGGCCAGGGATGCCGCGATCTGCCCCAGCGCGGTGGCAGACCCCGTGCGCATGACGAGGATGCGCGCCGAACCGCTGATCACCGAGCTGCCCATGAACACGGCATTCCCGGCCTCGGGCAGCCAGGCGTCGAACCCAGCGCTCGGATCGACGTGTTTCTCGACCGGATACGGCTCTCCGGTGAGCTGGGCCTGATTGACGAAAAAATCCTCGACTTCCAGCGCCAAACCGTCGGCCGGGACCAGGTTGCCCGCGGACAAAAGAACGACATCGCCCTGCACCAGTTGCGGCAAAGCCAACGCGCACGGCAGACCGTCGCGCAGCGTCGTGACGGTCACGGCGACTTGCTCGGCCAGACGCTCGGCCGCTCGGCCGGCACGATGCTCCTGGAAAAAGTCCAGCAGCACACTGGCCAGGATGATGACGCCGATGACGGCGGCGCCCATGACATCGCCCGTCATCGCCGAAACGCCGCTGGCCGCCAGCAGGATCAGCACCAGCGGGTTCTGGAACCGCGCCAGTAGTTGCAGGGCCAGCCGCCGTTGCGGCTGCGGCCGGATCTGGTTGGGGCCGTCGCGCTTGAATCGCGCCTGCGCTTCGGCGCTGCTCAGGCCATTCCACTGCATGGGCCGAGCGGTCGCATGCGTATCCATGGATCATGATCCGGGTCACGGTGGCTGCGTCCGCATTCGCGCATCGATGGGAAGCACGGCTTTGGACTTCGAGCCCCGATCGTAGGCGCAGACCATGACAGCCACGCCGTCCGGCCCGGCATGACAAGCACCGGGGCGGTCTGTGCCGGCCTACTCGTCGTCGTCCAGTTCCGCGTCCCAGCCATGTTCCCTGGCGCGGACGATGGCCTCCGCATAGAAGCGGGCGTGACGCGCGCGGAGTTCGGGAGGCAAACTGCTCGGCAGGTTGCCGTGCTTGTCCCACTCGCGGTCCACGCGTTCGACCAGGGCCTGCATGCGGCCCAGGTCCCAGCCGGCGCAATCCTCGGTCTCGGCGATGAAGCCGAACACGCGGGCGTCGAGCACGACACGGCCGAGCTGGGTGATGCCGTGCTTGTCCTGACTGAATCCGGGATAGGTCATCTTTTGCATGGTTGCACCGGTGAAGCGGCTGTGGGGTTCGAACGATCAGCTAAGCCAGTTGCGCACGAAAGCGTCGATGACTTCGCGCACCGATTCGGACTTGATGATCAAACCCAGGTCGATCATTTCGGAAGCGACCGACGGGCCTGCATTGTGCGCCGGCACCGGGCCGGGGACGATCTGGTTGGCTTCTTCGCGGAAAAACACCGCCGCGACGACACCCGCAAACCAGATCGAGCGCGCGCCGTCGCCGCGCGGGCGCAGCGGATCGTCGCGCATGACGAACACCGGGCTTCCGCTCGACCCCGGGTACACCGCGGCGTCGATCAGGAACTGCTTCTGGCCCTCGAAATCGAGTTCCAGCGGCGTGGCAGTGGTGCCCCGGCGCAGGATAGGCATGAGGTTGACCTCATCCCACATACCGCTGGGGTAGCCGACGAACAACACGTCCTCAAGCGCGTCGAAGCCGCGCGTGGCGGCGGCATCGGGAATGCTGGCGCTGTCGATCGCGTGGTAATAGAGATCGATGCCAAGTTCGCGCGCGGCGCGCTCCAGCGGGCGCAGCGGCACGATGGCCAAGTCGACCTCGGGATCGGGATGGAAAAACCAAGCCGCCGGGAAGTCGTCGATGTTGAGTTGGAAACGCTGGCCGAAGGCGGGCTTGCCATCACGCGCCTGCGTGAACACCAACCCGCCGCGGCGCACCCCTTCGACCAGATGCCGATTGGTGACGATGAACGGCGTCGTGCCCTTGGCGTGGCTGTGGGTGATGATGAACGCGGTTCCCGAGCCGGCACTGCCGTCTTCGAGTTCGGTGTCCACGCGCACCGTGCAAAACAGCAGGCGCTTGGCGATCGAGTCGATTTCCATGATGCGATGTGCGGGGGCGGCTCGGCAGCGTCGCTCTGCCTCAGGGGTGGGCGGCAGCGCGCTGGTTCAGGCGCTCGATCGCCGCCACTGCGGCACGTTGCGCCTCCTCGGCCTCGGCCTCCGATCCCATCATAGTCAGGCGGCCGAAGCTGCCGAAGGGTTTGACGTCCACCAGCGTGACGTGAGCGGCCTTTTCCGCCTCATTGGCCGCATAGACAATGTAGCCGGCAGGCTCGACTTCGAGGATGAACATGCTCTTGCCCGGCAACAGCATCGAGCCTTTGCGCAGTTGACGGTTGATCAGCGTGGCATGGTCGGGGGTGATGGCGCGGATGATCTCGTTCCAAGCGATTTTGCAGCGCAGGCGCGATTCCATCGTGGTGTCGAGCTGCCGCAGGATCACATCGCCGGCAGCGAGCACTTCGCTTTGGTTGCGGAAATGGATTTCCATCGATCCGAACGCACGCTCCACCACCTGCTCACCCATGCGCACATTGGTTTTTTTCAGCGCGATGTCCGAGAGGTTGTGGACCGCCATGCCGGGGGCGACTTCGATCCACATGCAGGCATCGCCCGGCACCGGCAGAAAGCCCTGCGACGAGGTGGCGAGATAGGACGCGAGCTGCGGTTGCAGCGCGTCGAGAAAGACGAAGGTGCGCAAGCTGATTTTCATCGCGTGGCACCCTTCAGCGCGTGAGGTTCATGTACAGCATCGGCAGTTTTTCCGGCAGACGCTCGACCTGGTCGATGACGGTGAAGTTCTTCGCCCCGAAAATGCGCGATACGTATTGGTCGGCATGCGGGTCGAGCGACAGCGCATACACCGTGATGCCCTGGCGCGCGAGTTGCTCGATCGCATGCTTGGTGTCGTGGCGCAGGTATTGCGGATCACGCACGTCGTTGTCGGCCGGCTCGCCGTCGGTGATGACGAAAATCACGCGCTTGGACTTGGGCTGCTGCGCCAGATAGTGCCCGGCGTGACGCAGCGCCGCGCCCATGCGCGTGGACAGATGCCCCTTCATGCCGGCCAGGCGTGCCTTGACGAGGTCGCCATAAGGCTGGTCGAAGTCCTTGAAGCGGTGGTAGTGCACGTCGTGCCGGCCATCGGAGCAGAAGCCGTGGATCGCGAACGGATCGCCGATGCGGTCGAGCGCGTCGGCGAACAGCACGGTGGCCGTGCGGGTGAGGTCCATCACCGTGTAGTCGTGTCCGCGCACCTTGTCGTTGGACGACTCGGACATGTCCAGCAACACCATCACGGCGAGCTCGCGCAGCTTGCGCTTGTTCCGCATCATGATGCGCGGGTCGGGTTGCTGGCCCATGCGGATGTCGATCATCGCGCGCACCGCGGCGTTGATATCGATCTCGTCGCCATCTTCGACGTGACGGATGCGCTGCATGCCTTGCGGCACCATCGATTCGATCAGGAACTTCAGCCGCGAGATCAACGGCTTGTTATCGGCGATGATGTTCTCGATGATTTCGAGCTCACGCACCGGCGGATGGCGCTCGAGGACGGTGACCCAGTTCGGGCGGTCGAGCTGAATCTGGTAGTCCCACTCGGGATAATGGAAAGGCTCGGAAATCGGTGGGCGGCCTTCGAGTTCGTTGATGCTGACGCCGTCGTCGAACAGGTATTCGGTCGGCAGCTCCCAGACTTCCTGCGCGTCATCGCCGGCGAACTCGTTGTCGACTTCGTTGACCATTTCCATCAGGCTGACTTTCTTGCGCACCTGCTGCCGCGTCTGCCAGGTGGCTTCCAGCGCCTGCGCCTCGTCGTACTCCTCGAGCTGCCACACCGCCCGGTTGTCGTCGCGGTAGATCGCGCTCAAGCGGTGATCGGTGCGGCTGTTGAACTCGGGCAGCGGCAGCTCGAACAGCTTATGCGACAAATCGATGCCGAGGTTCCAGCTCGTCTGGTTGCTCGACAGATCGTCCTGCGCGCGAAACGCCGCCACGGCTTCGCGCACCCAGGGATGCGGGTCGCGGCTCTGCGCTTCCAGCAACGCGCGAGCCAGGCGGTCGAGCAGTTCGCCGACGCTCTGCGGCTCGCGCGCATCGTCGAACACCGGGTGCAACGCCAGCCAGGCCTCGCGCATGTTCGGAAA
Source organism: Thiomonas delicata (assembly GCF_900088825.1). Lineage (GTDB taxonomy): Bacteria > Pseudomonadota > Gammaproteobacteria > Burkholderiales > Burkholderiaceae_C > Thiomonas_A > Thiomonas_A delicata. The sequence goes on along the minus strand of NZ_LT592171.1, from coordinate 956,043 downwards.
CTGCCGGATTGCCAGTTCCTCGACCCGTGCATCTTCGAACACCTCGATCACGGCCATTTGCGCCGGGTGCAGCATCTGCATGGACAGCGGCTGTTGGGTGAACACCAGATGCGCGGCGCAATGGTTGGCCGCGGCGCGGTAGATCTCCAGCGCCGGCACGCATTGCTCGGGCGGGGTGTCGGGGCCCAGCGGCTTGTAGTCGTCGTAGGCGTCGGCGATGTGGATGACGTAATGCTCGATGTAGGGCTTGAGTGCTTCGCGGTTTTCGTAATCACCCGCGGTCGGCCGCAGGAAAAAATCGCGCCCCCACATCGCGCGTTGATAGATGTTCAGGCGGCGCTGGATGTCGACGAACAGCGTGCCCTTGCGCTCTTGCTGCAGCACAGCCAGCGCGTCCGGACTCTGCAGCGAAAAGTACGCGACCTGACCGTCGAAATCGCTGCGATACGCCTGCGCGCCCCACTGCACCCAGCGCCGCAGGCCACCCAAGGTGAGCTGGGTGAGCAGACGGTCGAGGTTTTCCAACATCGGGCGCAGGCCGCGGGGCACCTGCGCGAGCACGATCTCGAGCACCTTGAGGTAACTGCCGAACAGGTCGGCATCGCCCAGGCGCTGCGCCGCCAGCGGCGCGGTGCCGACGATCAGCGCCAGCACATGGCCCGAGGTCTTGGACGCCATGCTGAGGAGAAAATTGACCAGATCGGGCAGCACTTCCTCGCCCACCCCGCGCGCCAGCTCGGGCATGGACTGGATGAAGCCGACGACCAGGTCTTCGCCGCGGCCGAGGTGATGCAACGCGACCGCGCCCTTGATGTAGTTGTCCAGGCCGCGCGGCGTGAATGCACGCGCCGCCTCGTTCCAAGACGCACGCAGCAGCTCCTGCGCGCCTCCGGGCAGTTCGTCGAGCAGTTCTTGGAATTCTTCGAGGTGAATGGCCATGATGCGAACCCCGCCCCGGCCGCAAGACAGCGCTGCCGGGAGCGTACGGGCGATGCGGTCCGATCAGAAGTAGGTGGTGACCGCCGAATCGAGCGCATCGCGCATGTCGGGGTCGTCGGTGATCGGCCGCACCAAGGCGACGCGGCACGCCGCCAGCGGCGCCACGCCCTTGGCGATCAGGCTGCCGGCGTAGATCAGCATGCGGGTGGAAATGCCTTCATCGAGGCCATGCCCTTTGAGGTTGCGCGCCCGCTCGGCGATGTGCACCAGGTTCTTCGCCACGTCCACGCCCACGCCGCTTTCGTGCGCGACGATCTCGGCCTCGGTCTCGTGTTCGGGGTAGTTGAAATCCAATGCGCCGAAACGTTGCTTGGTCGACTGCTTGAGGTCTTTCATCAGCGACTGGTAGCCCGGGTTGTACGAGATGACCACCTGGAAATCGGGGTGCGCCTCGATGATCTCGCCCTTTTTCTCCAGCGGCAGAATGCGCCGCGCGTCGGTCAGCGGGTGGATCACGACCGTGGTGTCCTGCCGGGCCTCGACCACTTCGTCGAGATAGCAAATCGCGCCATGGCGCGCTGCCAGCGCCAGCGGTCCATCCTGCCAGCGCGTGCCGCTGGCGTCGAGCAAGAAGCGGCCGACCAGGTCGGAGGCGGTCATGTCCTCGTTGCACGCCACGGTGATCAGCGGCTTGCCGAGCTTCCACGCCATGTATTCGACAAAACGGGTCTTGCCGCAGCCGGTGGGCCCCTTGAGCATGATGGGCATGCGCACCGAGTATGCCGCCTCGTACAGCGCGACTTCGTCGCCGACGGCGCGATAGTAGGGCTCGCGGGCCACGCGGTAGCTGTCGAGCAAACCCGATGTCGGCGCACCGGTTTCGGCCGCTGATCGCGACATCGGTTGCGTCTCCGAGGTCGAAGTCGTAGAACGGGAAGCTGCATCCCGCCGCGGCATATAGGTTCGCATCAGATTTTCGTCACGCATGGTGGTATCCAGAAGTCATCGGTTCGACCGGTTTCAGTCCGGCCACACGCGATCGGGGAAAAGTGCCTGGGCGCTCGAAGCGGGCTCAAGGTTCGCTCCAGTGCCCTGGATGCGCGCAGGGGCAGCGGCTTGACGCGCCGGCGCGGGCTGCGTGCTCGTTTGCTTGGCGCCCTTGGCTGCCGGGCGCGGTGCGGCGGGCTTGGCAGCGGCGGTCTTGGACGGCGTGGCGGATTTGGCCTGACGCACACTGCTGGCAAGCTTGTCTTTGATGCTGGTCATGATGCTACAACCTCCTCGATGATGGCCTCGATTTCTGCGGCGGCGGCCTGCCCGCGCGCACCCATTTGAAACACCGACACGCCTTCGAGCGCCGCCGTCTTGTAGATGCTGCGCCGGCGTACCGGGGTTTGCAGCACCGGCAGGCCGAATTCGGCCAGCGCTTCCTGCATGGCCGCCGACAGCGCGCTTCGCGCTTCGATCTGATTGAGCAGCAGGAAGGCTCGCAGCTTCGGATTGCGTTTGCGCGCCTCGTCGATTTCCTGAGGTAGCCGCAGGCTAGCCCACAGGTCCACGGGCGAAGGCAGAACCGGGATCAGCGCGACATCGCAGGTCTGCAGCGCGAGTGCCGCGGCGCGGGTGTCGACCGATGGCGGGCAGTCGAGCACGATGTGATCGAAGGCGCGGAATTCCCGGCGCAAATCAGGCAGGCTGGCGCCGACGCGAAGCTGCTTGACCGTGGCGGGAAATGTCGCGGTGCCGGCCGCGGCCCATTGCGTGGCCGAGGACTGCGGGTCGAGATCGACGACCACGGCTGGCGCACGTCGCGCCAGCCCGGCGGCGAGATTCATCGCCACCGTGGTCTTGCCGGCACCACCCTTTTGGTTGATGACCGCGATGACCCGCATGCCTGCCAACGTCACTCCCCCTGCTCGGCCAGCGCTGAGATGCGTGCGGCGAAGACTTCATCCTGTGGCGCGAAGGCCTGGCCGTCGGCCGCCTCGAGCGTGACATTGACGTAGGTGGTGCCGAAATTGATATTCTGCGGATGCCGCCCGAACTCATCGCATAGAGCCGACAAGGCATCGAGAAACGCGCGCGTCTGGGCGTAACGCTCGAAGGCGAAGCGTCTGAACAATGTTGGCGGCTTGTCGCGCCTTTCCCAGCCTTGCAATGCGTCGCTCATGTCGAGGCCCCTGCGGATTTGGTGTGCGCAATGTGCTCGAGATGCTCGCGCTCCTGCGCCAACAGCGATTGGAGCAAAGCCGTCGAATCTTGGTCGCGCAAGCGCCGTGCATGCATCAGCGCATCGGCATAGAGTTGGACGGCCTGCACTTCCAACTGGTGATCGTGGGCGAGCAATTCCTGTGCATTGCGGCCCAGGCGAACGACGGGCAACTGTCCGCCCGAAGGGGCCACGCCGAGAAGGATCTGACGCTCCATCAAGCGTTCGGCGTGTTCCAGTTCTTCGATGGCCTCGGCACGCAGGCGGGCCGCGAGTTCCACATCGCCCCAAAGGCGCGCAAGCACGCTTTGTGCGAGATATTGCTGGACCGCGCTCATCTCGTGGTTGAGCGCGCGTGCCAGCCACCCCAGGGTTCTCGGATCGACAGCCATGGCAGGAAACGACCCGTCGGTCAGCTGCGCGTGGAGGTGATTTCGGCGTCGCGGCCGCCGCCGTTGACGTCGGGCTTGGTCGGCAGAATACCCTCGACCTCGCTGTGCACGCGGGCAATGATGTGCGCGGCGACCAGGCCGTCACCCACGCGCTCGCAGGCGTCGGCACCCGCGCGCACCGCGGCGTTGACGGCACCGGTCTCGCCGCGCACCAGCACGGTGACATAGCCACCGCCGACGAACTGGCGGCCGATCAGGCGCACCTCAGATGCCTTGGTCATCGCGTCGGCCGCTTCGATCGCGGGAACCAGACCGCGGGTTTCGATCATCCCCAGGGCAATGCCGTTGACGTTTGCCATGTTGCTGTCCTCGTAGTCGTTTCAGGAAAGATAGGGAGGGTCTCAGGCACTCGGAGCCTTGGGCAGGATGCCCTCGACCTCGCTGTGCACGCGGGCAATGATGTGCGCGGCGACCAGGCCGTCACCCACACGCTCGCAGGCATCGGCGCCTGCACGGACTGCGGCGTTAACCGCACCGGTTTCGCCGCGCACCATCACGGTGACATAGCCGCCACCGACGAACTGGCGTGCGATCAAGCGCACTTCGGCGGCTTTGGTCATCGCGTCGGCCGCTTCGATCGCGGGAACCAGACCGCGGGTTTCGATCATCCCCAGGGCAATGCCCATCGTCTCTGCCATTTGCTTACTCCTTTGTCAAAAAAAGATTGGTTGAACTGCCACTCGCTGCACCCAAGCGCCCGTCACGCGTGCGCCCTTTTGCTCTGTACGTCCGTGTTTGCACACGTCTGTTTTCACGCTTCGTCCCACCCGTCGATGATGCCGCAGATCGTGAGATCCGTCGTCGTCGCCGGATCCGGCATCGCCAGCCTGGCGGCGCTGCCCAGCGTGGTGAACACCCATTTGCCTGGCGGCGCACCGACCGCGTCGGACGCCACCATGACTTCACCCTTCTGCCCCTTCAGCACGCGCAATGACACCGAACCGAGCCCTGGCACACGCCGGGTGCACACCAGTTCGTCGACGACGCGCCAGATCTCCATCAGACTGCCTCCGGATTCCAGTGGTCGATGATGCCGACGATCGTGAGATCGGACGGAAAATCCCTGGCCCCGGCCGCATCCCGCGCCGCCGAGGAACCGACGCAGATCACCCAGTCACCGGGGATACAGCCCACCGCATCGACCGCCACGCTGCGCGTTCCGCCGGGTTTGTCCTGCACGACGAGCAGCGGACGATGGCCGAAAGCGTCGATACGGTTGGTCGACACCAGGGTTTTTTCAACACGCATGATTCGCATGGCGTTTTGGTCCTCGATGCTCAATGGTCCGCGACGGCTTCATCGGCCACGAAGTCGCAGCATTCGTCGCCGTTGCGGTCGCTGACCGCCATGGCGCATGTCAGCAACCCCTTCTTTGCCAGATCGGCGTAGCGCCCGACGATGGCGTCGCGCACGCGGCACGCGCGATCGACTGCGCGCTGGCGCGAGCCGGGAATGCGGGAGTCGTATTCGAAATGCACCAACACCGGCACCGGCAAGCCATGGGCAACATTGAGATTGCGAAAAATCTTGATCCCCACGTCCATGTCGGGCGCCCCCTCCTCCACGGTGTCGAGATGTGCGAAATAAAACAGGTTGCGCAACTGCAGCGTGCGCACGGCCTCGCCGGCGACGATGCACTCCTCGTCGTGGCCGATGACGGCATAGCGCCCGGTGTGGTGCTTGATGACGTATTCGATCTGCGACAGATTGGCCTCGGCCAGCGCCGACACCAGGCGGCGCATGCCGTCGCGCATCTGGCCCTGGCCCTGGCCCCAGCCGCCGGTGCTCTCGACGTCGGCGATCATCTCGGCGATCCGCACGCGTGCCGCCTCGGCCGACAGCCCAAGGGTCTCGCGGTAGATCTTCCCGGTTTCGATGTAGCGGTGCGGATTGACATCGCCGAACGCGTCGGGAAGATGGATGCGCAGCGCGTCCAGATCGGTGTCGACCCCGATCAGCAGCACGTCGGGCGCCGCGCCGACACCGAAACTGCGATCGATCGCCTCGCGGAGTTCATCGAGGCGGCTGAGCGCCGACTCGGTGGCTTGACGATCGTTGCTGCCATGCGCGGCGCAGCCCTGCGCGCCGGGATTGGAACTGCTCAGGTGATAGACCGCGATCTTCAGGTAATTGAGACGATCACCGTCTTCCATCGCTCCCGAGAGGCGCTCGACTTCGCGCTGTGCCCAGTCAGCCACGTCGCCGTCGACGTCGAACAGGGCACCGGCATAGGCCTTCACGCGTACGTTCGGCGCGGGCAGCAAGCGCAGCACATAGGGGGCAATGCCTTGCAGGCGGCCGTCGGCGCACGGGCTGATGTCCACCGTGTGGTAACCGCAGCTATGCAGGAGATTCGAGTCGATCGGCAGTCGCTGACTCCATCCCGCCTGCTCCGCGCTGGCGCGCTCGACACACAGCTTGAGGCTGTTGAAAATGCAGTGCGAGTGCAGTGCACGCAGGTCCAGCCCCGAAACCCAGGCGTCGTCGAGCACCTCGCGCGGCAGTTCGAAACCGAGCTGCTCGAGCGCGAGTTGCTGCGCGCGCTCGGCAAATGTGGCGTCATGCTGATGCGCAGAAATTTGCTTGAGCACGCCGACGATGCGGGCGAAGCGTCCGCGCACGGTCTGCTCGTAAGTGAACAGCTCCCGGTTGAGTTCGCGGTCGACGAGCGAGTGCTCGCAACTCTGCCCGCTGCCGATGACGCAAGCAGGATGCTCGGGCACCGCCGCGATGCCACCCGCGTCGGCCATGCCCACCGGCCCGACGCCGCTGCGCCGCAAGGCCTGCATACGTTGTCGCGTGTTCATCGCCACAATCCTCAGCCGCGCGCTCCGCCCGAAACGGTGACGGTGGCACCTCTGCGGGTGTTACCGGACGACCCGGTGATGACCGAATCAGGCACTTCCGGACGCTCGAGTTCGCGGAACTTCACCGCGTTGACACCGGCGCCACGCGGCTGGCCGCGCTTCGAAGGGTTGCGCACCAGGCTGGACGAGCCTTCAGTGCCCGTGACGCGGGTGTTGGCGTTCCAGGCATCGCCCGAAATGCGGGTCCCTTGCTGGCTTCCCTCGCCGCTCAGGCGCAGCGCGGCAGCGACGACTTCATCCTGTTGCGTCTGGCGGCGGGACATATCGCCATGCCGGAACTCCGGCGTTCCGGTGATCAGGCCGTCAGCCTTGTTGATCGGCCCGGTGATGCGCGAGCTGCTCAGCGCACTACCGGTCACATCGTCGACTTGGCGCTCACGCGCCTGACGCGCCGGACTCTGGATGCTGAAATCCTTCGGCGCGGGCGGCCGCGGCGCGACATCGAACGTGCGTCCGCGCGAAACGAAACGACCGCTCACCGCGCAATGGTCGGGCCTGTTGTCCGGCCCGAGGTAAGGCGTGCCTGAAACCGGCTCGCACGCGCCACGCTCATCGCCGGTCATCTGCGATCCTCCTGCGCCGGGACGGTCGCCGGTCACGACGGTGGCCGGAATCACGGCGCTGTCGCGCACGCGCGCCGCCTGGGCCTCGAGGCTAGGGGCCGGGCAGAAATTCTGCATTTGCGACGTGCCGGAGTACTGCGCGCCGCTGATGGGAGCGCAGGCGCCGGCTTCGTTGCCGGTGACGTTGGCAGCACGCCCCGGATAGCTGCCGGAGACCGGCTGACCTCGCAGCGTGGTGTCGAAGACGACCTTGCTCACGGATTGCGCGGCCGGCGCCTGCCCTGGCGGGCACACGGCTGCAAGCTGCTGGGTGCCGATGTAGTCGGTACCGGTGACGGGTTTGCACCCATAGGATTCGTCACCCGACAATTTTGGGCTTGGAGCGACCTCCGAACCCGTGACAACACGTCCGGCGAGGGTGTGCATCGTGCTGACCTTGTTCGGCCCGGGCGCTTCGCACAGGGCTGCGAAATCGGCCGTGGTGTAGTACTGGCTTCCGGTGATCGCGCGGCAAGAGCCGACCTCGTTGCCGGTGACCTTCGTCGAACGATCAACGGTGCTACCCGAAACGGCTTGCGCGTCGCGCGTCGACATCACACTGACCTTGCGCGGCGCAGCCGGTGCGCTGGTGCGGCACAGGTCGCGGAACTGTTCGGCGGAAAGATATTCGGTTCCGGTGATGACGCGGCAGCTACCGGCCTCGTCGCCGGTGAGGCGCTCGCTGCGGCCCACCAGCGTGCCCGTGACCGTTTTGCCCGAGCCGGTGTGCGTGACCGCGACCTTGTCCGGCGCGTTGTCGCTTTCCGGCGGGCGGCCGTAGCGCGTACCGGTGATCGATCGATCGGCGCCGGATTCGACGCCGGTGACTTTGCGCGGGCGGTCGACCAGGGAACCCGTCACAGTTTTGCCCTTGTCGGTGGATGCCACCGCGACTTTTTCTGGAGATGGGGTCGGGCGCGTACCGCAGAACTGTTGGAAACGCTCGGCCGACAGATATTCCGTCCCGGTCACGGCATAGCAGGTGCCCGGTTCATCGCCGGTGGCCTTGGTCGAGCGACCCAGCGCGGTGCCCGTGATGCGCTGCTCGCGCAGCGTGCTGCCTATCGCAACCTTGGGCACGCCGGGTTCGGCACGCACGCCGCAGATGGTCTGGAACTGTTCGGTACCGATGTATTCAGTACCGGTGATGTTGCGGCACGATCCGGGCTCGTTGCCGGTGACCTTGGCGCTGCGCTCGACCATCGTGCCGGTGACGGGTTGGCCGGACAGGGTGTGGCCTTCCTCGACCTTGACCGGCGCCGCCTTGACGTCACGCGCCTTGACCCGCCCGCTCGGTCTCGATGCGGCGCTGGTCGACAGGCCCGCGCGACCGGCGAGCGACAGCACCAGGCGATGCTGCATCGCGACCTGTCTTCCGGTGGCGCCCCGGATCATTGCAGCCTGCCAATCCTGCCCTGGCATCGCCGCGGCGATCTTGGTCGCCTGGGCAACCCGCTTGAGCCCAGCCTTGCCATCTTGCGTCAGCGCTGCGCGACGCATCTTGGCCAACGCGCGTCCAGTCGCCTGTTCGACGCCCGTGGCAGCGGGCGCGCGCTGCGCGTGTTCCTGCGCCGTCACCACGGCTACCGACACCTCGCCAGCCGCCGCTCGCTGCACCTGCTCCCCACTCGGAGCGTCGGCGCGCTGAGCCTGGCAATCGCACTGCGCGCCGCAGCCGCAATCACCCGCGCCAGACGGATGCGCGGCTTGACGCAAATGCGCGCTCGGACGAGCCGTCGAAGCGGTTTGCAGGGCGGCCTTGCCAACAGTGGCGAGCGCTTGACGTCGCGCCCGTGCTGGCGACACGGCTGCCGCCGGCAAGGCCTCGGCGCGTGCCGAGACCGGCATGGTCGATACCGCCGCAGGCGCTGGGGCCTGCGCGCTGCGCCAGGCGGTTGCGACCTTGGCTGCATCCATCATGCCGCCTGCGCTGCCGTGCGGCGCAGGCGCTTTGGCGATGGCGGTTTTGCCTTGGCGGGCCATCGCCTGGCGACGCTGGAGCGCCAATTCCCGCCCGGATAGGTTTGCATTGGCATGACCTGGTGCAGCGATTGTCATACGGACCTCAGCACTTGGAGTTCATTTCAGGCGGCCGCAGGCCGCACCGGGTTGTTCGAATTCACGCAGCACAGACCCGCCCTCGGACGGGCCTGTTGTTGCGTTTCAGCGGTAAACGACAAAAGCGATGCCCTGGCTCTGCGCGTAGTTGTCGTAAGCGACGAAGCGCACCATTTGATCGGGAAATTCACGATGGCAGGCCTCGATCTCGGCCAGCACGACGTCGATCGACTGCTCGCCGAACATCGGCAGCTTCCACATATGCCAAAAGCTCACCTTGGCAGGCGTTCCCTTGGCGGTGTGCTCGACCGCAGGGTTCCAGCCCTGGGCGATGGCGTAGGCAATCTGGCGGCGCACCTGGTCGGGCGTCATCTGGGGAAGATACGAAAAGGTTTCGTACTTTTTCGTCGAGCGATAGGCTTGAACGGCCATGGCTGTGTCCTTTCGAAGTTGGGGGTCGAATCCGGCCGGCGTCGCCTCATTGCGGCGCGAATCGAGCGGATTCGGTTTGCAGCATTACTTGTTGGCGATGTCGAGCTTATCCACCGTGTCGAACTCGAACTTGATCTCTTTCCAGGTTTCCATGGCGATTTTCAGTTCAGGCGAGTGCTGCGCGGCGGCGGTCAGGATCTCACGGCCTTCTTTCTCGACCTGGCGGCCTTCATTGCGCGCCTGCACGCAGGCTTCGAGTGCGACGCGGTTGGCGTGCGCACCGGCGGCGTTGCCCCAGGGGTGGCCGAGCGTGCCACCGCCGAATTGCAGGACCGAATCGTCACCGAAGATGGTGACCAGCGCGGGCATGTGCCAGACGTGGATGCCGCCGGACGCGACGGCGAATGCGCCGGGCATCGAACCCCAGTCCTGGTCGAAGAAGATGCCGCGCGAACGGTCTTCCGGCACGAAGGATTCGCGCAGCAGGTCGATCCAGCCCAGCGTGGAGGCGCGGTCGCCTTCAAGCTTGCCCACCACGGTGCCGGTGTGCAGGTGATCGCCGCCGGACAGGCGCAGGATCTTGGTCAGCACGCGGAAGTGGATGCCGTGGTGCGGATTGCGGTCGAGCACGGCGTGCATGGCGCGGTGGATGTGCAGCAGCATGCCGTTGTCGCGGCACCAGTTGGCCAGGCCGGTGTTGGCGCAGAAGCCGCCGGTGATGTAATCGTGCATGATGATCGGCGCGCCGATCTCTTTGGCGAACTCGGCGCGCTTGTACATCTCTTCAGGCGTGGGCGCGGTGACGTTCAGATAGTGGCCCTTGCGCTCGCCGGTCTCGGCCTCGGCCTTCAGCGTGGCTTCCTGCACGAATTCGAAGCGGTCGCGCCAGCGCATGAACGGCTGCGAGTTGATGTTCTCGTCGTCCTTGGTGAAGTCCAGGCCGCCGCGCAGGCACTCGTACACCGCGCGACCGTAATTCTTGGCCGAAAGGCCCAGTTTGGGCTTGATGGTGCAGCCCAGCAACGGCCGGCCGTACTTGTTCATCTTGTCGCGCTCGACCTGAATGCCGCTGGGGGGGCCGCCGCAGGTCTTGACATAGGCGATGGGGAAGCGCACGTCCTCCAGGCGCAGGGCGCGAATCGCCTTGAAACCGAACACGTTGCCCACCAGCGAGGTGAACACGTTGACCACAGAGCCCTCTTCGAACAGGTCGATGGGATAGGCGATGAAAGCGTAGAAGCAGGTGTCATCGCCGGGGACGTCCTCGATGCGATAGGCGCGACCCCTGTAATAGTCCATGTCGGTCAGCAGGTCGGTCCACACCGTGGTCCAGGTGCCCGTGGACGACTCGGCGGCCACCGCCGCGGCAGCCTCTTCGCGATCGACGCCAGCCTGCGGGGTGATTTTGAAACACGCCAGGATGTCGGTGTCCAGCGGCACGTAATCGGGCTGCCAGTAGGTTTGCCGGTACTCCTTGACCCCGGCCTGATAGGTTTTGACTGCCATGTTTGACGACTCCTTAAAGCGCGCTGCGCGCGAGAACAAACGACGAGTGAAAGCTGGCGCAACACGACGAATGCCTCGGCCCGCTCGACCGAGGCATCGAAGCCTGGGCTCAGGGATGGATTCATCGATTCGCGTGCCGACACCATATCGGACGAAATCATAAAACGCAATTCGAGTTTCTGATAAAGTGTATTAGGAATACTTATGTCACAACGATGCATCTGACCCTGCGCCAACTCCAGATTTTCGACGCCGTCATGCGGTGCCAAAGTTTCACGCGTGCGGCTGACGCCCTGCATCTGACGCAACCTGCCGTATCGATGCAGATGCGGCAACTCGAAGAGCAGGTCGGCGTGCCTTTGTTCGACCAAGTCGGCAAACAGATCCAGCCCACCGACGCCGGTCGCGAGCTGCATCGCCACGCGATGATCATTGCCGCGAAAGTGCAGGACCTCAGTTCTGCCATGGAGGAATTCCGCGGCGTGCGCCGAGGCGAATTGGATCTGGTGGTGGCGAGCACAGCGAACTACTTCGCGCCCAAGCTGATCGCTGCATTCTGCAGCCGGCACGCCAAAGTGCAAGTGCGGCTGCAAGTGTCGAACCAGGAACAGATCCTGGACATGCTGACCACATCGAACAAGGATCTGGCGATCATGGGCCAGCCGCCAGAGGACGCTGAGCTGGTCGCCCAGGCCTTTCTCGACAACCCGCTCGTCGTGATTGCCGCGCCGACGCATCCGCTGGTGGGGAAGAGCCGAATCACGCTCAAGCACCTGGAACGCGAAACCTTCATCACCCGCGAGCCCGGCTCGGGAACGCGCAAAGCGTCCGAGCGGCATTTCTCGCGGCACGGCGTGGAGTTTCATTCGGTGATGGAAATGAGCAGCAACGAGGCGATCAAGCAGGCGGTGGAAGCGGGTTTGGGCCTGGGCATCCTGTCCTTGCATACGCTCGAACTCGAACTGGCGATGCGGCGCCTGGCCGTGCTCGAGGTCGAGCGCTTTCCGATCATGCGGCAGTGGTTCGTCGTGCATCGCAAGGGCAAGCGGCTGTCGACGGTAGCGCAGGCATTCCTCGACTTCCTGATTCGCGAGGCAAGACCCCTGGCTTCGCTGCAGGGTCCGCCCCCCTCCTGATTCAGGTCATGAACTTGACCGGGCGGCCGACCTGGATGTCGCTGACGAAGATCACCCCGGAATGGGCCTCGAAAAACGGCTGAAAGCCTTCGAGCAGCGCATCGACGAGATTGGGCGGCACCGCGACGATGATCATGATCAGCGCGTCGTCCTCGTTGAACATCAGGTGCCCTTCATAAAAACCGTGGCTGCCCTTGCCCGAAAGGTTTCCGACGATGGTGTAGCCCTTTACCCCGGCGCGGTCGAGCAAACCGGTGGCGAATTCGCGGTGTGCGCCTTCGAGGATGATTTCGAGTTTTTTCAGGGGGGAGAGTTTGAACGTGTTCATGCTGCGACGACCTCCTCGGTGTATGTCTGTTGCGATGCGGACCCGGAATGAGCTCGCCATTGGCCATGGTCGAAGACATAGGCCTGCATATCCTGCGTCGGATCGACGACGATGGCGCGGATCCACTGTCCCTGCACCAGGCTCTTGACCTTGGCCACGGCTTCGATGGCGCGACATGCGAAGTCCAGCGGCGCCTCGATCATCACGATCAGACGCAGGGGCTCGTGATAGGGCTGCCCGCGACGCATCACGGTCTGCGCCGGCAGCCCTGTGCGCAGATCGGACAGGTTGCCGGTCATCACGCCGAAACGCCCGGCAACGTTGTGGTAGACCTTGCTGCCGCTGCCGAAATGGGTGTTGTCGACGGCAGAGAAGTAGTGTTCCATATTGATCCACTGCCCCACCACCACCGGGCCGGCGAGGATGTTCTCCAGCAGGCGGCCCTTGGGGTCGAGCCGCCAGTCGTAGGACTGCAGGAAACAGCGCCCGTGCAAATCGGCTTTTTGCGTCAGACCGCGCCGTCCCACGACGAAATACAGATTGCCCGACAACCCCCACTCGGGCCGCACCTGCGACCAGTCGTGCGACATCGCACGCGCCAGGCGGTGGGCCTGGGCCGGCTTCAGCACCTTGGCTTGAGGCAGCAGCGTCGGAACGCGCTCGGCCGCGCAAAGCCGCGACGCCGCATGCAGGCCGTTGCGCAGCCGCTCCAGGTACACCAGCAACTGCGGCGGCAAAAGCTCCAGATCGTGCAATTCGACGCTGTCGGTGGTCGTGGTGTGCAGCCCGGGAACGAACCAGGTGTCGGCGGGGATCTCCACCCCGATGTCGCGCAGTTTCGCCCGCACTTCGGCCTTGTTGGCCATTTGCGCCAACACCCTGGCGCTGACCAAGCCCTGGCTGCCGCCGCAGGCGCCGCAATCGAGTGCCGACTCGTAGGGGTTGTTCTCCGATTGACTGCCGTGTCCGATGAGCAGGACGAAGCGCGAAAAATTGCGCGTCAGGCCAATGGAGGCCAGCGCGGTCCAGACGTAGTTGACCTGCTCGTCGAGCGAAAAACCGATGCGCCCCAGACGCAGCATCTGGTAATTGGCGTATGACGGATTGACGCGGTAGCCCTCGCGCACCTGCTCGATGAATCGCGCTTCGCGTTCGGGGGAAAGGCCGAACTCGCGTGCCAGCATCGTGGTGCCGCTGCGATGGCCCAGCGCCGTTTCGCGCAGTTCGCGAATCATGTCGTCGTTGACGCGCTCACGCTCGATGCCCAACTCGACGCGCAAAGCATTGACGATCATTCCTCGCTGCAGCGCGCGCACGATGGAATCGGCCTGCTCGCGGCTGAGCTTGTCCAGCAGCATGCGGGTGACGGGGCGCGGCGCGTCGAGCCGGCTGCGCCAGCGGTGATAGGCCGAGGGCATCACGGTCTTGCCGATCAGATCGAAGCCGAACAGCGCGCCAATGGCCTCCACCGTGACGAAGGGAGAGATCACCGAACTCTTGAGATCGTGCAGCACATGGCCGAGAGTCGAGACGAAAGCCTCGTCGTCGAAGTCGAGCGCGGCCGGAATTTCGAGCACCAGGTTTTTCGGCGTGACCACTGCCGGGCACAAGTGGGTTTCACTACCTTTGCCGTAGCCCAAAAAGCCGACGGGAACGCCGAAAAATCCGGCAATGCCGAAAGTCCGGAAATCTCCCACGTTCTCCAGATTGCGCCGCAGCCGCTCCGAGCGCACGTCGATGCAAAACAGCGCCTGGGCAAAGGCGCGCTTGGGCGCCGACGGCTCGTCCGGGGTCACGATCTGGCCCAGCAGACGGTCGATGGCCCGCGCTTCGAGTGCGCGCAGCCACATCGACCCTTCCTGTGCGACGAAGCGCTGCAGCACCTCAAGGACTTCGGCGGTGCGCTGCGGCCCGAGCGCGGCCAGCGTCTGCATCGAAGTTCCGGCCTGCTCGGCGATTTTCTGCAGCATCCGGGCTTGTTGCTGCGCGCGTGCATGCCGCCACTGTCCCGCGTAGTCCGCGGCCAATCGGGCCGCACGCGCGCCGTCGCGCCGCTCCAGGGTGTCGTCGATGCGTTGCGCCCAGCCGGGCAAGAGCTCTCCGGCGTGCAGGGCGTAGCGCAACATGGCGCAGTCGCGTTGCTCGCGCAGGAAGGTGTCGAACGCAGGTCGATTCGCCGGCGTTTTGCGATGCCGCGCGCTTTCCTCGATCAGCGCCAACGCGAACACCAAGCGCACGGCGAGGAAATCGACCAGATCGGCAGGGTGCTTGCGCCCCCAGTGGTAATGCTTGGCCTCGGAGCGCCAGCGGATGAAGCCGGCCCAGCCGTGCAGCCGCAGCAACTCGCGCGAAAAATACGCTTGCCAATGCTCCTCGGCGATGCCCAGCGACTGCATGACGTGAACAATCGCGGCGTCGGCGCGCGGCGCCTGATCGAGGATGCGCTTGATCGCCAGCCCGCGCAGAAACATGCGGCCGTTGCGCCGGGCAATGTCGGCCCAGGCGGCGTAAAAACCGTGCTCCCGCCCGGGCATGCGCCACGACGACTGGTTTTCGTCGAAAAAATCTAGGCAGCTCTTGACCACCAATTCGTCGAGTTCGGCAGCAAGGTTGGTTCCCCACAGGGCATCGATGCACTCAGTCAGCGGCCGCCAGGGCGGCAGGTCGTCGCGCATGGCGGTGTCCAGGCCAGCCGCGGCGGCACCGTCATCCGGAACGGCCTGCCCGGCCAGCAGTACCGCGACGTCTTCGGCCAGGGCATGCGGCACGCACGGCGAGGCGTCGGTCGGCGCCTCGCGAACTGCGCTCAGCCAGCGCTGCCAGTCGATGCCATCGACGCTGGGCGCGGTCTGCGCAAACTGCGCCGTGATCGCGTCGAGCACACGCGCATCGCCCTTGCCTTCCCGCAGATAGCGCTGGTAAGTGGTGCGCGGAAGGTACACGCGGGCATGGAACAGGCCGCGCGCGGCCTGCACCGCCTCGGTGAACGGCAGGTTTTCCAACCCGTGCAAGGGATTGTTGTGGATGAATGTGCGCATCGGCCAGAACAACGGCACGGGCTCGGCCGCCACATAAGCCGTGGCATGCACGCGCAGGATCTTGCCCAGGTTCAATGCATCAGCCATGTCATGCTCCAGAGAGAAGCGGCCACGATCGCAGCAACGGCCAACAGCGCGACCAGTACGGTCCAGGACACCGGAATGTCACGCAGCGACGGCTCGAAAGCATGCTCAACGTGTGGTGTTCCGAACAGAAAGCCCTGCCATATCTGCGCCCCGGCCCAACCCCACAGCAACCAGACGACGAGAACACCGACGACGGTCGCGGCGTTAGCCAGGCCCAGCAGATAGATCATCGCGAAAAACACCGGAAACACCGGCGCCCCGAGGGCGGCAAGGACCGAGAGCGTGGTCGCCAGGCCCAGGCGCGGCATCGCCCGCGCCAGCCCGGGGCGCAGGCCGACGTAGGCTTCGCCCCAACGCCTGCGCAAGCAATGGCTGGCCAGCGCCAGCGCCAGCGCGGTCACGGACATGCACGCCATTGCCACGCGCAGCCCCATCGCGTCGGCCCCGCCGACGACGCCGATCCAGGCCAGGGCCCACGCTGAGCTGGCGTAAAACCCGATCCAGATGTCGAAATCCCGCGTCGACAGCATGCGCCAGGCATAGAACAGCGACGAGCCGGTGGCCCACGCAAGCACGGCAGCCGCCCAGTCCGGTGGGAGGTGCATTCCGGCATCGACGATCAACCACACGCCGATTTGCGGCCAAACCAGCAGCAAGGCAGCGCGCAGCCACGCCACGCGCAGCGCGCGCAATGCGGCGTTAAAGACCGCGCTGAACGGGAATAGCGGCAGGAAAAAAAACGCCAGCAGCGCCATCGGTGGTATCGCCATCGGTGTCGTCTCCATGAATCAGACCCAGCGCAGCCATACGTTCACACGCTTGGAGCCGTTTTGCAGCATGCGTGCCAGCCGCGCGAACACGTCGGCCACGTAGAACTCACGCGAGAACAAGGCATAAAGATTGAGGTAAACGGTGTTCCAGGCTCCCGAACGCGTGCGCAAATCCAGCGAGTCGGCGTATAACGTGACCAGCCAGGCCGCCACCAGGACCAAGGTCAGCACCACCACGAGAGTATCGAAGGCGATCAGATCGACCCCTGCGGCGGTGTAGATCGCGTCCAACAACGCCGCGTCGGGATAGAGGAAGTGCTCGAACAGATGTCCGATCACGGTATAGCCGACGACGACGATGACAAACGACAGGAAGATCATGCCCATCGACCGCCACGGGTTCTCGCTGGGCAAACGGTGGATCGAGAAAAAGACCTGGGCGCCGGTGACCCAGCCGAAAAACAGCAGGATGACAGCGCCTTGCTTGTGCACGAAATCGGCGGCCACCAGCAGATGCGAGAAGCCGAGCACGAAGACGGGAACCAGCACCGTCACCGCCAATGCGACCAACCATGGCAGTCGCACCACGCGCAGCGGCCTGCGCTCGACCACGGAGGTGTAGATGTCGTCGGGAGGCACGCCATCGTTGCGGCGCGCATCGTTGATCACCCCGCCCGAGCCGAGGAACAGCGTGGCCTTGAACAGACCGTGGGCGATGAGGTGGTACACCGCGAGCGAAAACGCTCCGAGCCCGCACTCCATCACCATGAAACCCATCTGCCCCATCGTCGAATAGCCGAGCGATTTCTTGATGTCGTTTTGCGTAAGCATCAGCGCCGAGCCGATCAGTGCGGTCAGCAGCCCAACCGCGAACACCACGTGCAGCACGTCCGACGCATGCACGAACAACGGTGCGAAGCGGTTGAGCAAAAAACCTCCGGCATTGACGATGCCGGCGTGCATCAGTGCCGACACCGGAGTTGGCCCCTCCATCGTGTACGGCAACCATGAATGCAGCGGAAACTGCGCCGAGCGCGCAAACGCGGCCAGCGCCACCAGCATCGCCGCAGTGCTCGCCGCCGGCCAGCCGCCGACTTCCACGCCGGGATTGGCCGCAATGCGCGCGAACAACTCGGGCAGCTGCGTCGTGCCGTAAGCGTGCCCAAGCAGCAAAGCCGCACCGAGCAGGGGTAGGTCACCGGCGCGGTAGGTGATGAAGGTCCAGAACGCATAGCGGCCGCTGGCCACGCGTGTCGTGTCGTGTCCCAGCAGGAAGTACAGCAGCACCCCGACCAGGAACCAGGCCACAATCAGCGTGAGGAAGTCCGACGCACACACCAGCAGCAAAATGTCCGCGGTCATCAGGTCCAGCAGTGCGAAGAACCGCGCATACCCTGGCTCATCGGCCATGTAATGCACCGCGTATAGATGCACGATCAGACTGATTCCCGACACCAGCACCGCCATCACCACGGCGAGGTGGTCGAGCATCAGGGCCAACGGCCCGGCGCGCAGCACCTCGACTTGTTCGGCCGGCATGCGCAGCACCGCAACCAGCAGGGCCAGCGCGAGAAACAGAGTCAACCCCATGAAGCCCGCGCTGATCCGCGCTGCCCGATGTTCGGCTGCGCGGGACAGCAATGGCGCAACGACAGCAGAAAGCACCGGCAAGACCGGCAAAGCCATCAGGCAAAACGCGACCCAATCGTCCACGGCAGACTCGTCCTCGATAAAGGGAAAGGCAAGTGCGCCGAGATGTGGATCCGATCCTCCGGATCGCACTGGGCGCCCGCTTCAACCCGGCGCGAATCCCACACCTCCATCCGCGTCGGCCGCGTCATCCTAAGGGCTGTCGACAGATAATAAAACCCTGAATTTCTTATTCAATACATAATAAGAAATTATGGCGAGCGTGCTCGAGCTACCTGGCTGAGGCGACGACGAAAAGGTCAGCCAGAAGGTTGGCCCAAGGCGCCATCTTCCACGACAGCCTCTAGCGTCACATCATCCAGTCGTCGCGCAAAGCGTAGATCGGGCGTTTGAAGGCCGCGAGGTGGTTGTGCTCTGAAAAGAAGCACCGGACCCAGGCAAGGGCCTTGGGACAATCAGCGGCAACACAGTGCTGCATGCTACTGCAGACGAGAGGGCAGGCCGGCTCCCTTGCCGGGCCGACAACTGAGCTGCGGACTTCGGGTCTTTCGCGCAGAGCGAGGCAGGAGGGAAGAATGGCCAGGAACGGGCCAGAAGGCAGACTGGCGCAATCCGCAGGAACCCCCAACCACACGCGGGAGCCGGCACGAGCGGGCAAGAAAAAACCCCAACCGAGAACGGTTGGGGTTTCGTTATTGGTGGAGCCGGGGGGAATTGAACCCCCGTCCGCAAATTCTCCATCGCAAGCTCTACATGCTTAGTGCCATCATTGGGTTTTAACCGCCCAGACGCAGATGGACATGCTTCTGAACTGGCGATCCGCTGGATTTAATGATTTTGCGCGCGGCGCACAGAATCACGATCTGATGTGGATGACCTTGCAGGTGTTGCCACCCCGGCCCATCAGCGTGCCGTTGCAAGGCTCGCGGCAATTAAGCTGCGAGAGCGAAACTATCGTCGTTCGCGTTTAACTTGATTCCAGTGGATTTACGAGCGAACTGGTGCTCGGCATGCACTCCACGACTTCGTCATTCACGTCGAAACCTGGTCGGCCCCTTGAGCGGGATGGTAGCGAAGTTGTCCGTACCCCGCCTATCTGGGTGTGCAAGCATGGATTTCAAGGGTGGATCAATGCTTGACCACAGGGCGCACCTGAAACCGGGCGGATCGGATCGCCATGAGCGCGTGGGCCTTCGCCAGGGCTAGGCGGATGCGCGTCATGCGCGCCCACCCTGGCACCGGCACTCCCATGGCCCGGGGAAACTGGGACAATGGCGCCATTTCCCCGGCATCATCCGCCCATGCTCAAAGCCTGCCTCCATCGCTACGGTATTTGGCTGACAGTCTTCTTCGTGACGCTGCTGTCGATTGCCGTTTCGGCCGGCATCGCCTCCGGCATGACCTACTGGGTGTTGGACGGGAGCATGACACGATCGGCCTGGATCATCACCCTGCTCACCCCGGCGGTGATCTCCCCGGTGATGACGTACATCACGCTCAGACTGGTGAGCGAACTCGACCAGGCGCATACGCGGCTGCATGAACTCATTCACCGCGACCATCTGACCGAGCTGCACAACCGCCGCTACTTCATGCAGACGTTGCATGCGGAAATCGAGCAGGCGAAAGCGCATGGGACGTCGTTTGCGCTGGCCATCGTCGATATCGACAACTTCAAGACCATCAACGACCGCTTCGGCCATCTGGGCGGGGACGAGGTGCTCAAGCAGATCGCGCATGCCTGCCGCAGCTCGGTGCGCGACACCGACGTCGTCGCGCGCATCGGCGGCGAAGAATTTGCCTTTCTGTTCCGCGCGAGCAGCCTGGCGGTGGCGCAAGAGCTTGCGCAGCGCCTGCTGATACGCATCCGCCATCTCGACGTCCGGCTACAAGACGTTCCACTGCCGATCTCGGTCAGCATCGGCATGACCAGCGTGGCGGGGCCGACAGCCGATCTCGCCGACGCCATGCGCCTGGCCGACAACGCCCTCTATGCCGCGAAGAGCGCGGGCAAGGACAGACTGGAGATCCTCGCTTCGGCCGCAGCCACGGCTTGATGGCCGCCTTGGAACACAACGGGACGACAAGGCGGACTGGCGGCCATTCGCAGACAATGGCGGGTTTGGTTCTCATGAGGAAATCCGCCGATGTGTGGAATTTGCGGAGAGATGCGGTTTGATGGCGGACAAGCCGACATCCGCGCAGTTGCCCGCATGCGCGACGCGCTGGCACCGCGCGGGCCGGATCACGCCGGGAGTTGGGCGAAGGGCGTCATCGCTTTCGGCCATCGCCGCCTGGCCATCATCGATTTGAGCGCCAGCAGCGATCAGCCGATGACTGACGCCGAGACCGGTTGCACCCTGGTGTTCAACGGCGTGATCTACAACTACCGCGAACTGCGCGCCGAATTGGCCAGCCATGGCCAGCGCTTCGTGTCCCAGGGGGATACCGAGGTCATCCTCAAAGCCTATGCCGTCTGGGGCGCCGAGTTCGTGCACAGGCTCGAGGGCATGTTTGCCTTCGCCCTGTGGGATCCCCGCACCCAAACCTTGCTGTTGGCGCGCGACCGCTTCGGCATGAAACCGCTCTACCTCGCGCAGGACGGCAAGCGCCTGCGCTTCGCTTCCAGCCTGCCGGCCCTGCTTGCCGCGGGCGGCGTGGACAAATCGCTGGATCCGGTCGCGCTGCACCATCTGTTCACCTTGCATGCCGTGGTTCCGGCGCCGCACACCATCCTGCGGGGCGTGCGCAAGCTGCAGCCCGCACATGTGTTGCGTGTGCGAATCGACGGGCCCAGCGAGCTGTCGCGTTATTGGGCCCTGCAAGCCACGCGCCCGAACCCCGAACCGAGCGAGGACGCATGGGTCGACCGCACCCGCAGCTCGCTGTGCGCCGCGCTGGACAGTCATCGCCTTGCCGCCGACGTGCCGGTGGGGGTGCTACTGTCGGGCGGGCTCGACTCCAGCCTGCTCGTCGGTCTGCTGGCCGACCATGTACGCGACCTGCGCACGTATTCCATCGGGTTCGAAAGCCTGGGCGACGGCACGGAAAAGGCCGACGAATTCGAGTACTCGGATCTGGTGGCCCAACACTTCGGCACGCGCCACCACAAGCTGCTGATTCCCAACGACGCCGTGCTGGAGCGCCTGCCGCACACCATCGCGCGCATGACCGAACCCATGTTCAGCCACGACGTGGTGGCTTTCGACCTGCTGTCCGAATGGGTCGGGCACGACGTGAAAGCGGTGCTCGCCGGCCAGGGCGCGGACGAAGTGTTCGCCGGCTACTTCTGGTATCCGCGCATGCAGGCCGAGCACGGCACGCCGCTGGAGCGCTTCTCGCGGCATTATTTCGACCGCGAACACGCCGAGTGGCTGTCGATGATCGAGCCTGCCTACCATGTGCCGGACGTTACGGCCGAACTGGTGGAGCGCGCCCTGGCCCAGCCCGGCGCCGAGACCTTCCTCGACCAGGTGCTGCGCCTGGACGTCACGACCCTGATCGTCGACGACCCGGTCAAGCGCGTGGACAACCTGCCGATGGCGCATGCGCTGGAATTGCGCGTGCCGTTTCTAGACCGCCAATTGGTGGAACTGGCTGCCGCCATGCCGCCCGCATTCAGGCTGAGGGATGGCGGCAAGTATCCGCTCAAGGCCGTCGCGCGCGGCATCCTTCCCGATGCCGTGATCGACCGCCCCAAGGGCTATTTCCCGGTACCCGTGCTCAAGCATGTGCGCGGCGCCTTTCTCGATCGCATGCGTGCATTGTTGAATTCGCACGCCTGCCGCAATCGCGGCCTGTACCGGCGCGCATACGTGGACCGTCTGCTGGCCGCTCCCGAGGCTCCCCAGCATTTCACCCGCATCCAGGGCAGCAAGCTCTGGCACCTCGCCCTGCTGGAATGGTGGTTGCAAACCCATGTGGACGGGGCGCCGGCATGACCCCGTCGCCGAGCCTCGCGCACGCAGGCCTGGCAACTCGGCGGCAGCGCCGTACGCCGCAAACGCAAGGTCTCGCCGTCATCCATCACCCGACCCATCACGCCGTTCGATGATCGAACATCTCAACCGCGACTGTTTTTGCATCAGCCTGGACCGCGAGGCCCTGGCCCGCGCGCTCGAGTCCGAATTGGGCCAGCCCGGCCTGTACGCCCTGGTGCGCGCGCGCAACCCGCACATGTTCTCGGCCCAGCCGGTGTTTGTCGCCCGCCGGCATGCACGGCGCATGCGCGAGATCGTGCAGGCGGTGGAGTCGGTGGCCGCGCTGCCCGGCTACCAACGCGCGGTGCTGGCCGCAGCGCCCGCCGCCGCGCAGCACGACCCTAGCAACCCGGGCGTGTTCCTCGGCTTCGACTTCCACCTCGAAGCCGACACCCTGCACCTCATCGAGATCAACACCAACCCGGGCGGCGCGTTGCTCTCGGCCGCGCTGGCGCGGGCGCAGCGCGCCTGCTGCGACGACATGCAGGGCATGGTCCCCACGGCTGCGGTGGTGGATGCGTTCGAATCGGATATCGTCGCCATGTTCCTGCGCGAATGGAAGCAGGCCGGACATGAAGGCCGGCCGCGGCGCATCGCCATCGTCGACACCGCGCCGCAGGACCAGTATCTCTACGCCGAGTTCTTGCTGTTCGCGCGCCTGTTCGAGCGCGCCGGCATGCACGCCGTCTTGGCCGACCCTGGGGCGTTGCACCGCGATGCGGGCCGCTTGTGGCACGGCACCGAGCCCGTCGATCTGGTTTACAACCGGCTCACCGATTTCGCGCTCGACGAAGCGGCCCACGCAGCGCTGCGCCAGGCTTATGAGCGAAACGAAGTGGTGCTCACGCCCCACCCGCGTGCCCACGCTCTGTACGCCGACAAGCGCAACCTCGCGCTGCTGGGCGATGCGGACCGGCTGCGCGAACTCGGCGCCGACCCAGCCGCCGCCGCCCTGCTTGCGGCGCACATACCGCAGACCGAAATCGTCACGCCGCACAACGCCGAGCGCCTCTGGTCCCAGCGGCGCGGTCTCTTTTTCAAGCCCTGGGCCGGCTTCGGCAGTCGCGCCGCCTACCGTGGCGCCAAGCTCACCAAAAGCGTCTGGGACGACATCGTCGCGAACCCTTATGTCGCCCAGGCGTTGTCGCCTCCCGGCGAACGCCACATCGGCGATGCCGCCGCGCCGCTATCCCTCAAGTTCGATCTGCGCGTCTATGCCGACGTCGGCCATGTGATGTGGTTTTCCGCCCGCCTCTACCAGGGCCAGACCACCAACTTCAGGACGCCCGGCGGAGGATTCGCGCCGGTGTACACCGAGCCCGAAGGCGAAGCCGCGACACGGCTCTGAACCGATACCGTATCGGCCGGCTTGCGCGATGGATGCAAAACTGGGCGCGACTGTAGGTGAACAATGTTTGATCTGTCCAGACTGCCGTCCTGTTGTTTTTTGTGGATCGGCGCGGAACTTCGGCGGGCTGCACGCGGCGCGCCAAAGACCTACGAACCGCACGGGTTTGCGATATTCCCGTCAGTATCGCCGTTGTGCCATGATGGAACGCCGCGACCTTGCGGCTCCACGACGCAAAGAGGAGAACTTCCATGACCATCAACGAAGGCACCCTGGACCGCGCCCTGCGGGTGATTGCCGGCCTGATCCTCATCGGTCTCACGCTCACCCATGTCATTGGCGTATGGGGCTGGATCGGCGTGATACCGCTCATCGCCGGTGCGGTGGGCTTTTGCCCGCTGTACGCGATCCTGGGCATACGCACCTGCCCGATGCGCAAGAACTAGGGCCGGCTCACACCATGTCTGCGCCCACGACGGGGATTCAGCGCCGAGAAACGCTCGGGGTGCGCAGGCATGCCATGGCCTTGCCAGCCCTTGCCGTTCACAGCAGGATGGCGCGGTGCGCTTGCAAGGCGTCGAGCACGATGGTGTCAAGGCCAATGCCGTCCTTGGCGTCGACATGCTCCAGCAACTTGGCGCGGGCGCGCCGTTCCCAGAAATACTGGATGTGCTCGGCGATGCACTCCAGGGCCTCGGCCCGGTCGGGCATCGAAGCAAAGAGCAGGCCGATCCGGTTGGCCAGGTGAATCAGACTATCGAATTCCATCGTTCAGTTTTCGCGATCGAAAAGAAGGCGCTGTGGATGCGCGTAGGCCACAAGATCGCCCTGCCGCGCCAGCCCCACCAAGGTCATTCCGGCTCGTTGCGCCGCCTCGAGCGCGAGAAAAGTCGGCGCCGACACGGCGGCCAGCAGGGGCGCGCCAGCCGTGGCGGCCTTCTGCACCATTTCCACGCTGGCGCGGCTGGTCACGACGATGAAACCCGTGCGCGCGTCGACCCCCACACGCACCATGGCGCCGATGAGCTTGTCGAGCGCGTTGTGGCGCCCCACGTCCTCGCGCAGCAGAATCACGTCGCCGTTTGCCGCGCACCAGGCCGCGCCGTGGGTGGCTCCCGTGGCCCGACCCAGCAGTTGACGCGCGCGCATGCTTTCCATCGCATGGTCGATGGCCGCGGCATGGAGGCGAAGCGCGGCGCCCTGCACCGCGGGAACGTCCCGCAGCACTTGCGCCAGGCTTTCGGTGCCGCAGATGCCGCAGCCCGTGCGGCCGGCCAAGGTCCTGCGGTGGTCCTTCAGCCGGGCGAAGCTGCGCGAGGACACTTCGAGCCGCACGGTCAGGCCCTCCGCACAGACGTCGGTCTCACAGTCGAACAGATCGTCGGGACGGTCGAGGATGCCCTCGCTGAGGGCGAAGCCGAGGGCGAAATCCTCCAGGTCCGTTGGCGTGGCCAGCATCACGGCATGCGAAATGCCGTTGAACTCCAAGGCCACCGGAACCTCGTCGGCCAGCCAGTCCAAGACCTCGCTGCGCTGCGCATCGCGCCAGCGCAGCACCTGGGCCTGCCGCGTGCCGGCGAGCAATGGGGTGTCGTTGGCGTTCATGCTGCGGCTTTCGTCTCGGTGCGCTCCAGCAAAACCGGGATGGACTTGTAGGCCGGCGTGCCGCAGTGGTCGGCCGCGCTGTCCAGCGGCACCAGCGGGTTGGTCTCGGGGTAGTAGGCGCCGAGGCAGCCGGGCGGAATGTCGTATTCGACCAGCATGAAGCCGCGGATGCGGCGTTCGATGCCGTCGCCCCACGCCGTGGAAACATCCACCCGCTCACCGGCCCTCAAGCCCAGTTTCTGCAGATCCGCCGGGTTGATCAGCAGGATGTCGCGCTGGCCATAGACACCGCGGTAGCGGTCATTCATGGCGTAGATGGTGGTGTTGTACTGGTCGTGCGAGCGTATCGTCGTGAGCACCATCAGACGCTCGCCGTGGCGCTGGCGCGCCCGCGTGATGGGCGTGTCGCGCTCGATGGCGCTGACGATGAACTGCGCCTTGCCGCTGGCGGTCTGCCAGACGCGCTCGCGCGACGCCACGCCCAGGTGAAATCCACCCGGCTTGGCCACCCGCTTGTTGTAGTCCTGAAAGCCGTCGATGACCTGCGCGATCGCGTCGCGGATGCGCGCGTAGTCACGCACGTACCAGGCCCAGTCCACCGGCCTCTTGCCCAGCGTGGCCTCGGCCATGCCCGCCACGATGGCGACCTCGGACAGCAGATTCGTCGACGCCGGCCGGTTCATGCCGTGCGACAAGTGGACCATGCTCATCGAGTCTTCCACCGTGCCCCCCTGAGGCACGCCATCCTGCAAGTCGATTTCCGTGCGCCCCAGCGTGGGAAGGATCAGCGCCTCCTCGCCGTGGACGAGGTGGCTGCGGTTCAGCTTGGTGCTGATCTGCACCGTCAGCCGACACGCGCGCAGCGCCTCCCAGGTTCGCGGCGTGTCCGGCGTGGCCATGGCGAAATTGCCGCCCAGCCCGACGAATACCCGCACCTCGCCGCGCAGCATGGCGTTGATCGTGTCGACCACGTCCAGGCCGTGATGGCGCGGCGGCTCGAAGCCGAACACCTTCTGCAGCCGGTCGAGGAACGCCTGCGTCGGTTTCTCCTCGATCCCCACGGTGCGGTCGCCCTGCACGTTGGAGTGTCCGCGCACCGGGCACAGCCCCGCGCCGCGCTTGCCGATCTGGCCGCGCATCATCATCAGGTTCGACAGGATCTGGACGTTGGCGACCGCGTTCTTGTGCTGGGTCAGGCCCATGCCCCAGGTCGCGATCACGCGCTCGCCTTTGGCATAGATGCGCGCCAAGGCCTCGATCTCCGCGCGCGGCACACCGGATTCGGCGACGATCTCATCCCAATCCTCGGCCTGCAGATCAGCGGCGAAGGCGTCGAAACCCGTCGTGTGCCGCGCGATGAAATCCACGTCGAGCACCCGCGCCTCGCCGCCGCGCTGCGCGGCCAAGTCGAGTTCGAGCACATGCTTGGCCACGCCCTTGATCAGCGCGTAGTCCCCGCCCAGGCGCGGGCGGATGAACACCGAACTGATCCGGTCGTTCGCCAGGCCCAGCATGTCCAGCGGATGCTGCGGGCTCGCGAAACGCTCGAGCCCGCGCTCGCGCAGCGGGTTGATCGCCACGATGGTCGCGCCGCGCTTGGCGCAATCGCGCAGCTCGCCCATCATGCGGGGGTGATTCGTGGCCGGGTTCTGCCCGAACAGCAGCAGCGTGTCGGCATGCTCGAAATCGTCGAGTGTGACGGTGCCCTTGCCGACGCCCACCGTCCCCGGAAGCCCGCGGCTCGTCGCCTCGTGGCACATGTTGGAGCAGTCCGGGAAATTGTTGGTCCCGTAGGCCCGCACGAAGAGCTGGAACAGGAAGGCCGCCTCGTTGCTGGTGCGCCCGGAGGTGTAGAAGGAGGCCTGATCCGGATGCTCAAGCGCGTGGAGGTGGCGGGCGATGATCTCAAACGCCTCGCTCCATGCGATCTTGCGGTAGCGGTCGGTCGCCTTGTCGTACACCAGGGGATCGGTCAGGCGCCCATGCTGTTCCAGCGCGTAGTCGCTCTGTTCCATGAGTTCGGCAACCGTGTGCGCGGCGAACAAATCGGGGGTCGCGCGCTTACTGGTGGACTCGGCGGCCACGGCCTTGACGCCGTTCTCGCAGAACTCGAAGCTCGACGTGTGGTCGCGGTCGGGCCAAGCGCAGCCTGGGCAGTCGAAGCCGTCAGGCTGGTTTTGCTGCAGCAGCATCCTGTAGTGGGCGCCCGGCACCTTCTCCTTGATCAGATGCACCGCCACCTGCTTCAAGGCACCCCATCCGGCTGCTGCATGGGTATAGGGTTCGATCTTGCGCGTTGTTTCGGAAGCCGCCATGAGGTGTTCCAAGATGTTCGACAAATGCGAAATGCGCCTCGGCGAATGCCTGGTGCTTGAGAAACACATCCTAGGGATACATCTCGCGAATTGAATGAACACATAGGGGCTTCCTGAAGCAGTACAGTTTGAATTGCCCATGCCCGCAGAATGCGCATTTTTTATCGATTTTTTATAGTCTGAAAACCAGTTCCGCATTAACCCTAGGAATACAGCATGCGGCTCGTCCGATACTTCGACCTGGATTTTGAGAAACTGTACCGGCACAACTGAAATGCCCCGGATCAAGAAGGGAGCGCGCTTGAATCTCTACGAAAAACTGGCAAAAACCATCGGGGACCAGATCCGGCAAGGCGTACTGCTGCCGGGCGAGAAAATTCCCTCCATACGCCGGGCCAGCCAGCACCACAAGATGAGCATGACCACCGTGGTGCATGCCTACTCCCAGCTCGAAAGCCAGGGATTGATCGAGAGCCGGCCCCAGTCGGGCTATTTCGTGCGTGCCCGCGCCGAACGCACGGCAATGCCTGCCTTGCGCGCAAACAAGCCGAGCCCGGTTCCCTCGCAGGTGGACGTCAGCCGCCTGGTGCTGTCCACGCTGCGTTCGATCCGCAGCCACAACGCGATTCCGTTCGGCTCACCCTACCCGGATCCGTCGCTTTTCCCGCAGCGCAAGATCAACCAACACATCCAGGCCGCCGGACGGCAGGAGGCCCTTTGGGGATTGATGAACGACCTGCCCCCGGGCAACCCCGAACTGATCCGGCAGATCGCCCGCCGTTATCTGCAAAACGGCCTGGCTGTCGACCCCAACGAAATCGTCATCACCGTCGGCGCGACCGAAGCCATCAACCTCTGCCTGCAGGCCGTGGCCAATCCCGGGGACACGATCGCGGTGGAATCGCCCACCTACTACGCGATGCTGCACGCCATCGAGCGCATGGGCATGCGCGCCGTCGAGATCGCGACGCACCCGCGCGAGGGCATGGACCTGGACGCCCTGGCCGACGTCATCCGCACGCAAAGGATCGCGGCCTGCATGGTCATGCCGAACTTCCAGAATCCGCTCGGATTTCAAATGCCGGACGCGAAGAAGCGCGATCTCGTCGCCTTGCTCGCCCGACACGACATCCCCGCCATCGAGAACGACGTCTATCACGAGCTGTACTACGGCGACGCCCACCCCAGTGCGCTGAAGACCTACGACACCAATGGCCTGGTGCTGCACTGCGCGTCATTCTCGAAATCGCTCACCGCCGCCTACCGCATCGGCTGGGCCATGGCCGGCCGCTACGTCTCCAGGGTCGAGAAGCTCAAGTTCCTCAACACCCTGACCACCCCCTCCATTCCGCAACTGGCCATCGCCGCCTATCTGCAGAACGACGGCTACGAACTCCATCTGCGCCGCATGCGCAGGCGCTATGCCCAGCAAGCGCGCATCATGCGTGCGGCGGTGCTGCGCTTTTTCCCGCGTGGCACCCAGGTCTCCCAGCCCGCGGGGGGCTACGTGCTGTGGGTGGAACTGCCCGAGGCCATCGATTCGATGCGCCTGTATCAAAGCGCCGTCGCCAGCGGCATCACCATAGGCCCCGGCTACATGTTCGCCACCGGCAAGCGCTATCAGAACTGCATCCGGCTCAATTACAGCTACCTCTGGAACCGTGACATCGAAGCCGCCCTGATGCTGCTCGGAAAAATCGCCGCCGCGCAGCTGGCGTGAAACTGCCGGACCGACACCCGGCCGCCATCCATTCCATCTATGCCCCGATGGGCATCGGCGACATCGATTGCGGCGCGGGATCCCCCGCGCCGACGGACCGACGCGAAGTTCAGGCGCGCAGACTGGCGTCCACGCGCTGCAGCGCGGTGCGCACCTGGTGGCCCAAGGTGGTGACCTCGGGCTTGTTGACCATGCCGAGCACGGCTTCGGGATCCATGAAGCCGACGATCACCTCGCCGCCTTCGGTCTGACGCACCACCACATTGCACGGCAGCAGCAGGCCGATGTCGGGCTCGGCGCGCAAGGCCTGGCTGGCGAAGCTGGGGTTGCACGCGCCAAGAATGAGATAAGGCGGCATGTCCTGACCGAGCTTGGCCTTGAGCGTGGCGGCCACGTCGATGGTCGTGAGCACGCCGAAACCTTCCTGCTTGAGGGCTTGCGTCACGCGCTCGACCACCGCACCGAACTCGCCCTTCACCGGGGAACCAAAACCATATTGCGCCATGTTGAAGACTCCAGTTGAAATATCCAAAAAACATTGCGTGGCAACCGGCCCGGGCACTCAAACCGCCGCGCCCGAGGCGAGGGCAAGGCTTGCGCATCACCCCGGCCAGCGCCACATCCGAACCCATCGCCAGCCGCGTGGGCATTGTCTCCGCCACGGTCACCAAGCTGCGTGCCATCAGGTGATCAGATGTCAGGCCCAGCGGCGAGGCCGGGTCTCCCGATGCACGGTGCGGTTCTAGAATGCCCGCTTTTCACGACGGGGCCGCGCACATGCCGCGCCCCGCAACTGCCATGATTATTGTGCGCCTGGGCCTGATCACGTTGTGCGCGCTGTGGATGCACGCCGCCGCGGCAAGGGAACTCGGCGCGCAGGCCGGCGGCGCGTCCTGGGTCGGCGCCTGGGCGATGGCGCCGCAGGCCGTGGCCCAGCACCCGGCGGCACCGGGCTATGACCGCGCTCCCGCGGTGTTCAACGCCACCGTGCGGCAAATCATCGTGCCCACGCTGCCGGGACCGGCGCTGCGCCTGCGTTTGAGCAACCGCTTCGGCACGCAGGACGTGCGCATCGACAAAGTCACTGTCGCCATGGTCCGACGCGGCGCGGCCATCGACTCTGCCACCCTGCGCACCGTGCTGTTCGACGGCCAGGCGTCGTTGCGCATCCCCGCTGGTGGGAGCCGCGTCAGCGACGCCGTCGACCTGCCCGTGCAGGCCGGCAAGGCCCTGGCCGTCAGCCTGGCCGTGCACGGCAACGTCACGCCCCAGACCTGGCACAAGCTTGCCAGCCAGGTGAATTTCATCTCCGCCGCCGGCGACCATGCCGACGATACCGGCGGCGCGGCCTTCACCCGCCGCGTCACCTCCTATCTCTGGCTCGACGGCATGCAGGTTCGCACGCCCGCCGCGGAACACGCGGCCGCCGTGGTCGCCATCGGCGACTCGATCACCGACGGCATGCGCTCCACCCTGAATGCGGACCGGCGCTGGCCGGATGTCCTGGCGCGACGGCTGCGCGAAGCCGGCATCCGCAATCTGGCCGTACTCAACGCCGGCATCAGCGGCAACCGCTTGCTGCACGACTCACCCTGTTACGGCATCAGCCTGGAACAGCGCTTCGCGCGCGACGCGCTCGACCAGCCCGGGGTGCGCGCCGTCATCGTGCTGGCGGGCATCAACGACATCAACTTCGGCTTCGTCGCCCCCCATCCCGGCCTGGACTGCGACGTCCCGCACGTGAAAGTGAGCGCCGCCGACCTCATCGCCGGCTATCGCGCGCTCATTGCCCAGGCCCACGCCCGGGGTGTCGTCATCGTCGGTGGCACCATCACCCCGGCAAACCTGCCGCCCGGGCGCGAAACCGTGCGGCGTGCGGTCAACGCATGGATACGCCAGAGCCATGCCTTCGACGGCGTCATCGACTTCGACGCCGCGCTGCGCGACCCGGCCCAGCCATCGCGCTTGTTGCCACGCTTCGACAGCGGCGACCACGTCCACCCCAGTGACGCCGGCTACGCCGCGATGGCTGCGGCGGTCCCCCTCGGCCTGCTGCAGGCACGGCCTACGCCTCGCACTGTATCCGCCCAAACCCCCGGCGCGGATGCAGACAAAACGTGAACAGGCCCTAGCCCCGACAAAGGCGGCCGGAGACCTCAAGCCGCCTGGCGCCGCGCCGCCTCGTGCTCGGTCCGCCCCCGCACCGCCTGGTTCTGCGCATGCCAGCGGCGCGCCAGCGCGTCCAGCGCGTCGAGCACGGGCCCCAGTTCCTGGCCGCGGCGCGTCAGGCTGTAGGTCACCTGCGGTGGAATGGTCGGCAGATGGTCGCGATGGATCACGCCCGCCTCCTCCAGCAGGCGCAGGCGCTCGGTCAGCACACGGGAAGAAATGCCGGGAATGGCGCGCTTGAGCACACCGAAGCGCTGAGGCCCCTGCTGGCGCAGCACCCACAGCAGGTACGTGGTCCACGGCCCCATCAGCAGACGCAACAGCGCATCCATCGGGCATTGCGCGCTGGATTGCGGACTTGTTTTGCGGGGCATCTCCCATTCTCCTTGCGCGGCAAGACCAACCTTGCATCCGTGCGCCGGGACGGCGCGGGCCACTTGAGCCAAGTAGTTACTTAAAGGTACCTACTTTTCATTCACAACCATCGGTCGCATCATACGAACTTCATCCACCCTACCGCAAGGAGTTCTCATGGCCAAAGTTCTCGTTCTCTACTACAGCACCTGGGGGCATGTCGAGCGCATGGCGCAGGAAGTCGCCGAAGGCGTGCGCGCCGTCGCCGGCGTGGACGTGACCCTCAAGCGCGTGCCCGAAACCATGCCGCCGGAAACCGTGGCCGCAATCCACGCCAAGACCGATCAGGCCGCCCCCGTGGCCAAGCCCGAGGAACTGGGCGATTACGACGCCATCATCTTCGGCACGCCCACCCGCTTCGGCAATATGTGCGGACAGATGCGCAACTTCCTCGACCAGACCGGTGCCCTGTGGCAGCAAGGCAAGCTGGTGGGCAAGATCGGCAGCGTGTTCGCCAGCACCGCGACCCAGCACGGCGGCCAGGAAACGACCATCACCTCCTTCCATACCACGCTGTTCCACCACGGCATGATCGTCGTCGGCGTGCCCTACGCCTGCGCCGGGCTCACGAACATGGACGACATCAGCGGCGGCTCGCCCTACGGCGCCTCCACGCTGAGCAAGGGTGACGGTAGCCGCATGCCCAGCGCCAACGAACTGGCCATCGCCAAGTACCAGGGTCAACACGTGGCCGAGATCGCGAAAAAGATGTTCGGCTGAATCGCACTGAACTGCGCCGCCCGGCTGCGGGGGCGCAGGACGTCTCCCTCCATCGCCGAAAAGCGGCGGCTGCGGCGACCAGCGAATCATTCCGCATCCGGGTAGGATCAGCCGCCTGCCCTTCATTGAAGTCCTCATGCGCCCTCGCCACGCCCTCCTCGCCCTGCTCGTGGTCACGATCTGGGGTTTCAACTTCGTGGTCATCGAAATCGGGCTGCAGGGCCTGCCGCCGCTGCTGTTCACCAGCCTG
Source organism: Thiomonas delicata (assembly GCF_900088825.1). GTDB lineage: Bacteria > Pseudomonadota > Gammaproteobacteria > Burkholderiales > Burkholderiaceae_C > Thiomonas_A > Thiomonas_A delicata. The sequence continues at coordinate 923,448 of NZ_LT592171.1, read as the reverse complement.
CGTTTTTTCTTTGCCGCGGTTCCCTTGGTGTTCTTCGTCTCCAGACCCGCCACGGACTGGCGCCTGCTGGTGGGCTGGGGCCTGGCACAGTTCGCGGTGCAGTTCGCGTTGCTGTTCGTCGGCATGAAACTGGGGATGCCGGCGGGACTGTCGTCGCTGGTCATTCAGTTGCAGGCCTTCTTCACCATCGGGCTGGCGTGGTGGCTGATGGGCGAGCATGCGCGTCCGATGCAGCTGCTCGGCGCGGGCATCGCGCTGGCGGGCATGGGCATCGTGGCCTGGCATCTGGACACGCCTGGCACGCTCGTCGGCCTGCTGTTGGTGATCGGCGCCGCAATGTCCTGGGCCACGGCCAACATCCTGACCAAGCGCATCGGCGCGGTGGAGCCGCTGGCCTTGGTGGCCTGGGGCAGCCTGGTCGCGGTGCCGCCGTTGCTGCTGGTCTCCGCCGTGGTCGAGGGCCCGCACGCCATGCTCGCGGCGGTGCAGGCCATGAACCTGAAATCCTGGCTGACGGTGCTGTTCCAGTCCTACCCGAACACCCTGCTGGGCTTCGGGGTGTGGTCCATGCTGATGCGGCGCTACCCGGCTGCGCAGGTCGCGCCGTTCAGCCTGCTGGTGCCGGTGGCGGGCATGGTATCGGCCGCGCTGGTGCTGCACGAAGCGTTGGAACCATGGAAGATCATGGCGGGCTTGCTGGTGCTCGGGGGACTGGCGCTGAACCAGTTCGCCGCGCGGCTTCAGCTCTGGCTGCGGCAGCGCGCCGCAACTTGACGAAGCGCCCGGCCCGTCGATCGGCGGCTCGCGCTCCGGCCGCCGAGACCGTCAACGTCCGGTGCGGTGGATGTAGCGGTTGAGCTGGGTCATGTCCGTGGAGGTGCGGCGGTAAAGGTGATCGAGGCTGATGATGGCCGCCTCCAGCAGCAGCACGGCCAGCAGCGGCCGCTCCAGGCGCAGGCGCTGGTACATGGCGCGACTGATGCGGAGCAGGCGGGTATCGGCCCCGGCACGCAGCCGCACTTCGCGGGGCTTGCGGTCGAAAAAGCTCATTTCACCGAGCATTTCGCCGGGCTCGATCTTGCCGATTTCCATTTCGCTTTCGGGCATTTGCGCCATCAGGCAGCCATGGCCCTCGAGCACGAAGAACAGGGCTTCGCCGACCTGGCCGATGTCGGCGATGATCTCGCCCTTCTTGGGGGCCATCAGGTCGCAGTAGTCCAGGAAATCGTGGACCTCGCGGCGCAGCAGGATGCTGGTGTCGACCAGGTTGCCCAGGAATTGGGCCAGGTTTTCGCGGTCTTTGGGGGTAATGGGCAGACTTTCCATGATGCGGGTCTCTCTGAATTGTGGTTTTCGGCAGCCAGTCTCGGCCACCCCGCATGCATCGATGCCGCGGTGGCGCCTGCAATCGTAGCCATTTCCTGGTTTCGTGCCGCCGGTCTCGCGCCCCCAGGGACGCTTCGTTCAGTGCATGAAATAGCTGCGCAGACCGCCCAGCAACATGTTGACGGCGATGGCGGAAAGGATCAGACCCATGAGCTTCTCCGCCGCGCGCATGACCGAGTCGCCCACCCACTTGAGCAGGGTCTCGGCCATCAGCAGCAGGCCGCCGGTGACGACGATGGCGGCCGACAGCGCGGCCATCCAGGTCCACATCTGGCCCGGCTGGCGCGAGGTCAACAGCAGCACGGTGGCGAGCGCCGACGGCCCGGCAAGCAAGGGCACGGCAAGCGGAAAGATCATGGGTTCACGCCCGTCGCCGCCGCCGAAGATTTCGGACGTGGTGGAGAAGATCATCTTGATCGCCACCAGCAGCAGGATCACGCCACCGGCCACCTCAAGCGCCGGTTGGCTCAGGCCCATCAGGCGCAGGAAACCCTGCCCGCCCCACATGAAGCCCAGCAGCACGACATAGGCGATGCCGATCTCGCGCAGCGCCACCGGCAAGCGGCGCTGCACCGGCAGCTGCCGCATGATGGCGATGAAGAACGGCAAATTGCCGAATGGGTCCAGAATCAGCAACAGCAGGACGAAGGCCGACCCGAAGTCGTTTTGCGCCATGGTGGTTCAACCCCGCGGGTGATGGTGGGCATGCAGTTGCTTGAGGCGCTCGCGCGCGACATGGGTGTAGATCTGCGTGGTGGAGATGTCGGCGTGTCCAAGCAGGAGCTGGACCACGCGCAGGTCGGCGCCATGGTTGAGCAGATGGGTGGCGAAGGCGTGGCGCAGGGTGTGCGGCGACAGCGGCGCGTCGATGCCCGCGTGCAAGGCGTGGCGCTTGAGCAGGGTCCAGAACATCTGCCGCGTCATGCCGGCCGCCACGCGCTTGTTCGCCTGGCCGCTGCGCTGGGTGACGAACAGGAAATCGCTGTCGCCGCCGCCCAGAATCAACGGCCTGGCCTCCTCCGCATAGCGCCGCAACCAGAAGGCCGCCTGCTCGCCGAACGGCACCAGCCTGTCCTTGCCGCCCTTGCCGCCGACGACGCGCACCACCGCATCCGCAAGGCTGAGATGCACGGCCTTGAGCGCCACCAGTTCGCTCACGCGCAGGCCGCTGGCGTAGATGAGTTCGAGCATGGCGCGGTCCCGCAGCCCGAGCGGGGTTTCCAGGTCGGGCGCCAGCAGCAGGGCCTCGACCTGGGCCTCGCTCAGGGTCTTGGGCCGGCGCGCCTGCTGGCGCGCGCGCTCGAGCTTGAGCGTGGGGTCGTCGCTGCGCCTGTGCTCACGCAGCGCCCAGCGGAAATAGCGCCGCAGCGCGGCGAGCCGGCGGTTGGACGCAGTGGCCTTGCTGCCCGCGAAACGGGCGGCGAGATAGGCCATGACGTCGGCCTCCGTGGCCTGCAGCAGGCCCGGCCTTCCGGCATGCGCCAGCCAGCGCGCGAACAGGCCGAGATCGCTGCGGTAGGCCGCCAGGGTGTTGGCGGACAGGCCGTGTTCCAGCCACAGCGCGTCGCAGAACCGGTCGATCGCCTCGGAACATGCGGCCGGCGGCGCGGGCCATTCGGGGTGCGCCACGGCGCGGCCACGCCGGCGGCCGGGCCTTGCTGCCGACGCGCTTTCGGCCCGCGCCATCGGCGCTTCATCGCGTGTCGTGGCGCTCATCGCGCACGCGTCCACACAAGCGCATGGCCGCGCATGGGTCCGCGCGTCACGCCATCGCCCCCTCGTGTTGCAGCAGCCAGCGCTTGATGCGCAGCAGTTCGCCCTGGGCGTCGGTGGAATGGGCGAAGCCGCCGAGCCCGGCGCGGGCGACGATGCGGTGGCAGGGCACCACGGGCGCGAAGGGGTTGGCCGCGCAGGCCTGGCCCACGGCACGCGCGGCGCTACCCAGTTGCGCGGCCGCTTCGCCGTAGCGCAGCGTGCGACCACGCGGGATTGCGCGTAGCAGGGCCCATACGCGCCGCTGAAAGATGGTTCCGACATCGTCCAGAGGCAGGTCGAAGCGGTGATCGGGGTCGTGGCAATAGGCCTGCAGCTGGGCCTGGACTTCACGGCCCAGCGCGCTTGCGGGCGCTTGCGCGGGCGTGGATGCCGGCAGGTATTCGAGGGCCAGCACCCGCTCGGTCGTGCAACGCAGACCGAGGCGGCCGAATGGCAGATCCAGCACGGCGTCCCAGCGCGTCGGAATCGGCGTGAAGACGGAGTCGTCGGTCATGGGCAGTGGCGGCAACGCGGAGGACATGGATGAATATGCTAGGGCCTGTTCCCCGCAGCCGCCCCGCGCCCCGGCGCGTCAGCCTGATACGCTGGCCGCACTGACGCCGCGTTCCACCCGGAAGCCATGCCCGTGTGGCACAACGCCCTGCTGCTGTTTCCCGATTTCGCCCTCATCGCCCTGGGCCTCGCCCTGTCGCAGTGGACCTCGCTCAAGCGCGACGTGTGGAGCGCGGTGGAACGGCTGGTGTACTACGTGCTGTTCCCCGTGCTGCTGTTTTCCACCAGCAGTCGCGGCCACTACACCCTGGGCGGCGCGGTTGCGGTACTGCTGGCCGGCATCGGCGCCCTGGTCTGCGGCATCGCCCTGGCCTACGCCGCGTTCTGGCTCAAGGCCGACCGGCGCTGCGCCGCGAGCGGCGTGCAGTGCGCCTTTCGCTTCAACTCCTACATTGCCCTGGCGGTCGCCGACCGTCTGGGCGGCGCACAGGCGGTCTCGCTGGTGGCGGTGCTGATCGCGTTCGGGGTGCCGCTGTGCAACGCCGCTGCCGTGTGGGCGCTGGCCAGGCATGCGCAGCGGGGGCTGCTACGCGAACTGCTGCGCAACCCTCTGATCCTCGCCACGGCGGCGGGGCTTCTTGCCCACAGCCTGGGCCTGCGGCCGCCGGAGTTGCTGTTGCCGGTGCTCGACCGCATCGGCAACGCGTCGATCGCGATGGGCCTGATGACCGTGGGGGCCGGCCTGCAGCTGCGCGGGCTCCATCGCGAGTGGCGCCTGTCGGCCTGGCTCATGACGGTGCGGCACCTGCTCATTCCGCTCATTGCCTGGGGTCTTGCCGTGGCGCTGCACCTCACGCCGCTGCAGACCATGGTGGTGGTGATGTTCGCGGCCATGCCGACGGCGTCGAGCGCCTATGTGCTGGCGGTGCGCATGAGCGGCGACGGGCCTTATGTCGCGGGGTTGGTCAGCCTGTCCACGCTGCTCGGGGCGGTCTCGCTCCCCCTCTTCCTGGGCCTGGTGCAGACATAGCCTGAACAGGCCCTCATCCACCACCTCAAGGCTTGTGACCACTGACGGCGGCGCCATCGGCGCGGTGCAAGCGCGCGAAACCCGGCAGCGCGAGCAGCGGCAGGCCGGCGAGAATCAAGAACACGCCATGGAACGAGGACAAAGCGGGACCTGACCGGTTCGGTGCGAGCAGTCCAAGCAGTGCAGCGCCAAGCGAAACACCGAAGCTCACGGTCAATTGCTGCAGTAGGCCTCCCAGGCTGGTGGCCCGACTGAAGCGCCGGGACTCAACGTCGGCGTAGGCGAGTGTGTTCGAGGTCATGAACTGTGTGGAACGCACCAGCCCGAACAGGACGATGAGGGCCGCAATCCAGGCGTGTGACGTCACTGGTCCAATCAAGGCGAAGCTAGCGAGCATGCCGGAACAGGCCAGCGCGCTGCCGATCAACAGGCTCTTGAATCCAAGATGGCGCAACGCGGGGCCGATGGCGAGCCGGATCAGCGGCGCGCCGAACGCGGATAGAAAGGTGAGCGAGCCGGACTCCACGGAACTCATGCCCAGGCCCAGTTGCAGCAGAAGCGGCAGGAGATAGACGGGCGCGTTCATCGCAACCCGGCACAACCCGCCGGCTATCGTCGCAATGCCAAACGCCCGCTCACGCAGCAGCCCCAGGTCGACGGCGGGGTGCGCTTGCGCGCGGCTTCGCCATGCAAAACCCAGGACTAGCCCCATGGCGATCACGACAAGAGCCGCCAATGCGCCCCAGGAGAAATGCCCGATGCCTTCCATCGTGAACTGCAGCAGGCCGACGCCCACGCCGAACAGAGCGAAACCCGTCAGATCGAAAGGCGACACCTCCTCGGCCGGCAGGGGCGTGACATAGCGATAGGCCAACGCCATCCCGATCAGACCGAAGGGTAGGTTGATGTAAAAAATCCAACGCCAGGAGAGATAGGTGGTGAGATAACCGCCGAGCAGAGGACCGATGACCGGCCCGATGATGGCTGGCAAGGTCGTATACGTCATCGCTTTGACGAGCTGATTGCGCGGAAAGCTGCGCAGCAGGATGAGGCGGCCGACTGGGGTCATCATGGCCCCGCCCAGGCCTTGCAACACGCGAGTCGCCACGAGCATCGCAAAGCTGTCGGCCATGCCGCACAAGGCGGACCCCAAGGTGAACACGGCGAGAGCCGCCGTGAACACCCGGCGCGTGCCGAAGCGGTCGGCACACCAACCGCTGATCGGAATGAACACCGCGAGGGTGAAAATGTAGGCGCTCACCGCAAGGCTCATGTGCACGGCGGTGGTGTGTAAAGCGCGCGCCATGTCCGGAATGGCGGTGGTCACGATGGTGACGTCGAGCTGCTCCATCAGGAATGCGATCGCCACGATCAGCGGAATCAGCATCCTCAGGCGACGGGGCGGTTCGACGGGCGGCGGCTCTCCCGCGGTTGCAATGGTTGCCGATGCCGGCCAGGCCTGTCGCGGATCGTCGGGCATGTCGTTGCGCGCGGTTCAGCTGTGCGTCAAATCGGGGAGCACGATGACCTCTTCCGTCCGGCCGACCGCTCCGAGCCGAGGAAAGATTGCTTCGACGCTCTCGACACGAGGACACGGGTTCACGTCGGTCATCACATCCCCGACCATGGCGAAACGCAAGCCGAGTCCCCGCGCCTGACAGGCTGTCGACCCGACGCCGATGCTGGCGGCTCAAGATCAGTGCGCACGAAGTCACCCCACATCCGCTCGGACATTTCGAGATCTTCCGGGTGGCGGTTCAATGCGGGCAAGAGGTTCGTCCAGTCCGCCGGGATCCTACCAAGGCGATGACCCTGCTCGATCCGCCCGCGAGCGCCTCCGGCGACATGGATCAGGCCGCCTGCCCCGCGCCGGCGCCCGGACTTTGCGCCAAGGCCCAGGCGATGTGCTCGGCCACCAGGGGCGAAGCCGTGGGCAGCGCAGCCCGTAGCGCGGTCTCGATGCCCGCCTGGGCGGCATCCGACGCCGGCAGGCCGCGCCGGGCGTTGCCCAGCGCCACGGCGAGATTGCGGCGCAGGCGCGCGAAGCCGATGCGCCGGATGGCGCTGCCCTCGGTGCGGGCGAGGAATTGCTCCTCGGTCCACGACCAAAGGTCCAGCAGCGTGGCCTGGTCCAGTCCGTGCCTGGCGGCGAAATCCGGCAGCGGCGCAAGCTGGGCGTATTTGTTCCACGGGCAGGCCAGCTGGCAGTCGTCGCAGCCGTACACGCGGTTGCCCATCAGCGGACGCAGCGGCTCGGGTATCGGGCCGGCGAGCTCGATGGTCAGGTAGGAGATGCAGCGCCTTGCGTCCAGCACATAGGGAGCGACGATGGCCCGGGTCGGACAGACGTCGATGCAACGCGTGCACGATCCGCAATGCCCGCCCTGCGGCGCGTCCACCGGCAGGGGAATGCCGATGAAGATCTCGCCCAGGAAAAACATGGAGCCGGCTTCGCGGTTCAGCAGCAGGGTGTGCTTGCCGCGCCACCCCAGGCCGGCGCGGCTGGCCAGCGCCACCTCCAGCACCGGGGCCGAATCGGTGAACACGCGCACCACGCCGGGGTCCACGCGCGCGGCGATGAAATCCGCGAGTTTTTGCAGGCGCGAACGCAGCACCTTGTGATAGTCGCGTCCCCTGGCGTAGAGCGAAACCGTCGCGGCCTTGGGATCATGCAGCCTTGCCCACTCAATCTCCTGCCAGCCTGCCCCCGCCGACGCGTCGCCGGGCAGATAGTCCATGCGCGCGGTGATCACCCGCAGCGTGCCCGGAACCAGCTCCGCCGGGCGGGCGCGCTTGGTTCCGTGATGCGCCATATAGCCCATCTCGCCGTGATAGCCCGCGTCCAGCCAACGCTGCAAAGCCGCTTCGGCCTCGGCCAGATGCACGTCGCTGATGGCGATTTGCGAGAATCCGAGCTGCCTGGCCTCGGCCCGGATCTCGCCCACCAAGACGCGCAGCGCTTCGGCATGCGGCGCTGGTCTTGAGTTCGATGGTTCACTGCGTTCTTGCATGCCCGGATGCTATAGGCTCGGGCGCCCCTCCTCCCCTGCACCATCCATGCCCGAAACGCGCTTGACCCTGCACCGGCATTGCACCGACGAAGCCTCCACCATCGAGCTGGGTGCCGCGCTGGCACAGGCCATGGTGCGGTGCGAATTGCCCGGCTTGCTCATCACCCTGCGCGGAGACCTCGGCGCGGGCAAGACCACCCTCGTGCGCGCCATCCTGCGTGGCCTGGGCGTCACAGGCCGCATCAAAAGCCCCAGCTACGCGCTGGTTGAACCCTATGCAATCGAGCGAAAATCTCTAAAATTAAAGGGAACTCTGCAAACAAACGCCTATCATATTGATCTCTATCGATTTTCAGATCCGAATGAATGGGACGATGCCGGCCTGCGCGAATTGCTTGATGGGCGCAGCCTGTGCTTGGTGGAATGGCCCGAACGGGCTCCCGCCCTGCTGCCCCAGGCGGACCTGGACATCACCCTGAACCCCAGCCCGCAAGGCCGGGAGATCGATCTGCAAAGTGGCAGCCCCGTTGGAGCCGCCATGCTTCACCAACTGGCGTCCGCTGCGACGGACGTCTGACCGCGCCGGGGCACTCCCTGGCGCGACTCGCCAGGGAGTGCCCGACATGAGTGCCGATCGCCGCCGATTCCTGATCCAGTCCTCCAGCCTCGCCCTGCTGCTGACCACGCCCATGCTGGCACGGGGAGCCACCATCATGTCGGTGCGCGTGTGGCCGGCCCCCGACTACACCCGCGTTACGCTCGAATCGGACCAGCCGCTGACCGCCACCCATTTCATCGTGCCCGATCCTCCCAGACTGGTGGTGGACGTGAAAGGCCTGACGCTGAACCCGCAGCTCAAGGACCTGGTGGGCAAGATCAAGCCCGACGACCCCTTCATCCGCGATGTGCGCGTCGCCCAGTACGCCCCCGACGTAGTGCGCCTGGTGTTCGACCTGAAACAGGCCGTCAAACCCCAGGTGTTCAGCCTGCTGCCCGTGGCCGCGTACGAAAACCGCATGGTGTTCGATCTCTATCCCGCACGTGGCGACCGCCTGCTGGCCTTCATGGACCGCGAGGAACTGCTGGCGCGTGCGCCAGCGCCGTCCGACGGCGCTGGCGCCGCGATTTCAGCCCCGAAGAGCGGCAGCGCCGGGACGCCCGAGGCACAGGGCGATGCCTCCGCCCAGGTGGCCGAAACACAGCCCGACAGCCTGGGGGACTGGATCACCCGGCACCGCAGCGAACTCGACGGCCCCGCGCGCGATCCAGGCCCTGGCACCGGGAGCCGGCTGGCCGATGCCAGGAGCAACAACGGGGCCATGAAGACCAACGCCCCGGACACCCCGATGCGGCGCGACCGGCGGTACCAGCGCAGTGTGCTGCTCGCGCTCGACCCCGGCCACGGCGGCGAGGATCCCGGCGCCACCGGACCGAGCGGCGTGCACGAGAAGGACGTCGTGCTGCTGATCGGCCGCCATTTGCGCGAACTGGCGATGAACACCCCGAACATGCGCGTGATGATGACGCGCGACAGCGACTTCTTCGTGCCGCTGTGGATGCGCGTGGAGAAGGCCCAGCGCGCCAACGCCGACCTGTTCACCTCCATCCACGCCGACGGCTGGTACACGCCGCAGGCACGCGGGGCCTCGGTGTACTGCCTGTCCGAAGGCGGCGCCTCCAGCGTCGAGGCGCGCATGATGGCGCAGCGCGAAAACGCCTCGGACGCGATCGGCGGCATCGACATCAACTCGCGCGACTACCAGGTGGCCAAGGTCCTGCTGGACATGTCGACCACGGCCCAGATCAATGCCAGCTTGAGAATGGCCGGACCGACGTTGAAAAAAATGGGCAGCATCGTCCACCTGCATTCGCATCAGGTCCAGCAGGCCGGTTTCGTCGTGCTCAAGTCACCCACGGTACCGTCCATGCTGGTCGAGACGGCCTTCATCAGCAATCCCGAGGAAGAAGCTCGGTTGCAAACGCCCGCGTATCGCAAGCAAGTCGCGCGCGCCATTTTCGAGGGCATCCGCGAATACCTCGCGACCAACCCGCCGCTGGCACGCCGCCGCACCTTCGTCTGACGCGGGCGCGTCCCCGCGTGTTTTTCCCGATGCGCCGCGCGGGCGTTGGCGTAGCATCGTTTCCGTTTGTAAACAACGTAAAGAACGGAGACGCATCATGTCGAAAACCTCGAATGCCGTCGTGCGCGGCCTGTGCGCATTTGCGACCGCATCGCTCCTCAGCCTGGGCGCGGCGATCCAGGTGCAAGCCGCCGAATTCATCACCATCGCCACCGGCGGCACCAGCGGCGTGTACTACCCGCTGGGGGTCGCGTTGTCCCAGGTCTATACCAAGGCCATCCCCAGCGCCAAGACATCGGTGCAGGCGACCAAAGGCTCGGTGGAGAACTTGAATCTTCTCCAAGCCGGGCGCGCCGAACTCGGCTTCTCGCTGGGCGATTCGCTGTCCGATGCGTGGAAAGGCGAGGCCGACGCCGGCTTCAAGGCGCCGCTGAAAAAGCTGCGCACCATGGCCGCCGTCTACCCCAACTACGTGCAGATCGTCGCCCTGGCCGACTCGGGCATCAAGACCCTGGCCGACCTGAAGGGCAAGCGCATCGCGGTGGGCGCGCCCAAGAGCGGCACCGAACTCAATGCACGCGCGATCTTCAAGGCCGCGGGCCTGGGCTATGGCGATTTCTCCAAGGTCGAATACCTGCCCTTCGGCGAATCGGTCGAACTGATGAAAAACCGCCAACTCGACGCCACATTGCAGTCGGCCGGCCTCGGTGTAGCTTCGCTGCGCGACCTTGCCAGCTCGCAAAAAATCGTCGTCGTGCCGATCCCGGCCGACGTCGTGGCCAAGGTGGGTGACGCGGCCTACCAGCCCGGCGTCATTCCCCCCAACACCTACGAAGGCCAGACCGCCGAGGTGCACACCGCCAGGATCCAGAACTATCTGGTCACGCGCGAGGACCTGAGCGCCGACGTGGTCTACCAGATGACCAAGGCCATGTTCACCCATCTGCCCGATCTGGTCGCCGCGCACGCTGCGGCCAAGGCCATCACCCTGGAAAACGCGGCCAAGAATCCGCCGGCGCCGCTGCACGCCGGCGCCGCGCGCTACTACCGCGAAGCGGGCGTCCTGAAGTAGGGCCGAAGCCCATCGGCCTTTGGCGGGATCGCGCCGCCAAAGGCGACAGCCCCGCTCGCCACCGCAGGTTTTCCAGGATTTCAAGGAAACGTTGGGCCGACCCCAAGTTTCCTTGGTCTGCGTGGGAGCGAAGCGGCGCCACCCGACCGGGGCGATCAAGAGACCAAGCCATGACCCATGCAAGCATCGCGGACCCCGCTGAAGCCGGACACCACGACGACTCCCACCACGCCGATGCCGGACACCAGCGCCGCCTGAGCGGCAAGGCCCGGATCGCGGTGATGGTCGCGGCCCTGGCGTTCTCGGTTTACCAACTCGTCATCGCGGCATTCGCGCCGCTGTCCAGCCTCGTGATGCGCTCGCTGCATGTGGGTTTCCTGCTGCTGCTGGTCTACTGGGTGGTCCCCGCCGCCCGACCCAAGCGCTGGCAACAGCACACGCCCTGGTTCGACTGGGCATTGGGCGGCGCGGCCTTCGCGCTGGGCTTGTATCACTGGGTTTTCGAGGCCGAACTGATCCAGCGCTCGGGCGATCCGACCACGCTCGACCTCGTGGTGGGCACCGCCACCATCGTCCTGCTGTTCGAGGCCGCGCGGCGCAGCCTGGGCCTGGCTTTGCCGCTCGTGTGCGCAATCTTCCTGCTCTATGGCCTGTTCGGACAATACCTGCCGGGCGGCCTCGGCCACCGCGGCTACGGCATCGACCAGATCGTCGGCCAGCTCTACCTCGGCACGGAAGGGATCTACGGCATTCCGACCCTGGTGTCGGCCACTTACATTTTTTTGTTCATCCTGTTCGGCGTGTTCCTGGAGCACGCGGGCATGATCCGGCTGTTCAACGCCCTCGCCCTGGGTCTGGTGGGGCGCGCGCGTGGAGGACCGGCCAAGGTGGCGGTGCTGTCGTCCGGGCTGATGGGCACCATCTCCGGCTCGGGCGTGGCCAATGTGCTGACCGTGGGCCAGTTCACCATTCCGCTGATGACGCGGTTCGGCTACACCCCGGTGTTCGCCGGCGCCGTCGAGGCCACCGCCAGCATGGGCGGGCAGATCATGCCCCCGGTCATGGGCGCGGTGGCCTTCATCATGGCCGAGACCCTCAACGTGCCGTATGCCGACATCGTGAAAGCGGCCGTCATCCCCGCCATGCTCTATTACTTCACGGCGTTCTGGATGGTGCATCTCGAAGCCGGGCGCAAGAAGCTGCTGGGCCTGCCGCCCGAACAATGCCCGAATCCGTGGAAGGCGCTGAAGGAAAGCTGGCACCTGGCGCTGCCGCTGGCCGTGCTGGTGTGGATGCTGTTCCACGGCTTCACACCCATGTTCGCCGGCATGATGGGGCTGTCGCTCACGGCCATCCTGCTGCTCGGCGCCGCCATCGCGGCGCGCATCTCGCACACCGCGCTGCGCACCGTGTTCTGGTTCGGCTGCGGCCTGGGCGCGGCGGCCTTCCTGCAGTTCGGCATCGTGCCCGTGCTCGGCGTCATCGCCCTGCTCGTCGCCCTGACCCTGTTCGTGCACGGCGGGCGCGACACCCTGCGCACGCTGCGCAACAGCCTGATCGACGGGGCGCGGCACGCATTGCCGGTCGGCATTGCCTGCGCCATCGTCGGCGTCATCGTCGGTGTGCTCACCCTCACGGGCGCGGCAACCAGCCTCGCCGGATTCGTCGTCGACATCGGCGCCCATAGTCTGTTCGCCTCGCTGCTGCTGACCATGCTGGTGTGCCTGGTCCTCGGCATGGGCATCCCCACCATCCCGAACTACATCATCACCAGTTCGATCGCCGCGCCGGCGCTGCTCAAGCTCGGCGTGCCGCTGATCGTCAGCCATATGTTCGTGTTCTATTTCGGCATCATGGCCGATCTCACACCGCCGGTCGCGCTGGCGGCGTTCGCCGCGGCATCCATCGCCCGCGCCTCGCCCATGCGCATCGGCTTCAAGGCGACGCAGATCGCGCTGGCCGGTTTCGTCGTGCCCTATATGGCGGTGTACGACCCGCAACTCATGCTGCAAGGCGCGTGGACCTGGACGGGGGCGATCTACGTCACGGGCAAGGCTGTCCTGGCCATCGTGCTGTGGGGCGCCGTGGCCGTGGGCCATCTGCGCGCACCCCTCGGACTCCTGGAGCGCCTGGCTGCCTTTGCCGCCGCGGCGCTACTGGTGGCCGCCCTGCCGCTGACCGACGAACTCGGTTTCGCTGCCGCCGCGCTGTTGTTGCTGGCGCATGGCTGGCGCACGCGCCGGCAAGCCGGCGCCATCGCCTGAGCCATCGCCTGAATCAGACCGCTGCGGCGCGCCTGGCCTTCCACCAGCCCCAGCCGACCGGCAGCAGGGAAAACACCACGATGCCCAGGGTGAGAGCGCCCAGGTTGTGTTTGATCCACGGGATGTTGCCGAAGGCGTAGCCAGCCAGCATCAGCGAACCCACCCACAACCCGCCGCCGACGATGTTGTAGACGAGGAACCTGGCGTAGGACATTTCGGCCACCCCCGCGACGAACGGCGCGAAAGTGCGGATGAAGGGAATGAAACGCGCCGCGATGATGGTGATGCCGCCATATTGCTCGTAGAAGGCGTGGGCACGGTCGAAGGCGCGGCGGTTGAACCAGCGGCTGTCCTGCCAGGAAAAGACCTTGTGGCCGATGGCCTTGCCGATTTGATAGTTGAGCGAATCGCCCAGCGCCGCGGCCGCCCACAGCAATGACAAAGCCGCCGGCAGGCTCAGCGCGCCGGAGGCGCAGAAGGCGCCGACGATGAACAGCATCGAGTCGCCCGGCAGAAAGGGCATGACCACCAGCCCGGTCTCGACGAACACGATGGCGAACAGCATGGCGTAGACCCAGTGGCCATAGGCCTGGATGAACTGCGCGAGCTGGGCATCGAAATGCAGCAGCAGGTTGACGAGGGTCGAGAGGTCCATGGTTGACTGCGGAGCGTCGGGTCTGTGGATAGGGCTGGCGCTGGCGCCTCGGTTCAGGCCGCGCCGCAGCATGATGCCCGGGCTTCCTGAGCCCAGGCTGAGCATTTGCGGAGACTTCGCCCGCCGAGGCAACTGGCCTCGGCGTGGCGGAAAAGCCGGCTGAGTATACTGAGCCGATGATGCTTTCACCTGCTGAATCCCAGCCTGAATTCATGGATTCGGCGCCACGCAGCGCGCAGTCTCCAGCCCCCATCCGGGCCCTGCCCGACACCCTGATTTCGCAAATCGCCGCCGGCGAAGTGGTCGAACGGCCGGCCTCGGCGCTGCGCGAACTGCTGGACAACGCCCTGGACGCCGGCAGCACCCGCATCACCGTGCGCATCGCCCAGGGCGGGCTCGACATGCTGAGCGTGGAGGACGACGGCTGCGGCATCCCGCCGGATGAGCTGCCGCTGGCGCTGGCCCGGCACGCCACCAGCAAGATCGCCTCGCTGGCCGACCTCGAACAGGCCCAATCGCTGGGTTTCCGGGGCGAGGCGCTGGCGTCGATGGCGGCCGTGGCCGAGGTCGAGATCGTCAGCCGCCGCCGCGGCCAGCCCGGCGCGCGCATCAGCGCGGCGAACGGCCGCCTGGGGGAGGTGGCTCCGGCCGCCGCGGCGCCCGGCACGCTCATCACGCTGCGGCGCCTGTTCCACGAAATCCCGGCCCGTCGCAGCTTTCTCAAGTCCGCCGCGACCGAAGCCGGCTGGTGCATCGAGGTGTTCAAACGCGCCGCCATCGCCCACCCCCAGGTGGCCTGGAGCCTGTGGCAGGACGGCCGCGCCGGCATGCAACTGGGGCCGGATTCGAGCCCGCTCGGCCTGCAGCGCCTGGCCGACGTGCTGGGCAAGAGCTTTGCCGAGCACGCCCTGCCCGTGGACGCGCGCATCGGCCCGCTCGCCGTGCGCGGCCTGGTCTGCCGCCCCACCGCCGCACGGGCGCGGGCCGAGGTCCAGCAATGCTTCGTCAACCGCCGCTGGGTGCGCGACCGCGTGCTGGCCCACGCCGTGCGCGCGGCCTACGCCGACGTGCTGCACGGCGCCTTGCAGCCGCAATACGCGCTGCTGGTGGAGTTGCCGCCCGAACGCGTGGACGTGAACGTCCACCCGGCCAAGAGCGAGGTGCGCTTCCGCGAATCGCAGGCGGTGCACCAGGCCGTGTTCCACGCCGTGCAGCGCGCGCTCGCCCCCGCCCTGGCCGGCCGCGTCGCCGAGGCCTCGGCCACCGCTGCGCCGGGCCTGGCGACGCCAGCCTCCCGGGAGGGGCGCGCGCCTCAAGCTCCGGGCCTGTTCGAGCGTCAGTCCGGCATGCGCCAGGGCGCCCTATCCCTGGGTACGGTCCTGCAAGCCTATGCTCCTCTCGAGCCCGGTCCATCCGCCTGGGTGGCGGAAGCGCCGAGCCGCGACGGGTGGGCCGCCGCCGGGACAGGGATCGATGCGGCAGCCCGCGGGGCTCCGCCAGCCGACGCGGCCGACGCCCTGCCCCTCGGACACGCCATCGCGCAACTGCATGGCATCTACATCCTGGCGCAGAACAGCCAGGGCCTGGTGATCGTGGACATGCATGCCGCCCACGAACGCGTGGTCTACGAACGGCTCAAGACCGCGTGGGCCGAG
Source organism: Thiomonas delicata (assembly GCF_900088825.1). Classification (GTDB taxonomy): domain Bacteria; phylum Pseudomonadota; class Gammaproteobacteria; order Burkholderiales; family Burkholderiaceae_C; genus Thiomonas_A; species Thiomonas_A delicata. The sequence continues at coordinate 908,026 of NZ_LT592171.1, read as the reverse complement.
CGCGGCCTGCCCACGCAGCCGCTGCTCGTGCCGGCCGGCTTCGCCGCCACGCCCCAGGAAATGGGCGCTGCCGAAGACAACGCCGAAACCCTGACCGCCATGGGTCTGGACATCGCCCCCGCCGGCCCTGCCAGTCTCGCCGTGCGCGCCGTGCCGGCCCTGCTGGCCCGCGCCGACCCGGTGCGCCTGGCCCGCGCCGCGCTGGCCGAACTCGCCGAGTTCGGCAGCAGCCGGACGCTGGAGCAGCGCCGCAACGCCCTGCTCTCGACCATGGCCTGCCACGGCGCCGTACGCGCCAACCGCGCGCTCAACCTCGCCGAAATGAACGCCCTGCTGCGCGACATGGAAGCCACCGAGCGCTCCGACCAGTGCAACCACGGCCGCCCGACCTGGCGCCAAGTCAGCCTGGCCGAGCTCGACGCGCTGTTCCTGCGCGGACGTTGATGCCCTTGACTGCGCGATCAACGTCGCCAACCGGGGGCGGAACTTGTCCATGACCCGTCCCGTGCCGCCGCCCGCCTGGGTCATCACCGGCCCCACCGCCGCGGGCAAGACCGCGGTGGCCCTGGCGCTGGCCGCGCAGCGCGACATCGAGATCATCAGCATGGACTCGGCGCTGGTGTACCGCGGCATGGATATCGGCACCGCCAAGCCTGCGGCCGGCGAACGCGCCCGCGTGCCCCACCACCTGCTCGACATCCGCGATCCGTCGCAAAGCTACAGCGCCGCCGCCTTCGCGGCCGACGCGCGAGGCTTGATCGACGCCATCCGCGCACGCGGACGCGAACCCGTGCTGGTCGGCGGCACCCTGCTCTACCTGCGCGCCCTGCAGCAAGGGCTGAATACCCTGCCCCAGGCCGATGCCGCCCTGCGCGCCGAACTCGAGGAGGAGGCGCGCGTTCGCGGCTGGGCCGCGCTGCATGCGGACCTGGCGCGGGTGGATCCCGCCACCGCCGCGCGCCTCGAACCCGGCGATGCCCAGCGCGTGCAGCGCGCGCTGGAGGTGTGGCGCCTCACCGGCAAGCCGCTGTCCTTGCATTTCCAGGACCAGCCGGCCGGAGGCGGCACGCCCTTGCGCGTGCTGGCGCTGGAACCGTCGAACCGGGCCGAACTGCATGCCGGCATTGCCGTGCGCTTCCACGCCATGCTGGCGGCCGGTTTTCTCGACGAAGTCCGGGCCTTGCGTGCCCGGGCCGACCTCCATCCCGGCCTGCCCGCCTTGCGCGCGGTCGGCTACCGCCAGGCCTGGGCTCATCTCGGCGGCCTCACCGATGCCGCCACGTTCGAGGCCCAGGCCATCGCGGCCACCCGCCAGCTCGCCAAGCGCCAGCTGACCTGGCTGCGCGGCATGACGCAGCGGCTGGTGGTCGATTGCTGCGCCCGTGACGCCCTACCGCGCGCACTGGCGCAACTCCTGCGCCCCTGAAGCACGCGGGTCCGCGTGCTTCAGCTCGCCGCGCTTGCCTGCGCCTGCGGCGACGACCAGGTCGGTGCCGATGCGCCCGGGCGCTCGCCGCTGATCTCTTCAAGCGTCTTGCCGCTGGGCTCGGGCAGCGTTGTCAGTGTCAACAAGGCGCCCAGCACCGACACCCCCGCCGAGAACAGCATGGCGCCCTTGACCCCGCCTGCGGCACTGATCAAGGGAAACACGAACGTGCCGACAAAGGCGCCGAACTTGCCGATGCCGGCGGCGAATCCGTGCCCCGTGGTGCGCACGCTGGTGGGAAACACCTCGGCCGGCATCACGAAGGTGGTGCAATTCGGGCCGAACTGGATGAAGAAAAAACTCACGCCGTAAAGCACGAGAAACGGCGCAACCTCGTGGGTGATGCCTGGCAGCAGCCCCATCGCCCCGAAGCAAATGGCCATGGCCGAGAAGCCGAGAACCTGCAGGCGGCGATGACCGATGGCATCCATGAAGAAGATCGACGCCAGATAGCCGGGAATCGCGAACACCGCGAACGTGATCAGCGCCCAGGCGCTGCCGGTGAGCGTGGACGACGACGGCGCCAGAAGCTTGAGGATTTCCGGCGTGGAAATGGCGTTGCCGTAGAAGGCGTAGTCGTTGAGAAACCAGGCGCCGCCCGTGCCCAGAATCAGCAGCAGCATGCGCCGGTCGCGCAGCATCTCCATCAGGCCGATGCGCCGGGGTTGCGTCTTGTCTCCGGCCGACTGGACCTGGCCGAAGGAATAGGCCCGCATGTCGCGCGCAGCCTCGTCCGCATGGCCGAGCACCAGGGCTTTGTAACGCGGCGACTCGGGCATGGTGCGGCGCAGGTAGAGCACCGCCAACGGCGGTAGGGCGCCCAGGCCGAGCATGATGCGCCAGATCGAATCGGGCGGCATTCCCGAGGCTTCCAGCGTCAGCGCCACGACCGGGCCGAAAGCCAGCCCCAACCCCTGCATGCCGAACACCAGCGAGGTCAGCGCCCCGCGTTTCTTGGCATTGGCATATTCGGACATCAGCACCGCGCTCATCGGATAGTCGCCGCCGATGCCGAAGCCCAGCACCACGCGGAACGCCAGCAACCAGATGAAGCTGGGGGCGAACGCGCAAGCCAGTGCGCCGATCACCATCAGCAGCGCCTCCAGGCCATAGATGCGCTTGCGGCCGATGAGGTCCGCCAGGCGGCCAAACACGAAGGCGCCGAGAAAGGCCGCCACCAGCGAGATGCTGCCGAGCAGGGCGATGTCGTGGCTGTGCAGATGCCATGCCGGCTTGATGTAGACAAGCGCCGATCCGATGATGAACAGATCGTAGGCATCGGTGAAAAAACCCATGCCCGCGGTGAACGCGGCGCGCAGGTGGAAAAAGCTGATCGGGGCGTTGTTCAGGGAATCGACGACGTCGGGCGTGGCCGAGATGGTGCTGGGTGCTGTCTGCATGGAGACCTCCGGTGAAATGCCTCCTTGATTCGGGCCTTGCGCAGGCGGGCGCGCAGCGTCGCGAGCCCTTCGTCTTGTTTGCGTCGATGGTGCAAATTCCTCGTGACAAATCCGTGACAAGGCACCGTCTCGAAATGCAAGATTCGCTGCACGATGTACGGAAAACAGCGGCGTTCAACGGGCTTCGGGCCGAACCTCGAACGCCACGCCGCACCGGCCCGGGAATACCGGTCCACGGACCTTGACCAAACCTCCTTCGATGCAATGGGATCGAAGTTTCGTGCGATTCTTCACGCTTTCCCCGCTTATTTGAATCTCCCAGGCCGCACGCCGCATGCTGGCTCGCCCAGAATACAAATTGGAGTATCAGGGGCGGAGATCCCTGACCGATATAGGGAGGGTGGGGGATGTCCGAAGCGACAACGACACAGGACGATGCCGTGCCGGCCGATCAAGCCGGCGGCGAACGCATGGGCGCCGTGGCCAGGCAATCCTCCACCCCGATGGCCTGTTTCAACATCGCCACCCAGCGCTGCACCGAAGCCAACACCGCCTTCGCCGCCCTGTTCGGGACCAGCCCTGGGGCCATGATCGGCCTCGCCTTGCCGCACATCTTCGAGCCCGCCACCTTCGCGCAAATCGAACCTCATCTGCAGCGTGACGCGCCGGATGGCGCCGGCGGACGCATCGTCGACCTGGGCCTGCGCACACGGGATGGCCAGATGCGCGATTTCGACGTGAACCTGGTGCGGTACGCGAATCGCGGCGCAGCGCGGGAACTGTGCCTGCTGATGCACGAGATCACGCGCTTTCGCGCCACCGCGCGCATGGCGCACGAGGCGATGGCGAGGCTCCACCGTTTCATGGATGCGAGCACCGAGGGCATCGTGTTTCAGCGCGCCGGCATCATCGTGGACATCAACCCGGCCCTCACGCGCTTGCTGGGACATGCCGCCGAAGACGTCATCGGGCGCCCCTCGATCGGCTTCGTCAGCCCGGACGACCGCGATATCGTGATCGGCCACATCAGCAAGGGAGTCGAGGGCAGGCCTTACGAGATCGCGCTGCGGCACAGCGAGGGCTACGACATCCCCGTGGAAGTGCTCGGGCGCAATGTGCAATTCGACGGCGAAACCCTGCGCATGACCCTGGTGCGCGACATTCGCGCCCGCCGCGCCGCCGAACAGCGCATGCGCGAACTCGCCGAACGCGACGGCCTCACCGGCTTGTACAACCGACGCGCCTTCCTGGACCAGTTGCCCACCCGCATCGCCGGTCTGGCCGAGCGCAGGCAGACGGCGGCGCTGCTGTTCATCGACCTCGACCGCTTCAAGCAGGTCAACGACCGCCACGGCCATGCCCAGGGCGACCGCCTGCTGCAGGCCGCGGGGCAGGAACTCCTGGCCTTCCTCACCCCGGGCGACATCGCCGGGCGCATGGGCGGGGACGAATTCGCCGTGCTGCTCACCGGCATCCAGCCCGAAGCGGCCGGCCAGCGGGCCCAGGCCTTGCTGGAACGCGTGCAGACGGCGTTCGACGCCACCGGCTTGTCGGACCTGGCCTATGCCTCCGTCGGCGTGGCCCTGTTCCCCGGCCACGCCCAGGACGCCAACACCCTGCGGCGTCAGGCCGATGAGGCCATGTACCTGGCCAAGGCCGGCGGCGGCAGCGGCATCCGGCTCTACGCGCCGGTCGGCTGATTCGCGCGCGAGCGCTCACGCAGGAAGGCGCCGAGCGCTCGCGCCGTGTGTCCCGCAGCGCCTCGCTCGGCCGCATAGTCCATCGGCGGCCCCTGATGCACCAGCCGGCCGCCCTCCGTACCGCCCTCCGGACCGAGATCGACGATCCAGTCGGCCGAGGCCATCACGTCCAGGTTGTGCTCGACCACCACGACCGTGTGCCCGGCGTCGGCCAGGCGCAGCAGCACGAGGATGAGCTTCCCGACGTCGGCCATGTGCAGGCCGACCGTGGGCTCGTCGAGCACGTAAAGCGTCGGTCGCGCGGCGGCTGTGGCCAGCTCGGTGACGAGCTTCAGGCGCTGCGCCTCGCCGCCGGACAACTGCGGGCTGGGCTGGCCCAGACGCAGATAGCCCAGGCCCACGTCCTGCAGCAGCTGCAAGGCGCGCGTGATGCGGGGATGCGCCGAAAAGAACGCCAGCGCCGCATCCACGCTCATGTTCAGCACGTCGCCCGCACTTTGGCCGCGCAGCTTCACCTGCAGGGTTTCCGGGTTGAAGCGCAGGCCGGCGCAATCGTCGCAAGGCTGAATCACGTCGGGCAGGAAGTTCATTTCCACCCGCACCGCGCCCTGGCCATCGCAGGTCGGGCAGCGTCCCGGGCCCGTGTTGAAGGAGAAACGGCCGGCGGCGAAACCGCGCATGCGCGCCTCGGTGGCGTCGGCGAACAGGCGGCGAATGTCGTCCCAAATGCCGACATAGGTGGCGGGACAGGAGCGCGGAGTCTTGCCGATGGGCGTCTGGTCCACCTCCAGCACCCGCTCCACGGCGCCCAGGCCCAGCAATGCCCTGCAGCCGACCGGAGCGCCTTCGCCAGCCAGCAGGGCACGGCTGCTGGCGTAGAGCACGCCACGCGCGAGGCTGGACTTGCCCGACCCCGACACGCCGGTGATCACCGACAGCCGCGCGAGCGGGAAACGCACGTCGACATCGTGCAGGTTGTGGAGATGCGCGCCATACACCTCCAGCGCCGCGGTGGCCGGCGTGGTCTGTGGCCGCGGCCGCAGCGGGTGGCGCAGGGGCTCGCGCAGATAGCGCGCGGTGAGGGACTCGGGATGACGCATCAATTCCGCCAGGCTGCCCTGCGCCACCACCTGGCCGCCCTGACTGCCGGCGCCGGGGCCGATGTCGAGGATGGCGTCGGCGCGGCGCATGGTGTCCTCGTCGTGCTCGACCACCACCAGGGTGTTGCCGCGCGCGCGCAAGGCGTCCAGCGCATCCAGCAGGCGCATGTTGTCGCGCGGGTGCAGGCCGATGGTCGGTTCGTCGAGCACGTAGGCCACGCCGCGCAGATTGCTGCCGAGCTGCGCCGCGAGGCGGATGCGCTGCGCCTCGCCGCCCGACAGCGTGGGCGCTGCGCGGTCCAGCGCCAGATAACCCAGCCCCACGCGCTGCAGGAAGGTCAGCCGGGCGCCGATTTCCGTCAGCACGTCGCGCGCCACGGCCTGCTCGCGCGCGTCGGGCACGAGGGCATCGAACCAGTCGCGCGCGCGGTTCACCGGCATGGCGGCGAGCTGGGTGATCGATAGATCGCGGAAACGCACTGCGCGCGACACGGCATTCAGGCGCGCACCGCCGCAGTCGGGGCATGGCTGATCCTCGGCACCATCCGCCCCCGCCTCGCGCCAGGCGCCCTCCTCCCCGCTTTGCTCGGCGCTGAAGCCGGGCAGATGCTGGCCGGTGCCGAAACAGGTCGGACACCAGCCGGCCGATGAGTTGTAGGAAAACTGGCGCGGGTCCAACTCCGGGAAGCTGCGCGCGCACACCGGACAGGCGCGGCGTGTGCTGAACTGGCGCAGCTTGAGCCCGGCATGCGCGCCGACCACGTCGCCCGCGGCCATCGCGCGGTGCAGCGCGTCCAGCGGCCACACCACCTGCACCACGCCCTTGCCGAGTTGCACGGCTTCGCGCACCAGGCCACGCAAACGCGCCTCGTCCTCGGGTGCCAGCTGCACTTCACCCAAAGGCACGGAGATGTCGTGCTCGCGGAACCGGTCCGGACGCGGCCAGGGGTCGGTAGGCAGGAACAGGCCGTCCACCCAGAGATGCGTGTGTCCGCGCTTGGCGGCCCACTGCGCAAGTTCGGTGTACACCCCCTTGCGCTGCACCACCAGCGGAGCCATCAGGCCGACGCGCTGGTCGCGCAGCTCGCGCATGAGCTGGGCGACGATGGCGTCCTCGCTCTGCGGAGCGATGGGCACGGCGCAGTCCGGGCAGTACTGCGTGCCGAGCTTGGCATAGATCAGGCGCATGAACTGGTGGGTTTCGGTCAGCGTGCCCACCGTGCTCTTGCGCCCGCCGCGGCTGGTGCGCTGGGCGATGGCCACCGTGGGCGGGATGCCGAAGATGGCGTCGACGTCGGGCCGCGGCGGCGGCTGCACGAACTGGCGGGCGTAGGCGTTGATCGACTCCAGATAGCGCCGCTGCCCCTCGCTGAACAGCACGTCGAACGCCAGCGAACTCTTGCCGGACCCGGACACCCCGGTAATCACCGTCATGCTGCCGCGCGGCAGGTCCACGTCGATGTTCTTGAGGTTGTGCTCGCGCGCGTGGCGTATGGCGATGAAACCCTCGCGGCCGCGCCGCATGGCTTGCGCGAGATAGGCGCCTGTCTCCTCGGCGGCCTGCATGATTTGCGCATCGTTGCTGGCGTAGGGTTGTGCCGGAGCGGGGAGAAGGCCGTGCATGACGCCCGCTCCCACCTGCCCGCGATACGCCGCCAGCGCCCGTCCGGTATGCGATGCCGCGCAAGCTTCGACCACCGCCGGCGTGCCGGCGACCAGGATCTGGCCGCCGGCGTCGCCCCCCTCGGGGCCGAGGTCGATGACCCAGTCGGCCGCGGCGATCACGTCCAGGTTGTGCTCGATCAGCACCACGCTGTTGCCGGCGTCCACCAATTCGTGCAGGGCCCGCAGCAGCTTGGCAATGTCGTCGAAGTGCAGGCCGGTGGTGGGTTCGTCCAGCAGATAGAGACTGCCCTTGCGCGCGCCGCGCCCGGCCGTCTTGCGGGCTTCGGCCAGAAAGGCCGCGAGCTTGAGCCGCTGGGCCTCGCCGCCCGACAGCGTGGGCGTGGGCTGGCCCAGGCGCAGGTAATCGAGGCCGACAGCCTGCAGCGCCTTGAGCCCCGGCATCAGGTCGCGATCGGATGCGAAAACCGCCAGCGCCTCGGCCACCGTGAGTTCGAGCACGTCGGCGATGTTCAACTTTCTGCCGTCGGCCAGCGTCAACTTCAACTCCAGCACCTCGGCGCGGTAGCGCCTGCCGTCGCAGTCGGGACAGCGCAGATAGACGTCGGAGAGAAACTGCATCTCCACGTGTTCGAAGCCCGAACCCCCGCAGGTCGGACAACGGCCCTCGCCGCTGTTGAAGCTGAATGTTCCCGCGGTGTAACCGCGCTGCTGCGCCGCCGGCAGCGCGGCGAAGCGCTTGCGCAGGGCGTCGAAGGCACCGACGAAGCTCACCGGGTTGGAACGCGCCGTCTTGCCCATGGACGACTGGTCGACGAACACCACGTCGGCCACCTGCTCGGCGCCCAGCAGGCGGTCGTGAAGGCCGGGCTCGGGCGCGGTTTTGCCGAGCGCGCGCGCCAGCGCCGGGTACAGCACATCGCCCACCAAGGTGGACTTGCCGCAGCCCGATACGCCGGTGACGGCCACCATGGCACGCAGCGGAAATTCGGCGGTGACCCCGCGCAGGTTGTGTTCCCGCGCGCCTTCCAGGATGAGCCTGGGCGCGGTGAGCCGACCCGTCGCGTCCTCGCTCGGGCGGCGCGGGGCACGGTCGGGTTGCACCCGCCGCTCGCCGCGCAGATAGGCTCCGGTGAGGGTGTTCGCCAGGCGCAAGCCGGCGAGGTCGCCCTGGAACACGAGCTCGCCGCCGTGTTCGCCGGCGCCGGGCCCGAGTTCGATCAGATGGTCGGCCGCGAGCATCACCTGCGGGTCGTGCTCGACCACCAGCAGCGAATTGCCGGCGTCCTTCAGGCCCCGCATCACGCCATTCAGGCGATGCAGGTCGCGCGGGTGCAGGCCGATGGACGGCTCGTCGAGCACGAAAAGGGTCTGAGTGAGCGAAGTGCCGAGCGCGGTGGTGAGGTTGATGCGCTGCACCTCGCCGCCCGAAAGCGTGCGCGACTGCCGGTCGAGCGTCAGGTAGCCCAGTCCCACGTCCAGCAGATAGCGCAGGCGGGCGCGGATCTCGTCGAGCAGCAGCCGGGTCGCGGAATCGGCTCCCGGCTCGTGCTCCAGCGTGGTGAAGAAATCCTGCGCACGCGCCACCGGCAGTTGCATCACGTCATGCAGACACAGCCCCGGCATGGCCTGCATGGCGGGCTCGCCCCACGTCGCGCCCGCGGGGCGAAAGCGCGGGCGGCCCGCCAGGGCGGCATCCGCCGCCTCGCGGCTTCCGACGCGCCACAACAAGCCCTCGGGCTTGAGGCGCGCACCACCGCAGGCCGGGCACAGGCTGCTGCTGCGGTACTTGGACAGCAGCACGCGCACATGCATCTTGTAGGTGCGGGTTTCCAGCCAGTCGAAAAAACGGCGCACGCCGTAGTACTGCTTCTCCCACTGCCCCTTCCAGCCCGGGTCGCCCTCGATCACCCAGTCGCGTTCGGCCTGGGTCAGTTCGCCCCAGGGCACGTCCAGGCGCACGCCGGCCCCGGGGGCGTGACGCTCCAGGTCCTTCTGCGCGTCCTTGAAACTGGCGGTCTGCCAGGGCTTGACGGCGCCCTGGCCGAGGCTCTTGCGCGCATCGGGAATCACGAGGCCCCAGTCGACCCCCAGCGTGCGGCCAAAGCCGCGGCAGGTGTCGCAGGCGCCCACCGGCGAGTTGAAACTGAACAAGCCCGGGCTGGGATCGCGGTAGGCGATGTCGCAATGCGCGCAGTGCAGGTCGGACGAATAGCGCCACGCCGGCGCGGCGGTCTCGGTGCCGACATGGCCCTCCGCAAGCGGCCACACCGCGGTGCGCCCACCGCCCAGGCGCAGCGCCGATTCCAGGGCCTCGGCCAGGCGCGCGGCCTCGATGTTGCCGGCGCGAAAACGGTCCTGCACGACGTGCAGGACCGCATCGTCGCGAACGTGGATGCGTGTGTAGCCCTGCGCCGCGAGCCCCTGCAACACGTCGGTTTCGGGCAAGCCGGCGGGGATGCGCACCGGGAAGGTCAACACCAGGCGCGGGTCGCCCGCCGCCGCGCGCGCGAACACATCGGCGGCGATGCTGGCTGTGCTGTCGCGCCGCACCGCCTGCCCGCATTGCCGGCAGAACAGGCGGGCGCTGCGGGCGTAGAGCAGCTTGAGATGGTCGGCCAGTTCGGTCATCGTCCCCACCGTGGAGCGCGAGGTGCGCACCGGGTTGGTCTGGTCGATGGCGATGGCCGGCAGAATGCCGCCGATGCGGTCGACCTGCGGCCGGTCCATGCGGTCGAGGAATTGACGCGCGTAGGGCGAGAAGGTCTCGACATAGCGCCGCTGGCCTTCGGCATAGACGGTGTCGAACACGAGCGAACTCTTGCCGGACCCCGAGACTCCGGTGACGACGACGATCTGCCCGAGCGGGATGTCCAGATCGAGGTTCTTCAGATTGTTCTGCCGCGCCCCCTGGATCTGGATGGCGGCAAGGTCTTGGACGGGGTCAATGGGGTCGCGTGCGGTCATGCACAGCACTATACGCAGCCGCCGCGTGAGCCGGCTGGGCTGGGGAATTGATGGCTGGCATCCGTCGCCGGCGACAGGCACGGGCTAGGATGCGGCATGGCCGATACCCCATCCTTCCCCGCCCTGGCCGGCAAGCGCACCCTGGGCTCGCTGCGCCAGTTGCTGCCTTTCCTGCGCCCGTATCGCGCCCGCATCGCGCTTGCCTTGCTGTTCCTGCTGCTCGCCGCGGGCAGCACCCTGAGCTTCCCGCTCGCACTGCGCTGGCTGATCGACGGCGGCCTGCTCCATCCGGCCGCCGGCGGCAAGGGCGCAGCCCTGGGCATCCATTTCGCCGGGCTCTTCGGGCTCGCCGTGCTGCTGGGCCTTTTCTCGGCGGCGCGCTACTACATGGTGAGCTGGCTGGGCGAGCGGGTCACGGCCGATCTGCGCAGCCGGGTCTACGCCCATGTGCTGGGGCAAAGCCCGCAGTTCTTCGAAAGCACGCAGACCGGCGAGGTGCTGTCGCGCCTGACGACCGACACCACCCTGGTGCAGACCGTCGTGGGGTCCAGCCTGTCGATGGGGCTGCGCAATGCCGTGGTGTTCCTGGGCGGCATGGTCATGCTGGTGGCCACCAGCCCGCGCCTGATGCTCACCGTCGTGGCCGTCATCCTGCTCGTGGTGCTGCCCGCCGTGGCCATCGGCCGGCGGGTGCGGCGATTGTCGCGCGCCAGCCAGGACCGGGTCGCCGACTCCAGCGCCATCGCCGCCGAGGTTCTCAACGCTGTGCCGACGGTGCAGAGCTACACGCGCGAAGCGGACGAAGCCCGCCGCTTTCGCGACGCCGCCGAGGCCGCCTTCGCCACGGCCGTGCGGCGCAGCCGCATGCGCGCCTTGCTGACCGCCTTTGTCATCGTCGCGCTGTTCGGTGCGCTCATCTATGGCCTGTATCTCGGCACGGTGGCCGTGGTCGAGGGCCGCATGAGCGCGGGCACGCTGGGTCAGACCGTGCTGTACATCGGCCTGGTGGCCGGATCCGCCGCGACCCTGGCCGAAGTCTTCGGCGATCTGCTGCGCGCCGCGGGCGCCACCGAGCGCCTGATGGAACTGCTCGCGGAGCGTTCGCCCGTGACCGACCCGCTGCAGCCGCAGCCCCTGGCGCCCGCGCCCGGGGGATCGGCAGTGCAATTCGCCCATGTCCGCTTCACCTACCCCTCGCGCCCGGAGCAACCGGCGCTGGACGATTTTTCGCTGCGCATGGAGCCCGGCGAAACCGTCGCCCTCGTCGGTCCCAGCGGCGCGGGCAAGACCACGGTGCTGCAACTGTTGCTGCGCTTCTATGACGCGCAGCACGGCGCGGTGAGCGTCGACGGCGTGCGCACCGATCACGCCAGTCTGGCCGAACTGCGCGGGCGCATCGGGTTGGTGCCGCAGGACGCCGTCATCTTTTCCGCCAGCGCGATGGACAACGTCCGCTACGGCCGGCCCGAGGCCACCGACCACGAGGTGATCGAGGCCGCCCGCGCGGCACAGGCGGACGGATTCATCCGCGAACTGCCGCAGGGCTACCACACCTATCTGGGCGAACGCGGCGTGCGCCTGTCCGGCGGACAGCGCCAGCGCATCAGCATCGCCCGCGCCATTCTGAAGAACGCCCCGCTGCTGTTGCTGGACGAAGCCACCAGCGCGCTCGACGCGCAAAGCGAACGGGCTGTGCAGGCCGCGCTCGAACAAGCCATGCAGGGGCGCACCACCCTCGTCATCGCCCATCGACTCGCCACTGTGCAGCGCGCCGACCGCATCGTGGTGATGGACCGCGGACGCATCATCGACATGGGCACACATGCTGAACTCATGGCCCGTGGCGGGCTGTACGCGAATCTCGCCTCCCTGCAGTTCATGCAGTGAAGCGGGCACGCTACGCTGAGGACGCCAAGTCAAGGCGAAAAAAAACCGGGCCGCGCAGGCCCGGTTGACTTGAATGCTTGGCGGAGTGGACGGGACTCGAACCCGCGACCCCCGGCGTGACAGGCCTAAATAAAGATCCATTGGGATCAGCTTAATTCCTAGATTCTTCAAAATATGGGCTATCATTTGTGGGAATTCAGTGGGAATTGCCCGTTCAGGGGCTTTGCATGGCCTACATTGAGCAGCGTAAGTCGGGGTGGATGGCTCAAGTCAGGCGCAAGGGCGCGCCGACGCTTAGTCGCACCTTTGACCTGAAAATAGACGCCGAGGCTTGGGCGCGAGAAGTCGAACGAGACCTTCAACGCGGCAACATCGCAGCGGCCGTCAATGAGGCCGGGAAAATCACCTTCAAAGAAGTTGCTGACCGGCTCAAAGGGGCTCGCACCCTCGACCCCACCCAGGCGCAGCGGTTACGCGTTGCTTCCGAGATATTCGGAGCATATTTCCTTTCGGCCATCCGTTCTGTCGATGTCGCAACCTGGCGTGACACCTTGCTGGCAGATGGACTGTCTAGCCAGACTGTCGTGCATCATCTCAACGCCTTGTCGAGCGTGTTCACGTTCGCAGAAAAGGAATTGTCGATCCCCTTACCGTCAGGCAATCCTGCACGTGCCATCCGCAAACCAGCGTTGCCAAAAGCCAGGGATCGACGACTACGTCCTGGCGAACTTGAATATCTTCTTCCGGCTGCCGCCGAATCCCGTGCGGTTGGCATGCGGCAAATCATCATTCTTGCGATTGAAACCAGCATGCGCCTGGGCGAGCTGTTCAGCTTGGAGTGGTCACGCATTGATCTAAGTCGCCGCATCGCGCATCTTCCCGAAACGAAGAACGGTGAAAGCCGGACAGTCGCGCTGTCCAGTAAGGCCGTGGAAGCGTTGCGAAGCCTGCCGCGTCGTCTTGACGGCCATGTATTCGGCTGGAAATCCAAGGACTCTTTTGAGAAGGCGTGGCAACGCACCAAGGCGCGTGCGCTAAGCAGCTACGAAACTGACTGCGGCAAAGCAAATCAGAAACCTGATCCGGCATTTCTTACCAATTTACGTTTTCACGATCTGCGACATGAGGCGACGTCTTGTCTATTCGAAAAGGGACTTGGCATTATGGAAGTGGCGAGCATGACTGGGCACAAGACACTAGCCATGCTCAGGCGATACACGCATATCGAGGCGGAGAAACTGGCTGCAAAGTTGGGGTAACTGCCGGCCCGCTTTCTTGTCGGCCTCCTCCAATTTCAAACCCGAGCAATGAATTTCATCCCGACAAGTGAATCAAGATGCTGCATCATTAGCTGAGGGATACTCCCGCCAGAAATTAGTACCCCCGCCTCCATGTTCTTCTCCATCGCATGCCCGGTCAGATTTGCGCTGGTGATGAAGCACACCCTGCCATCGGCGGCAGCGACTTTGGCGTGGACACGCCCGCCTGAGAACGGATCGGCCTTTTCCCGCCAGGCATAGAGCCTCGCAGCGGGAACCAGCGCGGTCATCTTGCCTATCGCATCAAATGAGATGCTGCCGCCGTGATCCTGGGATAACTCAAGCAGCATGGAAATCACCACACCGCGTTCGCTTGCCGCATTCAGCGCCTTCACGATGGTCGAGACGTCGTATGCAACGAAACTGGTAATGAACAGGGTTTGCTTGGCGGCGTTGATGACCTGAAGCAACGCCTGTTCCGTTCGACGGGCCGAAACGAAGGGCGTCGTCGGCCCTGTCCACACGAGTTCTGTGGATTGCTGGTTGGCTGCCTTGGTGAAGACATGGCCGGCGGCAAGCAGCATTGATGCAAGCTCTTCGGCGCTAACAGCGGTCGTTCGCCAGGCATCGACGAGCTGATGCACTACCCCAGCGGCAGCAGGCGTGCCGACCACCCCCGAAAGCGAGTCGGCTGCTATAGTGAAATCGGTCCGACGAATCCGGTTGGCGATCGCCTGAACCTTCTCAGGAGAGACCAGACAGACCACGGCTGCCACGGCGTCCAAGAGCTTCTCCACGTCACAAGCCCTTGAAGAAGGCTGCGTCTACACGCTCCAAGGTCGGCACCAGCAATGACCGATCAAGGTAACGATTTCCTCGCTCACACGATGTCTCTGCGACGAGGCTGCATGCATGGCACGCGGCTGCGTGGAGTGATCTATCCTTTTGGGGGGCGTGCTCGGAGCAGAGCGGGTCCGAGGAGCAAATTTTCGAGCGGTTCAAGGCTTGCTCCAGCAGGCGCCCGAGGTTCTCTGGTTTTCCGAGATCGACGAGGCCGCCCAGCGTCCCATCTGAGTCGGCTGCCGCCGTGTAGATGAGAATGCCGGCCTGCGGGTTTTCGCCCGAGATGTCGGCATAGATTCGCTCGCGAATACTCGCGGCGTTGTAACCGCATTCCAGCGCCAGCTCACGAATCAGCAGGTGCGAGAGCGTGTGGAGCATGGCGTAGCGAATACCGGGGTAGCCCTCATCCGGGTCAAGATGGCGTGAGTTGCGCCATCCCCTGTGGCCGCCCAGGAGCATCTTGTCGACCTGCTTGACGGCAGGAAGCCCCTCCCAGGCCACGAGCGCCTGTTCGTCGAACTGCATGAAAATGCCTTCGCCATGGACCTGGTTCGCAGGAACCCAATCCGGCTTGGCTCGCGAGAGGTCGGCCATCTGGGGCCGATCGTTCGGGTCACCCGTCTCTTCGGGCGCCTCCACCCGCGTGAAACCCAACAAGGCATTGACCTCGCGCAGTCGCTCAAGGAGCAGCACTCTGCTGATTTGGTTCGCAAAGCCCGGCGGCGTGCCGACCTTCTTGCTCATGAAGTGTGGGTAGTCCGTGGGAGGGTTCGCCTCCGTCAGCACGTCCCACTCCGGGCCCTTGATATCAGCCTCACCGACGACATCCTGTCCGCCACCGCTGCGGTGCGCTTCGATGGCCGACCAAATGGACGCTGCCGGGTATTTGTCGATCCCTGGCAGAGCCCCGGCCTTCTTCAGCGTCTTTACCGTCACCGACACTTCGGCTTCGGACTCCAGCTCTTCGAAGAACTCCCAGCCGTCCTGGACAAGCTGACTCAGCGGGTCGTTGGTCTGAGGGATCGCGAGCGCCGAGAGTGTGATCGGGAACCAGCTATTCGTGGCGCCCAATAGAACCGCGCGCGCATCTTCGTCACACTCGTTGTCGAAGTGATCAAGGTGAGGGTGACGTCCACGGCACGCCGGCAAGTTCTCTTTCCCCGCCTTGCCAAAGGCGTGCGCCATGCTTCGCGATGCACCGCACGCGTCACATTTCACCCAGAGGTTTTCAGTCTGCAGCGACGCGCCACTCTCGAAGAATCGCAGCGTGCCCTTGCATGAGCTGTTGCCACCGTGTACGAAGTAGTGCCAAGGGAAGTCGTCGAGGTGACCATCGCGGCACGCTAACAGGAAACGAGCGGGGACGGCATCCGCGTCCTTGGCGGGTTGATCGCCCTTGGAGCCCCGGCAGCTTTTGTGGACGAACCGGGTTCGTTCGGGTCTGAAGCGGTGCTCCTTGATCTCAAACAGTCCTGCATCAAAGGGCGAGAGCAGGCCGCACTTCACGCAGCGCATCCAGCGAGGGAATGGCCGGACGGGAACACCAATATTGGCCTCAGCGGACCAGGGGTCGACGAGCTCACTCTTCTGGAAGGGCGGCATACGCAGGTTCTCGACCTGTCCGCCCAGTACCTTCCTTACGGCGGCAAGCAGTCTGGCCTCCTGGATCGGCTGGCAGCGATCCTTCTCCCAACGGTCGATCCCGAGCGTCACCACCGACAGGCTCGGCAGGTCGATCAATGCCCCGGGCCCATAGGTCCAGAGCAACTGACTGGGTCTGACTTCTCCGACTGGCGTCTTATTGGTCGTCGTCATGTTCAATCCTCATCCTTCGTCGCAGGACGAGGCTTCCAAGCGTGGTCGTCCGTTATGTGGCTGGTATTCATAATCAGACGCACGCCGGGCTCCACCTCGCGCATTGACATGGGCACCGTCCAGTTGTCCCATGGCTTGATGCCGGGTGCCTCAATCAAATTCTTGGTCGTAGCCGCATTCGGCCCACGCTTTTCATAAGCCAGCGTTCGACCCGGGACGCTGACCTCCTTGGCCCACTCGTCTGCGCGCTCCTTAAGCTCCTGTTCTGCCAAGCTCTTCGTGCTGGACAGCTCGCTGACATTCCATGCCCGCTTGACCAGGACGTCGATGGCATCAAGGATCTCGCTCTGGTCGGATTTGTCCAGCTTGCCCGCACCCTCGTTGGGGCTGAATACATCGTTCTCAAGTCGCATCAGGCTCAGCAAAGAGCCAGTGAGTCCACGGTCCATCGCGCGCGGCGAGAAGGGCGTCACCGACTGCGCCTCGACATGCTTGTAGAAGGTGGCGTGGTAATGCTCGAAGGTCTCGTAGTGCGAAAGGTCGCGTGGCCGTGCCCAGGTGAGCACGGTGCAGACCAAGCCGGGAAAAGAGCGGCCGACACGACTGGTGGCCTGGATGTATTCCGCCGTGCCCTTGGGCTGACCATTCACCGCCATGAGCCCCAAGCGATTGACGTCGACGCCCACCGAAAGCATGTTGGTCGCCAACACCACGTCGATCGCGCGGGTGTCACCCTCTTGCCACTTGGTCACAAACTTGCCAGTGGCAGTGTCGTATTCGGCTTTGAACTTCACCTCAAGGTTGTCGAGGTACTTGGGAATGTCCTGACTGGACACCCGAGACGTCAGCTCGCGAATATTACTGACGCTGCGCTGTGCCAATGCTGGCCGCTCCACCATGCTCATCTGCACCCGGTAGGAACGGGTCTGCACGTCATCCTCGGCCAGACGCTTCATGCCGCCCAACTCACGCAGCGAGTTGAAGTAACCGACCATGGTCATGTACGGATCTGCAGCCTCGCCGAAACGATCGAACAGTGCCTGAGCAGCGGTCAGGAATGCTGTGTAGACGCGGATCAGCATCGCGGGTCGCGAACTGCCAGGTGAGCAGACCCCGAGATAGCGCCGACCCGGTTTTTCCTTGATCGGTCGTTGTACCGAAAAGTAGTTGTCCTCCACGTCCAACCCGTGCGGCGGAAATACCGACACGCGGCGCATGAAGACGTTATTCACCTGTTCGCGCGCCTTGCGCACCGTCGCGGTCGAGGCAATGATCTTCGGCTTGATGGAATGCTCCCCGAGCTTCCAACTGCACAGCTCGTCCACGGCCGTCTCGTACAAGCCGACCATGGTTCCGAGCGGTCCGCTGATCAGGTGAAATTCGTCCTGGATGATCAGGTCCGGGGGGCGGATCGGGCTGATGTTCTTGACCTTGGTGGCAGCCAGTCCTTTTCCGGCCTGATGGTTGCCATTGCAGTCCGCACCCTGCCATAGGAGGCCATGTCGCTCGCATTCCTGGCCAACTCGACCGAACAGCGTGCGCACCTGGCCGCGCCACGCCATCATGGCGAACTTGTCCACGGTGGCGATCATCATCGTCGGGGGACGGTGGTAAATCTCCTCGTCCACGACGAGCACCGGGATGCCTGCGTGGGGTAGCTTGCTGGACTTGCCTTTAGAGAAGTCACAGCGGCCCTTCTTGTCTCCGCAGTAGACGAAAGTGCGTCCACGGCCCTTGTCGACCTCCACGTCGCGGCCTGGCGCGACCTCTGAGCCACACCAAGGACAACTGGTCAACTGCGCCGGAGACGCCGACCCGGCGTTGTACTTGCCGGGGTTGCGGATGTCCTCAATGGCCCGATGACTGTCCTCGGTCGTTCCGGGTGTCACCTTGTTGCCCACCCACAGTCCGATAGTGAAGGGTTCGGTGCCGAGCGATTCGTCGCCCTTGGCCAGTGCCTCGCGCCGCAGGACTTCCATGGCACAGATCAGCGCGGTGGCGCGCTGGAATTGTTGAAGTGTGAGCAGACGCAGGGTGTAACGCATGATCACTGCCAGACCGCGCGAGCCGTCGTAGCCGCCCAGGTTCCCCTGCATGCGCCGAATTGCCATGGTGAAGGCGGCCACACCCAGGTAGGCCTCGGTCTTACCGCCGCCGGTGGGGAACCACAGCAGGTCGGCATAGGATTCGACGGGCTGCACCCTATCCGGATGACTTGGGTCGGCCAGTGACGGGATCGAGAGCAGCAGGAAAGCCAGCTGGAACGGGCGCCAGCTGCGGTTCTTCAGAACGTCGAACTGCTCGACGGTGACGTCCTTGCCGCGCCGGACCTCAAGGGCGTATTGGCTGCGCACGCGCTGCGTGGCCATTGCTAGGTTGGCAAACCGAAAGGCGGCCAGGGCTTTCTCATCGCTCTTCAGCGTGTCGATACCCTGCTGTAGACGCTTTTGAATCTCCTGGCATCGATTCATCGCTTGCTGTGCTTGCGCGGCGTAGCCAAGTACGTCGACACTGACCCGCGCACGCTGCTCGTCAATCCATGCGCCGTAATCCTTGGTCAGCAGGTTTAGGGCATCGACCAAAGGATCAATGTCCAGCGTGGCGAGGCGCTGCATGTCGAGCAGGCCACTGCTCACCATTTTCTTCATCGCGGGGCGGTCGGCGGGGTCCAGCCCCGGTGTCTCGGTGACCTGCACCTCGTACTGCGGCATGACGATGGTCCGCACCTCAGTGGCCAGGGTCACGTCATCCGCTGTCTCTGCATGAACGGCGACGCCATGGCCGACCGCGAACTCAACCCGGTTTCGGTAGATCATCTCCAGAGACTCACGCTCCGGGTCCATACCGTCTGCATCCAGCACGGGGCGGCGACGGAATATTGCACGCTTAGGAGCTTCTGGCTCAGCGCGAACGATCAGCTCTGGCTGGAAGACCCAGGCCGTATCCCGGTTGGTGTCGGGCTCCTCCTGTGCGTTGACCAAGAACAGCGTCACCAAGCGATCGCCATTCGCATTCTTGGCGCGCACCGAGCCTTGCACCCGCACTTCGGGATAGGTATTGTCCGGCGCCTGATGAGGGATCACGCCCTCGGTGAGCGGCAACACCAACTTGCCGCCACAGGGGATGCGTTGCCATACCTTGGCCTTGGTCTGTTCCTCGGCGCCGGACTCCTTGCTCTTGCGGGTGCGGAAGATCTCGTGCTCATCACAGCGCTCGTAGCGTCCCCAGTGCACCTCGACTTCGATCTGCTCGGCATCACCATCCACGCAGAAGGTCATGCCCAGACTGCTCGGCACCAACGATTGATTGCTGGCGGCATCAATCTCGTCGGTGGCGTCGGACTCGGGCTCTACACGCCCCGTCGCCGTGCCGAATTCCGCGCCAGGTTCGTGCTGGCCTGGAACCTTCGGATCTGTCGGCTCTTCGGCCTCTTCGTTCGCCAGCGGTCCCTCAAGCCCCTCAATACCACCTTGCGCCGCCTCGCGTGGAGCAAGCTTGCCCACCAGGTAGCGATCCCGTACACCCATGTCGACGATGCGCTCATGAGGGCCGCCAGCCGGGCCAAGCAGGTCGTCCATCACGGCCAGTTGCAGCAATTCGCGGATGTAGGCGAGCTCTTGCTGGTATTGAGGCGATCTGGCGTCGGAGCCGATCGTCGGCACCTCGGCGATGGTCTTGTTCAGTACCTTGGGCAGGGCTTCGACGAAATCCGTCCACTGGACCCGACCGACGCTTCCAGAGGATGGGGTTGTGAGTGCGGTGAGGCTGATCGAGATGGGTTCGGAGATCGACAGCAATCGGTCGAAATAGAGCGTGGTGGTTGCGAGATCGGAACGAACCCGCAGCACACGCCCGACACGGGTGATGTCTCCCGCTGGCGTCAGGACCAGGACCCAGTCGTCCTCCCCGATGGCCTGGTAGAGGGACCGGTCAGCCTTCAGAACCAGGATGTAGGGCGCAAGCCTATGGTCAGTGTCAAGGCCGTGATTGATGGCGATCCAGGCGTTGGGGGCTTTCGTGCTTTTCTCGTCAGCCATTGGTTTCTTCCTCTTCGACCGTGGTGTCATCTTTGCGTGCTGCGTTCCACCAGGCATTGAATACAAGCCGCAACCCAAACCACCATGCATAGATGGCAAATGGTGAATGGCAGGCATCCTCGTCGAGCAAGCCGTGAGCAAGCTCGTTACGAAGATTCGGGCCGAACGCATCGCAGAAAAGCGTTTTCAGCTCGAAGGCCAGGTCTTTGCCGAAAACGGTTTCCGCTTCAGGCAGATCCATCAAGGTGCTCAGCCCGTTCTCGTTCTCGACACCATCCTTGTCCAGATTCGTAGTCTTCGCACCAGCCTGTTTGAGGTGAAAGCGCACCATGTGCTCGATCTGTGGGATGAGCAGGTGCAGCGCGGATACGAAATCTCGCTCATAGCCTTGGAACAGAGCCTTGCCAAAAAGCCCTTCTCGCCCCTTCGGCACGATGGGAGACTGGCGCGCCAGGCCTACGAAATCCGCTTCGCGCAAGCGATGCTCCAGGAGCATCGTCTCGAGTGCGGGCCAAACGTCCCCCTGCACGATGATGCTGACGAAGATTCCGTAGTCTCGAACCATTTCCGCTCGGATGGCGAGCTCGTCGGAATCCGTCAATTCGCCACCTAGGCTCATGGCAGGGCGTTTGGCGATGACTCTTCCGTCCCGGCTCATGACCGTCGCAGCGAAGAGGGATTGCAAGGGGAACTCCCGCATCCGATCAAGGGCACTCTTGCGCAGCTCATCCACCTTCGCACCTCGGTGCAGGTTGGCAAACGCCTTCAATGCATCGATAGGCGACTTGCCGCTGACGGCCCTGCGCGCGTTCTCCACGAGATCGGAGATATCGACACCCGGCGTGCTGATAACGCCCATCTCGCCCAGTGCCTTCTCACCGGAGTCGTTGAGGTGAGACCGTAGCTCGGCGATCCGCTCGTCTACTCGGTGTGCGGCGCGTTCCGCTCCTGGAATCGTCCGATAGGTCTGAATCGCATTCTCGAAGAAGCTCGCAGCCACCATGTGACTCGGGGCACTTGATGAGGTCCGAGCGATGGCCTCTTTTACCCACCCTTCGGCAACGGACACGGTCATTTCGGCTGCCTTCGACTCATCCGCTGAGATCCTGTACCAGTCGGAAGCCGCTGAGAAATACTCACGCGCACGGTGCAGATCACCCTCGCCATCGAACTCCCGGGCCAGGGATTCCAAACGTTTGGCGACGTCGATCCGTCGTTCCCGCGCCATACCATTCGTTTTCAGCAGATCAGCGAGCCATAGCCCCAGGAAGCCGTCTCGGAGTGTCGCTGCATTGAAGGCGACAAGAATCGCTGCCTCCATTTTCTGCAAACGATCACCAGCCCCGGCTTTCAGCATCCGTGCCAGGCTGATAGCACGCTCCCAACACTCCCTGCCCCCACGAACCCATGTCTCAATGTCCAGCGGAATGGTGAGATAGGCATCGATGGCCGCCAGCGCATGATCTACTACCCTGGGTTTTTGCTTCAACCAGCACAGATCTGCAAGGCGGGCCTTAAGCCACAGGTCATCAGTCGAATCGAGGACCAAACTAAAGAATTCGAAATCCGATTCGGTCAAGTCGTCCGGGATCACAGACCGGCGATCATGAAACACCGCGATGGGTTTGAAGGGTTCGTTATGACTCGACGGCACTAGCATCATTGAGCAGGCGTCAGCCAATAACCAGAGAACCTTGCCATGCGTTTTGCGACCCTCGTCCATGGCTGTCCGTGCAGCCGCGGAGAACGCCTGCCACATGGCCGAGTACCCTTCGCGGGAGATCTGCTCCAGCACTTCCTTCCAGCCGCAGTTAGCAAAGTCATCGACTGAGACAGTCAGATCTACTGGGTAGCGTTCGTTCTCCATCACGGCCTCACCTTGACAAAGCGATATCGTGCCCCTCGTCGCTCCCCTTGGCGCTCGACGTTACCGTCAGAGATCAGCGCGGCGATCGAGACATTCCATTGACTGTCCGCAATACCGGTAGCGGTAACGATGTCCGCCTTGGCATGCCAGCCTTGATGCGCGCTCAGGAAATCAAGGATTGCTGTGGCTGGTGCCCCGCTATTGGCAGTGGGCGCGGCTTCCGCGTCGAAATCAAAGGAGGGTTGTGTAAGCGTGGCGCGGGCAGCACGGCGCGGGGTTCGTGCCCCGGCATTTCCATGTAGCCCTTGGGCGACTTCTTCCTCGTATCGCTGATGGTTGAGTTCCGACAAGCGGCGCAGCACTTCAAGGCGCGCACGATCGCTGAGGGTGAAGCGAACGCGGTCGTTCTCTGGCAGGTACGGCACTTCGTGGAAGCCATGCTCCAAGTCAAGGTCGTCCCAGCCGTAGGCGCGAGCAACTGCGAGGTCGATTTCACGATGCAACACTCGCATCCTTCCCATTCGGGGATCTGTGTCAGACCGATCATGGAAGCGGTTGTAGAGCTGGGTGAGGCCGATTGCTTCCTCTGCCATAAACGACTCACGGTGCGAGTGATAACGCTCACCGAGATTCTCGATTTCTTCGTCACCATCAAGGATCGGCATTGGCCATGTTTCCAAGGCAGTTGAAGTCGAGTAGCTTAGTGTCGAAGTACCAAGTGTTCCGCAATTCCAATATGCCCACTCCAAGTGGAGACTGGATTGCAAAACCGCAAATTCCCACCAATCGTAGAAAAAATAGACAATTGTTTTATGGTTGTAGATGTTTCGTGTTGGCACCCGCCGAAAACAGACGTATTTCGTCACCATCGCTGAAGCAAGAAAGAATTCGTTCTGGCTCGCCTCTCGAATCAGTCCTGGCCTCAAATCCCAAAATTTCCAGAAGCACTTCTGATGTATCTGCCCTGTCAATGCATCACGCATTGGCTTGACAAGCCTCTCAACGCGATTGAACGCCAAAGGATACTGGCGTGCCTTTTCCTCTGGCCAGTCGTCGAAATAAAGCGTCCAACGGTAGGGGGCCAGTTCGGGCATGGCATTTAGGTCTTGCCCATTAAATAGCGGGCGCATGACTTCAATAGACTTGGGATCAATTGCGAGCATTTGAGCACGCTCGTCGGCGGTCAACTCGAACCCAACTCCGTGAAGATTTTGTCCCTGCGAGAACCGCCCCTTAAGTGCCTTTAGCTTCACTGGGCGCTTTATCTGGAAATCCTCTTCCAGTGCACCATTAATGGCGGACACCGCTCGGTCGTCCAGGATTCTCTGACCTTGCCAGCCCTTGCGGGCAACCCATGCAATCGAAACAACTACGGCCGCGTTGCCCGGCCAAGCCATGCGCGAGCATCCCCGATAAACGGTTCCGCCCATTCCGATGATCTGATCCAAGCAGACCACTCGGGAGCCAGTTTCCGTGATTGACTTGGTTGCCAACAGGCCGAGGCAGCCCTTTGACCCAAGCAATGTGAAGGCCCGCAAATAGAAATAGACGCAGAAGTCGGGGGAACCCACGACGCCATTGCGTATCAGCTTCAAATACTCTTGGTACGCCAGACCAAAACGACGTCCAATCCAGCGTCCGCCGCTGAACGGTGGATTTCCGACGAAGCCATCGAAACCTTGGGCGTCACGTGCGAACACTTCAGGAAATTCGAGGGGCCAGTGGAATGGCCGACGAGATGACTTGCCCTCCGGTAGATCTGTCAAAAAAGCAGCGACAGCTCCTCGGCGCATCGCAGCCAGAGAGTCTTGGTTACCCTCAATGGCTTGTCCGGCTTGGATTGAGAGCGAGGCCAGCGAATTCTCAAGCGCCGCGCCAGCACCACCCGTAACGAACACTTCCCCTATGAACGCATCGGCGATACGCTCCGGCACTTCGAGCTTCTGACGTGCATCGGCATCCAGCCGCGCCATGGCCTCGACGTCACGAATGTCGCGGATCGGCATCCGGCGCAGCTGTTGCCTCAAGTCGATCGCCTCGTGAACCGCCCGCTCAATGTTCTGCCCGAACAGGCGTTGCTGGCCCTTTCCGGACGGCGTCATCGAAAGTTCCGTGAGTTGATCCAGACGATGGATACCGAGGAGACTATCGCCGCAGCGCAGGTTGTGGTCGAGGAAACCGAAAGGACGCCCCTTGGCCAGCGTCACCAACCAGATCGAGAGCTTGGCGAGCTCGACCGCCAGCGGGTTCAGATCCACGCCGTACAAGCAACGCTCTGCGATCAGCCGGCGGGCGATTACGGTGCGGGCCTCAATGTCGCGGGGCAGTGGCTCCTTCGTGTCCGATGAGTCCAGCACTTCGCCATCGACGCTGACCGACTTGCCGCTGGCTTCGGCCAGTGACCAAGCCTCAACCAGGCGATCGGCCAACCAGCGGCAGGCTTGCACGAGGAAAGCGCCCGAGCCCATAGCCGGGTCGCAGATCTTGAGGTCGAGCAGTTCGGCGGGAGACTTCAACACCCATTGTTCGCGAGGAGTGCCATCGGCTGGCCCCATGTAGGCGATCGGCGTCAGCGTCTCCGTGACGATGGCCTCGGTCAGCGATTTCGGGGTGTAGTGGGTGCCGGTTTCGCGCCGGTCGGAACCGGTGGTGACGATGAAGGCTCCGGCGGGATAGATCAGCGGATAGCCCCATGGATCGGTGCGCACCAGGTGGGCAAACGGCTTGATGCGATCACGCAGGCCGGCGTCCCCGTGGCAGGCGGCGAGCAGACGATCGGCAAGCGTGTCGTCGACCGGCTTGGCCAGATCGTTGCGCACTCGGCTGACGGAACTGCCGGAGCGCTCCTGGAGCAGTTCGGCAAGTCGGTCTGCACCCTCCAGTCTGGCGGACTCCAGCTCGGCCAACTTGACCCAGGGACTCTTGGCACTCTTGGTGCCGTCCAGTTCCAGCGTGACCTCGCTGGTGCGCTTGACGGTCCGCTCCAGCAGGCCTTCGTAGACGTAGCCGATCTGCTCGACGTCCAGTGCGCGGTAAGAAAGTATCCGCCCCTGGAACTGCTGGATGGCCTCAAGCAACAGCAACACAGTGCGGTTGTCGATCGGCAGCGGCTTGGCCGTGTCGGTGCGCCAGTTGGAACCCTTGGCTCGACCCTCAAGGAAGGGGAAACGATCCGGGTCGAACAGTGAACCGCCCAGCGCGGGCAGGCGCAGGTTCTCGTGCTCAATACCGCCGAACACGGCACGGAAGATAGCCAGCAAGCGCGACCAGGCATCCCAGCGGCGCTCAAGGATCTCCTCGGATTCCTTTCGCAGCTGCATGCGCAGGGTCGAGAGCGCATAGTTGGCCTCGTAGCGTTCGTCGCCCAAGAGCAGCAGGCCTCGTTCTTCGGCGGAGAGCAGGAAGACGAGTCGCATCATCACCGTCAGGGCTGCTTCGTAGAGCTCTGGCTCCTTCACGTCACGCAGCAGTTCGCGGTCGCGGTCTTGGTCGGCCTTGTCGAGCGCCTGGATCAGCACTTCGACGGCGCGGCGAACCTGCTCACCGAGTGCGTCGGTGACCTCGTCCTGATATTTCAAAGATCGGTCGAACAGCGCAGGCAGTTGCTCTGCTTCATCGACGAAGAAGCGTCGAATGCCGAGCAGGTGAACGAAAGCCTGCAAGGTGATGGGTTCCTGAACCCAGATGCGGGCGTACCAGCTGGCGAAGGTGGTCACGGCACCCACTGGTGCATCGACCAGCATCCAGCGTTCGCCGTTTGTCACCAGCCCGAGGCGGCAGCCAGTAGCGCGGCAGAGTTGGACCATGCGTTCGGCAGGTGTAGCAGCCCAGCCGTCCAGCTTCAGGGTGGCGTCGAGGTCGACGTCCTGCCCGTAGGTGTGGATGAGCATCAGGGGTCTATTGCCCCGTTGCTCGTCAATCACCGCGAGGTCAGGAACCAGCGTTACACCGTGTTCGGGCAGGCTGACACTCAGATTGGCGGTGCACCAGTCGGCGCGCTTCAGGACGTCGCCCTTACCGTCTTCGTCGAGTTCGAGGCTACGCGACAGGACCTCGTTGATCCAGACCGCGTGCAACTCGCCGAACTTCGGATCTTCCGTTTCTTGCGCCTCGCGCCATTCCTCGTAGGCCTGACGCAGCCGTTTGCGCCTGATCCCATTGAGTTCTTCCAGTCCTTGCGGGAAGGCCTCTGTCAGCACGGGGACGGCGAGGAATGGGCCGGAGATCTCGATGAGCGCCAGCCAGTCGTGATGCAAGGTGTTGGCGCTCATGCCGCCCCCTCTTTTGCAGCGGATTCGGGAACCAGAAAGATCACCGCGACCGGGAAGGTGCGGTCGTCGAGCTTGGCGTAGCGCGCCTCAATCGCTTGAATCTCTTGGATTCTTTCTGCGGGTATACGTGCGAGGCGGGCCTCCAATGCAGCGGTATCGCGTCTGAGTTGGGTGCGCTCGTCCTCGGTGAAGAGCGTGAGCTGTTCGGGTTGTTGATCTTTCTTCAGCTCGTTCTGGATCGCCTTTTCCAGTTCGTCTAGTACCGTTCCGATGTCGTCGATCTCCTGTTGCTTGCGGCTCTGCAGCGTGTTCGCCAAGAATTTGAGTCTGTCCTTGGAGCGGGCATCCACCGTTTGCAGGATGGCCGGCTGGGCTCGGTCGAAGCGTACTCGGAGGGCATCGAACAGCGCATCGCTCGCGGTGGTGGGCTGGGCCTCGTCCAGCCACTGCTGGATACGCGTGACACCCTCTTCGCGCCGGAACGACTGATCGCGCAGGTAGCCGCCCGAGACGGTCAGCTCCTCATGGAGTCGATGATGGTTGCCGCCGGTGATGACCAATCGTGAGATGACGACCACGGCCGGGCCTTCGATGCTGCCATCCGGCAAGGTGCGCACGGTGACTCGATGCAGTTTCTTCACGTCGTCCTGCGCCCAGACCTCGGCGCGCAACAGACGCAGGCACATCTGCACCAGTCGATGATTCAGATGAACCAGCACGACATCGTCTCGTCCCTTGGCCACCGCGTGATCGAAGGTGATGGGGCGTATCTGCTGGGTATGCGGGTGACGCAAACCCTCCAGACAGCGTGCCCACGACCCCGAGAGGGGTGGCATCCTGAATACGCTGCCTTGGGGAGCATCCGGGAGGGCGCAGGGTTCCAGTGGTGGGCGGCCAGCCAGCGCGAGGCCGGTCTTCACCGCCATCTGGATGTGATCGGGGGTGAGACGGAAATCCTGCTGAGTGGAGAGAAGCCGTTCGTTGAGCTTGGCGACGCGCTCTTTCAGCTCACGTTCGGCGCGGACGAAGCGCCGAGCCTTGGCGATCTTGGCTTCCGCGAGGCGAGTGTCCAGATCCTTCAGCGAACCTTCGATGAGGCCGGACATTTGCGGCGCGATGACCGGGTTGACGCTGCCCATGTCGGCGCGCATCGACTCCAGCTTGCGCAGTGCACGCAGGATGTCCTCGCCATGGCCACCCACAGTAGCATGGCCTTGCCCACCGCCGTCGACCGGGTGCCAGATCAGCACTTCCTTCTCGCGTTGACCGTGACGGTCGATACGACCATTACGCTGCTCCATCACGTTCGGGTTGTAGGGAATCTCCAAATGGATGAGACAATTGCAGTGGTTCTGCAGGTCGATACCTTCCGAGGCTGCATCGGTCGCGAGCAGGACGCGGACGGGGGAATCCTTGGGCGAGGACTGGAAGGCCGCTTTGATAGGTTCGCGCTCATCCTGCGTGAGGCCACCATGGAGCAGGCCTAGACGTTCACCGCCGAAGCCGTGGCTGGCCAGTATCTCGTGCATCCACTGGTGGGTGGTGCGGTACTCGGTGAACAGGATCACCCGGCGATCGTTCCACTGGCCGCCCGGCTTGAGGTTGGCCGAGAGCCAATCGATGATGGCCCTGGCCTTGGAGTCGGTCTGGTTCTTGGCGCGCTGCGCCCATTGCCGCAAGTCGGCCAGCATCCGTTGCTGTTCCTGTGTCAGCGGCTGGGATCGACGCGATGCCTCCTCGACGGCCTCCGACTGGGCGTTCTCGACCTCCTGATCGTCGGCGTAATCCTCATCCACTTTCAGGATGGCTTTCCGCAGGATGCGATCGGCCAAGGCGTCTTGTGCCTTGGGGCTGGCGCCGTTCGACAGCGAGGCGACGTGCTTCTCAAGCGTGGAAGCGAACGCGGCGGGCGACGAAAACAGGCGCTTCTTGAGTAGCTGGTTGACGAACGAGGTGCCGAACGTGCTACCAGCCCTCTCTGCGTCTTTTTCGCGACTGGCGCAGTAATCGTTCAGCTTCTGGTGGATCTCCCGTTCCTCAGCCGTGTAAGGGACCGCCAGCGCCTGCAGCTTGCGCTGGGCATACAGCGGCTTGCCGTCGGCATCGACGAGATCACTCTTCAGGCGACGGATCATCACCTGACTCAACTGCTTCTCGTCTGGGAGGATGTTGCGGGCGAAGCGCTGGTCGTCCAGCAATTCCAGCAGCGAGGTAAAGGATTCCGTGTAGCCGTTGTGAGGCGTCGCGGTCAGGAACAGGCGGTGCTGGAAGTGCGGGCTGATCGCGCGAATGAAACGGGTCCGCTGACTCTCCAGCGCGTAATGCGCCCCGGCTGCAGGGGCGATGTTGTGCGCTTCGTCGACGACCAGGAGATCGAACTTGCGTGGATGGCCTGCGTGAGGTGGCAGCACATCCCGCATGGCGCGAAGCCCCTCGCCACTCTTGACCCAGTCCATTGAGGCGATGAGCCGTGGGTGGGAGGTCCACGGGTTGGCATGGATGCCACGTTCGCGCCGCAGTTGTTTGATATACGCGGTGTCGGCCACGCGGAACTCAAGGCCGAACTTCTCTAGCATCTCGACACGCCATTTCTCCTGGAGAGAGGCTGGGCAGATGATCAAGACGGTACGGGCGCGGTGCCGCAGCAGCATCTCCTGGATGACCAGCCCAGCCTCAATGGTCTTGCCCAAGCCGACGTCGTCAGCGATGAGCAGATTAACGCGGGCCATGTCGATGGCGCGAACCAGCGGGTCTAGCTGGAAGTCCTCGATGCTGACGCCACTACGGAAAGGCGCCTGCAAGAAACCTCTTTCGGCATTAGTGGCGGCGCCCCAACGGACGGCATCGAGGAATGCTTCGAGCGTGTCCGAGTCGTCCTGCCCGGTGATGGAAGGCAGACCCGCGCGCTCGATGACTTGTGCGCCGGGTTCGATCTCCCAGATGACCTCCAGTTCCTCGCCGAGACCGTCCTCGTCGATGGATGAAAGCGTCACGCAGTTCTGCGACGCCGAAGCCGATTCCAGTTTTGAGGAAGTGACATCCGCCACGACCCACTGGCGCCGGCGAACCTCGACCAGCTGACCTGGCTCCGGACAGGCACGGTAGGTCTGGTGCTTCTGATCGTTCGAGATTTCCATGCGGTCTGCCATCTTCCTGTTCAGTTCTTCTCTTGTGCGCCAGGCGAAGCGCAGCGCTTCGACCTGACCATGGCGACCATCCGCGCGACGGTTTCCGTGGCTTCGATCGGGGACTCGTGTTCCCAGAATCGCAGTACCGTCCAACCGACTGTGAGAAGCCTCGAATTCGTGTCGGCGTCCCTGAGGCGATTCGCCTTGATCTTCTTCCGCCAGAACTCGGCGTTCTGCTTCGGCCAGGTGGCATGCTCGGGGCAACCGTGCCAGAAGCACCCGTCGACGAAGATGGCGATCTTCAACCCCGGAAATGCCACGTCTGCCACGCGGCGAGGTTTCTTTATGACCTCGTAGTCGACCCGGTAACGCAGGCCTCTACAGTAAAGCTCTCTTCGCAGCGCGATCTCGGCATCAGTTCCCTTTTGCCGAACTTTCGCCATGCGGCGACTGGTCTCAGGGGACGAGGGCTGAATGCGCGGCATCGGCAGACCTTCGTCAGGTCGTCATTGAGCCGCGATTGATGCGATATGCGCTTTGATGCTCCGCGCGATGGCGCGACCGAGGTCGACGGGAACCGCATTGCCGATGAGCCGCCCAAGAGCCTTGAAGCTCACCTCGCCGTCTTCCGGCACGAAGGCGTAGTGGCGCGGAAAGCTCTGGAGGATTGCAGCCTCCCTCAATGAGATGGCGCGATCTTGCTCCGGGTGCCCGAAACGGCCATTCCCGAAGCCGTAGCACTGAGTGGTCATGGTCGGGGCTGGCTTGTCCCACTCCATACGGCCGTAAACACTCGGGTAAGTACGCCCGCTCTCCGCGCGGTGACAGTCTGCGACCAGATAATTCGGCCAGTCGCGCCAGGTGCCGCCTGGCTTGGAGATTTTGATCCGCTGGAGATTCTTTTCGGACAGCGTCGAGGTGACGTGCAGTTTGTCCCTGGGGGCCGCCTCGCCAGCACTCAGTGGGCGCAAGCGGCCAATGGATTGACGAACCGTTTTCGGTTTCTCGTGGGTCGGTTCGATCATCGTGATGTCGCCATGCTTCGATGCCAGTAGCACCATGCGCCGCCGCATCTGCGGCACGCCATAGCGGGAGCTATCGACGACGTCGAACCAAACCTTGTAGCCCAGTCGCTTCAGGGTGTCGACGAAATCATGAAACACCTCATGCTTCGCAACGGTGGGCACGTTTTCCATCGTGATGACATCGGGTTTGGCGCCTTTAGCGAGACGCGCGAACTCATACAGCAAGCCCCACTTGCCATCCTTCCCATCCAGCTCGTAGCGCTGTGCGTAGGTCGAGAAGGGCTGGCACGGGGCGCAACCCGCGAGAATCGTGAAGTCAGCGTCCCCGAACAGCGCTTTCAACTCATCGGTGGCGACCTTGCTGATATCACGTTCGACGAATCTGGCCTGGTTGTTGGCTTCATAGGGAAAACGGCAGGCAGGGTCCAGATCAATACCTGCAACAACGGGCACCCCCTCCAAAACGAAGCCATGCGTCAGGCCGCCCGCGCCGCAGAACAGGTCAACACACGCCGCCTTTTTAATATTAGGTCTCATTTTTATCTATTCATCGGTAACAGAGACAGAGGCGACTGTGCGACCACGGCGTTGATACTGCTCTCGTCGGGCTCAGGCACCAGCGGCCACCCATCACTACTGGCTGCATCCTGAATGAAAAATGCCTATATGCATATCCGATCAAGCGTAAATAACAGTCGTGCGCCCCTTCGCAGCCGGCTTGCGACTAGCCCGGCCGACGATGATCTGCACATCACGACCGAGGGCATTCAGAACTTCGATCATTTTGGTTTCGCTGATACCCCTGAACTGCCCACGCAGCAACCCAGACAGCTTGGGTTGCGGCAGGCCCACGATGGCCGCAGCTTCCATCTGGGTGTAATGCTTGCGCTTGATGATCTCGCCGATCTTCATTGCGAGGCCAGCCTTGATACGCATTTCCTCGGCATCGTCATAACCCAGGTCGGCATAGACGTTGCCTGATCCAACTTCGATTTCAACTTTCGTGCTCATGATGTTCATCCCTTGAAGTGTTCGCGTGCTGCCTTCAATCGCGACTCGATCAAATCCATGTCCGGCTTGGGCGTCTGGATGCCCTTGGTCGATTTCTTCTTGAAGCAGTGCAGCACATAGACACGGCCTGCCAGCTTCACGGTGTACACCGCGCGATAGGTGTCGCCCTTCCAATCCTCGACCACCTCCACCACTCCTGCGTTGCCAAAACCGCTCAACGGCTTCGCATGCTCGTACTTACCGCCCATTTGGGCCATGTGCAGGGCATAGCCGAAGGTGTCTTGCACAGCCGCCGGCATCGCCAGCAGATCAGCCTTGCTCGATGCAATCCAGATGAGTTGCTTTGGAACAATTTTCGTTGTCGCCATCTTGACTTATTTTAGATCCAATCGGGTATAAGATGATACTGTAGGTTCTATTGAGCTTTCCGTAAATGGCGACATCACCACAGGCCGGCCTGGACCCAGCACGCCGCGATGATCGACGGTCGGTGTTGCGCGCTCTTGAGCTTGTTGCGGGCGGTGACGTTGAGCTCGTCGAGGTTGGCCGGGCAGAAGTTGGCGAGGGCATGCCGCTTGAGCCAGGCCCACAGGTATTCCACGGGATTCAAGTCTGGCGAGTACGGCGGCAGGAATGCCATCTGGACAGCGCCCTCGGTGGAGTCCAAATACTCGCGCACGAGCTTGCTGCGATGGGCCTTCAGACCGTCCCAGATGATCAACAGCGGCCGCTTCAAGTGCGCACGCAGCGCCTTGAGGAACTCGACGTGCTGCTCCTTCTTGATCGAGCCCTCGTGCAGCCGGAACAGGCAGTTCGTGTGCGACAGGCCGGCGATGACGGGGATGTGGGTCCAGTTGAAGTGGAACTGGATGATCGGCGTCTGGCCCTTGGGCGCCCAGGTGCGAACCCGCGTGGGCCGCTCGCTCAGGCCCGACGCGTCGATGAAGACGATCAGCCGCCCTTGGCGCCTGGCTTTTTTTTGAGCGCAGGCCAGGTCTTGCGCTTCCAGGTCTGCACGGCATCCTCGTCACGCTCGATGGCGCGGCGCTCGGGCTTTTGCACCGAGAACCCCAGACCACCCAGGATGCGCCAGATCTGCGTCTGGCCGAACTTGACACCGTACAGGCGCCAGGTGAGCACGCCCACGCGCTTGAGCGTCCACAGCTCGGTGCCGAAACCATGCTCCGTCGGGCGTCGCAGCAGCGCACGCCCCAAGTCCTGCAACTGGTCTTGATCCAGTCGCGCTGGACGGCCTCGCGTGGGCATCGCTCGCAATGCATCGATGCCGCCTTCATCGAGCACCGCCTTCCACGTGTACGCGGTCTGCCGCGCCACGCCCACGGCGTGTGCCGCTTGCGCAGGCGTCTTGCCCGCCAACAGCATCCGGCCGGCTCGCAAGCGTCGCCGCACCGATTCGTCGAATCGTTTTCTCGCCATGCTTCGCACCCAATTCTTGCCAAGTATCGGTACAACGCATGAACGGCTCAACGGTTGTCATGATTTACGGAAAGATCAATAGCATCGCCCAGGCCTGGGCGTACCGCAAAGATATTTCAGAAAGATATGCCGCAAGAGAATCGACCCTCTGCGCCCGTGGGGACGACAGACCCACCCACCTTTATCGGCGGGTCTGTCGTCTCAGCTTTCACCCGGCAACATGATCGTGATGACCGGCCGACGGTCATCGCCTGGGCCGACATGCAAGCTCAATGTTGTCAGCGTCGGCCGCGCTCCTCGCCCATCACGCGGGATGCGGAGGACACGGAACAGGATATTTCGGCTGCAGTCGTCGCCATGGCGCAGTCCTGCTCGAATCGCATGCGATGCCATCCAGACCACATCCCAAAGCCGGCCGCTCTCGCTTTGCCAACTGGCACGGCCTTTTTTTCGCCTGTCGTCCGCGTCGGACCATGCGATTGCATCACCCCAGGCGGCGCTGGTGACGGCCACGGGCCACACGATGCCCGCCTCTCGTGCGGTGGTACTGACGTCGATCAGCATGCCGTCCTCAATGGCCTGGGCACGGGTGTAAGTGTGAATAGGCTCGCCGAAGAATTCGGTCAGGGTGTCGGTGGTGGTGTTCGTGTTCATCGTGTGTGCTCCTGGTGGATCAGTCGGGCCGAATGGAATCAGTAATAGCTCGTCCAGCGCGTCGGCTTGTAGAGCCGCACGCCGGCGACTTCGGTGTATTCGCAGGGATAAGCCGTTTTGTAGCTCGCCAGGGTCACAGTGCCCCGGCTGTTTGATCGGGCAGTGAACGGCTCGCCGACGAAGTGACCTACTGCTGGAACGCATGTCCCTTGCTCCCATGCGTCGGTTTCGCGTTGCGAGGTAATTTTTCGCAGCGTTACGCCGCGCTTGCCGGTGCGGGTCGTGACTTGATAGAAGTCGATGTTGGTCTGCTCGTAGCCCCAAGATGCCACCAGCACATCGCCGACTTTCAAGGGGCAAGGCTTCGCGGCTTCGGCCTCGCGAGCAGTGGCCTTGTCAGCAAGCTGCTTGGCAGCAGCCGCCTTGACGCGGGCAGCGGTTTCCAAGGCCTTCTCCCACGTCGAATAAGTGTTGTAGCGATCTGCCTTGGTGCGCTTGCCGCCGAAAATCGCAAGTCGTTTGATGCCGTCGCCGTAGGCTGCAAATCCGGTGGAGACGTCGCTGTCGATGAGGTGCAGGCCGGTGATGCTGGCAAAGCGCTGACGGGCGTCATGAACTTTGTCCTGCTCAACTGCCGGGTTGGAAGCTCCGGGGTTCGGGGCAGCGCCCTGAATGGTTTGGGCTGCGGACTGGGCTTGCCGGACGGGGGTGTTGTGGATTGCTTCACTCATGGTGATCTCCTTCGAGGTGGTTGGTTTCTGCCAGGTATGGAGCCGCTCACAAACGGACCTTTCAAACCGGTGCCGAAGGCATGCCGCGCTGCAGACGGCATGACAGGGCGTAGCCCGTGCTCAGCACGCCCGCATGGGCTGGCGTGACAGATGCACTGCGCGGAAAGGCACTGAAAGTCCCGCGGCTTCAGAACTGGCGGTCAACCGCCTGATGGATCGAATGCAGCCAGCCGTCCGCCCGGCGAAGCAAGGCAGCAGCCATGACGGCCAGGGGACGGCATCACGCGCGTGGAGCGCGCATGAAAAAGCCCGCGTAAAGCGTGCTTCGATAGGAGATCTGCAAATCTATAGCAGAGGGTCAACTGCAGTCTGTAAGACGGGCTGCGCCGTGTCGATCGCAGCAGCACCAGCCGTCGGATACACACTAGCCTGTGCAACGATGGGTGTGATCGCGGCATCGCCGCGCTCGGTCGGTACCGGCGAGGTGTAGACAAATCGGGCCAGCGAACCGGGGATGCGCAGTACCCCACAGCCCTTCGGCAGATTCATGAACATATTCGTGTCTACGAGCGGGCGTTCGGCCTGGCTGATACGCCGAACCGGATGCACCGTCTCGGCGAGGCCAACGTTCTTTTCGATGGTGCGCGACTCGTCGTCCACGAGGACCGTACCTGTCGAACGGCTTAGCCATTCCGCCGTATCTGGATCGTCAGCACGGTAGGAAAGCTTGATCGTGCAGTTTTCGGACACGGCACCCTTGACCACCTCGGGAGACAAGTCTTGTGGGCAATCGGCCAAGTCCTGCATACTCTGGAAAGCCAGGATGCAATGCAAACCCCAACCTGCCGAGGCGCCCAGACTGGTCATGAAAGGCCGACTGATGTGGACTTTGAATTCGTCTGCAAAGACAAGAATCTTGCGTGGTGTTTTGCCCAGATAGCGGCGGTTCTTGGCCAGATACAGCAGACGGAGCAGCACCATGCGTTGCATACGGATGATGCCCGAATGGATCATGTCACCGACCACGTAAAGCATTCCGCCTTCGCGCTCGCCAGATGCGACGTCCAATCCGCCGGATGCTGCGTTCACGCAATCCAGCGCCGCCATCTCCGACAAGTAGCTGTGAAATGCTGGGGCAGCCTCAATCCAATCTGTCCCCAGCGCCGCAAGCACGTCGCGGGCCGTCGCACCTCGATGACCGGCCAACCAAGCGGCGCATTGCCTGGCGGCCTTCCGATCCGCCAAGCGGTAAAAATCGGCTGCCTCACCCTTCTCGCTCAAGCCGAAACCACCAATCAACATCCCCTCCAGCGTTTCAACATTGCAGCCTGAAAACGGATTGCACTGAGCGGGCTGAGACTGGCGCAGGTCGAGGTAGTGATAAGGAACGTTGGCCTGTTCGCATGCCACCTTGAATCCGTGGGGCATCCAGTCGTCACCCTTCGGATCCAAGACGACCACGAATTCCCCGCGTTGCAGGGCCTGCGAAATCAAGATTTGCGCGGCGACACCTTTGCCACTTCGGGTTCCACCTGCGAGCAGGATGTGTCGGATGCTGAAGTCGTCATACGCGATCGTCACAGGCTTTCTGTGGTCATCAAGGCCAACCAGAATTTGGCATGTTGGCGTCTTGCGGATGAACTTCCGTGGATCGTAGGCTGCGACCTTCGCGGGCAAAAATTTGCTGATCTCGCGAACATCAGTCTTGCGATTACGCTCCAACTCAGTCCGTCGCGTCAACCTTGCGGTCAAGCTGTTGAAGGCGGGCACGACGATACGAAACCAAAAAACGGCCACAAGGACACTCAAACAGAGGTGCCCGAGATAGGCCCCGAATTCGCCCAAGGTCGGTGTCCATGGCTGCTGCAACCATTGCGTCTGGACAAGGATGAGGCCAACCGCCGAAACCATGGGAGCGATGGCCAGCAAGGCCAGGAGGCCCAGCAACCGCGTGAATCGTGTCGAGCGATCTCGTTTCAGGCTGAGCCAGAACAGGATGAAGGCGCCAAGCACGCCAAGATTGGCGCCATGAGCCCAGATAAAGCCGAGGATGTCGGCCAACAGGTTTGCAAAGAATTCAGACATCAAGGCCTCCAGCATCGAAAGCGATTGGACAGCCCGGCATCCAGCACCGCGCGTCGGTAGTTAGTTGGCCGCAGGACGACCCACGGGCGATCACTGCGGGGCAAGCCCGTCCAGGGCGTGGCCCACTGCAGGCAGGAGCGAGCGCCGAGCAAGGCGAAGCCGCGCCGAGGTCAAGCGACGCGCACTGCAGTGCGGGGGGCCGCAAGCCATGTGCGGGCAGCTTTGCAAGGGCACACTTGCAAAGCGTCGCCCGCGCAAGCCTGCCCAAGCAGGCGGTGGCGCAGCGGGGGCACAGCCCCCCGGCGGAAGCGGAACGCGCCCGCCTACCCGCAAAACACTTCGAGCGATGCGAGAAGCCAGCACCAGCGAGCAAAGCGATGCGAGGTGCGCAGGGTCGAGCAGCGTGCTCCGCACGGTGCGAGAGTTCTGCGGTAGCAGAACCACCGATCGGCAGGCCGCGACGCGGCATGACGTTCGGTGCCTGGTTTGGGGGTAGGCGGGCGCGAAGCGCGCGCCGCCGGGCCGCTTGCAAGGGGGTGAATGCCCTAGCGTTCAGAAAGACGAAAGCCGCAGGCTTGATGCCGGTGCGTCCAGCACCGGGGCCGCACAGCGGAATCGAACGACCCCCGTTGGCCTTGTCCTCACATGAGCTGCCCGTCGGCAGGGCATGTCGATGGGCGTGCCGACATGGCATGCCGACACCCTTGTCGGGATACCCGTCGGTGACCGATGTCGGTGACCTCGCACATCTGATGGTCATCACATTGTTCATAGCGATGGCGGCCATTCGGCCAAGTCGTGAAAGCTGAAACGCGTGAAATGCGCATCGGTCAGCTTGACGGTCTCGCCTCCGACTTTGACTTTCTCGACGCGGCGCAGCGCGCGCGAGATCGCGGAAGCATGGCCCTGCGGGCTGATGTAATGGACAGCGGCATAGCGACCGGCCTTTACGTCCATCAGCGTGATAGGGATGATCTCGGCGTATCGCTTCGGAGTCTTGATCGTGCGCTCGACCTCGATCGCGATGGTCTGGCCGGCAGGTGTGGTGGCCAAGGCGTCGGGAATTTTCTTGAGGCCGATGTCGTAGAGAAGCTTGCCAGGCATCCATCCAATCCAGCCATTGGCCTCTGCTTGAAGCCGTGCCTTCTGCGTGTCCAGGTGATGCTGAATGAATCCAGCCGAAACGCGACCGCGCTCGAAATGTGGGCCGGGTTTTTCGACCGAAGCGAGTGCGATTCCATGCGGGGTTACACCCCAGATTTTTCGTTTACTGGCTTCGACCGACTCATGCTGAAGCAAGCCGTCGCGTTCCATTGCCGTGAGCAAGTCATGTACGGTCGGCCGCGACAACTCAAGCAACATGGCCAGATGTTGGACTGTTGAATAGCACTCACCGCCTGCCAGCCAATCGAGGACCAGCCGACGCTTGGCATGGGCGCGAGCCCATATTTCTGGATGGGACAGGTGCGGCAAATTCATTGCACATCCTCCCCTCGGGACCGCTGGCTGGCCGTGTGTCGATCCGTCGGGTCTGGGTCTGCGTACTCGGTTTTCAGTGTGCGCAGCGCTGCGAGGATGCGCGTGTCACTCAGTTCGAGTACACCAGCCTGCTGGGCAAGCTTGCCGATCTGTTCGCGGCGGGTGATACGAAACTCGATCTGATCGAGTCTGTACGAAACGGCGGCCAGAAACTGGACAACGGTGTTGCCTACACTTTGCATCGTCTTGAGGAATTGCATGATTTGGTCCTTTTTCAAATTCGATTGGGCTCGGTACGATTGAAGTCACAGGTGGCCATCACTTGCTGTCCTTACGCTTTGTGCGCTGTTGGGCATTCCTGTACTTTGACCAGCACCTGCTTGATTCGCTGCACCACATAAGTCTTTGACCATTTAGGCTGGTCGGCGTGATGCACCGCCCGTGACGGGAGCGTCGACAGCCTCCACATGGATCTGCGGCTTTGCGGATCGACGCTGCAGCCATTACCTCGGCCTGCAGTGCCACGCGCAACTCATTTGCATGGCAGATCACCAACGCCTGAGCTTCTTGCCAGACGTCATGACTGGCACTATCAAGCCCAAATAGGTGTAATGCTCCAGAGGACTCCGCTTCCACCGCGATGCCCTGACTAGAAAGCCAGTTCAGCCACTCGATGGCACGTTCCATCGCTTCGGGTGCAATGGCGGTGCGATGGACTCCCATCCATGGAGTGCGCGAGTTGCTCCATTTGTAGAAGGGCTGCGGAACCTGCGGAACCTGCGGATGCTGCGGATCGCCAGCGCCGATGCGTGTCGAATGGTTTGCGGATCGCTGCGGAAATTTGCGGACATTTGGGCCGCTGGGGGTGTATCCGCAGCGGTCCGCAAAGTTCTGCAAACCTACCGCGCCAGTTCCCATACGGGCGTCCGCAGGTTCCGCAACATCCGCCAGTGGGGCCATCCCAAATACCGCGCGAACGATGTCACTCGGGCGCATGGTCTACCCCCAACTCCACCCCCAAGGCACCAACGTGGCCTTCGTCGATCGCCACCAGCCCATATACTTTCAGCAGGTCGATGGCCGCATCCCGCCGATTGCGCGGCCTCACGCTAGCCGGGGCAAGTTTGGTCAGATCCCGGATCGCCACTGGATCACGCCGAGTGGCCAGCCACCGATAAAGGGCCAAGGCCCAGCCAGGCACGGGGTCAGCGCTGCCGGCAAGCGCGGCCTGCCAGTTTTCGAGGGAATGTGCCGCCAGCTCAGCACCGCATTTCGCCAGGCCCATGTCGATGGTGCCCGTGCCGTTGAATGCCGCCAGAACGCCCGCAATCCGGCAGGCCAGTTCGGTAGCTCGCAGGGCGAAGGGGCGCACGTCGCGCAACCCGCCTTTACGGCCCTCTGACTCCATCGCTTCGAAGAACGCGGCCATGTGCTGGGCGGCATGGTCGTCCAACTCGATCACCGGCAACCCGTCACAATCAAGTGGCATGGGACGTGCCAGCAGTCGCTCGCAATCGCCCCAGTATCTGCGGATCGCTTCGCTGTTGTCGGGTTGCCATGGCTGGTACTTGCGCGGCTCCAATGGCGCAGGCCAGGCCAGCAAGAAACGCGGCCAGAAGCCGATACCGGCCAAGGTTTCGTCGCTCAGCACGTCGCCCAGAGCAGCGGGCTGGATCAGCATGTGAGCGCTCAAACGCACGCCGTAGCGCTCTGTGCGGCCACCACCTGCACGCAGCACGCTGATGTGCCCACGGTCCCACATCCCGCATAGGTTGGCGGCTGTTTTGGTTCGGTTCTCCGCACTCATGGCGTGCCCGGCCAGCACCACACCTGCTTCGGTCGAGTAGATCCCTTGTGCGGCCACACCCTCCGCGAAACTGCGTCGCAATCCTTCGATCGTCAGGTCAGAGGCCAGACGATAAGGCGCTGGGCCTGGAGGGTCAGGAGGATGTTCACCCTTTTTGCGATTCGCCTTGGCCTCCTCGAATGCGGCGCGATCAACCTCCCACTTAGCACCTGCCTGGCGCTGGTGATCGTGGATCATGCGCAGGGCTGGGCGGTCAGCACTGTCTTTCCCATCTCCCGAGTGGGCGATGGTCAGGCAATACAGGCTCAAGGGCCTTGAGGACCCATCCAGGCTGCGCACGTTGGCGGTGGACTGCACGAGCAGGGCAGCGGCCGCAAGCAAGGATTGCCCGGCCATAGCGGGCGCGACTTGTGCTCCAGTAGCCAGGTCGCGCGCAGCTTCGGCGAGCGGCCCCAGGGCTTCGACAGGATAGTCGCCACCTCCGCGCCCCATGGGTTGCATGAGCATGGCTTGCGCGCGATCCAGGGCTTGGGCCAGCGTTAGACGCGGGAAGGCTCGTGCTGTTGGGTAGTGGCCAGACGCGGCGGCAATATCGTCCAATATGGCCGCTCCACGCCGGATGGCCTCTTGCCTATGGTCAGCTTCGGCAATGGCACTCATACGCCTCCTCCTGCCAGCCGCAATCCGGCCAGAATTCGGGAATGAGCCACATGCACACGCTGACGGTCAGCTTCGTTGGGTAGTGTGCCCACACCAATGGCGGCCGCAACGCCCACGACGATCATGGTCTCGAATTCAAGGGCGCGAAGAACATCAAGTGCGGGGAATGGAGCACGCTCTGCCCGGCGGTAATGGTCGACGGCCTTTGCCG
Organism: Thiomonas delicata; assembly: GCF_900088825.1. GTDB lineage: Bacteria > Pseudomonadota > Gammaproteobacteria > Burkholderiales > Burkholderiaceae_C > Thiomonas_A > Thiomonas_A delicata. The sequence continues at coordinate 867,543 of NZ_LT592171.1, read as the reverse complement.
GCATGAGGTCGGCCCAGGTCATGCCTATAGCGGCAAGCACGCCTTCCGTCTCGCAACCGCCGAAGTCGTGCAGCAAGATCCGACCATCACCCAAGTCTCGAATGGCCAAGCTCGGGCGACGATCATCATGCGCTGGGCAACGGGCCAACCACCGCCCAGATCCGGTGCGTCGCACGCCGTCCAAGCGACTCAGCAAGGCGTCAGTTGGCATCATGCGCCCCCTTTCACTGGGAGCGGAAAGGCGCTAACGCGCGGACGGCCCCTGCGTTTTTTGGGGTTCTCCGAACTCGCGCTATTTTCGTTTCCAGCCACAGAAATAGATGGCTCAGACCCACAAACCAGCAGCGCAATGCCAGCCTGGATCAGCAGCTGCTGGATATATCGCTCATGTTCCAGGCGCGGAACCAGGCGTCGTCCACCGACAAGGACTGTTTTGACGGGCCACGTGCCCTGGCTGATTCGGTTGTAGATGGTTTGCGGTTTGCGACGTAATTGACGCGCATGCTCCGCGACCGTGAGAAACTCAAAATTGGTGCGGATCGTGAGATCCTGATCTGCCTGCATTAGGGCGCTCCGACGGAGACACCCCCCTGTGGAACAGGAGACTCAGCAGGCGTGGAGGGGAGTAAGCCTATGCCCGCTAAGCGCGGGTAAAGATCGGCGTAGGGAGCAGTCGAGACGTGATGCCCAAGGTCGCGATTGCACGCGCCCCCAAAGAAGCCAAAGGCCTCGGCTTCCATGCACGTTGCAAGGCTGTCGTTGATAGCGTCTTGGCGATCGCAAGGCTGTGAAGTGATAACGCGATGGCGCGAGCAATTTGAGATACCAGTGTCGACGCTCTTGACGCTGCTGTCGCGACTGCGTTGCGCTGTACTGCCAGCTTGACACTCACCTGACGCATTGCGTAACCCAGACCGATTCCACCCAGCAAAAGCAAAATCATCAGGGTAACGATCTGGGCGCCCAGTAGGCCTGCTATTTCGTTCGCGGGCCAAACGCAGACTGGTGCGAGCAAAAGAATCGCCGTCACCCTCGCAGGAGTCTTTTTCGAACCGCAACCCCGACCGCGAGCGACCCAATCGGTGCTCGCAAACATCAGCCAGTTGAAAAATTTTCGCTGCATGGGATGAAATCTCCCATAAAAATAGACCGTTGTCAAGCCAGAATGAACTTCTAGGAAGAATGCCGTAGCTCAGTCACATCACAGCTAATGATTTATCTGGCCGCTCGGCCGATCAACCGACGAATGGGAACCCAGTGGGATGTAAAGCGAGAGACAACGGTAAACGGAATGAACCTGTGGGAATCCAGTGGGAATGAAAGCCTCATGGAAGGCCCAAAAGCAAAAACCCCGCTCAATGGCGGGGTTTTTTAACTGATTGATTTACTTGTATTTTTTGGCGGAGTGGACGGGACTCGAACCCGCGACCCCCGGCGTGACAGGCCGGTATTCTAACCAACTGAACTACCACTCCAGATTCCGGATTTGCATGCAGATGCTCGGCGTTTCAAACCGGAGCCAGCGAAACCGCCCGCCCGTGCCAAGCTTTCTGCAAACAGCAAACGGTAACTATAAAGTGAAGATGATTCATCTGTCAAGGCGATTCCGCGAGCTTGAAGCGCCATCGGCATCATCGCGGCGCAAATAGAAGCCGTGGTAGTGGCGAAGACTGTGCTGGGGATGGAAGGGGATTTCACAAGACTTCTCCGGATTGATCCAGGCATCGCGAACGGTATAGCCCAGAGCCTTGAATCCATCGATGAACCGTTGCAACACGTCGATCCGATAGGGGCAAAACGCGGTGCCGATGCTCTGCAACGTGAAATAGCCGCGCTCTGCGTGCAAGGGGGTGAGGTTGACGATGAGATGGGGCGGCAAGCGCGGCAGGCCAGCGAGTCGCTGCGCCAGGGTTTCGGGCAAGTACTGCAACACGCCGAGAGCCATGAGGACGTCGGCTTCGGCCGCATGGGAAAAATCGCCGTCGAACGACAATTTGCCGAGGCCGTCCTTGTTGCGCGCGAAGGCCGTTCCTCGCTCCATCACGGCCGGAACATCGGACACCACCCAGCGCAACGCATCCGGATAAGACATCACCAGCTGGTAGGCGTAATAGCTGATTCCGATATGCCCACCCAACTCGAACACATGGGTGCAGCCCTGCGCAAACAACCACTGCAGCCAGAAAAGAACAGGGTAGTCACTGGGATAGACGCGCTGGATGCGGTCGCGGTACATCAGGGCCGAGTCGGGATTGTCGTAGCCGAGCGGCCTTGCGGCAGGGGCCGTCGCGGCGGCAGCCTCGAAGCTGTCATAAACGCCGCGAAACAGGTTTTCCCGGCGATTGCCCGCAAATCGCCGCTCGTACCGGATTGCGCAAGCCTGTCGCAGACCTGGCAAAGTCGTCAGGCGGTCCAGCCAATGGTGCGCGCGTTCGAACAGAACCATGATGCCTCCCGGAAACCGGCACCGATCGTAGGTTGACCCTGGCTGTTGCAATATCCATCATTTCGGGGGCATGCGCATGGGTTCGGCCAGATACCGTCCCGGTTGACCGTCGGCGGCGCCGTGGCGGCCCGTTGCCGCAGCAAGGCGGCTGATGCGAGAAGATCGCTCAGACGGTCCGATGCAGGCGCAGAAGCCCCAGGCCAAAAACGCAAAACACCGTGCCCGAAACCCGCTGTGGCCAGCCCGAGCCGAACCACAGGCTCAGTCGCCTGCGGGTGAACACGGCGAAGCCGGCGTAGGTGCTGAGCGTCAGCAACGAGATGGCCATGAAGGTGGCCGTCAGGGCAAGGTACTGCGGCAGCATCGGTCGCGCGGCATCCAGGAACTGGGGAAACAAGGCGGTGATGAACGCAATCGCCTTCGGGTTGGTCAGCGCCACGCCAAGACCTTTGAGATACAGTTCGCGCGGCTTCTGCGCGCTTCGCATCGGCGGTTCCGGCCCATCCACCGTCTGGCGCGCTGCATCGCCCGCGCGGCGCCATTGCTGAACCCCCAGCCATATGAGGTAGGCGGCCCCGACCAGCTTGGCCATGGTGAACGCCCATTCGGAAGCCTGCAGCAAGGCGTTGACGCCGACCGCGCTCAGCATCGCCAGGCCGAGAAGACCCGAAATATTGCCCAGCGACGACCACAGGGCGCGGCGCCAGCCAAAGTGCATGGCGTTGTGAATCGCGAGCATCACGGCAGGCCCTGGAGTGAAGGCCGCGACCAGCGCGACGCCGACGAACAACGTATAAACGGACCAGGACGGCATGGATGCTCCGGGACGCAGCAAACCTCAGCGCTGCGCCACCACCATAGCCTCGTTGCCGCCTGCGAACAGGTGGATCCGGGCGCGCATGCCGACCTTGGCGAAAGCGTCGGCGATGTCCTGCGGACGCAGCAAATGGTTACCCTGGATGTGCTCGCTCAGGTTCTGGAAGGTCAGCCCCTTGCGGGCCGGATCGCGCAGCGCCTGGCGGTCGTCAGGCCATGCCGGCTCCCAGATGGCCGCATAGCCGCCGGGCTTCAGGTGGTCACGCAGCCAGGCGAAGATCCCGGCGGCGTCTTTCTCCCAGACATGGTGCAAGGCGCGGTTCATGGCAATGAGATCCGCGGCTTCGTCCAGTTTGAAATCGTGGATGTCACCCGTTTCGAACGCCAAGCGACGCTCCAGCCCTTCGGCGGCGGCTCGCGCGGTGGCCTGGGCGATGTTCTCGGCAAAACCGTCGAGCCCCAGACCCCGCAGCTTTGGGCAGCGCCGGGCCAGGGCACGCAGGTACCAACCGTTGCCGCAACCCAGATCCACAGCCAGCCCACCGCGCGCGTCAACCTCGGCAAAGGCCGAAATCGCGGGGCAGATGGTGTGCTCGAACAGCGGACCGAAACTGGCCTCGAGCATGGGGCCAAACCAGGGCAAGACGGTGGCACGCTCCGCGAGGACCGATTCGCCCGGCCGTTCACCCGTCCGCATCAGGCCGGCCGCGCGTTCGGCCATATGGGCCGACAACACGGACTGCACGGCCATGGGCATGAGCGTATCGGGCGCATCGGGGCGCATCGCCTCGCCCATGCGGGTCAGTGTCAAGGTTTCCCCATCCGCGTCGAGGTAGCCGAACGCAAACGCCGCGTCACACCATCGCAGCACATAGCCTTCGTCCATGGACGAAGCCTGCGCCAGCGCCTGCGGCGTCGAACGGCCCAGCCGATGCAAGGCGCTGAACAGGCCGTTCACCACGCCGATATAGGCGATGTCGAGACTGAGGGCTGCCTGAGATTGCTGGCGGAATTGGGTTTTGAGATCTTCGGTTGTCATGATTGAAGCGAGTGCGCGGCCTGGAACCGGATTGTTCCAGCCTTGCCCCATGCCTGTTGTGTCGGAATGTGCCAATCCGGCCGTGCTTGCGTCGGCATGCATGGACGAACCATGGTGGGAGACACCCGGCCGAACCCGGCCTTTGCCCTCACACTGTAGCGGTCGGGATCGGGTTGCGATGTCACGTATCCTGTCATCGTTTCCCGCCCCGACAACAAACCTTCCCTCCATGGCCCGCCTCGCCCCCGAGCTTGCTCCCGCATCGTTCAAGGAGTTGGCACGCCAGATCGCCGACATGCATCTCCCCGCCTTCGGGATGACTTTGCAGGCGGTGGTCCAAGCCACGGAAAGCGATGCCCTGTCCGGACATCAGATCGCCGAGGTCATCCTGCACGACCCGGCGCTGACCTCCCATGTCCTGCGCGCCGCCAATGCCGCCTACCTGGGCTATGGCGGCCACAGCAAGATCGTCACGGTCAGCCGCGCTGTCGTGGTGCTTGGCATCCAGGCCATACGCACCGTATGCATCTCGGCGCTGACCATCGAGGCGATGGGTGCAAGCGGCCGCTTCGGCCCACGGGTCCAAGACGCCCTGGGACGCGCCCTGCATGCCGCCGTCCAGGCGCGCGACATGGGCCTGCGCAGGCGGCTGACCAAAGATGCGGCCGAACGCCTGTTCGTCGAGGCCGTGCTGGGCAGCGTGGGCGAGATGGCCTTCTGGTGCTTCGCCGGCGATTATGCGCAGCGGCTGGACATGGCCATGCAGGCGGGCATGCCGCAGGCCAAGGCCGAGCAGGACACGCTGGGCACCACCTTGCGCCAGTTCGGACGCGATCTGCTGCAAGCCTGGAACCTCGGCGCGATCCTGCAAAACAGCAAGGAAGTCGAACTCGCCACAGCCCTGAGCCTGGCTTCGCAGCAAGGCTGGGACACGGTCGAGGTGATGCGCACCACGCAAGCCATTGGCACCCTGCTCAAGCAATCCGACGACGAAACCCTGGCAAGCCTCAAACGCAACGCCGACGAGGCCGTGAGCCTGGCGGTGGCCCTAGGCGCACCCAAGACATTGCCCTATATCGCATCGCCGTCCGAGCCCCCGCCCGCGTCGGCCGCGACGACTCCGGATGAAGCGTCGCCCGACGCCGTTGCGGCTCGCTACCCCGATCCGAACCTGCAGTTGCAGCTGCGCACGCTCGCCGAAATGGGCAAGGTCGCGGTCACGCGCAAGGATCTGCCCATGCTGCTGGAGACCTGCCTGGAAGGCATGCACCGCGCCGTGGGCCTGGATCGTTGCGTGCTGTGTCTCTTGACCCCGGCCAGGACCCAACTCGTCGCACGCATGGCCATGGGTCACGGTGCGGCGGATTTGCGCCAGCATTTCATGTGGGACTGCGGCGCCGAACTCGACACCCTGCTGAAGCCGCAGGCGACACACTGGTTTACCGAGGCGTCCGCGGCCCCGGCGTTCATCCGACAGGCGAGCGGCACCCCACACTGCTTCCTGGCGGCGTTCACCGTGGACCTCAAAGTCATCGGTTTGTTCTACGCCGACCGCAAACCGTCGGGCCGCGAACTCGATGCCGAAGCCTTCGAAGGTTTCAGAAACTTCGTGGCGCAAGCCGAGATGGTCGTCCGCGCCCTGCCCCGCTGAGCACCTGCCGCGTCCCGGCACCGGAAGCACGAATTCGGCTCACCCGAGAGAGAAAATGCCTCCGACCTCCAACACATGTCGCTGACTCGCCTGCATGCGGGTTGGCGACGGCCCGGGTTTGGCGTCTTCCAGCTGCGTGACGGATGCAGACGCAACTGCTGGGCATAATTGAGGGCTTGCTTACAACGCCATCTCGGCACCCCTCGGCTGTGGCCAACGACCAGCAACTCTCGGATTTTTTGCGCAGCGTCGACAAACGCGCATTCAAACGCGCGCAATACGCCACGCAAAACGCCGATGCGGCGCTCGATGTGGTGCAGGACTCGATGATCCGCCTGGCCGAGAAATATGGCGATCACGACCCGGCCGAATGGCCCATGCTTTTCCAGCGCATACTTACAAATGCGATTCTGGACTGGCATCGCAGACAAAAGGTCCGCTCGGCGTGGATGAGCAACCTGTCGGACTTCCAAGCGGCGGGAGAAACCGAGGATTTCGATTTGCTTGAAACTTTCGAGCTCGAAGCCAGCTCAGAGCTTCTCGACGGCGCTGACCGTCAGCTCGAGAGGATGCAGACCCTGACCATCCTTGAAGCCGAAATTCAGAAACTGCCGGATCGTCAACGCGAAGCCTTCCTCATGCGTTATTGGGAAGGCCTGGACGTCGCTGAAACGGCAGCGGCCATGGGATGTTCCGAGGGCAGCGTGAAAACGCACTGTTCGCGTGCCACGCATACCTTGGCTAAGGCGCTCAAGGCGCAAGGTTTCGATCATGAACACAGATAACAAGAATTTCAGTTTGACGGGGGCGGAAACGCGTTTCGGCTATCAGGTTGCGGCGCGCCTGAGTGAAGGCAGCGAACAACTGCCGATGGACATCACGGAACGGCTCAAAGGCATCCGGCACATGGCGGTCGACCGCCACCGTGAACGTCGCACGGCCCTCGCGCACGTCGTCATTCCGGGCCGTGGCGGCGCTGCCACCATGGGCGGCGACGCCGGCGAAGCGTCGTCTTGGCGGCTGCGTCTCGGATTGCTGCTGGCGATCCCGACGCTGTTGTGCGGGCTGTATGCGCTGCAGCATTACCAGCAAGAACGGTTTGTGGGAAAAATTGCCGATATCGATACGGCCCTCTTGCTTGACAATCTGCCGCCACAAGCTTACGTCGACCCCGGTTTCACCAGTTTTCTGCGGCAGGGCGGTTGATGGCGGCCTCCCACAAGCTCGGCACCTTCACCGAGGCATCTGCCCCTGTTGTCCTGCGGCAGTTTCTGATCGCCTGTTGTGTCCTGCTTGCCGCGTGCTGGATGCGCGCGCACGCTGCCGAACCCGTCGGGGCCAAACCCGCATGGCAGCAACTCACCCCGATGCAAAAGGAAGCGCTCGGCCCGCTTCAGACCGAATGGGAACGCTTCAACGCCGACCGCAAGCGCAAATGGCTCAACATTGCGGCGCGTTACCCGGCGATGAGCCCGCAGCAGCGGGCCACGCTGCATAGGCGCATGTCGGAATGGGTGCACATGACGCCTCAACAAAGACGCCTGGCACGCGAAAACTTTCTCGCCACCGGCAAAGCCCCGCTCGATAGTCGCAAAGAAGCTTGGGAGCGCTACCAGAAATTGCCCGAAGCCGAAAAACGCAGACTGGCCCACGAGGCCAAATCTCCTCCCAAGGCGCCCGGCTCCGTCAGCCGCTACGTCGCCGAGGAGCACCGGCGGCATCCCAAAGGCAGCCACGCGCCTGCAGCCAGGGCATCCGGCCCAGGCGCCAAGACGGGGGGAGTCGCTTCGGTGCCGCCTCATGCCGGCGCATCGACTCCCGCCGTTCCGCAGCGCGCGCCTTCGGCCAGCGACTAGCCGCTTGAGCTGCCAACCCCAGCCGCCAGGTATGCCGGCCTCCACGCAAGGTCCGTCGTCCCGGCCGCGCGCCCCCGCACTGTTGCGCCGACTCGCGGCCTTGCTGTACGAGGCCATTGTCCTGTTCGGCGCGCTCTGGGCCGTCGCCATGATCTATGGACTTGCCGTGGGGCAGCGCAGCGGAGTGATGGATCGCCACGGCTTGCAGCTTGCCGCATGCCTCGCGCTTGGGCTGTATTTCATCGGTTTCTGGACCCGCGCGGGCCAGACCGTGGCCATGCGCGCCTGGCATATTCGCGTGATCGATGCGCAGGGCCGACCGCCGCGTTTCTGGCGCGCAGGCCTGCGATTCCTGCTGGGATGGCTCTGGGTGCTTCCGCCCCTGGCCATCGCCTGGTGGGCCGGACTCGACCACGCCGCGGGACTCGTCCTGCTGGCGGTCTGGATCGTGCTTTGGGCCTTCGCTTGCCTGCTGCGCGAGGATCGCCAATTCTGGCATGACGCGTGGTCGGGCACACGGCTGGTCGATACCGAGCCTTGAGGCCAGGCAGGGGATGACACGTCGTTGGTGTCATCCCCTTGTCACATGACCGCGCTGCAATGCGCGCATGCAGCCCAGCACCCTCAGCAGCCCTCCCGCGGATGCGCACTTGGTGGCGCAAGCCCTGTCTTCAGTCCCTGCGGCCGATCCGGCCGACGATCCGGACACGTCGTACCAGTTCCGTACCCTGTGGCTCTCGGACATCCATCTCGGCACGCGCGACTGCAAGGCCGATGCCCTGCTGGAATTGCTCCGGCATTGCCACGCCGAAACCATTTACCTGGTCGGCGACATCATCGACGGCTGGCAACTGCGCAAGGGCTGGTACTGGCCTCAGGCGCACAACGACGTGGTGCAAAAGCTGCTGCGCAAGGCCCGCAAGGGATGCCGCGTCATCTTCATTCCGGGCAACCACGACGAGTTCGCCCGCCACTACGTGGGCTTGCATTTCGGCGGTATCGAGGTCCTGTCCGACGTCGTGCACGTCACAGTCGACGGCACCCGGCTGTGGATCGTGCACGGAGACTGGTTCGACGGCGTGGTGATGCACGCCAAATGGCTGGCGCATCTGGGCGACCAACTCTACATCTTCACCCTCAAGCTCAACCGCTGGCTCAACCACGTGCGCCACCGACTCGGCTTTTCCTACTGGTCGCTGTCGCAGTACCTCAAGGGCAAGGTCAAGAACGCCGTGAGCTACATCTCCAGCTTCGAGCAGTTGCTCGCCGAGGAAGCCGCACGACGACAGTGCGAGGGCGTCGTTTGCGGCCACATCCATCGCGCCGAACTGCGCCACATCGGCTGCACCCTCTACGCCAATTGCGGGGACTGGGTCGAAAGCCTGACCGCCGTGGCCGAACAGCACGACGGCGCGATGCAGCTCCTGATGTGGAAGTCGGCCACCTCGAGCCCGCAGGTTCTCGCCGAGATGCGTGCTCCCGCCGCCGCAGCCGCCAGCCACTCCTCAACCATGACCGAGCCGAACCCCGCAACATGCGCATCCTGATCGTCAGCGACGCCTGGAGTCCTCAAGTCAATGGCGTCGTTCGCACGCTGAAGACAACCATCGAACACCTGCGCAGCCAGGGCGAAGAGGTCGAGGTGATCGAGCCCGGACTGTTCCGCACCATCCCCTGCCCCACCTATCCGGAAATCCGCCTGAGCTGGCGCCCGAGACGGCTGGTGATGCAGCGCATCGCCAGCTTCAGCCCGGATGTCGTGCACATCGCCACCGAGGGCCCACTGGGCCTGGCCGCGCGCCGCGCCGCCTTGCATCTGGACATTCCGCTGACGACCGCCTATCACACACGCTTCCCGGAATATGTGAAAGCCCGATTCGGCATGCCACTGTCCTGGACCTATGCCTATCTGCGCTGGTTCCACAACGCCGCACGCGTCACCCTGGTGCCCACGCAAGTCGTGCGCAGCGATCTCGTGGCGCGCGGCTTCACGCGTCTGGCGATCTGGTCGCGCGGAGTGGACAGCCGGGTGTTCTTCCCGCGCCATGGCCAGCGCCTGGAAGGAGACCCGCCGATCTTTCTCTATGTCGGGCGCGTGGCGGTGGAAAAAAACATCGACGCCTTCCTCGAACTCGACCTGCCCGGCACCAAATGGGTGGTGGGAGAGGGGCCCGAGCTGGAACGCATTCGCCGCGAGCATCCACAAGTGCGTTTCCTCGGAGTGCTCTCGCAAGACCGCCTCGCCGAGGTGTATTCGGGCGCTGACGTCTTCGTATTCCCCAGCCGCACCGATACCTTCGGCCTGGTGCTGATCGAGGCGCTGGCCTGCGGCTGTCCAGTGGCCGCCTACCCCGTGACCGGCCCGGTGGACGTGATCGGCGACGCTCCGGCCGGCGTGCTGGACGAGGATCTGCGCGCCGCATGCCTGGCCGCGCTGCGCATTCCGCGACAAAACGCCGTGGCGCACGCCCGTCAGTTCACCTGGCAGCGCGCGACCTCACAATTCCTCCTTCACCTGCAACAGGCCGCCGAAAAACCTGCCCCAACCGGGGTCGAGGCTTGAATCGGTCGTCACCGCAACCACCTCGACCCCCGATCAGGCACGGCCTTCCTGGAAGTCTGCATTTGAGTCCGCATCCCTACAAGAACAAGACCGGGCTGGCCCGCCTAGCGCAGGCCGTGCGCAACTCGGCCAGCGGCATCCGTACCGCATGGCGCACCGAGTCCGCCTTCCGGCAGGAGAGCCTTTTGACCCTCGTGATGCTGCCGCTGGCCTTCTGGCTCGGCAACGACGGCACAGAACGCGCGCTATTGGCCGGTTCCGTTGTGCTGGTCCTGGTGGTCGAACTGCTCAATACCGCCGTGGAATACACCGTGGACCGTGTTTCGCTGGAGCGCCACGACCTGAGCAAAACCGCCAAGGACCTCGGTAGTGCCGCCGTCTTGCTAACCTTGCTGCTTTGCGCTTTGGTGTGGCTTGCGATCTTGCTGCCGCGCTTTTCTTGAAGGCCCAGCTTCCATGCATGCAGTATGTGTCTATTGTGGCTCCAGCACCGGGGCCGACCCAGGCTATGTCGAGGCCGCGACGGCCATGGGGCGCGAGATCGCGAGCCGGGCGATGACCCTGGTTTACGGAGGCGGCAGCGTCGGTCTGATGAACGCCACGGCCGACGCCGCGCTGGCCGCCGGGGGCCGCGCCGTGGGCGTGATCACGGAACTCTTGATGCAGCGCGAAGTGGGGCACACGGGATTGAGCGAACTGCACATCGTCGAAAACATGCACCAGCGCAAGAAACTCATGGCCGACTATGCCGATGGCTTCGTCGCCCTGCCCGGAGGATTGGGAACGCTGGAGGAATTGTTCGAGGTGTGGACTTGGCGCCAGCTTGGCTACCACAACAAGCCCGTGGGCCTGCTCAACGTGCAGGGCTACTACGATTCGCTGCTGGATTTTCTGGCGCAAAGCCACGAGCAAGGCTTTGTACGTGCCGAGGTTCTGGCCCCGCTGGTGGTGGACACCGATCCTGGCCGGCTGCTCGACCGCATGGTGGGCAGCCAATTGGTTCGTGACGATCCATGGTGGCGCATGCGCGAAGCCATCTGATCCCGGATATGGCACGCCAAGGCCGACAAACCCCGGGGCCGGTTCCTTCTTACACGGCGGCTTCGCCGGTTTCCCCGGTGCGGATGCGGATGACCTGCTCGACGCTGGCGACGAAAATCTTGCCGTCGCCGATCTTGCCGGTGCGCGCGGCCTTGACGATGGCGTCGATGGAAGTCTCGACCTCGCCGTCCTTGACCACCACCTCGATCTTCACCTTGGGCAGGAAGTCCACCACGTACTCGGCACCGCGGTAGAGCTCGGTATGCCCCTTTTGCCGGCCGAAGCCCTTGACCTCGGTCACGGTCAGGCCCGTCACGCCGACTTCGGCCAGCGCCTCGCGCACTTCGTCGAGCTTGAAGGGTTTGATGATGGCGGTGATTTTTTTCATGAGTGTCCTCGTCAATGTCCCTGAAGTCGATCGGTCGGGTTCTGGTTTTTTAGCTTAACTGATTCAGCCCTGACCTTGCGCGGCAGATGGCTTGATCTCCACGCCCTCCAGCCAGCGCGAGGTGATGGGATAGCGCCAATCGCGGCCGAAAGCGCGGTGCGTGATACGCACCCCCGGCGGCGCCTGGCGACGCTTGTATTCGTTGAGCTTGATCAGGCGCAGCACCTGGGCCACGGCCGCCGGGTCCAGCCCGGCCGCGAGCAGTTCCTCGGGACTCTGGTCGTTTTCCATATAGCGCTCCAGGATGGCATCCAGCACCGGATAAGGCGGCAGGCTGTCCTGGTCGGTCTGGTCGGGCCGCAATTCCGCCGAAGGCGCGCGCGTGATGATGCGCGCGGGAATGACCGCCGGCTTGCCGCGCAGCAGAGCCTGCGCATTGCGCCAGCGTGCCAGTTCCCACACCAGGGTCTTGCGCACGTCCTTGATCACGGCGAAGCCCCCGGCCATGTCGCCGTAGAGGGTGGCGTAGCCGGTGGCCATCTCGCTCTTGTTGCCGGTGGTCAGCACCATCCAGCCGGTGTTGTTCGACAGCGCCATGAGCAATGTGCCGCGTATGCGCGATTGCAGGTTCTCCTCGGTCGTATCGCCCTCGCGCGCGGTCAACAACGGGTCCAGGCTGGTGCGAAAGGCGTCAAACATGGGGCGAATGGAAAGCTCGTCGTGCCGCACACCCAGGCCCTGCGCCATCTCGCGCGCATCCAGCCAGGAGATGTCGGCCGTGTAAGGCGAAGGCATCATCACCGTGCGCACGCGCTCAGGCCCCAGCGCATCCACCGCGACAGCCAGCACCAGCGCCGAATCCACCCCGCCGGACAGGCCGATGAGCACGCCCGGGAAGCCGTTCTTGTTCACGTAGTCGCGGGTGCCGGTCACCAGGGCATCCCAGGCTTGGGCCGGAAGCGGCTGGATCTCGGCGCGCAGACCCGCCTGCGGCGCGCCGTGGGCGTCGAAACCCGCCACCAGCAGGCATTCCTCGAACTGCGGCGCGCGTGCCAGCACCTGACCCTGCGCGTCCATCACGAACGAGCCGCCGTCGAAGACCAGTTCATCCTGCCCACCCACGCCGTGGGCGAATACGAGAGCCATCCCCGTTTCCAGGCAGCGCCGGCGCATGATGTCCTCGCGCGCCTGGCTCTTGCCCAGATGAAAGGGCGATGCATTGAGCACGAGCAGCACCTGCGCGCCCGCCGCGCGCGCGCGCCTCGGCGCCTCGGCAAACCAGGCGTCCTCGCAGATGTTGATGCCGATGCGCAAACCGCCCGCCTCGAACACGCAGGGTTCGCCGGCGCGGGCAAAATAGCGCCGCTCGTCGAACACCTGGTAGTTGGGAAGCTCGAGCTTGCCATAGGTTGCCTCCACCCGGCCGCCCCGCAGCACCGAAGCGGCGTTCCAGCGCAGCGGTTGCTGGGTCGACGCGGTGCGCACGTCGGCGCGCTCGCCAGGAACGTGGGGATGCCCGACCACGACGGCCAAATCCGGATACTGCGCCAAGCTTTGCGCCAGCTGGTGCAATGCCTCCTCGGTCGCGCGCAGAAACGCGGGCCGAAGCAACAGATCTTCCGGCGGATAGCCGGTCAGCGACAGTTCGGGGGTGAGCAGCACGCGCGCGCCCTGGGCGTAGGCTTGTGCCGCCATGGCGGCCATGGCGCGGCTGTTTCCCGCCAGGTCGCCGACGGTGCCGTTGAACTGCGCGATTGCAATGGGAATAGACATGGACAGCGATTTTCGCATTGAGATGGCCGATGGCATGGCCGATGGCATGGCCGAAGTGCCTGCCGCGCAGTGGGATGCGCTCGCCGCACTCACGCCCGGAAGCACCGTATTCCAGCGCCATGCCTACCTGCTGGCGCTGGAGGAGCATGGTTGCGCCGTGCCGCAAACCGGCTGGCAAACCCTGGTGCTGCAACTGCGCGACAGCGATGGCCAACTGGCCGCAGCCTGCGCACTGTATGCCAAGGGCCATTCCATGGGTGAGTACGTGTTCGACTGGGCCTGGGCCGACGCCTACGAGCGCAACGGCCTGGCTTATTACCCCAAGCTGCTGGCCGCCACCCCGTTCACCCCCGTGACCGGAGCGCGGCTGCTTGGACGCGACAAACCGGCGCGGCGCGCGCTGCTCGGGGCTTTGCTGGACTTTGCCCAGCGCAGCGGCCTGTCGTCGCTCCACCTGCTGTTCCTGACTCCCGAGGAGCGCGAACTGTGCGCGCAGGCGGGTCTGCTGTTACGTCAGACCGTCCAGTTCCATTGGCAGCAGCCCAACGCGCCGTGGCTGGATTTCGATGCCTTTCTCGGCGCGATGAACCACGACAAGCGCAAGAAGGTGAAGCAGGAACGGCGCAAGGTGACGCAGGCCGGCGTGCGCTTTCGCCGCGTGCAGGGGGCGCAAGTCACGCCGGAGGACTGGGCCTTCTTCATCCGCTGCTACCGGCAGACCTATGCGGAGCATGGTTCACAACCCTACCTGAACCTGGGCTTCTTTCGCGCCATTGGGCGTCATCTGCCCGAACACGTGTTGCTGCTCATCGCCGAACGGCATGGCGAGGCGATCGGCGCCTCGCTGATCCTGCTCGACCCGGAACTGCGCCATGCCTACGGGCGCTATTGGGGCGCCTTGCACCATGTTCCAAATCTGCATTTCGAAGCCTGCTACTACCAGCCTCTGGAGTTCTGCATCGGACAAGGCTACACCCGCTTCGAGGGCGGTGCGCAGGGGACGCACAAGATGGCGCGCGGCCTGTTGCCGGTGCCCTGCACCTCGGCGCATTGGCTGGCCGATGCGAGATTCAACGCCGCCATCGAACACTATCTGCAGCGTGAAAACCTGGCGCTGGACCAGCATATGGACGAGCTGCACGAGCATGTGCCGTTTCGCAAGGCGGCGACGTGCCCGGCCGAAGATGCCGGGCTATGAAACCTGCGATGCCGCGTCCTGCGCACGCAGGCACTGTTGCACATGGGCCAGCAATCCGCGGCTGGCGTGCTCCACCAGGTCGAGCACGCGCTCGAAACCGTCCGCGGCGCTGAAATACGGATCGGGCACGATGGGGCTTCCCGCCTCGGGGGCGAAGCTCATGAACAGCCCGAGCTTGTGCCTATGGGCTTCGGGGCAGCGTTCCTGCAGCAGGGCGAGGTTGTCCCAGTCCATGGCCAGCACGAGATCGAACTCCTCGAAGTCGGAGTCGCGAACCGCGCGTGCGCGCTGCCGGCTCAGGTCGTAGTTGCGCTTGAGTGCGTGGCGCTGGCTGCGCGCATCGGGCGGCTCGCCGATGTGATAGGCGTGCGTCCCGGCGGAATCGATGCGCACGACATCCGCCAGCCCCGCTTGCTCGACCTCGGCGCGGAACACGCCCTCGGCGGTGGGGGAGCGGCAGATATTGCCCATGCAGCAAAACAGCACGGCATAACGTGGGGCGGATTTCGGTGCAGTCATGGCGGAAGGCGTGGATGAAATGCAGGCAAGGTCGGTGAAGTCGACGCAACCGTCTCAAGCGCTTTGCGCGTCCAGATCGTGGTCGTCACCGGCGCCGAAAACACGACGACGCAGCGCGGCGAGCTGGTCGCGGGCGCGCGCGGCCAGCTCGAATTCGAGATTGCGCGCATGCTCGACCATGCGCTTCTCCAACTGCCGGATCTCCCGCGCCACGTCCTTCTCGTCCAGGGTCTCGAAACGGGCGTATTCCTGGTCGGCGCGATCCTTCGCACGCGCGCTGCCGCCCGATTGATCGTACACGCCGTCGATCAGCTCGCGCACCTGCTTGTTGATGCTGCGCGGGGTGATGCCCTGGGCCAGGTTGTGGGCGATCTGCTTGGCGCGCCGGCGTTCGGTCTCGCCGATGGCGCGGCGCATCGACTCGGTCATGACGTCGGCGTAGAGGATGGCCTTGCCGTTGAGGTTGCGCGCCGCGCGGCCGATGGTCTGGATCAGTGAGCGCTCGGAACGCAGGAAGCCTTCCTTGTCGGCGTCGAGGATCGCCACCAGCGACACCTCGGGAATGTCGAGTCCCTCGCGCAGCAGATTGATGCCCACCAGCACGTCGAACTGTCCCAGGCGCAGATCGCGCAGGATTTCCACACGCTCCACGGTGTCGATGTCGGAATGCAGGTAGCGCACCTTCACGCCGTTGTCCGACAGGTACTCGGTGAGCTGCTCGGCCATGCGCTTGGTCAGCGTGGTCACCAGCACGCGGTCTCCGGCATTCACGCGCAGGCGGATTTCGCCGAGCAGATCGTCGACCTGGGCCGAGGCCGGTCGCACCTCCAACTCGGGGTCCACCAGACCGGTGGGGCGAACGACCTGCTCCACCACTTCGTCCGCATGTTCCTGCTCGTAGGCCGCGGGGGTGGCCGAGACGAACACCACCTGGCGCATCTTGCGCTCGAACTCGGCGAATTTCAGCGGCCGGTTGTCCAGCGCCGAGGGCAGGCGAAAGCCGTAATCCACCAGGGTCTGCTTGCGCGCGCGGTCGCCGTTGTACATGCCGTTGAACTGGCCGATCAGCACATGGCTCTCGTCCAGGAACATCAACGCGTCGGGCGGCAGGTAATCCACCAGGGTCGACGGCGGTTCGCCCGGCGCCGAGCCGGAGAGATGGCGCGTGTAGTTCTCGATGCCCTTGCAGTGGCCGATCTCGGTCAGCATCTCCAGGTCGAAGCGCGTGCGCTGCTCCAGGCGCTGCGCCTCCACCAGCTTGCCCATGCGCCGAAACTCGCCCAGGCGCTCCTTCAGTTCGACCTCGATGGTCTGCGCCGCGGCCATCACCCGTTCGCGCGGAGTCACGTAATGACTGCTGGGATAGACGGTGAAGCGCGGAATCTTCTGGCGCGTGGCGCCGGTGAGCGGATCGAACAGGGTGAGCGCCTCGATCTCGTCGTCGAACAGTTCCACCCGGATGGCGAGTTCGGCGTGTTCGGCGGGGAAGATGTCGATCTGGTCGCCCCGCACGCGGAAGGTGCCGCGGCCGAACTCCATCTCGTTGCGCGTGTACTGCATGCGCACGAGCTGGGCGATGAGGTCGCGCTGGCCCATGCGGTCCCCGACACGCATGGTCATGATCATGGCGTGGTAGTCGGCTGGGTTGCCGATGCCGTAGATCGCGCTGACGGTGGCGACGATCACCACGTCGCGCCGCTCCAGCAGGCTCTTGGTGGCGCTCAGCCGCATCTGCTCGATATGCTCGTTGATGGCGCTGTCCTTCTCGATGAACAGGTCGCGTTGCGGCACGTAGGCCTCGGGCTGGTAATAGTCGTAGTAGCTGACGAAGTACTCCACCGCGTTCTTCGGAAAGAACTCGCGGAACTCGCTGTAGAGCTGGGCCGCCAGGGTCTTGTTCGGCGCGAACACGATGGCGGGACGCCCCAGGCGCGCGATGACATTGGCCATGGTGAACGTCTTGCCCGAGCCCGTCACGCCGAGCAGGGTCTGGAAGCTCAGGCCGTCGCGCACCCCCTCGACCAGCTTTTCGATGGCCAAGGGCTGATCACCCGCCGGGGGGTAGGGTTGATACAGCTGGAATGGCGAGCCTTCGTAGCGCACCAGCGGCGGCGGCGAGGAGGGTTCGACGATGGCAAGGCTGGGCATGGAGTCCTCTGGGAAAACGCGCGGGCGTTGCGGGTCGGCGACATGGCCGGGGCAAGTTCGGACCGGAAATCCGGCGGCGGCCTAAAATCCCCTTCATGTCAGGCAGCGCATGCGAAAAACGCACACAGCGTTCATTTTGCGCCGGCAAACTCCAAACCACCCTCCCCCAGCAAGCAAACACCCATGAGTGCATCGCTATTCGCCAGCGTGGACATGGCTCCACGCGACCCCATCCTCGGCCTGAATGAACAGTTCCAGGCCGACCCCAACCCGAACAAGGTCAATCTGGGGGTGGGCGTGTATACCGATGAAAACGGCAAACTTCCATTGCTGGCCTGCGTGAAGGAGGCCGAGAATGTGTTGGCCGAGATCCCCAAGCCGCGCGGCTATCTCCCGATCGACGGCATCGCCGCCTACGACAAGGCCGTGCAGTCGCTGGTGTTCGGCGCCGACAGCGAAGTGTTGCGCGCGGGCCGCGTGGTCACGGTGCAGGCCCTGGGCGGCACCGGGGGGCTGAAGGTCGGTGCGGACTTCCTCAAGCGATTGAATCCGTCGGCCCGGGTGCTGATTTCCGATCCAAGCTGGGAAAACCACCGCGCGCTGTTCGAATCCGCAGGCTTCGATGTCGGCAACTATCCCTATTACGACGCCGCGGCACGCGGCGTCGCGTTCGAGGCCATGCTGGGGGCCTTGAACCAAGCCCAGGCCGGCACCGTGATCGTGCTCCACGCCTGTTGCCACAATCCCACCGGCTATGACCTGACGCCCGCCCAATGGGGGCAAGTCATCGCCGTCGTGCAGGCGCGCGGCTTGGTGCCCTTCCTCGATATGGCGTATCAAGGTTTCGGCGAGGGCATTGCCGAGGACGGCGCCGTGATCCAGCAATTCGTCGCCAGCGGCCTGGACTTTTTCGTCTCCACCTCGTTCTCCAAGAGCTTTTCGCTCTACGGCGAGCGGGTGGGCGCTTTGAGCGTGGTCTGCGAGAGCAAGGAAGAAGCCGCCCGGGTCCTGTCGCAGCTCAAGCGCGTGATCCGCACCAACTATTCGAATCCGCCCACGCACGGCGCACAAGTGGTGACCACCGTCCTGTCCACTCCCGCGCTACGGGCACAATGGGAACAGGAGCTGGCGAACATGCGCGAGCGTATCCGCAGCATGCGCGCAGCCCTGGTCGACCGGCTCAAGGCACATGGCGTGGCCACCGACCTGCGCTTCATCACCCGCCAGAAAGGCATGTTCAGCTACTCGGGCCTGACTCCGCAGCAAATGGAGCGACTGCGCGCCGAATACGGCATCTACGGCGTCAGCACGGGCCGGATCTGCGTGGCTGCGCTCAATACCCACAATATCGACTATGTCGCCAAGGCCATGGCGGCGATCATGCGCTGAAGCGGGCTGCGCCGTGCCGGGTGAATACACGTCCGGCATGACCAAACGGACCCGATCCCGGACAAATCCATGATTCCCGGCCTAGAATTGCTGCATCGCACAAGGAATCGAGATGGTTTACGACTGGTATGAATCGCAGCGCGCCATGCTCAGCCCTCTCGCCGAGTTCGCGCAGGCCGCCGCCAAGTTCTACAACAACCCTCTTTGGCCCCTGTCGCAGACGCCGGGCGTGCAGCGCATGTCCGCCAGCTATGAGCTGATGCACCGACTGCTCAAGAGCTATGAAAAACCGGCGTTCGACATCACCACGGTGAGCGTGGACGGCCACGATGTGGCAATCCAGGAGCAGGTGGCGATGGACAAGCCCTTCTGCCGCCTCCTGCGCTTCAAGCGCTTCAGCGACGATCCCAAGACGCTCGAGCGAATCAAATCCGACCCCACCGTGCTGATCGTGGCGCCCCTGTCGGGCCACCACGCCACGCTGCTGCGCGACACCGTGCGCACCATGCTGCAACATCACAAGGTCTACATCACCGACTGGGTGGACGCGCGCATGGTGCCCACCGAGCAGGGTCCGTTTTCGCTCGACGATTACGTCGCCTATGTGCAGGAGTTCATCCGCCACATCGGCCCCGACGTGCACGTGATGTCGGTGTGCCAGCCCACGGTGCCGGTCCTGGCCGCGATTTCCTTGATGGCATCGGCCGCTGAGCCCACGCCGCGCAGCATGGTGATGATGGGCGGGCCGATCGATGCGCGCAAATCGCCCACCGCCGTCAACAACCTGGCGATGAACAAGAGCTACGAATGGTTCGAGTCCAACGTCATCTACCGAGTTCCGGGGAACTATCCCGGAGCGGGCAGGCGCGTCTATCCCGGCTTCCTGCAGCACACCGGCTTCGTTGCCATGAACCCGGATCGGCACTTCAACTCGCACTACGACTTCTTCCTCAACCTGGTGCGCGGCGATACCGATGACGCCGATGCGCATCGGCGCTTCTACGACGAGTACAACGCCGTGCTCGACCTGCCGGCCGAGTACTACCTCGACACGATCCGCCTCGTGTTCCAGGAGTTCGCTCTCGTCCAAGGCACCTGGGCCGTCAACGGCAGGCCGGTGCGCCCGCAGGACATCCACGATACCGCGCTGATGACCATCGAGGGCGAACTGGACGACATCTCCGGCGCCGGCCAGACCGAGGCGGCGCACGATCTCTGCACCGGCATCCCCGCGGCGGACAGCACCCATTTCACCGTACCCGGCGCGGGACATTACGGCATCTTCGCCGGGCGCCGCTGGCGCGAGCTCACCTATCCGCGCGTGCGCGACTTCATCGCCTCCCACCGCGAAGGCGTCGCGCAAAATCCTCCACGCCGACGCACGGCCTGAATGCCCTCTTCCGCACAGCGCGGACAACGATCCGCCTTGGCATCAGGGTCTGCCGGTGTCATGCCGCAGGCTGGATGGCCCGGCTTGGCCGAACGCATCGACGCGGCCCTGCCGCAAACCCAATGCACGCGCTGCGGCTACCCCGATTGCCGCGCCTATGCGCAGGCCATCGCGGCCGGCCAGGCCGGCATCAACCAATGTCCGCCCGGCGGGGCCGAAGGCGTCGCCAGGCTCGCGGCGATCACCGGGCTCAAGCCCATGCCGCTCAACCCCGAGCACGGCACCGAAGCGCCCCGGAGGCTGGCCGTGATCGACGAGGCCTGGTGCATCGGCTGCACCCTGTGCATCCAGGCCTGCCCGGTCGACGCGATCGTGGGCGCTCCCAAGCGCATGCACAGCGTGCTGGCCGACTGGTGCACCGGATGCGAGCTCTGCCTGCCGCCCTGCCCGATGGACTGCATTGAACTGCGCCCCCTGCCGGATCAGGCGCTGGCCGGCAGCACCGGCTGGGCGGCCTGGAGTGCCGCGCAAGCCCAGGCCGCCCGGCAGCGCTATGCGGCGCGCCAGCAAAGGCTGGCTCCGGCAAGACGCGAACGCCGCAACCCCTTGCACGGTGGGGAGATGGAAAACCCGCAGGACGGCGCGCTGCCGCTCGAGGCGCCGTCCGGCAGCAAGACCGCGGAACAGCAACGCAAGCAGGACGTGGTCGCCGCCGCGCTGGAGCGCGCCCGCCAGCGCCAGGCTGAGCGCCTGCGCTGAGGATGGCGCGCGGTAGTTCGGCCGCCAGCGACAATGTGGATGCGATGAACAAGACCGACATCGAAACTCTGTTCTCCCGCCTGCGGGCCGCCAACCCCAACCCCCGCAGCGAGCTTCAATACCACAACGCCTTCGAGCTTCTGGTTGCCGTCGTGCTGTCGGCCCAGGCCACCGACGCCAGCGTCAACAAGGCCACTCCGGCGCTGTTCGCCGCGGCTCCCACGCCTCAGGCCATGGCTGCACTGGGGGAGGATGGCGTGGCGCCCTATATCCGCACCATCGGCTTGTACCGCACCAAGGCCAAGAACGTGGCGGCGCTCAGCCGCATCCTGATCGAGCAGTACGGTGGACAGGTGCCGGGCACGCGCGAAGCGCTGGAAGCCCTTCCGGGCGTGGGCCGCAAGACGGCCAATGTGGTGCTCAACATCGCCTTCGGCCAGCCCACGCTGGCGGTGGATACGCACATCTTCCGTGTCGCCAACCGCCTCGGGCTGGCGAAGGGGAAAACGCCGCTGGACGTCGAAGCCAAACTGATGAAGGTGGTGCCCGAGGCCTATCTGCACGACGCCCACCACTGGCTGATCCTGCATGGCCGCTATGTGTGCAAGGCACGCAGCCCCGACTGCTGGCGCTGTGCGCTCGCGGATCTGTGTCCGCATCAACCCAAGACCGCGAGGCCCGCGGCATGAACGTGGTGGGGCACGCGCGCTGCGGCACGGCCCCGTCGGCGCCTTCCCGCATAGTGCGGCGCCCTTCGCGCCGACGCGAAATCTTGCGCCGCCTCCTGCTTCCCGCCCTGCTCCTGGTCAGCCTGCTGCCCCAGGCCCGCGCCGACATTGAAGTCCATGACGACGCGGGACGTGCCGTCGTGCTGCAACACCCGGCGCGGCGCATCGTCGCGTTGTCTCCCCAATTGGTAGAACTGAGCTTTGCCGCCGGGGCCGGTGGCCGGCTCGTGGCCACCATACGCGGCGCCGACCGCCCGCCCCAGGCACGCCGCCTGCCACGCGTGGGCGACGCCTTCGCGCTCAACCTCGAGTCCATCGTCGCGTTGCGCCCCGACCTGATCCTGGCGTGGAAATCCGGCACGCCGCCGCGTCAGGCGGACACCCTGCAGCGCCTTGGCATCCCGGTGTACTGGAGCCAAACCAACACCCTGGAGTCCGTCGCCAGGACCGTGCAACGCATCGGCGAACTGGCCGGCACGCCAGAGCAGGCCGCCCATTGGGTCCGGGCCTACGATGCGCGACTGGCTGCGCTGCGTGCGCGCTATGCGCATCAACCCCCGGTGCGCGTGTTCTATCAGGTCTGGGCCGAACCGCTGATGACCGTGGGCGGACCGCAACTGATCAACCAGGCCATTCATTTGTGCGGCGGCGTCAATCCCTTCGCTCCTCTGCCCGTCCTGGCACCCACGGTCAGCCGCGAAGCCGTGATCGCCGCCGATCCGCAGATCATCGTCGCCGCCAGTCCGAACGCCCGGGCGCTCGACGCCTGGACGCGTTTTCCCGAGGTCAGCGCCGTGCGGCACGGCCAGCTTGTGCTCTTGAATCCGGACCAGCTCCCACGCATGGGCGCGCATGTCCTCGACGGCGTGGCGCAGTTGTGCCAGGCCATCGCCGGCGCGCGGCACATGCAACCCAAACCCTGACCGCCGGGTTCAAGCCGGCAGCCATAAATCCGGGCCGTCGGGCCGCGCCACGCGCTGCCAGTCGCAACCGTACAGACGCTGGAGGGTCTGCGCATGCAAGACCAGTTCCACCGGCCCCGCGATCCATTGCCCTCCAGGGACGAGACCGAGCACATGGGTGGCGACATGGGCCACCCAGTTGATGTCGTGCGCGGCGAACACGACGCCCTGTTCCGGCAGGCTGCCGAGCAAGCGCGCCACCAGGCCCTGGTGGGCCGGATCCTGGAAAGTGACGGGCTCGTCCAACAGGAGCAGGGGCGTGCGCTGCGCCAGCACCTGGGCCAGCGCCACGCGCTGGCGCTCCCCTGCCGAAAGCTGCAAGACATGCCGATGCACCAGATGCGCGGCATCCACCCTCTCAAGACAATCCAGCGCGGCTCTTTCTTCGGGCCTGTGCTGCGCCAGCATCACCGCGTCGAGCACCGCGATGCCGAAGCGATCCCGCGGCTGGCTGGGCAGGTAGGCGCGCTGCTGCGCAAGCTGGGCGGGCGACATGGTGGACAGGGCCACGCCTCCCAGCCGCACCGGCAAGGGATCTCCGCCGAGGCCGGCCAATTGGCGCAGCAGGGTGGACTTGCCGGCCCCATTGCGCCCGAGCAGGGCCCAGCGCTGGCCGCGCCGCACCGCCAAGGACAAGTGGCGCAGCAGGACGCGCACGCCGACGCGCACGTCCATCCGCTCGGCCTCGAGCAAGACCGCGGCGCTCATCGCGGTTGCTTGATCAGCAGCACGATGAACACCGGGGCGCCGAGCAGCGCCGTGATCGCGCCGACCGGCAACTCATAAGGCATGGCGACGCCGCGCGCCAGCGCATCGGCAGCCACCACCAGGGCTGCCCCCAGCAGCGGCACGGCCCAGCTTTGTTGGCGCATGCGCACGACGCCGAACATGCGCAGCACGTGCGGTACCACCAGCCCGACGAAACCCACCGCTCCGGCTTCGGCCACCGCGGCCCCGGTGGCCAGCGCGGCCAGCAACACCAATCCGAGGCGCAGCCGGTGCACCGGCTCGCCCAGCAGCCATGCATGCTCGCTGCCAAGGGCCAGACGGTCGAGCGCGCGGCACGATGCCGCCAGCGCCAGCGCCAGCACCAAGGCCAGCAGGCAAAGCCAGTGGCCGAAGCGCGCACCGGACAAGTCTCCGACCAGCCAGAACACCGCGCCGCGCAGGCTCTGCTCGGGCACGAGGGCCAGCAAGAGCGTGGACCCCGCGCCGAAAACGGCGGAAAGCATGGCACCGATGAGAATGAGCTGGGCGGGCGCCTCGTCGTCCGGGCTGGCCATGGCCTTGCGGCCCAGCAGCAACAGCAGACCAAGCGCCGCCAGCGCACCGCCCACGCTGCCCAGCCAGAGCTGGCTGCCGAACGCCACCAGCATGGCGATGGCGCCCATGCCGGCGCCGGCCGAGGCACCCAGCACGTAAGGATCGGCCAGGGGGTTGCGCAACACCAATTGCATCGCCAGGCCCGCCTCGGCCAGCAGGGCGCCTGCACCTGCGCCGGCCAGCACCCGCGGCAGGCGCAACTGCTCGATCAGCAGCCAGTTCCACCCCCCCGCGCCCACGCCGATGCCCAGCAACAAGGCAAGCAGGCTGGCACCGCCAACCACGGCGAGAAGCCTCAGGTCGTGCGGCTCGAGTCGCCGGCCGGGCAGTTCGGGGGTGGGGGCGATGGCGGGGCTGGACATGGCAAGGGGCACGGCCCGGGCTCAGGTTCCCAGCGGCCGCCAAGTCAGACCCAGGAAGACGCCAAAGGGTTCACGGTTATAGCCCCACGCCGTCTGGTACTTCTTGTCGAACAGATTCTGCACCCGCGCGTTCCAGCTCCACTGCGGGCTGATCTGGCCGCTGGCGGTGAGGTCGACGGTGGTGTAGCTTCCCAGGGTGACGCGCTGCGCCGGATAGACGTTGTAGTTGAAGTCCCAGCGTGGGCCGCTGTAATGTACGGCTGCACCGAGCAGAACCGAACCCACCGCGTGGTTCACCGCGATATTCGCAACACTGCGGGCGCGACGCTGCAGGGTCGGATCACCCGGTTGTGTCAAATCGACAGGCTGTTGCAAGGTTAGGTTGGTGTCGTAGGCCCAGCCGTTCCAGGCGCCGCGGCCCGTCAGTTCTAAGCCGCGGGTGCGTGCACTGGCGATGTTCTCGAACGTGAAGTTCTTGCCATAGCTCCACTGTTCGGTCGCCTTGGTCTGAAACAAAGTGGCGCGCCACACATTGACGCCCTGCGCCCATTGCAGTCCTGCTTCGACGGTATGCGCCTTCTCGGGTTTGAGGTTCGGATTGCCGGCATTCGGGTCGTACAGATAGCCCAATGGCGGTGCGTTGAACGCAGTGGCATAGCTAGCAATGGCCTTGAAGCCGCCGCCGAGTTCGCGTCCATACCCTAGATAACCGGTGTTTTGCCCCGAGTAGCCGTCGATGCTGTCATGGCGCAGGTTGAGCTGCAGCGAATTGCCATTGAAGCTGCCGTCGATGCCGGCAAACACCGCGCGTGCGTTGCGGCTGTTGTCGAACGCACCGCTGTAGTAGGGACCATAGTTGTAGCTGCCGACGATGCTCTGCTTCTGCAAGTCCGCCCCCGCCGTCGCCGTCCACCCCGGCATCAGTTGCACGACGTTGCGCCAGAGCAGTTGTTGCACACGGGTGCGGTAATGGCTGAGATTGCCCACAGGCGCATTGTCGTTCGTGGTTTCCTGCTGCGACAGACTCAAGTGCGAAGTCCAGTCAGACGTGAGTTGGTTGTCACTGAACAATTGATACAAATTCTGCTTCGTCTCCCCGGAAAGGGTGGCGTTGCTGTAGGTGTACTTGCCATCGCTGCGGAACGCGCGTAGGCCCAGCGTTTGGCCCGGTGCCAGGGTTTGCACGATGGAGCCGTTCATTGTCGTGTTGCGGTAACCATCAGCCGCGTCGGGCAGGCCCATTTGTTGCGGGTTTTGCGACGAAATGCCCTGCGTGGTGTAGCGGCTGATACCTGCCTGCAACGCGGTCTTGCCGATCTGTCCGCTGGCGTCGGCCGAAGACGTGAAGGTGTTGCGGCTGCCGGCGGTGAAACTCAGCGAGGCACGCGGAGTCTTCCCGCCGTGGCGCGTGGTGATGAGCACCACGCCGCCGATCGCACCCGAGCCATAGATGGCCGAGACGTTGCCGCGGATGATTTCGACGCGTTGGATCTGGTCCGTGGTGAAGTTGTTGAGATAGGCGCTGCCCGTGGCGTCCTGCGCGTTCATCGGCACGCCGTCGAGCAGCACCAGCACGTCGGGGCCGCCGAAACCACGCACGAACACGTTGCCGGTCTGGCCCGGGCCGCCATTGGACGTGACCTGCAGGCCGGCCACTTGCTGCAGCAGGGTCGTGAGGTTTTGCGCGCCCGACTCATCGATCTGCTCGCGGGTGATCACGCTCACGCTGGGCAGCGCGCTGGACAGCGGTTGCGGATAGCCGGTGGCCGACACCACGACCGGGGGCAAGGTGGTCGTGCCGGTTGCGGTCTGCGCCTGCGCCATGCCAGCGGCCAGCATGGTCAGCGCGAACGCGCCGAAAAATGGAGCGGGCCTGCGCCGGGCAAGCGGCGCGGTGGTACTAGCTTGCTTGAAACGGCGGTTGCCTGCGATGCGCCCTGCGGACGGAACGTCCTGGGAGGTGAAACGATGGGTTTTCATGGAACTTCGAGCGAGAGAAAGCGGCTGCCGCGCTCCCCCGCGCGACCGACCGAAATCGAAAACCGCATCGCCCCGTGCCGAGACCACGCGAACCTCGAGCACGCGCCATCGGCACGCGTCGCGGCGCACAGTCTGCCTCACCCCGGGCAGCGCTGCGGTTTTCGCCTGTTGGCCGGTATCCGGGCTGGTGGACCCATTCGATGCGCCTTCCCAGCCGTCCTGCGAAGACGACCAGTGGCCCTGCATACGAACGACGGCCCCGGATGGGCCGCGTCCACTCACCGTTGCGGGGGCAGCACAGGCAAGACACGCGCCGCGAGACGCGCATCACTCTGTTTCCCGTTTAACCGCGCGGCATCGAACACACCGCGCGAGCACCAACAGTGGCATGGTATGGGATCGCGGAACTTGGGGTTGACGCAGCCCATGCGCACTAGAATCCGCCGCATGAACGCCACGAAGCCGCCCTCCGAGTTGCCAGCGTTGCTGCAAGCCTTGAGCGACAAGGCCGATCGCCTGGCCTTGCGCCATGCCGAGCTCCAGCGCATCAACGCCTTGCTGGATGAACGCGTGCGCCAACTCGAAGCGGAACGCGATGCCCTGCGCCAGCGGCTGGGCGAGGCGCGAGCGCGGGTCGACCATCTTCTCGCGCGCCTGGATACGCCGCCCGCGGCAGCCAAACCCGATCTTCCGGCCTGAGCGCTTGTTGCGCCGCGCCACCTCAGACCCTTTCGAGACCGAGCCATGAGCAGTGCGACCGTGGAAGTGAACATCATGGGACAGAGCTATGTCCTGGCCTGCCCGCAGGGCGAAGAAGACGCCCTGCGCCAAGCGGTGGCGGAGGTGGACCGCGAGATGTGCAGCATTCGCGACCTGGGCAAGATCCGCGCACGCGAGCGCATCGCGGTCCTGGCCGCGCTCAACCTCGCACATGCCAAACTGCTGAGTGCTGGTGCGGCGGGCACGCCCCCTCCCACGCAACGTGCCGAAACCCCGATCACGCCCGACATCGCCGCCCAAATCGCGCGCATCAACCAGCGGCTTGATTCCGCACTGGATACCGACGGTCAACTGCTTTGACCCTGCGCCTGGAGGCATGCGCGAGGCCCGCCACTTCCCTACAATGGCTCCGTCTGCCTGACCTCGCCGATCAGGCATTTCTTGAACCGATGCGCTTTGCCTCGGGCCTGGAATATTTCACATGGGTGCGCAGTGTCTCGCGCAGACGCTCCCGAAATGTGGTGACCTCGCCCACCTGTCCCAACAGGGTTCAGGGATCAATGGTCGGCGGGGTTCGGGCAGACACCCCCAACACGCGCAGCTGCAGGCAAAGGCCAGGCTGACTCGCCCCTCTCCCGCGAAATTCGCAATGGCTTGGCAATTCCTGCTCGAACTCATGGTGCTTGGCGCGTTCACCGGCTTCATGGCAGGACTGCTTGGCATCGGCGGCGGCATGCTGTTGGTGCCTTTTCTCACCTTCATGTTCACGCGCGAACAGTTCGGTGCCGAGCTGATCGTGCGCATGGCCATCGCCACCTCGCTGACCACCATCCTGTTCACCTCCGTATCGAGCGTGCGCGCGCATCACAAACGCGGCGCCGTGCGCTGGGACATCGCGGGCTGGATGGGCCTGGGCGCCGTGCTCGGCACCTTCGCCGGCGCCCAGGTCGCCGGCCTGCTCAAATCGGGCTGGCTCGCCATGTTCTTCGCGTTCTTCGTCGGTCTTTCGGCATTGCGTATGCTGATCGTGGCGGGCCAGAAACAGGCGGTCGGCACAGCCGAATCCTTGCCGCTCAGGCCCGCGCTCATCGGCACCGGAAGCCTGATCGGATTCATTTCATCGCTGCTGGGCGCCGGAGGTGGGTTCCTCACCGTGCCGTTCCTGAGCTGGCGGGGCGTGGGCCTGCGCAACGCCGTGGCCACCAGCGCGGCCATGGGGTTTCCCATTGCCGCAGGCGGCCTAGCCGGCTATGTCGTCGCCGGGCTTCATGCCGATGGCCTGCCACCAGGCTCGCTGGGGTATATCTACCTTCCCGCCTTGTTTGCCTGCGCGGCGACGAGCGTGCTGATGGCCCCAGTGGGGGCGACGGTGGCGCATCGCATCCATGTGCAATCGCTCAAACGGGTGTTCGCCTTGCTGCTGCTGAGCCTGGCCAGCTATATGCTTTGGAAGGGCGTGCATGCGATGGGCTGGATCCAGGCCTGAACACGCCATGAGCGAGGGCTCATCCGGCGCTGGATTTGCGCTTGGGCGCGCACGATCCGAAAACAGGCCGCGATGGGTTCTCGATACCAATGTCGTCCTCGACTGGCTGATTTTCGACGATGCGGCCATGCGCGCGCCAGGGGCGTCGCTGCAAGACGGGCTCGCCCGCTGGATCGCCACCGCGGCGATGCGCGAGGAAGCCCTGGAGGTGGCGGCACGCGCCGTTTTCTCCAAGCGCGGTTCGGCCAACGCGCTGTGCGATCGGGTTGCGCAAGGCTACGCCCGATACGCGCAGCACATCGCCTCGACCGCGCCCTCGTCGCTGATTTGCGCCGATCCCGATGATCAGATGTTCATCGACCTGGCCTTGCAGCAGGAAGCGCAATGGCTGCTGACCCGGGACAAGGCACTCCTCGCCCTCGCGTCGCCCGCACTGGCGCGCGGACTGCGTATCGCCCGCCCGCAGGATATCGATATCGCGGCCTGGCTGGCCGCGTGATCCGGCTCAGGCCGCGGCGCCCGGGCCAAGGCGCGCGGCGCGGCGCTTGGACCACACGATCATCACGATACCCAGCACGATGAGCGGAATCGACAACAGCTGGCCCATGGTCAAGCCGAACCAGAGATAGCCCAGGAAGGCATCGGGCTGGCGGAAGAACTCGGCGGTGAAGCGCGCCAGGCCGTAGCCCAGCGCGAAGCTGCCGGCGATGAAGCCGCGCGGCCGCTCCTTGCGCGACAGCCACCACAGCACCGCGAACAGCACGATGCCCTCGAGGAACATCTCGTACAGTTCGGAAGGGAAACGCGGCACCATGCTGCCGGACTCGGGATAGATCATCGCCCCCGGCCACCAGGCAGGAGCGGCTCGGCCCCACAGTTCACCGTTGATGAAGTTGCCGATGCGCCCGAACGCCAGCCCCGGCGGAACCAGGGGAGCGACGAAGTCCATCAGATCGAGCCACGAGACCTTGCGCGTCCACGCGAACCAGCCTGCGGCCGCCATGACGCCGAGCAATCCGCCGTGGAAGGACATGCCGCCGTCCCACACCGCGACGATCTGCGCCGGATGGGCGAAGTAGTAGTCGGGCTGGTAGAACAGCACATACCCGATGCGGCCGCCGAGGATCACCCCCAGCACGCCGGCAAACAGCAAATCTTCGATATCGCGCGTCGTCCAGCCGTACCGGGCGTAGGGTTGGTCTTTCAGGCGTCGGCGGGACAGCAGCCAGAAGCTCAGGAACCCCAGCAGGTACATGATGCCGTACCAGTGGATTTCGACGGGCCCGAGCTTGAGGGCTATGGGGTTGAAATCAGGATGAATTAGCATGGGTCGAAGTGTACGGGGGTTGGATGAAAAGACCCTCTCGCCAATGTTCGGGGCCTGCCCATACGATGTCGGACGGCCCGCCCGGTTCAACTGGCGTCGCGATTCGTTTCTCTTTCCATTGCCATTCCATGACTGAAAAACTGCGTTCCTCCAACATCACCGAGGGTGCCGCACGCGCGCCCAACCGTTCCATGTTCTACGCGATGGGTTACAAGAAATCCGATTTCGCCCATCCGATGATCGGCATCGCCAACGCGCATTCCACCATCACGCCCTGCAACTCGGGCCTGCAAAAGCTGGCCGACGCGGCCGCCGAAGGAGTGCGCGCGGCCGGCGGCAATCCGCAGGTGTTCGGCACGCCCACCATTGCCGACGGCATGTCCATGGGCACCGAGGGCATGAAATACTCGCTGGTGTCGCGCGAAGTCATCGCCGACTGCGTGGAAACCTGCGTGCAGGGCCAATGGATGGACGGCGTGCTGACCATCGGCGGCTGCGACAAGAACATGCCCGGCGCGATGATCGGCATGATGCGCTGCAATGTGCCGGGCATCTTCGTCTACGGCGGCACCATCCTGCCCGGCCACTACAAGGGCCGGGACCTGAACATCGTGTCCGTGTTCGAGGCCGTCGGCGAGTTCTCCGCCGGGCGCATGAGCCAGGAGGATTTCGACGCCATCGAACAATGCTCGATCCCGACCAGCGGCTCCTGCGGCGGCATGTACACGGCCAACACCATGTCCAGCGCGATCGAGGCCATGGGCATGTCCCTGCCCTATTCCTCGACCATGGCGAACGTGCACGAGGAAAAGGTGCAGTCCGCGCGCGATTCGGCGCGCGCGCTGCTGGACGCGGTGAAGGCCGACTTGAAACCGCGCGACATCGTCACGCGCAAGGCGCTGGAAAACGCCGTCGCGGTGGTGATGGCCACGGGCGGTTCGACCAATGCTGTGCTGCACCTGCTGGCCATCGCCCATGCCGCCGAGCTGCCGTTCACGATCGACGACTTCGAGGTCATCCGCCAGAAGGTTCCCGTGCTGTGCGATCTCAAGCCGTCGGGCCGCTTCGTCGCCACCGACCTGCATCGGGCCGGCGGCATCCCCCAGGTGATGAAGATTCTGCTCGACGCCGGGCTGATCCACGGCGACTGCATCACCATCACCGGCAAGACCGTGGCGGAAAATCTCGCCGACGTGCCGGCGACGCCGCGCGCCGATCAAGAGGTCATTCGCCCCATCGACAAGCCGATGTACGAACATGGGCACCTCGCCATCCTCAAGGGCAACCTGGCCCCGGAAGGCTGCGTGGCCAAGATCACCGGCTTGAAAAATCCCAGCATGACCGGCCCGGCGCGCGTGTTCGACGACGAGCAGAGCGCGCTCAACGCCATTCTCGAAGGCCGGATCAAGGCGGGCGACATCATGGTGCTGCGCTACCTCGGACCCAAGGGCGGACCCGGCATGCCCGAGATGCTCGCTCCCACCTCGGCCCTGGTTGGCGCCGGCCTGGGCGAGTCGGTCGGCCTGATCACCGACGGGCGTTTTTCGGGCGGCACCTGGGGCATGGTGGTCGGCCACATCGCCCCCGAGGCCATGGTCGGCGGGGACATCGCGCTGGTGCAGGAAGGCGACTCCATCACCATCGATGCGCCAACCCTCACGCTCAGCCTCAATGTGCCGGAGCAGGAACTGGCGCGCCGCAGAGCCGCCTGGAGCCCGCCGGAAAAGCGCTACAAGCGCGGTGTGCTTGCCAAATTCGCCAAGCTGGCCGGAACCGCATCCAGGGGCGCCGTGCTGGACGCCGATTTGGATTGATACCCGGGCAATGAACTGGGGGATGGGCAGATCCCCCAGCGCGCCGTGCGCCAAAAGGCGCCCGGGCTGCCTTGCAGGGTCAAGCCTGGGCGTCCTCTGCTTCGCGCTTGCGTGACTTGGGCTCGGCCTCCGAGATATCGAGATGCACCTTGTCGTGTTCGTCGATATCCACCGTCACGCGCCCCCCGTCCACCAGCCTGCCAAACAGCAGTTCGTCGGCCAGCGCGCGCCTGATGGTGTCCTGGATCAGGCGCTGCATAGGGCGCGCGCCCATGAGGGGGTCGAAACCCTCGGCGGCAAGATGCTTGCGCAACTTGTCCGTGAAGGTAGCTTCCACGCGCTTCTCGGCAAGCTGGGATTCCAGTTGCAGCAGGAACTTGTCGACCACGCGCAGGATGATGGTTTCGTCCAGCGGCCGGAAGCTGATGATGGCATCGAGCCGGTTGCGGAACTCGGGCGAGAACATGCGTTTGATGTCGGCCATCTCGTCGCCGCGTTCGCGCTTGGACGTGAAGCCCATGGTGCCCTTCTGCATGGTTTCGGCACCCGCGTTGGTGGTCATAATGAGGATGACGTTGCGGAAATCGGCCTTGCGGCCGTTGTTGTCGGTGAGCGTGCCATTGTCCATGACCTGCAACAACACGTTGTAGACGTCGGGATGCGCCTTCTCGATTTCGTCGAGCAGCAGTACCGCGTGCGGCTTCTTGGAAATGGCCTCGGTCAACAGGCCGCCCTGGTCGAAACCGACGTACCCCGGAGGCGCGCCGATGAGGCGCGACACCGTGTGGCGCTCCATGTATTCCGACATGTCGAAACGCACCAGCTCGATGCCCAGCACAAAGGCCAGCTGCCGCGCCACCTCGGTCTTGCCTACGCCCGTGGGGCCGCTGAAGAGGAAGGAGCCGATCGGCTTATCGGGCTTGCCCAGCCCCGAGCGCGTCATTTTGATGGCGGCAGCCAGGGCAGCGATCGCATCCTCCTGGCCGAACACCACGTTTCTCAGATCGCGCTCCAGATTGCGCAGCTTGGAGCGGTCGTCGGTGGTCACGCTGTGCACCGGCACGCGGGCGATCTTGGAGACGATATCCTCGATCTCGGCCTTGCCAATGGTTTTTTTCTGCTTGCTCTTGGGCAGGATGCGCTGCGCCGCACCGGCCTCGTCGATGACGTCGATGGCCTTGTCCGGCAAGTGGCGGTCGTTGATGTACTTGGCCGAAAGCTCCGCCGCCGCAGCCAGCGCGCCAGTGCCATACTTCACGCCGTGGTGCTCCTCGAAACGCGACTTGAGGCCCTTGAGGATCTCCACCGTCTGCTCGACACTCGGTTCGGAAACCTCGATCTTCTGGAAGCGGCGCGACAGGGCCGCGTCCTTTTCGAAAATACCGCGGTATTCATTGAAGGTGGTCGCGCCGATGCAGCGCAACTGGCCCGAGGTCAACGCCGGCTTGAGCAGATTGGACGCGTCCAGCGTGCCGCCCGACGCCGCGCCGGCGCCGATGAGGGTGTGGATTTCGTCGATGAACAGAATGGAATGCGGCATCTCCTTGATCTGCTTGATCACCGCCTTGATGCGCTGTTCGAAATCGCCCCTGTACTTGGTTCCGGCCAGCAGTGCGCCCATGTCCAGCGAATACACCACCCCCTGCTCCAGCACGGCCGGGACCTGACCCTGCACGATGCGCCAGGCCAGCCCCTCGGCAATCGCGGTCTTGCCCACGCCGGCCTCTCCAACCAGCAGCGGGTTGTTCTTGCGCCTGCGGCAAAGCACCTGGATGACACGTTCGACTTCGGCCTCGCGCCCGATCAGCGGGTCGATGCGGCCCTCGCGGGCAAGGTGATTCAAATTCTGCGTGAACTGATCCAGAGGCGTTTCCTTGCCCTCCTTCTCATCCTCGTCGGACGAGGCCGCGCTCGCCGGTTTGGCCGGCTCCACCGGGTCGGTCTTGCGGATCCCGTGCGACAGATAGTTCACGACGTCCAGCCGGGTCACGCCCTGCTGGTGCAAGTAGTAGACGGCGTGCGAATCCTTCTCGCTGAAAATGGCCACGAGCACGTTGGCGCCGGTGACTTCCTTCTTGCCGTTCGAGGACGACTGCACATGCATGATGGCACGCTGGATGACGCGCTGAAAACCCAGGGTGGGCTGCGTGTCCACCTCCTCGGTTCCAGGCACCACCGGCGTGTTTTCCTTGACGAAGGCCGACAGGCTCTTGCGCAGATCGTCGAGATTGGCCGAGCAGGCCCGCAGCACCTCGGCCGCCGACGGGTTGTCCAGCAGGGCCAGCAGCAGATGCTCGACCGTGATGAATTCGTGCCGCTGCTGGCGCGCCTCGACAAAGGCCATATGCAAGCTGACTTCCAGTTCCTGGGCAATCATGACAATCTCCTAAATGGCCTCCATCACACACTGCAAAGGATGCCCGGCCTGACGCGCCGCCGACATCACCTGCTCGACTTTCGTCGCCGCGACATCCTTCGCATACACCCCGCAGACTCCGCGGCCATGCTGATGCACTTTGAGCATGATCTGCGTCGCCGTTTCACGGTCCTTGCTGAAAAACTGCTGAATCACAAAAACCACGAACTCCATCGGCGTGAAATCATCGTTCAGCATGACCACCTGGTAGAGCGGCGGTGGCTTGACTCTTTGCTCCTGACGTTCGACGACAGCCGCAGAACCAGGGTCGGAACCAGAGATTTTGCGTGGTTTGGTCATGCTTTGATTCTAAGTACTCGACAACGTGCCCGCTGGCCCGCGAACTTCAATCCTTGGTTCGACAACTTTCGCTGGGCCGGGCGCGAAATGCAAGCTCCGATTCGATGTGTTGCTGCCGCACAGCACCCCAGGCTCCATGACATCCCCACCGAGCACATAACGTAGCAGCCAAGAAAAAGCCGCACACGGTGCGGCTTTTTCTCGATGCATCGGCCGGGATCGGCGGTCCGGCTCTACATCTCCATCTGCGCAATCATGACGTCCCCGAATCCGGAACAAGACACCTGCGTGGCTCCTGGCATGAGGCGGGCAAAGTCGTAGGTCACTTGCTTCGATTGAATCGCCTTTTCCATGCTGGAAACGATCAGGTCAGCCGCTTCGAACCAGCCCATGTGCCGCAACATCATTTCGGCGGAAAGAATTTCGGAGCCGGGATTGACGTAATCCTTGCCCGCGTACTTGGGCGCGGTACCGTGTGTGGCCTCGAACATCGCGACCGTGTCCGACAAATTGGCGCCCGGCGCGATGCCGATTCCGCCGACTTGGGCCGCCAGCGCGTCGGAAATGTAGTCGCCGTTCAGATTGAGCGTGGCGATCACGTCATACTCGGCCGGGCGCAGCAGGATTTGCTGCAAGAAAGCGTCGGCGATCGAGTCCTTCACCACGATGTCCTGCCCGGTCTTGGGATTCTTGAAACGGCACCATGGTCCGCCGTCGATCGGTTGGGCGCCGAATTCAGATTGCGCCAAAGCGTAGCCCCAGTCACGAAAACCACCTTCCGTGTATTTCATGATGTTGCCCTTGTGCACCAGGGTCACCGACTTGCGATTGTTGTCGATGGCGTATTGGATGGCCCTACGCACCAGGCGCTCCGTGCCCTCGCGCGACACCGGTTTGATGCCGATGCCGGAGGTGGCAGGAAAGCGGATTTTCCTGACGCCCATCTCGCGGATGAGAAAGTCGATGATTTTTTTTGCGCCGTCCGATTCGGCCGCCCACTCGATGCCGGCATAGATGTCTTCGGAGTTCTCGCGAAAAATCACCATGTCGACCTTCTCGGGAGCCTTGACCGGCGAGGGCACGCCCTGGAAATAGCGTACCGGGCGCAGGCAGACATACAAGTCGAGCTCCTGGCGCAACGCCACGTTGAGCGAGCGTATGCCCCCGCCAACCGGCGTCGTCAGCGGCCCTTTGATCGACACCACGAATTCCTTGAGCGCCTGCATGGTCTCCTCGGGCAGCCAGACGTCCGGGCCATAGACCCGTGTCGCCTTCTCACCGGCGTAGATTTCCATCCAGGCGATCTTGCGCCGTCCGCCATAGGCCTTGGCCACGGCCGCATCCACCACCTTGATCATCACCGGTGTGATGTCGGCGCCGGTACCGTCCCCCTCGATGAACGGCAAGATCGGGTTGTCCGGCACATTCAGGGAGAGATCGGGAGCGACTGTGATGCGCTGGGCATCGGGAACGCGAATGTGCTGATACATGAGAATCTCCGGAACAAGGAAGAGCTTTCCATTCTAGTCAGCCGGTCACGGCAAAGTCATGTCTTTTATAAGACATAAGAGGAAAATCACCTGACATCGAATTGATTCGGCACGGCCGATGCCGGGTTCGCGCCCACATCCGCCCCGCTCAGCCTCCAAACGGGCCCGGCCGGCCTTGGCGGCAAGAGACGATTGGGTCGGGCTGTGTCAACCGGATGCCGATGGGCCGCGTTACGTTCTTCGATCCTGCTGGATCAACTCTAAATCTCTTATGAAAGGTTAGTCATGAAAAAGATTCTCGCCGCCGTGTTTGCCATGTTCTTCGCCTCCGCCGTGATGGCCCAAGCCGCCACCGAAACCGCCAAGCCTGCCGAGCCCGCCAAGGCTGCTGCGCACAAAGAAGTGAAGCACAGCAAGAAGGCCGTGCACAAGAAGGTCGCCAAGAAGAAGATGGAAAAGAAGGCTGAAGCCGCTCCCGCAACCAAATAAATTGTCTTGATGTTTTTGCGGGCCGAATTTGCATTGGCCCTTTCAGGGCGCTCTCGGGCGCCCTGTTTCATTTGCGCACCCCGCCAGCCGGGCCGCAGCCAACCCCACGAAACGGTTTGATCCGCTCCATGAAAACGTCATCGACCTACGTTTTGCGCCTGCTGCGATGGATGCTCCCGAGCGCCCTGGCTGTCATTTCTTTCTTCGCCATGGCGCAGCCTGGCGCCTTGCCGCGAATTACCTTGCAAGCAGGCATGCAACTGATTCACGCCGAGGTTGCAAGCACCCCGGATGATCGTGAAACAGGATTGATGTTCCGCCGCGAATTAAGCGGCAACCACGGCATGCTGTTCATCTTCGAGCGGGATCAGCCGGTCTGCATGTGGATGAAGAACACCTTGATCCCGCTGTCGGTTGCCTTCATCGACAACCAGGGCGGCATTACCAACATCGCGGACATGCAGCCGCAAACGCTGGACAGCCATTGCGCCAATCAAAACGTGCGCTTCGCCCTGGAAATGCCGTTGGGATGGTTTGCGAAACGCGGCATCAAACCCGGATTCAAGCTGCGGGGCCAGCCCTTCGGGACGGCCCCAGCACATTGAAATCCATGAATGCGCCGCCGGCGCATCGCTGCATGCCGTTCAGGCGAAATTGCGCTCGGCGAACGACCAATTCACCAGGTGGTTCAGGAAGGTCGTGACGAAATCAGGGCGGCGATTGCGGAAATCGATGTAATAGGCGTGTTCCCAGACATCGATCGTCAGCAGGGGCTTGTCGGCGGTCGTCAGTGGCGTCGCCGCATTGCCGGTATTGACGATGTCGACGGAACCGTCGGCCTTTTTCACCAGCCAGGTCCAGCCTGAGCCGAAATTGCCCACGGCCGATTTGTGGAACGCTTCCTTGAATGCCGCGTACCCGCCCCACTTCTTGTTGATGGCCTCCAACAGCGCCCCGCCCGGCTCACCGCCGCCCTTGGGGCTGAGGCAATTCCAGAAAAAACTGTGGTTCCAGACCTGCGCCGCGT
Source organism: Thiomonas delicata (assembly GCF_900088825.1). GTDB lineage: Bacteria > Pseudomonadota > Gammaproteobacteria > Burkholderiales > Burkholderiaceae_C > Thiomonas_A > Thiomonas_A delicata. The sequence continues at coordinate 830,143 of NZ_LT592171.1, read as the reverse complement.
TGTTGAACACACCGCCGGCGGGAGCCTTGCGCACGATCTCATCCAGGCTCATCGACGCGAACTCCGTGCCTTTGGACAAGTTGTTCAGGTTGGTGACATACGCTTGATGATGCTTGCCATGGTGGAACTCGAGGGTTTCGCGTGACATGTGGGGAGCCAGCGCGTCCAGGGCAAACGGCAATGCGGGGAGTTGATGTTCCATGGAAAGACCTTTCGTGGTTGATCAGCGAGTGGCGAGTAAACCCGAATCATTCTAGGAAGAATCGCGCGACTTGGTCGCCATCAGGGCCGCCAGCGGATGATCGATCGGGCGCGTGCGCCCGACGTCCAGACTGACGGCCGAGTTGGCGGTCGCCAGCACGAGCGCTTGCCCTTCATGCACAGCCGCGGCATCTTCAAGAATGCGGCCGTCCCCTCCCCAGGCCAGGCAGTAGCCGCGCTGCAATGTCGCCGCCGGATTCAACAGCGCAAGGCGCCGCTGCAGGCCGTCGAGGCCGGACTCCTGGTCACGCAGACATTGGGCGATCCTCCCCCGGAAACGGCGCTCCAGATCGGCGAGATAGACATGGCGCCGCTCCCGGTCGCGGGACGGCAACATGCGCAACCGCGAGGCCCACTGCATCTGAGCCTGGTTCGATCGGGCAAGTGCGGACTGCGCATGGGACTGCAGGCGCACCCGCAAGTCCTGCCATTGCCGCAAGGCCGCGTGCAGCGTGCGCTCCGGCGAGGGCAATCGCAGGTGCAGCCGGTCCAGACGCTGCTGTTCCCGGGCCAGCGCACCTTGCGCCGCCTGCGCCAAGGCGCGGCGCAACTGCGCGGCCGCCATGCGCAAATCGGCCAGGGCCGGCGCGCACAACTCGGCGGCCGCCGTGGGCGTTGCGGCGCGCACGGCGGCGGCGAAGTCCGCCAGGGTGAAATCGGTCTCGTGGCCGACGCCGCAGACCACGGGCAGATGGCTTGCCGCCAAGGCCCGGGCCAGCGGCTCGTCGTTGAACGCCCAGAGATCCTCCATGGCGCCGCCGCCGCGCACCAGCAGCAGCACATCGACCTCGCGCCGGGAATTGGCGGCTTGCAGCGCGCGCAAGAGATCGGCAGGCGCCGAAACGCCCTGCACGCTGGCGGGATAGATCACCACGCGGACCTGCGGACTGCGGCGTCCGAGCGTGACCAGGACGTCGTGCAGCGCCGCGGCCTGGGGCGAGGTGATGATGCCGACGGCTCGTGGATGCGCCGGCAGCGCGCGCTTGCGCGCCGCATCGAACAAGCCCTCCGCCTGCAGACGCGACTTCAAGCGAAGAAATTCCTCCAGCAGAGTCCCCTGCCCGGCGGGTCGCATGGACTCCACCGTGAGCTGCAGTTCCCCGCGCGGCTCGTACAAGCCGACCGCCGCCTTGATTTCCACGCGCTGCCCGTCGCGCGGATCGAAATCGACCAGCGCCGCGCGCTGGCGGAACATTACACACCGCAATTGAGCCGCCTCATCACGCAAGGCGAAGTAACAATGCCCGCTTGCCGCGCGCGTGAAACCGCTGATTTCGCCTTGCACCGCGACGACCCCGAAGCGGGCAAACAAGGTATCGGCCAGCGCTCTGACCAGGGCGGCCACGCTCCATGTCTGGGCTGCCGAACGTTCAAACGCCATCGAATGCCTCTGTCTCGGCCTGGGTCGCCGTGGCAAGCTGTCCACATTCCACAACGAGGGGCTGGAGATCTCGACGACCGCCACCAGGAACGCGAAAAATCGACCTATGCCATTGATTATTCATGATTTTTTTGTGTTCAAAAAAGAGTCATATTAATTCTGGGCTTTGTAATTCAGCCTTCTACGACGAGCGCCGCAGAGTTGCACACATTGTTATCCACATTTTTTTGGGATAACCGAGGCGCCCGAAACAGACCTGCGGCCATGAAGCGAGCCCGGCCTGACGTTCCGGGTAAACCGTGCCGTTTCGCACGCCTCACATGCATGTCTGCGCAAGACGCCTCGGTTTACCATGCTGGAGCTTGCCGCCCCGTACTCCCCTTTCGTTTCCGAGGTTCCATCTTGCTGAGCATCGTCGAAGCCGCTGGCTGGCCCATCTGGCCCCTGATCGCCTGTTCCATCGCCGCCCTGGCCATCATTCTGGAGCGCCTGACCACGTTGCGGACCGCCAAGGTCATACCACCGCGTTTGCTGGAGGAAGCCATCACCGTTTCGGTCGCTTCGCTGCCGGCGCCCGACACCATCGACAAGCTGGAGCGCAACTCTCCGCTGGGCACCGTACTGGCCGCGGGTTTTCGCGCCGCGCGCCGGCCGCGCGCCTCCATGGAGAGCCTGCGCGAAGACTTGGAAAACAGCGGCCGCACGGTCATGCACAAACTCGAGCGCTACCTCAATGCCTTGGGTACCGTGGCCTCGGCCGCCCCGCTCCTGGGATTGCTGGGAACCGTCGTCGGTCTGATCGAGATTTTCGGCTCGCAGACCGGCACCAGCACCAACCCCACGCTCCTGGCCCACGGCATTTCCGTGGCGCTGTACAACACCGCATTCGGCCTCATCATCGCCGTGCCGTCGTTGATGTTCTACCGTTATTTCCGCGGCCGCGTCGACGACTTCGGCATCGAACTGGAGCAAGCCGCGCGACGCCTGGCCACCCATCTGCAGCCCCAGGTGGAGGCTGCAGCGCGCACCCTATCCTGAGAACTGAGAACCCGCGAGCCTTGCTATGAATTTCCAGCGCCACCACCGCCATGATGACCCGGAAATCAACCTCATTCCGCTCATCGACGTCCTCCTGGTGATCCTGATTTTTCTGATGATCACCACCACTTATTCCAAGTACACCGAGCTGAAGATCAACCTGCCCACGGCCAACGCGGCCAAAGCGGAGCAATACCCGCATCAGATCGTGGTGGCTGTCGCGGCGGATGGCACCTACGCGGTCAATCGCCAAGTGCTCCCCAATCGGACCGTGGCCGACATCGCCAACGCCCTGACCCAAGCCGCCAAAGGCGACGCCGATGCCATGGTGGTGATCAGCGCCGACGCCCAGAGCACCCAGCAGTCCGTCATCAACGTGATGGAGGCGGCGCGCATCGCAGGCTTGAGCCGCTTGACCTTCGCCACGCAGCGCGCTCCGGGCTCGTGAGCCGAACCGAGGCCCCGACCATCCAGGCCCAAGTGCCGGCTTCGGGCTGGCCTGCATGGTGGATGCGACGCTGCTGGCTCTCGCGTGCCCTGCTCCCCTGCGCCGGGCTGTTCGCCGCGCTGGCCGCCGCCAGGAGGCTGGCCTACCGACGCGGCTGGCTCAAAGCCTGGCAGGCACCGGTACCCGTCGTCGTGATCGGCAACGTGACGGTAGGGGGCACCGGCAAGACGCCGCTGGTCTTGAGCATGGCCGAACAATTGCAGCGTGCGGGCTGGAAACCGGGCATCGTCTCGCGCGGCTACGGACGCATGGCGCAGGCCGCGGACCCCATGGAGGTCCGCGCCGATGCCGACCCCGCCCTGACCGGCGACGAACCCCTGCTGCTGCGGCGGCTGAGCGGCTGTCCCGTGTGGGTCGGAAGCAGCCGACCGCAGGCGGCGCGGGCTCTGCTGCGCGCGCATCCTGAGGTCGATCTGCTGCTGAGCGACGACGGACTGCAGCACCTGGCGCTTGCGCGCGACCTGGAACTGGTGGTGGTCGACGCACGCGGCCCGGGCAACGGCTGGCTGCTGCCGGCGGGGCCGCTGCGCGAACCCTGGAATCGCCGACGCGACGCCACGCTGGGCCCGCGCGAAGCCCTCGCCACGATGCCGCAGGCGTCGCCCGGCTTCGTCATCCGGCGCCACCTGGGGGCGGTGCGCCAACTCGCCACTGGCGAGCGCATCGGCATCGAGGCCTTCGTTCAGCGACACGCTGGCCAGGCGATCGCTGCCGCGGCCGGAATCGGGCACCCGGAACAATTCTTCGCGATGCTGCGGCAGGCCGGCATCCCGCTGTCCAGCACCCTGGCCCTCCCCGACCACCATGCCTTTGGCGCGGATGCCTTCGTGGCCATTTCCGCCTCCGCCGTGCTGATCACGGAGAAGGACGCCCTAAAATGCAAGGCGCTTCAGATACAGCTCGCCCGGCTCTGGGCGGTTGAACTGCAACTCGACGTCGATCCCGCTTTCTTCCCCTGGCTGCGCGCGCAGTTGCGCGCGCGTACGGAATACCCTCATGGATTCACGCCTGCTTGACCTGCTGGTCTGCCCCATCTGCAAGGGCCCCCTCGACTACGACCGCGGCGCACAGGAACTCATCTGCCCGCGCGACCACATGGCCTACCCGGTTCGCGACGGCATTCCCGTGATGCTGGTGGAGCAGGCGCGCGATCTCGACATCACCGGCGAGCCGTCCAGCGACCCGATGCGCGACCCTCGCGCATGACGATGCCGGACTTCGCCGCGCTCATCCCGGCGCGCCGGGCCTCCACGCGCCTGCCCGACAAACCGCTGGCCGACATTGCCGGCTTACCCATGGTCGTTCACGTGGCGCGCCGCGCGCAGCAAAGCGGGGCCAGCCGCGTGGCGGTGGCCACCGACGATGCGCAGATCGCTGCGGTTTGCGCCGCCCACGGCGTCGAGGCGCTCATGACGGACGGCCGCCATGCCAGCGGCACCGATCGCATCGCCGAAGCGGCCGCGCAACTCGCGCTGCCCGACACCGCCCTCGTGGTCAATGTGCAAGGCGACGAGCCGCTGATCGACCCCGCGCTCATACGCGCCTGCGCGGAATGCCTCGCCAATGACCCCCAGGCCGACATCGCCACCGCCGCCCACCCCATTTTCGACGCGGCCGATGTGTTCAATCCCAATGTGGTCAAAGTCGTTCTCGACGCCAGGCAGCACGCCTTGTTCTTCTCGCGCGCCCCCATCCCGTGGCGGCGCGACGCCTTCGCGCCAATGTCCGCCGCGGCAGGCCTGCCCGTCCTGCCGCCCGAATCCAGCCCCTCGGGCGACCCGCAGGCGGGTCTGCCTTTTTGGCGCCATGTCGGCATCTACGCCTACCGCATGCATGCCTTGCAGCGCTTCCATCGCCTCCCGCCCTGCCCGCTGGAGTCGGCCGAGGCGCTCGAACAACTCCGCGCGCTGTGGCACGGCTGGCATATTGCGGTGCTGAAGGTGCAGACCCCGCCGGCACCCGGCGTCGACACGCCGGAAGACCTGGCCCGGGTGCGCCGACTGATCCAGAACGCCGCGTAGCGGATCGGAGCCGGCCGGCTCGCGGCTGTCAGCTCTGGCCCGGGTCCGCGTGCTATTCTGAAATGTGGTGTCGATCTCGTTTTCGCGGCGATATTTCAACGACAAGAATCAGGAGTTTCCATGCGCTTAATCTTGCTGGGCGCGCCCGGCGCCGGCAAAGGCACGCAAGCAGCCAACATCTGCGCGCGTTACAACATTCCGCAAATCTCCACGGGTGACATGCTGCGCGCCGCCGTCAAGGCCGGCACGCCGCTGGGACTGCAAGCCAAGGCCGTGATGGATGCCGGCGCGCTGGTGTCGGACGACATCATCATCGGCCTGGTCCGTGACCGCCTGCTCCAGCCCGATTGCGCGGGCGGCTTCCTGTTCGATGGCTTTCCGCGCACCATCGCCCAGGCCGATGCGCTGAAAGCGGCCGGCGTGCCGATCGACTATGTGCTCGACTTCGACGTGCCCGACGAGGACATCGTCGAGCGCCTGAGCGGGCGCCGTGTGCACCCAGCCTCCGGGCGCGTCTACCACGTCAAATACAACCCGCCCAAGGTTCCCGGCAAGGACGACGTGACCGGCGACGATCTCGTGCAGCGCGACGACGACCACGAGGACACCGTGCGCAAGCGCCTGGCTGTCTACCACGCGCAGACCAAGCCGCTGGTCGACTACTACACGCGCTGGGCACGAAGCGGTGAGGCGCAAGCCCCCAAGCTGCGCAGGATCTCCGGCGTCGGCACGGTCGACGAAGTCGGCCGGCGCATCTTTGCCGCCTTGGAAAGCTGAACACACGGGATCCGTCGCCATGCAAATCGCGCAACAGGTTTTCATCGTCACCGGGGGCGCCTCGGGCCTCGGTGCGGCAACGGCCCGCCGCCTCGCCGGCATGGGCGGCAAGGTCTTGATCGCGGACGTGCAGGACGACGCTGGACAGGCGCTGGCACACGCGGTGCAGGGACGTTATGTGCATTGCGACGTCACGCGAGAGGACGATGCGGCACAAGCCGTCGCGCTGGCGCTGGAATTGGGACCTTTGCGCGGCCTGGTGAACTGCGCGGGCGTGGCGCCAGCCTCGCGCACGCTGGGCAAGGAGGGCCCCCATCCCCTCGACGTCTTTGTCCGCACGATCACCATCAACCTGGTTGGCAGCTTCAATATGGCCCGCCTCGCGGCTGCTGCGATGGCCAAGCAGGAGGCGCTGGATGACGGCGAACGCGGTGTCGTCGTGCATACCGCGTCGGTCGCCGCATACGACGGCCAGATCGGGCAGACGGCCTATGCGGCGTCCAAGGCCGGCATCGTCGGCATGACCCTGCCGATGGCGCGCGACCTGGCGCGCGACGGCATCCGCGTCATGACCATCGCGCCGGGCATCTTTGAAACACCGATGCTCATGGGCATGCCCGAGGCGGTACGCGCAGCACTCGGCGCGGCCGTGCCCTTCCCCTCGCGACTGGGGCGGCCGGATGAATTCGCCATGCTGGTCGAGGCCATCGTCACCAACCCCATGCTCAACGGCGAGACCATCCGGCTCGATGGCGCCATCCGCATGCAGCCAAAGTAGTCCCCGGCACGGGCGACGGCATGCCGCCCAGACCCTCGGCCATGTCCCTGATTCCGCAAGACTTTATCCAGGAACTGCTCGGCCGCGTCGACATCGCCGACGTCGTGGGCCGCTCGGTGCAGCTGAAAAAGGCCGGCACCAACTACAAGGGGCTTTGCCCCTTTCACACCGAGAAGTCCCCCTCGTTCACGGTCAGCCCGAGCAAACAGTTCTATCACTGCTTCGGCTGCGGCGCGCATGGCACCGCGATCGGCTTCCTTATGGACCATCTGGGCCTGAGCTTTCCCGACGCCGTGCGCGAGCTCGCCTCGCAGGTCGGCATGTCGGTTCCCGAAATGCCGCAAGACCCGGGCACGGCGCAACAGGTACGTGAACAGCGCAGCCTCAAGCAAACCTTGCAGGAAGTCCTGGAGCAAGCCAACCGTTTCTACCGCGACCAGCTGCGCGACAACAGGCGGGCCGTCGACTATCTCAAGGGCCGCGGCCTCAGCGGCAAGATCGCCGCGGGTTTCGGCCTTGGCTACGCCCCGGATGACTGGCAGGGCCTAGCCCGCGTGTTCCCGAACTACGAGGCCGACATCCTGATCCAGGCGGGTCTGGTCGTCGGACGCGACACGCAGGGCGAAACCATCGAACCCGGCGACCTGGACGGCCGCACCATCGCGCGGCGCTACGACCGCCTGCGCGACCGCATCACCTTTCCCATCCGCAACACCCAAGGCGAACTCATCGGATTCGGCGGACGCATCCTCGACCAGGGCGAGCCGAAATACCTCAACTCCCCCGAGACCCTGCTGTTCCACAAGGGCGAAGAACTGTATGGCCTGTTCGAGGGTCGCGCCGCGATTCAGCGCCAGGGCTACGCCCTCGTCGTCGAAGGCTATCTGGACGTCATCGCGCTGGCCCAGCACGGCGTGGGCCATGCCGTGGCCACCCTGGGGACGGCGTGCACCGCCGAACATGTGAAAAAGCTGTTCCGGCACTGCGGGCAGATCGTGTTCAGCTTCGACGGCGATGCCGCTGGACGGAAAGCCGCCTTGCGCGCCATGGAGGCAACCCTCCCCATGCTCGGTGACGAGCGCTCGGTCAAATTTCTCTTCCTGCCAGCCGAACACGACCCGGACACCTTCGTGCGCGAGTACGGTGCCGACGCCTTCGAGCGCGAGGTCGGCCGCGCGCAGCCGCTGTCGGTCTTCCTGCTCGACACCCTGGCGAACGGGCTGGCCCTGGACACCGCCGAAGGCCGCGCCCAGGCCATCGCCCGAGCCCGGCCCCTGATCGGGCAACTCGCCGAATCGGCGCTCAAGGCGCAGATCATTGGCGAATTTGCGAAACGGGTACAGACCCCCGCCGCCGAATTGCGTCAGGCCCTGACCCCGGCGCAAGGCATGCGCTCGCCGAAGCGCGACTCGGGCGAAAACGACCGCCGTCCCTCGCCCAGCCTGGCCGCAAGGCGTGCCAGCCGAATGCTCACCCCGCGCACAGATCACGTGCAAGTGCACGCGCAAACGGCGATGCGCATTCTCCTGGCGCATCCCGAGTTGTGGGACAGCCTGAGTTCGAGCCAGCACGAATTGCTGATGCACGACGGCAGCACGACGGAGCAACTCGCCCGCTGGCTTGAGGCACGGCTCGACGCATTCCCCGGCATGAGCGCCTCGGCCTTGTGGGAGAGCTTGCGCCTGGATGGCCTGCTCGAACAAGCCCAGGCCATGGGCACGGCCGACATGCTGGACGCCGACCCTTCCGTCGTGCGCCAAGACCTTTTCGGCGCGCTGCGCTGGGTGGAACTGGACCGCATCGAACGCAGGCAGGATGAGCTCAGCCGAGGAGGATTGATCGACGAAGCGTCGAAAGCGGAGTTCCGCAGCCTGCTCAGCCGCCGCCGCGAATTGAGCTGAAGCGAACGCTCGCTCTGGCTGTGAACGCCGAGGCCAATCCGGAGTCGAATCCAGGCGTGGCGCTGCCGGTGCCCGTTTTCGACGCGAGGGATTGAAATCCAGGCCGCCTGACTATAATTAAATGTTTTTCCGCGGGTTCCTGCCCAAAGTTGCCCGCACGGCCTTCGCGGCGCCGAACCTTGAGCTTGGCGCAACAACGCTGGTCAGGGTTTTGCTTGAATGGGATTTTGCTTGAATGGCTGACGCCCAGAATGAAACGCGGAAACCTGGCAACACAAAGTAAGGTGGCAAAAAGAAGGACGGTTTGGGGATTGAGCGCCGCATCCCATGCCAGGCCTTGCGGGATCCAGCCAGTATGCCTCATCCCGATTCCATCGCCCGCCCCGCGCAGGATGACCAACCGAGGAACACCAAGATGACCCAATCCAAGTCCGCCCCCGCCAAAGCCAAGACCAAGGCTTCCTCGGCTGCCTTGCCATCCGCCACCTCGGCCAAATCCGCACGCACGGGGGCGTCTGCCAAAACCGCGCCTGCAAGCGTCAAGTCAGCGGCGTCGTCCTCACACAAGCCTCAAACCATGCCCACCAAGAAGTCCACCTCAGCCGCCGCCAAACCAGCCGCCAGCGAAACCGCCAAAGCCGCGGCCAAGACTGTCAAAACCGCCAAGGCAGTCAAAACCGTTGAAGCGGCACCCGTCAAGCTCAAGACCCCTGCGCAAAGCCCAGCGAAAGCCGCTGGAAAGCCCGAGGCGAAACAGGCGAAACCGCAGAAAAATCTGCCTGCCGACGATTTCCGCGCCACCATGCCGGACGAGTCGGACGACGGCGCCACGCCATCCGCGCCAATGCCCCGTGGCCGCCGCCCCTCGCGCGCCAAGGAAAAGCAGTTGCTCAAGGAGTTTGGTTACGACGACTCCAACGTCACCGAAGAGGAACTCGGCCGCCGCCGCCAGCGCCTGAAGAACCTCATCAAGCTCGGCAAGACGCGTGGTTTCCTGACCTACGGCGAAATCAACGATCACCTGCCCGACAATCTGGCCGACCCGGATCTGCTGGAAACCATCATCAGCATGCTCAACGACATGGGCATCGCGGTGTACGAACAGGCCCCGGACGCCCAGACCCTGCTGCTCAACCAGCACGGCCCGACCGCCTCGAGCGAGGAAGAGGCGGAAGAGGAAGCCGAAGCCGCGCTGTCCTCCGTGGATTCGGAATTCGGCCGCACCACCGACCCGGTGCGCATGTACATGCGCGAGATGGGTACGGTCGAACTGCTCACGCGCGAAGGCGAGATCGTCATCGCCAAGCGCATCGAGGAGGGCCTGCGCAAGATGATGCTGGCCATTTCCGCCTCTCCCGCCACCGTCGCTGAAATCCTGGCCATGGCCGCGCGCATCGCGAACAACCAGTTGCCGGTGGACGAGGTGGTCGACGGCATGGTGTCGGACGACGAATCGGACGACTACGTGGCCGAGGAGGACGTCGATTTCTCCCTCGCCGACGAAACCGAGGAGGACGACGAGGAAGCCGCCGCCGCCGCCAGTTCGGTCAAGCTCGAAGAACTCAAGATGAAGGCGCTCGAGCGCTTTGCCCAGGTGCACGACGCCTTCATGAAAATGCGCCGCGCCTACGACAAGGACGGCTACAAATCGCCCGGCTACCTCAAAGCCCAGGAGCAGATCTCCAAACACCTGATGGAAGTGCGTTTCACCGCGCGCACCGTCGAAAAACTCTGCGATTTGTTGCGCAGCCAGGTCGACGAGGTGCGCCGCCACGAGCGCGAAATCCGCCGTATCGTCGTGGACCGCTGCGGCATGCCGCAAGAAGATTTCATCAAGTCCTTCCCCGGTCATCAGCTCGACCTGAAATGGGCCGAGAAACTCGCTGCATCGAACAAGCCTTACGCCACCATCCTGTCGCGCAATCTGCCGGCCATCCAGGAACTGCAGCAGCGCCTGGTCGACACCCAGACCCGCGTCGTCGTTCCGCTGGAAGACTTCAAGGAGATCAACGCGCAAATGAGCCGTGGCGAGCAAGAGGCGCGCGAGGCCAAGCGCGAGATGATCGAGGCCAACCTGCGCCTGGTCATTTCCATCGCCAAGAAGTACACCAACCGCGGCCTGCAGTTCCTCGACCTCATCCAGGAAGGCAACGTCGGCCTGATGAAGGCCGTGGACAAGTTCGAATACCGCCGCGGCTACAAGTTCTCCACCTACGCCACGTGGTGGATCCGACAGGCCATCACCCGCTCGATTGCCGACCAGGCGCGCACGATCCGCATCCCCGTGCACATGATCGAAACCATCAACAAGGTCAACCGCATCTCGCGCCAATACCTGCAGGAAACCGGCACCGAGCCCGATGCCGCGCTGCTGGCCGAAAAGATGGAGATGCCGGAAGACAAGGTGCGCAAGATCATGAAAATCGCCAAGGAGCCGATCTCGATGGAAACCCCCATCGGCGACGACGACGACTCCCACCTTGGCGACTTCATCGAGGACACGGGCATGCTGGCGCCGACCGACGCGGCACTGCAAGCCAGCCTGCGCGATGTCGTCAAGGACATCCTGGATTCGCTCACGCCGCGCGAGGCCAAGGTCCTGCGCATGCGCTTCGGCATCGAAATGGCCAACGACCACACCCTGGAAGAAGTCGGCAAGCAGTTCGACGTCACGCGCGAACGCATCCGCCAAATCGAGGCCAAGGCGCTGCGCAAGCTCAAGCACCCGAGCCGCTCGGACAAGTTGCGCAGCTTCCTCGATTCGCTCTGAATCTGCAAAGCCCCATGAAAAAACCCGGCCCGGCCGGGTTTTTTCATGGGGCGCTCCCGCCCACGCATGCAGACCCGCCTGCGCTGCCGCCGACCGACTCACGCTAGACTCGCCACCATGTCGAATTTGCGCAAACCCGTTGTTCGCACCGTCGTCTTTGCCGACGTGGTCGGCAGCACGGGGCTCTACAAGACGCTCGGCGATACCGTCGCAGCCAGGCTCATGACGAATGTCACCGATGCCGTGGCCGCCGCCGTCCACGGCCGCGGCGGCCAGGTCGTCAAGACCCTGGGCGATGGCGTTCTGGCGGTGTTCGAACTCAACACCGAGGCCGTCAATGCCTGCTGCGACGTGCAGCGGACGCTGGCCAACTGGGGCCATACCAAGGCCACGCCGATTGTCGTGCCCCTGAAAATCGGCCTGTCGCGGGGGCCCGTGGTCCTGACGCCAGGCGACTGCTTCGGCGACGCGGTGAACGCTGCTGCACGGCTCTCGGACTCGGCCGGAGGCGGGCAGATCCTGGTCAGCGATGCGGTGATGGAAGGCCTGCCGCTGGAACTTCTGGCACGGCTGCGTAGCCTGGGCGCCATTTTCCTGCGCGGTTACGACGTGCCCGTTCCCGTGCACCAGATCGAATGGGACGCCGCTTGGCAAAACAGCCAGACCCTGCCGCACCAGCCCACGGTCATTTCGGCGCTGACACAACTCCTGAACCTGTGCTGGCTCGACAGCTCGCAGGATTTCACCCCAGAACAAAGCCCCATCCATATCGGCCGCACCCAGGCGGCCGAATTCGCCGTCAACGATATCCGCGTCTCGCGCCAGCATGCCCGCATCGAGTGGCGCGGCAGCTATTTCATGCTGACCGACCTCAGCAGCAACGGCACCTGGGTGCGCTACAACGGCCAGGACAACGTGCTGGCACTGCGCCGCAACGAGTGCGTGCTTCACGGCCAGGGCGAGATCTGCCTGGGCGCCAAACCCACCGATCCCACGGCGCCCACGGTCCTGTTCCAGATCCACAGCTCCTGAAAACCTGATGAAACCCCCAGCCGCGGACCGCCAGTACACACATGGCACGGTTCCACGCACCGCCATCCTGCTGCTCAATCTGGGCACACCCGACGCACCCACCGCCACGGCCCTGCGCCGCTACCTGCGGGAATTCCTGAGCGACCCGCGCGTGGTTGAAATCCCGCGCGCAGTCTGGCTTCCACTGCTCAACGGCGTCATCCTGCCGCTGCGCGCGCCCAAATCGGCGGCCAAGTACGCCAGCATCTGGCGGGCGGACGGCTCACCGCTGGCAAGCGGCACCGCCGCGCTGGCAAAGAGCCTCGAGGCGCGCCTGGCCGCGAACGGCCATCACGTCCTGGTCCGTCATGCCATGCGCTATGGCAACCCGGCCACGGCCGCGGTACTCGACACATTGCATGCACAAGGCGTCACCCGCCTGCTGGTCGTGCCGCTCTATCCCCAATACAGCGCGGCCACGACGGCATCCTCGCTCGACGCGGTGACGGCGTGGCTGGGCCGGGCGCGGCGCCAGCCCGAATTACGCACGCTACGCAGCTTTGCCGACGACGCCGGCTATATCGGCGCCCTGGCACAAAAAATACGCGCCTACTGGACCGAGCACGGCGAACCCGAGACCCTGCTCATGAGTTTCCACGGCATGCCTCAACGCACCCTGCAACTCGGCGATCCCTACCATTGCGAATGCCAGAAGTCAGCGCGCCTGCTTGCGGATGCGCTTGGCATCGGCCCCGACCGCTACAAGGTCACGTTCCAGTCGCGATTCGGCAAGCAACCCTGGCTGCGGCCCTACACCGACCCCACGCTGCGCGCGCTGGCGAAGGCTGGGACCGGCCGCGTCGACGTGGTCTGCCCGGGTTTCACGGTGGACTGCCTGGAAACCCTGGAGGAAATCGCCATGGAGGGCAAACAGGCTTTCCTCTCCAGCGGCGGGCGTGAATACCATTACATCCCCTGCCTGAATGCCGATGCGCATTGGATCGACGCATTGGCCGGTTTGATCGAAACCCACTTGCAGGGCTGGCCGACGCGCCAGGCGGCGGATGTCGCGCAAGGCGCGGCCAGCCGCGAACGCGCCCGCGCCATGGGCGCCGAGAACGTCTGACCGGCCGCATCCATGCCGGCCGGGCGCATCGCGCCCAAGACCCGCGGCGCGCTGCCTACAATGCGCGGCTTGTCTTCCCCGTGTTGCGCCCGAATTGCCGCTGGTTCTGCTGGCACACACCGCATTGCGAATCGACCGTGCCCGACCGCCCCACCTTCCGCGCTCCCGACTGGCTGCTCGACGCCCTGGTCCTGCTGATTGCCGCCGCCTGCCTGTTCTGGGGCCTGGGCGGCCCGGCCATCCGCGACAACAACGAGGCCCTCTACGCCGATATCGCCTGGGCCATGGCGCGGGGCGGCTCGTGGGTCATCCCGCACCTGGACGGCGTGCCCTACATCGAGAAGCCGCCCCTGCTCTATTGGCTCATGGCCGCGACGTTCAAGCTGTTCGGCGTCGGCGCCTGGCAAGCCCGCCTTCCCGACGCGCTGGCGGCGTGGCTGATCTGCGCCGGGAGCATTGCCTACGGGCGCCTGGTGAAAGCCCCCCTGGCCGGACGCTTCGCCGCGCTGGTCAGCGGTACGGCCCTGGGATTCGTGCTGGTGGCGCGCACCATCTTGTTCGACCCCTTGATGCTGCTGTTCTGGCTCGCCGCCCTGGGTGGAGTGGTCCTCGCCATCCACGCGCGCAAACGACTCTGGTTGCGCCTGGCCGCGGCGGCGGTCGGCCTGGCCACGCTCACCAAAGGGCCGGAGGCGCTGCTGCTGCTGGGGCTGATCGCGGTACTGCATCTGCTGTTCTCGCCCGGCGCATGGAGACGCGGCGAACTGCTGCGCTTCCTCCTCGATCCGTGGGCCATCGCCATCTTCATCCTGGTCACGGCCCCCTGGCATCTGGCCGCCGTGCGCGAGCAGCCCGGGTTCGCCTGGTTCTACTTCGTGAACGAAACCATCATGCGCTTTCTTGGCAAGCGCATCCCCGACGACTATCACACCGGGCCTTGGTGGTATTACGGCCCGAAGCTGGTGCTGGGCTTTTTCCAGTGGACCGCGGTGCTGGCCCTGCTGGCATGGCGCGGCCCGCGCCTCGACGGCCACGACGCCGGCGCGCTTTGCGCCCGCTGGGCACGCAACGCCGCGCTCGTGCTGACCATCTTCTTCTCGGCGGCGGGCAACAAGGGGGCCTACTACCTGTTGCCCGTGGTGCCGTTGGTCGGCTGGTGGCTGGGTGTCAAGCTGGATGTAGCCGAACGCCGCGGGGAACTCCACCGCCTGTTGCCCTGGCTCGGCGCGGGTGCCGCGCTGTTCGCTGTGGCGGCGCTGATCCTGTGGGGCGTCTCGCACACGGCCGCGGTGGATGGACAGTTCACCCATTGGGGCCTGCCGGCCGCGCAATTCGCCCGGCTGCCAAGCCTGTTCGCCGCCGTGGCCCTGTCGGCCGGGCTGGGCGCCGCGCTGTGGTGGAGGCGCAAGCTGCAGCCCGGCCTGCTGGTGTTTGGCTTGAGCGCGGTGGTGATGAGCCATTACGCCACGGAACTGGCCATCGCCAAGACGGACGACACCTCGCAGAAGAACGTCGCCGCGGCGCTGCATGCCGCGCTTCCGGGCGGCGCCGAGCTGTTTTCATGGCAGACCTTCGAGGATCACGACGCCTCGCTCCTGCTGTATGGATTTCGTCCCTTGCGGGTCATCGACAGCACCAGTTCAGACCTCTGGTTCGGCTGCCGTCACGCGCAGGGACACACGCCCTGCGTCGGACCGTCGGCGCTGGAGCAGGCGCGATCGGAAGGGCGAGCCGTGGCGGTCTGGGTGGCGCGCAGCCGCCTGCCCACCTGGCTGGCGAGCGGCCTCGGGCATGGGTTGCAGCGCCTGGATTTCAAGGACAGCGTGGTGTTCATCGGACGCCGGACGAACCGTTCCAGCGCGCCCGCGCCCGAAAATCCGCCGGCGCTGCCTTGAATCCGGTCCAGGCGCCCCCAGATCATGGCCAGATTTCGTTTTTTCCGACCCAAGATCCATCAACCCAGCCCTCATACGATGAGTCCAGCCGAGCAAGAATCGCCCCCGCCGTCCCCGCCCGAGGCCGCGGCAACCTCCAGCCCATCCAGCAGCGAACAGGTCCAGGACCAGGGTCCGGATGCCCTGGAGCTGGCGCTGAAAGCCGCCCAGGACGAACTTGAGACCCTGAAGGACCAATTCCTGCGTGCGAAGGCCGAGGCCGAAAACACCCGGCGTCGCGCCGAGGAGGAAGCCGTCAAGGCGCGCAAATTCGCAGTCGAGTCCATGGCGCAGGAGTTGCTTCCCGTCAAAGACAGCCTGGAAGCCGCGCTGGCCGACACCAGCGGCAAAATCGAGACGCTCAAGCAGGGCGTGGAACTCACCCTGAGCCAACTGCGCAGCGCCTTCGAGCGCAACCGCATCCAGGAGTTGGCCCCGGCCGCAGGCGAACGCTTCGACCCCACGCGCCATCAAGCCATCTCCACCGTACCGGCGCAACAGCCACCCAACACCGTGGTGAACGTGCTGCAGAAGGGCTACGCGTTGGCCGAACGCACGTTGCGTCCGGCCTTGGTCACGGTGGCGGCGGCGTCCAGCCCCGGCGAAGCCGACAAAGCCGGCGCTTGAATCCGGCACGAATGTCAGCATCTACCTAGACACAGCGCCGAGAAACGGCCTCCCCCGACACCGGCACGCATCTCACCAAGCAACGATAGACGGAGTTCAATATGGCAAAAATCATCGGCATCGACCTCGGCACCACCAATTCCTGCGTCGCCGTGATGGAAGGTGGCAGCCCGAAGGTCATCGAAAACAGCGAGGGCGCACGCACCACGCCCAGCATCGTGGCCTATATGGAGGACGGTGAAATCCTGGTCGGCGCGCCGGCCAAGCGACAGGCCGTCACCAACCCGAAAAACACGCTTTACGCCGTCAAGCGCCTGATCGGGCGCAAATTCGAGGAAAAAGAGGTCCAGAAGGACATCGGCCTGATGCCTTACAGCATCGTCAAGGCCGACAACGGCGACGCCTGGGTCGAAGTGCGCGGCAAGAAGCTGGCACCGCCCCAGATTTCCGCCGAAGTCCTGCGCAAGATGAAAAAGACGGCCGAGGACTATCTGGGTGAGCAAGTCACGGAAGCCGTCATCACTGTGCCGGCCTACTTCAACGACAGCCAGCGCCAGGCAACCAAGGACGCCGGGCGCATCGCCGGGCTGGACGTCAAGCGCATCATCAACGAACCGACCGCCGCTGCGCTGGCCTTCGGGCTGGACAAGGCGTCCAAGGGCGACCGCAAGATCGCCGTGTTCGACCTCGGCGGCGGCACCTTCGACATTTCCATCATCGAGATCGCCGATGTCGACGGCGAGAAACAGTTCGAGGTGCTGTCGACCAACGGCGACACCTTCCTCGGCGGCGAGGACTTCGACCAGCGCATCATGGATTACATCGTCGCCGAGTTCAAGAAGGAATCCGGCGTCGACCTGTCCAAGGACGTGCTCGCGCTGCAGCGCCTGAAGGACGCGGCCGAGAAGGCCAAGATCGAGCTGTCGAGCAGCCAGCAGACCGAGGTCAACCTGCCCTACATCACCGCCGACGCCAGCGGGCCCAAGCACCTGAGCCTCAAGCTCACGCGCGCCAAGCTCGAGGCCCTGGTGGAAGAACTGATCGAGCGCACCATCGAGCCTTGCCGCATGGCGATCAAGGACGCCGGGGTGAAGGTGGGCGACATCGCCGACGTCATCCTCGTCGGCGGCATGACCCGCATGCCCAAGGTGCAGGACAAGGTCAAGGAATTCTTCGGCAAAGAGCCGCGCAAGGACGTCAACCCTGACGAAGCCGTGGCCGTGGGCGCGGCCATCCAGGGTTCGGTGCTGGCCGGCGACCGCAAGGACGTGCTGCTGCTCGACGTCTCCCCGCTCACCCTCGGCATCGAAACCCTGGGCGGCGTGATGACGCCGATGATCAAGCGCAACACCACGATCCCGACCAAACACACCCAGGTCTACTCCACCGCCGACGACAACCAGCCGGCCGTGACCATCAAGGTGTACCAGGGCGAGCGTGAACTGGCGGTGCACAACAAGCTGCTGGGCGAATTCAATCTCGAAGGCATTCCGCCTGCACCGCGCGGCATGCCGCAGATCGAAGTGACCTTCGACATCGACGCCAACGGCATCCTGCACGTTTCGGCGAAGGACAAGGGCACCGGCAAGGAAAACAAGATCACCATCAAGGCCAACTCCGGACTGAGCGAGGAGGAGGTGCAGCGCATGGTGCGCGACGCCGAGATCAACGCCGCCGAAGACCACAAGAAGCGCGAACTGGTCGACGCGCGCAACCAGGCCGAGGCCGCCGCGCACAATGTGCGCAAGTCGCTGACCGAGCATGGCGACAAGATCGACGCCAGCGAGAAGTCCGCGATCGAAGCCGCGCTCAAGGACGTGGACGAAGCCATCAAGGGCGAGGACAAGGCGGCGATCGAGGCCAAGACCGAAGCCCTCATGGCCGCCAGCCAGAAACTGGGCGAAAAGATGTACGCCCAGGAACAGGCCGCTGCCGCCCCGGGCGCGGGCGGCGCCTCGGCCTCTGCCGGCGCCGCCGCGGGCGACGACACCGTGGTGGACGCCGAATTCAAGGAAGTGAAGGACGGCAAAGCCTGATTTCCTGGCATGCCGATTGCAGGGAGGGTGCTACACCCTCCCTTTTTGCATTTTTGTTGAACATGGACGGCTTCAAGCATGGCCAAGCGCGATTTTTACGAAGTTCTGGGCGTCCCCCGCGACGCCGACGAAGACACCCTGAAAAAGGCCTACCGCAAACTGGCCATGAAGCATCACCCGGACCGCAACCAGGGTGACAAGGCGGCCGAAGAGCACTTCAAGGAGGCCAAGCTGGCCTACGAAACCTTGTCCGATCCGCAAAAGCGCGCGGCCTACGACCGCTACGGCCACGCCGGGGTGGACCCGACGGCGGGCGGCATGGGCGGGGGTTTCGCCGGAGCCGGGGGCTTTGCCGATTTCGGCAGCATCTTCGAGGAAATCTTCGGTGGCAGTGGCGGCAGGCAGCGCGGCGGACAGCAGGTTTACCGCGGTTCCGACCTGAGCTACTCGCTCGCCCTGACACTGGAAGAGGCCGCGCTGGGCACGACAAAATCCTTGCGCATTCCGTCCTGGGATAGCTGCGACGCCTGCGCCGGCAGCGGCGCCAAACCCGGCACCAAGCCCAAGGTCTGCCCCACCTGCGGCGGCAGCGGCGCCACCACGCAGCGCATGGGGCCGTTCGCCATGCAGCACACCTGCGCCACCTGCGGCGGCAGCGGCAAGATCATTCCCGAACCCTGCCCGGCCTGCCATGGCCAAGGTCGCATCCAGCGCCAGAAGACCCTGGAGGTGCAGATTCCGGCCGGCATCGACAACGGTATGCGCATCCGCTCCAGCGGCAACGGCGAGCCCGGCGTCAACGGCGGCCCGGCGGGCGATCTGTATGTGGAAATCCAGATCAAGCCCCACGCCATCTTCGAGCGTGACGGCGATGATCTGCACTGCAAGATTCCGGTCAGCATGACGGCCGCCGCCCTGGGCTCGCGCATCGAGGTGCCCACCCTCTCCGGCCCGGCCGAGATCGACCTGCCCGAGGGCACGCAGTCGGGCAAGACCCTGCGCCTGCGCGGCAAAGGGGTCAAAGGCATCCACGCCGGGCATCCGGGCGACCTGTATTGCCACATCCTGGTCGAAACACCGGTGCGCCTGAGCGAGGAGCAGCGCAAGTTGCTCGAGCAGCTCGATGAGTCGTTCAAACGCGACGGCCATCGCCATTCCCCCGGCGGCAAGACCTGGGCCGACAAGGTGCGGGACTTTTTCAAGTAAGCCTGCAGTTGCCGCGGCGGGTGCGACAATTCGCCTTTTTCCCTCCAATCCAGCCGATCTGACTCATGGAAGCCGAACAACTCAACGCCCTCTCCGCCCAGCTGCGCGACCTGTCCGAGCGCACCCGGCTGCTTCGGGGGTATCTTTGACTACGACGCCAAGGCCGCGCGCCTGAGGGAAGTCAGCGCCGCGCTGGAAGATCCCAAGGTCTGGGACGACCCCAAGCGCGCGCAGGATCTGGGCAAGGAAAACCGCAGCCTGGAGGCTGTGGTGTTGGAAATCGACCGCATCGAGCGCGAGCTCGCCGACCAGCAGGAGTTGTTCGATCTCTCGCGCGACGAGAACGACGACGCCACGCTGCTGTCCATCGAAGCCGACGCGCGGGCCACCGGCAAGCGCGTGGAGGACATGGAATTCCGCCGCATGTTCTCCAACCCGATGGATGCAGGGAACTGCTTCATCGACATCCAGGCCGGCGCCGGCGGCACCGAGGCCTGCGACTGGGCCTCCATGCTGCTGCGCCAGTATCTGCGCTATTGCGAGCGCCAGGGTTTCAAGGTCGAGGTGCTGGAGGAGTCGGCCGGAGACGTGGCCGGCGTGAAAAGCGCGTCGATCAAGGTGGAAGGCGACTACGCCTACGGCAAGTTGCGCACCGAGACCGGCGTGCACAGACTGGTGCGCAAGAGCCCCTTCGATTCCTCCGGCGGCCGCCACACCAGCTTCGCCAGCGTGTTCGTCTACCCCGAGGTGGACGATTCCATCGAGGTCGACATCAATCCCGCCGAGGTGCGCATCGACACCTTCCGCGCCTCCGGCGCCGGCGGTCAGCACATCAACAAGACCGATTCCGCGGTGCGCATCACCCACGTCCCCACCGGCATCGTCGTGCAGTGCCAGAACGACCGCTCGCAGCACAAGAATCGTGCCGAGGCCTGGGCCATGCTGCGCTCACGGCTGTTCGAGCATGAATTGCGCAAGCGCCAGGCCGAACAGCAGAAACTCGAAGACAGCAAGAGCGACGTGGGCTGGGGACACCAGATCCGCTCCTACGTGCTGGACCAGAGCCGCATCAAGGACCTGCGCACCGGGGTGGAGATGTCCAACACCCAGAAGGTGCTCGACGGCGATCTCGACGACTTCATCTCCGCCAGCCTCAAGCAGGGGCTGTAAGCCTTCCAGGTTCATCTGATACGCCAAGACGCATCAACCGAGTGAATGCCATGCGCACCGACCAAGCCCCCGTGATCTCCCGCCTGCAATACGAAGCGCCCGCCTACGCGATCGACCAAGTCACCCTGGAATTCGACCTCGATCCCGAACGCACGCGCGTGAAAAGCCGCATGCAGGTGCGGCGCATGCCTGGTGCGGCGCCGACCGCGCCGCTGCTGCTCGACGGCGAGGACATCACGCTGCAATCGCTGCTGCTCGACGGCAAACCCTACGTCTATGCCCAGACCGACGGCGGCATACGCCTGGACAAGCTGCCCGAGACGTTCGCGCTGGAGATCGTCACCGCCTGCTCGCCGCGCGGCAACACCCGGCTGTCGGGCCTGTACATGTCCGGTGACGCCTTTTTCACCCAATGCGAGGCCGAGGGTTTCCGCCGCATCACCTACTGGCCGGACCGTCCCGACGTGATGAGCCGCTTCACCGTGGTGCTGCGCGCCGACAAGTCGATCTACCCGGTGCTGCTGAGCAACGGCAACCTGCGCAGCCAGCGTCCCCTCGACGATGGCCGCCTGGAGGCCGTGTGGGAAGATCCCTTCCCCAAGCCCAGCTACCTGTTCGCCCTGGTGGCCGCGCGCCTGGTGTGCCGCGAACAGCGCATTCGCAGCCGCGCCGGGCGCGAGCACCTGCTGCAGGTCTACGTGCGCGAGGGCGACCTGGACAAGACCGACCACGCCATGCAGTCGCTCATGGCCTCGGTGGCCTGGGACGAGCAGCGCTTCGGCCTGAGCCTGGACCTCGACCGTTTCATGATCGTCGCCGTGAGCGACTTCAACATGGGGGCGATGGAGAACAAGGGCCTCAACATCTTCAACACCAAGTACGTGCTGGCCAACCCGGCCACCGCCACCGACGCCGACTACCAGCACATCGAATCGGTCGTCGGGCACGAGTACTTCCACAACTGGACCGGCAACCGCATCACCTGCCGCGACTGGTTCCAGCTCAGTCTCAAGGAAGGCCTCACCGTCTTCCGCGACCAGGAATTCAGCCAGGACCTGGCCGCGCAGAGCGGTGGCGAATCGGCGCGCGCGGTCAAGCGCATCGAGGACGTGCGCACCCTGCGCGCGGTGCAGTTTCCAGAGGATGCCGGCCCCATGGCCCACCCGGTGCGGCCCGACAGCTACGTGGCCATCGACAATTTCTACACCCCGACCGTCTACGAAAAGGGCGCCGAGGTCGTGCGCATGATGCAAACCCTGGTCGGACGCGCCGGCTTCGCCAAAGGCATGCAACTGTATTTCAGCCGCCACGACGGCCAGGCCGTGACTTGCGACGACTTCCTCGCCGCGATGGCCGACGCCAACCCCGGCTCGGCGCTGGACACGCACCGCCAGCAGTTCGGCCTGTGGTACGCGCAGGCCGGCACGCCGCGCCTGCGTGCCCAGGGCCGTTTCGACGCCGCCTCGCGCACCTACACCCTCACGCTGACCCAGGCCTGCCAGCCCACGCCGGGCCAAGGGGAGAAACAAGCCCAGGTCGTGCCGGTGCGCATGGGTCTGGTCGGCCGCGACGGCGCGGCGCTGGCCTTTCGCGCCGGAGACCGTACCGGGCGCGGCCCCGAGGCCCTGCTGGTGCTCACCCAGCCCGAGCAGAGCTTCGTCCTGCACGAGGTCGACGCCGACCCCATCCCCTCGCTGCTGCGCGGCTTCTCGGCCCCGGTCATCCTCGACGATGGCCTGGGCGACGCCGACCGGCTGATCTTGCTGGCGCACGACACCGACCCCTTCAACCGCTGGGAGGCGGCCCAGCGCCTGGCCCTGTCCCGCCTGCTTCCGGCGGTGTGCGAAGGCGATCTCAAGGTCGATGCCGCCTATCTGGACGCCCTGCGCGCCGTGCTGCGCGACCCCGCGCTGGACCCGGCGTTCAAGGAGCTGGTCCTCACCCTGCCCAGCGAAGGTTATATCGCCGAACAGCTCGGCGAGATCGACCCTCCCCGCATCCACCAGACCCACCAGGCCATGCGCCTGGCCCTGGCGCAGCAACTGCAGGCCGACTGGGAACAACTCTGGCATACGCTGGCGCCCAACCGCGGCTACTCCCCTGACTTCGCCGACGCGGGCCGCCGCGGCCTGCGCAATCTGGCGCTCACGCATCTGTGCCTGCTGGGCGACGCGCAGTGGCAAGGTCGCGCCTACCAGCGCGTCAAGGATGCCGACAACATGACCGACCGCTTCGACGCCCTGGCCGCGCTGGTCGGCAGCCGCGCGCAGCTTGCCGAAGCGGCGCTGCAGCGCTTCGCCGCGCAGTTCGCCCACGAGCCGCTGGTGATGGACAAGTGGTTCGCGCTGCAGGCCGGCGCGCCGGGCGCGGAAATCGAGGCCATCCGCGCCCTGATGCGCCACGCGGACTTCAGCCTGCGCAACCCCAACCGTGCGCGCAGCGTGATCTCGACCTTCTGCCAGGGCAACCCGGGCGCCTTCCACCGCGCCGACGGCGCCGGCTATGCGTTCTGGGCCGAGCAGGTTCGGGCGCTGGACGCGATCAACCCGCAAGTCGCCGCCCGCCTCGCACGCGCCATGGACCGCTGGCGCAAGCTGGCCCCGCCCTATGCCCAGAGCGCCGAGCCGGTGATGCGCGAACTCGCCGCCCACCCCGGCCTTTCGGCCGACACGCGCGAAATCCTCGGCAAGGCCCTGGCCTGAAACCCAGGCGAGCCGCGCCAACCCCACGCCCCGACGCCACCATGTCCGACAATCCCATCAGCCTCTCGCGCTACCTCATCGAGCAGGAGCGCCGCCACGGTCACATTCCTGGCTCCTTGCGTCTGCTCATCGAACAGGTGGCGCGCGCCTGCAAGCGCATCAGCCGCGCGGTGAGCAAGGGCGCCAGCTCCGGCATCCTCGGCAGCGCCGGCAGCGAGAACGTGCAGGGGGAGGTGCAGAAGCAGCTGGATGTGATCGCCAACGACGTGCTGCTGGAAGCCAATGAATGGGGCGGACATCTGGCCGCCATGGCGTCGGAGGAACTGGAGCAGATCTACCCCGTGCCGCACCGCTACCCGCGTGGCGAATACCTGCTGCTGTTCGACCCGCTGGACGGCTCGAGCAATATCGAGGTCAACGTCACCATCGGCACCATCTTCTCCGTGCTGCACCTCGCGGACGGCGTGCGCGACGTCGGCGCCGAGCATTTCCTGCAAGCCGGGCGCGACCAGGTCGCCGCCGGTTATTGCACCTACGGGCCGCAGACCACGCTGGTGCTCACGCTCGGCCACGGCGTGGCCGTGTTCACGCTCGACAGCGAGCAGGGAAGTTTCGTGCTCACGCAGGAAGGCTTGCGCATCCCCGAATCCACGCGCGAGTTCTCCATCAACATGTCGAACATGCGCCACTGGGCGCCGCCGGTGCAACGCTACGTCGACGAATGCCTGCAAGGCAGGAACGGCCCGCGCGGCAAGGATTTCAATATGCGCTGGGTCGGCAGCATGGTGGCCGACGTGCACCGCATCCTGATGCGCGGCGGCGTTTTCCTCTACCCCTGGGACCGGCGCGAGCCGGATCGCGCCGGCAAGCTGCGACTGCTGTACGAGGCCAACCCGATGGCCATGCTGGTGGAGCAAGCCGGGGGCATGGCCACGGCGGGCACCGAACGCATTCTCGACATCCAGCCCCAGAACCTGCATCAGCGCGCCGCCGTGATGCTCGGCAGCCGCGAAGAAGTCGCCCTGCTGCAGCGCTATCACGCCGAGGCGCAATAGGCCTTCCCCGCCTGGACCGTCCACGCCCGCAAGCGGCCGTCTGACCGGCCTGCGCGCAGTGCGTGAGCCAAGTGCTCGAATCGGTTAAGATTTCGGGCTTCGCCGCCGGTGTAGCTCAGTTGGTAGAGCAGCTCATTCGTAATGAGAAGGTCGAGGGTTCGATTCCTTTCACCGGCACCACGAACATGTTTCATTAAACACCGCTTAACCCCATAAAGCCCCGTAATTCAATGAGTTGCGTGGCTTTTTTCTTGCCGAAAATCGGCATCAAGCGCCACCGTTTGTCGCCGTTTCCCATACCATTTGCACCAAATTTGCACCAGGTGCTGCACCAAGCGGAAGGGGAACGGGAATGGGAACGGTCGTCAAACGCGGCAAGACTTTTCGGGCGCAAGTCAGGCGCAATGGCGCGAGCCGGTCGGCAACCTTCGATACGAAGGCTGCGGCTTATGTATGGGTCGAACAAGTTGAGCGGGAAATCGGCGCTGGTGTTACCGGTGGCTCAGCCGCCCCCGCTGGGGCGACGTTTGCCAAACTGCTCGAACGCTATCGAGATGATGTCAGCGAATACAAGCGCGGCAAGCGCTGGGAGGTCACGCGCATCAATCTGACATTGCGAGATGCGATTGCCGAGGTTCCGCTGGTGCGCCTGGCGCAACCGGCTGTCGCCGCATGGAGAGACCGGCGATTGAAGCAAGTCAGCCCAGCATCGGTGCAGCGCGAGTGGAACCTGCTGTCGCACGCCTGCAGTCTGGCCGTCAAGGAGTGGCATTGGCTGGCCGAAAACCCGTTTACTGGGGTGCGGCGCCCTCCCCCAACCCCGCCAAGAGATCGCTTGGCAACCGAGGCGGAACTGGATCGCATCCTCTTTGCGCTCAGCTATCAGCCCGGACAGCGCCCATCCACGATTTCGGAGCGCATTGGAGCCGCTGCGGTGTTCGCTGTCGAGACGGGCATGCGTGTCGGCGAAATTGCCAAGTTGACCTGGGCCGACGTCGCTCCGACCGTCGTGACGGTCCGTTCAGGCAAGACTGCCGCAGCAACACGCCGTGTTCCGCTCTCACCCGTAGCGCAAACCGTGTTGTCTGGGCTCAAACCGGATCCGGTCGACCTCACGGCCAGAGTTTTTGATCTGAATACATCGCAGATTGATTCGCTGTGGCGCAAAGCGAAGAAGCTCGCCATGATCGAGGATCTGCATTTCCACGATCTGCGGCATACCGCTGTCACCCGGCTAGCCAAGAAACTCCCCATTCTCGATCTGGCGAGGATGATCGGGCACAAGGATCTTCGCATGCTGCAAATCTATTACAACGAAAGCGCCGAGACGATGGCGGATCGGCTCAAGGCGGACTGAAAGTGCCTGCGCCGACGAGCCAGCCCGTCATCGCGGGCATGCTCCTATTTTTCGTCGAACGATTGCATTCGACGAATAAACGGAACATACTCCAGCCATGCTCCCCGACACACACACTCAGCGCGTCCTCGTTCTGGCCAGCCAGAAGGGGATGCTGCGCGCCAGCGATCTGGACGCCATCGATGCGCCCCGGGTCGTCCTGACGCGCCTGACCGCCGCTGGCCTGCTGGAAAAGATTGGGCGTGGCCTGTACCGTCTGACGGACTCCAACGGGTCGGAATTTGAGAGTCTCGTGACCGTCGCCACCAAGGTGCCGCAAGCCGTGTTCTGCCTGCTCACCGCGCTGCAGTTCCACGAACTGACCACCCAACTGCCGCGCCAGGTCTGGATCGCCATGCCGCGCGGCAGCCATGCCCCACGGTTCGACCATCCGCCGATCAAGATGGTGCAGTTCACGGGCGACGCTTACACGGCAGGCGTCGAGGAAATTGAACGCGATGGCGTCAAGCTCCGGGTGTACGGTATTGCAAAGACCGTGGCGGACTGCTTCAAGCACCGCAACAAGATCGGCCTGGATGTGGCGCTGGAGGCCCTGAAGGACGCGCGGGCCCGCAACAAGGCATCGGTCGATGACATCTGGCGCTATGCCAAGATCTGCCGCGTAGCCAACGTGATGCGGCCCTATCTGGAGAGCGTCGCATGAGCCCGGCGCGTCCAACGAATCAGGCGAGTGTCGCCGCGTCCGTCCGTGCGCGCCTGCTCAACGTCGCCAAAGCGCAGGGCGTCGATTTCAATCAGGTGCTGGTGCGCTTCGCGCTGGAACGCATCCTCTACCGCCTGACTCAATCGCGGCACGCCGATCGCTTTCTGCTCAAAGGCGCGCTGCTCTTCACACTCTGGTACGACATGCCGCACCGGGCCACGCGCGACGCCGATCTGCTTGGTTTCGGCGCGAGCGATCTGGCTTCGGTCGCTGAGACTTTCCGCGACATCGCCGCCGTGGCTGCTGACGACGGCATCGTATTTGACCCAACCTCGGTCACGGTCGAGGAAATCCGTAAGGAGGCAGGCTACGGCGGCGTCCGGGTGATCATCGCTGGCGAGCTGGCCAAGGCGCGCTGCAAGACGCAGATCGATGTCGGCTTCGGCGATGTCGTCACGCCCGCTCCGGTGGATTCGGTCTATCCAGTGCTGTTGGACGATCTGCCCGCTCCCCGGCTGCGGGCCTACCCGACGTACACGGTCATTGCAGAAAAACTCCACGCTATCGCCCTGTTGGGCATGACCAACAGCCGCCTGAAGGACTACTTCGATCTGTCGGTTCTGCTGGAACGAGAAACCCTGGACATCGATTTGCTGGCCAAAGCGATCAAGGCCACCTTTGATCGGCGCGGCATGGCTGTGCCCGATGCGCTGCCGATTGGGCTGTCGGAGGAATTCGCACTCGATTCCTCGCGGGCGTCGCTGTGGCTGGCGTTCTTCAAGAAGAACGCGCTTACCCCCGAGCCCCTGCCTGTCATCGTGGATCGGTTGCGATCCGCCCTGGCACCTGCGTTGAACCGAGCCGCTCTTTGAACCCCGACTCGTAGAGCAGCAGCTTCGCGTCCATCGCTACGGTCGAATATATAGCCTACGCGCTGAGCCCAGCCCGGGCAGATCCCAAGCCTTCCGAGGGTGGCGAGCCGCATGACCTGCCCAGGTCGCCGACGCATCGGCTGACTCCCGACTCTGTGTCCCGCCCCCGCTGACGTCGGCTGGCGTCGACTTGCATCCGCGCCTTCCTGTGATGAGATGGTCTGCATCCTCGTCCCGGAGCGTCCACGATGCCCATCCAACCCTCAGCGCAACCCGCATCCTCGTCACCCCCATCGCGGCTGTGCCGCCGCCTGACCGCCCTGCGCGACATCCTGCTCGTGCTGTTCTGGACCGACTCGCCGGCTGGTCATCGCGTCCGCCTGGGGCTGCAACGCCGCTTTGCACACCGTGGCCAATCTCCGCAAGGCGCACGCCGCATGGCGGGCCTGCGTCTTGCCGCCGCCCTGGGCGTCACCACCTTGTTCGCCCCCTGGCTGATCCTGGCTGCGGCCCTGGGCAGTGCGACCCTGCTCTCCCATGCACCCGGGATGAGCCGGGCATTCCTGCTGCTGGCGTTCGCCCTGGTCGGGCTGTATGGCCGCGGCATCCTGCACCTCGGCCGTGACGAGGCCTGGCGCAAGTCGGTGTTCCGTGCCAGCGGCCATGATCTGCAGGCCCTGCCCCTGGCCTCCACCCTGAAGCGGCTGCGGCCCGAAGCCCTGGGGGGCGAGGTCCTGCGGCACTGGCGGTGCGCCCGGCGCTGGGCCTGGACGACGGTGGCGCTGCTGGCGGGTCTGGCCTGGGGACTGGCTCGGGGCGTGGGCTGGGTCCTGGCCCACCAGCCTGCGCACGGCTGTCGCGCCCTGCCCTGGCTGCTGGGCACGGCGCTGGGGCTGGCGATGTGGCTGCCCACCCGCTACGACCACCATGTGGGCCTGGCCTTGGGCCTGAGCCTGGATGCGACCGAAACAGCCGAAGCCGAAGCCGCCGCGGCCGTTCAAGCGCCCCCGGACGCCGCGCGCTGACTCGAGGCGCTCATCCATCACATCCATCCCCCTCCAATGCCACGCTGAACCATGCCACGCCATCAACGCCTGCTCGACGCCCTGAACGACACCCCCACGCGCTCGCCTGTGCCCGAGCCGCCAGTCCCCCTGGTGCGCCTGTGGCTGCTGCGCATCCTGCTGCCGCTGGGCGGGCTCCGCCAGCTCGTGCATGACGGCCAGGGCGCGTCCGGTCTGCTCGCCACGCTGGGCGTGCCCCACGATCTGCGGGAGGGCGGCACGGACGCCGCCGGCCTGGTCGCGATCCGCCGCGTGCTCGAATCCGACTGGCAGGCGCTGGAGGCACAGGCCGACGCGTTCGCGCTGCCGGTCGCGCTGGAGGAGAACCTGGCACGCCTGGCGGCCCTGGTGCAGCTCTCGGCCGTGGACTGCCGGCTGCTGGGCTGTGCCTGTCTGTTGCAGACGCTGCGGCTGTTCGAGGACGCCGCCGACACCCTGGGACCGTTGACCCCGGCGAAGGCCATCGGGGTGCTGGCGACGTTGCTGGACCTGCCCGAGGTCGCGGTGAAGCGGGCGCTGGCGCCGGCGGGGGTGCTGGCCCACAGTGGACTGCTGAGTCTGAGGCGGGCGGGCCAGGGCACGTTGTCCACCCGGCTGGAACTGTTCTCGGCCTCCTTTGCCGAGGCCATGCTGGCGCCGGACACCGAGCCGCTGGCGCTGCTGCGTGGGGCAGTCGCCTCCAGTGCTCCGGCGCGCCTCACCCTGGACGATTACCCGCATCTGGGGCTGAGCCGGACGCTGCTGCGCACCTATCTGGCGTCGGCCCTGGGTCACCACTCGGCGGGAGGCAGCAAGCGTGGCACCAATGTCCTGCTCTACGGCCCGCCGGGCACGGGCAAGACCGAACTGTGCCGCACGCTGGCCGCGGTCCTGGATTGTGAGTTGCTGGAGGTGAGCGCGGCGGACGAGGACGGCGATCCGATCGGCGGGGAGCAGCGGCTGCGGGCCTGGCGGGCGGCGCAGCGCTTCCTGGCGCGGCGTCGGGCGCTGATCCTGTTCGACGAGATCGAGGATGTGTTCACCAGCCAGACCGAGGGCGACGTCACGGGCCTGTTCGCTCTGCACAGTCCCAACCCGGGCAAGCACCGCAAGGGCTGGCTGCACCGGGCGCTGGAGACCAACCCGGTGCCCACCTTCTGGGTGACGAACGCCGTGGGGGAGATGGACGCCGCGCTGATCCGGCGTTTCGATCTGGTGCTGGAGCTTCCGGTGCCGCCACGACAGGTGCGCGACTCCATCGCCCGGGCCACTGTGGGGGCGCTGGTGGGGGCCGAGACCCTGGCGGCCCTGGCGGCCAGCGCGGTGCTGGCGCCAGCCGTGCTGACCCGGGCGGCGGATGTGGTGCGGCAGGTCGGCGCAGGGCTGGATCCCGCGCAACGCGATGCGGCTTTGCTCGCCCTGGTCAATCACACCCTGCGGGCCCAGGGCCACACTGCCGTCATGGCCTGCGATCCCCAGCGTTTGCCTTGCACCTACGATCCGCGGCTGGTCCATGCCGACGTGGATTTACAGGCCATTGCCCAGGGCATCGCCCACGCCTCCCACACCGGGGGCGTCAGGCTGTGTCTCTACGGCCTGCCCGGCACGGGCAAGTCAGCGTACGCGCGCTGGCTGGCGGAGCAACTGGGGCGACCGCTGCAGCTCTGGCGGGCGTCGGACCTGCTCGCCAAGTGGCTGGGGGCGAGTGAACGGCTGGTGGCGCGGGCCTTCCATGACGCGCAGGAGGACGGGGCGGTGCTGCTGATCGATGAGATCGATGGCCTGCTGCAGGATCGGCGCGGCGCGGCGCAGGCCTGGGAGGTGACGCTGGTGAACGAGTTGTTGACGCAGATGGAGGCCTTCCCCGGCGTGTTCATCGCCACGACGAATCGTCTGGAGGGGCTGGACCCGGCGGCGCTGCGGCGCTTTGATCTGAAGCTGCAGTTCCGGGCCTTGCGGCCGGAGCAGGCCTGGGCTTTGCTGGGCAGTCATTGCGCGGTCCTGGGACTTGGCGTGCCGGAAGAAGGGCTGCGGCAAGACCTTCGGGCGCTGGCGTCGCTGACGCCGGGGGACTTCGCCACGGTGGCGCGGCGGCATCGCTTACAGCCCCTGCGCAGCGCGCAGGACTTCGTCATCGCGCTGCGAACGGAATGCGGCTTCAAACCGGGTGGGGTGGGAGCTGGAACCATGGGGTTTGTGTGAGGCGGGCTGTTAGGGAGGCTTCGGCCCGGGTTGCCAGCCGGGCTAAACCTCCTTCCACAAGACGCTGATCGGCAGGGCATGCAGGCCGGGCCCGAAGGGCAGAACAGCCTCGCCGTCATACAGCACCACGCCAGCAATCAAACGTGCGCCAGCGGCGTCCTGGAGTTTGCGCAAACCCTTGAAGTCGGCTGCCGTCACGGTCGATGCGGCCTTGACCTCGATACCGACGAGCTTCTGTCCTTGCTCGACGACGATGTCGACTTCGACGCCGTCCTTGTCGCGGAAGTGAAAGAAGGCGCTGCGCTCCCCGGCCCAACTCGCCTGGCGGCGCAACTCCTGGTAAACGAAGGTTTCGAGCAATTGTCCGAACAGTCGACGATCATCCCACAAGCCCTGGGCGTCGACACCGAGCAGGGCACAAGCCAGACCCGTGTCGCCCAGGTGCAGTTTGGGGGTCTTGACCAGGCGGCTCAGCCGGTTGCTGTGCCAGGGTGGAAGCTCTTCCAACAGGAAGATGCGCTGCAGCAAGGACACATACTCGCGGATGGTGGGGCGGCTGAGCTGGAACGGCGCGGCGAGGTCGGTGACGTTGAGCAGACGCGCCGTTTGTCCCGCAGCCATGGCCATCAGACGGGGCAAGGCGTCCAGGGCGGCGATGCGTGCCAGGTCGCGCACATCGCGTTGCACCAGGGTCTCGACATAGTCGCGGTACCAGGCGGTGCGACGCCGTGAGGTGCCACGCGCAAGCGCAGCGGGGAAACCTCCGGCGGCCACCCGTTCGGCCAACCTCTTGCCCAGCCTGGCGTGGGGTTGGATATGGGGTCGGGTGGGGGATCGGACGTGCGCCCGGGGTGGGAAGCTGGCGCTGAACAAGGCGGCCAGCAAGTCCGTCGGCACCGCCGCCAACTCGGCCTGCGCCAGCGGATGCAGGCGCAGGATCTCCATGCGCCCGGCGAGCGAATCGGCCAGCTTGGGCAACAGCAGGACATTCGCCGAGCCGGTCAGGATGAACCGCCCGGGGCGGCGATCGTGGTCAACGGCGGCCTTGAGGGTGGTGAACAGCAGGGGCACGCGCTGCACTTCGTCGAGAATGACCTTGTCGGGCAAATCCGCCACGAAACCGACCGGATCGGTTTGGGCCGCAGCACGCTGCACGTCATCGTCAAAGCTGATGTAGGCATAGCCGTGCTGCGCACCGACGGCACGCGCCAGCGTGGTCTTGCCGCACTGCCGCGGCCCATGGATGAGGGCAACAGGCGTATCGCGCAAGGCCTCGATCAAGCGGGGCTGGACAAAACGGGGATGATATTCGGAGGCTTGCATGTCGGCTGATTGTAGATTGATCAGCGTCCAATTGAAAATTAATTGACCGACTATCCGAAACGATTTCAGGCGAATCGAGTTGCCCGATGCGGTAATGTGGCAACCCGGCGGGCAGGATCCATGCTGAACCATGTTCGTCGACTTGCGCACACCGCAAACGCGGGTACGATTCAAGCCTCTTCCCGTCCATCTTCACGTTTTAAAGGCCCTTCTCACCCGCGCAGATCCTGAATCGACCGCTCCCTGCGGTCCCGAGCTTGGAACCACGCACACCCTTCGTGCGTCCGCAATGTCCAACGCCTTCAGGAGATTCCCATGCGCGAAGAACGCCTCTATCCTCTACTCGTCCAGCTCGTCGCCCAGGGCGCGACGCTCGAAGAGTCCCACCACGCCGGCCGCCGCTACACCTTGATCGCCGAGCACCAGCGTCTGCCCATCAGTGCGGCACTCGGCGTCAAGCTCGAACGCGAGGGGCGCATCCGCGCTCTATGCCGCCTCAGCGGCAAGACGCTCTGGGTGGCAAGCGTCTGAAGTCTGTCGGCTATCGAGTAGTGGGCAAGCCCGTCTTGCCGACTTGCGAAACCACGTTCGTGCGGGATGATGGTTCTGGAGATGTCCCGGTGGGCATCCGAGGAGAAAGCAATGGAGATTTTGGTGGCAAATGGCAGGTGGCAGATGGCAGGAGCCGCGGACGACGACAACGACCGCATGAACGCATCCCAGCCCTGCAGCACCAGAGCATCCAACTTGCCGTTCGAACCTGAAGGAGAAGGATGATGTCGTTCATGACGGGGGTGTATGTCACTGCCGCGGTGGCCATACTCTGCACCTTGGGGAGCGTGCTGTTCGTGCTGCGCCTGGCGGAGCAGGCGCAGCAGGAGAACCAGCGCCGCAACCAGCACCGCGGGATTGGGATTCCGCCGGAGATCCTCAAGGCTCTCGGGGTCGAAGCCGGGGATACCTTGGCCTGGGAGGTCGGCAAGGACGGGACGGTGCGCGTGCGCCGGGCTGAACGCGCGGTGAAGCCGGTGGAGTGTCCGTGATGCGCCAGCAGGTGGATGTGCTGGAGGTGAAGACGCTGGACGTGAAGGCGCCGATCCTCGCGCGAACCCTCGGATCCAAGCCCCAGGTTGTTCAACGCGACGGTGGAGATGGCCGACAAGCGTGGGCTGTTGTCGGGCGAGCACTTCAGCGTGCCCATCGCTCCCATGCGCGTTGCTCGCCGATTGCGCTCACGATCTCGTCGATAAACACACACACCCCTTGTTCGAGAGGTGGCGGCGGCTGAGGTACACAGCGAATAAATTGAGTTCGAGGGTTTGGTAGTCCATCAGAACGGGCACAAGCGTCCCTTGCGCGAGTTCGGAGGCGACGATGAACGTTGGTTGCATGATGACGCCTGCGCCATCGACTGCAAGTTCGCGCAGCAGCTCGCCATTGGTGGCATGCACGCTGGGACTGACCTTGATCCGGGCGACCTTGCCCTGCACGTCGATGAAAGGCCATTCATCACCCGCCCATAAATAGCTGAAGCTCAGGGTTGCATGGTCGGCAAGATCGGCGGGGACAGATGGCGTGCCTTGGCGCTTCAGGTAGGCTGGCGACGCACAGCTTGCCGTCGATGGCTTGGCGGTTGCGCGCTTCGAGCGAGTCGAGGATGACCACCCAGGCGGTGATGCCGACGTTCTCCAGGTGAGCGTAGACGCTCTTCCAGTAGATGCCGGTGCTCTCCATGACGATGAGCTCAACCTGCAGCTCGGCCATCTGTTCGTGCTGCGCCACTTGAGCGACAGCATCGACGCGCTGCAGCGCCAACTGGCCGACATCGACGCCTACCTGATGCGCGCCATGCAGCCCTACGCCTGGGCTCACAGCCTGCTGCAGACCATCCCCGGCATTGACGAGACCGCCGCCGCGCTGATCCTCATCGAGATCGACGACGACATGGCCCGCTTCGGCGCGCCTGAGCGCCTGGCCTGCTGGGCCGCGCTGAGCCCCGGCAACCACGAGAGCGCAGGCAAGCGCAAGTCCGGCCGCACCCGGCACGGCAACAACGCCATTCGCTACATCCTGTGCGAGTGCGCCAACGCTGCGCGCATGACCAAGAGCACCCTGCCCTGGCGGTGCCCGGTGCTATTCCAGTGCTACCGGCCATCATCGTGACGCAAACGATGGTCGAGCTATTGACCCGGCATTGAAGCATTGAACTCAAGCCGCATACCGAACCGGAGCATGCTGGAAGTAGCTCTTGATCCGCTCGGGCTGCCGCTGGACGCTGCTGAGGTGTCTGGCGGTGGCCTTGACGAGTTGCAGCTTGGTCCGCGCCGGAGCCAGTTTCGTGACCGCCTGCTTGAGGTCGGCGTTGGCCATCTCGTTGGGGTTGAGCTCGGGGCTGTAACTGGGCAGGTAGAAGACCTCGATCTGGTGCTTGTGCTCGACCAGCCAGTCCTTCACGGGCTTGCTGTGATGCACTCGCAGGTTGTCCAGGATCAGGTAGATCTTGCGGCCCGCGTCCTTGACGAGCCGGCGCAGGAAGTCGATCAGAATGTCCGAGTTCAGAGCCCCGTCGAAGGCCTTCCACCGCATCTGGCCCTTGTTGGTGACGGTGGAGATGACCGACAGGCCGTGGCGCTTGTTGTTCACCCGGATCACCGGCGTCTGGCCTTGGGGTGCGTAGCTGCGGCCGCGCACGTCGTCGCTGCGCAGGCCGGTCTCGTCGCCCCAGTGGATCTCGGCGCCCTCGACCTTGGCGCACGCGGCGATGACCGGGTATTCCTCGTCGAGCCACTTCTTGACCGCCGCCGGCGACTGCTCGTAGGCCTTCTTCATGGGCTTCTGCGGCGTGAAGCCCCAGCGCTCGAGATACAGACCCATCGTGCGCACGGCCAGCTTGATGCCGTAGCGGTCCCGGATGAGCTCGGCGACGGCCTGGCGCGTCCACAGCGCGTAGACCATCTTCAACTGGTCGGGCGTGCGGTCGCGGATCAGTCGCTGAACCTCGCGCTCCTGCTCGGCGTTGAGGGTGCGGCCGCTGCCCACCGGTCTGCCGCCGCGGTCGACGTCGACCGCCTTCCAACCGCCGGCCTCAAAGGCCTTCACCGCCGCGATCACCGTCGTGCGCGACATCTCGCATTGCGCCGCCGTGTCCTTCAGACTCGCGCCGTCCAGCCGCATCTTCACCGCACGTCGGCGGCGCTCGTTGAGCGCATCCACCGGCAGCGTTCGGGAGTCGATCTTTTCCATGCTCGATCTGACTCTACGACTTGCAATAAGTTCAAATGTTTAGTGCCGGATCAATAGCCGCGTCTGCCAACGCATGGGCTTGGGCGACACGCGCTTGACGCAGCTCTGTGCTCTGCCAAGGGATTCCCAGCGCGAGGCCATAGGACCAAGGCGAGAGGCCTGCCGGTGCCAAGCTGTGGTGTTGCTCGAAAAGGTGAAGGGATGGGTTGGGCAACTGCGCTGCTGTTTCCGTTCCAGCGCGAGCCCGTTGCCATTGCGCGCGAGCGACCTTGAATTGGGGGTTGTCGTACAGAGCCAGCAGAGTCAGGCTGCTCAGATCCCAAGAAGGCAGTGGCCATGGCGTCACGGTTTGGCCATGGGCTGCCAGGAAAGCCCGCAACCCCGCTGCATTCACGTCTCGTGCTTGAAGTGCGGCGGCATCCTGCGCTGGGATGAGAGGCTGGGGTTGGTAACTCGCACAGCCGCCGAGCAGCAGAGCGAACAGCAATGCGCCACCCCAACCCCTTCGAAACTGGGCACAGGACGACGCTTTGGTTCTTCGAAGCTGGTCGCCAGCTGTGGCACGCATGGAGGAGGGCATGGGGTTGATGGGATCCGTTCGCCATGCATGCTATGCGCGTATATGGACAATTAAGCATATTAGAAAGTAAAAAAGTTATACGATGCCGTAGCCCAACGTACAGCGACCCGCTGTTCGCATGTCTAACCGCGTTTGAAGTCGAGCTGCATCCGCAGTGAGCAACTGCGCATCCAGGTCATGGGCTTGGGCGGTTTGCAGCACCGCCTTGATCAGGGCGGCATGCTCGGGGGCGAGGCGGTAGTAGATCCAGGTTCCATCACGCCGTTCCACCACCCATCCTCCCTTGCGCAATCCAGCGAGGTGGCGTGAGACTGTGTACTGTGGAGTTTGCACCGCATCCACGAGCTCACACACGCAACATTCATCCAGCGTCAACAAGTGGAGAATCCGGTAGCGCGTTGGATCGGCGAAGAGTTTGAAGAAATTGGCCGCTTTAGACATATGCGCATAGAAGCACATAGAAGCCGTCATGTCAAAGGCCAGGCCATCCGCGCGTTTCCATGTGAGTCCAGCGCAGCATGGCCTTTGTCCGTTCGGACGAGAAACGTTGGGCCGAAAGGTTGACGGGGTGATTCTTCCTTCGTGCAACCCACATCTGCTAAACATCCTTCTGACTGTCCATGCGGGTCGGTCAGGCCCCGCTGGAGTGCCGAACCTTGGTGGTCGCTCAGCGATCAGTTGCAGTCACTTTGCCGACTGCGCGAACCCGCATCACGGCAGCCCAGATCCGGTCATCGCATTGCCGATAACCGGGTCAGCCTAGCTCCCGGCCGCCTCGGCAGCGATCGCATGCAGGGCCTTGCTCATGATCAGAATGGGCTTGGCCGAAGGATTGATGTCGTAGCGCCGCGCGAACACCGCAGGGTTGGTATAGCCCAACCAAACGCGATGTTTGGCATCCTCCCAGACCAGTATTTTCAAAGGTAGCCCAAGCCCTGCCTGTTGGTTCATCTGCATCAGCTTTGTGCCCAAGGCCGGATTGCCGAAGATCACCAGCTTGGTGGGCCGAAGTTCCAGCCCCGCCTTGTGCGCGGAGCCGCTGTGATCCACCACGGCAACGATTTGCAAATGACGTTGCTGGATCGCATGCTCCAAGTGTTGCAACGTCTCTGCAGCCGTGTGCGTGCTGCGCACCTCAATTACTTGTGGGGCTTGTGCCCAGGCGCCCTGGGCCAGGACAAATACGGCAGCAAGGGCCAGCAGGAATTTGGACATCTCAATCTCCTTGTCGTTCGGGTTCAAACCACGGGTTGTGCGGATTAGCGCGCCAGCACCCAGCGATTGCTGGCGATGCCTGGCAGACGCTTGAGCACTTGGCCAGTGCGAAGGTCGACCACCACGGACTCGTGACGGTTTTCGATGGTCGTGATGGCCTTGGTTCCATGGGGCAGCACCGCAAGACCGCTGAGCTTGTTGGGCCCTTCCTTGCCGACGGCAACCTTGACCTCACCCAGATAGCGCGGCCCGATGGTAGAGAACCGCAAAATGTGACCAGAAAAGCCGGCTGCATACACGATGTCTTGACGAGGGCTCACCGCCAATTGCATGAATCCTGCTGTTGCGGCAGGAATTTTGTTGTAGGCGAAATTGGGGTCAACCTCGCTAGTCCTCATGTTGACGATCTGGTTGGTCACGGGATTGAAGGCAGTCATTACGCCACTCTGAATGTCTGCCGAGAACAACAATCCGTGCGCCCAGACCAGATCCCCGGAATGACCGATGGGGATCCGCCGCAGGATTTGACCGGTGGAGGGATCGATATCGGTGATGGCCGTATCCATATTGCCACCCACATACAAGTGGCTGGCGTCCGCGTTGAACGCCAACGCATTGCCACCAACCGGGATCTCGTAGCGCAACACATCATCGCGGGTTGCGTACGCCGCCAATGCCTTGCCGGAGAGCACGAACACCAGGCGGTGGTCAGGCGACACCACCGCCACGCGCCCACCCGGGATGCTCTTGAACTGCCCGACCGGTTTGTCTGTACGAAGGTCGATCACATCGGTGGTCCCGGCAAGACTCGGGATGAAGACTTGGTGGTCCTGCGCATTCACACCGACAAAAAAGCTATTCCCCTTGGGTGTTCCAGCCTGGCCAAAATTCAGCACATGCGCAGCATTGCCGGGCCAGCGCACCACCGCCATTTTGCCCGGGCCTCCCCCCATGGGTGGGGCCTGGAAGGCTCCGACCAAGAACGCGGATGCGCCCGCCGGGGAGGCATATGCAGGAGCGGCTGGTGCCGCCACAGCCATCAGCGCGAGCAGGGCAAGGCTGGACAGACGCAAGCGGGGTTTCATCGGGCAAAGTTCCTTGGGGTTGGGAGGACGGGGGGAACGACGGCTGCATGGACTCAAGTTACCTCGAGCAAGCGCAAATCAATCGACGCGGGGGAATATCGGTGGCATCCTCCCCAGTGGATGGGTTGGAACAGGCTAAAGTTCCTGACACCGCGATAGGCATGAAAAAGGGCGGTTTCAATAGTGAAGTGCAACACCCGTTGGTTATTGAATTGAGGAGGGAGCTTCGTGGGTATTGGCCAGCATTTGCGCGAAGACCTCCAACGGGGAATGGAATGCATGGGTGGCCCTTGGTCTGCCATTGAGGCTGTCGGCAATGGTGTCCAGGTCAGCCTGGGAGTACACCGACAGGTCGGTGCCCTTGGGCAGATACTGGCGCAGCAATCCGTTGGTGTTCTCGCAGGTGCCGCGCTGCCAGGGGCTGTGGGGGTCACAGAAGTACACGCGCACGCCGGTGTTGGCGGTGAGCTCGGCATGGCGGGTCATCTCTCGACCCTGGTCGTACGTCATGCTCTGGCGCAGTGGCGCAGCAATCGACCGCAGCTTGGCCGTCAAGCCAGCCAGGGCCGAGGCGGCCGTGGCATCGGGCATCTGGACGAGCAACAGCAGACGGCTGGAACGCTCGACCAGCACGCCCACGGCGGATTTGTTGCCAGCCCCCTTGATGAGGTCGCCCTCCCAGTGTCCCGGCATCAAGCGGTCTTCAATCTCGGGCGGGCGCACATGGATGCTGACCATCTCGGGAATCTGGCCGCGGCGGTCGGTGCCACGCGAGCGCGGCATGCGCTTGCTGTGGCCGTGGCGCAGACAGGCCATCAACTGCCGTCGCAACTCCCCGCGGGCATGGGCATAGATGGCGGTGTAGATGGTCTCATGCGAGACCTGCAGCTCGGGGCGCTCGGGATACACCCGCAGCAGTGTGCCAGCAATCTGCTGGGGCGAATACTTCCAGTCCAGCAAGGCAGTGACCACGCCCCAGAGGATGCCGTCCCGGTGCAGCTTGGGAGACGGGCGTGCGGCATCCCGGCGCGTCGCACAGCGCTGCTGCGCCGTTGCGGCCGCATAGGGCCTCGTGTCCTCGCCATTGCGGCCAAGCTCCCGACTGATGGTCGAGGGCGCACGCCCCAGTGTTCGGGCCATGGCCCGAACACTGCACCCCTGCTGCATCAAACTGGCCATCGTCATGCGCTCTTCCGGTTGAAGCTGTCGGTACGTCGTCGTCCTTTGCATCGCAACACCTTACAGGCTTGGGGTGTTGATCGCGGTAGAGATGCCCGTTACCGGCCACCCCCCGCACAGATCCGTACGGGCCCGATTCGGGCATACGGCTCCTACCTCGGGTGCTTGACGGCAAAGCGCTGTTGAGGCCATGGATGAAGGATTCTTGGGATTGGGAGCCAGTCTTCTGCGATTCGCGTCATGCGCTCCCACGTCAGGTTTTGCCTTTGACTGCGGCGCCGCAGCGTTCGCAGCCAGAGATTCAAGACGTGGTGTCGAAACGCCCCGAGTGCCCGGAAATTCGTGGGCACTGCGTGGTAGGCGAAATAGCCGTTGAGCACCGACGCGAGCCACCGCCCCTGGGAAGGGATCGGTGCATGCATGCGCTCACGCAACGTCGCCTTGATCTCCCTGAGCCTCGCTCGCATCCGATCGCCCCGGGTCTTTCGGTGGAGCAAGAATGCGCCACGTCGGGACCGACCGCAGATGAAGACGAAACCCAGGAACATGAACGTCTCAGGTTTGCCCAGACCGCGCCGCGAGCGGCGCTCAGCCGCGTAGCGGCCAAACTCCAGCAGGCGCGTCTTCTCCCCGTGCGGTTCGAGCCCAAACTGCTCGAACCGCGTTCGCATCGCGTCCCAGAAGCGCCGTGCATCGGCTTCGTGCTGAAAGCCGACAACGATGTCGTCGGCATAGCGCACGACAATCATGTTGCCCGTTGCCTCCCGCCCTCGCCACTGCTTGGCCCACAGGTCGAAGACATCGTGCAGGTACACGTTCGCAAGCAGCGGTGAGATCACGGCCCCCTGCGGCGTGCCTTCGGCACTGACGCTCCACTCCCCGTCGTCCAGGACGCCCGCCTTGAGCCACTTGCGCACAAGGCGGATGACGCGCTCGTCGCCGATCCGGTGGCCGAGGAAACGGAGCAGCCATTCCTGGCTGACCGAATCGAAGAAGCTCCGAATATCCGCGTCGAGAATCCAGTTCACCGGGGTGCCGCTGATCGCCACCGACAGTGCATCAAGCGCATCGTGCTGACCCCGCCCAGGCCGAAACCCGTACGAGAACCCAAGGAAGTCTTCCTCGTAGATGGCATTGAGCACCGCAACGAGCGCACGCTGGACGATCTTGTCTTCCAGCGCGGCGATACCCAGCGGTCGCTGCTTGTCGGTGCCAGACTTGGGTATGAACCGTCGCCTGACGGGCAGCGCCCGATACCCTCCGCTATGAACCCGTGCATGCAGGTCGAGGAGGTTGACCTCCAGACCCGCCTCGTAGTCCTGCCATGTCAGACCATCAACCCCGGGAGCGGCACGGCGCTTGAGCGCCAGGAACGATTCCCTCAGCAGGTCAACACTGACGTGGTGCAGCAGCGCGGTGAACTTCTCCTTCTTCCGCTGCCTTGCAGCTTTCCGTACACAGTCCAGCTCCTGTGACACGCTATCGCGGCTCTGTGTCCGTCGCGTGTGCGGCTGTTCCGTGTTCCCCTTGGTCCCGGTCCTTCGCTCCACCCACTCCGCAACCGGCGGACCGGCCTTGTTCGCGGGCTTCACAGCTACTACGACCGAGTCTGACTTCTCGGGTCCGTTCATCATTGGCTTCGGCTCCTCGCCTTCCCAATGCGGGCCAGCCCGTACAGCGGCTGGTCAGACCCGAGATCTCCCGGTTCCCGTGCCAGGAGCGTGCGTACATGCCAGGTTCTACGACCACGCCGGGTCCAGCGGGCGCTTGCGTTGACGCACCCGTCGATGTTGCCTTCCACAGAAGTGACGGTGTCGGCACCCGGAATAGAAATCCTATCGCGGCTCAATGGCTGGCCTGTACGTCCCCCTGCCGACGCTTCGCCGACATCCTCACGGATGCCTGCGCACGGCTCGGGGTCGATGCGGTTCGCTATTCCTTCATCGCAGTGGACTTGCACCACCTACTCCTTGCCGGTCTCCCGGCGCACCACTTCAGATTTGAGGCCGCCATGTATCCGCGTGCTACCGCCGCTTGGGGTGATGGCGCCGTGATCACGTCACCCCGCGCAACACGACAGTTGCGTCACATCCTTGGTGAAGGTCTGGGCGGTCAGCTTCAGGCCTTCCACCATGGTCAGGTAGGGGAACAACTGATCGGCCAGTTCCTGCACCGTCATGCGGTTGCGAATGGCGAGTGTTGCCGTCTGGATGAGTTCGCCGGCCTCGGCGGCCACCGCCTGCACGCCGAGCAGGCGTCCGGAGCCGGCATCAGCGACCAGCTTGATGAAGCCGCGCGTGTCGAAGTTGGCCAGCGCCCTGGGCACGTTCTCCAGGCTCAGCGTGCGGCTGGCGGTCTCGATGTTTTGGCGCTGCGCCTCGGCCTCGGTCAGGCCCACCGTGGCCACCTGCGGATCGGTGAACACCACGGCCGGCATGGCCGAGAGGTCGAGTGTCGCATCGCCTCCGGTCATGTTGATGGCCGCACGCGTGCCCCCGGCTGCGGCCACATAGACGAACTGGGGTTGATCGGTACAGTCCCCGGCGGCATAGATGTGGGGCACGTTGGTGCGCAGATGGTCGTCCACCGCAATGGCGCCGCGCGCGTCGCACTCCACCCCGGCGGCCTGCAGATTGAGCGCCGCCGTGTTGGGCGCGCGGCCCGTCGCCACCAGCAGGCGCTCGGCCCGAATCTCGCCACGGTTCGTGGTCAGCGCGAAGCTGCCGCCGGCATGAGCCACCGCGCTGGCCTGGGTGTGGGTCAGCACGGTGATGCCCTCCTCGCGGAACGCGGCGGCAACGGCTTCGCCGATGGCCGGATCTTCCTGCGAGAACAGCGTGTGGCGCGCCAGGACGGTGACCTGGCTGCCCAGGCGGGCGAAGGCCTGGGCCAGTTCCAGCGCCACGACGGAAGAGCCGATGACCGCCAGGCGCGGCGGAATCGTGTCGCTTTCCAGCGCCTCAGTCGAAGTCCAGTACGGCGTGGCCTTCAAGCCCGCAATGGATGGAATGGACGGACTGGCGCCGGTGGCGATCAGGCAGCGGTCGAAACCGACCATGCGCTCGCTGCCGTCGTGCAGCGTCACGACCAGCGTCCGAGCGTCTTTGAACCGTGCCTTGCCGCGCAGGGTGGTGATGGCCGGCTGGCCTTCGAGAATGCTTTCATACTTGGCGTGGCGTAGCTCGTCCACACGCGCTTGCTGCTGCGCGAGCAGCTTGTCGCGCAGGATGGCCGGGGCCGCGGGCTCGATGCCGGCGTCGAACGGACTGTGGCGGCGCAGATGGGCGATGTGCGCGGCACGGATCATGATCTTGGACGGCACGCAGCCGACGTTGACGCAGGTGCCGCCGATCACGCCGCGCTCGATCAGCGTGACCTGGGCGCCGCTGCCGGCCGCCTTGATGGCCGCCGCCATGGCCGCCCCGCCGCTGCCGATGACGGCGATGCGCAGGCCGTTGCCATCGCCATGCCGGGCGGGACCGGTGGTGTCGCCGGGCTGGCCGCTCGAGCTCTCGGGCGAGCGGGTCGCCTGTTTCGCCGAGTAGCCGGCCTTGGCCACGGCCGCAGCCATCGCGTCAAACGAGACGCCGGCATCGGCGACGACCTCGGCCGTCCCCTGCGGGTACGAGACCTGCGCGCACTTCACGCCGGGCAATTGTTCCAAGACGTCCTTGACATGCATGGCACAGGTGTCGCAGGTCATACCGCTGATGCTCAGGGTTTGCATGGGTTTGTCCTTGGGGTGGATGGTTTCGGTTCGGGGAAGATCAACGTCCGGCTTGGTCCGCCAAGGTGCCGCCATCAACGCTGCAGCGGCGATGGGCGGGCGAAACGAGATCCCAGATCGCCACGGCCAGCATGACCGCCAGCCCCAGATACACGATGCCTCGGATGAGGCTGTAGCGGCCAATCAGCACCAGCACCGGACCGATCATGCCGAGTGCCGTGCGATGCCATTGGCGGTGCGCGAACCAACCCAGGCCGTTGGCCAGGATGACGAGCGCGGCGGACAGCGGCAACACGACATGGAACAGAACACCTTCCCACTGGCTGAGAAAGCCCAG
Source organism: Thiomonas delicata (assembly GCF_900088825.1). Taxonomy (GTDB): domain Bacteria; phylum Pseudomonadota; class Gammaproteobacteria; order Burkholderiales; family Burkholderiaceae_C; genus Thiomonas_A; species Thiomonas_A delicata. Next base: position 786,975 of record NZ_LT592171.1, on the reverse strand, counting down.
GCCGATGGCCGCGCCGATGCTGGCGATGGCTGGATAGCACACGGCGCAACCCATGGCTGAAGCCACCGCGCCGAGGGAGCCGGCTTTGTCGCCGAGACGCGTCAGAAAACGCAAGGGGTTGGCCATGACGGCGTCTCCAATGCACAACGTTGTTTCGAGGGGGTGAAGGACGGTACGTGCCGCCTCGGCGGCATGGCCGGAGCGACAGTCAAACTGTCGCGTCATCGACTTACTGGGAGACCACCGAGGGGTAGCCGGCGTCGGTGGTGGCCTTGATCAGGGCTTTGACGTTGGTCTTGGCATCGTCGAAGGTGACTTGGGCTATTTTTTTCCCAAAATTGATGTCCACCTTTTCGACGCCAGGTACGGTGTGCAAAGCGTTGTTGACGGTGATCGGACACACCGGGCAGGTCATGCCGGGCACGGCGAGGGTGACGGTCTGCACACCAGCCCAGGCAGGGGCAGTGCAAGCGGAAATGAGTGCGATGGCAGTCAGGAGCTTGTTCATGAGGGTTCCTTTCAATAGAACAGGGGAGCGACGAGGGGGAAAGCCAGGGCGACGACGACGAGCGCCGCCACGACCCAGAACAGCAACTTGTAGGTGGCGTTGACCTGGGGAATGGCGCAGACCTCGCCGGGCTTGCATGCCGCAGGCGCCCGGAACAGGCGGCGGTAGGCGAAGAACAAGGCGACCAGAGCGGCGCCGATGAAGATCGGCCTGTAGGGCTCGAGCAGGGTCAGATTGCTGATCCACGCGCCGCTGATGCCCAGCGACAGAAGAATCAGAGGCCCCAGGCAACAGGTCGAGGCCAGGATGGCCGCGAGCCCGCTGGCGAACAGGGCGCCACGCCCATGGGGTCGGGTCGGTTGAGGCATGCACGAACTCCGTTCGGTTGACGATGGTGGCACTGTAGGGCCGTACCAAAGTCCGGAGTCAAGCGGCGCTGCGCCATGGTTGACAAGGTCTTGTGGCCTTGCCCCGCCCCGACGCATCAAGGACGCGTGAGATCGCCGTGCTCAAGTGTCGCGAACACGGGCATGCAGTGCTTCGATCAAGGGGCAAGACGTGGATCCGAGGCTGGAGCCGCAGTCGCGCACCATCCTGGCCAGAGCCGCTTCGATGCGGTGCAGACCGGCTATCTTGACGCGAACATCCATGAGCTTGCGTTCGCCCAGTTCGCGCGCTTGGTCGCAGTGCATGCCGTCGTCGAGTTGCAGCAAGCCGGCGATCTCGTCGAGGCTGAAGCCCAGGCGCTGGGCGGATTTGATGAATTGCAGACGGGCGACGTCATCGGGTCCGTAGCGGCGGAAGCTGCCCTGCGGTCGCTCGGGCTCGCACAGCAAGCCCTTGCGCTGGTAGAACCGGATGGTTTCGACATTGACCCCTGCCGCCCGGGCGACGGTGCCGATGGTGAAGTCATCCGAATCATGGTCCATGGTTTATCCCTCAAGGCGCAGTGCGCAAGTTTGACGCAAACTGCGATCTGGTGTCGCGAAACCGCAGTCATGCGGAACGAGCGCAGTGACCGTTTCGGGTCGGGACGCTGCCCGTTGGATGATCGGATCTCGGTGGTCGCTGAGCACCCATCGGCCGACACAAGCTTGCCGCGAATGCATACCTGCCGTTGTACCGCATCGTTGCTTTCAGATGGCCAAAGCCGGCACCCAGGCGTAGTAACCGTTGAGCAGATAGACCCCGAACAGAATCAGCGTGATGCCGCCAGCAGCCTCAAACAGGCGTCGGTAGGCGTCCAAGCGCCGGAGGTTCTGGAGCCACCCCAACGACCACGCACCCACGGCCACCGGAATCGCCCGGCCGAAGGCGAAGGCCAGCAGCAGACCCACCCCCAACCATGGTGATCCCGATGCGGCAGCGACGCCGATCAGCACAGCCAGCGCGGGAGTGCAAAACGGACACACCGCAACCGAGAACGGGATGCCCAGGGCAAACGCGCCCCATAGCCCTTTGGGGCGGCGCGCACGCAAGGCCAAGGCCGGCAGGGGCAGGCGGATCCAGCCCGGCCATAGCAGGCCCATCAGAATCAGCAGCGGCCCGAGGAACAATCCCCATTGGCGCCCCAGCAGATGCTCGACCCAGGCGCCGCCCAAGCTGGCGATCAAACCCAAGAGCCCGTGGATGAGCAGCATGCCCAGGATGAACATGGCGCCGAAGGACCAAGCCTGGCGGGCCTGCCTGGCCTTGGTGACATAGGCCATCGAGACAGGAATGGCGGCCAGCGCCACGGGATTGATGCTGAAGGCCAGCCCGGCCACGAAGCTGACGCCCAGAGCAGCCGGGCCAGCATGTTCCAGGGTGGTGCGAAACAGGGATGGGTCCATCGGTCAGCGCTCGTCCCGCGCAAGCGGTTCCAGGGCCGCACAGAGCTGCTGCGGCGTCGGCAGTTTGGGGAAGAGCAAATCCCCGTTGACGGCCAGCGCCGGCAAGCTCAGGACGCCCAGTTCAACGGCACGGTCGAGTGCCTCCAGCACATTGCATTCGCGCCACTGAACTTGCGGGAAGCGCTGCAGGGCGGCCGCCTTGAGTTGGGTGCGGGCTCCATCACACTGGGTGCAGCCGGGGGAGTAGAACAGTTCGACGTGCATCAGTGTGCTCCCTTGGACGCAGTCAGTTCAGCGCCTTCGAGCGCGGCCAGAATCGGGCAGGCATCCAGGGGGTAGCGTTCCTGGTTGCAGTCGGCGATCAGACGATCCAGCGCGTTGGACATGGCCCTGAGCGCCTTGATGCGGCTTTCGAGCTGCAGCTTTTTCTCGATCGCCCGCTTGCGCATATCGCCGCAACAGGCGGCGTCCGTGGCGCGCATATCGAGCAACGCGTGGATCTCCGCCAGGGTGAAACCGCAATGCTGGGCCTGTTTGATGAACCGGATGCGACGCGCAGCATCGGCGTCATAGAGTCTGTAGCCCCCTTCGGACTTGGACGTGGGGGCGATCAGACCCTCGCGCTCGTAGAAGCGCAGGGCGTCGGGCGTGGTCTGCGCCAGTTCCGCGAGTTTGCCAATGGTCAGCATGGATCGTTTTCTGCCGTTCAGGAGGAGGACATGCCTGGCCCCGGCATCATCCCAGAACCAGGCGATGCAAAACAAAATCCTAGCGCGCCTGACCGAGACCGGCCACGCGCAACGCGGCTTCGTCGACACCGCGCCCGGCGCAGCAGCCGGCGAGTTGGCCGTCGATGGCGACCGCGGGAACCGAACGCACGCCCAGCGCCTTGGCACGCGCCGCAGCCTTGATGTCGTGCATGTCATGCACGACGACGCCGCAAGACGCGCAGGCAACGCGCTTGACCAAAGCCACCACGTCTTCGCACACGGCGCAACCGGCGCTGAAGACCTCCACCTGACGTTGTGTTGCCATCACAGAACTCCTTCTTTTGAAACACACCCATCTGTCTTGGCATGATCCCCGGGTGAACAAAGACCTGCCGTATCGCGATGGATGCACTCTAGACCTTGGAGTGAGGTCCAGAGTCAAGGGATTTTTTGGCGTGCTGTTCATCTTCGGGATGACTGCCTTCATTTTCATCACCGATGTGACGGAAACTTTTCGGCCGACGTCATCCCGTTGCGACAATTTGGTCAAGGCGTGCCACCCTAGATAGTATCGTCACGAGATATGGCATGATGGCGTTGTTCGCAACAACCGCGCTATTGAGATGCCAGAGACGCTTCATCGACACGACCTATCAGACAGGCACTGGGAATTGCTCGAGCCCCATCTGCCGGGGCGAGCGGGGGTTTGGGGTGGGGTTGCGCAGGACAACCGCCAATTCATCAATGCCGTGTTCTGGATTCTTCGCACGGGCGCGCCGTGGCGAGACCTGCCGGCCTCGTATGGTGGGTGGAAAAACACCCATCGGCGTTTTTGTCGCTGGCGTGACCAGGGCATTTGGGAGTCGCTGCTCGAGCAGTTCATTGAGGAGCCTGATTTCGAATGGCTCATGATGGATGCCAGCCATTGCAAAGTCCATCCGCACGCCGCAGGAGCGCGGGGTGGCAATCAGGCCATGAGCCGTACAAAAGGGGGCTCAACACCAAGATACATCTGGCCGTGGATGCGCATGGTCTGCCGCTCAGAGCGGTTATTACAGAAGGTACCCGAGCGGATTGCGCAGAGGCTGAGCGGTTGATGGATGGATTCAGGATGCAGTGTCTACTTGCCGATAAAGGCTACGACAGCGATGCCATCGTGGCGAAAGCCCAAGAGCAAGGTGCGCAAGCCGTGATTCCGCCGCGCAAGAACCGCAAGCAACCCAGGGCATATGACAAGGCGCTCTACAAACTGCGCCATCTGGTCGAGAACGCCTTCCTACATCTCAAGCGATGGAGGGGCATCGCCACGCGCTACGCGAAAAACGTCGCCTCATTCGTTGCCGCCGTGCAAATTCGATGCATCGTCCTCTGGCTGCGCATCTCGTGACGACACGACCTAGCCTGATGCTGGTGACCACCCCATGCAAGCGCACGGATCGCGTACGGCTTTCATAGCTGGTGGGGTCGGCACTGATGAAGATCTTGCACATGGCTGGGCTCCAGGAGGCCGTGGGTTGGAATGCTACAGGCTGATGCGCGTGCCGAGCACGGCCAGGAACTGGCCGATCCACGCCGGGTGCGCTGGCCAGGCAGGCGCCATGACCAGGTTGCCGTCCGTCACGGCCGCGTCGATGGCGATGCCCACGTACTCCGCACCGGCCAACTCGACCTCGATCTGGCAGGCGGGGTAGGCGCTGAGCTTGCGGCCCTTGATCAAGCCGGTGGCGGCCAGCAGTTGGGCGCCATGGCAGATGGAGGCGACGGGCTTGTTGTTGGTCAGAAAGTGCCGCGCGATCTCGACCACGCGCGTGTTCATGCGCAGGTACTCGGGCGCACGACCGCCGAGCACCACCAGTGCGTCGTACTTGGTGGGGTCGATGTCCCCAAAGCTGGCGTTGAGGGTGAAGCGGTGGCCAGGCTTCTCGCTGTAGGTCTGCTGGCCCTCGAAGTCGTGGATCGCCGTCATCACGTGATCGCCGCTTTTCTTGTCGGGCGCGATGGCGTGAACGGTGTGGCCTACAGCCTGCAGAGCCTGGAAAGGAACCATCACCTCGTAGTCTTCGCCGAAGTCGCCGCACAGCATCAGGATCTTGCTCATCGTGATTGTCTCCATTGGAGCATGTGGTTCCACCATTGTTCGCTGTACACGCCTGAGCTGGTAGTAGCTGCTTATCGAGCGAGTCGTGGTTTCCCCGGAACTGAAGCGGATGTGTATACCGTTCGGATTTGACCAGTGTGCCGACGCATCGTTGATCCATGCGCCTTGGGTACATGTCCTCACTCGACAGGAAACACCCGCAATTCTTCCCTGGTCACCGCAATTTCGGCCCCTTGGTCAACCTGACGTCGGCGCGAACAACTCAGATGAGACATCGCCGACAACTACGATCGTCAACTTGCTGAGCAAGCTGTTGCAGCTTGACTCAAGCAAAAACGCCTCCGGAAACCCGAGGCGGTTCACTGGCGCCAATGCGGACCGAGCGACACACGCCCCCGACCGCTCGCTGACGACTGCCCGCTCGGGGCAGACCAATCCAATCTACCGCAGGCGACGACACCAGTTCCCAAGTTGAAGGATCACTCGCTCAGATAGCGCACGCCGGTCAGCTTTTCGGACAGCGCCCATAGGCGGCGCGCGGAGTCTTCATCGCGCGAGGCTTGGTTGGAGCCCACCTTCTTGGGGTAGCCCCGATTCCCGCCCATGCGGTCCGGACCGTAGTAATCGCCGCCGCGCACATCCGGCATGCTGGCTGCGTAGAGCTGGGGCAACGCACCCATTTCGGCGGATTGCGCCAGCAGCGCGTTGCCCATCCGCATGAACATCCGACCCAAGGCGGACTTCTCCATCGTGGGCCCGGCGGTTTGCAGATTGGTGGCGGCGTAACCCGGATGCGCGGCAACGCTGATCGCCCGGGCTCCCGCCTTGCTCAGGCGCCGCTGCAGCTCGTAGGTGAACAGCAGGTTCGCCAGCTTGCTCTTGCCATAGGCGTCCCACTTCTTGTAGCGCTTGCGCTCCCAGTTCAGGTCACCGAAGTCCATGCTGCGCGTCCAGTTGTGCGCAAGGCTCGCTGTGCTGACCACGCGGGCGGCGGATGCCACCAGCAATACATCCAGCAGCAGGCCGGCAAGAGCGAAATGGCCAAGATGATTGGTGCCGATCTGCATCTCGAAGCCTTGCTTGGTCCGCACCAGCGGCAGCGCCATCACGCCGGCATTGTTGTGCAGGATATCCAGCTTCTGATGCCTGGCTTTGAAAGCCTTCGCAAATGCAGCGATGGAATCGAGATCGGCGAGGTCGAGCGCCATGAACTCGAGCTGCGCACCGGGCACTGCAACCTTGATCGCGTTCATTGCAGACTCGGCTTTCTCGCGTCCCCGGCAAGCCAGCACCACCTGCGCCCCGTTGCGCGCCAGTTCGAGCGCCGTGTGAAACCCCAAGCCGCTGTTGGCGCCGGTGACGACCGCCAGCTTGTTCTTCAGATCCGGCATGTCGGCCGTTGTCCAATGGCTCATTGTTATTCCCGTGGGTGTGTTTGCATTGATGGGCAGTCGACCCAGAAATTGCGCGCCAGCGGCCGCCGTTGATCCCACTTGCCCTTCTTGCTGGCGAAATCGACGACGCCGCTGCCCTGATCCGCATCCGGCACCTGCCAGGCGCCGTTGACCGCGCCGGAGAGCGCGCCCGACAACGCCTCGAAGCCCTGCGCGGTGTACAAATCGCACTCCACTCCCCGATTGATGATGAATTTCAGTTGTCTCACGGCCTGGTGATTCTTCACCCGGAATACCTCCAACAAATGGTTCACTTCCGCATCGAGTGCACCGATCGGCACGACCCGGTTCCACAGGGTGAGGTCCACGGCGCGGCGCGCACCGTGCAAGGCGCCGATCAGGTTGATCTCCTTGCTCATGCGCCGACCGATCAGGCGCGCCATGCGCGTGGTGCCGCCCCAGCCCGGGGTAATGCCCACATCCACTTCCGGCATGCCCCAGAGAGCCCGCTCAGTGGCAATGACGAAATCGCAGGCCATGGTGATCTCCAAGCCGCCGCCGACGGCCATGCCGTCGACCGCTGCGATGGTGATCTTGTCCAACTCCTCCAGCGTATTCGCCATGTGCTGGTAGTAGCGCACGCGGCGCATGACGTCGTTGGCATTGCCCCACTTGGGCATTTCGGTGATGTCGTCGCCGGCGCAGAAGTGCTCCCCCGCGCCTTTGATGATCAGATAGTTGATGTCGGTGGCGTCGCGCGCCTTTTCGAAGGCGCCGACCAGTTCGGCGGACAAGGACATGGACAGCGCATTGCGCCGCTGCGGACGGTTCAGCGTCAGCAGCATGGCGTCACCGCTTTGTTCAATGATCAGATCGTTGCTCATCCGCTTGCTCCTTGAGTTCGGGATGTGTTGCAGCGACGGGCTTGCACCTGGGCGCACAACCAGTCACAATCGAATGAATAGTTACACAGACGCTATCAAAATGCAAGTTAATAAAAAGAAATCAACCGGATCACGCCCCGAGGTCCCGGTCGCGCAGCGACGCCCGCGGGTGGATTCGATCGAGCGCGTGCTGTCGCAGGTTGGCGACGCCTGGACCTTCCTGATCCTGCGGGAAGCGTTTTTTGGCGTGCGCCGCTTCGATCAATTCCAGACCACCCTGGCGGCCGCGCCCAACATCCTGACCGACCGTCTCAAAAAGCTGGTCGCCAACGGCCTGCTACAGAGGCATCAATATCTGGAGCGTCCTCCGCGCTTCGAATACGGGCTGACGGAAAAGGGGGTCGACTTGTACCCAGCTATCGTGCTGCTCATGCGCTGGGGTGACCGCTGGCTGGACGAGGACAAGGGGCCGCCGTTGGTGTTGATGCACAGGCCCTGCGGCAAGGTGTCACAGCCGGTTTTGGTGTGTGATCAGTGCGCCGAGCCGATCAACGCGCGCGACATGGACTGGAAGCCGGGGCCAGGGGCTGAGCCTTCAGTCTCTGCGATGGCGTAGGTTGGTCTGATCATCGTGTCCGTGTCCGAGTTCGACTCTACCGAGCAAGAGGCGTTGTAACTTGCACCAGGTCATCGATGACATCGGCGAGTGCGCCCTGATTGTTGCCGGAAGGCCGCTGGAGCGCATCACCCAGCTCACCGAGGCGCTACCCGAGCATCCCCCTGTACAAGATCATCGACTGGTTTGCACAGCCGCGGGAGATGGTCGTCCACCCGACCTACATCGTGTTCTACCGCGTGACGGCCACCAGCATCGACATGCTCGCCGTCACCCACGCACGCCGCCAGTCCCCGGCTTGAGTGCTCGAAAGTGACAACATGACGATATAGCGTGACGCACACCGTGCGCAAGGCCGATGAGAACGGCCACCCCATTGAGATCATCCGCACCATCTCGGCACGTCGCGCCGACCGCACCGAAAGGCAACACGATGAAGCGCAAAACCGTGAGCCACACGCTGAAGACTCTGCCGATCTTGACCGGCGCAGCATGCCAGGCTCAAGGCGCTGGCAGCCAAGTCCAACAGCGAGATCGACGCCAGCGACAAGCTGGTGCAGGCCATCGAGACGGTGTACCCCAAGAGCGGTCGTCGCGGTCGCCCGCCCATTGGCGCCGAACGCATGCTGAGGCTGTATTGCATCCAACTGTGGTTTGGCTTGAGCGACGAGGGCGTGGAAGACGCCCTGTACGACAGTGCGGCATTCCGGCGCTTCGTCGGCATCGATCTGCGCACCGAGCGCGCCCCTGACTCGACGACCTTGCTGAAGTTTCGCCGCCTGCTGGAAACCCACGACCTCACGCGCGCACTGCTCGACGGGGTGAACGCCGGCATGCAAGAGCGCAGACTGCTGCTCAAGCGTGGCACGCTGATCGACGCTACCATCATCGCGGCGCCCAGTTCCACCAAGAACGCGCAGGGCACGCGCGACCCCGAGATGCGCTCGACCAAGAAGGGCAACAACTGGCACTTCGGCTTGAAGCTGCACATCGGCGTCGATGCCGAGTCGGGGCTGGCGCATACGGGGGTGACCACCGCTGCCCACGCAGCCGATGTGTCGCATGTGACTGAACTGCTGCATGGCGAGGAAGCGGACGTCTTTGCCGATGCGGGTTACACCGGCGTGGACAAGCGCGACGAGGTCACGGCCGCGCAGCAAGACGGCCGGATCGCACCGAACGTGAACTGGCATGTGGCCACCAAGCGCAGCCTGATCAAGAAACGTCCCGACGGCCTGGGCAACCCAAGTTCGACGTTCTGAGCAGATTTCAGCGATGGTCGGCGGTTGATAGATGTGTTGAATCAATGGGTTGAATGTCACCGTGGGGTGTTTTTCCGAAACTGTTTGTAGTGGCACGTTATTGACGCGAAGTAGTCGGCCCTGCAAAATTCATCTGATGCCACCGAGATTGGCATGAGCGAACGCATATCTAAGCGCGTTGACATTACCGGACGCAGGGGAGCCCAGGAAGTGGGCCAACCCGGCCACGAATTCAGGGCGCAATAAAAGGACCTTCAGCCCCAGACGCACCATCGCCCGCAGCAACCAGCGCAGGTTGTAGCCCGCCGCGCAGAGCACCGCATGCAACGCATCGCCGGTGGCCCCTTGCAACCAGCAGCGATCCATCCGGTTATCCGATTTCAGATGCCCGATGGCCGGCTCCACCGCCTGCCGGCGTTTCAGCCATCGGCGCTGTTGCAGCGTCAGCGGCTTGTACTTGCCCCGGTGGATGATCTCCACGCCAGGGTTGTCCTTGTCCACGCCCCGATAGCCCAAGTCGACCACCACCTGCTTGGGCACTTTGCCCGTCCCCTCCAGCAAAATGCCCGTCTGTTCCAGTTGCGGGTTCAACACGTGGCCATCGTAGGGGTTGCCCGGGAAGGTCCGGGCGCCCACCATCAGCCCGCTCTGATGGGCGCCCGCAATGCTCGTCTTGACCCCGAACTCGTAGGGCTTGCGCGCCTTGCCCTTTGTGTACAGCGTCAGAAGAACCCAAGTCGGGACTGCTGCGGCGGCAGCTCAAAGCCGCATAGCTCAGTTGTGCAACGTCACGCTTCTTTTGCGGCCTTTCGCCGGCTATCCGCCGTCGGCGTTCCGGGCGTCGTGGCCGACGCGACGCGGACGATCGAGATCGCCGTGGACGATTCGATGCGCTTCACACCGGACGCGATGTAGGTGCAGCGGGGGCAGACCGTCCGCTTCATCCTCGTCAACCAGGGGAAGATGCGGCACGAGATGACCATCGGGACCATGGCCGAACTCCAGGAGCACGAGAAGATGATGGCGGCGATGCCCGACATGGCCAACGGCGTCGAACCCAACATGGTCGCCGTGCCGCCGGGAGGAAAGGGCGAACTGGTCTGGCACTTCGGCCAGGCCGGGGCGGTGGATTTCGCCTGCACCATGCCCGGCCACATGCGGGCCGGGATGCTGGGCAAAGTGCTGGTCCGGTAGCCCCGCATCGGGTCCGGCTTCGCCTTGCAAATTCATGACGCAGATGTCATGGGATGGTCATGCGCGGGACAGCGACGGATGCCTATACTCGGATCGAGCAATCGGAAATCGCGCACTGACTGCGGATGGGCCGGGTCTGCGATGCGCGGTGCAAGCTGAGGAGGGCAGGCTCATGGGCACACTGCTGTACTTACTGCTGATCGCCGGCGTGTTTTTCGTGATGATGCGCTTCGGTTGCGGGGCGCACGTCATGGGCCACGGCGGACACGAGGGCCACGACCGCGCTGGTGGAGGGGCTGGCGGCGCCTCCGGCGGCCCGGCGCCGGACAAGGCGGTCGACCCGGTCTGCGGCATGAGCGTGGACACCGCCACCGCCAGGTCGGCCGTCTACCGCGGCCGGCCGTACTGGTTCTGCTCCGCAGAGCACCGCGACCAGTTCGAGGCTGCGCCCGAGCGCTACGCCATGGCGGACCAAGAGAAGGAGCACTCCCATGCCCACTGAAACCTGGCGTCCCGCCAATCGCCCGCGCCTGCCGGTGGTCGCCCTTGGCATGAGCCTGGGGATCTTCCTGGCCATCACCTTCGCCGCCTGCGTCGGCTTCGATCTGCTCGTTCCCGGGCAGGCCATGTACCAGAGCTGGCTGAAGCTGCTGCCCGGATTCACCTGGCTGAGCTGGCCGAGCTTCCTGCTCGGCCTGGGCGAGAGCTTCGGCTACGGCTGGTACGTGGCGCTGATCTTCGGCCCGCTGTTCAACTTCTTCGCTGCCCGGCTGACCGAATGAGGCTGCGCCCGGAAGAGCTTCCCATGCACGCGATCCCACGCAAGTCTCCCCGTCGGTCCGCTACCCCGACGCAAGTCGCCGCTGCGCCCGCGCCGGTTCCCGCGCCTGCCGTCGCCGCAACGCCGGCGGCGCCGGAGCCGAACCCGGCACCGCCGGCAGCGGCCGGCTTCCTCCCGCTGGACTATGCGCGCGACGTCGTCGAGCGTTCGATCCTGTTCTGGGACACGCTGCGCCAGCGCGCCGACGACCTGATCGCCCACGAGCGCGCCGGCAAGCCGCCGCTGCTGGACTTCGACTACGAGACGCTGCTCGACGCGCGCCGCTTCGAGCGCCCGGCCAACTACGCACTGCTGCGCATCACCCGCATTGGCGAGGACCGCTGCGAGGAGTGCTGCACCGACGCGTCCAAGCCCCCGGTGATGATCGTCGACCCGCGCGCCGGCCACGGCCCGGGGATCGGCGGGTTCAAGCGCGACTCCGAGGTCGGCATGGCGATGCGCGAGGGCCATCCGGTGTACTTCGTCGTGTTCTTCCCCGAGCCCTGCCCGGACCAGACGCTGGCCGACGTGCTGCATGCGCTGCGGCGCTTCGTCGAGGTCGTGGCCGAGCGCCACCCCGGAACGCGACCCGTCCTCTACGGCAATTGCCAGGCGGGCTGGGCCATTGCCCTGCTGTCGGCGGACTGCCAGGGGCTGGCCGGGCCGGCGGTGCTCAATGGCTCGCCGCTGTCGTACTGGGCGGGCGAGCCCGGGGTCAACCCCATGCGCATCGCCGGCGGCTTCGTCGGCGGCGCCTGGATGACCCACTTGCTCGCCGACCTCGGCGACAGCCGCTTCGACGGCGCCTGGCTGGTGCAGAACTTCGAGACCCTAAAGCCGGAAGCGGTGTGGGAAAAATACGCCTGCCTGTTCGTCGCGGTCGACACCGAGCGCGACCGCTTCCTGGAGTTCGAGCGCTGGTGGGGCAGCTTCTACTTCCTCGGCCGCGAGGAGATCCTCTCCATCGTCGAGAACCTGTTCATCGGCAACCGGCTCGAGGAAGGCGGGGTGCGAATCTGCGACGGCTGCTTCGCCGACCTGCGGCGCATCCGCAATCCGCTGGTGATCTTCGCCTCGCACGGCGACAACATCACCCCGCCGCACCAGGCGCTGGGCTGGATCCCGGCGGTTTACGAGGACACCGCCGACCTGAAGGCCGCCGGCCAGCGTATCGTCTACCTGATCGACCCGCACGTCGGCCACCTGGGCATCTTCGTCTCGGCCAAGGTGGCGCGGCTGGAGCACCGCGCGATCCTCGAAAGCCTCGCCGAGATCGAATCGCTCGAGCCCGGCCTGTACGAGATGCGCATCGACAATCCCTCGGGCGATCCCGACTCGCGCAAACCGGCCTACGCCGTGCGCTTCGAACCGCGCGAGGTGGAGGACCTGAAGTTCCCCGCGACGCCCGAGGCGTTCGAGCGCGTGCGGCAGGTTTCCGAGGCCAACGAGCGTCTCTACCGCGACTGGGCCGGCCCGTTGGTGCGCGCTCTGGCCAACCCATGGAGCGCCGCGGTCCTGGAGAGACTGCACCCCATGCGCACCAGCCGCATGCTGCTGTCCGGGGAGTTCAACCCGTGGATGGGCGCGGTGCGCGAACTCGCCCGGCAGGTCGGGCAGCGGCGCAAACCCTTGCCGCCCGAGCACCCGCTGATGGCCAGCGAGAGCGACGCCGTGCGCCGGACGGGCGCGGCGATCGGTGCATGGCGCGAATGGCGCGATGGCCAGGACGAGCGGATGTTCGCCCTGCTGTACGGCGCCGGGCAGCCTGCCGCTGCCGCCAAACCCGCGACACGCAAAGGCGCGTCCCATGGTCGGTGAAGCAGCGTCGGCCGCGGCGCTGACCGCGGTCGGCACGGTATGAAGACGCGCACGTCCTGGATCGGCTTCAACGGCGTTCCCGCGGGGGAGAGACGCGCGGCCCGCGCGCTCGGCAGGTTCGCTGCGCCGTGGATGATCGGCATCGCCCTGCTGGCGATGCCCTCGTTCTACCTCGAGGACCTGCAAGGCAATGCCCTGTACGCAGGCTGGGGGCTGCGCATCGACGCGCTCATCTTCGCCGCCTTCGCCGCCGAGACCGCGCTGACGGCGACGCTGTGCCGCAGGCGCTGGCGCTACCTCGCGGCCAACTGGCTCAAGGTCTTCATCGTCCTGGTTTCGGGGCTGGCGCTGCTCGGCGCCAACCGGGGCTGGATGCCGATCGTCCACCTGCTCCACCTGCTCTACATCGCCCTGTGTTCGCCTGGCTGCTGGGCCATGTCCGCCGTGTGTTCTCCGACAGCGTGATTCCCTACGCTGTGCTGCTGGGGGCCGGAGCGGTGCTGCTGGCGGGAGTGGGCTTCTACCGGATCGAGCCGACCATCCGCACCTACGGCCAGGGCGTGTGGCTGGCGTTCACCACCGCAGCCACCGTGGGATACGGCGACTTCGTCCCGACCACCGCGGCCTCGCGGGCGCTGGCCGTGCTGGTGGTGACCGGCGGCTACGCGGTGTTTTCGCTCGTCACTGCGGGCGTCGCCGCGTTCTTCGTGGGCGAGAGCGAGAAGAAGGCGCAGTGCGACATCCAGGACGAGTTGCGGTTGCTGCGCGAGGAGGTACGGAATCTCCGGCGCGACCTCGCCGCTTCCCGCCCCCGCCTGTGCGAGAAAGCCCCGGCCGCGTCGGGGGATTCGAAGAGCCTATGATTTTCGGTGCAACGGTCCGGCCATTCCCACTTCCCCGAACGCATGAGCGCCTTGCGCATCGCTTTCATCGCCTTTGTGCTGGCAGTCTTGCCACTGCACGGCTGGGCGTACGCCGTAATGCCCGCGGCCGCCACGGCGATGGCTGGGACTGCATGCGGCCATGCGGCTCCAACGTTCGGACACGGGTCGGCCGCGCGCGCCACGAGCCTCGCCGCACCGCCGCGTCCGTTCGTGCGTCACGGCGCAGGCTGTCCTGCCGGCGGCCAGTCGACCTGCCATGTCGTCTGCGGACTGACGCTGGCGACGGTTTCGGCGCCGGCCGTGTCCTTCCTGCCGCCTGCCGCAGCGGCTGTGCCGCAACCCGACGACCAGCGCCTCCCCAGCGCGCCGCCCGACGCATCCTACCGGCCGCCCCGGGCCTGAATCTCCCGACGCCTCACTGCGGGGCGGCCATGTGGCCGTCCCTTCCGGGGGACGCCGGCATCCGCCGCGGCCGTCCCCGTGAACGATCGATCGAGGTTTTCCCATGCGCATTCGTCTGCGATCCGTCGTTGCGGCCGGCGTGGCCGCCGCATTGGTCGCCGTGGCCTATGTCGCGCTCACCGACCACCCGCCGGCGCCGGACGCGACCTTCGTCCTGCTGTCTGGCCGGAAGCTGACCACCACGCAGTTGCGCGGCAAGGTCTACCTGGTGAACTTCTGGGCGACCAGTTGCGCCACCTGCATCAAGGAAATGCCACAGATGATCCAGACCGACCAGCGCTTCAAGGGGCGGGATTTCGCCTTCGTCGCGGTAGCGATGAGCTACGACCCGCCGGACTTCGTCGAGCAGTACGCCCGCACGCGCCGCCTGCCCTTCGACGTCGCCCGCGACGCCGACGGCAGCGCGGCCCGCGCGTTCTTCGGGGTGCGGATGACGCCCACCACCTTCCTGGTCGACAAGCGCGGGCGCATCCTCAAGCGCATCCTCGGTGAACCGGACTTCCCGGAACTCCACCGCCTCATCCGCCGCGAGCTGGCCGCTTCGTGATAGGTGCGACCGACATGTCCCTTTTCTTCGAAATCGCCCTGGCCCTCGCCGCGGGCCTGCTGCTGAACCTGACCCCGTGCGTGCTACCGGTCATCCCGATCAAGGTCCGAACCATCCTGCGCGAGGCCGGCGAGGGAATCGGAGCGCGGGCCGTGTCCGCCGCCCTGTTCGCTCTCGGCTCGGTGTCGTTCTTCGCGGCGCTGGGACTGGCCACCGCGCTGCTGCACTTGCAGTGGGGGGTGTTGTTCCAGTCGCGCGCGGTGCTGGTCGGGCTGGTCGTGGTGATGCTGGTGCTGGCGGCGGCGAGCTTTTCCGCGCGCAGCCTGCCGGTGCCGGCAGCGGTCGCGCGCCTGCGCGGTGGTCGCCATCTCGAGCCGCTGGTGTCGGGTCTGGTCGGCGGCGTGCTGTCCACGCCGTGCACGGGCCCCCTGCTCGGCGGCGTGCTGGTCTTCGCCCTGACCCGACCGCCGGCGGACATTGTGACGCTGTTCGTGGCCATCGGTTCGGGGATGGCGCTGCCCTACGTCGTGCTGCTGCTGCGGCCTGCCCTACTCGCCCGGCTGCCGCGAGGCGGGGCCTGGGCCGAGGTGGTGCGCAAGAGCTTCGGCTGGCTGCTGCTGGGCGGCGCGGTCTTCTTCGCGCAGAGCCTGCTGCCGGCATGGGTCGCTGATGCAGCGTGGATTGCGTTTCTCGCCGCGCTGGTGCCGTGGGCCGCTGTCACCGCGCTGCGCGCCACTGACCGGCGCACCCGGTGGGCCGCGGCGCCGGCCATCGCCTACCTGGGCGCCGGGTTCTGGCCCGCTGCCGGACAGGGCATCCCCTGGCAGCCGCTGCGCGCTGGCGACGCCGGCGCCATCGGCGCGCTGCATCGGCCGGCGCTGGTCGAGTTCACCGCGCAGTGGTGCCTGAACTGCCGCATCCTGGAGAAGACCGTGTACCGCGACCCGGCGGTGGCGCGCGCCGTGCGCGCGGCCGGCGCCGTGCCGCTGCAGGCCGACCTCACCCGCCCCGACCCCGTCCTGCAGCGGCTGCTGGCGAAGTACGGCGGTGCCGGCATGCCGTTCCTGGCGATCCTCGATCGCAACGGACGCGAGGTGGGGCATCTGTCCGGGCTGTTCACCGCCGGCACGCTGATCGAGCGGCTTTCCACCCTGCAACCTGTTTCGACGGCCGGCATGGCCGCGCCGGTCGACTCCGCGTCGGAGGTGAGCGCGAGCGTCACTGCGGCAGCCGGCGGCGCGACGGTGATCCTGCACATCGCCCGCGGCTGGCACGTCTACGCCAATCCGCCCTCGGCGCCCTACCTGATCCCCGTGTCGGTGCGCGTGCTGAGCGACGGGCGCGCGCTCGACGGGCGGCCGAGCTATCCGCCCGGCACGACCATCGGCTTGCGCATCGACGGCCGCGACATCCTCGTCTACGAGAACGACGCGCGCATCGGCCTGCCCGGCCTGGCAAGCCTGCGAGGACAAGGACCTTTGCCTACCGCCGACGACCCTGAGCGCCGCGGTGCGGTGAGGCGATCCACTTTTTTCAGCTTTCTCTTGATCCCAACCGAAAAGGAGTTGCAATGAGACATTTCCCCACCCGGCGGCTCGCAGCCGCCTTGCTGGCCGCAGCCGCGACGATGCTTCCGGCCTGGGCTGCCGGCCCGGCGATGCCGGCCATGGCGGGCATCGCCGCCGCGGGCGCGCCGGTCGAGCTGATGCACGTGCACGGCCTGGCCTTCGGCCCCGACGGCACCAGGCTCTACATCCCCGACCACCACGGCGTGGCGGTGTACTCGGCGGGACGCTGGTCCACGCTGCCGAGCGCGTCCAACGACTACATGGGCTTTACCGCCACGCGCACGGCGTTCTACAGCAGCGGCCACCCGGCGCCGGGGACGAACGCGGTCAATCCCATCGGCCTGGTCAAGAGCACCGACGGCGGCCGGACCTGGCACACCCTCGGCCTGCGCGGCGAGTCGGACTTCCACGTCATGGCGGCCGGATACGCCTCCAACGCGGTCTACGCGATGGCCATGGAGCGCAACAGCCGCATGCCCGAGCCGGGGCTGTATGGCACGGTCGACGACGGCTTCGTCTGGAAGCATGCGGCCGCTGACGGCCTCGAGGGCGAGGTGTTCGCGCTGGCCGTGCATCCCACCGATCCGCGCATCGTCGCCGCGGCGACCAAGAGCGGGCTGTACCTGTCCACCGACGCGGGCGCGCATTTCCGCGCCGTCGCCGGCAACGCCCAGTTCCTGTCGGTGGCGTTCGACCTCGACGGCAAGCATCTCTGGTACGGCAGCTACGACGGCCAGCCGCACCTGACGCGCATCGCCTTCGCCGGCGGGTCCAGCGCGCCGCAGGCCGTCGCGCTGCCGCCGCTGCGGGAGGACGCGGTCGCGTACGTCGCGCAGAACCCGGCGCGCCGCGGCGAGTTGGCGATCGCCACCTTCCGGCGCGACGTCTATCTCTCCCTCGACGGAGGACGGAGCTGGAAGCAGATCGCCGCCGCCGGGCGCACGCGATAGGACGCTTCGCCTGCCCGCCGGCGCGAAGGCCGACCGTCGGCCGGCGGCGAACATGACATCGACGTCATGATCCGGTCATCTGCCTGAAAGCGCCGACCGCCTAGACTGGTCTTGCTGGGCCGCCGTCGGAGACGCGCGGGCTCCGCCCGATGGAGAGCGAACACCATGAACGATACGACCCATCTGCACCCGCACGAGGCACACCCCGGACCCGCGTTGAGCGCTCGCCCGGCGTCCGGCGGCACGCGCTACACCTGCCCGATGCACCCGCAGATCGTGTGCGACGCGCCGGGTTCGTGCCCGATCTGCGGCATGACGCTCGAGCCGCTCACGGTGCAGGCGCAGGACGAGGACAACCCCGAGCTGGCATCGATGACCCGGCGCTTCTGGGTCGGCCTGGCGCTCACCCTGCCGGTGCTGGCGCTGGCGATGATCGACTACCTGCCGGGGATCCACGCCGCCGCGCTGCCCGGCGCCGCGGCCTATCCCTGGATCGAGTTCGCTCTCGCCTCGCCCGTGGTGCTGTGGGGCGGCTGGCCGTTCTTCGTCAAGGGCTGGCGTTCGGTGGCGACGTGGAACCTCAACATGTTCACCCTGATCGGGCTGGGCGTGGGCGTGGCCTACGCCTACAGCGTCATTGCCCAGGTCGTCCCGCAGATCTTTCCGCCGGCCTTCCGCGACCCCGCCAGCGGCCACGTGGACGTGTACTTCGAGGCGGCCTCGGTGATCGTCACCCTGGTGCTACTCGGGCAGGTGCTCGAGTTGCGCGCGCGCAGCAGCACCAACGCGGCCATCCGCGCGCTGCTGGGCATGGCGCCCAAACTGGCGCGACGCATCGCGCCCGACGGGACCGAGGCCGACGTGCCGCTGGAGCAGGTGCAGGTGGGCGACCGGCTGCGCGTGCGCCCGGGCGAGAAGGTTCCGGTCGACGGCGTCGTCCTCGAAGGCGCGTCCTCGGTGGACGAGTCGATGATCACCGGCGAGCCCATGCCGGTGGAAAAAGGTGCGGGCGACAAGGTGGTCGGGGCCACCGTCAACAGCAGTGGCGCGCTGGTCATCCAGGCGCAGCGCGTGGGCGCCGACACCCTGCTGGCGCAGATCGTGCACATGGTCTCGGAGGCCTCGCGCAGCCGCGCCCCGATCCAGAAGCTGGCCGACCTGGCCTCGGCGTACTTCGTCCCCGCCGTGGTCGTGACCGCCGCGCTCACGTTCGCCGTCTGGGCGGTGTTCGGGCCGGCGCCGGCCATGGGGTACGCCGTGATCAATGCGGTGGCGGTGCTGATCATCGCCTGTCCCTGCGCGCTCGGCCTGGCCACGCCGATGTCGATCATGGTGGCCACCGGCAAGGGAGCCGCCGCCGGGGTGCTGTTCAAGAACGCCGAGGCGATCGAAACCTTGCGCCGCGTCGACACCCTGGTGGTCGACAAGACCGGCACGCTCACCGAGGGCCGGCCGCGGCTGCAGGAGGTGATGCCGACGCAAGGCTTCGCGGCCGACGAGGTGCTGCGCCTCGCGGCCAGCCTGGAGCGCGGCAGCGAGCACCCGCTGGCGGCGGCCATCGTGCAGGGTGCGCAGAACAAGGGACTCGCCCTGGAGCCGGCCACGGACTTCCAGGCCGCGCCCGGCAAGGGCGTGACCGGGACGATCGCGGGCGCGCATGTGCTGCTGGGCAACGCGGCGCTGCTGTCGGCCAACGGCGTGGGCACCGCAGCGCTGGCCGCGCCGGCCGAGGCGCAGCGCGCGCAGGGGCGCACCGCGATGTTCCTGGCGGTGGACGGCCAGGCCGCCGGGCTGGTGGCGGTGGCCGATCCGGTCAAGGCGACCACGCCCGAGGCGATCCGGCAACTGCACGCCGAGGGCCTGCGCATCGTCATGCTCACCGGCGACAGCGAAACCACGGCCAAGGCCGTGGCACGCGACCTCGACATCGACGAGGTCATCGCCGGGGTGCTCCCGGACCAGAAGGCGCAGACGGTCAAGCGCCTGCAGGCCGAGGGCCGCTTCGTCGCCATGGCCGGCGACGGCATCAACGACGCCCCGGCGCTGGCGCAGGCGCAGGTGGGCATCGCCATGGGCACCGGCACCGACGTGGCGATGGAGAGCGCCGGCGTCACCCTGGTCAAGGGCGACCTGCGCGGCATCGTGCGCGCCCGGCGCCTGAGCCGTGCCACCCTGCGCAACATCCGGCAGAACCTGTTTTTCGCCTTCGTCTACAACAGCCTGGGCGTGCCCGTCGCTGCGGGCATTCTGTACCCGTTTTTTGGCATTCTGTTGTCACCGGTGATCGCGGCGGCGGCGATGTCGTTCAGCTCGGTTTCGGTCGTGGCAAACGCCCTGCGCCTGAGGCGCGCGCGCATTTGAAAAACTGGGCCCAGGCCAGACAGGCCTCTCTTTCATCGTTCATTGGAGAATCGTCATGAGTTCTTATGTGTTTACCGTCACGAGCAACAAAGACTTCGAGACCACGGTGCAGGCCGCGACCGATGCATTGAAAGAGGAGGGCTTCGGTGTGCTGACCACAATCGATGTGGCGGCGACGCTCAAGGCCAAGCTTGGGATCGATGAGCGCCCCTATCGCATCCTGGGCGCCTGCAATCCCCACTATGCCCACCAGGCATTGAAAGTGGAGCCCGACATTGGCGCGCTACTGCCGTGCAATGTCGTCGTGCGAGAGGAACCAGACGGAAAGGTCAGCGTGGTATTCATGGATCCGGCCGCCGTGCTCGGCATGGTCGGGCAGTCTGAAATCGACCGGCTCGGAGGGGAAGTGCGCACCAAACTGCTGCGTGTCGCCCAGTCCCTGCAGTCGTAAGTACAGCGCCGCCAAGTTTTTGGCTCGTTGTGGGGGCTCTCGCATTCGGATTGAAGGAGCGTCATCGTGGGATATGGCTATGGAATGATGGGTGGTTGGGGTGGATTCGGCCTGGGGTGGGTGTTCATGGTGCTGTGGTGGGTCGTGATCCTCGCGCTCGTGGTGGGCTTGATCCGATGGCTGTTTACGGGCCACGCAAACAGTTCAGAGTCACGCCCGGTAGACAAAAAGCACATGGACATCCTCAAGGAACGTTATGCCCGCGGGGATATTGACCGCGAAACCTATGAGCGGATGCGGCGCGAGCTGGAAAGTTGAGGTGCATCATGAGCAAGATTTCAAAGTGGGTGCTCGCGCTTGGCATCGTGCTGTTCGCCTACTACTTGGCGCTGGTTCCAGAATTCGGTCCGTTTCCCTTCTGGGGGCAGCGATGGGAAGTCGGCGTCGCACAGGCGCCGTGGCATGAAAATGGGCCTTGGCCCTACGGCATGGGCATGATGGGTGGTGCCCTCCGGTATTGGGAGCGTCCAGCCCCTCGCGACAGACCGTATGGCGGGTACGGCATGATGGATGGAGCTGCACCATGGGCTGGACGGGCCTGGCAGGCAAATCTGACGCTTGCGCAGCAGGTCCGCATTGGACAGATCCAGGCAAGCGCTCTGCGTCAGGAAGGTGCGTTGCAGGCGCAGCTCTACGCCGCAAGAGCAAATTTGCTGGCCTTGAATTCAGCAGCCAAGCCCGACCCGAAGGCTCAATCTCAGGCAGCGACAAGCGTCGCGGATACGTTACGCCAGCTTGTTCAGATCCGCCTGCAGGCAGAGCAACAGATTCAGACGGTTCTCGCGTATCCTTCGAAACCCCCATCGACAACGGCCTCTGGCACTGCGCCGTAGACTGAAAGCCGCGACGCACTGACCGCGACCTGGATACTTTCGGAGCTGACGGGTTTCACAGAATGTGCCCGGCCGGCAGGTCGACGCTGAAACACGTCATTCCGGATGTAGAGGTGACCGAGACTTTCCCAGCGTGGGCCTCGATGATCGACTTGACGATGGCAAGTCCGAGGCCTGCACCCTCGCCGCGTCGCTGGCGCGAGGGATCCACGCGGTAAAAGCGATCGAACAGATGCGGCAAATGTTCTGATGGAATGCCAATCCCGGGATTACAGACCTCGATCGTGACCCATCGCTGATTCCGCGACAGGCGTACGTCGACGGATTGGTCGCGTTGCGTGTAGCGGACGGCATTGGCGATCAGGTTGCTGAGTGCGCGGCGCAACATCTCTCGATCACCCTCGACTCGACCGACTTGCCCGTTCAGTTCGAGCGAGACCCCACGGTCCTCCGCCCAGGCTTCGAAGTAGTCGAACAGGCTGCGTATTTCCGCATGCAGGTCAATTCCCCCGGCGTCGCGTCGCATCGGCCCCTGCTCGGCTTGCGCCAGGAACAGCATGTCGCTGATCATCGCGCCCATACGCTCGAATTCTTCAAGGTTCGAATACAGGATTTCCCGGTAGGCATCCACGTCCCGGGCCTTTGACAGCGCGACCTGGGTCTGCGTCGTGAGATTGGTCACAGGGGTGCGCAGCTCGTGAGCGA
Source organism: Thiomonas delicata (assembly GCF_900088825.1). Lineage (GTDB taxonomy): Bacteria > Pseudomonadota > Gammaproteobacteria > Burkholderiales > Burkholderiaceae_C > Thiomonas_A > Thiomonas_A delicata. Next base: position 765,018 of record NZ_LT592171.1, on the reverse strand, counting down.
TGTCGGCCGAGACGTTACGCAAACGCGCGAAGCCTTGCTCGATCCTGGTCAACATGGCGTTGAAGGCGGCCGCCAGATCCACGAGTTCGACTGGAACGTGCTTTGGATCGAGGCGTGTGTGCAAGCGCTCAGTTGTCATTTCTCGCATGCGCGCGCTGATGCGGCGCAGCGGCGCGTGCCCTTGGCGTACGGCTAAGGCTGCAACAAGAACGCTGATGAGGCTTGCCATCAACGTCCCCGCCCAAAGAGCATTCTGCAATTCCCGCAAATACTGGAGGTGGAAGTCGATCGCAGTGGCGACGACGACCGTTTTGTCGCCACTGCGCAAGACCGCTCCTCGGTAGACGTGGTGATCGGTTCGCCAGATATGGAGCGTATCTAAAGCCAAATGCGTGGTGGCTGGCACCTTTTCGCCCAAGGCATCGAGATCTGGTGCAGTCGTTCCGTACAGCCGCCGGCCATCAGCATCACGGACGACAAAGTACACATCGTGGCCTCCCGCGATCGCGTCGGCGAGCTCGTGGGACTGTGCTGCCCCAGACGAAGAAGCCCCATCTCGACGAAGCGCTGCATCCACCGATGCCCAAGCTGATTGCAGTTCGGCCAGATCCATCCGGGAAAAATGCCGCTCGATCGAATATTCGATGCCCCATGCAGAGAGTACGAATATCGCCGTTGTCACCAAGCCGACCAGACTTGTGACGCGAACCGCCAGCGACATGGGGCGGCGTGTTCGCTTCTCAACGCCCATCGGGGACGTCCAGGGTATAACCCATACCGCGCACGGTCTGGATCAACTTGGGCTCGAAACCGTCATCGACTTTGGCCCGCAGGCGCCGGATGGCGACGTCGATCACGTTGGTGTCGCTGTCGAAGTTCATGTCCCACACCTGAGAGGCGATTAGCGATCGGGGCAGCACTTCACCCTGGCGTCGGATCAGCAGTTCCAGCAAGGCAAACTCCTTGCTGCTCAAATTGATCCGGACCCCCGCCCGCGTGGCGCGACGCCGCGGTATATCGAGCACCAGATCCGCGACGTGTAGTTGGTCGGTCTGGATCGGGGCACGGCCGCGGCGCAACAGGCTGCGCACGCGCGCGAGCAGTTCGGTGAAGACGAAAGGTTTGACCAGATAATCATCGGCTCCGAGTTCAAGACCCTTGACGCGGTCCTCGATCGCGTCGCGCGCCGTGAGGAACAACACCGGGGTGCCGTTACCAGACTCGCGCAGAGACTGGAGGATGCGCCAGCCGTCGACGTCGGGAAGCATGACGTCGAGCACGATAAGGTCGTAGGGCGCGGTCATCGCGTAATGATGGCCATCGAGGCCGTTGCGCGCCCAATCGACGACGAATCCGGATTCGCTGAGCCCCTGTCTCAGATACTCACCGGTCTTGATTTCGTCCTCGACAAGCAGCAGTTTCATCGATCTCCCCCAACGAGGCGACGGCTTGCGGCCGTGCTCTCGTTCCCAAACTCTAGCCGCAGCACGTCAACAGCAAGCTGACGAGAACATGACATTAATGTAATGGTTGGGTCATCGGCGTGACAGTGGAGCCTTCCTAGGCTACGGCTTCGATTTTCCATTGAACAGGAGCAGCCGAAACCATGCAACGCAATCTCCTCATCCGGCCAGAAGGTGTCCATGTTCAACGGCGGCGCTTCGTGCAAGGGTTCGCTGCTGGCGGCGTCATGCTGGGGCTGGCCCCGTGGACGGCGCGCGCACAAACGGCGCCCGCCGCAACCGGGACGGCCCCGGAGTTGCGGGGTCGCGAATTCGATCTGGTGGTGGCCGAGACACCGGTCAATTTCACCGGAAAACATCGGGTCGCGACGACGATCAACGGATCGATTCCAGGGCCAACGCTGCGCTGGAAGGAGGGCGACACGGTGACGATTCGTGTGACCAACCGGATGAACCGTTCGACGTCGATCCACTGGCACGGCATGCTCGTGCCCTTTCAGATGGATGGCGTGCCTGGAATGAGCTTCAAGGGTATCGCTCCCGGCGAGACCTTCGTCTATCACTTCAAGGTTCAGCAGGCCGGTACCTACTGGTACCACTCCCACTCGGGCATGCAGGAGCAAACCGGCATGTACGGCGCCATCATCATCGAACCCGCGCATGGCAAGACCATACGCGCCGAGACCGATCATGTGGTGCTGCTGTCGGACTGGATGGACGAAGACCCGATGCGCGTCCTGGCCAAGCTCAAGGACGACAGCGGTTTTGACAACTACCACGAGCCGACGGCGGCGGACTTTTTCCGCGATGTCTCCCGCGAGGGGCTGCGTGCGGCACTCGACAAGCGCGCGATGTGGGAGCAGATGCGCATGAGTCCGAACGACCTCTCGGATCTTTCGGGCGCGACGCTCACCTACCTGATGAACGGCGTCACCCCGGCGGGCAACTGGTCGGCGCCCATCGTGCCGGGAAAGCCGGCCAGGCTGCGCTTCATCAACGGCGCAGGCAACACGTTTTACGACGTGCGCATTCCTGGCCTGAAGCTCACCATGGTGGCGGCCGATGGGCAGGATGTGGAGCCGGTGAGCGTGGACGAGTTCCGTTTCGGACCCGGGGAAACCTACGACGTGCTGGTGCGCCCGCAAGACTCGGCCTACACCATCTTCGCACAATCGATGGACCGCACTGGTTACGCGCGTGGCACACTGGCTGCGCGCCCGGGGCTCGCCGCGCCCGTCCCGCCGATGGACCCCCGCCAGCAACTGACCATGGCCGACATGATGGGCAACGACATGAGCTCGATGCCGGGAATGGACATGGGGGGGATGAGCATGGACACGGGCCCCGCCGTGCGACACGCACCGACCGAGTACGGTCCCGGCGTCGACGCCCGCGTCGATCACCCACGGACCAATCTGGACGATCCCGGTGTGGGCCTGCGCAACAACGGCAGACGCGTGCTGACTCTTGCTGATCTGCACACGATCGGCGGCCCGATCGATCCGCGTGCGCCAGGCCGCACGATCGAGATGCATCTGACGGGCAACATGGAGCGCTACACCTGGTCGTTCGACGGCGTGCCGTTCGGGGAGTCGACACCGGTGCATTTCCGCTATGGCGAGCGCCTGCGCATGGTGTTGGTGAACGACACGATGATGACCCACCCGATGCACATGCACGGCATGTGGAGCGAACTGGAGAGTCCGGATGGCCAATTCCAGGTGCGCCGCCACACCATCCCGGTTCAGCCGGCGCAGCAGGTCAGCTACCGCATCAGCGCCGACGCGCTGGGGCGCTGGGCCTGGCACTGCCATCTGATGATGCATATGGATGCTGGGATGTTCCGCGAGATTCTGGTGTCGTGACCATCGCGGCAATAGGAGAAGAAATCAATGAGACTGCAATACGTCAACAAAGCTCTGGCATTGGCGATCGCCGGTCTGGCGATTGCGCCGGTCTGGGCGCAAGGCATGGACATGTCGGGGATGAACATGCCGGGGATGGAAACTCCTGCTGCTTCGGCTTCCACCCCGGCCGATCACCCCACTTCGCCGACGAAGGCCCCTCCAAAGTCTGGCGATATGGGCGGCATGAACATGTCAGGGATGAACATGCAGGGAATGGAGGGCACCTCTTCGCATGCGTCCAAGTCAGCCTCCACCCTTTCTCCAAAACCGAGCACGGTGCCTCATGACATGAAAGGCATGGATATGCCTGGAATGCAGATGCAGGGGATGGGAACGGCGACGCAGCCGACGACCAACGGAAAGATGCAGGGGATGCAGGACGCGACTCTCAGCCAGCCCCGCAGCGCCGACGCTTACTCCGACGGCTACACGCTGACAACCGGACCATCGATCCCACCTGGAGTCAAACCGCCGCGCCTTGCGGACCAGGAGAATTTCGGTTCGGTGCTGGTGGATCGCCTGGAGCGCGCCTATACGCGCGACGGTAACTGGACCGCCTACGACGTGCAGGCTTGGTTCGGCCGCGATTTCAACCGCCTGATGATCAAGGCCGAGGGCGACGCCTCACAGGGACGCCTGCAGGACGCCCGAACCGAGCTTCTCTGGGATCACGCGATTGCCGCGTTCTGGGACACGCAGGTCGGCGTGCGTCACGACAACGGCTCCGGGCCCGACCGCAACTGGCTGGCGTTCGGGGTGCAGGGCCTGGCGCCCTATTGGTTCGATGTCGAGGCCACAGGCTATTTGGGCAATGAGGGACGTAGCGCACTGCGTCTGGCAACGAGTTACGACCTCCTGATCACCCAGCGCGTCGTGCTGCAACCGCGCATCGAAGCCAACCTTTACGGCAAGGATGACCCCGCACGCCAAATCGGCAGTGGGCTGTCCGACGCAACCGCCGCGTTGCGCCTGCGCTACGAATTCACGCGTCAGTTCGCGCCGTATGTCGGTGTGGAATGGAGCGGGAAATTTGGCCGCAGCGCGGACTTCGCGCGCATAGCCGGCGAAAAGACACGCCAGACGGCCGTCGTCGCTGGCTTGCGGTTTTGGTTCTGACACGTTGGTTTTCAACGGATTCGCTGCTGTGCTTCTTTTAACTAATGAAAGGATCCCTATGAAGATGAAAAAAATCCGGCTGTCCATACTTCTGCTTGGCGCATGGCCTGTATTTGCGCTTGCCGCCACGAATACGTCCGGAGTCGAGAATCGGTCGCACGAGGCCATGCCGAAGCCTGGCGCAAGCGTGTCCTCCGAGGCTGCCGCAATGCCTGGCGCCATGAAGGGCATGAATATGCAAGGGATGAACATGTCAGGGGTTGCCACAAGTGCGGCCTCTGCCCCCCACGCCTCGGTTCACGCTGACGCCGACGCATCTTCCGTAGGCAATCCTGGTCAAGCAACGGACGCCACCAAAAACGTGGAAATCACGATGGACGACTCGATGCGTTTTACGCCGGACGTTATCCATGTGCAGCCGGGACAAACCATTCGGTTTGTTTTGGTCAACCGTGGCCATCTCAAGCACGAGATGACGATCGGGAGCATGGCCGAGCTCAAGGAGCACGAAAAGATGATGGCGGCCATGCCTGATATGCCCGATGGAGCCGAGCCCAATATGGTCGCCGTACCACCTGGAGGCAAAGGTGAGTTGATCTGGCGCTTCGGCAAGCCCGGGACCGTCGACTTCGCCTGCACGATGCCCGGGCATATGGAAGCTGGCATGGTAGGCAAGATTCTGGTGGAGTAAGCGTTCCACACGAAGTGGCAGGGGTAGCACTCTGCAACAGCGGCTTGGCGTTCTCAAAAATCTTGCTCAAGTGTCGACCTCTACCGCACCGTGCCGTGACCCCCGCCGCAAAGCGGAGCCGATTGCCCGCGAAAATCGCCTCCATCCCGACGCTGCGGCCGGATGCCTCCGTCCGGCACATCAGCCTGCAAGGCATGATGGGCTCGATCATCGCGAGCGGCATGATGGGCCAGTTCACCGTGGCCTGAGCGCCCCGGATCCGACGCGCGTTCAGCGCATCAGGGCCTCGATGGTTTGCCGAATCGCGGGGCTGTCGTAATCCCGGCCGCCGACGGCCTGCCGGACGATCAGGCCCTGCTTGTCGATCAGATAGGTCGTCGGAATGTCCATCACGCCGAACGCATGCGCCACCTGGCTATGCTGGTCCAGCAACACCGGGAAGGTGGGCGAGGGGTTGAGCTGCGCCATATACGCGAACACATTGCACCGCGAGCGCATGGTCCTGCACCGGGTCGGCGGCGCGCGCGGCGCTGCCGATGGCCAGCAGCCCGGCGCCGCCGAGCCAGGACAGCATCCGGCGACGTTCAGTGTTGGTCATGTCGGGCTTCTGCTGCGCATTGCGGTCCGGCCAATGTGGCTTGGCGTTGCGTTCCATGCTCTCTCCAGAAATAAACCAGTTTGAACCGCGTGCCGCGCGGCAAGTCGACGGTGGTGAACCCCTGGGCCCAATCCCCGGGCTGCAGGGTTTGCCGCGCCGGCAGGATCGACCAGTCCGAACTCACGCCCCAGGGCTGCCAGCGGCGCAGCCACTGGGTCTTGGTGATCAGCGGGTGCCGCCGGCCATCCGGGGTCACGGCGATCCAGTCCGCCACGTCATACGTGATGGGTGCCTTGGCGTTGTTCCGGATCGAGGTTCCGAACACGCACACCTGGGCGATGGAGGCGATCGCCTTGGGCGGATAGCCCATGTTCTCGTAGAAGGCGCGCACATTGTCGGGGCCGAGCTGCATCAACTGCAGGGTGAAGGCGTGCCTGGCGTTCGTCCACGACGGTTGCGCCGCACTTGCCGCCGCTGCCGGGGTGGCATTCGCGGCCCGGACGCCTGACGAAAGACCGGCACAGGCGAGTGCGACGAGCAAGGGAAAAACACGACCATCCATCGTTCAACTCCGTGAGAAAAACGCGCAACGGGGCCCGTTCTACGGGCGGAAAAGCGCTGAAGCGATGAGATCATTGGGTCGTCGCAACGATCGTCGCCGGTGGAAGGCATAGCCCTTTGTCGGCGCAAGCCTGGATTTGCACCTGTAGGCGGACATCGCGCAGCCTTGACAGACCTGGCAGAGCGATGCGTGTACCGTTCTCGTAGACCCGTATGGTCTTGCCGTTGATATGTAGGCCGATGTCTTGACCGGGTGGATAGAGAGGTTGGATCGCTAACGTACGGCCACTGCGTTGCGCGACCACCGTGACAGGAATCAAGTAGGGCGCCGACGGCGGATTGGCGTAGACATGCCAGCCTCGGTCGATGTGCAGCGTCACCACCGCATTGTGGCCATTGATCGCGGCACTGGCACGAACCTTGGCGGAGGAATCGACCAGATCGCCGGCGGCAGCCGGGGTCAAGCCAGGGTCGGGATGCGCGGCATGGAACAGCAATGCAGCGCCGATCAAGACGGTCAGGGCAATGAGCGAGACGACGGCCATGCGCCGGAGTTTTGGCTTCATCGAAATTCCTTTATGGGTGGATGGCATTCAAACCTCGGACGAGCGCGTCGGCCGAGAACAGTCCGGAAAGATGGCCGATCTCTCGCCCATGTGGATTCAAGATCGCCACGAACGGCAGGCCAGCCCCGCCGTAGGCGGCAAGGAGACTTTGCAGTTCTGGGTTCGGGCGGGTCAGGTCGACCTGCAAGGGAACGACACCGCGGGTGCGCAGGGCTTGCACAACGCGCGCGTCGCCATAGACGGTTTGCTCCAGAAACCTGCAGTTCAGGCACCACTGCGCGGTGAACTCGACCAGCGCAGGGCGATGCAGATTGGCAATCTCGGCGATCTGTGTTGCCTCAAGCGGCTGCCAGGGGATGCCTTGCGCGGATGTCGGCCAGAGTCCTGCACTCAGATAAACCAAAGCCAGTGCGGGCAAGCTCGAAAGTGGCGCGGCCCAGCGTGAGGCGTGATCTGCGGCGCGAAGGCTCGTTGCGAGGACCCACAGCATGACCCCGGCAAGAAATGCGAACCATAGTGTCTTGTCGACGCTGGCGGGAAACAGGCTTTGCGCGAAAAAGATCGCGGCGCCGGCAAGCAGCCAACCGAAGCTTTGACGCACGACATCAGTCCAAGCCCCTCCACGTGGCAGCCGATCGAGACGTCCGGGCTTCAGAAGCAGAATGGCGTAGGGCAGAGCCATGCCAAGACCAATCGCGATGAATATCATCACGATGTCGACGGTTGGCCGGGTGAGGGCAAACACAAGAATCCCACCCAGCAAGGGGCCGGTGCAGGGCGTCGACAAAAGGGCACTGACCAAGCCGGAGATCAGCGGCTCGGCAAAACGCCCGCCGCCCATTTTTGCGATGGCGCTCGGAATCGGCAATCCGCGTCCCGTGAAATTCATCACGGCCAGCACCAGCAGGATGATGACCAAGCCAGTCAGCACGGTCTGCGACTGGAACAGCACGCCCCACTGAAGATGCAAGAGAGCTGTCGCCAGCCCCAGTGGTGCGAAAAATAACAGGGACCCTGCAGCGAAAAGGCCAGCGGACAAAGCACGGGCCGCTGGTTTTTCGCCGGCAGCTCGCAGGATGACTCGAACCTTGATTGGAATGATGGGCAGCACGCATGGCGTCAGGTTGAGCAACACGCCCGCGCCGAGCGCGAGGAGGACTTCGAGGATGAGCGAGATGTCCATGGGGCTTGGTCCTTTCAAGCGTTTTTAGCCAGTTCATGCTGGATCAGTCGATCAAGCTCGGGAAAGTCGGGTTCGCCGAGAATCCGCTTGACGATGTTCCCTTGCTTATCGACCAGAAACGTGGTCGGAGTCAGGCGCACGTCGTAAAACTCGCGAGCCAGACGGCCGTCCACGTCTTTTGCAACCTCGAACGGCAAATGCCGGGTCAAGGTGTAATCGGTGACATAGGGCAGCGGGTCATAGCTCATATCCACCGCGATGAACTCGAAATTCCTTCCCTTGAATCGCTCGTACGTCTTGACCATTTGGGGCATTTCCTTGATGCAGGTGGCGCAGCTCGTGGCCCAGAAATTCACCAGATAGACCTGGCCTCGCAGGGAAGAGGTTGAAAGCGTTCTTCCAGACAGCAGCACAAACGTCGCCTGCGGGACAGTCGACTTCCTGGCCAGGACAAAATAGGCCATGACGGCCATGACGAACGCCACGATGGCGGCAATTGTGAAACGCACACGCATGATTTCACCTCGATCGATGTTTTCAAGAAGACTGTGGCGATCGGTTCGCCCAGTTTCATCGCGGAACGATGCTCTCGGACCGGGTCCGGAGGCTGGTCGTTGGGATGAGCCGGGGACAGAAAGCGACCTCGCAGATTGACCTGCTATTGCAGCGCCGGGCGAATACCGGCTTTGAGGGGTGATCAGACCCTGGGCGGGTGATAAGGGGCGTCCGGCGCCGCACTGGCGACGAGGCGTGTATGAAATTCCGGCATGGGGGCTGAACTCTGCACAATGTGCCAAGCGAGTGACGTGGAGGCCATCGCCAACGCGATACCGCAGGGGACAGGGCAAAGGGCATGCCCAGCTACTGGGTGACTCAGGCGGACATCCGGCGTCATCGACCAACTGCGTTCTAAGGCGTCGAGGTAATGCTGCGGCTTTGCTTGTTGCAGGTCTGCGGCCGACATGCCAGTGCGCGACGCCGCCATCAATGCTTGGCCTTGCTCGTCTGGGCAGTGACCCAGCATGGTCGTGAACGTCGTGGCATCGCCCATAGCGGCCCAGCCTTGCAGCGGCAGCAAAGCCAGCAGGACGGTGAGCAGGACGACACGCAAGGCGTTCATGCAATCAGGCTATTGAGAAAAGCAAGCGGATATAAGCGAGCGTCATCATGCAAATCGCTATAGAGTCCTGCACACCTGCCGAAGTTCCAGAAAAAATTGGTTCTCAGTGTGCATACTGCTACTACGGTGCTGCCCTCGTCCCACAGGCGGCCGCGACCATGCGTGCGACGCACCATAGCGCATACCGATCCTATTTGATTCAGGGATGAATTTCTGTGAAAACTCTTTAGATTGTGTCGTCACGAGATATGCAGCCAGAGGGCGAGACAGCGAATTTGCACGGCGGCAACGAATGAGGCGACGTTTTTCGCGTAGCGCGTGGCGATGCCCCTCCATCGCTTGAGATGTAGGAAGGCGTTCTCGACCAGATGGCGCAGTTTGTAGAGCGCCTTGTCATATGCCCTGGGTTGCTTGCGGTTCTTGCGCGGCGGAATCACGGCTTGCGCACCTTGCTCTTGGGCTTTCGCCACGATGGCATCGCTGTCGTAGCCTTTATCGGCAAGTAGACACTGCATCCTGAATCCATCCATCAACCGCTCAGCCTCTGCGCAATCCGCTCGGGTACCTTCTGTAATAACCGCTCTGAGCGGCAGACCATGCGCATCCACGGCCAGATGTATCTTGGTGTTGAGCCCCCTTTTGTACGGCTCATGGCCTGATTGCCACCCCGCGCTCCTGCGGCGTGCGGATGGACTTTGCAATGGCTGGCATCCATCATGAGCCATTCGAAATCAGGCTCCTCAATGAACTGCTCGAGCAGCGACTCCCAAATGCCCTGGTCACGCCAGCGACAAAAACGCCGATGGGTGTTTTTCCACCCACCATACGAGGCCGGCAGGTCTCGCCACGGCGCGCCCGTGCGAAGAATCCAGAACACGGCATTGATGAATTGGCGGTTGTCCTGCGCAACCCCACCCCAAACCCCCGCTCGCCCCGGCAGATGGGGCTCGAGCAATTCCCAGTGCCTGTCTGATAGGTCGTGTCGATGAAGAGTCTCTGGCATCTCAATAGCGCGGTCGTTGCGAACAACGCCATCATGCCATATCTCGTGACGATACTATCTAGGGTTCCGCATGACATTCGCAGGGCTCGCCAGCCGCAGCGTGCTGCAGGTTCTGCATGATGCCGCAGTCGCTCGCCGTCCGGTTGGCCTGGCAGGTTTCGCGCAGCGCGTGCAACTGCTGCTCCAGCAAGCGCAGCGATTCGACCTGACGGTGGATACGCGCGATCTGCTCGTCAATCAGATGGTTGATGGCGTCGCACGCCGATTCAGGATGCTCCTGAAAGCTGCGCAACACGCGCACGTCCGGCAATCCCATGCCCAGCGAGCGGCAGTGGCGAATGAAGTTGAGCTGCTCCAGGTGGACGCTGGTGTAGTTGCGATAGCCGTTGTCCTCGCGGGCGGGCGCGTCCAGCAAGCCCTCGCGCTCGTAAAAACGCACCGTCTCCACATCGCAGTGGCCGCGCCGCGCCAATTCCCCGATTCGCATGTTGCATTCCCCTCTCGTGCAAGGCACTTGACCCTGTAGCAGGTACGGGCTGTTCAATGATCGCACTGTTCACCGAGATCCGCCATCATGAGCCAGCACGACCCCACCAGCACAGCGTTACGCCTGCCTGTCCAGGCGCAAGACCATGAGCCCGCATGTGACCACGATCATGCGCACGATCATGGTCACGACCACGGCCCTGATGCGCATACCCATGCCCACGCGGCGGCCGATGCCTGCTGCGCCCCGGCGACACAGACCGATTGCCTCACGGGGGCGTGCAACACCAATCCGGCGCCCGAAGGGACCCGCCGGGTTCGCTACCGCATCGACAAGATGGACTGCCCGACCGAGGAGCGCCTGATCCGCAACAAGCTGGAGGGGATGCCCGGGGTTGTCCAACTCGACTTCAACCTCCTGCAACGGGAACTCACGGTGTATCACCGCTTGGAGCAGCCCCAGGAGATTGCCGTGGCGCTGGACAAGCTGGGCATGGCACCCAATTTGCTGGAAGCCAATGCGCCGGTGTCCGTGCTTCCCCAGGCCTTGAGCCCGCGGCAAAAAGGTCTGCTCGCCGTGGCGGGTGCCGCCGCCGTCGCGGCCGAGGTCATCGCCTGGTCGAGCGGGCGTGAGACCTCGTGGATGGTGATGGCGCTTGCTGCCGTGTCCATCCTCAGCGCCGGCCTGCCCACCCTCAAGAAGGGCTGGATCGCGCTCAGGAATCTGACCCTCAACATCCATTTCCTGATGTCCATCGCCGTGGCCGGCGCCGTGGCGCTCGGCAAGTGGCCCGAAGCGGCGATGGTGGTGTTCCTGTTCGCCGTGGCCGAAGCGATCGAGGCGCTGTCGCTGGAGCGTGCCCGCAACGCGATCAAGGCGCTCACGGCCATCGCGCCGGAAACCGCCGAGGTCAAGGCCGGCGAGGCCTGGCAGACCAAGCCGGTGGCCGAGGTGGCGGTCGGCAGCCGCATCCGGGTGCGCACTGGCGCGCGAGTGCCGCTGGACGCACGCGTCGCGTCCGGTCGCGCGGCGCTGAACCAGGCGCCGATCACCGGCGAAAGCTTGCCCGTGGACAAGCAGGCGGGCGACCTGCTCTATGCCGGCAGCATCGTGGCCGATGGCGTGGTGGAAGCCACCGTCACGGCCTCGGCCGGTGACAGCACCTTGGCCCGCATCGCCCTGGCCATCCAGAGCGCGCAGTCACAGCGCGCGCCGACCCAGCGTTTCGTCGATCAATTCGCGCGCTACTACACCCCCGCGGTTGTGGTCTTCGCCATCGCCGTGGCCATCCTCGGCCCGCTGCTGAGCGGTGGCGGCTGGAGTTCCTGGCTGTACGAGGCCTTGGTCATGCTGGTCATCGCCTGCCCCTGCGCCTTGGTGGTGTCGACCCCAGTCACGGTGGTCAGCGGTCTTGCGGCGGCGGCCCGGAGGGGCATCCTCATCAAGGGCGGGGTGCATCTCGAAGGCGGCCGGCTGCTCAAAGCCGTGGCGCTCGACAAGACCGGCACCCTGACCCGCGGCAAGCCTGCGCTGACCGACGCCATCCCGCTTGGCGACATGCCCATCGCGCAGGCTTTGCGGATCGCCGCCAGCCTCGACGACCACAGCACCCATCCGGTCGCCCAGGCGCTGGTCGCCGGTTGGCGCGCGCAGCAGCCGGGCGCCGCAGTCATGCCTGTCGATGATTTCGGCGTGCTGCAAGGGCGCGGCGTCAAAGGCAGCATGGACGGGCAGGTCTGGCATCTGGGCAATCACCGCCTGGCTGAAGACATTGGGGTCTGTTCGGCCGCGCTGGAGGCGCAGCTTGCCGTGCTGGAGCGTGCCGGCAAGACCGCCATCGTACTGTGCGACGCGGCCGGTCCGGTGGCCGTGTTTGGCGTCGCCGACACCCTGAGGCCGCAAAGCGCGCAGGCCATTGCGGCCTTGAAGGTGCTGGGTGTTGAGCCGGTCATGCTGACCGGCGACAACCCGGCCACGGCACGGGCGATTGCCGTCGAGCTCGGCATCAAGGATGCGCGCGGCAATCTGCTGCCGCAGGACAAGCAGGCCGCCGTTGCCGAACTGCATGCGCGCTACGGCTTCGTCGGCATGGTCGGCGACGGCGTGAACGATGCGCCGGCGCTGGCCCGTGCGAATATCGGCTTCGCCATGGGCGCGGCCGGCACCGCCACCGCGCTGGAAACCGCCGATGTCGCCATCATGGACGACGACCCGCGCAAGATCGCCGATTTCATCCGCTTGAGCCGGCGCACCGCCGCGATCCTCAAGCAGAACATCACCCTCGCGCTGGGCATCAAGGCGGTGTTCTTCGCCTTGGCCCTGAGCGGCGTGGCGACCCTGTGGATGGCGGTGTTCGCCGACATGGGGGCCAGCCTGCTGGTGGTGTTCAACGGCATGCGGCTGCTGTCGCTGCGCCGCGCAACGGCTTGATGTTCTGGGTTCATGGTTTCACAACAAGAAGATGCAGTCATGAAATGTCCCGTCTGCAAGGAAAGCACCTTGGTGACGACTGAACGCTAGGGCATTGAAATGGATGACTGCCCGCAATGCCGCGGCGTTTGGCTCGATCGCGGCGAACTCGACAAGATCATCGAGCGCAGCCAGCGACAGGAGGCGGCCAACGCACCACAGCAAGCGGGCCGTTCATCGCCACAGCCTGAAAGTGATGGCCAAAACGACGGCCACCACGGCGGTGGCAAACATCAGGGGCGCTATGGCCCGATGCAGGGCCGCAAATCGTTCTGGAAAGAAATTTTCGACTGAGACTGCAAAGCTCTCTTGACCGCCCAAGTGTGCTGGTGAGGAGGGCATGCGCAATTTCCAACAAAATGCTCGGTCCCGGCGACCATTTTTTGCTGCGCTTGCGACGAAACTCTTGCTCGAAGTGATGCGCCGGGCGTTGCCGCTCCTCACGATGGCCGGATTTTCCCTTGGTGTGGCTGTCATGCTGGGGCTGAAAATGCTGACGGAAACGCCAGCGCAAAAAGCCTGGAGCAGGCGCCGGCATTTTTCCTTGGCTTTCTCGTCCCGCTCGTGATCGAGGTGCTCGTCCGGCGTTGGTACATTCAGCCGCCTTGCATCCGGGGCTGCAGGCCACGCCGGGTTCGGAGGCGGCGAGCCAAGCGTTCGACTCACCGCCCCGGTGTGCGCAATAGGACTGTGCTGGACTTGCCGTCGACATGACTCTTGCGCTTGGTAACGGATCGAACTGCGGCGTGAGCCGAGCGCCAAGGCGCTCAGCCGCCCGTTGATCTCAGAGTCTGTGAACATTTGATTTTGATGGCACGAATGCTGCGTGTCTTTGGGCATGAGCAATATCACGAACGAAGCGGGAACGAACGGGCACACGGGTGCCCTGTTTGAGGGCTTGGCGGTCCCTGCGGACAGTGCGGCTGCTCTGAAGCGCAGTAAGCCCCAAGGGACGCCGCGGGAGCAAAGCGCGATGCGCAACCAAGTCGAATGGCGGGCCTGCGATCTTGACTCGACGCTGCCGGCCGATCATCAGGCCCGTGCCGTCTGGGCCTTTGTGCAGTCGCTCGATCTTCAAGCCCTGCACGGACAGATCCGCGCCGTTGAGGGCGGCGTCGGACGCGCGCCCATTGATCCGGCCATTCTGATGGGTCTGTGGCTGTACGCGACGCTGGACGGTGTGGGCTCGGCGCGCGAACTGGGTCGGCTGTGCGACAGGGATGACGCCTACCGCTGGCTGTGCGGCGGGGTGGGCGTGAACCACCACACGCTGGGCGATTTCCGGGTCGAACATGCGCAGTGGTTGGACGGCCAACTCACCCGCAGCGTGGCGGGTCTGCTGTCGCAGGGGCTTGTCAGCATGAACCGGGTGGCCCACGACGGCATGCGCGTGCGCGCCCAGGCGGGTGCGGCCAGCTTCCGGCGCCGCGAGACCTTGGAGCAACTCATGCAAGACGCGCAGGCCCAGGTGCAAGCACTCAAGCAGGAGGTGGGCGACGATCCGGGGGCCGGCACCCGCCGCGTGCGTGCGGCGCGCCAGCGTGCGGCCACCGAGCGCGAACAACGCATTGCGCGCGCCATCGAGGCGATGGCCGAGATCGACAAGAGCCTCTCGGGCAAGGGCAAGAAGGCCCGAGCCAACAGCACGCAGGCCGACAGGGCACAAGACGAGCCGGCGCAACCCCAGGCGGCCCCGACCACGCAACCCGTGGGCGAGCAATGCGCCGAGGAACAACCCAACGAGGCCAGGCGCGCCAAGAAACCCAAGCAGCCGCGCGTGAGCACCACCGACCACGAGGCGCGTGTGATGAAGATGGCCGATGGGGGCTTTCGCCCGGCGTTCAATGCGCAACTCGCGGTGGACACCGCCACCCTGATCATCACCGGCGTGGACCTCATCAACTCGGGCAGCGACATGAACCAGATGCTGCCCATGCACGCGCAGCACCAGGACCGCTATGGTCAAGTGCCCGCGCAGTGGTTGACCGATGGGGGCTTTGCCCAGCACGCGCACATCGAGGAACTCGATGCGCGCGCCACCCAAGCGTTCGCGCCTGTGGTGGCGCCCAAGGCCCCGCAACGTGATCGCTATGCTGCGCTGCCCGGCGACAGCCAGGCGCTGGGCCAGTGGCGCCAGCGCATGGGCACCGAGGCGGCCAAGCGAATCTACAAGGAACGTGCTGCCAGCATCGAGTGCGCCAACGCCCGTTTGCGCAACCGCGGCTTGCAGCGCTTGAACGTGCGCGGAATGATCAAGGCGCGCGCCGTGTTGCTGTGGCATGCGCTGGCCCACAATTTGAAGCGGATGATGGCGCTGAACTTCGCGTTCGCGCCCTGAGAGGCCGGCAAGGGTCGGCGCGGGCTGCGTTTGCGCTCCACCAGGCCCTGCATCAACGCCAAGCTCGTCCCAACAAACAAACGGCGGCTCGAATCGACTCGTCGCGCCCGTCCGCAGCGCATGGGCGTCTCGATGCGTTGAGATCATCGCGGAAGTTGAAACGTTCACAGGCACTCACTCGGCATGGCCGGCAAATCCCATCTGCTGTCCGCCCATCATGCCCAGGCGCTGGTTGGCGATGCTCCTTTGCTCGGGACTCAGCACGGCGTAGAGATGCTTCAAGGCCTTGGTCATGGCCTCCATGCCGGTCAGGCGTTGCTGCAACAACTGCGTGCGCGCCTGCATGCGATCGGGGGCGGTTGCGTTCGCCTCCCGCAGCTTGCCGCGCATGGTTTGCATGGCCTCGGCTTGCTGCTTGGCCTGGGTGGCGAAGGCTTGCCAGGCGGGTTCCTGCGCGGCGGTGATGTTCAGCGCGGCCTTGGTGTCGGCCAGATGGCTGTCCACCATCGCCGCGGTATCACCCCAATGCATCATGCCTTCGGCCATGCCGCGCTGACCCATGATGCCCTCGCTCATCATGCCCCCGCCCATCATGCCTCCACCCATCATGGACCCCGGCTCCATGCCGGCGGCGACGCCCGACATGCGATATGCGCCCATGCCGCCGGATTGCGCAAAGGCCGTACCGATGGCGGCGGCGGACAAGACGGCGGTGATGCCGACAATGACTTTCTGACTGCGTTTCATGGTGCTGCTCCTGTCTGAATTGAGCGAATGGTCCGTGGGACGATCCCGCCGGGCCAGATGGAAGGAAGTCCTTCGCAACGGTTCCCATTTCAGCCTCGGCATGTAAGCGCGCCATGTCAACAAAACACTTTTTTGTATCGCACTGCCCGCAATCCTGGCGTTGACATGCTGCGTTACATTGTTTTTTCCTGGGCACCCGGCCAGCCGGCCAAAATCGGCGCATGGAAACCTCCGACCACATCCTGATCGTCGACGACGACGCCGAGATTCGCCACCTGCTGAGCGCTTATCTGCAGAAGAACGGCTTGCGCGTGACGGCTGTTGGCGATGGGAAGGCCATGGAGCGCGCGCTGCTGGCCTCCGGCGTCGACCTGATCGTGCTCGACCTGATGCTGCCAGGCGACGACGGCCTGACCCTGTGCCGAAACTTGCGCGCCAAGTCCGACATTCCCATCCTGATGCTGACGGCGCGCGGCGAGGAAACCGATCGCATCGTCGGCCTGGAAATGGGTGCCGACGACTATCTGCCCAAGCCCTTCAGCGCGCGCGAGTTGCTGGCGCGCATCAAGGTCATCCTGCGTCGTGCCCGCAGCCTGCCGCGCAATCTTCAGCCGGAAGAGGCGCGCCAGGTGCGCTTCGCCGGCTGGACCCTCGACACCGCGCATCGCCACCTGGTTTCGCCCGCCGGCGTGGTGGTCGCGCTGAGCGGCGCCGAGTACCGGCTGCTGCGGGTTTTTCTGAGTCACCCGAACCGGGTGCTCAACCGCGACCAGTTGGTCGATCTGACGCAGGGCCGTGAGGCCGATCCGCTCGATCGCAGCATCGACGTGCAGGTCAGCCGCTTGCGCCAGCGCCTGGGCGACGACCCGCGCGACCCCGCCCTGATCAAGACCGTGCGCGGCGCCGGCTATGTCTTGTCGGCCCCGGTCGAGGGAACGGCTTGATGCGCCTGCTGCCGGCGTCGCTGTTCGGGCGGATGATGTTGATCCTGTTCAGCGGCCTGGTGCTCGCCCAGATCCTGAGCGCCTCGATCAATTTCGCCGAGCGCGATCGCCTGCTGTTGCGCAGCAGCGGCATGCAGTCGGCGCAGCGCATCGCCGACATCGTCAAGCTGCTCGATTCCCTCGGCCCTGCCGAGCAGCAGCGCATCGTCACCATCCTCAGCGTGCCGCCGCAGGTGGTAAGACTGGAGGCAGCGCCGCAGGCGCCGAGTGCCGCGGCGCTGGACAACCCGCATGCCGCCATGTTCTCGGCTGCGCTGCATGTCGCGTTAGGCGATGCGCGGCCGCTGCGGGTTTCCGTCCGGCAGGCCGCGCCGGGCGCCAGGCCATCCGGGCTCGAGTCCGGCCGCCAGGGCATGATGGGCGAACATGCGGGCATGGCAGCGGCGATGTCGGCAGCCATGCCGGGCATGCCGGGCATGCCGGATATGCAGGCCATGAGGCCCTTCATGGCATCGGGCTTGATGTTCCTGACCCAGGTGCAACTGCGCGACGGCAGTTGGGTCGCTTTCGACACCCAGTTGCCACAAGGCCCGGCCAGCACGCCGTGGCGACTGCTGCTGACCCTGTTGGTGCTGCTGCTGACGGTGCTCGTCCTGTCGTACGCGGCGGTGCGCTGGATGACCCGGCCGCTGGCGGTCCTGGCCTCCGCCGCCGATGCCCTGGGCAAGGACATCAACCGCCCGCCGCTGCCCGAGACCGGGCCGACCGAGGTGAGGCGTGCCGCGCATGCGTTCAACATCATGCAGTCCAGCCTGGTGCGTTTCATTCAGGACCGCACCCGCATTTTCGCCGCCATGTCGCACGATCTGAAAACGCCCATCACCCGCATGCGCCTGCGCACCGAACTGCTGGAAGACGCCGACTTGCGCCAGCGCTTCGACAAGGATTTGCGCGAGATGGAGCTGATGGTGACGCACACGCTGGATTTCATGCGCGGGCTTGAGCCACCCCAAGTGGCGCGGCCGATCGACATCACGGCGCTGCTCGAAAGCCTGCAGGCGGACAACCAGGACATGCACCGCGAGGTTCTCATCGAAGGTCGCGCACGGGCCCCCTATGTCGGCGACCCGGAGCGGCTCAAACGCTGCATCTCCAACCTGATCGACAACGCCATCCTCTACGGCAGGCAGGCGCGCATCATCGTCGAAGACGGCCCCGCGGCCCTCACCCTTCGCATCCGGGACCAGGGCCCTGGCATCGCGCCAGACGAACTCGGCAAGGTGTTCGAGCCGTTCTACCGGCTCGAAGCATCGCGCAGCCGCGAGACCGGCGGCACCGGCCTGGGGCTCGGCATCGCCCGCAACATCGCGCGCGCGGCCGGTGGCGATGTGACCTTGCGCAACCACCCGGATGGCGGCCTGGAGGCCACGTTGCACCTGCCGCGCAAACCCGGCTATCTGAATGCTTATTGATTCGGTCCTATGAAGATTGAACTGTCAGCCATTCGGCCGTCCCCGCTGGGACGTGAGCCGGGTGCCGGGCGTGTACTGAAGCCCGAGCAAGAAGAGCAGACACGTCGCACCATGATCGACAAGCGCCCCGAGCAGTTGAGGATGGATTTCTGCCCAGGGAGCCGTGCTGCCGTGGACCTGCTCATCGAGCGGCAGCATGGCATCAAGCGCCCGTGCGCACGGTGGGCAAGTACTTGGCACGGTGGGGATTTACCCCCCCAGAAGCCCATCAAGAAAGCCTACGAGCAACCCACGGATACGAGCTTGATTCATCGCCGCGCCTTGCCACGCCGCATCACCCGGCCGATCTGAATTCATCCGCAGCACATGACATTGGCGACCACACGAACGGCCGGCCGCAAATCCCAAGCCGATCGCCTATCCTGCACGGCCCTTCAGGGATATTTCGCCATGCCATCCCGACGCATCCCGGTGCTCATCGTCTTCGCCGCGGTCCCTCTTGGCCTGCTGGTCGCCGTCACCCTCGACTGGCTCGAAGAACGCGAGCTGCGACGCGAAGAACGCCGCGCACGCCTGTCCCGTGCGCAGAACCGCCCAGGGCCTGCGTGGCCGCCGCAGACCTGAACCGGCCCCCTGAGCGCGACTTGCATCGCGCAGATCGCATGCTGTGATGGTGATCACCAACCTTTTCTGGAGATCACCATGCAAACCGATTTCGATTTCGATTCCGACTCTGCTTCCCTCCCGCATGCAGGCCTCGCTGCTCGGCTGCGCGACCTGACCCTGGCCCTGTTCTGGAGCGACGCCGCAGCCGGCGTGCGCGGGTGCCGGCGCCTGGCACAGCGCGCGGCCCGCGCCGGCATGCCGCTGCAGCAGGCCCGGCTCCGCGCCACACACCGCCTGCTGGCTGGCATGGTCGTCGTGACGCTGTGCACGCCGCCTCTGGTCATCGCCCTGGCCGTGGCCGGTCATGTCTTGGTGGGCAGCTCGGCGGAAGGACGCCACCTGCTGCTGGCCCTGAGCCTGGCCATCGGCCTGCTGTACGGCCATGGGGTGCTGCAACTCGGGCGGGCCGATGCCTGGTGGCGGGCGCTGTATCGCAACGCGGGGATTGCTGTCCAGGCCCTGCCCTTGCGCAGCGTGCTGGCGCCGTGGCGGCCCGAGGTGCTGGACGCCTCGATCCGGCATCCCTGGACGCAGGCACGCCGCTGGGCCTGGGCTGCGGGGGTCAATTTGCTGATCTGGGTCGGCATTCTGGCCTGGCTGCCGGCCGACAGCCCCCGACTGGTCAGCTTCTGGCTGGCTGGCCTGGGGGTTCTGAGCATGACTTGGCTGCTCGAGCACCATCACCGCTGGATGCTCCGGGCAATCGAGGCCTTCATCGCCGCCGACGATGCTGTGTGGCGCTGAACCCGTTGATTTTCGTCGCGCGGCGTCTGCCATGCATCTTCCGAAACGACCTCTCCATGAGGACGATGACCTGGCTCCGGACGCGCTCGCGGTGCGTCCGCAAGGTTGCCCACGTCATCCGGAGATTCGCATGTGTGAAGACCGTCCCTCCGCTCTGTTGATCCCGCTCGTTGCCGCAGGCGCCCGCAGCGCAGCGTCCACCCGCAGCGGCAGACGCTTCGTGCTCGTCGTCGGGCACGAGCGTCAACCGATCAGCCAGCGCTGGCGCGCAAACTCGAATGCGAGGGCTATATCCGGCCCCTGTGCCGATGGAGCGGCAAGACCCTTGGTTGTCCAGCACCTGAGGCGCCGTGCGGGCGAGGTGATCGCCCGAAGGCCGATCCACGCGCGCGCCCCTGACCAGGGTACGAATGCGAAAAAACACGTCGACGATCTCACTGTTGCATCCGATTGCATCTTTGGCTCTTGCCTTCATGGGCCTGACACGCGCGATACCTAGCGTACGAGTTCCCAGTTGTGCCACTCATCGGAGGAATCCATGAATCTCAAGTTTGGAAAGACTTTGCTCGCCGCTGCAATGCTGTCCCTTGCCGTTTCTGCCAGCGCTGATGCAATGCATGGCCGTGACCACGAGCGCGAAATTCCGCGGTTCGACCACGTCTTCATCATCATGATGGAAAACACCGGTGCCCAGAACGTGGTTGGCAATCCCCAGATGCCAATGATCAACCGCCTGATCAACACCTTCGGCTACGCCGACAACTACTACGGTGTCACCCACCCGAGTTTGCCCAACTACGTGGCCGCGATTTCGGGCTCGAACTGGTGGAGCCAGAGCGACGATCCGACACAGCAGTTCAATCACAGCAACATCGTCGATTCCCTGAATGCGCGCCACATCTCTTGGGCGGCGTACATGCAATCGATCCCCTATGCGGGATTCACGGGGCAGTTTTCTGCTGGGGGTGCAAGCTCTGCTTTGTACGTCCTCAAGCATGATCCATTCATGCTGTTCAAGAACGTCTACGCCAACCCGCAGGAAGCATCGCATGTTCAGCCGCTTCGAAATCTGACCCAAGCCCTTCGTATCAGTGATGTTGCCAAGTATGTTTGGATCACCCCTGACGTTTGTCATGACATGCACGGCATGTCAGGTTCAGCGTGCCCCTACAGCAACACCCAACTGCTCTACAGCCAGGGCGACGCATTCGTTGGTCAGATGGTCAAGGCGATCATGCAGTCGCCGATCTGGAACAACGGCAACAACGTCATCTTCATCACCTGGGACGAGGGCGACTACGACGGAAACACGGCTAACGGAGGCTGGGCCAATACTCAGGGCGCTCCGGACAGCCCTATTTTGCAACCGGGTGCGCAGGTCTTCCCACAAGGTGGCGTCTACGGGGGAGCCAATGTGCCGCTGATCGCGATTTCCAGCATGCATCCATATCACATGGTGGATCATCAGGCGACGAATCACTATTCGATGCTCAAGACGATCGAGGAGTCGTGGGACCTTCCCTTGCTCGCCTTCACCAGCGACGACCAGGTGAGTGACTTAGCCTCATTCTTTGCAAACTGATACGCCGATCTATCCGCCCTTGAACAGGGAGCTTCTTGCTTTCCATTCGGGGCGAATCGGCAATGTCGGCATGGAGTGTCTATCCAGCCAACTTCCTTATGCTCACTCCAACGCTCGCGGCGTCCAGCTTGGTGGTAACGCGCGACACCATGTGCATGATGCAAAGCTGCACCAGGAACTCGGGGAACAGCCGGAGACACCGTCCACCAAGTTGACTGGCCCAAACTTCGGGCCATCCCAAGTGATTTTGGGCGTCATGCATGCCTTCAGTTCATCTGGCACATCGACCTCCTCGCCGAGCTTCGATGCGACGTAGCAGCGCATCGCGGCGATGTTGTTGACAGCTTGCTGGATCAGAATCTTACAGTCCAACAGGCGACCCTTGATCACGTCATCGACGTAGATCAGCTTGTCGTTGGCGCTGATGCCGCCAACGAACAGATCGTTGACCCGATGGTGGTGCCCAACGATTTCCGCGCAGAACCCCGTGTCCAGGGATAAAGGCCGCTCACAACTTGGATACATGGCCGCAGTCCATCTTGAGGTTTTATTTCCTTGCTTATATCGCTTGGCATCTATCGGTATGAGAAGACTGTCGTTTGCTTTGGTGCGGCCCGTCCCTAGGATTCGACCGTCATCATCAACCCCAGAAAAGCTCCACTGATGCATGCCCAAGCCACTCTTTTCGGCCTCGCCGCGGGCGCCCTGATCGGCGCCACGGGGGTTGGCGCGGGCTCGTTGGTGACGCCATTGCTGCTCGGCGTGTTCCGGCTCGACCTGCCCGTGGCGATCGGCACCGATCTGTGGTTCGCCGCGCTGACCAAGCTATCCGGGGCCGTGGCGCACCACCGCCATGGGCATGTGGATCGCCGCATTGCCGGGCTGATGCTCGCCGGCAGCCTGCCCGCGGCGCTCGCCACCCTCGTGGCGATGCATGCCTCGGGTGCGGACAAGGCCTGGTTCGGCGTGCTCAGCCTGGCCCTCGGCGCCGCCTTGCTGCTGACCGCCGCCGCGGTGATGTCACGCGGGTTCTGGCAGCGGCTGGCGCTGCGGCTCGAAGCGCGCTTGCCGCCGTCGCGCAAGCCGGGCTTGACCATCGCCCTCGGTGCGGTGCTGGGGGTGCTGGTCACGCTGAGTTCGGTCGGTGCCGGTGCCATCGGCTCGCTCTGCATCCTCCTGCTTTATCCGCGTTTGACGGCGCGGCAACTGGTCGGCACCGACATCGCCCATGCCGTGCCGCTGACCCTGGTGGCGGGCATCGGCCATGCGGCGCTGGGCCATGTCGATTGGCCGCTGGTGCTGGCGCTGCTGGTCGGCTCGGTTCCAGGCATCTGGCTCGGCGCCCAACTCACCCGTTTTCTTCCCGAGCGCATGACCCGCGTGCTGCTCTCGGCCACGCTGGCGTTCGCCGGCTTCAAGATCATTGCCTGAGCGCCATGTACCAGTACACCGATTTCGACCGCCGCTTCATTCGCGCCCGTGCCGCCCAATACCGCGACCAGCTCGAGCGCCATCTGGCCGGCAGCCTGAGCGACGAGGAGTTCAAGCCGCTGCGCCTGCAAAACGGCTGGTACATCCAGCGCCATGCGCCCATGCTGCGCGTGGCCATTCCCTACGGCGCGCTGGCGAGCCAGCAATTGCGCGCCCTGGCCGACATCGCCGAGGAATACGACCGTGGCTACGGCCACTTCACCACGCGCCAGAACCTGCAGTACAACTGGATCGCCCTGGCCGACAGCGCCGACGTCATGGACCGCCTCGCCGCGGTGGACATGCATGGCATCCAGACCAGCGGCAACTGCGTGCGCAACATCAGCAGCGATGTGTTCGCCGGCATCGCGCCGGACGAAATCGTCGATCCGCGGCCATTCTGCGAGATCCTGCGGCAGTGGAGCACCCTGCATCCCGAGTTCGCTTATCTGCCGCGCAAGTTCAAGATCGCCGTGAGCGGCGCGCGCGAAGACCGCGTCGCCGCCGGCTGGTACGACATCGGCCTGCAGGCACTGAGCGACGAGCACGGCCAGATCGGCTTTCGCGTGCAGGTGGGCGGCGGCATGGGTCGCACGCCGATGATCGGCGACGTCATTCGCGATTTTCTGCCCTGGCAGCAGTTGCTGGTGTACGTCGAGGCCATCCTGCGCGTCTACAACAGCTATGGGCGGCGCGACAACATCTGGAAGGCACGCATCAAGATGCTGGTGAAGGCCGAAGGAGCGCGCTTCACCGCGGCCGTCGAGCGCGAGTTCGCCGACATCCTGCAGCGCGATCCGGGCGGTGCCGCCCACCTCATCACCCTGCACGAACTCAACCGCGTGGCTACGCAGTTTGCGCCGCCTCACGGTGTGCGGCCGGATGCGCCGGATGCGACCGCTGCCCTTGCCACAGCGCCCGCGCACGAGCCGGCGTACCTACGCTGGCTGCAGCGCAACGTGCACACGCACCGCATCCCCGGCTTGCGCGCCGTGACCCTGTCGCTCAAGCGCGCGGGCCAGGCGCCGGGCGACGTCACGGCCCGGCAGATGCGCGCCGCCGCCGACCTTGCCGATCGCTACAGCCACGGCGAACTGCGCGTGAGCCACGAACAGAATCTGGTGCTGCCCTGGGTGAGCGCCGACGCCCTGCATACGCTATGGCGGGATGCGCGGGAAGCCGGTTTCGCCACGCCCAACATCGGCCTGCTGACCGACATGATCGCCTGCCCCGGCGGCGATTTCTGCTCCCTGGCGAATGCCCGCTCCATTCCTGTCGCGGCTGCCATCACCGAGCGCTACACCGATCTCGACGAGCTGTTCGACATCGGCGACATCGACCTCAACATCAGCGGCTGCATCAACTCCTGCGGCCATCACCACAGTGGCCATATCGGCATCCTTGGTGTCGACAAGGACGGTGCCGAGTGGTACCAGATCACCGTTGGCGGCGGCGATGGCTCGGAGGTTGGCGGTGCGGCCTCGCCCGGCAAGATCATCGGCCCCTCGTTCGCGGCCGAGGAAGTTCCGGATGTGGTCGAGGCCTTGATCGCCCTGTATTTGCGGCAGCGCCAGCCCGGCGAGCTGTTCATAACCTTCGCCCGCCACGTCGGTGCGCAACCGTTCAAGGCTGCAGCCGATGCCGTGCGCCGCGCGGCCGCGACCCAGGAACACCCCCAGGCCGCCGCGTCGCAATTGACCGTCCCTGAAGAGGATGCGAAAGCTGTGGCCGGCCGTGCGGTTGCGCATGAGCGCCCCCAAGGTCAGCTAGCCGACCCGCCATCCATGGGGGTTAAGAAAACTTGGGGCGGCCCTGCGTTTTCTTGAGGATCTCCGCGCATGAAATTCATCACTTCCGCAGACGGCGCCCGTGGCGCCACGGACTTGGCGCCGGGCGCAGGCGGGCTTCTCCTGTTCACGCCCGAGCAGTGGCAGACGGCCAGCGCGACCTGGCCCACGCCTGGGATCGCCGGATTGGTGCTGCCCAACGACCTTGACGTGCGCACACTCGCTTTCGATCTGTCGCACTTCGCCAGCATCGACCTGCAGTTCCCGAAATGGACCGATGGTCGTGCCTATTCCCAGGCCCGGTTGTTGCGGGTGCGCCTGGGCTACCGTGGCGAGCTGCGCGCCACCGGCGAGGTGCTGGTGGACATGGCGCTGCCGTTGGCGCGGACCGGGTTCGACACCGCGGTGCTGCGCCCCGGCCAGAGCCTGCAGGCCGCACAGCGGGCACTGCAGTTTTTCGAGGGGCTGTGGCCTGGGTTCGACGACGCGGCACTCCAGGAGGCGCAGGCCAGTTCCCCAGTTTCCTTGCCCCGCTCGGGAGGAGTTCGAGGGTCGACGGATGGGGGTGCTGCGACGCCGCCGAGCCCGCATCCGCAGCCGGCCTACTACCAGGGTGACGTGCTCGATCCGCAACCGCTCTTTCTGAAACGGCTCCAGGGGCTGGCCGGCTGGCCCGTCTCTCGCGAGGGCGAAGCAAATCTGGGGCGGCCTGGTCTTGCCCTGGAGATCGCAGCATGAAGCGCGCTATCCCCATCGCTGCGCCACACGGCTCGGCGCCGGCCCGGTACGCCAAACCCAGTGCCGATTTCGACCAGCGCGTGCAGGACGCGCTCGCCACGCTGCGCGCGGCGGCGCAGGAATTCGCCGGCCGCATCGTGCAGGCCACCAGCCTGGGTGCGGAGGACATGGTCTTGACCGACCTGATCGCGCGGCATGCGCTACCCATCGCCATCGCCACGCTGGACACCGGCATGCTGCACGGCGAGACGCTGGAGCTGCTCGGCCGTGCGCGGCAGCACTATGGCCTCGATATCGAAACCTGGCGTCCGGACGCGGTTGCAGCGCGCGACTTTGTCGCCCGCCATGGTCCGCGGGCCATGTACGCCAGCGTCGACTTGCGCCATGCCTGCTGCGCCTTGCGCAAGCTCGAACCCCTGTCCCGCATGCTGCAAGGCCGTGCCGCCTGGGTGACGGGGCTGCGCCACGAGCAGTCGCCCGCGCGCGGCCAGGCCGCGCGGCGTGAGAGTGACGCGCAAGGCCGCACCAAGCTCAACCCGCTGCTCGACTGGACACAGGGCGACGTATGGCACTACATCGCGCTGCACACCGTTCCCTACAACCCGTTGCACGACCAATTCTTTCCCAGCATCGGCTGCGCTCCATGCACCCGTGCCGTCGCGCTGGGCGAGGACATCCGCGCCGGGCGCTGGTGGTGGGAGCAGGAGGGGGTGAAGGAATGCGGCTTGCATGTCGGGCAACGCCTCGTTGCCCGCGACCCACGCGACGGACAGCATGGAGCCGCCGCAGACGGCCTCGTCGCAGAACCGATCGCCAAACCAACCATCGTCGCGGAACCGACAGGAGCCCACGCATGAACGCCCCTTTGGATCTCGAACGCCTGTTGCCGCAGATCGACCACCGTCATCTCGACGCTCTGGAAGAGGAAGCCATCTACATCCTGCGCGAGGTGGCGGGTGGTTTCGAGCGCCCGGCCTTGCTGTTCTCTGGCGGGAAGGATTCCTGCGTCGTGCTGCGCCTGGCGGAAAAGGCGTTCAAGCAGCGCCAGGCCAACGGGGCTTACGCCGGCCGGCTGCCGTTTGCCTTGCTGCATGTCGATACCGGGCATAACTTCCCCGAAGTCATCGACTTCCGCGACGCCCTCGTCAAAGCCTCGGGCGACGCGCTGATCGTCGCACACTTGGACGAATCCATCCGCCGTGGCACGGTGCGCCTGGGCCATGCGCTGGAATCGCGCAACCCGCACCAGAGCGTGGCCCTGCTCGAAGCCATCGAGCAGCACCGCTTCGACTGCCTCATCGGCGGCGCCCGGCGCGACGAAGAGAAAGCGCGTGCCAAGGAACGCATCTTCAGCCACCGTGACCACTTCGGCCAGTGGCAACCCAAGGAGCAGCGCCCCGAGTTGTGGTCGCTGTTCAACACGCGTTTGCGTCCGGGCGAGCATTTCCGTGCCTTCCCCATCAGCAACTGGACCGAACTGGACGTGTGGCTGTACATCGCCCGCGAGAGCATCGCCCTGCCCAAGCTGTACTACAGCCATCCGCGCCAGGTGCTGCGCCGCAAGGGTCTGCTGGTGCCGCTGACCGCCGTGACGCCGCCGCGGCCCGGCGAGGCGGTGGAGACGGCCCGGGTGCGGTTTCGTACCGTGGGCGACATGACCTGCACCTGCCCGGTGGAAAGCGCGGCGGCCAGCGCGACGGAAGTCGTCGCCGAGACCCTGACCGCGACCCTGAGCGAGCGCGGCGCCACCCGCATGGACGACCGCACCTCCGACGCTTCGATGGAGCGGCGCAAGAAGGAAGGCTATTTCTGATGAACACGCACAACGACGCCAACGGCGAACACCGCCACAAGGCGCTGCGCTTTCTCACCGCCGGCAGCGTGGACGACGGCAAGAGCACGCTGATCGGCCGGCTGCTGCTCGACAGCCGCGCCATCCTGGCCGACCAGCTCGATGCCCTGCAACGCCGGGCCGCGGGCGGCAGCATCGACCTGTCCCAACTCACCGACGGGCTGGAGGCCGAACGCGAGCAGGGCATCACCATCGACGTGGCCTACCGCTACTTCACCACGCCGCGGCGCAAGTTCATCATCGCCGACGCCCCGGGGCACGAGCAGTACACGCGCAATATGGTGACGGCCGCCGCCGGCAGCGATGCCGCGGTGGTGCTGATCGACATCACCAAGCTCGACTGGCGCGCCGCGCCCCTGCGCCTGCTGCCGCAAACCCGGCGCCACACCTTGCTGGCGCGCCTGCTGCGCCTGCCGTCCATCGTGTTCGCCGTGAACAAGCTCGACGCCGTGGACGATGCCGAGGCTGCGTTCGCGGCGGTGCGCGATGCGCTGCTGGACTTCGCCGCCGAGGCCGGCATCGCGCCCGCCGGCATCGTGCCGGTGTCGGCGCTGCGTGGCGACAACATCGCCATCGCCCAGGCATCCTGGCCTTGGTATGCCGGGCCGACCCTGTTGCAATGGCTCGAAGCCCTGCCCGCCGCCGAGGAGCCGCAGACCGGCTCCCTGTTGCTGCCGGTGCAATACGTGGCGCGCGAAGGCGACGGCCTGGGCCACCAGCCGCGCACGGTCTGGGGCCGCATCGCCAGGGGCCAGGTCCAGTCCGGCGACAAGATCCGCATCCACCCCAGCGGCGAGAGCGCCGAGGTCGTCGCGGTGCGGCGTGCGGGAGTCGCCGTCGATGGCTGCGCCGCGGGCCAGTCGGCCGGACTGGTGCTCGACCGCCAGGTGGACATCTCACGGGGTGACTGGATCGAAAGTGTCGGGCTGTTCTCAGCTCCCAAGCCCGATGCGATCCAGAGATTCGAAGCGACCCTGGCCTGGCTGGATACGGAGCCAGCGGTCATCGGCCGCAAATACTGGCTGCGCCACGGGCACCGCTGGGTGGCAGGACACATCACGGCCATCTGCAGTCGGCTGGACATTCACACCCTGACGGACGTCGATGCGCAGACGCTCGCGGTCAACGATATCGGCCGCGTGCGCCTGCAGGCGCAGTCAGCACTGCCACTGACGACTTTTGTCGACAATCGCGTGGCGGGAGCGATGATCGTCGTTGATCCCGCCAGTCATCGCACCAGCGGCGCGCTGCTGGTTGAAGCGGTTCAGTAATGGGCCGCATCGTCTTCATCGGCGCCGGCCCTGGCGCTGCCGACTTGATCACCCTGCGTGGCGCTCGCCTGCTCGCGCAGGCCGACGTCGTACTGTGCGACGCGTTGGTCGATCCTGCGCTGCGCGAACTGGCGCCGCAAGCCCGGTGGATCGATGTCGGCAAACGCGGCTTCAGCCACGCCACGGCGCAGGAGCGCATCGACGCCCTGCTGGTGCGCTGCGCGTCGCGCCATCGTCTGGTTGTCAGGCTCAAGGGCGGCGACCCCAGCGTGTTCGGTCGGCTCGAGGAGGAACTGCTTGCATTGCACGGCTCCGGCGCGGTCATCGAAATCGTGCCCGGCGTCACCGCGGCGCTGGCCGCAGCAGCCGATGCCGGCCGGCCGCTGACACGGCGCGGACGCGGGCGCAGCGTGGCGCTGAGTACGGCCATGACCCACGATGGACAGTTGCGCGCCAGCCGCTGTGCCGACACCGAAGTGTTCTACATGGCCGGTCGGCAGCTCGGCGCGCTGGCACGCCGACTGATGGCAACGGGCTGGGCACCGCAGACCGAAGTCTCCGTGGTCTCCCGTACCGGCTTTCCGGACCGGCTGTGCAGCAGCCACGCCCTGACCAATCTGGCGCAGGCCTGTCTGCTGCACAGTGGTCGCCCGACGGTGGTGATTGTCGGCGCCGGAGCGCACCCGGTTTCGCCATACGCCATGGCCGTTTCGCGTGCATCCCATGCTGCGCTGCCGCTTGCAGCACACAGTATCGCCAGACCGCGTTTGCAGCCCGCAGACATCGTTTCGCATCGCGGAGAACCCCGATGACCTTTGTCGTGACCGAAAATTGCATCAAGTGCAAGTTCACCGATTGTGTGGACGTCTGCCCGGTGGACTGCTTCCGCGAAGGCCCCAACTTCCTGGCGATCGATCCGGACGAATGCATCGACTGCGCCGTATGCGTGCCCGAGTGTCCGGCCAACGCCATCTTCGCCGAGGAAGACGTCCCTGGCGACCAACAAGCATTCATTGCCCTCAACGCCGAACTGTCGCGCCGCTGGCCCAGCATCACCAAGCGCAAGCCCGCCCCGCCGGACGGCGAAGAATGGAATGGCAAACCCGGCAAGCTGCAGTTTCTCGAGCGCTGAACATCCGGATTCCGACCGCCCCCTCATCCCTCATGGAAATGCACATCAATCCGGCCATCGCCGACGCGGCCCTGGCCAGCGCCCCGCCGATCGAGACCGATGCCGTCATTATTGGCGCCGGTCCCGTGGGTTTGTTTCAGGTTTTCGAACTCGGCCTGCTCGACATCAAGGCCCACGTCATCGACAGCCTGCCGCACCTGGGCGGCCAGTGCGTGGAGCTCTATCCGGACAAGCCCATCTACGACATTCCGGCCGTGCCCATGTGCACCGGCCAGGAACTCACCGACAACCTGCTCAAGCAGATCGAGCCGTTCAAGCCCACCTTCCATCTGGGACAGGACGTGACGGAGCTGCAGCGCCAGGACGACGGGCGCTTCGTCGTGCGCACCTCCAAGGACACCACCTTGCTCACCAAGACGGTGTTCATCGCCGCCGGCGTGGGCTCGTTCCAGCCGCGCACCCTCAAAGTGGAGGGGCTGGACGCCTTCGAGGGCACGCAGTTGTTCTACCGCGTGAAGAACCCCGCGGTCTTCGCCGGCAAAAATCTCGTGGTGGTCGGCGGCGGCGACTCGGCGCTGGATTGGGCGCTGCACTTCGCCCAGGATGACGCGCACCGCGCCGAAAGCGTCATCCTCGTGCACCGGCGCGACGGCTTTCGCGCCGCGCCGGCCTCGGTGGCCAAGATGCACGCCCTGTGCGAGCAGCACGCGATGCAGTTCGTCGTCGGTCAGATCACGGGGTTCGAGGCCGACGGCGATGGCCGCCTGTCGCAGGTCAAGCTCACCGGCAACGACGGCATCACCCGGCGCCTGCCGCTGGACATGCTGCTGGTGTTCTTCGGCCTGTCACCCAAGCTCGGCCCCATCGCCCACTGGGGCCTGGACCTGGAGCGCAAGCAGATCCGGGTCGACACGGAGAAGTTCCAAACCAACATCCCGGGCATTTTCGCCGTGGGCGATATCAACACCTACCCGGGGAAGAAAAAACTCATCCTCTGCGGCTTCCACGAAGCCGCGCTGGCAGCCTTCGGCGCCGCCCACACCATCTTCCCGGACAAGAAAATCCACCTCCAGTACACCACCACCAGCCCCAAACTGCATAAGGTGCTTGGCGTCGAAACTCCCGTCTTCGATTGATTGAAACCCCCAAGGTTCCTTGACCCTTACGAGGGGCTGGGCGGCACGCCGCTCCTGGGACGCTCACCAGCAAAAGTATCTGCCAAATGTATGCGCCTGGGGCGACCCGAGATTGGCAGCGTGCAAGGCATCCAATCACTGGACAACGCTGCAATACACATTGTATAGTTGCACCATGGAAAAATCTGTTGCCATTCGAATTTTCGAGTCCCTGTCCTCAGGCATCCGGCTCGACATTTACCGCCTGCTGGTCAAGCGAGGCTTGGAAGGCATGGTTTCAGGGCAGATTGCCTCGGCACTCGACCTGCCGCCGAACAACACCTCGTTCCACCTCAAAGCAATGACGCAGACCGGCCTGCTTTCGGTCGAGCAGGAAGGTCGCTTCCAACGCTATCGGGCCAACATTCCGTTGATGCTGGATCTGATCGGCTATCTCACCGAGGAATGCTGCGCCGGTCATCCCGAACACTGTGTGGACCTTCGTGCCGCATCGCCATGCGCAGAGAGCGTGCTTCCTCCCCTTTCTTCAACGCCACAAGAGAGCTGACAACGTGAACATCCTGTTTTTGTGCACTGGTAACTCCTGCCGCTCCGTGCTGGCCGAAGCCACCTTCAACCACTTGGCCCCCGAGGGCTGGCACGCCATGAGCGCGGGCAGCCATCCAACCGGCCAGGTGCATCCACGCTCGCTGGCTTTGCTGGAACGTGAAGGCATTCCAACGGAAGGGCTCTTCAGCAAGTCGTGGGACAGCTTGCCTGTCACCCCCGACATCGTGATCACGGTGTGCGCCAGCGCCGCAGGCGAGACCTGCCCGGCCTATCTTGGCCCGGTTCTGCGCGCACATTGGGGTGTCGACGACCCGGCCAAGGCGACCGGATCCGAAGAACAAATCAATGCCGCATTTGCACACGCCTACCGCATCTTGCGTGCGCGCATCGAAGCCCTGCTGGCATCACCCATGGACAGTCTGCGCAAAGACCCCGCCGCGCTCAGGACGGAACTCGAACACATCGGCTTGCTGGCGCCTTGAAGCTGACGAGGCGATAACTCGGTCGCGAGGTATCGCCTTTTTCATGAGCAACATTGCAACTTGAGCAGGAGTATTGAAATGAAAAAGATTCAAGTCTATGACCCGGCCCTGTGCTGCAGCACAGGCGTGTGCGGTGTGGATGTCGATCAGGAACTGGTCCGCTTCTCGGCCGACGCCGATTGGGCCAAGCAAAACGGTGCGCAGATCGAGCGTTTCAATCTGGCCCGGCAACCGCTGGCATTCGCCGAAAACCCGACGGTCAAAGCATTCCTGGAACGCTCCGGCCAGGAAGCCCTGCCCCTGGTTCTGGTGGACGGTGCAGTGGCATTGGCGGGCCGCTACCCCAACCGTATGGAGCTGGCTCGCTGGGCAGGCATTTCACAACCGGCAGCAGAGTCGAAAGCCGCGCAAGGCTGCTGCTGAACGCGGGAAATACCGTCATGAAATTTCTCGAACTGCCGCCGCGCTTTTTCTTTTTCACCGGCAAAGGTGGCGTGGGCAAGACATCGCTGTCCTGCGCCACCGCCATGCACCTTGCCGGGCAAGGCAAACAGGTGCTGCTGGTCAGTACCGATCCGGCGTCCAACGTTGGCCAGGTGTTCGGCCAGGCCATCGGCAACACGATCACTCGCATCCATGGTGTGCCCGGCCTGTCGGCTCTCGAAATCGACCCGCAGCAAGCGGCGCAGCAGTACCGGGAGCGCATCGTCGGCCCGGTGCGCGGGACGCTGCCGGACGACATCGTCAACGGCATCGAGGAACAGCTCTCCGGCGCCTGCACCACCGAAATCGCCGCCTTTGACGAATTCACCGCGTTGCTCACCGACTCGGCCCTGACCGCTGACTACAACCACATCATTTTCGATACAGCCCCGACCGGCCACACCATCAGGCTGTTGCAATTGCCCGGCGCGTGGAGCGATTTCCTTGAAGCGGACAAGGGGGATGCATCCTGCCTCGGCCCATTGGCCGGACTGGGCAAGCAGCGCGCCCAATACAAGGCGGCAGTGGAGGCTTTGGCCGATGCCCAGCGCACCCGCCTGGTTCTGGTGGCCCGCGCCCAGCAAGCCACCTTGCGGGAGGTTGCACGCACCCATGCGGAACTCGCGGGTATTGGCCTGTCGCAGCAGTATCTGGTGATCAACGGCGTCCTGCCACCGGAAGAAGCCGCGCACGACCCTCTGGCCGCAGCCATCTGCACGCACGAACAGGCCGCACTGGACACGATCCCCGAGGTGCTCAAGGCCCTGCCCCGCGATCGGGTCGCGCTCAAGCCCTTCAACCTGGTCGGGCTGGATGCCTTGCGCCAGTTGCTGGCCACGACGGCCTCGCAAGCACCCAACGATGATGTAGCTCCAGTCGCGCTTGATGCGCCCAGTCTGTCCGAGCTGGTTGACGACATCGCCGAAGACGGCCGCGGTCTTGTGATGCTGATGGGCAAGGGCGGCGTGGGCAAGACCACCCTGGCCGCCGCCATCGCGGCCGAACTGGCCCATCGCGGCCTGCCGGTACACCTCACCACGTCCGACCCGGCCGCGCATCTGTCTGAGACCCTGAGCGGCGCGCTGGACAACCTCACGGTCAACCGGATCGACCCTCACATCGAAACCGAGCGCTACCGGCAGCATGTATTGGCCACCAAGGGCGCGCGGCTCGATGCGGAAGGCCGGGCGCTGCTGGACGAGGACCTGCGCTCGCCCTGCACCGAGGAAATCGCGGTGTTCCAGGCCTTCTCGCACATCATCCGCGAGGCTGGCAAGAAGTTCGTGGTGATGGACACGGCACCGACCGGCCACACCTTGCTGCTGCTCGACGCGACAGGCGCCTATCATCGAGAAATCGTCCGCCAGATGGCCGGCACCGGGCTGCACTACACCACCCCGATGATGCAGTTGCAGGACGCCGGGCAGACCAAGGTGCTGATCGTGACATTGGCCGAAACCACCCCGGTACTGGAAGCGGCAAACCTGCAAGCCGACCTGCGCCGCGCCGGGATCGAGCCCTGGGCCTGGATCATCAACAACAGCATCGCGGCCGCCGCGCCGAACTCGCTCTTGCTGCGTCAGCGTGCCAGCCACGAACTGCGGGAAATCGACGCCGTCGCGACCCGCCATGCCCGGCGCTACGCGGTCGTGCCACTGTTGAAAGAAGAGCCGGTCGGCGTCGATCGCCTGCTGGAACTGGCTCCCCGCCCCAGCCTCATCACCGAAAGAGCCTGACATGGCCGCAAAAATCTACAACGCCCTGTTCATCTGCAGCGGCAATTCCGCGCGCAGCATCATGGCAGAAGTCATCTTGAACCATCTCGGTCGAGATCGGTTCAAGGCGTACAGCGCGGGCAGTCGTCCTCGCGGCGAAGTGCATCCGCTCACGCTCGAAGTTCTCGCCGGTCAGCACTATGACCTTCGCGGCTTGCGCAGCAAGAGCTGGACGGAGTTTGCGGCGCCGGATGCGCCATCGATGGATTTCATTTTTACAGTCTGCAATCAGGCGGCTGGCGAAGCCTGTCCCGCATGGCCTNATTCCTGGAACGCTCCGGCCAGGAAGCCCTGCCCCTGGTTCTGGTGGACGGTGCAGTGGCATTGGCGGGCCGCTACCCCAACCGTATGGAGCTGGCTCGCTGGGCAGGCATTTCACAACCGGCAGCAGAGTCGAAAGCCGCGCAGGGCTGCTGCTGAACGCGGGAAATACCGTCATGAAATTTCTCGAACTGCCGCCGCGCTTTTTCTTTTTCACCGGCAAAGGTGGCGTGGGCAAGACATCGCTGTCCTGCGCCACCGCCATGCACCTTGCCGGGCAAGGCAAACAGGTGCTGCTGGTCAGTACCGATCCGGCGTCCAACGTTGGCCAGGTGTTCGGCCAGGCCATCGGCAACACGATCACTCGCATCCATGGTGTGCCCGGCCTGTCGGCTCTCGAAATCGACCCGCAGCAAGCGGCGNGGGATCGTGAGCGTCAACTCAAGGCCTTCGCCAACGTGCACTTTCAAATCGCCGCTCGCATCCGCCCGCTCCTCGCCCTGCCCATCGACAAGATCGACCGCATGTCGCTGCAAACCCAGTTGCGTGATCTGGGCCAACAACGCTCCGAATACCCATGAAGGGAGCAGAATGACGCGCCTCCTCGTCATCGGCGGCAGCGACGCGGGCATCAGCGCGGCGCTGCAGGCTCACGAGATCGATCCCCGAGCCGAGATATCCGTCCTGTTGGCCGACGAATACCCGAACTACAGCATCTGCGGCCTGCCCTTTTACCTCAGCGGCGAGACGCCGGATCACCGGCAGCTCGCCCATCGCACCGCGTTCGACGGCATCGACATCCTGACGAACCATCGGGCCGTATCGGTTCATCCAGCGACCCAGACGGTCGATGTCGTGCGCGGGGCGAACGGCCGTGCGGAGACGATGCGCTATGACCACCTGATCATCGCCACCGGTGCCGTCCCAGTCCGTCCCCAAGGGTTGCCCGGCCTCGATCTCCCCGGCGTTTATGGCCTGCATACCATGGGAGATGGTTTCGCTGTCCAGAGCCGTCTCATGGGCAGCGAAGCGCGTTCGGCCATCATCGTCGGCGCGGGTTATATCGGCGTCGAGATGGCCGACGCGCTGCGGCATCGGGGGGTCGATGTCACGCTCGTAAGCCATACCGATCCCGTGTTCCCAAGCATCGATCCGTCGTTCGGCAGACTGATCGGGGAGGAGTTGTCACGCCATGGCGTGCGGGTCGTAGCCGCTTGCACCGTCGAGCGCATCGAAGCCGCCGGCAACCGGCGCGGTCTTACGGTGTCGGGTTCGGGCGGGTTTGCCGCCACTGCCGATCTGGTGCTGGTCGCCACCGGCGTGCGCCCTGACACCACCCTTGCCGCCACGGCTGGGATTGCACTGGGGCCCTCGGGCGCCATCCGCGTCACGCAGCGCATGGAAACCACGATCCCCGGCATCGGGGCCGCAGGTGATTGCGTCGAGACCTGGCATCGGATACTCCAGCGGTCAGCCTACCTGCCACTCGGGACGACCGCGCACAAACAGGGCCGCGTGGCTGGCGAGAATGCGGTGGGCGGGGCGCGTCTGTTCGCGGGCTCGGTCGGCAGCCAGACCGTGAAGGTGTTCGAGTTGGCGATCGCACGGACGGGCTTGCGCGAAGCCGAGGCGCGCACGGCCGGCTTCGATCCCGTCACCATCGAGACTGAAACCTGGGATCACAAGGCCTACTACCCTGGAGCGCAGAAGCTCCGCATCCGGGTGACCGGTGATCGCCGCACTGGTCGTCTCCTCGGCGCGCAGATCCTCGGCCACTGGCGTTCGGAGGTGTCGAAACGCATCGACGTGTTCGCAGCAGCCCTGTTCCACGGCATGGGCGTCGAAGACTTGAACGATCTCGATCTCAGCTACACACCTCCGTTCAGCAGCCCCTGGGACCCGGTGCAGATGGGGGCGCAGGCCTGGATGAGCGCGGTGAAAACCGGTGCTGACAAGTCGTTCACCGCCGATCGACCCACAAATCTTGAGAAAGGAACACAGCATGAAAGTCCGTGACCTGATGACCCCGAACCCGATCCGGATCGCACCGGAGACGCCCGTGGCGGAGATCGCCCGCATCTTGATCGAGCACCGCATCAACGGCGTTCCGGTGACCGATGCCGAGGGACACCTGCTCGGCCTCGTGACCGAGGGCGACCTGGTGCATCGTGCGGCCGACGAGCGGTTGGAGCCGCGCGAATCGGTCTGGAAGGAGAACTTCTACCGCTCCGTGTTTCGCCGGCGTACGCCGGAGCCGGACAAGGCCGAGGGCCGCACGGCCGCGCAGGTCATGACGCGGGAAGTCCTCACCGTGGCACCCGAAGACCATGTCACCGTGGCCGC
Organism: Thiomonas delicata; assembly: GCF_900088825.1. Lineage (GTDB taxonomy): Bacteria > Pseudomonadota > Gammaproteobacteria > Burkholderiales > Burkholderiaceae_C > Thiomonas_A > Thiomonas_A delicata. The sequence goes on along the minus strand of NZ_LT592171.1, from coordinate 728,082 downwards.
GCGTCTGCTGGTGGATCACAGCATCAAGTCCCTGCCGGTGATCGAGCACGAACGGCTGGTCGGCATGATCTCGCGCTTCGATCTGGTCAAGCGCCTGGCCAACAGCGGCCCGGATGCCTTCAACCCCATGCGCAAGAACTGAGCCGATGCTGATCGCACTGCTGATCTTCATCGCCACGCTCGTCTTGGTGATCTGGCAACCGCGCGGGCTGGGCATCGGCTGGAGCGCGACTTTCGGCGCCATTGCCGCCCTTCTGACCGGCGTGATTCATCTCGCCGATATTCCGGCGGTTTGGCACATCGTTTGGAACGCCACCATTACTTTCGTCGCCACCATCATCATCAGCCTGTTGCTCGATGAAGCCGGCTTTTTCGAGTGGGCGGCGCTGCGTGTGGCACGTTGGGGGCGCGGCAACGGGCGCGGACTCTTCGCCTTCCTGGTCCTGCTGGGCGCAGCCGTGGCGGCCTTGTTCGCCAATGACGGCGCAGCGCTGATTTTGACGCCGATCGTGATGGCGATGCTGCTGGCGCTCGGCTTCAGTCCGGCGGCAACGCTGGCTTTCGTCATGGCCGCCGGCTTCATCGCCGATACGTCCAGCCTGCCATTGATGGTGTCCAATCTGGTCAATATCGTCTCGGCCAATTTCTTCAACATCGGCTTCAACGCCTATGCCGCGATCATGGTCCCGGTGGATATCGCCGCGATCGCCGCCAGCTTGGTCGTGCTGCTGCTCTATTTCCGGCCCGGCATCCCCGCCCAATACGACATGGCGCAGCTCAAACAGCCGCATGAGGCCATCAACGATCCTGCCACGTTCCGCATCGGGTGGGTGGTGCTGGCGCTCCTGCTGCTCGGGTACTTTGGTCTTGAACCGCTGGGCGTGCCGGTCAGCGCCGTCGCGGTCTTCGGTGCGCTGCTTCTGCTCGGCGTGGCTGCGCGCGGCCATGTCATCAGCACCCGGAAGGTGTTGCGCGAGGCACCCTGGCAGATCGTCATTTTCTCGCTGGGGATGTATCTGGTGGTGTATGGGCTGCGCAACGCCGGGATCACTGGGTATCTGGCGGACCTGCTCAATGTTTTTGCGGGCCACGGCGTGTGGGGCGCGGCGTTCGGCACCGGGATTCTGACGGCATTCCTCTCCTCGGTGATGAACAACATGCCAACGGTCCTTGTGGGTGCGCTCTCCGTTGCTGCGACGAACGCCACCGGCCCGGTGCGCGAGGCCATGATCTATGCCAATGTCATCGGCTGTGATCTCGGCCCCAAGTTCACACCCATCGGCAGTCTGGCCACCTTGCTCTGGCTGCACGTGCTCGCGCGCAAGGGCATGACCATCGGTTGGGGGTATTACTTCAAGGTGGGTGTCCTGCTGACCGTGCCCGTCCTACTGATCACGCTGACCGCGCTCGCACTGCGTCTGAGTCTGGCTTGAAGCGTCCATCGCACGTGCCAGGATACGAAGCGGGTCCATGGCAACATGCGTTACACAGCCAGACCCGTTCTCATCATCGATCGGCGATGCCGAGAACAGTGGCATTGCCACGCGCGAAGCCTATTCCACGAAAGCCCGAAAATCGGGCAGCTCGAGTTGCGTTTGTGCCAGCTTGGCCGCCACTGCCGCTGCCTCATCCGCGGATAAACAGGCCACGATCAAGGATCCAGGGATCGACTCACGGTCTGCGACGGATGTCGCCTGCGCGTTCATGGCTGCATGACACCCCAGCAGGCCGTTGAAGAACTGGCGCGCCGCGCCTGGTTCGACGAGGATGGCTGGCAGCAGCGACCAGCGGGGAGAGGAAGAGAATGCGAGGAGCCGACGCGTACAACGAGGCGCTGTTCAGCACGTTGAAGCTGGAGGAGTTCGTGCCTCAGGCGCATCCGCTGCGCACGATCCGCCAGTGGAAGAACGAGACGCTGGCGAAGATAGACGCGAAGTTCTCGGTAATGTACGAGGCCGATGCGAAGGGCGGGCGCCCGAGCATCGCGCCGGAGAAGCTCATGCGTGCGATGCTGCTGCAGGTGTTGTACAGGAGCGCCAGCTCGCCGAGCAGATCTCCCACAACTTGCTGTTTCGCTGGTTTGTCGGGCTGTTGATCGAGGACACGGTGCGGAGCCACTCGGTGTTCAGCAAGAACTGCGATCGCCTGATCGAATTCGACGCTGTCACGGATCTATTCAACGCAACGGTGGAGATGGCCCAGGGGCCCGGGCTGCTGTCGGGCGAGCACTTCGGCGTGGACGACACGCTGATCCACGCGTGGGCCAGCCACAAGAGCGTGCGGCGCAAGGATGGCAGCGATGACGACAGGCCGCCCGAGGACTGGCACGGCGAGTCGCGCAGCCACGCCACGCATGCCTCGACGAGCGACCCTGAGAGCAGGCTGTATCGCAAGAGCAGCGCCTGCGCTGCCGAGCTATCTGGGAAAAGGAAATCAAGGCAGCCGCCGATTCTGCATGGACGCATGATCCATGCCGACAAATTGACCGCCGGACCGGCGGTGAGGAACGGTGGACGGAGATGATGCCTGCGTGGCCGGGGCAGACCCCGCTTCAGCTTGTAGCCTCTTGGCGCCAGGTACGATACCCGCGCGACGCTGCCGGGCCGAAAGCGGCTTCCGGACCTGCACATAGGCCACGAGCGCGTCGCGTTCGATGGCGTAGCGGCCGAGCCCCAGTCGCACGAGCCAACCGCGTTGCCTGAGCCGAGACAACGCTCTGCTGGCCGACTCCATCGCCACGCCGAGCAGGGCGGCCAGATCGTCCAGCTTGGGCAGCAACAGCGTTTCACCCGATGGCGCGTCCGTCAGCGCCAAGATCAATTGCGCCATCCGCGGTGTCACGGGACGCTGGCCCCCATAGAGACAGGACCCATCGTCCGCCTGCTGCAGGGCACGATGCCAATGCTCCAGCAGCATGTCCAGGTCCGAACCGCACCGCCCTGCGTCCTCGTTCTGGAGCAATGTGATGGGGATGCGGCAGACCCGCACGGTTTTGACGGGTGAAGCCCGATGCAGGAAGGGCTGGGTGACCAGACTCTCCAATCCGATCACGTCCCCGCGTTTGGCGATGCGGGAAATCCGGCGCTGGCCGTCGGGTTCGATGCAAGCCAGCGTGACGAGATGGGTGCGGATCACGTAAACATGGTCGCCGCGCAGCCCAGGCTCGTAGAGCGCTTGCCGGGGGCCATACTCCACGTCGTCAATATTCTCGGCAACGGCGCCCAGATCCTCCAGGGGCCAATGCTTGAAGACGCACTGTGCGCGAATCGCGCATTGGTGGCATTGGGCGCGGCCCTTGCGGACGCCCTCGCCCTTGTGCTGCCGGCTCGTCACGTTCGCGCTCCCGGTTGACTTGCGGCGCATGGGCGATGCCTTGGTGCTTCCCGCTGGAACGCATGGGAGCGTGCGTTCCCACAGCCTGGCATGCCCAGAGCAAGATCCTGCAGCGTGATCGCTTGTAAAAACTCCATACTGCAACGATTCAAGGCCGTCTCGAGTGCCCGCAATGCGGTGGCCTCCAGGCTGGCCCGGTTCCGCGCTCCGATCAGCTGGCCACGGGCGGGCCCGCCTGGCCCTTGTTGGCTCGCCAGAACGATATCCGCCGCGGTGATCCAACGTGGCGCGCGTGCCAGCCCATAACAATCATCAGGGGCGGACTTGCAGCGCAGCAGTCCTGCGTCCATCAAGCGCTCGAACAAGGTTTTCAGGGTGGACGGGGCCATCTGCAGCGCCGCTCCGAGATCCCGCACGCTGGCGGACCCACTGCGCGCCCTGGCCAGGGCCAACATCACCTCGAGTACAAGCTGTTCCTGATGGGTCGGTTTCATGCATCGCCTCCGCATGTTTGCCCCAGGACCCGGTCGACGCGCGATCTTGTCTGCGGGAAACCATCTTGCCTCGCCCACAGCCAAAAGGACACCGATTCCACGAGAAGCTGGCCACAACGCGTTTGCAAGATTCGCATCACACCAGCCCCTCGAACGGCAAAAAATCCACCAACTCGCCGGCCTGCACGCTGCCCTGTTCGTGGTGCAGCACGATGAAGCCGTCGGCCCGGCTCATGGAGCGCAGGATGCCGGAGCCCTGGTCGCCGGTGGTGCGCGTGGCCAGGCGCCCGTCGGGCAGACGTTCGAGCACGGCGCGCTGGTATTCGGTGCGCCCGGGACGCTTGCGCAACGTGGTCTGCGCGACCACGCTCAGCAGCGGCAGGGGCTGCATCTGCGCCCCCATCATGTGCAAGAGGGCCTCGCGCACGAAGTGGTAGAAGGTCACCATCACGGCCACCGGGTTGCCGGGCAGGCCGAACAGCATGGCGCCGTGGCCCGCGCTTTCGATGCGGCCGAAGGCCATGGGCCGGCCTGGGCGCATGGCGATGCGCCAGAACACCACGTCGCCCAGCGAGGCCATGACCGCACGCATATGGTCGGCTTCGCCCACGCTGACGCCGCCGGAGGTGATGACGGCGTCGGCGTTTTCGCAGGCCTGGCGCAGCGCCGTTTCGAGCGCGGCGGGGTCGTCACGCACCACGCCCAGGTCCAGCACCTCGCAGCCCAGGCGGGTGAGCATGGCCCAAAGGGTGTAGCGATTGCTGTCGTACACGCTGCCTTGCGCGGGTGGCTCGCCCAGGCTGCGCAGTTCATCCCCAGTGGACATGAAGGCCACGCGCAGCTTGCGCCACACCATTACTTCAGGTAAGCCGAGCGATGCAACCAGCCCGATATCGGCCGGGCGCAGCAGCTTGCCCACAGCCAGTGCGGGTTGACCGGCGCGCAGGTCTTCACCACGCTGGCGGGCGTTGTCGCCTGGCTTGAGCACGCCTGCAGGGATGTGCACGACGTCGCCTTCCAAGCGCACGAATTCCTGCGGCACGACGGTGTCGCAGCCTTCGGGCATGACGGCGCCGGTCATGATGCGCACGCAGGCGCCGCTCGGCACGGCGCCGGTGTAGGCATGGCCGGCCAAACCTTTGCCGACAACTGTGGGCGCCGCCGCGCCGCCGGCCGCCAGATCGGCGCCGCGCAGCGCGTAGCCGTCCATGCCGGCGTTGTCGTGCGAGGGCACGTCGAACGGAGCGATGACGTCTGCGGCGAGCACGCGCCCGAGCGCGGCGCGAATATCGACGCGCTCGGCGGTGCGCACGGAGCGTACAAAACAGGCGATGATGTCCTGCACCTGATCGACGCGCAGGGCGTCGGGGTCGTAGCTGCCGACGCAACAGACGACGGCGGCGAGATCAGGAAACGTCAGGCTTGCGGACATGCGCTCACCCTCCGATGGCAAACATCTCGGGCTTGCGCACGGCCTGCAGCAAGCCTGCGCCATCAAACCCGCGCAACTCGGAATAGCGATCGTCACGCCGGCTCCAGACTTGGGCGAGGGCGGCCTGCAAGTCGGCGTCGCTCGCCTGTTGTATGCCCTGCTGCGCGTCGCCGCGCAGCAGGGCGCGCAGGTCGTGGCCGTGGCTGGCGAAGAGGCAAAGGTAGAGCTTGCCTTCCATCGACAAGCGGGCGCGGTTGCAGTCGTGGCAAAAGGCCTGGGTGACGCTGGAGATGGCGCCAATTTCAAGGCTGCCGTCGTCCAGCAGCCAGCGCTCGGCGGTTTCGCCCAGCACGGTGGGGTCGAGCGCGTGCAGCGGGTGGCGCTGGGCAATGCGCGCCAGCAACTCGGCCGAGGGCAGCACCTGATCCATGCGCCAGCCGTTGGTGTTGCCCACGTCCATGAATTCGATGAAGCGCAGCACGACGCCGCTGCCGCGGAAATGCTCGATCATGGGCAGAATCTGGTCGTCGTTCACACCGCGCTGCACCACCATGTTCACCTTCACCGGATGCAGTCCGGCGGCCTGCGCCGCGGCGATGCCTTCCAGCACGGTTTGCACCGGAAAGTCCATATCGTTCATGCGGCGGAAGACGGCGTCGTCAATGGCGTCCAGGCTCACGGTCACGCGGTGCAAACCGGCCCGCGCCAGTGCTTCGGCCTTGCGCGCGAGGATGGAGGCGTTGGTGGTCATGGTCAGTTCCACCGGCTCGCCGTCCGGCGTGCGGATGGCGGCGAGCATGGCCACCAGGTCCTCCACGCCCTTGCGCAGCAGCGGCTCACCGCCGGTGATGCGCAGCTTGCGCACGCCCAAGCCGACGAACACGCGCGCCAGGCGCTCGATTTCCTCGAAGCGCAGCAGATCGGCGTGGCGCAGGAATTCGTAATGCGCGTCGAACACCTCTTTGGGCATGCAATAGGTGCAGCGGAAATTGCAGCGATCGGTGATGGAGATGCGCAGATCGTGCAGCGGCCGGCCCAACTTGTCGGCCAGCAGCGCACCGGGCGCGTGGGAGTGCGCGGGAACGGCCGGCACGCTGGAGGCGTAGCGGTGATCGACGATGGGAATGGTTCGCTCGGACATACAGGGGCTGAGGGCGGGATGGATGCAGCGCGTGCGGCATCTCAGTTGACGATGCAGACTGCTGCGCACAAGGCGTCGGCCAGTGTGCTGCTCAGGCGGTACGTGACCTGTCGCCCGCTACGCTCGCGGCGCACGATGCCGGCCTGTCTGAGCAGGCGCAGATGGCCCGAGATATTGGGTTGGGAACTGTCGATGCAGTCAACCAGTCCATGCACGGTCTGGTCGCCGTGGCGCAACTGGCAGACGATCTGCAACCGCGTCGGGCAGGCGAGTGCGGCGAAGAGTTCGGCGGCCTCCTGGAACACCGCCTCCAGTGCGTCACCTTCTTGGGCCTGGTCGGTCGTCGCGAGGGTGTTGGCAAAAATCTGCGGGGCGTGCGTCACTCGAGCAATCCATGCTGGTAGTGCGGGGCGAAACCCTCATGCCAGGCTTCGCCGAGCTCGGAACTGAAGTAGTCCACAAGGCGATAGCTCATCGGTGTGGGCTCGTCCATGAGTGCCCGATAGACGGCAACGCCGTCCTCGGGATGCAAATCACGGTGCGCGCGCGCTGCCGCTTCGACATAGCCTTGGGAGCCGATGGCCAGCATCATGCTGCGCTGCTCCGGCTCGCCGCGGTGAAAACTCTGGGCGAAATACACGACTTGGTGGGTGGTTTTTCGGGGCGATGTCTGCATCGAAATCTCCGTGCGTCGACTGAAAGTTTCACAACGTCTCGACGAAATCGACAGGCGACGGGCGCACCCGGCTGGTCTTGGCTTTGGCCACCGTGCCGACAGCGATGAAGCAAACCGCTTGTTCGTTGTCGGCAAGCCTGAACAAGTCGCGCAAGGCTCTCGACTCCATCGCCTGCCCGCTGACCAGCCCGGCGCCGAAGCCATGGGCGTGCGCCAGCAGCAGCATGTTTTGCAGTGCACAGCCGAGCGAGACCAGGCGCTCGCGCGGCGGGATCTCGGGGCTGGCATCGTCGTGCGGGCGGGCGATGGCCAGCGCCAGGAAGGGCGCGCGCGCAGCCTTGGCCCGTGCCTCGGAGCGTTGCTGCGCGGTGGCGTCGGGGTCGCGTTCGAGCAGGGCTTGCACGAACGCCTCGCCGAGCCGCTGGCGCCCGGCGTCCGAGACATGCACGAAGCGCCAGGGCAGGATCAAACCGTGGTCGGGCGCCTGTGCAGCGGCGGTGAAGAGTTCGCGAACCTGCCCGGCATCTGGGCCGGGTTCGCCCAGCCGCTTGGGTGAGGTCTGCTGGCGTTTGCGCACGAGCTCGCAAATGAGTTCGGCGTAGTCGATCGGTTCCGCGAGAGTCATGGCGTTGGACATAGGAAAGTCAAAATATGCCGAGGGCAGCTCGATCGAGTTGGTCCCCGGTTCGGCCGGCGTCGGCACCTGGCCCCAGGTGCCGACGTGGCCGTGCAGCACCGCATTGACCAGCATCTGCTCGGCACCGGGTTTGCCCGCGTATTTCTCGGCCACGGCCTCGTACGCGGGGCCGACGACCTTGTGATCGGCGGTATGGCAGGTCAGGCAGTTCTTCCGCCGGGCCAGGGTCAGCATGGCCGAAGCGCTGGTGCCGCCCACAGGTGCGTGGGCGGTGGCCGGTGTCTTGGCCTGGGCGTTCGGTGTCGGCGCTGCCGCGGAGAGCGAGGCGGCGTTCCACTTTTCGGCCATTCGAGGGCCGGATGCGACCACGAGTTGTGCCACTGGTGCAATGCGCCGAACGATGGCGCGGGTGGACATCGGCGACGAATCCGGGTTTGGTCCCACTGTGTTGGACAGGTAGGAAGCGATCAGAAGCAGGACGATCACGGGCAGCGCGAAGCTCGCCGGGATGATCAGGAGCAGCTTGCGCAGGGTCGCCCCGAACGGCAGTTCGTGCGTGGGTGTGGGTTTGGAGCGCGAGGCTGGTGGGGTATGCATGGCGGTGAGGTCTGATCAAGTGCTGTTGCACGCGCCCTCAATGGCCTGGGCAAACGATCTTGCACAGATCGGCCACGAAGGTGTTGCGGATGCGGTACGTCACCGACTGACCGCTCCTCGACCGATCCACAATGCCGATCTGGTGCAGTTGGCGCAAATGCAGGGACGTGTTGGGCTGGCTGCTGCCGATCCGGTTGGCAATCTGCTGCACGTTCATGTCCTGCTCGCGCAGGTGGCAGACGATGCTCAATCGCATCGGGGATGACAGCGCGGCGAACAGTTCGGCGGCCGCCTCGAAGACGGCGGCGACGTCGTCCTCGTCCGTGCTACGGAGCTTGCCGGTGGCTCGTGCGCGACGGTCAGCGCCACTGGAAAAAGGAAGTTCGTGGTGCATGGTTTCCGGGGGTGGAATGAAGGGAACTCCCTGCGAGGTTGCGGGCTTGGATCATGCCAGCCGGAGGCGCCATGGGGTGACGCCACCGGCCGTTCCGTTTTCTGTCCTGCTGCTTTATTTCAGGCTCAGGATCCATGCCACCAATTGCTTGGCCTGCGCCGGGGTGACATCGGTGTTGGCCGGCATCGGCACCTGACCCCAGGTGCCGACATGGCCGTGCAGCACGGCGTTGACCAGCATCTGTTCGGCACCGGGCTTGCCCGCGTATTTTTCGGCCACGGCCTTGTAGGCGGGGCCGACGATCTTGGCGTCCACTGCATGGCAGGCCAGGCAGTTCTTCTGCTTGGCCAGAGCCAGCATGTCAGGGGCGGCCCAGGCCTGGGCTGCGAACAGGGCCAGAGATGTGCACAAAAAGAACTTTTTCATCGTGATTCTCGGTTGATGGGTTGACATGGAATGCACCTCCTCCCGCATTCAAAAAAAGGGCCCCAGCGTAGGAGCCCAAGGAACTGCCGCCCGAGGAGGACAGCGGTTCTCCCGAGGCCGCCGTGGCCTGGGAGAATTGGAACGATTCAAACCCCGTACATGCGGCTCTTGGTCGAGACGGTGCGTTGCCAGTCCGGCATCGAGCCGACGCGGCGAATGTCGGCCCAGGTTCCCTTGTGATATTCGAGGAAATGCACATCTGTGGCGGTGGTCACCACGGAACCCACGACACCTTTGGGAGCGCCGAAGACGACGAAGGACTGGTTGGGCTTGATGGTCGGCTCCGGGTAGGCCATGGCCATCGTGGTGCCGTAGTCGTTGTAGATTTCGACCACATCGGTCGGCTTGACGCCGAGGGTCGCCATATCCGCAGGATTCATCTGGATCACCGCCATCGGGTAACGGTCCATGATGAAGGGGTCGTATTGGTTGTTGTACCAAGACTGCCAGACTTCGTTGAACCGGCCGTTGTTGATCCAGAATTTGTACTTGGCCTTGACCTCGGCTGCCTGTTTGAGCCAACCATCCCACTTCGCTGGAAAGACCTGGATCTTGCCATTGGGCGTGTCGAACTTGTCGTCGGGATAAAGCGTCGGCGAACCCAGCAGCTTGTCTCCATCAACCTGCTTGATCGGCATCTGCACGCCGTTGTTGCCAGCTTTGCGCAGCAGTGCATACGTGGCCATGTAGCCCGTGGCGTAACCCTCGCTGTCGATTTTGGGCGCGCCCGGTCGACCGACCTGGCGGAATCCATCATTGAAGGCATCTTCTGGGGTTGTCCACTCGAAACCTTCGAAGCGCTTGGCCATCTTGGCATTGCCTTCGGCCTCGTACATCACGCGAATGGTGTTGGCGATACGCGCGGCGGTCAGACAGTCGGGCAAGGCTTCGCCTGGGGGATCGATGAACTTCTCGGACATGCGCAGGCGGCGCTCACCGTTCATCGAGGTGTGGTTCATTTCTCCCGGCAGAGCACCCGGAAACATCACATGGGCCGCCTCGGCAATCATCGTGGGGTAGATATCCATCATCCCGACAAACAACCCGCCCTTTTGCGTTGCCTTGTAGATGACGTCCACCATCTCCTTGGGCGTGGCGCCACGGGCCTGGCCCATGGCCTGTTTGACGATCTGACTGCGGCGAATGACGGCTTCGCGCAGAGCCTGGGCATTGTTGGTGGTCTGGAATGTGTTGCACGCCCAGAACGTCATCATCTTGCCCTTGCCATTGATGAGGTAGGTATCAACCTCGATCAACTTGTCATGGCGCGGAATGGGAAAGTCGGCGGCCGGATAGCGGGACTTGGGTTCCGGATATGGGGGCCGTGTGTAACCTTCCTGGTGACCGCCCATGCGCACCCAGCCTGTCCCACGTCGGCTGCCCACATTGTGCGTGGCCACGACAACGGCACCGATGGCTTGTTCAGTGACGTAGTTGTTGTTGCCCCAGATGATGCCTTTCTCGAAGGCATGCATGGTGCGTGGCTGCTTACCCGGAGCCTTGGGTTTGTAGCTCCACTCCGCAGCCTGCTTGATCTGCGCCACCGGAACGCCGGTGATGCGACTGCACTCGTCCAACGACATGGCGTTGGCCTTGACGGCGGCCTCGAAACCTTCCGTATGCTTGGCGATGAAGTCCTTGTTGATCCAGCCTTGATCGACGATGTAGGTCAACAAGCCATTGAACAGGGCGCCATCGCTGCCAGGATTGATCGCCAAGTGCAGAACCTGATCCTTGGCCAGATCCTCACAAATCGAAATCGACGGATTGCGACGCGGGTCGACGAAGATGAATTTGCCCGGACCGACCGGTTCGCCGGGGAACATTTTCTTCTTCTTGTCCACCGTGCCGCCCTGCAGATTGGGCAGCCAGTGCACGAGGAAGTAGTTGGTCTGGTTCTCGTAGGGGTTGTTGCCGATCGACCAGATCACGTCGGCGAGTTCGGCGTCTTCGTAGCTGTTGTTGAGCTCGAATATGCCCATGTCACGGTTGCCGAAGCATTCGGAGTTGTACGCCGGACGGTTATGGATGCGTACCGTCGGGGTCTGGATACCGGTGAAGATCAGCTTGCCGGTGCCCCAGGTGTTCTCGAAACCTCCACCGGCGCCCCCGTGATCAAACATGGCCACAGCGATTTCGTCTGGACCATCTTCGTCCAGAATTTTTTTGACCATGCCACTATAAACTTGGAGGGCGTAGTCCCAGGAGGTGTCCATCCACTGGTCACCATAGTAGACACGGGGGTGAAGCAGACGCTCTTTGGTGAGGCCATCTGCGTTGTAGAAGTAGGACGCCATTTTGCCCCCGCGGGTTGAGCTCAGCCCCTGGTTGACGACGCAGGCCTTGTCAGGCACGATCATGACGGCTTTACGCTTGCCGTTCTTGTCGGTCAGGACATTGGTCATCGCCGGGGTCATGATGGTGGCGAAGGGCGGAAGCTGCTTGCGAAAATCAAGCCCCAGCGCGTTCTGGTGGGGCGCTCGCCCGCCCTCGCGGTCGGCATCCCAGGTGTAGGCGTGGTAGCCACAGCCCACGATGCAGAAATGGCAGGTCAAATTGGTTTTTTGCGCATCTGCCGGCGGCAGCGCGACACGATCCTTGAATTGCGACATGGTGTTCGTCTCCTGACGGTGATGGGCTTACAGCACGTTGGCCTGGCGGCCGTAGATCAGGCCGGTGACGGCCACGGCGCGAACACTGTCGGAGGCCGGGTCGTACTCGAGTTGGATTTGCGGCAGATCTTCGGTCGCCTGGCCGCAGATCATCTGACCCGACTTCTCGGGATCGAACATGCTGTAGTGACAGGGGCACTTGAAACGCTGCGTGGCCGGGTCGTACATCAAGGGGCAGCCCATGTGGGTGCAAAGATTGCTGTAAGCGACGATGTCGCCGTCCGGGCCAACACCGCCGGCCACGCGCTGGCCCATCTTGATCGCCACACAGGGCGAATCGGCGTCCGGGTAGCTGAACGACACCGGGGTGTTGGCCTGCATCGCCTTGGCCTTGCCCACCGCGGTTTTCGGGTAGGGCAGCACAGCCATGCCGGCTGCCGCCTGAATCGCAGCTTGGTCACCGCCTGCGGCCATTGCGGAGCCGACCGGGCTGACGGCAGCGCCCACGCCTGCTACGCTGGTTCCGGCGACTTTGAGAAAAATGCGACGCGATACTTTTTCGGTCATGATGCCTCCTCGGGGTTGTTGTGAAACGCTCAATCGCGCTTCATGCTTTTGCAATGGACGTGCCAGCTTCGACCCGAGCGCCGTGATCGTGCCGAATCAAGCACTTGCGTCTCACGGCGACGGCGCGCACCGCCAATGGCGTTACCGCCGGGTAACGCGCCAGTTCGTGAGCGTTTCGTTTTCGTAACGCAGAGGACGCCACCATGCACCGCCGAACCCTTCTCGCCGCCGCGACCTGCAGCGCCGTATCCAGCGCTTTCGGGCAAAGTCCTGCGCGTAGCGGCAAGCCGCCGTTCCGCTTCGGCGTGACCGACGTGTTCCTGCACGACGGCGCGATCCACCTCTGGCAGCAGTTCCTGCAGGTGCAGCTCGGCGGGCCGGTGCAGATCATCCAGAAGTCGAGCTACCAGGAAGCCCTGGAAGCGCTGCGCTCGGACGAAATGGAGGCGGCATGGATTTGCGGATTTCCCTATGTCGTGGCCAAGGGTTTCGTGCGGCTGTGCGCACAGCCCGGCTGGCACGGGCAGCCTTGGTACCAGAGCTACCTCATCGCTGCGGCGCGGCGCACCCAGGCGCACTCGATCCGCGACCTGCGCGGCGACGTGTTTGCGTTCGACGATCCGCTGTCCAACTCGGGTTATCTGGTGCCGGTGGTGGCGCTGCGCGCGCTCGGCCAGACGCCGCAAAGCTTTTTCCGCGGCACCTTCTACACCTACTCGCTGCACAAGGTGGTGGAGGCGGTGGGAAGCGGCCTGGCCGATTCGGGCACGGTCGACGGCTACATCTGGGAGGTGCTCAACCGGCGCCAATCGCAGGCGGCGTTGAAAACGCGCATCGTCGCCAAATCGCAGCGCTACGGCTTTCCGCCCATCGTCACGCGCAAGAACCTCGTTCCCATGCTACACATGCGCCTGCAGCATGCCTTGCTCTCGGCCAAGGACGACGCGCAAGGCCGGGCCTTGCTGCGCAGTCTGGATCTGGAAGACTTCCTCGCGCCGCAGGAAAGCTGGTTCGGCGGCATCGCCGAGCTCGCGGCGATTCTCGACGGCACGCATCCGCCGATTCCCCTTTCCGCCATTTACGAAACCGCATGAACGCGGCATCACACGACCTCGCGATCGCACTCGACACGGCGCAGCGCCCGGACGCGGTGCCTCGGCAGGAGCGCGCCACCTGGAAAGGCGCCCTGCTACTGCGCCTGCCCTTGATCGCGGCAACCCTGGTCGCCCTCACCGCGCTGCTGATGGCCGCGGGGCTGGGTCTGCTGACGCGGCAGTATCTAATCGAGGACGTCGACGCCGGCGCGTTCCAGGCCATGGCAGCGTGGAACAAGAGTCTGCCAACCTTGATTCAACAAGACAACGTCTGGGCCGCCTACGAGGCGCTGACCTCCGTCGCCGGCGACCAGGTCGATTCGCCGCCGCACAGCGCCTCGATAGCGGTGCTCATCGGCCCTGGCGGGCGGGTGTTCGCCAGCTCCGACCCCACGCTGTTCCCCACGGCCAGGCCGCCGGTGTGGACACCCCTGTGGGCACCGGGTTCGCTGCAGGTCAGTTCGCCCTTGAGCGTGGCAAGCACCCATCCGGGGCTGTCGCCCCCGATCCAAAGCGGCAACTGGCGCATTTACGTCAGTGCCCTGCGCGCCGATTCGGACGCGGGGGTCGGCACCCTGGTCTATGCGGTGAGCGACGCCCTGTACCGCCAGCGCCTGCGCTCGATGACCCGCTGGATCACCGCGATCACCCTCTTGGCCGTGGCCGTGTTCGTGCCCATCGTGTGGATGCTCACCCGTCGCATGCTCGCCCCGCTGGTGCGCCTGCAGGAATCGATGCGCCGCAACGGCGACGACACCCGCCGCATCAGCGCCGAACTCGCGGCCCGGCGCGACGAAGTGGGCGCGCTCGCCGCAGCCTTCGCACGGCTGCTGGAGCAAGCAGAACGCGCCCAGCGCGCGGAAAAACTCGCCGCCGTGGGGGCGCTGGCCGCTGCGACCGCGCACGAGATCAACAACCCGCTCGGCGGCATGCTCAATGCCCTGCACACGGCGCAACGCTTCGGCCAGTACGACGACACGACGCGCCAGACACTCGACCTGCTCGACCGCGGGTTGGAGCAATTGCGCAACACCGCCCAGGCGCTGCTGGCGCAGACCCGGCCGGCCGAGCGCGATCTGGCCCGGCAGGACTTTCATGATCTGGTCGAACTGATCGGCCCTTGCCAGCATGAGCGCGGGATCGAACTGCAGACCCGGTTCGACATTCCCGTGCGCATCCCCGTGGCCGCCGGCCCGGTGCGCCAGGCCACGCTCAACATCCTGCTCAACGCCTGCCACGCCGCCGAGCCCGGCTCGACCCTCGAACTCGAGGTCGACATGCTGGGCGATGCCCTGCGCGTGCAGGTGCGCAACCGCGGCACCGCGCCGTCCGCCGCCTTGCTCTCGGACATTGCGCCGACGAGCTTCCCGGAAGGATCGGGTTTCGGCCTGTGGGAAAGCCGCCGCCTGCTGAGCGACGTCGGCGGCACGCTCAAGCTTGCCCACACCGGCGGCGTCACCACCGCGACCATCGACATCCCCCTGCGGCGATGATTACGAACATCCGGATATACGATAGTCGCATAGCGCCCGGCCATGAACTAGGGCCACCCGAGGAGATTGCCGTGACCGATCCCGCCGTCCTGGTCGTCGAGGACGACCCCATCATGGGCGAATCGCTGCAGCAGCGCCTGCGTCTGGAGTATTACACCGTCGAATGGGTGCGCGACCTCGCCGAGGCGTGCGCCGCGTTGCAGACCCGCCTGTATCCTCTGGTGCTGAGTGACATTCGCCTGCCCGACGGCGATGGCGGCAGCATGCTCGCCACCATGATGCAGCGCTATGGCGGCTGCTGTCCGCCGCTGGTATTCATGACGGGTTACGGCTCGGTCGAGCAGGCCGTGCGCTTGGTACGCGAAGGCGCGTGGGACTACATCCAGAAGCCCTTCGACGTCGACGCGCTGATGCAGCGCATCCGCGAATGGATGCTCCCCGGCGTGCAGACGAGCGATGTCTGGTTCGGCATCTCGCCTGCGGCGCAGGCGCTGGAGCGGCTGATCGACCGCATCGCCGCGCTCGACCTACCCGTATTGATCCAGGGAGAATCCGGCACCGGCAAGGAAGTGGTGGCGCAGCACATCCACGCCCGCATGGCAGCCAACCATGCGGGCAAGCGCGCGTTGCCGATGGTGGCCGTCAACTGCGCGGCGATTCACGGCGGGCTGCTCGAATCCGAGCTGTTCGGTCACGAGAGCGGCGCATTCACCGGCGCGCACAAGCGCCACATCGGCGTGTTCGAACAGGCCGACGGCGGGGTGCTGTTCCTCGACGAAATCGGCGACATGCCGCTTGCCGTACAGGCCAAGCTGCTGCGCGTGCTGCAGGACGGGCAGGTGCGCCGCATCGGCAGCGAAAAAAACGTGCACGTCTCGGTGCGCCTGGTGTGTGCCACGCACAAGCCGCTGGACAAGATGGTCGACGCCGGAACCTTCCGCCAGGACCTGCTGTTTCGCATCAGCGGCGTGCCCATCCACCTCACGCCCCTGCGCGAGCGAGCCGACGACATCGCCTGGCTGGCGCATCGCCATGTCGAGGCGCTCAACGCCAAGACCGGCCAATCCAAACGCCTCGACCCGCGCTTCGTCGCCTGGGCCAAGGTGCAGCCCTGGGAAGGCAATGTGCGCGAACTCTTCGCCGTGCTCGATCGCGCCTACCACTTCGCCACCGATTGCTGGGTGCGCTGGGAACAATCGGGCCTGCCCTGCTCGGGCAACACGCCGAGCCACGCCCCGCATGCACACAAAGCGCCGGTACCGCTCGGCGACTATCTGGCACAGGCCGAGCGCGACTACCTCGCGCAGGCCGTGAGCGAGCGCGGCGGCAAGATGGCCGAGACCGCCGAACTGCTCGGCATCAGCCGCAAGACCTTATGGGAAAAGCTCAAGCGCTACAAAATCGCCACTTGACCCCCATGCCCACCGCCGCGCCTGAGTCCTGTCCCCGCCTGCTGGCCGACATCGGCGGCACCAATGCCCGATCGCCCTGCAAACGCCAGACAGACGGCCTTGAGGTCAAACCAGGGCCGGCCGTTGCGAACCATCACCACGAGCGGCTGGCCTCGATAGTCGCGCCGGACAACAATCATCTTCGTTACGTGCATCATGGCTTCTTATCTCGTCGAGCGCCTCAAACGATCCGCGCCATGGCAAACCGCGCCATGGCCTTGAGTTGATCCTGGTTCATGACGCTGAGCAGCTTGTCGATCCATTCGCTACCGCTCGCCTGGATGATCATTTCGTTTTTCTCGAGCGGACGGATCACCGGATGCTCGAGGTCGTCTAGCGTCAGCAGGAAGCGCTTGTTTTTCAGGACCAGCCCGGCCAGGCCGAGGGCGACCTCCGGGTGGCTGAGATTGGGGATTTGCGCCTTGAGTCCTTCTCGTCCGAGTGTCGCTTCGCCGATGCCGATCAATGCCCGGGCGACGTCCATCGCGCCTTGCAGCTTTTCTTGCGTGCCGGGGGCCTGGATCGGGCCAAGGGCTGGGGGTGCTTCCTTTTCCGCGCTGTAGCGACCTGTCTTGCGGATCGTCGGCAGGATTTCCTCGAACACAAGCCGCTCAAAGGCTTCGGCGGCTGGCAACTTGCTGCTGACGATCAGGCGCATCACATCGGGCTCGGACAAGACGCGCACTTCCTGGGTGCGTCCCAGGCTGTCGATGATGGGGTGGCGTTTCACCACCCCACGGCAATGCTGCTTTATGGCATTGATGTGGTCTGCATAACCCAGCGCGTCGCAGACGTCTTTGCCGACAAAGCACGGCTCCCCAGATTCGTCGTGGACGGCTCGTACGGTCTTACCGCCGAATGCGAAATGGATGATCTGACCGCTCGTTGAATCGTGTGTGCTCATGGCCGGTTCCTGCTGATCTGCCGCTGGCTGAATTTGTGCTCCCTGCCCGTGCGGCGCTTGACATGACGCTTGTCGCCCTGTATCAACCGGCCTGCATTCTTTGGCTGCAATAGTCTTCGCAATCGGCTTGAATTCCGTCATTCCATCGAGCCTGTCTCCAAGCACCTCGCCGTCTTGAGCTTCCATAGCGCGCACAGCGGCGTGAATCACGCCAGCAGCGATCCACTTCTTGAAGCGTCTCGTGGCAACCCGATGGCTAGCTGCTACCAGTGCCTGCATCCCGGCTTCGTTGACGTGCATCATCTGCTGCACGCCGCCTCCCGTCGGCACGCCTCGAGACTGCTGATCGCCTAGCTTGACGTGCCGCTCAATGGCTTCCGCCATCTTCTTAAAACCAAGCGCCGTGCATAAGGGCTTGGCGGTGTACCAGACACTTCCATCCTCCCCCATCTGCACCAGAATGGGGTTGCCTTCGAAGTCGAGGCGGATGATCGGCTTGGTTTCTGCGGCTGTCGCCATGGCTGCTCCTTCCTGAAACCGTCAAGGTAGAGGTAGCCGCGGCGCACGCTGACGCAAAAACCAGCCCATCACGGAGAGCTTTCGTTGCTCCCGCCGCGGCGCAAGCCGCCAGTTCTCCTGGGAGGGCCGCGGCGCATATCGCCAATCATCCCGGCGCGTGCAATCAGGGTAAAGAGCCTGCCCGCACGGCATCAGACGGGCGGTGGTGTGAGCACGTCAGACGGTGCTCTTCGTCGCCACGGATAAGGCCCCGGGTCCTGCCTTGCACTCGTATACGAGGGGCGATTTACCTTCAGGAGTCCCGAATTCTCACGCAACCGTCGCCACGGCTTTTGTGAGTCACGCCCTTGCGGTACGTGATCTCCCTCCGCAAAGAGGGAACCGGCCCGCTGACGGGGGCCATGCGGATGCTGCCGGAGCGACCCGGCGCGCGGCATCAACGCTTGAATGTTCCGAGACCCGACCTTGGTCGGGCGGCCATGCTCCCTCGGGATACATGGCGGCAACCGTGCTCGCTACACCCGCAAGGGTGAGTGCGAAACGCCGGTGCGGGCTGCCTGGCCCAGCTTCTCAAGCGACTACTTATCTGCCCTACTGGAATGTGTAGGGTGTCTTTTATGCCCGCTAAGGCGCGTGTGGACTCGGTTCGTGCCTCACTCAGGGTTCTGCTGTTTTTTTTGCTGAGGGGCGTCAAAAAAACCGCCTGGCGGCGGCATGGTGCGATGGTCTCTTACGAGACCCTGTCTTGGCGCCTCGGGAGCGGCGCAAGAAACCGGGCATGCCGGTCGAAGACTCATTCCGCTGATGCGGGGTTGCGAAAAGGTGCCCGATGATGGGCTGGTTGCAGCCTAAACCGAATCGATGGTTTGTGCACGTGGAATCGTCGGTCGAATCGATCGGTTTTCAAGTCGGGCGGCATCGACTTGCGCAGGCACGATGTCGGTGTAGAACAACTGCATGGCCTTGACGTGGTTGGGCTTGTTTTTTCGACTCAAACTCGGTCCGCGTCACGTAGCCAAGTTGCTCCACGTTGGATGAATGCGCTGCCATGGCGTCATTCCCAGCAATCACCAAATCGTGAAGGAAAACCGTGCGTTTCAATCTCACCATCGATCCGGACGACCCGGGTATGAAGCCATTGTATGAGCACCTGATCCGTCTCCCGCATGGCCCCGGGAAGCAGCATCGCGCCCGAGCGATTCAGCAAGTCATCTACACCGGCACGGCCATGCTCTATGGGCAAGGCGCCGCGCAACAACCCATGCCTGCCTCATTGGCCGCCCATCAGGCGGCCGCACCATCGGTTTCAGATCCCGGGCATGTGGACACGTTCATCGACGACCTCGATTTCAGCAACCTCAGCTAATCGCGCCTACTGGCGCACAACCTTTCAACCTGGAGTTTCAATATGGCAGTCATTCGTTTCAACCTCGGCCTGGACGTGGGCTATGGCAACACCAAGGGCGTCTGGTCCACCGACGCAGGTCCGGAGCACAACGTCATCATCCCATCGGTGGCGCACGAGATCCGCGATCTGGAGGATTACCGCGCCCTGTCCTCGGCCGGGCAGACCGACGAGGTGCTGGTGCAGGTGGACGGCCGCCATTATGTCGTCGGCCCATCCACCGCCGTCTATGGGCGCACGCTGCACGACAACTATATCCACACCCCGCAGTACCGCGCGCTGGTCGCCGGCGCTTTGTACATGGCGTTCAAGGACCTCGGCGAGGTGGTCGAGTGGGTCGACGCGCTCGTGGTGGGCCTGCCCGTCTACAGCTTCGGCAAGTTCCGCGAGGGCCTGGCGGCGGAAATGGGCAAGGGCTTCGAGGTTCCGGTCCCGGCAAAGCTGCGTGCCGCCTATGGCAAGGACACGGTGTTCGTGCGGGCGAAGGCGATCAAGGTCATGCCGCAGCCGGTCGGGGCGATGACGGATTGGCGCGGGCGCCTGGCCGTGCCGCCCCCGGAAGGTGACACGGTGATCGTGGCCGATCCCGGCTACAAGACGTTCGACTGGTTCGCCATGCGCGGCCACGTCATCATCCCGGATCTGTCCGGGGCGTTCGACGGCGGGGTATCGGAGCTGCTCAAGGACGTGTCGGTGGCGATCACCCGCAAGCATCCGAATGCGCGCGTCGACATCCAGACGGTCGAGGACGGGCTGGAGCGTGGCAAGATCTCCCTGGTCGGCGTCGGCAGCATCGACTTCACCGAGTATCGCCAGACGGTGCGCAAAGGCGCCAGGATCATCGCCCAGCGCATGGCCGAGATGCTCCAGCGCAGCCAGCAATCGAACAAGGTGCGGGTGGATCACCTGATCCTGGCTGGCGGCGGCGCGCAGTATTTCGAGGACGCCATGCGCGAGGTGTTCGCCGGGGTGGATTTCATCGTGCTGCCCAGGCCGGTGCTGGCGAATGCCCGCGGGTTCTGGAAAGTGGCGGCGCGCATGGCTTGATGGGTCTGGCCAGCCTCGGGTGCCTGGTTGTGTCGCACCCGGGGTTGCGTCGACCCAGGCGGGTGCGATGATTCAAGCAGGAGATCGAAATGAAGCTCATGCCCAAACCCAGCAATGTCGTCCCCATCCATGGATACGACGAACAGGAAGACGAAGGCCCGTCCACCGGGTACTGGAAAGAGGATCCTCACGCCCATTTTCTGCTCAGGCAGCCGACGATTACGCATCACTTTCCCGTGGTGCTTGGCAATGGCACGCGCATCGACCCGCCCCATTTATATTGCCGGTTCTGCGGAAAAACGCTCGAGCCGCATGGCCGGATCACGCGCTTCGAACGCGCGGTGTTGATCGAGGCCGCGGGGCAGTGCCCGGATTGCGAAGATTACACGGTCTGCGACGCCCGCGTTCTGGACACCGGACGCCTGTTCGTGCTCGATTACCAGTACCCCGGCGAAGACGCTTACGCCGGCAGGATCCATGTCGCCGAGCGCGTCGATGAAGAAGGCGACCCGCCGGAGAGCTGGGTTTTCGCGGAGGATGACGGCGATGGCGAAGCCAGGGAGTGCGCAGCAGCCGAGCGCATGACCCGGGAGCAGAATCCGCCCCCGGATCGTCAAAAATCATGGCTTCGCCGGCTGCTGAGGATCTGATCGCGTTCCACCGCCTCCCACCAACGATAACGCCCCGGCCATTTCTGGCGCGGGGCGTTTGTTTTTCCAGGCAGCCGGAAATTTTTGTGGGTAGATGCGTAAAAGTCGTCTAAGTCCAATCGGGCCGCCAGTCATTTGCTCATCTCAGACGCAAAAAAACCCCCGGCAGCAGAACTGCGCGGGGGTTGAGGATTACAGAATCAGACCGGGAGAGACCGATCGTAGAGCGTTTCAGGCGCAATGTCGATATTTCCCGGCCAAACGACGGTGCCGTAATCAACGGATGCCTTCGTAAAGAGAGGAGACCCTTTCAGTTGGACAAAAGGCTTCTTGTCCATCAGCGGCGTCATATCGAATACCCGTTTTTCCCCGTTCTCAAACTCCAGAAACAAGGTGTAGTCAGGCTTTGCGTCTACCCGAACTACGTCTAACAGGATGTCCATGTTGCCTCCTTGATTATTGCAGCGGCGCAATCCGGAAAGGTTGCTCACCAGCGAGAGCAAGTTCCCAGTCGGCAAACAACTCATCCTTATGGATTTCAATCCAGGTTTGCACCATTTTCAGTTGCTTGGGCGGAATGCTTCCGGCGAGCACGCTGCCATCTTCGATAGCAATCGACGCCTTCTGCCCCGAGTACCGCACATCGCAGGGTCGTCACGCCACTCGTCATCGCACCAATAGGCAATTTCGAGGCCATCAACAACCACGCGCACGTAGTTGCACTCTTCAGGATGCGCAGGACTGCGGATTTGACGCTGCGAGCCGAGGATGTCGAGAGCGCATTCCTCTCCATAGTTGTTTTCCAGGTTGTCCAGTCGCAATGACCCGGTGACAGATCACCTTGCAAGGCGCTCAATGCACCTGAAAACAAGGTCATCATGCCGAGCAAGATGTCGACGCTCAGCTATGCAGGGGATATGCGCTACGCGTGGTAGTAATCGCATAACCCACAAGACGATCATGTGGCTATTTCACAAGCCCAAGCAGCTTGCCGAGCAGCGCAAGCGCGTTCTGGTTCATCATCACGATCACGAAGATCGTGATGAGAAATTGAACCGTTGTGCGCAACTTCAGATCCTTGAGTTCGGATCTAATGTTTGCGATGTCCTGCTTCAACTCGGCGCGAAGGTCGGCGATGTCTTGCTTCAACTCGGCGCGGAGATTGGCGATGTCCTGCTTGAGTTCCGAACGGGTGTTGGCGAGATCCACCTTGGTGGACAGTTCATCCCGCAACTCCTGCTTCAACTCATCCTTGATTTCGACCTTGCGCGCAAGCGAATGCTCGCGCGCCTTCTCTTCGATGCGAACCACCGCCGCATCGACGGATTTCGCCACCCTCAGCGCCTGGTCGTGCCCGACCTGGCCCTCGATGGCCTCGAAAATTTCCATGGCCAAGTTCATCGTGTTCATTCTACGTCCCTTCCCGCTCGCGGCGGTGTTGATGATGGACGCTCAAAACTCTACCCAATGGGCCCCGCTTGGTCGCATTGGGTAAGGCTTTGCAGCCAATCCCCCGAGGTTCATAAACCCTCGATCAGCGAAGCAAATGCCGCTTCGCCATCTTCGTCCCAGGCTTCCTTTGCGCAGGACGGTTTGTAAAGCAGCGCCCTGCCGTTCTCGCATGAACGCAGTTTCCAGAATTTGGCCTGGGCGCGTTCGACCGCAAAATCCAGATCGGCTTGCTCCCGAGACTCGATTTCCATCAAATCCCAGCCTTGCCGCCGGTCTTCGGGATGGCCGCCATTGCGGACGACACAAACCTCGGCTGTCCTCACGATGG
Organism: Thiomonas delicata; assembly: GCF_900088825.1. GTDB lineage: Bacteria > Pseudomonadota > Gammaproteobacteria > Burkholderiales > Burkholderiaceae_C > Thiomonas_A > Thiomonas_A delicata. Next base: position 705,370 of record NZ_LT592171.1, on the reverse strand, counting down.
CCAGGTCGATGCTGATCACCCGGTTGTCCGTGTAACCGTATTGCTCGATGACTCGGAAGCCTGCTTCGATTTCGCGCTTGAGCGCGATCTCTGTTTGACTCATCGACATGATTTCGCCTTCTGGCGGAGTTGAGAAACCTTTCACCTCCACGCAGGCGCGGAAGTGGTCTTCTGAATCATCCGTCTTCACGCGAGACGATGGTCGCCGAAAACGAGCAAAACCCGGCTTGTTTCGCAACGTCCGGCGTCAGTGGCGCCTCGACAATCGTCGAGGCTCATGGCGTTTGATGCAGCCAAAAATTGGGCGCCCAAACGCTTCGGTGCCACGTAAGTTGTTGATCTTGCGGAAGACCCAAAAACGAGCGGTCCGGGTTTGACGCAACGGTCACGCTTTTCCTAGGGCTGCTCACGTGCCTGATCCAGAAGTCACTCCAGAGACCGACACAGCCTGCGGGCAGGCAAAAAGCCACCGTCTTGCGGTAGTCGGATCGCTGGCGCAAGGGATCACGGCCGCCGTCCTGGGCGCGGGCCTTGGACTGTCGTTCGGCCACGACGAACTGGGCTACCCGGCATGCCTTGCGGTCGGCGGGTTCTTCGTGCTGCTTGTCATGGCGTCCTGGCGCGAAGGCCGCGCATTCCGCTCGGTCTTCGCGGCGTGGATCGGACTGTGCTTCGGGCTTGGCGAGTTTTTCGCGGGGCTGTCCTGGTTTCCATCCAGCATCGCGCGGGAATGGCCGCAGTTGTCCGCGGCGCCCGAGTATCTGCTGCTGGTCTATCTGGCGAGCTACCACGCGCTCACGGGTGTGTTGTTCGGGGCCTTCGCGCGACGTTTTCGACGTTAAGTGGCTGGGTGGTTCGTCGCCCTACCCTTCGTCTTCGCTTACGCATGGACGATTCCCGAGATCATTCGCGGCACGGCCATGACGGGCCTGCCTAGGCTTGACCAAGAAACCCCTTTATCCGTCCCCAAATGATGGGAGCAATCTTCATGTTTTTCGAAGTTGCAACTCAGGATGCATGACGTGAAATGGACGCAAGGAGATGCCCCATGCATGCAGAAGCCAAATTGCCAGACTTGAATGTCGATCTTGACGCGCTTGCCAGCGCGATTGCACTGCGCATTGCACGTCCAGTCCCCATTGACATTGAACTATGGAGCGCCAAGGAGATCGCCGCATACCTCAAGGTTGGGCCCCGTCAGGTGTCCGAGCGCTACGCGTTGATGCCTGGCTTTCCCAAAACGATCCGTTTGCCGACGGTAGCCGGAGTTCGTGGCACGCCACGCTGGAGCGCTGCAGAAGTGATCCAATGGGCAACCAACCATCGCGAGGGCACGCCAACGTCCAAGGGTGGCCGCCCAAGGTCCGCACGCTGATGCAGCGTTTGTTCCAGCGATAGACTTGACCCTTCATCGCATTGTTCACGGCTGAGTTCGCGTTCCTATCCTTGAAAAATTGCACCAAAATTTGCACCAAACCGCCTGGAAGCAGCATAAATACTAGCTCTTCGATTCCTTTCACCGGCACCAGTAGCATGTTCAGGCGTTTTTGCAACGCCTCAACGCAAGCATTCATGCCCCTGCGCCCGTACGGGTGGACCGCAAAAAAATGGCCGCGCGAAGCGGCCATTTGTTTTTCTTCAGATTGAGCTTTGTATCGATGCCAGGAAGGTAGAAGAACTGCAACTACCAGTCTTGCGTCCCCTAGATTTCCACGCTCTCACCACGACTTAGCGCGAAGCGCGAACTGGCAGGTAGCCCTGCCATTGAAGCCACCTCGGAGCGAACCCCGAAAAAGACTGCGCCGGACTCCATCAACTGCAGCGCCCCCGTCGGGTGCGGGGCGGAACGAAGGTGCGAACTGGCACCTCGCGCTGGAACCCTAGGCGCGATAGGCACCTCCGGCCCGCGCCCCACTCCCACTCAGTGCACTCGATGAAGTCTGTCGGCGTGGACGAACAGCATCTGGACGAATAGTTCGCGATCCCTTGCAGTGTCGGCGGTTAGCACCGTGGCTGCAGGAAGTCAGGAACGGGGCGGCCGAACTAGCCAGCAAAGGTGCGCGAAGAACCCCTTCGGCGCCTCCCGCATCCCTCGCCTGAAGCCCAAGAAGAAGGCTTTGAGTGGTCGGATCATCTGAGGATCGTACCCCTATGGAAGTGCAACGCCTCTGGAACTCCACCACAATGGGCGGCCCCGCGTGCCGCTTCGCCGATCACGACTCAACTACCGAACCGCAAGAACAGCGCCGCGCCAAGCACCCAAAAGGGAAACTAGCTCGGCCTCGACGGTCTTCGGCTCAATCCGAGCATCATTTCTACGTAAAAAATTTCGGCGCCCTCAATTGAGGAGCAACATCCGCATTAACGAGGCTCAAATACATGGCCACCTTATGCACCATATCGCACGCCTCATACGCATCCGCACGAGCCAACTCCCTTCCATTATGAATCGCATCATTTCTTTGTTTGTTTACCTTGAGCAGCCTCTCAAAAAGACCTGGCTCATCTTCGGCCAAGGAATGGCCCGAGGCCAATTTCAATACCGCATCAAGATACGTCGCCATGCGCTTAGTCATTACATTGCGAAGCAACTGTTCCGCCGACTCCTCCTCAATGAAACGCAGCGCCATTAAGGCGCGCAAAAATTTCTGCACAAAGGCGTCCAGAACTGCGGCAGCTAAGAGCACGCTTTCCGTCGGATAACCGCACTGCGCAAGGTCGATCGCACGCTGTAAAGTTCTTTGCTCGAAGGAAATACGTCGACAAACATCCGGAAGCGAGTCAAGCGAGGACCGCAATGAGCGAAAATGCGCGCCAAGCGAGGAACCAATTCTTTTAAAGACTAAAGCCCCTGCGAATTGCACACAAACATAAGGCCAATCCAATGGGCCAAAATGTCGAATACAATGAACGTCATAATTTTCATGAAATTCACTCTTAAGCACATCAACGTAAGCGTGTTGCGCCCGCTCAATCTTCTCGATCAACACCTTCGAGCCATCTTTGCTTGAAGCCCACTTTCGAGCTGCATTGCGCGTACCAGAAAATGGCTGCCGCCACGAAACAGATAGCTGACACCAGTTCGAATTCGCTAATTTTAGCTCTTTATCTACAAAATATACGGATGGAAACTCGAGAGAGACAATAAATCGAGATTCGCCGACTTCAACGACCCTTTCCGTCTTATCAACATTTGGCCGCACCGGCCAAACCACATGGCCAGTGACACGAAATTTCTGCAAGCTTGTCACGTTCCCGCCAACCGTTACGCGGTAAGGACGTCAACCCGCTCAGCCAATTCCACAAATGTCTCCTGAAATCTATCCCTGCTATCAACAAAACTTTCCAATACCGAACCTTGCGCCTTCAACTGTTCCTCTGTAAGCGCAAAGACCGCCGTGGCGCACTCTTGAGAACGGGCGATTAAACTATTAAAATCGGATATTTGAGCCAGCTCGAGATGCGGCGAGGCTTTTATTACCTTCTTCAACTGAGATCGACTCAATGCCATTGCATGTTTCTCTAACGCAGGGATCAAAACCTCATCCACGCGCTCAACAATCTGATCGATCCATTCTTGAAAGGCCGCCGCAGGCTTTCCTAACCTTGGTCTGTATTTCTGTGAAATGAGGCCGATAAACTTAGGGTTGTGCTCGGGAATCAAATATGACCTCCCCTCCTGCTGGGATCGCAACTCTGAAGCCGTTTGCGCCCATCTGGGTAGAGTTTTGGCGAGCGAATCAATTGCGAGCAGGCAGAAGTAGTCAGGGCTCGTTGGAAGAATAAAAAAATCGCTCTGCATCAGCAAATTTTGATTTAGCGCCCCGATACTTGGACTCATATCGATCAGAACAATATCACACCCATTCTCAACGGCCGTGGCGCGTATGAGGTGCCCAAAAGCACCAGGCAAATTCTGAAGCACAGGCATTGCAGCGGTCAATCGATGCGCCATAGATAATTCGGGCTCGAACAATGCCACATCCAGGTGCCCAGCTAACAGCATCAAATTATCCCGCTGACTCGCAGTAATTGGTGCCGGCTTCAGTTTTTCAGGACTCCCCGCGAACGCTGGCTTAATTGCCTCATAAATATTGGCTCGAGGATGTTTTTTGTAGAATTTTGCGAAATCCTTGAAGCCGCTGAAGGACAATATCATGCCCGTTAGATTACACTGAGGATCGGCGTCAATTAGCAAAACGCGATGACCTCGGTCTGCCAGAGCCCAGCCAAGATTAAATGTCGTGGTTGTCTTAGACACACCACCCTTATGGTTAAATAGGGAAATGATTCTTGGCATTTTGTCCTCAACTAATTCGAATTTTGTGACGCGAGCTCGAAAGAACCTGCAGCATAGCTCTAGAAGACGCCCAAGTGAAGGTGAACTTTTTTGCCCACAACCATTATCGTTGCGCGATGCATCTTTCCATCTAATCTCGCCATTTTGCAATCTGGGACCGATTCGTTGAACGGTGGCAACCAACCATATCATTTAGTTCGCGATACCTCAATTTAGCAGCCCTTCTTGTTCGTGGGCTAGCGTCGACGACAACCGCTTAGCATCGCCGTCATGTCATAGCTGGGCACACAGCTCCGGCAAGAGAAAATTCGCCCATCCAGCACGAACTGAACCGCCCCGGGTTTTGAGGAGGCTCCAACCTTTGAGAAGATGGAGCCATGAACAAGACGAACAAGTTTTCCCCCGAAGTGCGCGAGCGCGCGGTACGCATGGTGCAGGAGCACCGAGGCGAGTACCCCTCGCTGTGGGCCGCAGTCGAATCCATGGCCCCCAAGATTGGCTGCGTGCCACAGACGCTGCTGGAGTGGGTCAAGCGCGAGGAAGTCGATACAGGCCAGCGCGACGGCCTGACGAGCAGCGAGCGTGAACGCCTCAAACAACTCGAGCGCGAGAACAAGGAATTGCGCCGGGCCAATGACATCCTCAAAGCGGCGAGTGCTTTTTTCGCCCAGGCGGAGCTCGACCGCCGTTTGAAGAGTTGAAGCGATTCATCGACCAGCACCGCCCCATGCACGGGGTCGAGCCCATCTGCAAAGTGCTGCAGATGGCCCCGTCGTGTTACTGGCGCCATGCCGCGCGTCATCGCAACCCCGAGTTGCGCAGCGCCCGTGCTCAGCGCGACGATGCGCTGGCTGCCGACATCCAGCGTGTGTGGCACGCCAACTGGCAGGTGTATGGAGCTGACAAGGTTTGGTTGCAGATGAACCGCGAGGGCAACCGGGTGGCGCGCTGCACGGTCGAGCGGCTGATGAAACGCCTGGGGCTGCAGGGTGCGCGGCGGAGCAAGAAGGTGCGAACCACGGTCCCCGACACTTGCACGCCGTGTCCGCAGGACCACGTCAACCGGGTGTTCAAAGCCGAGCGACCCAACCAGCTCTGGGTGTCGGACTTCACCTATGTGAGCACCTGGCAGGGCTGGCTGTACGTGGCGTTCGTCATCGACGTGTTTGCCCGACGCATCGTGGGCTGGCGCGTGAGCACATCCATGCAGACCGATTTCGTGATGGACGCGCTGGAGCAGGCTTTGTACGCGCGTCGGCCCGCTGCCCATGCCTTGGTCCACCATTCGGACAGAGGCGTGCAATACGTCAGCGTCAAGTACACCGAACGCTTGGCGCAGGCAGGCATCCAGCCCTCCGTGGGCAGCAAAGGAGACTCCTATGACAACGCCCTGGCCGAGACCATCAACGGGCTGTATAAGGCCGAATTGATTCACCGCCGCGGACCCTGGAAAACCAGGGAAGCCGTCGAACTGGCCACCCTGCAATGGGTGCACTGGTTCAACCACACCCGACTGCTCAAACCGATTGGGGGTATCCCTCCGGCAGAAGCTGAGGCAAACTACTGGCGCCAACAAGCCAGTCAACACGCCATTCCGGCATGACTTAAACCAACTAGCCTCCACGAAACCCGGGGCGGTTCAAACCTGCCTGAGCGCGGCAGCGATCAGGTCGGGGGGGCCACGAAGGATGCGGAGACTTGCGCAGGGAGACGGCAGTCGACCGTAGCTAGCGGAGCAAGCCGTCCCCCAGGACGGCGGTCCTTCGTGGGGGCGGAGCCCGGCCTCCGCGAGGGCGCGCGGGCAAAACGCTTCGCGATGCCGCAAGGCACCCGTCCAGGGCCAGCTCGGGCGAGCCGCCAGGCACGACCGAGCGCAGTCGGCGAAGCGTTTTGCCCGCGCGCCAGCGCGGAGGCCCGCAAGCTGCATTTGCAGCGCGCAGCGAGCCCCAGGCGAGCGAAGGCAAGGTAGGGAGCCGGATGGCGGGCGTCCAGCCCGCCAAGTACCCCGTTCGCCCCTAGGCGACGAGCGCCGGCAGGCGCGAGAGGGGTGCGGCCGGCTCCTTGCCGCGCAGGGTCGCGCAGCGGCCCGAAGTGCCTTTGCGCCAGTGGATTGGCGCGAGCCCTGCCACTGGATCGGCCTCTGGCCTTCGAGCCTAGGCGGGCGATCCAGCGGCGTCAATTCCACGCGGGCCAATTTTTCGGCAGCCTAGAACGTGGCAAGGAGGCTCCACCATGAGCAACTTGCCAAGCCAACACCATCGCCTGAACACCCACGCCCGCCACCTGGAGAAATCCCTGACTGCGCTGCTGTGGACCGTACGCTTCCGCTGGACGGCCACGCTGGTCATCGACCGCCTGCTCGGCGGCAACGGCCTGGTGCGCAAGCTCATCGAGCAGAAACTGCTGGTAGAGCACCGGATCGGGAACCCGTTCTCGCCCGTGCGCTACTACGTCACCCTCAGCAAGGATGGCCTGGCGCTGCTGCAGCGGCACTGGGACGAAATCGCCCGCAGCGCGCATGGCCACCTCGCCATGTGTCTCACCAACTCCTTTGAATTGCCGAGCCGCCCGGAGCACCGCATCCGCGAAGTCCGCTTCGAGCATGACCTGCACGTGCAGTTCCAAGTCACGGCCCTGATTCGACGCCAAGGTCTGCAACTCGACAGCCTTCGCCTGGCGGACGATCTCGAGCGGGCTCCACCGGACAAGCGCCCCAGCAAGATTCCGGATGCGATCATCCATCTGCGCTCCAAGAGCTTCCCCGTCGATAGGACAATCAGCAAGCTCTGGATCGAGGTCGAGTTTTCTCGCAAAAACGCACGGGAAATCGACATGTTTTGCGCGTATTACCGGGGGGCGCTCGCCGGGATCACAGAGAAGAACTTCCAGGCATTGGAGATCTATTGCCATCCCTCCGTGCTGCGGCAGTGGCGCCGGGATTTCGCACGGACGATGGTTCCCAAGTGGCACTTCCGAAAGGACACTCGCACCTGGGTACGCCTCGATCCGAAGGACTGGTTCCATTTCCCGGAGCTGTCGATCGTACGGCTGCATGACCACGTCCGAGCGCTGCCAGTGGATAGCAAAACGAACTCGACCGCGCAGGCGTAGACGCGAGCAGGCGCTTGCGGCATCAGGACATCGCTCAGCCTAGCTCCCGCGACCCGGCGTCAAGGGTGAAGGCTTGCGCCCGGGCCTTTGGCCCGCCCTTGACGCCGTGCCCGCTGCGGGAGCTGCTGGAGCGCCGCCCCGACGCCGCAAGCCCCTCCCCGCCAGCAGCCACGCCTGGCTTGAACCCTGGCACCGTGCATACGGCCCCATCCCCCCGCCCTTCCCCTACCCGGGGAAGGGAGCGCCCCTCTGCCGCAACCTTTCCGCCTCGCCACGCCACGGGTCGCGACCGGTACCGCCGAGCAACCGGGAGCACTGCACGCGGATTTTGTTTTGGGCAGCCCTCTGTGCTGCAGATGGATACGAAAACCATCGAGCGGCCAGCCCTGCTCTCCAATCCCCCGGCTGACAACCAAGCCGCGGAGCCCAAACCCTTGCGCCGGCGCAGCAAGCGGCTGGCTCCCATGACGGTCCACACCGTGGGCGAGCCCGCGCACCTTGCCGGAATCGCCTCATTGCTGCTACACCATCATCGCAAGCAACTGGCCCAGCAGCTTTCCCCCGAGGTTCACGACCATGCCTGACGACAACCGAGCCGCTTTGTACCTCCGCTCCAGCAAGGACCGTAACGACGTATCGATCGACGCACAGCGTCGCGCATTGCACGATCTGGCGGTTGCGCACAAGCTGGTCGTGGTGGATGAGTTCGCCGACGCCGTCGAGAGCGGCAAGGACGAGATGCGTCCGGGCTTCATCGCCTTGCGCGAGGCCGTGAAGAGCCCGACGCGCGGCTGGTCGCACCTGTGCGTGCTCGACACCAGCCGCGTTGCGCGCAAGCAGCTGATCGCGATGGCCTTCGAGCACGACTGCGAGCGCTTCGCGGTGAAAGTGCTGTACAAGAATCTTCCGGACATCGACCCGGTGTACTCGACCTTCATGCGCTCGATCATGCAGGCCATCGACGAACTGCACTCGATGACGAGCAAGGCCAAAGGCATGGCCGGGATGGCGGAGAACGTGCACCAGGGCTGGCGGGCAGGCGGCAGTGCGCCGCGCGGCTATTCGCTGGAGCATGTGCCTACCGGGGCCATCCGGGACGGGATGCCGGTACTCAAGAGCCGCCTGGTGCCGAACCAGGATGCCGAGCTGGTCGCCGCCTACCTGCGTGGCCGTGCGGCCGGCAAACCTCGCGCGGCGCTCGTTCGGCAGCTCGGCATCACGTGGAAGGTCGACGGGCTCAACGGCATGGAGTGGATGGCGCTGACCTACGCCGGGCACACCGTGTGGGGCGTGCACGCCGAACGTAGTTCGCAAGGCGGCTACATCGGCGGCCAGAAGCGCCGCCCGCGCTCGGAGTGGCTGATCAAGCGGGACACCCACCCTGCCCTGATCAGCGACGCCGAGGCCGAGTTCATCCTGATGCAGATCGAGCGCGGCCGCACGCGGCGCACGCGCGAGAGCAACCACCCCTACCTGCTGACCGGGCTGCTGGTCGATGGCGAGGGCCGGCCGTGGCACGGCGAGTGGGACGTGCGCAACGACAGCGGCATGTACCGGCTGGCGCATGAAAAGAAGGTCGCCGCGCATCGGGTCGACGATCCGGTGCTGGAGCGGATTCTGAGCGACCTGCGCGCGCCGGAGACGGTGGACCGGCTGCTGGAGCAGATGCGCGGCCAGCTGAGCGAGGCGGACGACGCTCCGGACGGGCGGGCGATCGCTGGCAAGGAAAAGCGCCTGGACGCGCTGACGCACAAGATCTCGCGGTTGATCGACCTGCAGTTGGACGCGCCGACGCCTGAGGCCCGCCAAGCCTATGTGCGCAGTGTCGCGCAGGCCGAGGCCGAGCGGTCGCTGGTGGCGCGGGAACTGGAGCAGCTGCGCTCGCGCAGCGAGGTGCAGCGTGACGTGCAGGCGTTGGGGCGCCGCGACGTGGTCACTCTGCTGGATGGGTTGTTCGCCCGGATCAAGGGCGGGCTCGACGCCGACGACCTGGAAAAAACAAAGGCCGCACTCGGCGGCCTTGTTCATCGAATCGAGCTGGAACCAGGAGCTGACACGCTCCGGATCTGCTATCAAGTTGAACCCTTGACAGGGTTTAACTTGGCGTCCCCTAGGGGATTCGAACCCCTGTTATCGCCGTGAAAGGGCGGTGTCCTAGGCCTCTAGACGAAGGGGACAGGACTTGACTTCAAACTGCTTTTTGGTGGAGGTAAGCGGGATCGAACCGCTGACCTCTTGCATGCCATGCAAGCGCTCTCCCAGCTGAGCTATACCCCCGACAAGCAAAGATTTAAATCATAAATGATGACAGCGGTTTCGCGCAAGCCCCCGAGAAGCCAGATGCTGCAAAGGGTCGACGCGAACCGCCGATCAGTGACGCGTCGTGGCATCCGCCGCTGCCGCGGGATCGCCAGCTGCCGCCGCCACGACCGCGGGCTCTTCCGGTAGCGGCTCGGGGCTGCGCTCCAGGGCCAGTTCAAGCACCTTGTCGATCCACTTGACGGGAATGATCTCCAGGCTGTTCTTGATGTTCTCCGGGAACTCCTGCAGATCCTTCACGTTCTCCTCGGGAATCAGCACGGTCTTGATGCCTCCGCGGTGGGCAGCGAGCAGCTTCTCCTTGAGCCCACCGATTTCCAGCACTTCGCCACGCAGGGTGATTTCCCCGGTCATCGCGACATCGGCGCGCACGGGGATACCCGTCAGCGCCGAGACGATGGCCGTCGTCATCGCGATACCGGCGCTGGGGCCGTCCTTGGGCGTCGCGCCTTCCGGAACGTGAACGTGCAGATCATTCTTTTCGAACACTTCGTCCTTGATGCCCAAACGCTTGGCTCGCACACGAACCACAGTGCGCGCGGCCTCGACCGACTCCTTCATCACGTCGCCCAGGGATCCGGTGCGGGTGATGACGCCCTTGCCGGGCATTTTGGTGGCTTCGATGGTCAGTAGCTCACCACCAACCTCGGTCCACGCCAGACCGACGACTTGGCCGACCTGATTCTCACGCCCCGCAAGACCAAAATTGAAGCGGCGCACGGACAGAAAATCATTCAGGTTGTCCGTCGTCACGACGATCTTGCCTTCGTATTTCTTCAGCATCTGCCCCTTGACCGCCTTGCGGCAGATCTTGGAAATCTCGCGTTCAAGGGAGCGCACGCCGGCCTCGCGGGTGTAATAGCGAACGATGCCGCGAATGGCGTCTTCCGTGACTTCCAGCTCGCCGTCCTTCACGCCGTTGTTCTTCATCTGCTTGGGCAGCAGGTAGCGCTTGGCGATGTTGACCTTTTCGTCCTCGGTATAGCCCGACAGGCGAATGACCTCCATCCGATCGAGCAGCGCCGGCGGAATATTGAGCGAGTTGCTGGTGGCCACGAACATGACGTCGGACAGATCGAAATCGACCTCGACGTAATGGTCGCTGAACGTATGGTTCTGTTCCGGGTCGAGAACCTCCAGCAGCGCCGATGACGGATCGCCGCGGAAATCCATCCCGAGCTTGTCGACCTCGTCGAGCAGGAACAAGGGATTGCGCACGCCGACCTTGTTCAGGCTTTGGAGGATCTTGCCGGGCATCGAACCGATGTAGGTGCGGCGATGGCCGCGAATCTCGGCTTCGTCGCGCACGCCGCCCAGCGCCATGCGCACGAACTTGCGTCCCGTGGCGCGGGCGACCGACTGGCCGAGCGAGGTCTTGCCGACGCCGGGCGGGCCGACCAGACACAGGATGGGGGCCTTCACCTTGTCCACCCGCTGCTGCACCGCGAGGTATTCGAGGATGCGCTCTTTGACGCGCTCCAGCCCATAGTGATCCTCATCGAGCACCTGGTTGGCGAAGGCGAGATCATGCTTGACCTTGGACTTCTTGGCCCAGGGAAGATTGACCAGCACGTCGAGATAGTTGCGCACCACGGTGGCTTCGGCCGACATGGGCGACATCAGCTTGAGCTTCTTGAGCTCCGCATCGGCTTTCTTGCGCGCATCCTTGGGCATGTGCGCGGCCTTGATCTTCTTCTCCAGTTCCTCGATGTCGGCGCCCTCCTCGCCTTCGCCGAGTTCCTTCTGGATGGCCTTGACCTGCTCGTTCAGGTAGTACTCGCGCTGGCTTTTCTCCATCTGGCGCTTGACGCGGCCGCGGATGCGCTTCTCGACCTGAAGAATGTCGACCTCGCGCTCGAGCTGCTCGAGCAGGTTTTCCAGCCGCGCATGAATATCGGCGAACTCCAGCACCATCTGCTTGTGCTCGAGCTTCAGCGGCAGGTGCGCGGCGATGGTGTCGGCCAGGCGGCCGGGGTCGTCGATGCCCGAGATGGAGGTCAGGATCTCAGGCGGAATTTTCTTGTTCAGCTTGACGTACTGGTCGAACTGGGTGACGACCGCGCGGCGCAATGCCTCCGACTCGGCGGACACTTCGGCCTGCGCTTCGACCAGCTTGACCTCGCAAACGAAAAAGTCGCCGTTGTCCTCCACCTGGCTCGCCTTGGCGCGCTGCACGCCTTCCACCAGAACCTTCACGGTGCCATCCGGCAGCTTGAGCATTTGCAGGATGGTCGACATGCACCCCACCTCGAACAAATCTTCGGGCTTGGGCTCGTCTTTTGCGGCGGTCTTCTGGGCCACCAGCATGATCTGCTTGCCTGATTCCATCGCCGCCTCGAGAGCCTTGATGGATTTTGGCCTGCCCACGAACAGCGGGATGACCATATGGGGAAACACGACGACGTCGCGCAGAGGCAAAAGCGGCACAGCCGACGGGATCGGGGAGACGGTAGTTTCGGAGTCAGCCATGGGGAGCACCCTGGAATGGAATGATCAACAAATGGGGCAGCTAGCCCGGATTACAAGGCACCCCGCGTGCTCCGGCGGGAAGCGCACTCAAGCGCCCGCGGCCTTGGGAGGGTCTTCGTAGGTAAGCAGTGGCTTGGCATTGGTATTGATGGTGTTTTCATCCACCATCACGCTTGTAACGCCTTTGAGATTAGGAATCTCGAACATGGTTTCAAGCAATGCCTGCTCCACGATGGAGCGCAAACCGCGCGCCCCCGTGCGGCGCTTGAGCGCCTTGTGGGCAATGGCGGAAAGCGCGGCAGGCCGGAACTCCAGCTTGACCCCGTCCATCTCGAACAGCTTCTGGTACTGTTTCACGAGGGCGTTACGCGGCTCTGTCAGAATCTGCACCAGCGCCGCTTCGTCGAGTTCGGACAGCGTGGCGGCAACCGGCAGGCGCCCGACCAGTTCGGGAATGAGGCCGAACTTGATCAAGTCTTCGGGCTCGATTTGCCGGAAAGTCTCGGAAACGCTTTGCTGCGACTTGCTGCGCACCGTGGCCGCGAAACCGATGCCGGATTTTTCCGAACGGTTCTGGATGATCTTTTCCAGCCCGTCGAAAGCCCCGCCGCAGATGAACAGGATATTGGTCGTGTCGACCTGGATGAAGTCCTGATTCGGATGTTTGCGCCCGCCCTGCGGGGGAACCGAAGCCATGGTGCCTTCGATCAGCTTCAGCAGCGCCTGCTGGACGCCCTCGCCCGACACGTCGCGGGTGATGGACGGGTTCTCGGACTTGCGCGAGATCTTGTCGATTTCGTCGATGTAGACGATGCCGCGCTGCGCCTTTTCGATTTCGTAATTGCAGCTCTGCAGCAGCTTCTGGATGATGTTCTCGACATCCTCGCCGACGTAGCCGGCCTCGGTCAGCGTCGTGGCATCGGCGATCACGAAAGGCACGTTGAGCACGCGCGCCAAGGTCTGCGCCAGCAAGGTCTTGCCTGAACCCGTAGGCCCGATGAGCAGGATATTGCTCTTCATCAGCTCCACTTCGCCGGGCTTGGCCGCGTGCTGCAAGCGCTTGTAGTGGTTGTACACCGCCACCGAAAGGATGCGCTTGGCCGACTCCTGCCCGATCACGTACTGATCGAGGATGTCCTTGATCTCCTGGGGGATCGGCAGGTCGGACTTCGCGAGGCGCTCGGCCTTGTCGGACGCGACGGTTTCGTCCCGGATGATCTCGTTGCAGAGGTCGATGCATTCGTCGCAAATGAACACCGAAGGTCCGGCGATGAGCTTCTTCACCTCATGCTGGCTTTTCCCGCAAAAGGAGCAATACAGGATCTTCTCGCCGGTCGATGATTTCTTGTCAGCCATGGCCTGATACTCGCAAATCTGGGTGAATGAAACTCAGGCGCGCTTGGCGATAACGTCGTCGAGCAGGCCGTATTCCTTGGCTTGCTCGGCAGACATGAAGAAATCGCGGTCGGTGTCCTGCGCGATTTTCTCCAGGGTCTGCCCGGTGCGCTCGGCCAGGATGGCGTTGAGGCGCTCGCGCAGATAAAGAATCTCGCGCGCCTGAATTTCGATATCGGCCGCCTGTCCCTGCGCGCCACCCAGGGGTTGGTGAATCATGACGCGCGAATTGGGCAGCGAGTAGCGCTTGCCCTTCGCGCCGGCGGCCAAAAGGAAGGCGCCCATGCTCGCGGCGATGCCGGTACACAACGTGGACACGTCGGGCTTGACGAACTGCATGGTGTCATAGATGGCCATGCCGGCGGACACCGAGCCCCCTGGTGAATTGATATACAGGGAGATGTCCTTGTCGGGGTTTTCCGACTCCAGAAACAGCAACTGGGCGACCACCAGATTGGCCGTTTGATCGTTGATCGGGCCGACCAGGAAAATGACACGTTCGCGCAGCAGGCGCGAGTAGATGTCGTAGGCGCGCTCCCCGCGACCGCTTTGCTCGATGACGATGGGAACCATGCCGAGATTTTGGGTTTCGATGGCGCTCATGGATAGGGATCAGAATGGAATGCGACAAGGTTAGCATGGCCCCGCCCGAACCAAGAGTCAAGCCGGGAATACCTTCCGGCAAGGCATGGCTTGCCGGCAACACTCCATGGCAATCCGCCCGGCTCCGCGTGCACGGGAACCAGGCGGTTGATCGTGGGGGCTTACGGCCTCAGGCCGATTGCATCACGTCGTCGAAACTCAGCGCCTTGTCTGTCGTCTTCGCCTGGGCAAACACAAAGTCGGCGACGTTGTTCTCGATGACGAGGGACTCGACCTCCGACAGGCGCTGCGCGTCGCCGTAATACCAGCGAATCACGTCCTGCGGCGTCTCGTAGCTGGCGGCGAGAGACTCGACATGGGCACGCACCTGTTCGGGCTTGGCGTGCAGTTCGTTTTGCTTGACCAGCTCGGCCACGATCAGACCCAGGCGCACGCGGCGCTCGGCCTGCTCGCGGAACAGATCGGCGGACAGCGGCAGCTTGTCGGCGTCTTTCACGCCGCGGGACTGCAAATCGCGGCGAGCCGAGGCCATCAGCTGCTCGATTTCGCTGTTCACGATGCTCGACGGCAAATCGACGCTGTTGACCTTGAGCAAGGCTTCCATCGCGGCCTGCTTGTTGCGCGCGGCCAGGCGGCTGGCGATTTCGCGTTCGAGGTTCTTGCGGATGTCGTCGCGCAGTTTTTGCATGTCGCCATCGGCAATGCCCAGGGCCTTGGCGAAATCGGCATCGAGTTCGGGCAACCGGGGAGCTTCGACCTTCAGCACCGTGAGTGAGAACTGCGCCGTCTTGCCGGCCACCTCGCGCCCCTGGTAGTCCTCGGGGAAATGCAGATCGAAGTTCACCGTGGCCCCGGCCTTCTGACCGCGTGCGGCGGTCTCGAATTCGGGAAGCATGCGGCCTTCGCCCAGTTCGAACTCGAACCCGTCGGCGCTCCCGCCAGGAAAGGCGACGTCGTCGAGCTTGCCGATGAAGTTCACGGTCAGGCGGTCGCCGTCGCGGGCCTCGCCGTCGGCCGCATCGCGCGGCACCCAGGTCCGCCGCTGTTTGCGCAGGATTTCCAGGGTCTTGTCGATCGCGGCATCGTCCACGCTGCTCGTGATGCGCTCGAGTTCCAGGGTGCTCAGGTCGCCCAGAACCACGTCGGGATAGACCTCGAAGACGGCGTCGAACGCGATCGCGTCTGCGCCGTCGGTCACCTCGTGCGGGGTGAACGCAGGCAGTCCCGCGACGCGCACATGCGCCGCGTTGACCGCCTCGTAAAACACGTTGCCGACCTTGTCCTGCAGGACTTCGGCCTCGACCGAGGGGCCGTAGCGCTTTTCCATGACCGACAAGGGCACCTTCCCCGGGCGGAAACCCGAAACCCGCGCGGTGCGGGCCAGGTTTTTCAGGCGCGCCAAAACTTCGCTGTGCAATTCGGCCTTGGGTACCGACACGGTGATGCGGCGTTGCAGCTTGTCCAGTGTTTCTACGGCTGTCATTTGAAATCCGATCCTCGAGATGAATAGGGTTGCCGTGGTGCGAGGGGGGGGACTCGAACCCCCACGCCGGTGAAGGCGTCAGGACCTAAACCTGGTGCGTCTACCAATTTCGCCACCCTCGCATGGGGCCGCGCGCGTATCGCTCGCGCACTTGCTAAGCGGCGCAACCGGGTCAATCGCGGCAAACGCCATCGGCAAACAGTCTATTTTATCCTCTGCCTTGGTTGGTCCGGCTCGAACGCGGCCGGCACATGCTTCAAACACTCCCATGCCCCCCACGAAATCATGCATCGACGGCCTGGCTCCACGGGGTACGGCCTGGTATTACGCCACGCTCCACCTCGGCGCCCAGCCACGCCACGATTTGCTGGTGCTGCAGGCCTGGTGGCGCGCCGTGCGCGACATCCCTTTTTCGGTGTCGGAACCCGATGTCGCCGCTGCCAAGCTGGCCTGGTGGGAAGCCCAGGTGCGCCAAAGCGGCGCAAGCCAACCCGATCACCCGCTCTTGCGCGCTTTGCTGCCGGCGCTGCGAGCCGCCGCGGTGCCGCCGGAACAGCTCTTGCAGCCCCTGGCGCAGGTTCGCGACACCCTCCAACAAAGCCGCTGGCTGGATTGGCAGGGCGTTCAAGCCCATCTCGACAACGGCCCGGGGCAGGTTGCGCGCGTGGCCTGCATGCTGACGGGTCAGACTTCCGCTGCGGCGCTGGACTATGCGGGATCCCTCGGCACCGCACTCGCCCTCGTGGGCATGGTGCGCGATATCGGCCGCGATGTCCGTCGCGGCATGATCCTGTTTCCGGTCGACGCATTGGCCGCGCATGGGGTCAAGGCGCGCCAACTCTTGGCCCGCGAGGACTGCGGCGAGCTTCGCGCCTTGCTGCGCCAGACTGCGGCAAAGGCACGCGACGCACTGCTGGCGGCCGAAGCGCGACGTCCGCGCGACATGGGGCGCGCCGCCCTGCCCGGCATCGCGCTGACGCATATGGCGCTTGCGCTGCTGCGCGAAATGGAGCGGGAAGACTACGCCTTGCTCGGCCAACGCATCAGCCTGGCGCCCACGCGGCTGCTGTGGGCCTCTTGGCGTGCGAAATGGATGACCCCGCGTTGAAATCCGGGTTTTGTGCCGGCCTGGCGCTGGATCGCCCTGCCCTCAGGACGACTCCAGATCCGATCTCAGTTGCCGGTACTCCTCCAACGCCTCGGGGTTGGCCAGCGCGGTGAGGTTGCGCACCGGCTCGCCATGCACCAGATTGCGCACGGCCAGTTCGACGATCTTGTTGCTCTTGGTTCGCGGAATGTCATGCACCTGCACCACGCGGGCCGGGACGTGACGCGGCGTGGTGTTGTCGCGTATGGCCTGTTTGATGCGCGCGATGAGCGCCTCGTCCAGCGTCAGGCCCTCGCGCAGCTTGACGAACAGGACGACGCGCACGTCGTTGTAGGTTCCGGGGGGCCAGTTCTGGCCGATCACCAGGGACTCGGCGACCTCGGGCAGCTTCTCGACCTGACGGTAGATTTCCGCCGTGCCGATGCGCACGCCGCCGGGATTGAGCGTGGCGTCCGAGCGGCCGTAGATGATGTAGCCGTGGTGGACCGTACGCTCGATATAGTCGCCATGGTGCCAGACCCCCGGCATGCGGGTGAAATAGGCGTCGAGATACTTGTCGCGCCCCTTCTCGACGCTGCCGTCCACCAGAAAACCCAGCGGCATGGTGGGAAAGGGCTGGGTGCAGACCAGTTCACCCTTGCTCCCTTCGGGCAGCGGCTTGCCGTGCTCGTCGAACACGGCCACCGCCATGCCCAGCGCCGCGGCCTGGATTTCTCCGCGCCAGACCGGGTGGGTCGGCGTGCCGAAGGTGAAGCAGCTGACGAGGTCGGTGCCGCCCGAAATCGAACTCAGGCACACATCGCGCTTGATGCGCTTGTACACGGTGTCGAAACCTTCGGGCACCAGCGGCGAGCCGGTCGAGAAGACGGTGCGCAGGGTTGCGAGCCGGTGGCTTGCGGCCGGCTCCAGCCCTGCCTTCTCCAGCGCCTCGATGAACTTGGCCGAGGTGCCGAAATGGGTGAAATCGGCCGCATCCGCATAGTCGAACAGAATGTTGCCCTCGGCGGCGAAAGGCGATCCGTCGTACAGGCATAGCGTGGCACCCTGCGACAACCCCGAGACCAGCCAGTTCCACATCATCCAGCCGCATGTTGTGAAATAAAAGACGCGGTCGTTCTCATGCACGTCGGCATGCAGCCGCATCTCGCACAGGTGCTTGAGCAGCACGCCGCCGGCGCGATGCACGATGCACTTGGGCACGCCCGTGGTCCCGCTCGAATACAGGATGTAGAGCGGGTGGTCGAATAGCAGCTGCGCGTAGTGCACGTCCCCCGCGACATAGGGCCCGAGGGCGGAGCCCCAAGTCTGCGCCTTGGGCACGGCGGACAGATCGAGCGGAATGCCCAGCGCGTCGGCCACGTAGGGCACCACGAGCACGGCCTGCAAGTCGGACAGTTGCGGCACGGCCTGGGCCAGTTTGTCGCGCACGTCGACGGTTTTTCCGGCATAGAAATAACCGTCGCAGGCCACCAGCACCTTGGGCTTGACCTGGCCGAAGCGGTCGAGCAGGCCCTGCGCGCCGAAATCGGGCGAGGCCGAAGTGAACACCGCGCCAAGCGCGCTGGCCGCCAGCATGGTGACGATGGCCTCGGGCATATTGGGCAGATAGGCCGCCACGCGGTCCCCCGCCGCCACGCCCTGCGCGGCCAGCCATTGCTGCATGCGCGAGACCTCGGCATGCAGCTCGCGCCAGCTGAGTTGCCGGCGCACCTTGTCCTCGCCCCAGAACATCAGGGCCGTGCCGTCGTCGTGCCGGCGCAGCAGGTTCTGCGCGAAATTGAGTCGCGCGTCCGGGAAAAAGCGCGCGTCGGGCATGCTCTCGGCAGGAACGTAGGCGCGTTCCCCGCGCGTTTCGGCGACGACTCCCGCGCTATCCCACACCGCGGTCCAGAAGTCCCCCAGATGGTTCGTGGACCATTGCCACAGCGTTTCGTAGTCGTCCAGTTGCAGGCCGTGGCGGTGGTTGACGAACTGGCGGAATGCGGTGACATGCGCCGCGGCGATGCGCTGCGGAGTGGGCCGCCACAGCGGCTGCCCGGCGCCGCCTGCCCGACCGGACTGGTTCTCGAGGCGCGTGGCCTGTGGGTTCATGGTGTATCTCCGATCTCCGATGAAGGTCTTGTGTCGATGCTGGTGATCCGGCGCCACGGCCTTCTCACCGCCTCCGTTGTTTCAAGGCGCCGGGGTGTCATCCCCCTCCCCGACCAGCCGGCGCAACTCTTCCGGCAAGGGGACGCTTTTGCGCAATCCATGGTCGATCCACACCGTCTTGGCCCCGCCGCTGGCGTACAAGGCATCCGGGTCGTCGACGCGGCTCAGCGCGTAATAGGTTTCGAAACTGCTGCGTCCGGGATTGGCGACGTACATGCGCACGCGCACGTCGCCGGGGTGGCGCAGTTCCTGGTGGAAGTTGCAAAAGGCGTTGACGATGACCGGGCCTTGCCCCTGCGGCGCGGCGCCGCGGCCCAGACTCAACAGCCAATCCAGCCGCACGATTTCCATGTAGCGGAAGTAAATGGTGTTGTTCACGTGCCCCATGGCGTCCATATCCCCCCAGCGGATGGGAACGACGACCTCATGCACGAATTTCTTGTGTTCAGGAATGGACAATCGCATAGCGAAGATGTTGTGCGCGGCGCGAGCCGGTCTGAAAAAAGGATTGATGACGTGCCCTGTGCCCGGCAAGACTGGATTACACGCCGAAGCCGTCGTCGGCGGCGATCACCGCGCCGTTGACGAAATGGCTCTGGCCGCTGGCCAGCATCAGCAGCACGGCGTCCAGGTCTTCGGGTTTGCCCACGCGCTTGCGCGGCAGCATCTGCACCAGCTTCTGGCCCGCTTCGGTGCCCCAGTGGCCATGGTTGATCTCGGTGTCGATGTAACCGGGGCAGATGGCGTTGGTGTTGATGCCGTAGCGTCCCCATTCCAGCGCCATCGCCCGCGTCATGTGCACCACGGCGGCCTTGCTCATCGCATACACGCCGATCTGCGGCAGCACGCGCAAGCCCGCCATGGAAGCGATGTTGATGATGCGCCCGCCGGCCCAGGTGCCCGGCGCCGCACCCTGCGAGCGCGCGATCATGCGCTTGGCCACTTCCTGGGCGACGAAGAAGGCGCCGCGCGTGTTGGTCTCGAATATGGCGTCGTAGTCGTCGGGCGTGATGTCGGTGAGCTTGCGCGCCACCGACATGCCCGCGTTGTTCACCAGGATGTCGATATTGCCCATCTCGGTCTCGGCGTGCGCCACCGCGCTGCCGATGCTGGCGTTGTCGGTGACGTCGAGCCGCACGACGTGCGCGTCGCCCCCCTCGGCTTCGATGAGGGCACGCAATTCCTTCAGCCGCTCGATGCGGCGCCCCGTCAGGACCACGCCGGCTCCAGCCTGCGCCAGCACGCGTGCGAATTGCCAACCCAGGCCGCTGGACGCACCCGTCACCAGGGCCACGCGGCCGGCCAAATCAATTGTGTAAGCCATGTCTCTCGTCTCTAGGGTTATCGGCACAGTCGGGCGACAGGGCCCGGCGGCGGCATGCCGCAGATAGTACGAGCGATGCCGCGGCGCAACAACGCGCCGACACACGCGGGAAGACGCGGCCGACTGCGACCGCATTGATCACACGCCCGACACGGCGGCGCGCTTTGCCGATAATGGCACCATGTCCGAGCGCACCATACCCATCGTCGACCACCGCTACGCGTCCAGCGTTCCGGAGATTCCGCAGCAGGGCCCAGCCCCAGCCGGCTTGCTGGCCGACCGTCTAGGCCGGCCGCTGCACGACCTGCGCATTTCGATCACCGACCGCTGCAATTTCCGCTGCACCTACTGCATGCCGAAGGACGTGTTCGATGCGCACTACGAATTCCTGCGGCACGCCGATCTGCTGCGCTTCGAGGAAATCGACCGCCTGGCGCGCGTGTTCGTGCAACTGGGCGTGCGCAAGCTGCGCATCACGGGCGGCGAGCCGCTGCTGCGCAAGGGGGTGGAGGATCTCGTCGCCATGCTGGCCGCGATCCGCACCCCCGAGGGCGACCCGGTGGAGCTGACCATGACCACCAATGCCTCCATCCTGGCGCGCAAGGCCAGGGCGCTGAAGGCCGCCGGGCTGAACCGCATCACCGTCAGCCTGGACGCCCTGGACGACCGCGTGTTCCGGCGCATGAACGACGTGGATTTTCCGGTGCGCACGGTGCTGGACGGCATTGCCGAGGCGCAGGCCGCCGGCCTCGCCCCGGTGAAGGTGAACATGGTGGTGCAGCGCGGCGTCAACGACGACCAGCTGCTGCCCATGATCGAGCACTTCCGCGGCAGCGGCGTCGTGCTGCGCTTCATCGAATTCATGGACGTGGGCAACACCAACGGCTGGCGCATGGACCAGGTCGTGCCGTCGGCCGAACTCATCCAGCGCATCGCGGCCAGCCACCCCCTGCATCCGCTGGACCCGACGGCGCCCGGCGAAACCGCCGAGCGCTGGCTGCTCGACGACGGCAGCCTCGAGATCGGCGCCATCTCCAGCGTCACCCGCGCCTTCTGCCGCGACTGCAACCGCGCCAGGCTGTCGATGGAAGGCAAGCTCTATCTCTGCCTGTTCGCCACCCACGGCCACGACCTGCGCGCCCTGTTGCGCGGCGACCCGCAAGCGGGCTTGAAGCCCGTCGTGGACGACGCCGACCTGCGCGCGGCCCTGGCACAGGTCTGGAGCCGGCGCGACGACCGTTACTCCGAGTTGCGTGGCACCGAGGCCGCCGCGGCCCTGCGCGCCGAGCGCAAGGTGGAGATGTCCTACATCGGCGGCTAAGGTCGCGCGCCCCGGCGCCCGCATGCCCTCACGCCGCCAACCCCTTGCCACCGAATTCCTCCCCATGCCCGAAACCATGCCGCGCAGCGCCATCACCGGCTTGATCCTGGCCGGCGGCCGCGGCTCGCGCATGGGCGGCGTCGACAAGGGCCTGCAGCCGTTTCGCGGCCAGCCGCTGGCAATGCACGCACTGCAGCGTCTGCAGCCCCAAGTCGGCGGCGTGATGATCAACGCCAACCGCAACATCCCCGCCTACCAAGCCTTCGGTGTGCCGGTCTGGCCCGACGCCGAACCGCAGGTCTATGCCGGCCCTCTGGCCGGATTCGCCGCCGGGCTGGACCATTGCCGCACGCCCTATCTGCTCACCGTGCCGTGCGACTGCCCGCTGTTTCCGGCCGACCTCGCCCAGCGCCTCGCCGCGGGGCTGCGATCGGCGTCGGCGCAAGCGGCGATGGCGCGCGTGGGCGGGCGCACCCAACCCGTGTTCTGTCTGCTGCGCGCCGACCTGCTCGAAAGCCTGAAAGCCTTCCTCGCCGCGGGCGGCAGCAAGATCGACGCCTGGACCGGCACCCTGCACACAGTCAGCGTCGATTTCGACGAACCCCGGGATTTCGAGAACGTCAACTCCCTGCCCGAGTTGCAGGCCCTGGAAGGCTCCGGGGCGCACCCCGCGAAGACCCGATCATGAACACGCCCACGACTTCCGAACTCGCCCCCGATCTGGCCCAGATCGTCAGTTGCGTCGCCGGCTACGACCCCAATGCCCTGCCCGTGAGCCGGGTGCAGGAAGTCATCCGCCGCTTCGTGCAACCTCTTCGGGTCGCGGAGCGCGTGGACCTGCGCGCCGCGCTCGGGCGGGTGCTGGCCGAGGACGTGATCGCCCCGCAGGACGTGCCGGCGCACGACAACGCCGGCATGGACGGCTACGCCCTGCGCGGAGCCGACCTCGCAGCCGATGGCTCGGCCGCGCTGCGTAGGATCGGCACCGGCCTGGCGGGACACGAGTTCCGCGGCGACGTGCCTCCCGGATGCTGCGTGCGCATCATGACCGGCGCGGTCATGCCGGCCGGCTGCGACACCGTGGTGCCGCAGGAGTTCTGCCGGATCGAGGGCGACCAGGTACGCATCCCCGCCGGCGTGCTCAAACTCGGCGACAACCGCCGCAAGCGCGGCGAAGACCTGCGCGCAGGTGAGCCAGCGCTGCGCGCCGGCAAACTGCTGCGCCCGGCCGACATCGGGCTCATCGCCTCGCTCGGACAGGCCGAGGTCATGGTGTGGCGCCGGCTGCGCGTGGCCTTTCTCTCCAGCGGCGACGAGCTGCGCTCCATAGGCGAGGCGCTGGACGAAGGCTGCGTCTACGACAGCAACCGCTACACCCTCTGGGCCATGCTCACCCGCCTGGGCTGCGAAGTGCTCGACCTGGGCGTGGTGCGCGACGACCCCGCCGCCCTCGAAA
This sequence comes from Thiomonas delicata, assembly GCF_900088825.1. Lineage (GTDB taxonomy): Bacteria > Pseudomonadota > Gammaproteobacteria > Burkholderiales > Burkholderiaceae_C > Thiomonas_A > Thiomonas_A delicata. The sequence goes on along the minus strand of NZ_LT592171.1, from coordinate 682,330 downwards.
CGGCGCTGCGCCAGGCCTGCGAAAACGCCGACGCCGTCATCACCTCTGGCGGCGTCAGCGTGGGCGAAGCCGACCATATGCGTGCGGTCATGGCCTCGCTGGGCGACGTGGTGTTCTGGCGCATCGCCATGCGCCCAGGCCGGCCCATGGCCTTCGGCCGCATCGAAAGCGCGGGCCACGGCGCCATGCTGTTCGGCCTGCCCGGCAACCCGGTGGCCGTGATGGTGACCTTCTACCACTTCGTGCGCGAGGCCCTCTTGCACATGATGGGGGCGCAGATGCAGCCCCTGCCGCTGCTGAGCGTGGTCGCGCAGACCACGTTGCGCAAGCGTCCCGGGCGCACCGAATACCAGCGCGCCGTGCTCGAACGTCTGCCCGACGGGCGCCTGGCCACGCGCACCACCGGCGACCAGGGCTCCGGCATCCTGCGCTCCATGAGCCGGGCCGACGGCTTCATCGTGCTGCACCACGAACAGGGCAGCGTGCAGGCCGGCGAGTTGGTGGATTTCTTGCCGTTCGAAGGCTTGGTGTAGCGCCGCAGGCCGCACGTTTGCCTCCTGGCGGCGCTCCCAACCCGGCCGGGGGCGACCGTTCAGAAAATCTTGTTGATCAAGTCCTCGCCCAGACCGATGCCGGCCCCCATTTCCATCGCCTGACCGAAGCCTGAGTTGAGGAACCCCCCCAGCGCGCCCATCAGCCCGCCCCCGCCTGCCGCCCTTCCATAGGCCGGCGCCTGCCCCATGCCCTGCGGCATATAGCCCGGCTGGGCCGCCACGGGCATGGACTGCGACGAACTCAACTGGTTCTGTTCGTTCTGCCACATGGCGTGGATGGCCTGCAGCAGCTGGTTCATCTGCTGCTGTTGCGCCTGCACCGCAAGCGCCACCTCGCGCAGGTCGAGCAACCATTCGCGCGCATCGGTGTTGCCGCCCTGCGAAGCCGCCTGCAGCTTGCCGGCAAGCGTCTGCAGTTCCTGGGCGATGGTCTGATCCTGTGACTGCAACTGCTGGTAGAGCTGGTCGATCGTTTGAATGTCCATGGTGTGGTGTCGTGCATGAGAACTGGGAGGATTGCACGATTGTGAGGCCGCCGAACCGCGCGACAAGGCCTTCGGCGCGTAAGCAAAGGTAAACCCGGCTGCCAGACTTTGCCCTGCGTCCGCGAACAGGGGATGCGGCCCATCCGGCCGGCCTCTAGCATGGGGCTGTCCAACTCCACGTGAAAGGTCTGAGCGCGCATGTGCGGCATCGCGGGAATCCTGAGCTTTCGACACCCGCCCGCGTTGGCCGAGGTGCAGGCCATGATCGGCCGCTTGCGCCATCGCGGCCCCGACGGCCGCGGCTTTCACCGCGACGGCCCCGTCGTTCTTGGACACGCACGGCTGAGCATCATCGACCTGGAAGGCGGAGCCCAGCCGCTGTGCAACGAAAACGGCGATATCTGGGTCACGTTCAACGGCGAGATCTTCAACCATGTGGAATTGCGTCGCGAACTCCAGGCTCAGGGCCATCGCTTCGCCACGCGCTCGGACACCGAGGTCATCGTGCATCTGTACGAGCAGCACGGCGACGACTTCGTGCAGCACCTCAACGGCCAGTTCGCCATCGCGCTGTGGGACGCACGACGCCAGCGCCTGCTGCTGGCCCGCGACCGCGTCGGCATCCGGCCGCTGTTCCACACGCGCGTCGGCGGACGACTGGCGTTCGCCTCCGAGGTGAAGGCGCTGTTCGCGCTGCCCGACGTGCCGCGACGCCTGGACGTGCAGGCGCTGGGCGAGCTTTTCACCTATTGGGCGCCGCTGTCGCCGCATGCCGTGTTCGAAGGCATTCAAAGCCTGGGGCCGGGGGAATGCATGGCGGTCGACGCCGCAGGCGAGCGCACCTGGCGCTACTGGGACTGGAGTTTCCCGACCGAGCCCGGCGAACCCTACGCCAGCGCGGACGAGGCCGCCGAAGCGCTGCGCGAACTGCTGATTGATTGCGTGCGCCTGCAACTGCGCGCCGACGTGCCGGTGGGGGCCTATCTGAGCGGCGGGCTCGATTCGTCCATCGTCGCCACGCTGATCCGGCGCTACACCGACACGCCGCTGCGCACGTTTTCGCTCACCTTCGACGACCCCGAGTTCGACGAAAGCGCCGAGCAGAAGGTGCTGGTCGACCACCTCGGCTGCGAGCACACCTCGCTGCGCTGCAAGCAGGGCGACATCGCCGCGGCTTTCGCCCGCGCCATCTGGCATGCCGAGACACCCATCCTGCGCACCGCGCTGGCTCCGCTGATGCTGCTGTCAGGCCATGTCCGCGATGCCGGCTACAAGGTGGTGCTCACCGGCGAGGGAGCCGACGAAGTGTTCGGCGGCTACGACCTGTTCAAGGAGGCGCGCGTGCGGCGCTTCATGGCGCGCCAGCCGCGCTCGGCCTGGCGCGGCGCCCTGCTCGACCGCCTTTACCCCTACCTCAAGCACTCCCCCGCGGCCAGCCGCGCCCTCGCCCAGCGTTTCTTCGCCGACGGCGCGCAGCACCTCGGCGAACCCGGCTTCGGCCATCTGCCGCGCTGGACCACGACCCGGCGCACATGGCAGTTTTTCTCGCCCCAGGTACGCGAGCGCCTGGCGGGCTGGGGCGCCCTGCAGCCCCTCGCCGCGCAGCTGCCGCCCGAGTTTGCGCGCTGGGCTCCGCTGTGCCAGGACCAATACATCGAGGCCCGCACCCTGATGTCGGGCTATCTGCTGTGCTCCCAGGGCGATCGCATGGCGATGGCGCATTCCGTCGAGGGTCGCTTCCCGTTCCTGGACCACCGCCTCATCGCTTTCGCCAACCGACTGCCGCCGCGCTACAAGCTCATGGGCCTGACCGAAAAATGGCTGCTCAAGCGCGCCATGGCCGGGCTGCTGCCCGAATCCATCCGCGTCCGGACCAAACAGCCTTACCGCGCACCCGACAGCCAGAGCTTTTTCGAACGAGGCAGGCCGGTCGACGACGCCGCGGCATTGCTGAGCCCGTCATCGATTGCCGATGCCGGCTACTTCGACCCGGCTGCGGTCACCAAGCTGGTGGACAAGTGCCGGGCCGGCCGGGCCATCGGGTTCGGTGACAACATGGCCTTCGTCGGCATTCTCTCCACCATGCTGCTGCATGCGCAGTTCATCGCGGCGGCAACCCCGCAAGCACGGGAAGACGCCATACTGGCCGGACCGTAAGCTTGAAACACGATCTGAAATCCGCCTGTCAACTGCCGTGCTGCTTCACGACTTCTTCACCTCGTCCGCGAATCGCTTGCCGACCAAGACGGCCCTGGTGCGCGAAGGTCGGCGCACGACCTACGCCGACCTTGCCCGCCAGGCCGGCGCGCTGGCCCAGGCCCTGCGGCAACGCGGGGTGCGCCGCGGCGACCGCGTCGCGCTGTTCCTCGACAACTCCGAGGAGATGGTCGCGTCCATCTTCGCCGTGCTGCAGGTCGGCGCGGTGTTCATGCCCGTCAACACCCTGACCAAGGCCGACAAGCTGGCCTATATGCTCAACGACGCGCAGGCCAGCGGCCTCATCACCCAGACTGCGCTGGCTGCCGTGGCGCACCAGGCGCTGGCGCAAGCCCAGAGCGTGCACACCTGCTGGATAGTGGGGGGCGACACCGCGCTGGAGCATCGGTACGCGCTGGAAACGCCGTACCCGGCGCCATGGCTCGAAACCGACCCCATGCCGCTGGAGGAAAGCGCCTGCATCGACCTGGACCTGGCCGCCATCATCTACACCTCGGGGTCCACCGGGCACCCCAAGGGGGTGATGCTCACCCACCTCAATATGGTCACGGCCCAGGCCTCGGTCAGTCAGTACCTCGGGCTGCGCGAGGACGACGTCATCGCCTGCGCCCTGCCCCTGGCCTTCGACTACGGCCTCTACCAGGTCCTGATGGCTTTCAAGCTTGGCGCCACCGTCATGCTGGAGCGCTCCTTCACCTACCCGGTGAAGGTGCTGGAGGCCATGGCGCGCGAAGGCGCCACGGTCTTCCCCGGCGTGCCCACCATGTTCGCCCTGCTCATGGCGCTGGACAACCTCGCGAGCTTCGACCTCCGCCGGCTGCGCCTGATCACCAATACGGCCGCCGCCCTGCCCGAGGCGCATATCCGCCGTATCCGCAGCCTGTTCCCGCAGGCGCAGCTGTTCTCGATGTACGGCCTCACCGAATGCAAGCGCGTGACCTACCTTCCGCCCGATCAGCTCGACATCCGTCCCACCAGCGTGGGGCGCGGCATGCCCAACGAAGAGGTGTGGCTGGTGGACGAGGCCGGCCAGCGCCTGCCCAACGGCGGCAGCGGCGAACTGGTCATCCGCGGCAGCCATGTGATGCGCGGCTACTGGAACAAACCGCGCGAAACCGCCGAGCGCCTGCGCCCCGGCCCCATCGCCGGCGAAATGGTGCTGTATTCGGGCGACATCTTCCGCACCGACGCCGAAGGCTATCTTTACTTCGTGGCGCGCAAGGACGACATCATCAAGAGCCGCGGCGAAAAGGTCAGCCCGCGCGAGGTCGAGAACATCCTGCACGAGCTGCCCGGCGTGATCGAGGTGGCCGTGGTCGGCGTGGACGATGCCCTGCTCGGGCAGGCGGTCAAGGCCTTCATCGTCCTGGCGCCTGGCCGCGCCTACACCGAACGCGACGTCATCAAGCATTGCCATGCGCGCATGGAGAGCTTCATGGCGCCGAAACTCGTGGAGTTCGTGGGCGAGCTGCCCAGAACGGATACCGGCAAGATCAAAAAGACCGGGCTGCGCTGAGGCCGCCGCCTCGGAAAGCAGGCCTGCACAAGTCTCAAACGGGGGAATAGGTCCATGTCAACCATCAAGAATCAGATCCGGCGCTACATCGACGACAACTTCATCATGGGCTCGGGCGGCGCGCCGTTCACGGACGCCGACTCGCTGCTCGATCTGCACATCGTCGATTCCACAGGCATCCTCGAACTCATCCTGTTCCTGGAGGAAACCTTCGGCATTCAGGTGCTCGACGCCGAAATGGTTCCCGAAAACCTCGACAGCCTCAACGCCATCGAGGCCTACGTGGCGACCAAGCAAAAGGTGGCAGCCTGATCCCCCCGGCACACCCGGACCCAGGCATGGCCTGCGCGCCGCTGTCGTTCGCGGTGTTCGAGACGGACTGCGCGGCCGAGGTCGAGCGCATCGGCCGGCATCTGCGCGCCAGCTTGGCCGGCATGCACAAGCGCGGCGTGGTGGTCGGCCTGTCGGGCGGGGTGGACAGCTCGGTCTGCGCCGCGCTTGCCGTGCGCGCCCTGGGACCGGGCAAGGTGCTGGGCCTGCTCATGCCCGAGCAGGATTCGAGCGCCGCGAGCGCCGACCTCGGCGCGCAGGTGGCGGCGCAACTCGGCATCCGCTGCGAGACTGAGAACATTGCGCCTGCGCTCGCCGCCATCGGCTGCTACCGCTGGCGCGACGACGCCATCCGGGTGCTGTTTCCGGCCTATGGCGACGGCTGGAAGAACAAGATCGTCATCGCCGAGGGCGCGGCGGGCAAGGTGCATTTCTTCGAACTCGTCGTGCAAAGCCCGGATGGGGACACCCGGCGTGCCCGGCTTGCGCTGCGCGAATATCTGCAAATCGTCGCGGCCACGAATTACAAGCAGCGCATCCGCAAGACCGTGGAATACTTTCACGCCGATCGCCTCAACTATGCCGTGCTCGGAACCCCCAACCGCCTCGAATATGACCAGGGCTTTTTCGTCAAAAACGGTGACGGCTCCGCGGACATCAAACCCATCGCCCACCTCTACAAAACCCAGGTGTACGCGCTGGCCCGTCATCTCGGTCTGCCCGATGCCGTCTGCACGGCTCCGCCCACCACCGACACCTACAGCCTGCCGCAGGGGCAGGACGAGTTCTATTTCGCCCTGCCCTATGCGCAGATGGACTTGGCGCTGTGGGCCCACAACCACCGGAGGCCGGCGGCCGAACTGGCGCAAGCGCTTGGCCTGAGCGAGGAACAGGCCGGCAGCATCTATGCCGACATCGAGGCCAAGCGGCGCGGCACGCGCTATCTGCACATGCGTCCGCAGCTCGTGGAAGACGCACTGGACACAGCAAGCCTGGAGCGCGCGTGAACCGACCCGAACCCTTGGCGCAGCAGGCCGAAGCCGGCCCCCCGAACCTGTCGCCGGCAGCCGCGGCAGCCTTCGCCAGCCGGCTGCGCCTGCTCGCGCAAGCCTTGCAAACCCTGCCCGACAAGCCGGAGGAAACGCCGGACTCCGCGCTGCGGACTCTGTGGCATCTGGCCGCCGGCAACCCTCTCTCGGTCGCCGCGGCGCAAAGCCTGGAACTGCCCGAGCCCTCGCCCGAGCAACTCGCCCGTCTCGATGCGCTCATCGCGCGCCGGCTGCAAGGCATTCCCCTGGCCTACCTCACCGGGCGTCAGCGCTTCATGGGCCTGGACCTGCTGGCAGGCCCCGAGGCGCTGATTCCACGCCGCGAGACCGAGATGCTCGGGAACGCCGCGCTGGCGAAGCTGCGCACGCTGGCCGATGCCTGCGGCACCGTGCATGCCATCGACGTCTGCTGCGGTTGCGGCAATCTCGCGCTGGCGCTGGCGCATGCCGAACCGCGCGCCCGTCTCCACGCCTCCGACCTGGCGGCCGACGCCGTCGAGCTGGCGCGCAGGAACACCGAGAGGCTTGGCCTGGGCGACCGCGTCGAGCTGTACACGGGCGACCTGCTTGCCCTTTTCGGCATTGCGAAGTTCCTCGGACGCATCGACATGATCGTGTCCGCCCCGCCCTATATCTCTGCGGGCAAACTCGACAGCATGCCTGCGGAAATCATCGGCCACGAACCCTCGCTGGCCTTCGACGGCGGGCCGTTCGGGGTCGGCATCCTGATGCGCCTGATGCGCGAATCGCCGGCCGTGCTGCGCGCGGGAGGCTGGCTCGGCATCGAGGTCGGCCTGGGCCAGGGCCCCGCCATGCTGCAATTGCTGAACAAAAGCGCAAGCTTCGACACCGTCGACGCCGTGCGCGACGCACAAGGCCAGATCCGCGTGCTGCTTGCCAGGAAATCCGGGAATGGCTCGATCCGTGCCTGAGCCAAGGACCGCGCAGGAAGCTTATCGCGTCGAGCCGGCCGACCTCGACACCGACGCGCACGACATCATTGCCCTGTGGTCCTCGAACCTGGGACACGCCGAGCGCAGGCAAGGCAAGTTCGCGTGGTTCTATCGCGGCAATCCGGCAGGCCGGCCGACGGTCTTGCTCCTGCGTCATGCGCAGAGCGATGCCCCGGTGGGAACCGTGGGCATCGGGTTTCGCGCCATGCGCTGCGGCGCCGCGTCCCTCTCCGCCGGCCTGATGGGCGACTTCGCGGTCAACGCCCAGCACCGCACACTCTTCCCGGCCTTGACCTTGCAGCGTGCCGTGCTTGCGCGAGGCCTCGCAAGCCACCCCGTGCTGTATGGCTTCCCCAACGCCAAGTCGCTGCCGGTGGTCCAGCGCGCCGGGTTTGCGGTCATGGGCCATCTGGGACGATACGTCTGCGTGCTGCGCACGTCGGACCACCTTCCGTCCGCGCTACCCCGGGCGCTGCGCAGGCTTGTCGGCGGCGCGCTGGACACCATCCTCCATGCGGTGCGCCTGATCGGGCCCTCGCTGCTCGATCGGGAAAAACACGATACGCGGTGGCTGAGCCAGCCCGACGACCGATTCGACGCGCTGTGGGCCGAGCAAGTTGCCGATCGCACCGTCATCGGCACACGCGACCGCGCCTTTCTGCACTGGCGCTTCGTGCAAAAGCCCTCCCGCCACTACCGGCTGTTTGCGCTCACGGCCCGCGTCTCTCCAGAACGTCCCGATGCGCTGCGCGGCTATGCCGTGTGCGAACCCGTGGGCGAAACCCTGTATGTGCGGGATTTTCTTGCGGCCCCGCCCTGGCAGCGCAATCTTTCACGCCTGTTCCACGCCTTGATGCGCGAGGCGGCACGGCAGGGCTATGCACGCATCTCGATGGAATGCCTAGGACCCGACGCGGTCATGGGCGCCTTGAGCAAGGCCGGCCTGCGCCTGCGCGACGCCTGCAGCCAGCCGGTGATTCTGGCAACGACTCAGGAAGGCGCCGCTTGCCTGGCAGGCAAGGACTGGTACCTCACCAGCGCGGACGCCGACGAATAGCCGGCGCCGCCGAGATCTCCCGAAGCCGCTTACTCCTTGGCGTGGTTGATGGAATAACGCGGGATCTCGATGGTCACGTCCTGGTCGCTCAGGATGGCCTGGCAGGACAGGCGCGACGTGGGTTCCAGGCCCCAAGCGCGGTCGAGCAGGTCTTCCTCGCTTTCGTCGGGATCGCCCAGCGATCCGTAGCCCTTGCGCACGATGACATGGCAGGTGGTGCAGGCGCAGGACAATTCGCAGGCATGCTCGATGGGGATGTCGTGCTCGAGCAGGGCCTCGCAGATGGACGTGCCGCGCTCGGCCTCGACGGTGGCGCCTTGCGGGCAGTACTCATGGTGCGGCAGGATGGTGATCACGGGCATGACTCAGGACTCGGTGGGGATGATGGGATCTGCCGCCGGAGCCTCCGCCATCAGGCTGCTGACGCTGCGCCCGGCCAGCGCGCGTTGAATGCTGCGATTCATGCGCTGCGCGGCGAAGGCCTCGGTCACACGCGCCAGGTGCTCGGCGGCCGCGCGAATCGCCAGGTGGTCGGTATCGTTCATTTTCTGCGCCAAATCAGCCATCGCGGCGTGAATGGCATCGATGTCCGGTTTCGTCAGCAGATCGGAATCCGCCTGCATCGCGTGACGGGTCGCGTCGAGCAGGCGCTCGGCGTCCACGCGCTCTTCATGCAGGACGCGTTGTTGCGCATCAACATCCGCCGCGGCGAAGCCGGACTGCAGCATTTCGGCGATCTGCGCATCTGACAAGCCATAGCTCGGCTTCACTTCCACTTGGGCCGCCACGCCCGTGCTTTGCTCGCGGGCGCTCACTTCCAGCAAGCCATCGGCGTCCACCTGGAACGTGACCAGCACGCGGGCCGCCCCGGCCGTCATGGGGGGTATGCCGCGCAGCTCGAAACGCGCCAGGGAGCGGCAATCGGCCACCAGTTCGCGCTCGCCCTGCACGACATGGATGGACATGGCGGTCTGCCCGTCCTTGAAGGTGGTGAACTCCTGCGCCCGCGCCGTCGGGATGGTCGTGTTGCGCGGGATGATGCGCTCCACCAGGCCGCCCATGGTCTCCAAGCCGAGGGAAAGCGGAATCACGTCGAGCAGCAGCGGGTCGTCATCGTCGTGGTTGCCGGCAAGCGCGTGCGCCTGGCGCGCGGCGCCGATGGCGACCACTTCGTCCGGATCGAGGTTCACCAGGGGCGGGCGGCCAAAAAATTCCCGCACCGCCTCGCGCACCACGGGCATGCGCGTGGAGCCGCCCACCAGCACGATGCCGGAAACGGCGTCGCACGAAATCTGCGCATCGCGCAGCACCTGCCGCAGCAAGATGATGGTGCGCCGGGTCAGTTCGGCGGTGCACTGGGCGAATTCGTCCCGGGTCAGCGTCTGGTCGATGCGTTGGCCGCCCGGCAAATCGGCCAGCACCCGCACTTCGGGCTGGACGCTGAGTCGCTCCTTGGCCGCACGGGCCACGCGCTGCAGCGCACTGCGCGCCCTGGCATCGAGTCCGGCCAGGCCGCCACGCCCCGCCAGTTCGGCGGCCACCAAGGCGTCGTAGTCGTCGCCGCCGAGGGCGGTGTCACCGCCCGTGGCCATGACCTCGAACACGCCCTTGGTCAGGCGCAGGACCGACACGTCGAACGTACCGCCACCCAGGTCGTACACCGCGTACACGCCCTCGGCGGCCTGGTCCAGGCCGTAGGCCATCGCCGCCGCGGTCGGCTCGTTGATCAGTCGCAGCACGTTGAGGCCAGCCAGCCGCGCGGCATCCTTCGTCGCCTGGCGCTGCGCGTCGTCGAAATACGCCGGAACGGTGATCACCGCGCCGGCCAGATCGGTCCCGAGCGTGGCCTCGGCGCGCGCTCTCAGGGCGCGCAGGATGTCTGCCGAAACCTCCACCGGGGTCTTGGCGCCCTGCAAGGTCTGGATGGCGAGCAGGCCGGGCCGGTCATCGAAGACATAGGGCAGATGCAAGCCCGCATCGAGATCGGCAAGTTCGCGTCCCATCAGCCGCTTGGCCGAAGCGATGGTGTTGCACGGGTCGTCGTCACGCAAGGCCAGCGCGTCCCAGCCGACCACGGGCGGGCCATCAGGCCCGTATCGCACCACGGAGGGAAGCAACACGCGGCCCGCGGCATCGGGCAGGCATTCGGCCACGCCGCTGCGCACGACGGCGACGAGGGAATGGGTGGTCCCGAGATCGATACCCACGGCCACGCGGCGTTGATGCGGATCGGGGGACTGGCCCGGTTCGGAGATTTGGAGCAAAGCCATGCAGCGAAAAGCGCGTTGCGACGCGCGGTTGACGGCAGCCTCAGGCTGCCGGAGCGTTGAGGTTGGAGCCTGAGCGTGGAAGCGGGGACGCGAGGTCCTGCCTGAACTTGTCGATGAACATCAGCACGCGCACCAGGGCCGCGGCGTCCCGCGTGGATTGCGACGGCAGTTCCGAAGCCTCTGGACCTGCGCGCGGAGCCTGGTCCAGCAGCGTGGCCAATCGCAGCAAGGTCTGATCGCGCGCGCGCTCGACCTCGTCCGCCATGGCCTGCAATGCGCCGGCGTCCCCAGCCTCGCGCACGTCGTCAAGCCGCTCACGCCACTGCAGTTGCTGCATCAGGAATTCAGTCGGCATGGCGGTATTGCGTTCCGCGTCGATGGGTACGCCGCGCAATTCGCACAGGTACGCGGCACGCTGCTGCGCATCCTTGAGTGTGCGATACGCGGTGTTGACCTGGGTCGACCACTGCATCGCCAAACGCTTGTCGGCGGGGCTGGCATTGACGAAGCGGTCCGGATGCACGGCAGCCTGCAGTTGCCGCCAGGTCCGGGTCAGCGCGTCCGTATCGAGCGTGAACCGCGCGGGCAGTCCGAACAGGGTGAAATGGTCTTGACTGAAATCGACGCGGCCTTGCGCTTCGAGCGGTGCGTGGAAGGGCATGGGCGAAGATCGGCGCTAGGGGCAGTCCGCTGACCCGCATCAAACCCGGAACGATTCGCCGCAGCCGCAGCGATCGCGTTCGTTGGGATTGTTGAACTTGAATCCCTGCTGCAGGCCTTCGCGCACGAAATCGAGTTCGGTGCCGTCGAGATAGCTCAGGCTCTTCGGATCGATCAGCACCTTGACGCCGTGGCTTTCGAACACTTGGTCCTCGGGCGCGGCGGCATCGGCGTATTCCAGCTTATACGCCAGACCGGAACAACCCGTGGTCTTGACGCCCAGGCGCACGCCGACGCCCTTGCCGCGCTGGGCCAGGTAGTTCTGCACATGCTTCGCGGCGTTTTCGGTCAGGGTGATGGGCATGATGAACTCTCCCGCGCTCAGGCCGCTTTGACGCGCTCGTGGCCTACTTCAGCGGCCCCAGCAATGCGCGACTGGTAATCCTTGACCGCGGCCTTGATCGCGTCCTCGGCCAGGATCGAGCAATGGATCTTCACGGGAGGCAGCGCCAACTCCTCGGCGATCTGGGTATTACGGATCTGCAGCGCATCGTCCAGGGATTTGCCCTTGACCCACTCGGTGACGAGGGATGACGATGCGATGGCCGAACCGCAGCCGTACGTCTTGAAGCGCGCATCCTCGATGATGCCCTGCGCGTTGACCTTGATCTGCAACTTCATCACGTCGCCGCAGGCGGGGGCGCCGACCATGCCGGTGCCCACGGTCGGATCGTCCTTGGGAAAGGCGCCGACATTGCGGGGATTTTCGTAATGCTCGATGACTTTTTCGCTGTAGGCCATGGTGATCTCCGGTTGGGGCTGACGAGTCAGTGCGCCGCCCATTGAATGGTGCTGAGGTCGATGCCTTCCTGGTGCATCTCCCAGAGCGGGGAGAGTTCGCGCAGCTTGGCGACCTTCTCCTTCAGCAGCTTGACGGCATAGTCGATGTCGTCCTCGGTGCTGAAGCGCCCGATGGTCATGCGCAGCGAGGAATGCGCCAACTCGTCGCTGCGGCCGAGCGCGCGCAGCACATAGGACGGCTCGAGGCTGGCCGAGGTGCAGGCCGAGCCGCTGGACACCGCAATGCCCTTGATGGCCATGATCAGCGACTCGCCCTCGACGAAGTTGAAGCTGGCGTTGACGTTGTGCGGCACGCGGCGCTCGAGGTCGCCGTTGATGTAGACCTCCTCGATGTCCTGCAACCCTCGCAACAATTTGCTCTGCAGCATGCGGATGCGTTCGATTTCGGTGCCCATCTCCAGCTTGGCGATGCGGTAAGCCTCTCCCATGCCCACGATCTGGTGCACCGGCAAAGTGCCCGAACGCATGCCGCGCTCGTGTCCGCCGCCATGCATCTGGGCCTCGATGCGCACCCGCGGCTTGCGCCGCACGAACAGGGCGCCGATGCCCTTGGGTCCGTAGGTCTTGTGAGACGCCAGGCTCATCAGATCGACCGGCCAGTTCTTCAGGTCGATGGTGACCTTGCCGGTGGCTTGCGCGGCATCCACGTGAAAAATGATGCCGCGCTCGCGGCAAAGGGCGCCGATGCTCTGCACGTCCTGGATCACGCCGATCTCGTTGTTCACCAGCAGCACCGACACCAGGATGGTGTCCGGCCGCAAGGCGGCCTTGAGGGCGTCGAGGTCCAGCAGGCCATCGGGCTGCACGTCCAGGTAGGTGACCTCGAAACCCTGGCGCTCGAGCTCGCGGCAGGTGTCGAGCACGGCTTTGTGCTCGGTCTTGAGCGTGACGATGTGCTTGCCGCGCCCCTGGTAGAAATGGGCTGCGCCCTTGAGCGCGAGATTGATGGATTCGGTCGCACCCGAGGTCCACACCAACTCCTTGGCGTCGGCGCCCACCAGATCGGCGACTTGCGCGCGCGCTCTCTCGACCGCATCCTCCGCTTCCCAGCCCCAGGCATGGCTGCGCGACGCCGGGTTGCCGAAATGCTCGCGCAGCCAGGGAATCATCGCATCCACGACGCGCGGATCAACCGGCGTCGTGGCGCCATAGTCCATGTAAATGGGGAAATGCGGGGTCGTCGACATGGTTCAGTCTCGATACGGGCGTGGCTATTCAAAAACGTGAAACAAACAACAAACGATGATGGCGCGCCCGATCAACCCATGTTCTGCGCCAGATTGAACACCGAATTCGGCGCTTTGACCTTCACCGGTTTGCTGACAGGCATGGGGGCCACGGGTTTGCGCACCACCGCCACTTCCTCGATGGACACGCCCTGCGCAAGATTTTGGTCCACCATGGTCTTCAGGTTCACCGAATCGAGGAACTCGACCATGCGGGTGTTGAGCGCGGCCCATAGATCATGGGTCATGCAGCGGCCTTCGCCGTCCTCGCCGTGGCAGTTCTCCTTGCCGCCGCACTGGGTGGCATCCAGCGGCTCGTCCACCGCGATGATGACATCCGCGATGCTGATTTCCTCGGGCTTGCGCGCCAGGCTGTAGCCGCCGCCCGGACCTCGCACCGACTCCACCAACTCGTGGCGCCGCAGCTTGCCGAACAGCTGCTCGAGATACGAGAGCGAAATATGCTGGCGCTGGCTGATGCTGGCCAGGGTGACGGGCCCCAGATGCTGGCGCATGGCCACGTCGATCATGGCCGTTACGGCAAATCGTCCTTTCGTCGTCAGTCTCATGGTGTTCTCCAAGTGGAAAGCGGATGACCGTCGCAATCGCCAAGTCAACTGAAACGCACCCGCTCAATACCCGACGAATTCAGTAGGAATTATAACACAACCCCGAGTAAATTCGTCGACCAATAGGGCCATTCCGCATGGCAAGCCTCGAACCGCCTGCCTATCCTGCGTGAAGCCGTGGCGCCTCGTGAACTGAGAGTCCGCGGAAAACCCCGAGTTCCACTCAAGATTCCGGCGTTTCAACAAACACCGGGAATCGGCGCCCCGGCGCGGCGGCCGGCGCCCTAGAATTCAGCGAATTCGCCACAAAAAACAGAGTCATCAAGATAAAAAATCGATGAGACTAACCTTGCGGCAACTCGATGTGATGGTGGCCATCGCACAAAGCGGCAGCACGACCGAAGCCGGCAGGAACCTAGCCCTGTCCCAGTCGGCGGTGAGTGCGGCATTGGCCGAACTGGAGTCGCAGCTCGGCACGCGGGTCTTCGACCGCGTCGGCAAGCGCGTCGTGCTGAATGACTGCGGACGATTGCTGCTGCCGCGCGCATTGGCTTTGCTGGATCAGGTCCGCGAAATTGAAACCTTGTTCGCCGACGGTGCCGCCGCCCTGCGCGTCAGCGCAAGTACGACCATCGGCAACTACCTCATGCCGGCGGTGCTGGGCGCCTACCAGCGGCAATGGCCGTTGGCGCAAATCCAGCTGGAAGTGCGTAACACCCAGGATGTCATCCAGAACGTGGCCAACTACGAGGCGGACATCGGTTTCATCGAAGGCGCCTGCCATCATGATGAACTGGAAATCCACCCCTGGCTGATCGATTTGCTCGTGGTCGTCGCGGCCCCCGACCATGCCCTGGCGCAGCGACCGCCCTCGCGCGGCGAATTGGCGGCTGCGCGCTGGATCCTGCGCGAACCGGGTTCCGGCACACGCGAAACCGTGGAGGCCCTGTTGCTGCCCCATCTCCAGCGCTTCGGTTCCACCATGCATTTAGGCAATTCCGAGGCCATCAAACATGCCGTGGCGGAGCAACTCGGCGTGAGTTGCCTGCCCCTGCGCGTCGTGCAGGACTTTCTCGACAGCGGACGGTTGGTGCGCGTGGATGCGGCGTTGCCGCCGTTGAACCGCACGTTGTACCGCATCCATGCGAAGCGCAAGGTATTCTCGCCTCCGCTGCAGCGCTTTATCGACCATTGCGGCAGTTGGCCCCAGGCCGCGGCTTGATGTTGCGCAGCGGACCGTTGAGGCAGGATGCCTTGCGACGGCGCATTCCCCATCGCTCCGCGTCTGCGATTCACGACCCCGAACCCGAACCATGTCCACCTGCATGAACCCAACTCCGGCTACTGGCCCCGCCCCCCGCCTGACGTCGCTCTCGCATGGTGGGGGCTGTGGCTGCAAGATCGCACCCGGCGTGCTCAGCTCCATCCTGCAGCAGAGCCCTCTGTGGCCGATGCCGAGCGAACTGCTGGTCGGTATCGAAACCTCCGATGACGCCGCCGTGTACCGTCTCAACGACGAGCAGGCACTGATCGCCACGACCGATTTTTTCATGCCCATCGTCGACGATCCCCACGACTTCGGCGCCATCGCCGCCACCAACGCGATTTCGGACGTCTACGCCATGGGCGGGCGCCCCATCATGGCACTGGCCCTGGTGGGCATGCCGATCAACACGCTGCCGCTGGAAACCATCGGCGCCATCCTGCGCGGCGGGCAGGATGCCTGCGCACGCGCGGGCATCCCGGTCGCCGGCGGACACTCGATCGATTCGATCGAACCCATCTACGGCCTGGCCGTGATGGGCATCGTCCATCCCCAAAACATCCGACGCAATCGCGAAGCGCGTCCCGGCGATGTCCTGGTGTTGGGCAAACCCCTGGGTGTCGGCGTGCTGTCGGCAGCGCTCAAAAAAGAAAAATTGGATGCGCCCGGCTACCGCCGCATGATCGAAAACGCCACGCAGCTCAATACCCCCGGGCCCTTGCTTGCCGCACTGCCGGGTGTGCATGCCATGACCGATGTCACCGGCTTCGGCCTGTTCGGCCACGCCCTTGAAATGTGCCGCGGCGCCGGTCTGTCGGCGCGGATTCAGGCCGCCAGCGTCCCGCTGCTCGACGATGTGCGCGAACTGGCCGCGCAAGGCCTGATCACAGGCGCCTCGGCTCGCAACTGGGCCAGCTATGGGCAGGATGTCGATCTGCGCAAACCCGACCCGATCACGCAAGCCCTGTTCACCGATCCCCAGACGTCCGGTGGTCTGCTGGTGAGTTGCGCACCGGGCAGCGTGGAGGCCGTGCTGGAGATTTTCCGCGACGAGGGCTTTGCCCACGCCCGCGTCATCGGGCAGATGCAAGAAGGCCCTGCGCGCGTGACGCTCGACTGAGCTTGCGGCGGCGCTCCGGCAGCCTTGTCGGAACGTGACGGCAAGGCTTCACACAAGCCCTTGACCGGGCTTCGCACAAATGTGTTTTGCCTCGGACACACGGGTTCGCGGGGGTTATCCCGCGCATCCCCTGTTTGTTACATCCATATACTTCGGGATACAAAACTCAATGCGAAGCGGGCTGCCATGACCGGCTCGCGCGTTTTTCGTCACAAGGAGACTCCGTGAATCCGCTGCTCAGTTTTTCCCGCCTCGTTGACTGGATCAACGACAAGGTCGGAAAGCTCACATTTGCCCTCGTCTTCGCCTCGGTGTTCATCAGTGCCGGGAATGCCGTCGTGCGCAAGGTTTTCGACTACAGCTCCAACGCCTGGCTGGAAATCCAGTGGTATTTGTTCGCTGGCGTCTTTCTCCTTGGCGCCGGCTACACCTTCCTGCATAACGAGCATGTGCGCATCGACGTCATTTCCAGCCGCATGTCCAAGCGTGCGCAGATCTGGATCGACATCCTCGGCATCCTGTTCTTCCTGTTGCCGTTCTGCTTCATGGCCGTATGGCTCTCGCTGCCGGTCGTGACCAATGCCATCGCCTCGGGAGAAATGTCGTCCAACGCCGGCGGCCTGTTGCGCTGGCCCGTCTATGTGCTGCTTCCCATCGGCTTTTCCTTGCTGGCTTTGCAAGGTCTGTCCGAGATGATCAAGCGCATCGCCTTCCTGATGGGCATCGCCTCGGATCCCACGCTGCGCAAGGGCGAGAAAACCGCCGAAGAAGAACTGGCCGAATTCATGCGCGAAAAAACCGCACGCGAACTGGCCGAAGCCGGCAAACAGGCCTGAGGGAGCGACATGGAATTCTTGACCGCCAATATCGCGCCGATCATGTTCGGCGCCCTCGTCCTGTTCCTGCTCGTCGGCTTTCCGGTGGCGTTCAGCCTGGCCGCCTGCGGCTTGCTGTTCGGTTTCATCGGCGTCGAACTCCAGCTCATGCCACAGGCGCTGCTGGAGGCCATTCCGCTGCGCATCATCGGCATCATGCAAAACGATACGCTGCTGGCCATCCCGTTTTTCACGCTCATGGGCTTGATTCTCGAGCGCAGCGGCATGGCCGAGGACCTGCTCGACACCATCGGCCAGCTGTTCGGCCCCATCCGCGGAGGGCTGGCCTACGCCGTCATTCTGGTCGGCGCGATGCTGGCCGCCACCACTGGTGTCGTCGCGGCTTCGGTCATCTCGATGGGGCTGATCTCGCTGCCCATCATGCTGCGCTACGGCTACGACCGGCGCGCGGCCAGCGGCGTGATCGCCGCCTCCGGGACACTGGCGCAGATCATTCCGCCATCGCTGGTGCTCATCGTGATGGCCGACCAGCTCGGGCGCAGCGTCGGCGACATGTACAAGGGCGCGTTCATACCGGGCTTCGTCCTCACCGGTCTTTACGTTCTCTACATCTTTGCCGTGACCATGCTCAAGCCGCAGTGGGCGCCCGCCCTGCCCGCCGAGGCGCGCACCATCCGCGAGGCCGACGGCTCTTCCGGGTTGCGCTCGCTCGGCCTGCTGTTCGCTGCCAGCGTGGCACTCGGATTCGGCTGGGCGCACGGGTATGACGCCTTCCTGACATGGCGCGACAAGCAGCCCATGAGCGCGCCTCTGGACGAAACCATCGTCGTCTCGCTCTCGGTCGCGGTGCTGTTCGCGCTGGCCATCGCGCTGGTCAACAAGCTGCTGCGCCTCGGCCTGCTGTCGCGCATGGCCGAGCGGGTCACCTTCGTCCTGATTCCGCCGCTGCTGCTCATCTTCCTGGTGCTGGGAACCATCTTCCTCGGCATCGCCACGCCGACCGAAGGCGGCGCGATGGGTGCGATGGGCGCGCTGATCATGGCCCTGGCACGTCGGCGGCTGGACTTCAAATTGTTTACCCAGGCCCTGAACACCACGGCGAAGCTGTCGACCTTCGTGATGTTCATCCTGATCGGCTCCACGGTGTTCAACCTCGTCTTCCAGGGGCTGGACGGCAGGGTTTGGGTCGAGCACCTGCTGACCAATCTTCCCGGCGGTCAGCTCGGTTTCCTGATCGTGGTGAACATCCTGATCTTCGTGCTGGCTTTCTTCCTCGACTTCTTCGAGCTGTCGTTCATCATCATTCCGCTGATCGGCCCGGTCGCGGAAAAATTGGGCATCGACCTGATCTGGTTCGGCGTGCTGCTGGCGGTGAACATGCAGACCTCGTTCATGCACCCGCCCTTCGGTTTCGCGCTGTTCTACCTGCGCAGCGTGGCCCCCAAGGACGATTACATCGACAGGGACACCAAGAAGCCGATCGCCAAGGTCACCACCGGACAAATCTACTGGGGCGCCGTGCCCTTCGTGCTGATCCAGATCGTGATGGTTGCCTTGGTCATCGCGTTCCCGGGGTTGGTGACCGGAACGCTGGACCATCGCAAAGCCGTGGACCTGGACAAGGTGCAGATCGTCGTGCCGGAAGACGACCAGAGCTACAAACCCGATGCCCCGCCGGATTTCGGCGCACCCACTGCGGGAGGACAGGCCGCGTCGGCCCCGCCGAGCGCCGCATCGTCGGCCCAGGAGGACGCCAACGACATCATGCGGGCGCTGCAGGCTGCGCCGCATGCGGCATCGGCAGCCAAGCCCTGAAACTCGAGCCGCACGCGGCGTTCTGAACCGGTGCGGCCGACATGCCGACACTTGGCATGCCTGTGTTCGGCGTTCCCCGCAGGGCTCAAGAGCGACACCGGCTTGCCTTGGCTCAAGGCCGGGACAACTGGCGCCGCGACGCGAGATAAACCGCGTCGCGGCCCTGACGCGCTCAGGCGACCTCGGGCTCCTGCGCATATGCGGCCACCGGAATGCAGGCGCATTGCAGGTTGCGGTCGCCCCAGACGTTGTCGATGCGGCCGACCGGAACCCAGTACTTGTGCGCGCGTAGCGCGGGAACCGGAAAGGCCGCCTGCTCGCGGCTGTAGGCATGAGGCCAGTCGGCGCCCAGCAGCGCGGCGGCCGTGAACGGTGCCGCCTTGAGCGGGTTGTCCTCGCGCGGCCAGCTTCCCTGCTCCACCTGCCCGATCTCGGCGCGAATGGCGATCATGGCCTCGACGAAACGGTCCAACTCGGCCAGGGATTCGCTCTCGGTCGGCTCGATCATCAGCGTGCCGGGAACCGGAAAACTCATGGTCGGCGCGTGGAAGCCGTAGTCCATCAGGCGCTTGGCGACATCTTCGTTGCTGATGCCGCTCGCGTCCTTCAGGCCGCGCAGATCCAGAATGCACTCGTGCGCCACGAAACCGCCTTCGCCGGTGTACAGCACCGGGTAGTACGGCGCCAACCGTTTCGCCAGGTAGTTGGCGCCCAGGATCGACACGGCGCTGGCCGCCGTGAGGCCGTCCGCGCCCATCATGCGGATATACATCCAGGTGATCGGCAGCACCGAGGCGTTGCCCAGCGCGGCGGCGCTGACCGCGCCGACCGGACCGCCGGCCCGGCCGCTGGCGGCGTGGCCCGGGAGGAAGGGGGCGAGATGTGCGCGCACGGCCACCGGCCCGACGCCCGGGCCGCCGCCGCCGTGTGGGATGCAGAACGTCTTGTGCAGGTTCAGGTGCGAAACGTCGGCGCCGAACTCCGGCGGACTGGCCAGGCCGACCATGGCGTTCATATTGGCGCCATCCACATAGACCTGGCCGCCGTGCGCATGCACGACGTCGCAGATCTCGCGCACGCGCGGCTCGAACACGCCATGGGTCGATGGATAGGTGATCATGCACGCGGCCAGCCGGTCGGCGTGCTGGGCCGCCTTGGCACGCAAGTCGTCCAGGTCCACGCTGCCCTGCGCATCGCAAGCCACCACGACCACCTGCATGCCGGCCATCTGCGCCGAGGCCGGGTTGGTGCCGTGCGCTGAAGACGGGATCAGGCACACGTCGCGACGCGCGTCGCCGCGGCTCGCATGCCACGCGTGGATCGCCAGCAGGCCGGCGTATTCGCCCTGCGAGCCGGCGTTGGGTTGCAGACTGACCGCGTCATAGCCGGTGGCCTGCGCCAGCCATTGCTCCAGATCGGCGGCCAGGTGCGCATAACCCTGGGTCTGGTCGGCCGGGGCGTAGGGGTGGATGGCGGCGAATTCGGGCCAGGTGATCGGAACCATCTCGCTCGTGGCGTTGAGCTTCATGGTGCACGAACCCAGCGGGATCATGGCGCGGTCGAGCGCGATGTCCCGGTCCGCCAGGCGGCGCAGGTAGCGCAGCATTTCGGTTTCGCTTTGATAGCGATGGAACACCGGATGGGTGAGGAACCCGCTGGTGCGCACTAGTTCGGCCGCGTAGCGCGGCAACACGCCCTTGGCGTACGCGTCGAACACGCTGCCACTCGGCTTGAGCGCGCCGCGCGCATCGGCAAAGACGCCGAGCAAGGCCAGCAGATCGTTGCGGTCGACGGTTTCATCCAGGGTGACGCCCACGCGGGCGTCGTCCACGCGGCGCAAATTGATGCCGGCATCCACCGCCGCCGCGTGCAGGCGCGCCGTGTGCGCGCCGCTCAGCACGGTGAGGGTGTCGAAGAACCGCGCATGCTGCAGTTCCCAGCCTTGCGCCTGCAAGGCATCGGCCAGAATGGCGGTGTAGGCGTGCACGCGCCGAGCAATGCGGCGCAGGCCCTGCGGTCCGTGGTACACCGCGTACATGCTGGCGAGCACGGCGGGCAGAACCTGTGCGGTGCAGATATTGCTGGTGGCCTTTTCGCGCCGGATATGCTGCTCGCGGGTCTGCAGTGCCAGGCGATAGGCCGGCTGGCCGTGGGTGTCCACGCTGACGCCGACCAGACGCCCCGGCATCTGGCGCTTGAGCGCGTCGCGCACCGCCATATAGGCCGCGTGCGGCCCGCCGAAGCCCAGAGGCAGGCCGAAGCGCTGGGTATTGCCCACCGCGATGTCGGCCCCCAGTTCGCCGGGCGGCACCAGCAGGGTCAGCGCCAGGATGTCCGCTGCCATGATGACCAGCCCGCCGCGTGCCTTGACCTCGGCAATCAGCGCCCGATGGTCATGCACGCCGCCGTCCACGCCGGGATATTGCAGCAGCACGGCGAAATAGTCCGCCTGCGCGGCCTGCGCGGCCTGCACCGCCGGCCCCACCACCACCTGCACGCCGATCGGCGCGGCGCGGGTACGGATGACTTCGAGGGTTTGCGGCAGCACGTCGTCGGCCACGAACATGCTGCGGCTCGCGCTCTTGCCGGCGCGCAGGGCGAGGGTCATGGCCTCGGCCGCCGCCGTGGCCTCGTCCAGCATGGACGCGTTGGCCACGTCGAGCGCGGTGAGGTCCGTCACCATGGTCTGGAAGTTGATCAGCGCCTCCAGCCGGCCCTGGCTAATTTCGGGTTGATAGGGCGTGTAGGCGGTGTACCAGGCGGGGTTCTCCAGCACATTGCGCTGGATCACGCCGGGCATGTGGGCATTGGCATAGCCCTGGCCGATGAAACTGCGCATCACGCGGTTTTGCGCGGCGATGCGACGCAGCTCGGCCAAGGCCTGCGCCTCGCTCGAGGCAGCCGGCAGACTGAAGCTGCTGCGGCGGCGGATGTCCGCGGGGATGACATCGCGCAGCAGGGCGTCCAGATCGGGCTGGCCCAGCGCGTGCAGCATATGCGCTTGCTCGGCTGCGCTCGGGCCGATGTGGCGGCGCTGGAAGGCGCGCGTGTCTTCCAGTTCGGTCAAGGTGGGTTCGGTTTGCATCAACATGGCGGACATCGTTGTGGAAAGCGGCCTGTGCGAGCGGTCTGCATCCGCAGCTGGCGCGGGCATCGGGCCTGCGGACTCAGGCG
The DNA here is from genome assembly GCF_900088825.1 of Thiomonas delicata. Taxonomy (GTDB): domain Bacteria; phylum Pseudomonadota; class Gammaproteobacteria; order Burkholderiales; family Burkholderiaceae_C; genus Thiomonas_A; species Thiomonas_A delicata. The sequence continues at coordinate 660,374 of NZ_LT592171.1, read as the reverse complement.
CCTTGCAGCAGGCGGTCGTAGGCGGCCTGATCCAGCAAGGCGTCGATCTGCGCGGGGTCGCTGGGGCGCATCTTGAAAAACCAGCCGGCTCCCTGCGGATCGGTGTTGGCCAGCGAAGGATCGGCCACCAGCGCGTCGTTGCTGCCGATGATTTCGCCGGAGACGGGCACATACACATCCGCCGCGGCCTTCACGGACTCGACCACGCCGGCCGCGTCCTTCGCCGCGAAGGTCTTGCCGACGGCGGGCAGCTCGACGAACACCACGTCGCCCAGGGCATCCTGCGCATGCGCGGTAATCCCCACGGTGACGGTGCCGTCGGCTTCGAGGCGAACCCATTCATGGTCGGGCGTGAATTTGAGGGTCATGGTGGACTCCAGTGCGGTCAAAGGGAAGATGAAAAGGGGGAGGACGGCGGTTCAGTCGCGCACGTAGCGCTGCGGCACGAAGGGCATGAGGCTGACCCGCATGGGAACCTGCTTGCCACGCACCATCGCGAACACCCGCGTGCCAAGCACGGATGCGACGGTTTCGACATAAGCCATGGCGATCGGCACGTTCGCCGTCGGCGTGAGGCTGCCGCTGGTGACGCGGCCGATGACACGGCCTGCGGCATCCACCAGTTCGGCGCCTTCGCGCACCGGCACGCGGTCCTCGGCGACGAGGCCGACGCGCTTGCGCGCCACGCGCGCCGGATCGTCAAGCTGGGCAAGGATTTTTTCCGCCCCCGGAAAACCGCCAGCGCGCGCCCCGGCGCTGCGGCGCACCTTCTGCATGGCCCACTGCAGACTGGCTTCCACGGGCGTGGTGTGCGTGTCCATATCGTGCCCATAGAGGCAAAGCCCGGCCTCCAGACGCAGGCTGTCGCGCGCGCCAAGACCGGCCGGCAACACGCCGGGCAGTTCGAGCAGGGCTCGCGCCAGGGGCTCGGCATCCCACGGGTGCACGGAAATCTCCACCCCGTCTTCCCCGGTATAGCCGCTGCGGCTGACGAAGATGGGATGCCGACCGATGGCTGGGGGAAGCGCGAACCACGCGGCGTCCATGAAGCGCAGCTTGTCCACGTCCGGCAGCAGCGTCTGCAGGGCCGCCACGGCCGCCGGCCCCTGCAAGGCCAGCAGCGCCTGGTCGGGCATCGCCTCGATGCTGCAGCGCGTGCCGATGCGTTCACGCATCCAGGCCAGATCCTGCGTTTTGCACGCCGCGTTGACGATCAGGAAATACTCGCTTCCATGCCCATCCGCACGCGGGCGGTGGGCCAGCATCAGGTCATCCAGGATGCCGCCGACATCGTCGGTGAAATAACCGTACCTTTGGCGGCCCAAAGCCAGCCCCGCCACGTCGATCGGGATCAGGCTTTCGAGGGCAGCCGCCGCATCGGGACCGGTGATGCAAATCTGGCCCATGTGCGAGACGTCGAACAAACTGGCCGCGGCACGCGTGTGGCGGTGTTCGGCCATGATGCCGCTCGGGTATTGCACAGGCATGGCATATCCCGCGAACGGGACCATCTTCGCACCCAGCAACTGGTGCACCATGAACAGCGGGGTTTGAAGCAGGACAGACTCGGCAGGAACGGACACGCGGAACTCCTCCATATGGGCGGAAATTCACCAGGGCAGTCCCGGTGACGACGCCCCGCTGTCCTTGGTACCTGAGAGATTGACCGGGCGTCATCGGCGCCGCGGCTTGCCCCTTCGGTGGGCACGACGCCAATGCGCGTGCCGCTCTCCAGTGAGGTTGACCCGTAAGGGTTTCGTCAGTCCTTTTGCCTGAGCGGTACACCCTTGCATCGACCGGGTTTACGCCTTCGGCGGCTGAAAGGCTCGGCGCCCTTCGACTCTCTCCTGACGCGGCGCAGTTTATCGCATTCCACGCGGCTCATTTGCGCGTGCGCATGCCCAGGAACTTGCGCGAACGTTCATTGCGTTCCCGCTTGCGCGCATCCATCTCGCGCATCGCCCGCTTTTTCGAGATGGCGAACATCGGATCGACGATTTCCCACCACAGGAAGGCGATGGCCAGAGGCACGCCGATCCACCACCACGACAAGGTGGCGAACGGGCCGATCCCGGCCAGCTTCAAACCCAGTAGCACGATTGCAACAATCAGGACCCACATTACCACTCTCCCTCTATTCAAATCAAAATTCAACCGTTTATTACACGTATCGGCAATCTCGTCGGTTAGCATTCTGCTGCTGTTGCGCCTTGCATGCCGAGCGTGTCAACCGTGCGCATGCGGTCGCGTTATAGCGTATAGCTTCGCTCAACCTTGGAGATCTGGAATGAAGAAGATTGTGATTGCTGTCGGTCTGGCTGTTGCCGCCGTGTCTCAAGCCTACGCCGCGGACATGATGGCCCTGGCCAAGTCCAAGAATTGCCTGGCTTGCCACGCGATCGACAAGAAGCTGGTTGGCCCCTCCTATCAGGACGTGGCTGCCAAGTACGCTGGCAAGCCCGGTGCCGAGGCCACCCTGGTGAATGCCGTTCTGCACGGCGTCTCCGGTGTGTGGGGTCCGGTTCCCATGCCGGCCAACCCCCAAGTCACCCCCGCGGAAGCCAAGGAACTGGTGACCTGGATTCTGAGCATGAAGAAGTAATTTTCCAGAAGCCGCAAAAAAACGGGAGTGCCATGGCACTCCCGTTTTTTTTCCGTCTTGTCGTTGCGCGCTCGCGAAAAACGCGATCACGTCGACCTCCGGGATATGCCACGGCGTCAATGACTGATTGCCGTCTTGCGTCCCTGCGGAAAACTCGAAATCGTGATGGATGGGTCGACGAGTTCACCGTCGCGGTTGAAGCGGATGTCCGTCTTGGTCACACCGTCGTAGCCGAGATTCCTGATGAAAGGCGCATAGACCCTGGGATCGGTGGAGTCGGCCTTCATCATGGCATGTGCCAGCACCATGGTGGCGTCGTAGGCATAAGGCGAATACAGCTGGAAAACATGTTTGCCGAATTCCGCGACGAAGCGTTGCTTCCATGCCTCGCCGCCCGGCATTCTCGACACCGGCACGCCTCCGTCGGCACAGATCACGTCCGAGTCTGCCGTCGCCCCGGCCAACTTGCTGAACGCCGGCGTGCAAATCCCGTCGCCGCCCAGGAAATGCGCCTTGATCCCCATGCTGCGCATCTGCCGCAGCAACGGGGCCGCCTGCGTCGCCATGCCGCCGAAAAAGACGACGTCCGGATGCGCAGCCTTGATCCTGCCCAGCATGTCGGCGGTATCGCCGCTTGCGCCCAGTGTTTCGTGCTCCAGGATCTGCATGCCGCCTTGTCGAGCCACGCGCTCAAACGCATGCGCGACGCTGCGCCCATAGAGGCCGCCATCATCGATGACGATGGCGGTCTTCGCCTTCAATCCTTTCTCGGCATACAGCGCAACGCCCGCGCCTATCGCGTAATCATTGGCGATGATGCGATAGAAGGTGTTGAAACCCTGCTGCGCAATCGCCGGATCGCTCGACGAGGGCGTGATCTCGGGGATGCCGGCCTTGAAGTAGATCGGCGCCGCGGCCGCGGTGCTGGCCGAATCCAGATGCCCCACCACGCCGTTGACATGCGCGTCGACGAACTTCCGAGCGACACGCACCGCCCGACTGGGGTCGGCGCGATCATCCTGGGCATCGATGCGCCAGATCACCTTCTTGCCGCCGATCACGATGTCCTGCTTGTTCAGGTCGTCGATGGCCAAGCGAACGCCATCGGTGTTGTCCTCCCCGTACGCGGCGAGCGGGCCCGACAAGGGCGCGGCGCTGCCGATCACCACCGTCACGCTGTCCGCCCCCTCGCTTTCGGCCTGGCTCGCCGGCTGGTTGGGTAGAGCCTCCGCCGCGCGCGCGGGCGCCGTCCATGCAAGGCTGCTGGCGACGAGGAAGACAAGGCCGGAGGCGCGAAGTCTGGAGATCATGGAAGGCGTCATGGCTGGTTATTGTGTCGCATGTACGGCATGCATCGGAAACCATATCGAGCGAACCCGGCGTCGGGTGTTTGCGCCAAGCGCATCTGGCGCAAACGAAAAAGGCCCAGATCCGAAAAAGAGATCTGAGCCTTGGATTGGTGCGCCCGGCAGGATTCGAACCCACGACCCCTTGGTTCGTAGCCAAGTACTCTATCCAACTGAGCTACGGGCGCAAGCAAAGCGCAAATTATATACAACTCATCCGGCCTATGCCAGCCCATGCCAACGCGCGGCGCGTTCGGACCCGCCGACGCGGTTTTACCTGGCCTCCCGCCGCGCTGCGCGAGCGACAATGACGGCCCATGTCCATGGCGCGCGCGTTCTCCCTCAGCCTCCTGCTCCTGGCCGCAAGCCGCCTGCTCGGGGTGGTGCGCGACGCCGTCGTCGCCACACAGTTCGGGCTCAGCGGCCACGCCGACGCCGCGCTCGTGGCCCTGTCCTATCCGGACTTCACGGTCTCGCTGCTGTGGGGCGCCGCGGTCCCCGCGGTGATGGTTCCCCGCATGGCGGGTCAGCCTCCCGGGGTCATCGCGGCAGAGGCGGCGCGCTGGTCCCGTTTCGCGCTGGCGGCCTTTGCCGGTGCCGGCCTGCTGAGCTGGCTGTTGCGCGCGCCGCTGGTGCATTGGCTGGCGCCGGGGCTGGCCGGGGCCGACGCGCGGCTCGCAGCGCAGACCCTCGGCCTCGCTGCCCTGCTGGCGTTGCCGGCCGGCGCGGTCGCCATGGTGGGCGCAGCCGCGCTGCAGGCCCAGGGCCGGCTGCAATGGCAATACGCCGGCCATGTCGTGTTCAACCTGGTGCTGATCGCGGGCCTGCTGCTTGCGGCACGGCTGCACCAGTTCGGCTGGATCGCGGCGGGCATCGCAGCAGCAGCCTTGGCCAGGCTGGCCCTGATGCGATGGATCACCACACAGCACCATGCGCCCGCCGCGCCAACCCGGCGCTGGCCCGATGCGGACGGTTTGCGCGCCGCAGCCCTGGCGCTGGCCGCATCCGGCCTGACCGTGCTCTACACGCTAGCGGCCCGCGCCTTCGCGTCCGATGCCGGGCCGGGCCAGCTCGGGGTGTTTCATTACGCCCAACGCATCGGCGAGCTGCCGCTGCACACGGTGTTCGCCGTGGCCGCGGCGCTCGCGCTGGCGCGGCTGTCGGCCGCCGAGGCCGCTGGGGACAAGGACGGTGCGCGCGAGCGCGGGCGGCAGTGGATGCAGTCCATGCTGCTCGTCGCCGCCCTGCTCGGCGCCTGCGGCATGCTGGCCGCGCCGCTGGGCGTGCGCCTGGTGTTCGGCTGGGGACGCATGGGCACGGCCGACCAGGCCGAGGTGGTGCGGTCGATGCGCTGGATTCTGGCGCTGCTGCCGCTGCAGGCCGCGCAACTGGTTCTCGCCGCGCGCCTGAACAGCCACCGACGCATCGCTGACCAGGTGCTGGGTTACGGCTGCGGCCTACTGGCACTGCTGGCCGCGGGCTCGCTCCTGCACGACGCCTGGTGGCGTGCGCTGGCGGCCTACGGTGCGGCCTACCTGGCGGCGGTGGCCGTGCTTTGGCAGCGGCTGGGCTGGCGCACCGGCGACTTCGAGGCGCGCAACTTGGGCATCCTGCTGCTTGTCCTGGCGACGCTCGCAGGCCAGGCCCTCATGCTCGGCGGCAGCCGCCCCGACCTGGCGGGCATGGTCGCGCAGGCCTGCATCGCGGCGCTGGTGTTCGTCGCCGGAGCCGGCGCGCTGCTGCGCTGGGACGGGCTGGGCTCCCTGCTCGGCCAGGCGCTGCGGCGCCGTTACACTCGCCGCTGATCGAACTTGCCGGACACCACCGACCCCGCATGGATTGGATCCAGATCACCAACCAGCCCGAAGTCGCCGCCTACGCCCATGCCAGCGGTGTCGCCCGCATCATGGTCGACCTCGAGCAAATGGGCAAGCAGGCGCGGCAAGGGGGGCTTGGCACCTTCATCTCCGACCACCGTCCGCAGGACGTCGCCATCGTCAGCCGCGCCGTGCCGCAGGCCGAGCTGATCGTGCGCGTCAATCCGCTGCACGACGCGAGCCGGAACGAAATCGAGCAGGCCATCGCCGCAGGCGCCGACAGCCTGATGCTGCCGATGTTCGAGCGGCCCGAGGAGCTGCGCGCGTTCACCGCGCTCGTCGCCGGCCGCGCGCGCAGCATCGCCCTGCTGGAAACGCGCGCCGCGCTCGAATCCCTGTCCGCCTGGAGCGGGCTGCCGGGGCTGGATGAAATCTACGTCGGCCTCAACGACCTGCACCGCCAGCTGGGGCAGCGTTTCATGTTCGAGCCCCTGGCCGACGGCACGGTGGACCATGTGGCGCAGGCCGCGCACGCGGCCGGCAAGCGCTTCGGCTTCGGCGGCATCGCCCGGCTGGACGAAGGCCTGCTGCCCGGGCGCGTCGTGCTCGGCGAACATCTGCGCCTGGGGTCGACCAGCGTGATCCTCTCCCGCACGTTCAACCGCGAGATGTACGAGCTTCCCGGTTCGGCGTGGCAGGAGGTGTACCGCAGCGAAATCGCGCGGCTGCGGCATTGCGCGCAGGTCTTGGCGGCGCGCACGCCCAGCGAAGTGGAAAGCGACCGCCTGCTGGCGCGGGACCTGGTCGCCAAGGCCGTTGCCGCTCTGGCGCAGTCCCGCGCCGCCCAAGCCAGCACGGCCTGAACGCGTCAGGCGTTTGGCCGAATGACCTCGGCCAAACACCTCTCCCGGTTCTCGACTGCCTTGCGCGCTCTCAAGCCTCCATCATGAAACGCCTGTTCGATCTCGCCGTCGCCGTCGCCGCCCTGGCGCTGCTGGCGCTGCCCATGGCCCTGGTGGCGCTGGCGGTGTGGGCCGACAGCGGTCGCCCGGTGCTGTTCGGGCAGATCCGCGTCGGTCTTGGCGGGCGCCCGTTTCGCGTGCTCAAGTTCCGCAGCATGGTGGCGAACGCCGAGCGCCTGGGGCCGCAGCGCACGGCACAGGCCGACCCCCGCATCACCCGGGTCGGCCGCGTTCTGCGCCGCACCAGCCTGGACGAGCTGCCGCAACTCATCAACGTGGTGCGCGGCGACATGAGCCTGGTCGGGCCGCGCCCCGACCTGCCCGCGCAGCAGGCCGACTACACCCCCGCCGACTGGGCGTTGCGCTGCAGCGTGCGCCCCGGCATCACCGGCCTGGCGCAGGCCCTGTACCGCTCGCGCGCCACGCCGGCGCAGCGGCTCGAAGCCGATCTCGACTACGTGCGCCATCACGGCCTGCTGCTCGATCTGCACATCCTCGCGCTCACCGTCGGCCAGTTGTTCAGGCGCAGTGGCAACTGAAACGATCCGGTGGCCCGACAATAGCGGTTTTGCCTATTCCTTCCATGTGCGGCATCTACGGTTACTTCGATCGCGCGGGCACCAGCCTGGAGGCGCCCATCCTGGCGCGCATGGACAGCAGCCTCGTGCACCGCGGCCCTGACGACAGCGGGCGCTTCGAGCGGCCCGGCGCCGCGGTCGGCAACCGCCGCCTGTCCATCATCGACGTGGCCGGTGGCCACCAGCCCTTCGTCTCCGCCGACGGACGCATCGCCCTGGTGCAGAACGGCGAGATCTTCAACCACGTCGAGCTGCGCGCGGAACTGGAACGCCAGGGCGTGCATTTCGCCAGCCCGCACAGCGACACCGAAGTGCTGCTGCGCCTGTACGAGCGCGAGGGGCTGGACTTCGTGCACCGGCTCAACGGCATGTTCGCCATCGCCATCGACGACACACGCGAGGCCGACGCCACACAGCCCGCGAGGGGCGCGCTGCACCTGGTGCGCGACCGCATCGGCGTCAAGCCGCTCTACGTCTGGGACGACGGCACGCGCGTGGTGTTCGGCTCGGAAATCAAGGCCATCCTCGAGGCCCTGCCCGGCCGTCCGACCCTGGACCTGCAGGCGCTGCAGCACTACCTGGCCTACAACTTCGTGCCGCCGCCGTTCACGCTGTTCGCCGGCATTCGCCACGTCATGCCGGGCACGGTGCTGAGCATCACGCCCGGCGGCGCCGAGAGCCGGCGCTGGTGGCAGCTCGGCGACCAGCACGAGGCGCTGCAGGGTTTCGAGGAATGGAAGGAACAGTTCCTCGCCATGCTCGACGACGCCGTGCGCCTGCGCCTGCGCGCGGACGTGCCCTTCGGCGCCTTTCTCTCCGGCGGGGTGGACTCCAGCACCGTGGTCGCGCTGATGGCCCGGCATGTGCGCGAGCCCGTACGCACCTTCTGCATCGGTTTCGACGACGCGCGCTTCGACGAATCGCCCTTCGCGCGCGACGCGGCGCGGCGCTTCGGCACCGCGCACCGCGAGGCAATCGTCCAGCCCGACCTGCTCGACGCCTGGCCGCAAGCTCTGTGGCACTGCGACCAGCCGCACGGCGACGCCTCCTTCCTGCCCACCCTGCGCGTGAGCCAGCTCGCGGCGCGCGAAGTGAAGGTGGTGCTGACGGGCGACGGCGGCGACGAGCTTTTCGCCGGCTACGACAAATACGCCAGCTTCCTGGCCGACCCCGCGCTGCGCGACCTGCCCGACGCCGACTTCGCGCGGCATTACGTGGAACACACCGGCCTGTTCGGCGCCGCGCAGCGCGACGCGCTGTTCCAGCCCTGGCTGCGCCAGGCCCTGGCCGGCTGCGACAGCGTGCAGGACGTGGCCGCGCCCTGGCTGCGCGAGGCCGAGCACTTCGACCGCATCAACCAGATGCTCTACCTGGACATGATGCTGCTCCTGCCCGGCAACAATCTGGTCAAGCCCGACCGCATGGGCATGGCCGCCTCCGTCGAGGCGCGCACGCCGTTCCTCGACTGGCGCATGATGGAGTTCGCCTTCCGCGCCCCCGGGCACACCAAGCTGAAGGACGGCGACAAGAAACACTGGTTCAAGCGCGCGGTGGAACCGCTCATCGGCACCGAACTGGCCTACCGCAAAAAGCAGATGTTCACGGTACCCATCGGCGAATGGTTCCGGGGGACGCGCAAGGCCTGGCTGCACGCGCTGCTGTTCGCCCCCGACGCGCTGGCGGCGCGCCTGTTCGAGCGCGGCCATCTGCAAGCCCTGTTCGACGCCCATGTCAGCGGCCAGGCCAACCACACGCGCGAGTTGCGCGCGCTGGCCGCGCTGGAACTCTGGGCCCGGCGCTTCCAGCCGGAGCTGCCCGCATGACCGCGGCAGCCCCGCGCATCCTCGCCGTGGCCTACGGCGGCGGGCATATCGCCATGGTGCTGCCCGTGCTGCGCGCCCTGCGCGCGCGCCTGCCGGACGCGCCTATCGACCTCATGGCGCTGACCACCGCCCGCCGCGCCGCCGTGCAGGCCGGCGAGCGCCCGCTGGGCTATGCCGACTTCCTGCCCCTGGTCGACGCCGAGGCGGCGCTGGCGCACGGTCGCCGGCTGGCTGCGGGCAACACCCACCCCGACGTGCCCGAGGCCGAAACCCTGGCCTACCTCGGTATCAACTGGTTGGACTGGGAAGCCCGCCACGGCGCCACGCAAGCCGACCGGTTGTGGGCCGAAAGCGGGCGCCGCGCGTTCTACCCCCTCGACTTCTTCCGCCGCGTCGTCGCCCAGCTGCGGCCCGCGTTGGTGCTGGCCACCAACGCGCCGCGCAGCGAGCAGGCCGCGGTGGATGCCGCCGCCGAGCAAGGCATCCCGACCCTGGCCATACTCGATCTGTTCGGCCTGCCGGGCGACGCCTTCGCCGCCCGCACCCGCCACCCCGACCGCGTCTGCGTGCTGGCCGAGGCCGTGCGCGACAACCTGGTCCGCGCGGGCTGGCCTGCGGACCGCATCGCCATCACCGGCAACCCGGCGTTCGACGCCCTGCACGACCCCGCCGTGCGCGAACAGGCCGCGGCCTTCCGCGCCCGGCTCGGCTGGCAGGACAAGAAGGTGGTGCTGCTGGCCGCCCACCCCGAGCCGCGCAGCCATCCGGCCACGTCCTGGCCGCCCGGCAACGCGCTGCCCGAAGCCATGGAACGCACGCTGCGCGACTGGGTGCGCACCCGCTCCGACGCGGCGCTGGTCGTGCGCCACCATCCCAACCACTGGCATCTTTTTCCCCGCCTGCCCGACACGCCGCAGGTGCATTTCAGCGAACCCGGGGTCGAGGCCATCGACCCGCTCATCCTCGCCGCCGACTGCGTGGTGGTGCAGACCACCACAGTCGGACTGCAGGCCGCCACGGTGGGCATTCCGGTGCTGGCGCTGCAGAGTTCGCCCGGCGCGCTCTCCGCCTTCAGCTTCGCCGATCTCGGCGTCGCCCAGGGCGTGCGCGACGTGCCCGACCTGCCTGCGGCCGTCAACGCCGCGCTCGACCACCCCCCGCCCCCCACGCCTTGGGCGCGCCACGCCCGGGCGGCCGACGCCGTGGCCGACGAGGCCGTGGCACTGCTGCAGCGCCGCCACGGCGCCCTCGCCGCGCCGCCCATCAACCGCGCCGACGAACCCCGCTGCGACACGACATGCCGGCCATGACCACCATCGCCACCATCTGCGCCCGCGGCGGCAGCAAAGGGCTGCCGGGCAAGAACATCCTGCCGCTGGCCGGCAAGCCGCTGATCGCCCACAGCATTGCCTTCGCCCTGGCGCATCCGGCCATCGACGCGGTGTACGTATCCACCGACGACGCCGACATCGCCCGCATCGCCGCACAGGCCGGCGCCATCGTGCCCTATCTGCGGCCCGCCGAACTGGCGCGCGACGACACCCCCAAGCTGCCGGTGATCGAGCATCTTGTCGCCCACCTCGAAGCCCGCGGCGACACGGTGCTGCGCATCGTCGACCTGCAACCCACCTCGCCCTTGCGCGCCCGCGAGGACCTGGACGCCTGCCTGGCGCTGTCGGCCCATGCCGACCTCGCCCTCACCGCCTACGACTGCGGCTTCAACCCCTATTTCAACCTGGTCGAACAGCAGCCCGACGGCACGGTGCGCATCAGCAAGGGCGACGGGCTGACCACCGCGCGCCAGGCCGCGCCGCGCGCCTTCGGACTCAACGGTTCCATTTACGTGTGGCGGCGCGCGGCGCTGCGCCACGCCGCCGCGCACGGCCTGTGGAGCGTGGCGGTGCGCGCCCATATCATGCCGGCTTCGCGCTCGGTGGACATCGACACCGCCGACGATTTCGCGCTGGCCGAATGGCTGTATGCGCGCCAGCATCCCTCCGCCTGAATCGCCCATGTCACCTGACCGCGTGTTCGTCATCGCCGAGGCCGGCGTCAACCACAACGGCCGGCTGGATCTGGCGCTCGCCCTGGTGGACGCCGCCGCCGCCGCCGGCGCCGACGCGGTGAAGTTCCAGACCTTCCGCGCCGAGGACCTGGCCCTACCGGGCACCGCCACCGCCGCCTACCAGCAGGGCAACACGGGCGAGACCGACCAGCTCGCCATGCTGCGCAAGCTGGAGCTGTCCGCCGCGCAGCACGAGGCCATCGCGGCGCGCTGCGCCGAACGCGGCATCGAGTTCATGTCCACGCCGTTCTCCGAGAGCGCGGTGGACTTGCTGGTCAGCCTCAAGGTCAGGCGCCTGAAGATTTCCTCGGGAGAGATCACCAACCGCCCGCTGCTGGAAAAGGCCGCGTCCGCCCGGCTCCCCTTGCTGCTCTCGACCGGCATGGCCACGCTCGACGAAGCGCGGCAGGCCGTGGCCTGGGTGCAGGCCGCCTGGCGCCATCCCGGCCCGCCGCGGCCGGCCGCCGGCGTCGACGGCCCGCTGGTGCTGCTGCACTGCACCTCGGCCTACCCCGCGCCCGACGCCGCGCTGAACCTGCGCGCATTGCGCACCCTGGCCGACGCCACCGGCCTGCCCGTGGGCTACTCCGACCACAGTCTGGGCAACGTCGCCGCGCTGGCCGCCGCCAGCCTTGGCGCCTGCGTGCTGGAAAAGCACATCACCCTCGACCGCAAGCTGCCCGGCCCCGACCACCAGGCGTCGAGCGAACCGGCCGAGTTCGCCGCCCTGGTGCACGAACTGCGGCGCGTCGAGGCCATGCTCGGCGACGGCGTGAAAGCGCCGCGGCCGGACGAATTCGAGGTGCGCGCCGTCGCCCGCCGCAGCGTGGTCCTGGCCCAGACGCTACCCGCCGGCACCGTGCTCGCGCGCGAGCACCTGCTGCTGCGCCGTCCCGCCAGCGGCATTGCCGCCGCCGAGCTCGACGCCGTGCCTGGCCGCCGCTTGCGCGCCGACGCCGACGCCGGCACCGTGCTTCAGTGGGCCATGCTGGAATGAAGCCGCGGCGCCTGGTCTACCTCAGCGGCACACGCGCCGATTTCGGGCTGATGCGGCACACGCTGCAGGCGCTGGCGGCGCACCCGGCGCTCGATGTGTCGGTCGCCGTGACCGGCATGCACCTGGACGCCGCCTACGGTCACACGGTGGACGACATCGTCGCCAGCGGCCTGCGCATCGCCGGCCGCATACCGACCGACGTGCAGGCGCGCGACCGTGCCGGCATGGCACGCGCCGTGGCGCAAACCATGCTGGGGCTGACCGAGCTGCTCGCCGCCGATCCGCCCGACGCCCTGCTGCTGCTCGGCGACCGCGGCGAAATGCTGGCCGGCGCCGCCGCGGCGCTGCACCTGGGCATTCCCGCCGTTCACATGCACGGCGGCGAACGTTCGGGCACGGTGGACGAGCCGATGCGCCACGCCATATCCAAGCTGGCCACCTATCACTTCGCCGCGACTGCGGAATCGCGCGAGCGGCTCATCGCCATGGGCGAGGAGCCCGCGCGCGTGTTCGAGGTCGGCGCGCCGGGCCTCGATGACCTGCCGGCCGCGGGCGCCCAGCCACGCGACGCCGCCTTGCGCGCGCTCGGCCTCGACCCGCAGACAGCGCGTCCCTACGTGCTGGTGGTGTTCCACCCCGTGGTGCAGGAGGCCGAGGACGCCGCCGCGCAAACCGAGGCGCTGACGCAGGGCCTGCGCCAAGCGGGTGCCGGCGCCGATTTCGACGTGATCTGGCTGGCGCCCAATGCCGACGCGGGCTCGGACGCCATCGCCGATGCGCTGCAGGCCCAGCGCTGGCCGGGGCTCAGGCGCATCACACATCTGCCGCGTCCGCAGTATCTGGCCGCGCTGCGCCACGCCGCGGCCCTGCTGGGCAACTCGTCCTCCGGCATCATCGAGGCCGCCGGTTTCGGCACCCCGGTGGTCAACGTGGGATCGCGCCAGCACCTGCGCCAGCGCAATCCGGGCACCGCGGACGTTTCCCCGCGTGCCGAGGACATCGCCGGCGCTTTGCGCGCGGCGCTGCAGGCGGGGCGCGGAGCCGCGCACAATGTCTATGGCGACGGGAATGCCGCCGCGCGCATCGTCCAACTGCTGGCCACGCTACCGCTGTCCCCGGCCCTGCTGGCCAAGACCAACCGCTATTGAACCGCATGTCTTCCACTGAACTGCCCTTGCTCATCGTGTTCGGCGCCGGCGGCCATGGCCGCGTCGTGGCCGACGCTGCGCTGGCCAGCGGCGCCTGGCGCGGCGTGGTCGCGTCCGACCGCAACCCGGCCGCCTGGGGCGGCGAGCTGCTGCCAGGCGTGGCCATCGTCCCGCCCGCAGCCTTGGCGGATCTGCCCCGGCCCCTGGCGCTGCACGTGGCCATCGGCAACAACCCGGTGCGCAGGCAAGAAGCACACGCCCTGCGCGAGGTCGCCCCCTTGGCCAGCGTGATCCACCCGCGCGCCTGCGTGGCCGCCAGCAGCCGCATCGCCGCGGGCTGCCTGCTCACCGCGCAATGCGTGGTGGGACCGATGGCGGTGCTGGGCGAAGGCGTGATCGTCAACCACGGCGCGGTGATCGACCACGACTGCGTCATCGGCGCCTGGGCCCACATCGCCCCCGGCGCCAAGCTCGGCGGCGCCGTGGCCGTGGACGAAAGCGCCCTGGTCGGCGCCGGCAGCACGGTGCTGCGCAACCTGCGCGTCGGCGCCCACGCCACGCTGGGCGCCGGCGCCGTGGCCCTGGCCGACGTGCCGGCCGGCCAGGCCTGGGCCGGGGTGCCGGCCCGCCCGCTCGAGCGAGCCTGCGCATGAATACCGCATCCCTGCAATCCCTGTGCATCGCCCCCGGGGCCTCGCTGCGCGAGGCGCTGGCCCGGCTCGACGCCACGGCGCAAGGCGTGCTGCTGGTCGCGGACCCGGCCGGCCTGCTGCTGCGCACGCTGACCGACGGCGACCTGCGCCGGGCAACGCTGGCCGGCGTCGACGCCCAGGCCGCATTGGCCAGCCTGCCCGCGCAGCCTCCGATCTGCGCCGACTTGCGCGCCTCCATGCGCGACGTCCTGGACCTGATGGACCGCCACCGCATCGACCACGTGCCGGTGGTCGACGCCGCCGGGCGCGCGGTGGACCTCGTCACGCGGCGCGAGCTTTCGCAGCGCATCTACCTGTCCTCGCCGCACCTGGGCGACGACGAAGCCGGCCTGGTGCAGGAAGCGTTCTCCAGCAACTGGATCGCGCCGCTGGGCCCGCATGTCGACGCCTTCGAGCGCGAATTCGCGCTCGCCGTGGGCCTGCCGCATGCCGCCGCCACCAGCTCCGGCACCGCCGCGCTGCACCTGGGCCTGCGCCTGCTCGGCGTCGGAACGGGCGACGTGGTGCTGTGCTCCAGCCTCACTTTCGTCGCCAGCGCCAACCCCATCCGCCAGCTCGGCGCCACGCCGGTGTTCGTCGATTCCGAACCGGCCGGATGGAATATGTCGCCGCAGGCGCTGCGGCGGGCATTGGCCGCGCTGCGCGCCGACGGCATCCGCCCCAAGGCCGCCGTCATCGTCAATCTCTACGGCCAGAGCGCCGAGATGGACGCCCTGCTGCCGCTGCTGGAAGATGCCGGCGTGCCGGTGCTGGAAGACGCTGCGGAATCGCTCGGCGCCACCTATCGCGGCCGCCCGAGCGGCAGCTTCGGCCGGCTCGCGGTGTTCTCGTTCAACGGCAACAAGATCATCACCACATCGGGCGGCGGCATGCTCGCCGGGCGCGACGGCGACCTCATCGCCCATGCGCGCAAGCTCTCCACGCAGGCGCGCGAGCCGGCGCGACACTACGAGCATGTCGAGGACGGCTACAACTATCGCCTGAGCAATGTGCTGGCCGGCATCGGCCGCGGTCAGCTGCGCGTGCTGGAGCAGCGCGTGCAAAGCCGCCGCGCGGTGCATGCGCGCTACCGCGCGGCGCTGGCCGGCATGGACGGCGTGCGCTGGATGGAGGAGCCGCAAGGCCACCGCTCCACGCGCTGGCTGTCGGCCTTCACCCTGGACCTTCCCGAAGCCTCGGCGCGGCGCGACGCCCTGCTGGATTTCCTCGAGCGCCACAACGTCGAGGCGCGCCCGGTGTGGAAGCCCATGCACCTGCAACCGCTGTATGCCGGCTGCCGCTATTTCACCCACGCCCCTGAGCGCGACGTCAGTGCCGCGCTGTTCGCCGGCGGCATCTGCCTGCCCTCGGGCTCGAACATGACGGCCGCGCAACTGGATCGGGTGTGCGAGCTCCTGGCGCGCGGGCTGGAACTCGCGGCGCACGCGACGACATGAAGCTCGGGCGCCGCACCACCAGCCGCATCGGCTGGCAACCTCCCTTGAGCGACGCCGCCGTCGTCGCGCTGGCCTGGCTGGCTTCCTTCGTCTTCCGCTTCAGCCTGTTCAGCAACAACGCGCCCGCCAATATCGTCCACATCGTCGTCTTCAGCCTGCCGCTGGCGGTGGCCGTGTGGAGCGCCTGCCTGCTGGGTTTCGGCGCCTACCGCACGCCCTGGCGCTACACCAGCCTGCCCGACGTGCGGCGCCTGGCCACGGCGGCCGGCGTGGCCGCGCTGGCGCTGGCGGCGGCGCTGCTGATCGCCCGGCTGCCGAATTTCCCGCGCTCCATCGTGTTCATCCATCCGCTGCTGGCGAGCGTCGCGCTGCTGGCGCTGCGCCTGGCCGCGCGCATGCGCGCCGAGCGCACCAGCCTCGGCGCGCTGCGCGAAAGCGCCCAACCCCTGCTCGTGCTCGGCAGCCTGGACGATGCGGCGCCGGTGCTGCAGACCCTGCGCGGCAGCCATCAGTGGCGGGCCGTGGCCATCTACAGCCCGGTGCCGGCCGAGGCCGGGCGCAGCCTGCAGGGCATGGATGTGCTGGGTCCTCCGCTCAAGCTGGGCGCCGCGGCCCAGCAACTGGGGGCGCGCCATGCCCTGGTGGCGGGAGCCGCAGGCTCGGCCGCGCGCCGCCTGCTGCTGGAGCAGGCCAGCGATGCGCGCCTGGCCCTGCTGACCCTGCCGCGCGCCGACGACTGGCTGCACGCCGGACCCGCCGGCGCGAACGCGGCGCCGCGCAACCTGGAGCTCGACGACCTGCTCGGACGCGAGGCGGTGCAGCTCGACGTGCGCGGTCTGTCCGAGCTGCTGGCCGGGCGCTGCGCCCTGGTCACCGGCGCGGGCGGCTCGATCGGCTCGGAGCTCTGCCGCCAGCTCGCCCGCTTCGGCGTGGGCAGGCTGGTCTGCCTGGACGTGTCCGAGTTCGCGATCTACCAACTCGAGCAGGAACTCAAGGCGCGCCACCCCGAGCTGCCCATCGTCTACCTGACCGCCAATGTGCGCGAGGCCGAGCGCCTGCGCCAGCTGTTCGGCGCGCACCAGCCGGCCGTGGTGTTCCACGCCGCCGCCTACAAGCACGTGCCGCTGATGGAGGAGGACAACGCCATCGAGGCGGTGCGTACCAATGTGCTCGGCACGGTCAACGCGGCGCGCGCGGCGGCGGCCTGCGGCGCGCGCCGTTTCGTGCTCATCTCCACCGACAAGGCGGTGAACCCCACCAACGTGATGGGCGCGAGCAAGCGCCTGGCCGAACGCGCGCTGCAGGCCGTCGCACGCGAACACCCGGACACTCGCATGGTGGCGGTGCGCTTTGGCAACGTGCTGGGGTCGAGCGGCAGCGTGGTGCCGCGCTTCGCCCAGCAGATCGCCGCCGGGGGGCCGATCACGGTGACGCATCCGGACATCGTGCGCTATTTCATGACCATCCCCGAAGCGGCCCAGCTCGTGCTGCAGGCCGGGCTGATGGGCGAAAGCGGCGAGATCTACGTGCTCGACATGGGCGAACCGGTGAAGATCGTCGAGCTTGCGCGCCTGATGATCCGCCTCTCGGGCAAGACCGAGGACGAGATTCCCGTGGTGTTCAGCGGCCTGCGCCCGGGCGAGAAGCTGTACGAGGAACTCCTGGCCGACGACGAAACCACCCTGCCGACGCCGCATCCCAAGCTGCGCGTGGCCCGGCACGCCGACGCCGACACCCAGGCGCTGGACCTGGCCGCGCTGGGCCGCGCCATCACCCCCGCCGATTCGGCCCCCGGCCCTGCCCTGCCGCGACCCGAGCCCGGCGGCGATGCGGTCAAGGCGCTGCTGGCGACGCTGGTGCCCGAATACCGGCCGCAAATCCGGCCCGCCCATCCTGCGGCCGCCGCTTCCTCCTTCACCCCATCTCCCGCCCCGGCCGCCAACCAGCCGGACCGGGCCCGAACCCATCCATGAATCCACCCATCCTCACCGCACGCGACGTGCACAAGCGCTTCAATGGCGGCCCGCAATCCGTCGAGGTTCTCGCCGGCGCCAGCCTGCAGGTGGAGGCGGCCCAGTCCTTGGCCATCACCGGCGCCTCGGGCTCGGGCAAGAGCACCCTGCTGCACGTCCTTGGCGGGCTGGATCGTGCCGATGCCGGCAGCATCAGCGTCTGCGGGCGCGACTGGACCGCGATGTCCGCGGCCGAACAAGGCGCCTGGCGCAACCGCTGCGTGGGTTTCGTCTACCAGTTCCACCATCTGCTGCCCGAGTTCACCGCGCTGGACAACGTCATGATGCCCCTGCGTATCCGCCGCGAACCGGCCGCCGCGGCCCAGACCCAGGCCGCCGAGATGCTGGGCCGCGTCGGCCTTGCCGCACGCATCCACCACAAGCCGGGCGAACTCTCCGGGGGCGAGCGCCAGCGCGTCGCCGTGGCACGCGCCCTGGTCACGCGCCCCGCCCTGGTGCTGGCCGACGAACCCACCGGCAACCTTGACGCCGACGCCGCCCAGGTGGTGTTCGATCTGTTGCTGCAGTCCGCGCGCGACCACGGCACGGCCCTGGTGCTGGTGACGCACGACCACGATCTGGCGGCGCGTTGCGGCACCGTGCTGCACCTGAGCAAGGGCCGGCTGCGCCCGCCCGGGGACTTCGCCTGACGCCTGCCGCGGCACGCCTGCCACCCCTGCGGATTCAATCGCCCGACGTGCGCAGATAGTCGCCCGCGGCGCGCAGGAAGTGATCGAGCGCGGATTGGATCATGCCGCCGTCGGCATCGGCGCCGGCGGCCAGCCACTCCCTGAACATGGCATGCAGATCGGCATGCGCCAGCACCAGCGGATGCTGCTCGCCAAGGCCGGCTTCCTGCAGCCATTGCCCGATGACGCAATCCTGGGGATCCATGCTCGTCGACAGGGTGGACAGCAGTTCGGGGCGGCTGCTCGCGATAAGCAGATCCATGTCCAGGCCGACCAGTCGATCCGCGATGCGCGTGAGCAGGCCGCGCGAGGACGATTGCACCCGTTGCGGCCAAGCGGCCAGCCAGTCGCCCAAGGCGTCGGCGGGCATCGGCATGGCGATGCCGAAACCCTGCGCCTGCGGCACGCGCAGGGCACGCAAGGCCTCGACGATGTCCTCGGTTTCGGCACCCTCGGCGACGAAGTCCACCCCCAGGCTGCGCGCCAGCTGCGCGAGGCTTTGCACGAAGCGCAGGTCCTGCGGACGCTCGGCCAGCCCGCGGATGAAGCTCTGATCGAGCTTGATGATGTCGATCGGCAGCTCTTTCATGCGCAGCAACGACGAGTAGGCGCTGCCGATGTCGTCCAGCGCGATGCGGCAGCCGAAGGCGCGCAACTCGGCCAGGCTGTCCTGCGCCGAGGCGAAGGACAGAAAATCGCTGTGCTCCAGGACCTCCAGCACGATGCGCCTGGCGGGAAAGCCATGCACCACGACGGTGTCCTTCACCACGGCGAGCGCTTCGCCCGAAGCGAGATTCACCGGGTCCACGTTCACCGCGACGTTCAGCTCGACGCCAAGCGTGCGCTGCCACCGCAGGGCATCGGTCACGGCCTGGTTGAGCACCGCGGACGTGAGGGAGATGAGGCCGTCGCGGCCGAGCTGGTGAATGAAGTCCAGCGGCGGAATCAACTGCCCCGCGCCATTGTCCAGCCGCGCCAGCGCCTCGACCTCGACGACGCGCCCGCTGGCCAGTTCGACCACCGGCTGGTAGTGCACGCGCAAGCCCCCGGCGGCAAAGCGCTCGCGCACCAGGCGCAGGTGGTTGAAGTGGTCGCGGTCGATCGCCGGCTGGTACACGCGCCAGAACGGCGCGTCGAAGCTGCGCGGCTGCTGCTTGATGGCGTACAGCGCCTGATCGGCGTGGCGCAGCAGTTCGTCGGGTTCGCTGGAGTCGTCGGGGTAGATGGTGATGCCGAGGCTGGCCTGGATGTGGACGATGCGCTCACCGCCCGGCAGGGACACCGGCGCAGCCACGGCCTTGCGAACCCGATCGAGCATGGGCGCGAGGTCTTCGCGCGCGGCCATGCCCTGCAGCACCAGCACGATTTCGTCGCCGCCGAGCCGCGCCACCGTGTCGGACGAACGCACCGCCTCCACCATCCGCGCCGCCACCGTGCGCAGCAGCGCATCGCCGGCGGCATGGCCGTAGTTGTCGTTGATCTGCTTGAAATCGTCGAAATCCAGAATGCCCACGGCGATGAAACCACCCCGCGCGTCCACCTGGGACAAGGCCTCCTCCAGGTGCAGACGCAGGCCGCGCCGGTTGAGCAGCCCGGTGAGGGGGTCATGTTCGGCCAGCCAGGAGATATGCCGGTGTTCCTGTTGCAGGCGACGGCGCAGGTCGAAGGCGTCCAGGCCGTGGCCGACCAGGCGTGCGACGCGTTCGAGCAGTTCCAGCACGGCCGGCGTGAAGACGCCGACCTGGCCCGACACCACGCCCAGCACCGCCCAGCGGTAACCGCCGCGGAACACGGGCGCGATGGCGACCGAGCGCACGCCGGCCTGGCGCATCGGCTCGCGATATTTCTCGTAGCCGGGCTCGTTCAGATAGTCGTTGCTGAACTGCAAGCTCTTGCTGTTCCACACCCGGGCCGCAAGGCTCCGCTCGGCATCCTCGCCCGTCACGTTGGGCCGGTACCAGTCTTCGCCGATGCCCATGCTGCCGGCCTGGGCCAACAGATCCATCTCTCCCCGCGGTCCGGCCCGCCCGACGAGGGCGGCGCCGAACAGGCCGCTGGCCGTCAGGCGGACGCAAGCCTCCTGCAGCATGTCGGTCAGATCGGTGGCCTGCAGCACCAGTTCCTCTTCGGCCAGCAGGGCGCGATACAGGCCCTGCGTGCTCTCATGCTCGGCCTCGAGGGCATGACGTTCGGTGACGTCGGTGATCAGGCCGACGAAGTGGCTCACGGCGCCCGTTTCGTCGCGCACCGGCGCCAGGCTCAGCGCGTTCCAGAACGGGCTGCCGTCGGCGCGAACGTTGCGCAATTCCACGCTGCAGCTGCGCCCCTCGCGCAGCGCGGCGCGCACCTCCTCCATCGACGCCTGAGGCGGTTCGCCGCCCTGCAGGAAGCGGCAGTTGCGGCCCATGGCCTGGGCCTCGGTGTAGCCGGTGATGCGCGTGAACGCCGGATTGACGTACACCAGGGGGAAGTCGCGCGCGCGCGCGTCGGCCACCGTCACGCCGACGTCGGTGGCTTCGATCGCCGCCTTGAGCATCTGCAGCGACTGTCCCTGCTGGCGCAGCTGGTGCAGCAGGCGTACGCGCCCGAGCTTCAGGCTCAGCACGGCGTGCAGATGCCAGACCAGGCGCTGATTGTGGATCTGCGCGAAAAACCGGGGCTCGCGGCTGTAGAGCGCCAGCAAATCGCGCCGCCCGTCCGGTCCCTGCAGGGGTAGGGTCACCGAACCGAGCCAGCCGGCCTTGGCCCCCTGCGCCTGCCAGGTCTGGGTTCGCGGATCGTGCACCCAGTCCTCGACGATTTGCGGCAAACCCGTGTGCCAGGCCTGTGCGGCGGGGCCGAGGGATTCCAGCGGGCCGTCCATCGCAATGTGGATGCTGCCGAGATAAGCCTCCATCCCCTGCCCCGCCACGGCGTCGAACACCAGTTCGCCATCCTTTTCGCGATGACCCAGCCAGACGCCGTCGAGTCCGGCGCGCCGCAGCAGGAAGTCCATCAGTTCGGGATAGAGGATGGCTTCCTCGTCGGCGCTAAGCAGCAGTAAATCCAGCTCCGTGGCAATGTTGGCGTGCAGGAGTGCTTCGCGCACCGTTTCCTTCTGCGCTCCATCCGCCAAGTTGCCTTCAGATTCATGTTTCTGCATGGCGGTACAGCATAGCCGTAAACATCGGCACGAGGGGTATTTTTGTCATGGCGATGATGGCGCCATGACAAAGTCGCCAGGCGCTCAATCCGCCTCTTCCACCGCTTCCAGCACCATGCGCACCTGGGTGCGTCCCTGCCAGGTGTTGGTGTCGAGCCGCCAGGCGACGCGGGCTTGCGCGGGCAGGAAGTCGCTGCGGTTCCAGGCGACCAGTTCGCGCGTCGCGCCCGCGCCTGCCGGCACGTCCAGCAGACGGACGCGGGCTTTCATGTGGCGCTCGCCCAACTGCCCCTGGTGCAGCACCTCGACGCGGCTGGCGAACACCGGGGCCGCGAAACCCTGGCCCCAGACCTGGGCCTGCAAGAGCTGCGCGACCTCGGCGTCGAACCATTGCGGCGCCAGTTCGCCGTCCACCTCCAGCTTGCGCGCCAGCAGCGCGGGCGACAGCCCGTCCCGCGCCACGGCCTCGAACGCCGCGGCGAAGCGGTCGAAACCGTCGGCCGGGATGGTGCAGCCGCAAGCCGCGGCATGGCCGCCGAAGCGCAGCAACAGGCCGGGCTCGCGCTTGGACACCAGGTCCAGCGCGTCGCGCAGGTGGAAACCGGGGATGGAACGCCCCGAACCGCGCAAACAGCCGTCCGAGCCCGGGGCGAACACGAAGCTGGGCCGGTGATGCAGCTCCTTCAGGCGTCCGGCGACGATGCCGACCACGCCCTCGTGCCAGCCCGGCGAGAACAGGCTGATCGACGCCGCCTCGCCACTGCCCTGAAGCTGGATCTGCGCCAACGCCGCCTGGGCCTGCTCGCGCATCTCGCCTTCGATGCCGCGGCGTTCGCGGTTGATGGCGTCCAAGGTCTGCGCCAGTTGCATCGCGCGCGCGGCGTCGTCGGTGATCAGGCATTCGATGCCCACCGTCATGTCGGCCAGACGCCCGGCCGCATTGATGCGCGGTCCCAGGGCGAAGCCGAGGTCGAAGCTGCTGGCCTGGCCCGGCTCGCGCCCGGCGGCGGCGAACAGCGCGCGCACGCCCGGCTGCATGCGGCCTTCGCGCATGCGCTTGAGTCCCTGCGCCACGAGCAGGCGGTTGTTGGCGTCGAGCTTGACCACGTCGGCCACCGTGCCCAGCGCCACCAGATCGAGCAGATTGTCCAGGCGCGGCTGGGTCGCGGCCGAGAACGCCCCGCGTGCGCGCAGTTCGGCGCGCAGCGCCAGCAGCACGTAGAACATCACCCCCACGCCAGGCAGGTTCTTGCTCGGGAAAGTGCAGCCCGGCTGGTTGGGATTGACGATGACCTCGGCATCCGGCAGGCGCTCGCCGGGCAGGTGGTGGTCGGTGACCAGCACGCGCATGCCGAGCTCGTGCGCCCGCGCCACGCCATCCACGCTGGCGATGCCGTTGTCCACCGTGACGATCCAGTCCGGGCGCCCACCCGGCTGCGTCGCCACCAGGTCGGCCACGGCGGGCGACAGGCCGTAGCCGGTGGTGAAGCGGTTGGGCACGACGTAGCCGACGCGCGCGCCCATCAGCGCCAGGCCGCGTAGCCCGACGGCGCAGGCGGTGGCGCCGTCGCAGTCGTAGTCGGCCACGATGCACAGCCGCTCGCCGCGGGCGATGGCATCGGCCAGCGCCCGTGCCGCCTGCTCGGCCCCCTTCAGGGCGGCCGGCGGCAGCATGGCCGCGAGCTCGGGCTCCACCTCGGCGGGGTCGCGCACGCCGCGCGCGGCGAGCAGCTGCGCCAGCAAGGGATGAATGCCGGCGCCTTGCAGCTGGTGCACGACGCGCGGCGGGGCGTCACGGGAGATGAAGCGCACGCCGGGCTACACCATCGCAAGTAGGACCTGGGCATCGGCGCGGCGCCAGAACTGCCAGCGTCGCGTCTTGCGCAGCTCGAAGGCGATCCAGTGCCTGTCGCCCGCCAGCACCACCTGGGCCGCGTCGTGCGACTGCAGCGCCGCGTCGATGGCGCTGGCCGCCTCGGCATCCAGCGCCGTGATCGCCGCGCCCAGGGTCCGGGGATCGGCCGGATGCAGCGCCGCGGGTTGCAGCACGCGCAGCGGATGCGGGTGCTGGCTGGGCAACAGGTGCGGCAAACCGGCCGCGACGGCGGGCAGCCAGGCGGTGGCGCCCGCGACCGCCGGATGCGCCTCGCGCAAACGCCGGGCCACGCCCAAGTTTTCTGGGCCCCCACGGGGGGCCGGGCGATGTGCCGCCCCCGGCGCGCCCAGCACGAAGGGATTGCGCAGATCTTCAGGCAGCACGCCGCAGCCATGCAGCCACAGCGCGTTGACCACAGCCCGGCCGGCCTGCGCGCGCGCCTCGTTCACCGGGTGGTACTGCCACAGCATCTGCATCTCGGTGAGCAGCTGGCGCCAGGCCCTGGCCGGCGTGCCGGCCGGCATCCAGGACGCCACGTTGCGGCCGACGGCGCGCGAGGGATCGGCCGTCACCACCTCGGCCAGGCTGGCATGCGCCACCAGCCAGCGCGCCGGATCGCGCGCATCCAGCAGCCAGCCGGCGTCGCGCAGCAGGGGCTGAACCGTCTCCAACAAGGCTCTCGCTTCGCCCGGCGTGATCTGCAAGTCGGCCGGATCGGCCAGGCTCAGGCTCTCGCGCCCCAGTTCCAGGTGCACCGGCAAGGCCAAGCCCCAGGCCAGGCCGCGCAAGTCCTGCCCGGCGCCCAGCGCGGCCAGCGCGCCCCAGGGCGCCCGTTGCGGGGCGGGCGCTGCCTGCGCGGGATCGGGTTTCGCGCCGGCCATGGCCGGGCCCGGAGCCGCAGCGTGCGCGGCTTGCAGCCCGAGCGACGCACACATCCAGCGCTCGGCAGGGCTCAGCCAGGCGGCTTCCGCATCCTCGCGCGCCGGCTCCCGGTGGGTCATCTCGGCAAGGCGCAGCAGGCGGCTCAGGCGCGGCATGGGGCTTGACGCCAAGGCCTGCCGCAGACCGCCGCCCCCGGCCGGGCCCGTGTCGATGAGGATGGTGTGCATAGTCGGATTATCCGTCGGGACGTTGCCGCGCGGCCTGCAAGCCGCTGGCGCGGCACTTAGGATGGCGGGCATGCAAACCCACGCCAGTACACCATGACCACCCACAAAGTCGCCGTCGTCACGGGGGCATCGTCCGGCATCGGCGAGGCCACGGCCCGCGCCCTCGCCGCGGCGGGCTACACCGTTTATCTGGGCGCGCGCCGGCTGGACCGCCTGCGCGCCATCGCCGCCGACATCGGCGGCCACGCGCTGGCGCTGGACGTCGCCGATGCGGCGTCGGTGCAGTCCTTCGCCACCGCGCTCCCTGCCCATGTGCACGTGCTGGTGAACAACGCCGGCGGCGCCCTGGGCCTGGCCCCGGTCGCGGAGTTCGACGAGGCGCAGTGGCTGGCCATGTTTCAAAGCAATGTGCTGGGCCTGGCCCGCATGACCCGCGCCCTGCACGGGCGGCTGCTCGCCTCAGGCGACGGCCATGTGGTGAACATCGGCTCCATCGCCGGCTTCGAAACCTATTCCGGCGGCGCGGGCTACACCGCAGCCAAGCACGCGGTGCGGGCCATCAGCGAAACCCTGCGCCTCGAATGGCTGGGCCAGCCCATGCGCGTGACCGAGATCGATCCCGGCCTGGTGGAAACCGAGTTCTCGCTGGTGCGCTTCGCGGGCGACGCCGAGCGCGCGAGCAAGGTCTACGCGGCTACCCGCCCGCTGACGGCCGGCGACATCGCCGACGCCGTGGTCTGGGCCACGACCCGGCCCGCGCACGTGAACGTCGACCAGATCGTCATTCGCCCGACCGACCAGGCCCGCGCCGACAAGGTGTTCCGGCGCGGCTGAGGCCGCGAGGCGGCTGCGCTCCCCAGAGGCCCGTTCCGATGCCCGATTTGCAAGCCACGTTCACCGACCTGATCCACCCGGACACCCTCGTCGGGCACGCCCTGCCCAGCCTGATCCTGCTGGTCGCGGGCATGCTGCTGATCGTCGTCGCGCGGCATTACATCCGCCGCCTTTGGAATGTCACCGACGGGCACCTGCCGCTGAATCCCGCTTCGCGCAAGACCATCGAACGCCTGCTCGTGAGCCTACTGTGGCTGTTCCTGGCCCTGGTTCTGCTGCGCTTCTGGGGCATCGACGTGTCGTCGATCTGGTCCACCATCGTCAGCCTGCTGGCCGTGGTCGGCGTCGGCCTGCTGGCGACCTGGACCATGGTCAGCAACATCACCGCCCGGCTGTTCGTGCTGATCTGGCGTCCCTATCACCTCGGCCAGCAGATCGAAATCCTGCCCGAGAACCTCAAGGGCCGGGTCATCGACACCGACCTGATGTTCACCTGCATCGAACAGGACGACGGCCAGGAAGTCATTATCCCGAACAACCTGTTTTTCCAGCGCATCATCCGCCGCGCGCCGATGCGCGGCCGCGCCGGCAAGCCCTAGGCCCAATACTGTTCAGATAGCAGGCAATCAGTCATAATTCATCCTCATCGAGGTGTCGATGAGGATGAGGCATGGCCAGGACACGCAAGGCGTTACCGGCCCAGGTTGACGTGGCACACCTGATCAGCGCGGGGGTTTTGGCCAGCGTTTGTCCGCGGGCGCTGATCGAGGAGGTGCTAAGCGAGACAGGCCGAGCAAGCCAGCGCGAGCGTCTTCTTCCAGCGCCGGCGGTGGTGTACTACGTGATGGCGTTGGCGCTGTGGCGGGAGGCGCCGCTGGAGGAGGTTCTGCGCGTCGTTTGCGAGGGCCTGCAATGGCTCGGCGATAGCCGGGCTGGTGCAGTCCAGGCCAGCAAGTCGGCGATTTCGCAGGCGCGCACGCGGCTCGGTGCCGAGGTCATGCATCAACTGGCTGATCGGGTGTTGCGGCCGCTTGCAGCGCCCGGGGCACCTGGAGCTTGGTATCGCGGGCTGCGCGTGATGGCTTTGGATGGCAGCGGCATGGACGTGGCGGACGAGGCGGCCAACGCCTCTTACTTCGGCTACCCGAGTGCCACACGCGGACAGAGCGCCTTTCCACAGGCCCGGCTGCTGGGCTTGGTCGAGTGCGGCACCCACGCCGTTGTGGCCGCCGACATCGGCCCCTACAGCCAGAGCGAACGCGTCATGGCGAGCCGACTGCTGCCCCAGAAGTTGACAGCAAACATGCTCGTGCTTGCCGACCGCGGCTTCTACGGATTCAAGCTCTGGCAGATCGCGTGCGCCACCGGTGCCAAACTGGCATGGCGAGTGCCGTCTACGAGCAAACTGCCGATTGAAAAAGCGCTGCCGGACGGCTCCTATCTCAGTACGGTGTTCGACAGCGACGATCGCAGGAGCGAGCGCGTCGGGCAAACGATTCGGATCGTCGAGTACCTGTTGACCAACTCCGCCACGCCAACACAGGACAGCTACCGATTGGTCACCAACATCCTGGATCCCGAGGATGCTCCGGCGCTCGAGCTGGCGGCGCTCTACCACGAACGCTGGGAAGTCGAGAGCGTCTTCGCCGAATTCAAGACGCACCTGCGAGCCAACAGCACCGTCCTGCGAAGCAAGACACCGGAACTGGTGAGGCAGGAACTTTGGGGACTGCTTCTGGCGCACTTCGCGATTCGCCAAATCATGGCGCAAGCCGCCTGGCCACGCGGACTCGATCCGGATCGCTTGAGCTTCACCCACGCAGTGCGAGTGATCAAGCGAAAAATGCCGCAGGCCGCGGCCATTCCCCCCTGAGCGACTGCCTTGCTGGCGCGACGCCTTGTTCGAGGAAATCGCCCGCGGTCGCTGCGTGAGCAGCCGAGGTCGGACCAACCCGCGCGGCGTCAAACGCAAAATGAGCAACTACAACCTCCGACATCGCGGAGAGGTACTCCATCAACACCATCAGCCAACACCAATCCTACGTATCTGAACAGTATTGGCCCTAGGAGACCGTCGGACTTAAGCCCGAGGGGCGGGTGGCGGCGGCGAGCGGCGCGGTTTTTGCGTGACCCGGCACGCCGCCAGCGTCTTCATCACTTGCACAGGCTCCTGGGCGGCCCGTTGGGGCGCGTAGCAGGTCGTGCGGTGGGGCGTGATCTGGGCGCACTTCCCCCTTTGCTCGTCACCTGGCGCGCAGCACATGCATGCGCTTGATGTTCCAGGCCATGGTCACGAGGTTCCACTCGCCTTGCGCCTTGTGCAGTCCGCGCATGCTCATCTGACGCCAGCCCATGACGTGCTTGATGATGCCGAACACGGGCTCGACGGTCTGCTTGCGCAGTTTGTACAGCGCCCGGCCTGCCTGTGTGGACAGGCGGTGGGCCATGTTGGCGACCGGCTCCGCAGTTCGCGGCGCGTCGGGGTCGGGCCCAAACCGTTCGGCCAGTGGCACGTGATGCGACTCGCGCTTCATCGCCAGCAGCGGCTCGATTCCCGCCTGCACGCAGGCGACCACGTTCGCCTGGCTGCAAAAGCCGTTGTCGGCGACCAGGGTCTGCACGGTGCCCAGCGCCTCGGGCAACGCCGCTATCTGCTCCAGCGTGGGCACCACTTCGCGCTTGTCATTGCAGGACTGCGTGACGTGCGCGGTGACCACCATCATCGTCTCGATGTCCACGCCGGCTTGGGCGTTGTAGCTCTGCTCGAAGCCGCCGCCGGACACCGGCATGATGCGCGACTCCTCGTCCGTCAGGTTGACCTGGTCGCCGTCCTGGGGACCGGCCTGGGGCGGCTCGGGATCCCGCCCGCGCGGCTTCTTGCCAGCCTCGCGCTGGGCGCGGCGCTTGGCCTCTTTGGCCTCAAACTCCTGCTGCTCCGCCTTGAATCGTTCGGCGGCGCGTTGCGCAATCTTGGCCTTGGCCTGCGCGATGGCGCGCAGACGGTCCTCGCGGCGGGCAATCTCGGCGGGCACATCCATGCCATCGGGCGCGCTGGATCCATCATCCTTCTCCGCCCGCGCCAACAGGTCCTGGACTTCCTGGCGCAACTGCGCCTCGATCTTGTTGGCATGACCCCACGACAGCGCCTTGTGCTTGCTCGCGTTGGCTCCAATCTTGGTGCCGTCCAGCGCAATGTGACCGAGCTTGAGTAACTTCATCTCGCGCGCCAGCACCAGCACCTGCACGAACAGCGCCTCGATCTCCTTCAGAAAGCGCCGACGGAACGTCGCCAGCGTGTCGTGATCGGGATGCGTATTGGCCGCCACAAAGCGGAACGCCACCGAGTCGTAGGTCGCGCGTTCGATCTTGCGGCTCGAATGCACCCCGTTGGCATACCCGTAGATCAGCAGCCCCAGCAGCACCGCAGGGTGATGCGCGGCAGAGCCACGGCCCGCGTACTGCTTGACCAGATCGTCCAGATCAAGCCGATCAATCACTTCGACCACAAAGCGCGCAAGGTGATCACTGGGCAACCACTCGTCCACCGAAGGCGGCAGAAGGTAGGCCGTGTCTCGATCAACACAAACAAAGCGGCTCATCGCGAGGAACTCCTCAATGCACTGTCGCCATTGTCTCGGATTGATCCATCAGGCGTAAGCCTGGAAAGTCCGACAGCCTCCTAGGCCCGCGTCATTCGGCCAGCCCGGCGGTGATGGCCTCGATGCGTTGCACGACCTCGGTCGAAAGCTTGGGCAGCACCGCCAGCGCGCCGAGGTTCTCCTGCAATTGCGCCAGCCTGGACGCGCCCAGGATCACCGTGCTCACGCGCGGATTGCGCGCCACCCAGGCCAGGGCCAGCTGCGCCACGCTGCAGCCGAGGTCCTGGGCCACGGCGTCGAGTTCGCCCACCGCGGCGTTCTTGCGCGCGTCCAGCAGCCCCTCGCGCAGGAAGGACAGGCTCTGGATCGCGCCGCGGCTGCCGGCGGGCACCCCTGCGCGGTACTTGCCGGTGAGCAGGCCCGAGGCCAGCGGACTCCAGGTGGTCAGCCCGAGGCCGATGTCGGCATACAGCCGCGCGTACTCCTGTTCCACGCGCTTGCGGTGGAACAGGTGGTATTGCGGCTGCTCCATCACCGGCTTGTGCAGGTGGTGGCGCTCGGCCACCTCCCAGGCGGCGCGAATCTCGTCGGCGCTCCATTCGCTGGTGCCCCAATAGAGCGCCTTGCCCTGCTCGATGACGTGGTGCATGGCCCAGACGGTTTCTTCCACCGGCGTGTGCGGATCGGCGCGGTGGCAGAAGATCAGGTCGATGAAGTCGAGCTTCAGCCGCTTGAGGCTGCCGTCCACTGCCTGCAGCAGATACTTGCGGTTGAGGGTGTCGCGGCCGTTGATGCGCGGCGCGTCGGGCGTGCCGCGGTCCAGGCCCCAGAAGAACTTGCTGGACACGATGTAGTCCAGCCGGTTCCACCCCAGCTGACCCATGACCTGGCCCATCAGGGTCTCGCTCTCGCCGTTGGCGTACACCTCGGCGTTGTCGAAGAAGTTGACCCCGGCGTCGCGCGCCGCGGCCATCATCTCGCGCACGCCGGAAGCATCCACCTGGTTGTGGAACGTCACCCACGAGCCGAGCGACAACAGGCTGACTTGCAGGCCGCTGCGGCCGAGGCGGCGGTAGGGCATGGGCATGGTGGCGTCGTTCATCGGGAGTGTCCTCCGGGTTGTGGCAGGACCCTCAGCATAGGGCGCCGGCCCAAGGCCTTGTGCCGGCATGGATGCTGGAAATCGCCCAGCCCGTAAACTTCGCCCCCATGTCCACCTCCACGCCCTCAGGCCTGCCGTTCGAGCTGCTCATCGGCTGGCGCTACACGCGCGCCGGCCGGCGCACGCGGCGCAACGGCTTCATCTCCTTCATCTCCTTCATCTCGGTCGCCGGCATCGCGCTCGGGGTGGCCGCGCTGATCGTGGTCATCTCGGTGATGAACGGCTTCCAGAAGGACGTGCGCGACCGCATGCTCAACGTCATTCCGCACATCCAGGTGTTCAGCGTGGACGGTGGCCCGCTGACCGACTGGCGCGGCGTGGCGCGGGTGGTGCAGCGCAATCCGGCCGTCACCGGCGTGGCGCCCTTCGTCAGCGGCCAGGCGCTGCTGGCGCAGGGCAACCAGTTGTTCGGCGTGCTGGCCTGGGGCATCGAGCCGCAGGAGGAAGACAAGGTCTCGGCCATCGCCACGCACATGGTGGCGGGCTCGCTCGCGGCGCTGAAGCCGGGCAGTTTCAGCGTGGTGCTGGGCAACGAACTGGCGCAGCGCCTGGGCGTGGGCATCGGCGACCAGATCACCATGGTGGTGCCCAGCGGCAGCCTCACCCCGGCCGGCATGATCCCGCGCCTGCGCACCCTGCGCGTGGTGGGCGTGTTCAACGTCGGCCATTACGAATACGACAGCACGCTGGCGCTGCTGAACATGGACGACGCCGCCAAGCTCTTCCTCTCGGGCGGCCCCACCGGCCTGCGCGTGCAGACCCGTTCGATCGACGACGCCCCGGCCGTGGCGCAGGCACTGCAGACCACGCTCCCGGCCAATCTGGTGGCGCAACCCTGGACCGAGCAGAACCGCACCTGGTTCGAGGCCGTGGTGATCGAGAAGCGCATGATGTTCATCATCCTGGCGATGATCGTCGCGGTGGCGGCGTTCAATCTGGTGTCCACGCTGGTGATGACCGTCACCGACAAGCAGTCGGACATCGCCATCCTGCGCACCCAGGGCGCCAGCCCGCGTTCCATCATGGGCATCTTCATCGTCCAGGGGGCCATCACCGGCGTGATCGGCGTGCTCTCGGGCGTGCTGCTGGGCTGCCTCATCGCCTTCAACATCGACCCCATCGTCAGCTTCCTGGAATGGGTGTTCCACACCCAGTTCCTGCCGCGCAGCGTCTACCTCATCCACAAGATGCCGAGCGACCCCAGGGCCTCGGACATCCTCACCATCACGGTGGTGGCGCTGGTGCTGTCGCTGCTGGCCACGCTCTATCCGAGCTGGCGCGCCTCGCGCGTGCAGCCCGCCGTGGCCCTGCGCTACGAATAGGCCCGCACGCCGCGCGGCGGCAGGCGAAAGCCTGTCACGAAAGCCGGAATGTCGTCCGCCGGCAGGGCCTGCGAAATGGCATAGCCCTGCAGGGCATCCGCCGAGGTGCGCAGCAGCAGGTCGAGATGGGCGCGCGTCTCGACACCCTCGATCACGGTGCGTATGCCCAGGGCCTGGCCCAGCGCCAGGATGGCGTCGAGGAACAGGCGGTCGCGTGGGTGGCTGGGCAGGTCGCGCACGAAAGCCTGGTCGATTTTCAGCAGGTCCACCGGCAGGGTCTTCAGGCGCAGCAGCGAGGCATAGGCCGAGCCGACGTCGTCCATGCCCACGCGCACACCCTCGTGGCGCAGGATGCCCAACTGCTCGAGCACCACGTGCTCGCCGAACACTTCCTCGGTCTCCAGAATCTCCAGGCTGAGCATGCCGGGCTCGAGCTCCGGGTGGCCGCCCACCTCGGCCAGCACCCGGCTGGCGAAATCGGCGGCCAGCAGTTCCTGCGGCACCACGTTCACCGAGACTCCGAGGTGCAGGCCTTGACGCACCCAGATGGCCAGGTCGGCCAGGGCCTGCTGGCGCACGCGCGCGCCCAGCAGGCTGAGCTCCATGGGACCGAGCTCGCGCATGAAGGCTTCGGGCTGCAGCAAGGCGCCGTCGCGGCGCAGCCGGGCCAGCGCCTCCACACTGCGGATGCGACCGCTGGCGCGATCGAGCACGGGCTGGTAGTGCAGCACCAGGTCGCCGCCCTCGATCATGCGGCGCAGTTCGACGCGGCGATCGGACGTCGCGAAGGACGCCTGCGCCATGGCCGGGTCGTACAGGCGGAAGGCCCCACGCAGCGGGCCGCGCCGGCTCTTGTGGGCGTACAGCGCCATGTCGGCGTGGCGCAGCAGGGTGTCGGGGGATTCGCGGTCGTAGGGATAAATGGTGATGCCGCAACTGGTGTCGACCTGCAGCCGCAGGGGCGGGTTGCCCACCTGCATGGGCTCGCGCAGGGACTCGAGCAGGCTTGTGCACAGGGGTTCGAGCACGGCCACCTCCGCGCAACCCTCGATGATGAGCACGAATTCGTCGCCGCCCATGCGCAGGGCCAGGGCGTCGGCCGGCAGCTTGGTCCTCAGGCGCTCGGCCACCGCGCGCAGCACCTGGTCGCCGATCAGGTGGCCATACACGTCGTTGATGGACTTGAATCCGTCGAGGTCCAGGTAGGCCAGCGCCAACAGCGTGCCCGCCGCATCGGCGCGCGCGATGGCCTGCTGCAACTGGCCCTCGAGCATATTGCGGTTGGGCAGCCCGGTGAGGGTGTCGTGCAGGGCCAGCCACTG
Organism: Thiomonas delicata; assembly: GCF_900088825.1. Taxonomy (GTDB): domain Bacteria; phylum Pseudomonadota; class Gammaproteobacteria; order Burkholderiales; family Burkholderiaceae_C; genus Thiomonas_A; species Thiomonas_A delicata. Next base: position 627,820 of record NZ_LT592171.1, on the reverse strand, counting down.
TTCGCGCTGGCGCACCTGCTGCAGCGCCCGGTGGGCGGCGATCTCGTCCAGCGCGTGGCCGAGCAGGCGGGCGATGCGGGCGATGAGCTCGCGCACGTCGTCCTGGAACAAACCGTATGCGGGCGAGGTGACGACCAGGATGGCCTCGGGCCGCCCGGCCCGGCGCAGCGGAACGGCGGCGATGCTGTGCCAGCGGTGGGTGACGACGAAGTCGCGCCGCGGCGCGTTCAGCGGATCGGACGGGAAATCGTTGTGGTACAGCAGCTCGCCGGCCAGCCAGGCGCGCACGGAAAGCGCCGGCAGCGGGTCGTCCAGGCGCATGACGACCTGGTGCAGATGCTGCGCCCCGGCGCCGGCGCTGGCCTGCAACTGGAACACCCCGGCGGCGTCCGGGCGGCCGATCCACGCCGCATTGAACAGGCTGGACTGGGCCAGCGCGCCGCACGCGGCGCGAAACAGTTCCGCTTCATCGCCCAGACGCGCCTGCTGCTGCACGATCTCGCCCAACTGCGCCAGCGCCGCGTAAAGGCTGCGCAGGCGCTCGTTGCGGCGCGCGCGTTCGCGCCGCTCGGTCACGTCGTGGAACACCAGCACCGCGCCGCGCACCTCGCCCGAGAACCCGGTGATGGGCGCGGCCGAATCCTCGATCGCCAGCACGCGCCCATCGCGGCTGTGCAATTCTGTGTGGTTGGCCAGCTGCGCCACCTTGCCGCTGCGCAGGGTCTGCGCCACCGGGCAGGGCGCCAGCGAGTCCTCGCCTTCCACCGCGATGCGGAACACCTGCGCCACCGGCTGGCCCTGTGCCTGCGCGGCGCGCCATCCCGTCAGGCGCTCGGCCTCGGCGTTCATGCGCGTGATCCGCCCCTGCGCGTCGGTGGCGATCACGGCATCGCCGATGGACGACAGCGTCACGTCCAGCTCATCGCGCTGGCGGCGCAGGCCGTCCAAGGCCTGCGCCCGGCTGCGCTCGGTACGGCCGAGCTGACGCAAGGTGCTGTCGAACAGCCAGGAGGCCGCCGCGATCAGCCCCATGAACAGCAAGAGCGTGCTGGCGAGTTGCGCGGCCCAGTGCTCCACCAGCAGACGCATAGGCAGATTGGCGCCGATGGTGAAGGGGTAGTCGGGCACGCGCACGAAAGCGCCCACCAACTGCCGATCCACTGCGGTGGACGGACCCGAGAACACGCCGGCGAGCGCCCGGGGGTTGGCGCGCAAAGTCTCGACCATGATCCCGCCTTGCGGCTGGCCATAGGGCGGATGGGACGTCTGCGGCAGGCGCAATTGCAAAAGCCCGTCCTCGCGCAGGATGGCGAAGGCCATGCCGTCGGCCGGCTGTTGCGTCAGCCCGATCACCCGCGGGAAAGCCGGCGCCTGGGCCAGAACCAGGTGCTCCTGCGCGCCGGGCAGGCTCCCCAGCGGCAGGAAATCGAGGTTCAGCCAGTGCCCCGGCGCGCGCCGGTCGGGGACCGGCGGACCGACGCAAAAGCCCGGCGCGCGCAGACAGCGGGCATAGGCGGCGCGCGTGGCCGCGGTCAGCGCGGCGTCGCCGACGGGCAGTGGCGGCAGGGCTCCGCTGCGCGCGACATAACGCCCCGCGCCGTCGACCAGCGCGACGCCTTCGATGTCGGGACTGTCGCGCAGATACATGTCGAGCTGCTGCTGCGTCGTCTGCGGATCCGCCAGCAAGTTCCGGCTGAGGCGCAGCATGGAAAACTGACGCGAACGCAGCCTGGCACGCCACTCGACGGCGTATTCGGCGGCAAAGGCGCGCAGCTGCTGCTGGCTCTGGGCGCGCAGGTCGTCCCAGGCACGCCAGGCGATCCACGCCGTGAACAAGGTGGCGAGCATCACGATACCGACCCACAACCGTATCAAACGGCGGCGTAGTGGCGAACCCTGCTGGGCCGCCGGATCGGGTGCTGCGGTCGGGTCGATGGCGAGTCTCGGCTGGAAGGTTTGTGGTGAGCAGTGGCAACGATTAGACCGTGCCCCATGCCCCTTGGAAATCCCCGGACATGCGGGGTGGCCTCCACCGCGCCATGCCGTCACGCAACGCCCGTAAACTTGCGCCCTGCCCGCCTCCGCAGGCGCCCTTGTCCCGCATCCAACCCCGAGATCCAACCATGAGTGAATCCGGCGTCCACGCCCATGCTCCGCACGAAGAAGCCCTGCACCACGCCACCGAGGGACACAACCGCGGCCTGAACCAGTGGGTGGCGATTTTCACCGCGCTGCTGGCGGCGCTGGGTGCGGTGGTGAGCTACCAGGGCAGCCATCTGATGAACGAAGTCCTGCTGCACAAGAACGAAGCCGTGCTGAAGAAGGCGCATGCCACCGACGAGTGGAATTACTACCAGGCGGTAAGCACCAAGCAGCATTTGATGGAACTCGCGCGCGACCTCGCCCCGGCCGACAGGCAACCCGCCATCGCCGGCAAGATCGCCAAGTACGAGCACCAGAAGACCGAGATCAAGGCCCGCGCCGATGCGCTCGAAGCCGCCTCGACGAAAGCGGACGAAGAGTCCGACCGCCTCAACCGCCCGCACACCGGCATGGCGCGCAGCCTCATCTTTTTGCAGATCGCCATCTCGCTGGCCTCCATCACCGCCCTCACCGGCCGGAAATGGCTGTTCGGCGCCGCGGTCCTGAGCGCCCTGGTCGGCGTCGGCCTGTGGGCCGCGGCGCTGGGCCTGGCGGCGGCATGAGCCCGTCGCACGGCCGTCCGAAGACGGGCGAAGCCCCGCATGGCGGGGTCGCGCGCAGCGCGGGGGCGCCCACCATGAGCGCGCCGCACGGCCGCTCCGAAGGCGCGCGAAGCCCTCGCGGAGGGCAGCGCGCAGCGCCGGGAGCCCACATGAGCCCGTCGCACGGACGTCCGAAGACGGGCGACACCCCGCACGGCGGGGTCGCGCACAGCGCGGGGGTGCTCAAGACATGAACGGACCCTGGTGGTACACATGGGGCGGCCTGAACGAGCGCCTGTTCCTCGCCGTCAACCACGCCGGCCACGGCTGGTTGTGGGATCACCTCGCGCTGTGGGGCACGGCGGCCGGCGACCACAAGCTCTACCCCTTCTATGCCGCCGCGGCGCTGGCGCTGGCGCTCAAGCGCCCCAATGTCCTGGCCACCCAGGCCGTGCTGGTGCTGCTGTGCGGCTACCTGATCGACTGGGCCATCGTCTCGGGCATCAAGCCCTGGCTGGATTTTCCCCGCCCGCCCCGGGTGCTCGGGGTCGCCGCGGTGCACATTCTGGGGCCTGCCGAATACGCCCACAGCTTTCCCTCGGGCCATGCCGCCTTCGCCTTTGTGCTGATGGCCAGCCTGCTGCCGGGCGCGCACTGGATGCTCAAGGCCCTGCTGGTGGTGTTCGCGCTCTGGGTGGGCTGGTCACGCATGGCCGTGGGCGCCCATTTCCCGGCCGACGTGCTGGGCGGCGCGCTCATCGGCTTGTTCAGCGCCTGGCTCGCCGCGCAAGGCTTGCGGCTCCTGGGGTACGCCCGCGCCAAACGTTGAACGCGCGCATTCGCAAGGACAAGGCTCGCGCCCGTCGCCCAGACCGGAAACCGCAAGAAGCTGAGTCGCCGCCGCCCGTCCGCCGTCGATGTTGCAAGCGAGCCGCGAATGGTGGTAGTTTCCGTCCGTACTTGAGTACGGACGGAAACCCATGACACCCACCACCACGCATTTCACGATCGGGCAACTCGCCGGCGCCGCCGGGGTGAACGTGGAAACGGTGCGCTTCTACCAGCGCCGCGGCCTGCTGGCCACGCCCGACAGGGCCTACGGCGCCATCCGCCGCTACACCACGGCCGACCTCGGGCGCCTGCATTTCGTGAAAAGCGCGCAACGCCTGGGTTTCACGCTGGAACAGGTGGCCGAGCTTCTGCAGCTGCAGGACGGCACGCATTGCGACGAAGCCCGCCAGATGGCCGAGCGCAAGCTCGCCGACGTGCGCCAGCGCCTGGACGACCTGCGCCGCATCGAGCAGGCGCTGGCGGTCCTGGTGCAGCGCTGCGCCTGCCACGAAGGCGACATCGCCTGCCCGCTGATCGAGGCGCTGCAGGAAGGCTGACGCACCGCGGGGCGCCGCTGCCCGCGCGCTCCGCGCCCCGGCCTGGGCCACGGGCCGGACGCGGCAAGGGTGCAAGTACCATGCAGGCTTTGCAGAGAAACCTCTCGAGCAAACGCCGGGCCGGGCCCGCCCTTGCTCACCCCCGGGGGTGCTCAGAACCTCGCCGCGCCGATGTCCGTCATGCCGCATTCCGCCCAGACCTTCGCCTTGTTGCCGACCCGCCCGTGCCGCCAGCCATGAGTCCCCGCAAATCCGCCTTGTTCGACTTGCGCGCGGGCGCCGTGGACGCCCTGCACCTGTCCGTCAAGACCGCGGACCTGGATGCGCTGCGCCAGGCCCTGCAGCAACGCTTCGACGCCGCCCCGGACTTCTTCTCCGGCGACCCCGTGGTGCTGGACCTGCGCCCCCTGGACGACGCGGCGCAGTTCGACGTCGCCGCGCTGGCCACCTGGCTGCCGGCGCTGCGCCTGCGCCCCATCGGCGTGGTGGCGAGCGACGCCCAGGCCGGCTGGGCGGCCGGCGCCCTGCCCCGCCTGGACAGCCACGCCGCGCCGCGCAAGCCCGCCGCCGAAGTGCGGCAGGACCCCGCGCCGCGCGACGCCCCCCATCCCGCGCCCGCCGAGGCCGAGGCCCTCAGGCAGGCCGCGTCCGACGCCGCGCGCCAGGCCCCGGCGGCTTCCCCCCAGGCCCCGGCCACGCTGCTGATCGACAAGCCGCTGCGCTCCGGCCAGCGCGTCTACGCGCCGGGCGACCTCATCGTGCTCGACCTGGTCAGCCACGGCGCCGAGCTGATCGCCGGCGGCAACATCCATGTCTACGCGCCGCTGCGCGGACGCGCCCTGGCCGGCGCGCACGGCGAGGCCGGCGCGCGCATTTTCTGCACCTGCTTCGAACCCGAGCTGGTGGCCATCGCCGGGGTGTACCGCACCGCCGACCAGCCGCTGCCCGAGTCCGTGAAGGGCAAGCCGGCCCATGTGCTGCTCGACGGCGACGCCCTGCGCATCGAAGCCCTGAAACTCAAGTAGATCAACGGTCCTTCCACTCCTTTTCGCGAACGCAACAACCATGGCAAGAATCATCGTCGTCACTTCCGGCAAAGGCGGGGTCGGCAAGACCACCACCAGCGCCTCCTTCGCCGCCGGCCTGGCCCTGCGCGGCCATAAAACCGCCGTCATCGACTTCGACGTCGGCCTGCGCAACCTCGACCTGATCATGGGCTGCGAACGCCGCGTGGTCTACGACTTCATCAACGTCATCCAGGGCGAGGCCAACCTCAACCAGGCGCTGATCAAGGACAAGATCTGCGACAACCTGTTCGTGCTGCCGGCCTCGCAAACCCGCGACAAGGACGCGCTGACCAAGGAGGGCGTGGAGAAGGTGCTCAAGGACCTCGACGCCATGGGCTTCACCTACATCGTCTGCGACAGCCCGGCCGGCATCGAGAGCGGCGCCCTGCTGGCGATGCACTTCGCCGACGAGGCCCTGCTCGTGACCAACCCCGAGGTCTCCTCGGTGCGCGATTCCGACCGCATCCTCGGCATCCTCGGCTCCAAGACCAAGCGCGCCATCGAGGGCGGCGAACCCATCCGCGAGCACCTGCTCATCACCCGCTACAACGCCAAGCGCGTGGCCGAGGGCGAAATGCTCTCCATCGAGGACATCCAGGACATCCTGCGCCTCAAGCTCATCGGCGTGGTGCCCGAGAGCGAGGCCGTGCTGCAGGCGTCCAACCAGGGCACGCCGGCCATCCACCTGGAGAACAGCGACGTCGCCAGCGCCTACCAGGACGTGATCGCGCGCTTCCTCGGCGAAGACAGGCCCATGCGCTTCACCGAGTACCAGAAGCCGGGCCTCATCAAGCGCCTGTTCGGCCGTTGATGGGAGACAGCGCCATGTCCATCCTGTCCTTCCTGCTCGGCGAGAAAAAGAAAACCGCCACCATCGCCAAGGAGCGGCTGCAGATCATCCTCGCCCACGAACGCGCCGCCGGCGCCCCGGCCGACTACCTGCCGGCGCTGCAGCGCGATCTGGTGGCGGTCATCTCCAAATACGTCAAGATCAACCAGAACGACATCCAGGTCCGGCTGGAGCGCCAGGATTCGCTCGAAGTGCTGGAGGTCAAGATCGAGATCCAGCAGGACTGAACGCGCCCCGCGCCCGCCGTCCCGCCCAACTTCCCGCCGCGCGCCATGATCCGTCAAGCCATCGCCCTCGCCGCCTTCCTGTGCTGGCTGGCCTGCCTGGCGCTCATCGTGCTGGCCAGGCGCCATCGTTTCGGGCTGGACGAAACGCGCGGCGAATCCCAGAAAAAGCATCGCCACCCCACACCCCGCACCGGCGGCATGGCGGTGGTGCTGGGCTGGGTGGCGGGGGTGATGCTGATCGGCGCCGCCGGGTATTCGCCCGAGCCTTTCAACGTCCGTATCGGCCTGGCGGCGCTGCCGCTGCTGGCCGTGGGGGTGTGGGAAGACCTGCGGCGGCATCTCGCGCCGCTGCTGCGCGCGGCAGCCACGCTGCTGTCGGCGGCGCTGGCCGTCTGGCTGTGCGGCGTGAGCGTGACGCGGCTGGACCTGCCCGGCGTGGACGCGGCCCTGCAGCACTGGCCCTGGCTGGGCTGGGTGGCCGCCACCATCGCCATCGGCGCGATGCCGCACGCGGTGAACATGATCGACGGTTTCCACGGCCTGGCCGGCACCGTCGGGGCGATGATCCTCGCCGCCATCGCCTACGTCGCGTTCAAGGTCAACGACGCGCAGATCATGGCCCTGGCCGGCGTCGGGTTCGGCGCGCTGCTGGGCTTCCTGTTCTGGAACTGGCCGCGGGGCCAGATCTTCCTCGGCGACACGGGCGCCTATCTGCTGGGTTTCGCCGTGGCCGTGCTCGCCGCGCTGCTGGTGCAGCGCCACCCACAGGTCTCGCCGTGGTTCGCCCTGCTGGTACTGATGTACCCGACCTGGGAACTGCTGTTTTCGCTGTGGCGCAGGCGCATGCTGCGCGGCAGGCCGGGCATGCGCGCCGACAGCCTGCACCTGCACCATCTCGTGTACCGGCGCATCACGCACGCCCTGCAACTCGACGACCCCGGCCATCACCGCACCACCCTGAACGCCTACACCGCGCCCTACCTGTGGAGCCTGGCCGCCTTCAGCATCGTCCCGGCCGTGCTGTGGTGGAACAGCACGGCAATCCTGGCGAGTTGGTGCCTGCTGTTCGCGCTGGCCTACGTCGTGGCCTACCGCCGGCTGCTGCGCTGAAGCGCACGCCCGCCCTTTCCGCCATGCACGACACCACGCCTCCAACTCCGGTGTTGAAAGCCTGAGCCTGATTCGCAAAAACATCAAATTTGAATCACAATAGCATCAAAATTGATGACGCGAGGCATTCATGAGAACGACCGTAACGATTGATGACGCCCTGTACGAGAAGGCACTGGAAGTTGCCGATCCGGCAATGGACAAGGCCGATCTATTCCGCGAAGCCATCAAGACCTTTGTGCGCGTTCAAGCCGCGAAACGACTTGCCGCCCTTGGCGCAACCATGCCGGAAATGCGGGCGATTCCCCGCCGCCGTGAGAATGCTTCACGATGAAAGGCGTTCTCGTCGATACCTCGGTGTGGATCGATCACTTCCGCCAACACAACGATGCGCTGGTTGACCTGCTTGAACTCGACCTTGTGATGGCGCATCCGCTGATCGTTGGCGAAATCGCGTGCGGAACGCCACCCGACCGGATGCAAACGCTGTCCGATCTCATCGTTTTGCAACAGACCCAGCAGACCAGCGTTCGGGAGGCCATGGACTTTATTGAAAGCCAACGCCTGTTCGGTTTAGGCTGTGGTTTGGTCGACCTGCTGCTGCTTGCTTCCACCCTCATGACGCCGGGAGCCGAGTTGTGGACCTTGGATAAGCGGCTCGGCGCATTGGCAGAACGTTTTGGTGTGATGCACCGGCCCACCTTGCATTGATGCCACCGTGTGGGTCTCCGCAGCCCAATCCGGATAGCCTGGACATCTCCATCGGCGCCGGTTCAATCGGCGCACCTCCTGCGATCCAGCGCGTTGCGGCGCTCGACTGTTTCCCCGCCCAGATCCCTTCCCTGACACAACCGTCCCCACACAACGATGCAAGCCCTGCGCACCGCCTCGATCGACCTAATGGCCAGTTTGAAGTCCTGGCGCTTGTGGAGCCTGCTGGGCTGGCTCGAAATCCGCCAGCGCTATGCCCGCTCCAAGCTCGGGCCGTTCTGGCTCACCATCAGCATGGGTGTGCTGGTAGGCACGATGGGCGTTGTGTATGGCTCTCTGTTTGGCCAAAAACTAACCGACTACCTGCCAATGCTCGCCATCGGCATCGTGATGTGGGGGTTGTTTTCGAGCATTGTCAACGAGGGCAGTACCGCCTATATCAACAGTGCCAGCTATATCCGGCAGGTCCATACCCCACGCTTGATCTATATCCTGCAGGTCGCTTGGCGCAACGCGGTGATCTTCGCCCACAACTTCATCATCGTGTTTGCCGTGTTGCTGATTTTTGGCGTCAAAAGCTGGGCCACCCTGCCGCTGTTCATTCCCGGGCTCGCGCTGTATCTGCTCAACGCGGTCTGGATGGGCGCCGTGGCCGGGTTGATTTCGGCCCGCTTCCGCGATCTGCCGCAAATCATCTCGGCCCTGCTGCAGGTGGCGTTCTACGTCACGCCCATCCTGTTCCACGGCGGCATGCTGGCCGGCAAGCACCGGTGGATCGTGGAGTACAACCCGCTGGCCTACCTCATCGACATCGTGCGCCAGCCGCTGGTCGGGGAAGTGCCCCCCGCCCACACCTGGGAAATCGCCATCGGCATGGCGCTGCTGGGCTGGCTGCTGGCGCTGGTGATGACCGGGCGCTATCACAAGCGGATTCCGTACTGGGTTTGAACCCGATCGATCGCGGTGACGGCCTACAATCGCGCGCTCGATCACCTGCGGCTCCCCATCATGGACACCGTCACCATTCCCCGGACCTTGCGCGGCATCGACACCCGCATTGCCTGCGAACCCTGCAGCGCATGAAGCATGCAGCAAGGCACCCAGGTGAATCTGGACGCCGACATGGCGCTGGCCGCCGCCGATCTGAGCCTGCGTTTCAAACTGCCCATGGCAGGCAGCATTCGTCTATGCCGCCGCACGGCTGGGCGGCGCCGCGTTGCGAACGCGGGACACGCTTTTCGAAAGCCTCGAAGGCGTGCGTTACGTTCCCAAAACCTGATGGCGGCGCGCCGTAACCGGACACTTCCCATGCTCACCAGCATCACCCTGCAGAACGTCCACCTGGACCTGCCGATCTTCGACGTTTCCGCCCTATCGCTCAAGAAGCGCGTCATGCGCATGGGAAGGCGCAACCGCATCGCCGAGGACAACACCGGCGTGGTGGTGGTGCGCGCCATCGACGACTTGAGCCTGCATCTTGAAAGCGGCGACCGCCTCGGCCTCATCGGCCACAACGGCGCGGGCAAGAGCACCCTGCTGCGCGTCATGGCCGGCATCTACCCGCCCACCGCGGGCACGGTGGCCGTGCAAGGCAAGGCCGTGCCGCTGCTGGACATCAGCCTGGGCATGGACGACCAGTCCACCGGCCGCCAGAACATCCGCCTGCGCGGTTTACTGCTCGGCATGAACGACGCCGAGATCAAGCGCAAAACCGAGGAAATCGCCGCCTTCACCGAACTCGGCGACTACCTCGACCTGCCCATGCGCACCTACTCCAGCGGCATGCGCGTACGCCTGGCCTTTGCCATCTCCACCGCCGTGGAGGCCGACATTCTGCTGCTCGACGAAGTGCTGGGCGTGGGCGACGCCAGCTTCCAGGACAAGGCCAACAAGCGCCTGCAGGACCTGCACGCCAGGGCCGAGATCGTGGTGCTGGCCATCCACTCCAGCGAGGCCATCCGCAAGACCTGCAACAAGGTGCTGTGGATGGAGCGCGGCAAGGTGCGCATGTTCGGCAAAGTCGACGAAGTGGTGAGCGCCTACGACAAGCACATGAACCCGCGCCCGCCGCAACCCTTGCGCAAGCGCGCGGCCAACCAGGCATTCGTGCGGCGCAAAACCGAATTGCGGGAAAACCGCTGACCCTCGATTGCCCCCTACGGCCGCGCCCGAGCGCCGGCCAAAAACCGGCCGCCGAGCACGCACATCGCCTCGGTGCCGGGGCAGGTTTAGTGCTGGGATATGACCTACCTGCCTGCCGAGGTCGCCGGGTGCTGGTACTACCGGTACCTGATCCTCGACCTGTACAGCCGCAAGGTCGTCGGCTGAGTGGTACACGAGCGCGACGACGCCGATTACACCGCCCATCTGGTGCGCCGCACGGCTTTGGCCGAGGGTATCGCTGCCGGCGCGCGTCACCAGCGCCGATCCTGCATGGTGATAACGGTGCCACGCTCAAGGCCACCGCCATGCTGGCCATGCTGAACCGGTTAGGCGTCAGGCCGTCATACTCGCGCCCGCGGGTCAGCGACGCCCATCGTCATAGCGGCCTGCGTTACGTCAGCCCCGGGCAACGCCATGCCGGCACGAAACCGCCATCTTGGCTGCACGACACCGGTTGTACACCGCCGCACGCGAGCGCAACCCGGCGCGCTGGTCACGATACACCCGCAACTGGACGCCCATTGGCTAGCAGTTTCGCTGCATACTTTTGAATCCAATGGAAAAAACAAAAAGCAACCAGGGTTTAGGTACAAAGCGCAACCGCTTCGCGACGAGATAAATTGCGACATCTCATCTTGCTTCAGATTCTACGAAACTGTGGCGAATGAGATAATTATTGTTCGCCACTGTCTTTTCCCATATTTCCTCGAAGCCCATCGCACAAGCCGCGCAGGATCATCCTGATAACAGTCAGTCGCTGTGGATGAAACAGGGCCATGAACCCGAAAATTTGCATCAAGCGCGTAGCGTCTACGCGCTTCCATTCAGCTGAAGCTTGAGGTTGTTGCCTCAACCAAATGCTGTTGCGGAAGATGTAGTAATAGCGAAACGGCTTGTGGATTGGCACCTCGCGCCAACGTCCCAGCCAGATGCGCCGCCGCCATTCGCCAAGATCATGCTCCATTACTGCGGTGCAATCACCAAAGACGCGGTAACCCTTTGTCTGCGCGCGTAGCACCCACTCTGTGTCCACGTGGTCAATGAACAATCCCTCATCGAACGGCCCGACAGTATTCACTACATCGAGAGGAATGAGTGAGCCGGAGGTGATCAGAAAGTCCACCTCAACGGGCTGCTCGGGCGCATGGCAATCGATTCGCCCCACACGCCAACCTGCAAAGATCACATGATGCGAGAGGCTTCCACTCTCTCGGTCGATAAATCGCGGGCCAATGGCCGCTACTTTTTCACCGCGTGCGCACAAATGTCGCAGACCGCGGGAAAGGTCCGATACCATGCTGGCAGAAGGAATACTGTCCTGATCCATCAACAGAACTGTGTCACAGCCAGCAGCGCGCGCCTCGCGCATGCCATGGTTCAAGGCTGCACCAATGCCAAGATTCCGCCCCAACGAGAGTAGTGCTGCGTTCGGTCGCATCATCATGAGCGCGGTCAGCTCCTTGGTGTTTGCTGAGCCATTGTCAACGGCCACAATTCGGTCGACTTGGCGACACAATGAAGACAGTACGATATTCAAACGCTCAAGGTCTGGGTTGAAAGTTACGATAATCGCAAAAATATTGGCCATATACCGAGAATTTGAACGGTCGACCTATGCAAAATGCCATCCAAAAAACACATCAATTATGCCCCATTATCGAGAAAAGAAGAATTCGATCCTCGGTTGCCGCGATCCTGGCATGGACAGCTAGGGGGAGACATTCGATGCCATGGAAAAACGGGAGAGAGGTTTCGAATTTTGTGGGGCTGACTATTTACAAACTCGGGCGCCCGCGATCTCAGAAGATCTGATCATAACTCGCTCCTCAAGGGCTAGTTATTCGCAGTATGTTCCCACCGCAGCACCTTACCGGTCGGGTGTTCACTTGGCTATTGATTCCGCCCACAATATATCACAAATATGATAAACCAGAGGGCATTTTATTAATTCCAAATCCCAAACAATTAATTATTTTATTCTAGACAAGCATTAATGCATTCAATTTCAGAACATCTCACGCGCAGCAGCCAATTGTTTTGCAATGGCCTATCCTGATCATGTGTCGTGCTTTCCTAATAAGTTAGCGTCTCTCCAGATCAAGCGCCTTTATTATTTTTTCACGCTGATTATAAAAAGCGTACTTTAATTGTGCATCGTCATGCGCAGTTGTAGCCATATCTTGGTAGGCCCCAATATTTTCGATTGCCCGTTGGATAACAGAAGCCCATTGATGCGCTTGCGCAATATAGCCATTCTCACCATCTCGAATTGCTGCGGCATAGGTGTGTGCGGGCGAAGCAATGCTTAAGGTACCGACGATTGCAGCTTCAAAATATTTGAGTTCGGATTTACAGTTGGTGAAAACATTCGACTGTAATGGCATTAGATTAAATTCGACCCTACCAATCGACTGCTGCAAATTTATATAATCCTGGAATGGCTGATATTTAACTCTGGGGCCAAAACGATTCAGAAAAACCCCAGACTCGATATATCCAGCAATCATAAGATCAACTCGCGGATCATTGTCCATAACTTCCTCCAATGCCGTCGTGATGATTGCATAATCCAAATTATGGGAGGGCGAGCCACTGAAATATCCAATACAAATTCTACCATCCCGCGCGAACTTAGTTGATTTTTTTGATCTAAAAATAGATTCGGACAAGGCCAGTTGTTCCTTGTTAATAAAGTTGGGCACCACGCTAACAGGCATACCCGAGTACTCTGCGATTCTGGTTGCAAGATAGTCGTTAGTTGTGATTGCACTATCACACAGGCGCAACGCCTCGCCCATGCGGCTGGTATAAGCGAACCAATAATCCCATAGCGCAGAATTATCCACATCTTGGTCTAGCGTATCCATGATGAGATGAGCATAACTAGGGTTGAAAACAAAGTCGTCTATATCAAATAAAACCCGTTTGCCCTGGATTTTAAATTTTGCCACCAACTGGTTTATCCGATGGCAGTAACGTGATCTGCAGATCACGAGCAAGTTGGCCTGGTCTGCGATTTCATCGATTCGGTGCAAATCATCTAGAAAGAAGTAGCTCGCTGATACAGCGCGATCGGTTTCATCATTTAGTACTTGTACCATGTTGTAGGCGCGATAACGAAAGGTACTATTATTCGCGGTCTCGTAAAAATAGGCGACACGGAGCTTGCCACGTGCAAGTTCTTTCAGTCGTTGATGCAGTGGCAAGACCCATGGATCAGTAAACGGCACTGCTGGCATATCCAGCAAAAACATTATACTACCCCCGATAATTCTTTTATGATATCGGCGAATGAACTATGCCAATCGGTGAAAATTTTATTGTTGCGATAATTTTGCTCTCGCAGATGAGAATCCATTGCAATGATCACTGCCTTCCTTAATCCTTCGACCAATGAGTCCTTATCCATTTCCACACAAATCATATTTGGCGAATACATGCTCAAATCACGCTTATTGGCAAAGCGATTGGTAACTACTATTGCTCCACTTGCTGCCAGATCCAAAGGGGGATAACTGGGGTGCGGCGTGTACATCAGACTCAAGCCGATGTCGACAGTGCCAACAAACTCTGCATATGCTGACCAAGGGAGATTTTCCATTTTTGTCGGCACGTATCCATTACAAAAAGACACGTTTGGTATATCCTTGCCGACCAGAATAATTTCCCATTGATCAAGATCCAGAACCTGCTGCGTGATCGCCTGCTCAATAACCTCAATACCCAGATAAAAAAGGTTTCGCAGATTATTCGGCCTCGCATAAAAAAAGAATTTTCGTTTTTCCCCCTGGGCTTTTTTTCGGGGATAAAAAACCTTAGCTGGAAATGCCGGCTCAAACCACTTACCCTGTACTTCGATGTTATCTAGACCGCTTTTCACTAAGTGGTCGAACAATAATTTTGTATTGATCAAAAATCGGATACTACGGTTGCTCAATATAGATTCGCACTGAAATCGATCATCGCCAAATGGATAAAACATACGCTCATCTTCTTGCAATAAATAAATGATAGATTTATGCGAAACACTGCGCAAAGTTGCGGCAGTAGTCCACCAAGAGGTAGTGATGAACAAATCGTCTTTAGCAACATCGATCTCATACTTTTGATCATAAAGGGCAGCGAATTTGAACTGGATTTCTTGCTCCAGTTTAATGCCATAGAGTGCCAGAATGCCGTCGATATTCGCTGGCTGTGCAGGTTCAGTGCGCGTGACGATTCGTAATTTTGCATCCAACTTGTTGGCAAGAAGCGCCGCAAATATCAGAGCGGTCCCAACCCCGCCGAATAAACTGCTACTGCCGACGCTATCGGTTACTACATTTACGCGGCGAATCTGCTGCGTCGGTGGGAGCGAATATATCCTCAGCGGCGTGAGGGCTGCAAAATGTGAATTTATTAGATTATGCACACTAATACCTTCCGAATTTTCATGACTTGCAAAGTCATTTGAAGGGCGGTGTTGTACTTGGACTATCCGCTGTTTAACCCCAGCCAGCCCTTCGCTGCGCAATACTTTAATAGCCTTAATTGCTGTACTTGCCGCTCCCCTGCGTTGGATCAAGCCGAGACTTATCCGCCAAACATGTCCAATTTTTTTAAGCTGATGGCCAATGTAACGCAGAGGTTTAGTGATCTGCCAGCTTAGCATCTCCTCGCTTACAGCGGCCAGCGCAGTGACCTGCCCTTCGCGCCCGGCAACGGCTTGACTGAGATTCACAATCTGCGCGTCGCGTTCGACCACAACTTGGTTAAGATTCGCTATCTCTCCTTCGAGCTCGGCTACGGCTTGCTTGAGGCTGGCGATCTGTCCGTCGCGCTCGGCCACTGACTGAGAGAGTGCAGAAATGTGGCTATTGCGACACATGTCTTGTGCTATCGATGCCCCAAGCTTGGAGAACAATCGTGAGATAGCTTGCTTAGCATCTCCTTCAGTTTCTAATAGATTTTTTAATTGCACTGGAATTTTATCACCAACTGCCAATACTCCCAGGCCATGCCCATGAAGAAATTCATAATTGGGGTAATTTTCCTTAAGTTCACTCCACAAACGCCAAACACCAAAATCACGTTCTCTGACATTGGTATCGTGAAATAGGACTACTCCAGCCCGGCTAATTTTCGGCAGCCAATTTTCGAAATCATGCTTAACAGCGTCATAGGTGTGCAGCCCATCAATGTGTAAAAGATCAATGCTTCCGTCCTGAAAATGGTGTGTAGCATCATCAAAGGTCGATTGGATGAGACTTGAAAAACTGCGATACTCGGCATCATGATGTTGCCGTAAGGTATGCAGCACCTCTGGGCCATATATTCTGGAGTGCTCATCGCCCTGCCATGTATCCACGGCGTAACAGGCTGTCGGCAATTTTAGATCTTCTACAGCTTGACAGAATGCGCAGTATGAGTCACCATAATGCGACCCAAGCTCAACAAAAATCTTTGGGCGTAGTAATGAAATGATCGCGAAAGCGAAGGGGATATGTTCTACCCAAGCACTGTGCCCCGAAATATATTTCGGTTTCTCGAAGCAACTTGGATGATCAATTGGATTAAATATCATTTTGAAAATATTCGTTCAAATGAACAATTTCTGCGCGAAAGTGGCGCCGAAGAAAGCAGCTGAGCCAGCGATGGAGATCACGGGATTTTTCGTTTCCTTGTTTCGATTAAATTGGGTAAAATATCATATTTTCCATGGAATCCCCAAGTCATCCAAAGCCTCAATATGCTAGATAAGTGCCAAAGAAGATGCAGTGGCCTACGCTGACTCTTGCGTTGTGTGAGATGAATTACTTGGGCATCAATAATTCTGTCGATATTCATCCCAGCCTTTAGAATTCGGAGACTTAAATCAACATCCTCGCAATACAGCCGATAACGCTCATCAAAACCATTGACTGCATCAAAGATTTCCCGACGAATAAAAAGAAAAGCACCAACAAGCCAAGTTGGTTTGTCAGGCGACTTACACCCAGGGAGCCTGCGGCGGATGACTTCAAATGGCGTCACCATGCCTCTGTTCGGTTCTGCTTCTCTTGTGTCGGGCTGAATCAAGAGCGGAGCCAGCATGCCAAGTTTGGGATCAGCCTCGCCTGCAGCAAGCAATGCTGGGAAAGGATCACCAAATGTGAACTCCAGATCAGGATTTAATACGGCATACCAAGGAGTCTGGCAATGCTGGAACGCCTGATTGTGGTTGGCGGCAAACCCCAGAGGTTTGGGGTTGTGAATCTGGATGAGAGCAAAGCTCGCATTTGGCGGTTTCGGCAGATCTTCATAAGCCAAATTGTGAGTGATCACCACGGTCTTGATGTCCGCATTTTTCAAACCTGCAAGCTGCTCTAGAACGCGCGATACCATATCTTGTTGCCCGTGGGAAACGACCGATACGGTGATGCGGGACTCTCTTTGCATGGATCAAGACGGCACGCTGGCTCAGATATGCGACCGCAACGGCCCTTGCACTTGCCGAAGGCCGGGTTTGCTGGGGGCTTGCGCTAGGCGATTGATTTCAGATCTCTGGTTGTAACCTAATATTGAAAGTATAACCACTCCAAATTTCGCCGGCCGGAAAATATCACTCCTCGGTGGGTGCCGTGAAGCTGCTTAACTGGTGTCAACAGGGCAAGGTCTCAGCGCCCCTCCTGTACGCCATAGGTTGATCTGAGGACGACGCGTGATGAAACCTTTTGTACCAAACTGGCTAATTGAACGGATTCTGACCCAGGCTGGTTCGTGATCCTGACCAGCATACCGCCCTGCCTTGTCTATAAATTTCTTCGCTGCAGCGAGTTCGTTACGCGGAAGATCACAGGTTATTCCCACGCTGGAAGCGATGTTCCGTGGTGCGGCCGCAGGTCAAACATTGTTTGACCTGCGAGGCAAGACGCTTTAGAGTGCGTACAACAATGTTGAACCGGAGCCGTGAATGGAAGTTGTGCTGAAGAAGATGGGCAATAGCACCGCGCTGGTGATGCCGCCGCCCGTCCTGAAAGATCTGAGCATCGGCGTGGGGCAGCACCTTTCGCTGCACACCACGGCCGATGGCAAGATTGTCCTGACGCCCAAGCGCAAGTTCAACCTGACCGACATGATCGCGCAGTGCGACCTGAAGGCGCCGCCGCCGGCCGACTTGGCGCTGTGGGATGTGGCGAAACCCGTGGGCGGCGAGGTTCTCTGATGGCTGTTTTCGACCGAGGCGACATCGTGACCGTGCCGCTGGACCCGGCCATCTGCCATGCGCAGCGCGGCACGCGACGGGCGCTGGTCCTGACGACGAAGGAGTTCAACAAACTCGGCGACGTGCTGATCGCGCCCATCACCCAGGGTGGCGACTTCGCCCGCTACGCCGGCTTTGCCGTGTCGCTGACCGGAACCGGCTGCAAGACCCAAGGCGTCGCCCTAGTGAACAAGAGCCGCATGCTCGACCTGGCCGCCCGCAAGGCCCGCAAGGTTGAACGCGCGCCGCAGGAAGTCATCGACGACGCCCTTGGACGCCTGATGGCCCTGCTGAATTGATCCGGAGGAAGACCATACGGAAGCAGAGTTTTTTGCGATCGGCACTGGCCGGAGGTCTGCATCCATCGCGCTTGAACGCCGACGAGCGCTCAATCACGCGCATGCGAATCCTTCCGTAAGCACCCCCACCAGGTTGTCCAGAATCAGCAAGATTGTCTTGCCCGTGTCTTTGACCAGGGACGCGAAAAATTCAATCAGTCTCTCGTGGGTGAAGGCGAAGCTTCGCCCTCACCCTGAGTGGCGTTCGGGATACCCCGTGGCGCCTAGCGGGCGCCCTTACAGGACACGAGCCGTGTCGGACTTGGTGCCGTAGTAATTGTGAATGCCAGTAGTCCAGGTTGGATCCATCATATTGGGCCAGTTGTCCTGGGCGAAACCCGGGGCGTTTTTGAGGCGTTCCTTGTCGACATTCAACACGAAATATTTGTGGTCAGCGTCAAGTTTCAACGCACTCCAGGGCACGGCGAACAACTTCTCGCCCATGCCAAGAAAGCCGCCGAACGATAGCACCGCATATTCAATGCGGCCACTGCGCATGTCCAGCATGATTTCCTTGATCTCGCCCAAGTTCTCCGCCTGCTCGTTGTGCACATCGGTGCCGATCAGTGTGTCGGCGCCCATCAGGCCGTTGTGACCGCCTTCATGCAGGGCACCCACGCCCCCGCCATTCGGCCGGTCTTTGTACATGCCATAGGTATCGCGCTCTTTGTAGTTCATGTTCATCTCGCTTCAAGAAGTATGTTGAGAATTGACCCAAGCGCTCGCATGGGCAGTGCCAGGAAACGCTGGTCAAGAACGTAAGCCCCTCGAAACGTGGCGTCTGTTCGGTAGTGAACGCTGCATGTATCGCTCCTTGATGCAATAGCTTGCTCGGGTAGAGCACGAAAAATCCTTGCTCACCAGCCCTGGCGTTCATCCCCGTGCCGGCGGCGAAGTCCTCAGGGCTCTGGTTGCCGCCATGCAGCATGAGCACGAACGGCAGCGCCGCGGCTTCATGCATGGCTGGGATATAGAGCTTGTCGCAGCGCGTCGTGCCGGCATGCTCGCACACGCCGTCGACGAAGGCGCTGCGGTGGCCCGGCGTCCAAATGACGACGACGGCACCACGTGGCAAGCCTGCGCCCCAGGGCTGTGAAGCCGACCCTGCGAAGGCGCATGCATGGTTTGCCACTGCATCCGTGCTTGCCGTCATGGATGCATGAGTGTCCTCGGGCTCGAATCTGGCCCCGGTTCAAGGACCGGCGACCGTCCTGGTCCACGCATCTGGCGTTCAATCCGTCTTTCGAGCGCCAGTTACATGCTGACAGGCGGGAATGCTTGCAGCGTTACTTGGCTTGAGCCCTGGTCGTCTGCGCGCAAGGCAACCAAAGGCTCGCATGCCTGGCCGCAGATGGACCAACCCGATGTTGCAGCTTGCTCGAAGCCCACGTGTCGTTCACCTGTTCCTGCCCTTGATCCGCGCCTGACCTGCGTTCGCTCGCGCACAGACCACATGCAAGCTGCGTCCGTACATTGCGTCCGGACAAGTCCACACGCTGTGGTGCCCGCGTGGCGGGACGCTTGGCTTGAGTTCTCCCGCCAACGCCTTCCGCTCACTCTTTTACTGCCGCAGTTTTCGGCCCCAATGCACCCAGCACCCATGTACTTTCGTGGAATCGGTACCGCTACGCCACCCGCGCGCTACACCAAGGCCGAGTGCCTCGACGCGTTCCAGCAATCCGACTGGTTCGCGCGGCTGGACGCGCGCTCGCACTACCTTGCTCGCACCGTCCTGCAGCGCGACAACGGCATGGAGGCGCGCCAGCTTGCGGTCGATACGCTGGGCGACGTCTTCACCATCGACCCGAACACCCTAGCCCAACGCTTTCTCGCCAACGCTCCGGTGCTGGCGACGCTGGCGGCGCAGCGCGCACTGGCCAAGGCCGGCCTGGAGCCGAGCGACATCGGCGCGGTCGTCGTCAGCACCTGCACCGGCCACCTCTGTCCGGGGCTGTCGGGCTACGTCGTGGAGCGCATGGGGCTGCGCGCCGATGTGCAGGCCTTCGACCTCGTGGGCCAGGGCTGTGCCGCGGCGCTGCCCAATATGCAACTTGGCCGCGCCTTGCTCGCATCGGGAGCAGCCGAGCATGTGCTCTCGGTTTGCGTCGAAATCTGCAGTGCGGCGATGTTTCTCGACAACGATCCCGGAGTCCTGATCAGTGCCTGCTTGTTCGGCGACGGTGCCGGCGCGGTGGTGCTGTCGAACACGCCGAATGCCGCCGGGCCGCGCATCGCCTGGACAGACAGCATGTCGCTGATCGACCCGACCGAGCGCAAGGCACTGATGTTCGAGAGCCGCGACGGCATGCTGCGCAACATCCTGACGCGCGCCGTGCCGTCCCTGGCCGCCGAGCATGCGCGCCGCGTGCTCGACACCGTGCTGGCGCGCGCCGGGCTGGGCATGGGTGACATCGGCACCTGGATCATGCATGCCGGTGGGCGCGACGTGCTGCTCGCCCTGGAACGCGAATTCGGCTTGGCGGCCGAGAACCTGCGCTACAGCGCGTCGATGCTGCGCCAGTACGGCAATTTGTCCAGCGCCTTCGTCTACTTCGTGCTGGAAGCGGCGCTGGCGGACGCGGCGCCGCCGGGTTGGTGGTGGCTTTCATCCTTTGGCGCCGGCTTCAGTTGCCACGGCGCGCTGCTGGAGGTGACGGCATGAAGCCCTCGGCTCATGCCGTGCTCATGCCCAGCCTCGACATGAGACTCAACGATTGCTGGCCTAACCATGACGCCTCTGCCGCGCACCGTTCGTGCTGAGGCCCTCGACGGCTTGGTCGAGGACGACCCCGTCGCCATGCGCTCGCGCCGCGATCTGCAGCGGGTGCACCGCTTCATGGGAACACGTTCCATCGTGCTGCGCGCCTTGCGCGGCTGGTCCATGCCGCGCGGCGCGGCCACGCCCTTGCGCGTGCTCGAACTCGGCGCCGGCGATGGCAGCCTGATGCTGGGCGTGGCCCGCGCCCTGGCACCGACCTGGCCACGCGTCGAACTCACGCTGCTGGACCGCCAGGCGCTGATCACCCCCGCAATCATCAAGCAATATGCCCAGGCCGGTTGGAACGCGACGAGCCGGACCGTTGATGTCCTGGACTGGGTCGCCGGGCCGACGGCGTCCTTACCGATCAGCGGCCGCCCCGAACACTGGGACGTCATCATCGCCAACCTGTTCCTGCACCATTTCGAGGAGCGGCAACTTGCCACGCTGTTGCGTGCCATCGCGGCGCGCAGCGACCACTTCTTCGCCTGCGAACCGCGCCGCGCCAGGTTTGCGCTCGCGGGCAGCCATCTCATCGGGACCATCGGCGCCAATGCCGTCACGCGCCAGGACGCGGTCCTGAGCGTGCACGCCGGCTTCCGAGACGGCGAACTCACGTCGCTGTGGCCGACAGGGAACGGGAGTTGGAACTTGCAAGAACATTCCGCCGGCCTGTTCAGCCACCGCCTGCTCGCCGAGCGCTCCAGGACGAGCTGATGCAAGCGCCTCTCGACGCCATCATCATCGGTGCCGGGCCAGCAGGCTCGGCCGCCGCCATCCTGCTGGCGCGCGCCGGGTGGTCGGTCGCGCTGGTCGAGAGACAGCGTTTTCCGCGCCGCAAGGTTTGCGGCGAATGCCTCGCCGCGAGCAATCTGCCCCTACTCGACCATCTCGGCATCGGGTCCGCCTTCCATGCCGCGGCCGGCCCCGATCTGCGCCAGATCGCGCTGCTGCGTGAGCAACAACAGGTGCTGGCGAAACTGCCGGGCGCGGCGCAGAAAGGCCAGCGCTGGGGCCGTGCGCTCGGGCGTGAAACCCTCGACACGCTGCTGCTCGAACAGGCCCGCGCGGCTGGCGCGCAGGTGCTGCAACCCTGGTCGGTGCAGGCGGTACGCGGCGGCAGGGGCGACTGGGCCCTGGAGATGCGCGAGGTGGAAACCAACACCCTGCTGACGCTGCGTGCGCCGGTGGCGATTGCCGCGCAGGGCTCCTGGGAGGTGCTGCCTTGGGAACGCTCCCGAGACCGTCCCTGCGAGGTTGATGATCCCCAGTCGGACAGCCGCGCGTTTGCTCAGGGCCGGCCACAGCGCCAGCGCTGCGACGCCGATCTGTTCGCCTTCAAGGCCAACTTCCATCACGCCGCACAGGCCGAGAGCCTGCTCTCGGTGCTCGCGCTCGACGGCGGCTACGGCGGTATGGTGCTGGCCGACGGCGGCATCACCACTGTGGCCTGCTGCGTGCGCCGCGACCGGCTCGCCGCCTGCCGACGCGACGAACCGGGGCTGCGTGCGGGAGACGCTGTCGAAGCCTGGCTGATGCGCACCTGCGCTGGCGTGCGCGAGGTGCTGGGCCCGGCGCAGCCCGATGGGCCGTGGCTGGCCGCCGGGCCGCTCGCCCCCGGTATCCGACTCGGCGCTGGTGACGCCATGTTCCGCATCGGCAATGCCGCCGGCGAGGCTCACCCGATCGTGGGCGAAGGGATCAGCATGGCCCTGCAATCGGCGTGGCTGCTGTGCACCCATCTGCTGGGGCCGCAAACCGACGATACCGCGAACGCCTGCACTGCGTTTTCCACGACGACCACGGCCATGCCACACACCAGCATCCGCAGCGAGGCCTGGCAACGTGCCATGGCCCTGCGCTATGCCACGGCCTGGCGGCGCCAGTTCGCGCCGCGGCTGTGGCTGGCTGCGGCCTTTGCCCACGCGGCCATGCGGCCGACGGCGTCGGCACCACTCATCACCCTTGCGCGGGCATGGCCCGGCCTGCTGACGCAAGGCGCCAGTTGGAGCGGCAAAACCCGGGGCATCGCCAAACCGACGGCGCTGGCACCCTCTTCCAGCCGAGACAAAGCCACGTTCAACCCACGCGAGAAACTGCCATGACAACGACCTTCAAGCGCCTGTGCGTCATTCTGGTGAAGGATTACAAACTCGACCCGCAATTGCTCACCCCGGATGCCACGCTGGAAAGTCTGGGCCTGGATTCGCTCGGCGCCACCGAACTTTTTTTCAGCGCGGAGGATGTGTTTAGTGTCACCTTCCCGCCCGAGCCGGTGCCGCTGCTCTCGCTCGGCGATGTGGTGCGCTACATCGACACGCTGCTTGCAGAACAACGGGGTGGCCAGCCCCAGGCGACGCCCGCCGAACCTGAGGCGCAGCCAGTGAGATGACCGCCACCCTCACCCGCCCACGAACGCACGCCCGTCACGCGGAGCGTGGATGCTGGCAGTTACTGAACGGGTTGTGCACATGAGACGGGTTGCAGTCACTGGCATTGGCGTGCTTTGCCCGCTGGGCAAGGGTGTGGCCGAGATTGACCGCAACGCCCATGCTGGGCGCTCCGGCGTTCACCGCCTTGAAGCGCCGTTTGCCCATCGGTTGATCGCACCGCTTGCCGCCACGGTACCGGGGTTCGACGGCGCGCAGCATTTCGATCCGCCCAAGCTGCGCATGCTCGACCGCGTCAGCCAATTCGCCCTGGTGGCCGCGCGCCAGGCTGTCGATGCCGCAGGCGGCGGACTCGACGTCTGCGACCGCAACCGGGCCGGTGTTTTCGTCGGCACGGGCATGGGCGGTTGCCTGAGCAACGACGCGGGCTACCAGACGCTTTACGGCGAGGCGTCCGATCGCATCAAACCCTACACCGTGCTGCTGGGCATGCCCAATGCGCCCGCAGGATGGATCGGCCTGGAGTACGGCTTGCTCGGCCCCAACCTGACTTACTCGACCGCTTGCGCTTCGTCGGCCGTGGCGATCGGCGAGGCCTGGTTGCGCATCTCCTGTGGCAGCTTGGATTTGGCCCTGGCCGGTGGCGCGGAAGCCCCGCTGGCCTTCGGCTCCCTGAAGGCCTGGGAGGCGCTGCGCACACTGGCCAGCATCGACCCGGTCGAACCCTCGGCATCGTGCAAGCCGTTCTCGCAAAACCGCAGTGGCATGGTCCTCGGCGAGGGCGCGGCCATGCTGGTCCTGGAGCCCTGGGAACAGGCCATCGCCCGGGGGGCTGCGATTCACGGCGAAATTCTAGGCTACGGGCTCAGCACCGATGCCGGCCACCTCACCCGTCCGAGCGTCGCGGGCCAGGCGGCAGCGATGCGTGGCGCGCTGCAATCCGCCGCGCTCGACCCGCAGGACATCGACATGATCAACGCGCACGGCACAGGCACACAGGCCAACGACGCGGTGGAGACGGCTGCGATCAAAGCGGTGTTCGGCGCCCGTGCCCCGCACATTCCCATCAGCGCGACCAAAGCCATGCATGGTCACCTGCTTGGTGCCGCGGGCGCACTGGAATGCGTCTTGTCGCTGCTGGCCCTGCGGCACGGCACCGCCTTGCCGACCATGCACATGCAGGATCCGGACCCGGCGTGCGACCTGGACTATGTGCCGAACGCCGCACGCGAGGACGTTGCGGCCCGCACCATGCTGTCGAACTCGTTCGCCTTCGGCGGCACCAACGCCGTGCTCGCGCTGCGCGCGGCATCGCCCACAGCACGCAAGGCCTAACAAGGCGGACCACTGTTGGCGCCAATGCCAATTTGAGCCATGCGTCGAGTTTGCGGTGAGCCGGTTGGAGCGCGCCGAAATTCAAGCCTGACGGCGCGCGCAGTTCGTCTGCCGTGGCTCACTCCCCCATCGGCATGTGGCTCAAATCGGCATCGGCGCCAACAGTGCTTGGGCACAAAGACCCCCGCTCTACGCAACGCTACGCGCACCTCGAGGTGGACACCCTCGGAGCAGCCATCGAGACCATAGGAAAAGCAGAAAAACGCACACGCACACCGCGCTCGCCGGAAATAACAAAGCCCGCAGAAGCGGGCTTTGTTATTGATTCACTGGCGGAAAGGGTGGGATTCGAACCCACGGTACGGAAGAACCGTACACCGGATTTCGAGTCCGCTTTCAATGCCTTTTACAACAATAGGTTATCGAATTCCAAGGGGTTTTTGGTGCAATTTTGGTGCAGCGCTGGCAGAATTGCAGCATGGCCATGATCGAGAAGCGGGGCGAGCTGCAATGGCGTGCTCTTGTGAGGAAAAGGGGGTTCCCTACCCAAAGTCGCACCTTTACAACAAGGCGCGATGCCGAGGCCTGGGCAAGACAAACCGAAGCCGAGCTGGACCGGGGCCTCTTCATTCAGCGCCGCGATGCGGAACGGACCAGCTTCGACCAGGTTGCGAAGCGATTCATCAAAGAGTACGCCCCGCATCACTACCGGAGCCACGGCTGGGATGAGCTTCTGTCCAACGTGCGAGCGCGGCTTGGCAAGTACGCGCTGGCGGCGATCACACCACAGCTCGTGGCCGAGTACCGCGACAAGCGCCTCACCGACCCCGACCCCCGATTCAAAGACGCTGCATCCGCTCCGCGTGTCTCAGGCGCCCGCATCAGAAAAGAAATTGACCAGCTGAGCAAGGTGCTCGATGTCGCATCCAAGGAGTTCGGCATCGCCCTACCCTCCGGCAATCCCTGCAAGCTCGTCCGCCGACCGGCGCCAGGCGGCGGACGTGAGCGGCGCCTTGTGGGAGACGAAGAGCTGCGCCTGACCGATGCCTGCACAGCGAGCAAAAACCCATGGCTTCTCGCAGCGGTGCAGCTGTCGCTCGAAACCTCGATGCGTCAAGGCGAGTTGCTGTCGCTCCGTTGGGAAAACGTCAACACCAAACGGGGGGTAGCCTTCCTGCCAATGACCAAAAATGGCGAGGCTCGCGCCGTACCCCTCTCCCCGACAGCGATTGCGGTACTCGACACGCTACCCAGGAACATTGACGGCCGAGTCATACCTCTGAAAAAGGAGGCCCTGCAAGGAGCCTTTCGCCGAGCGTGCGCACGAGCCAAGATTATCGGATTAACCTACCACGATCTGCGGCACGAGGCGATTTCCAGGCTAGCTGAGCGCGGCGACTTCAACGTCATGGAACTGGCGGCCGTGTCCGGCCACAAGACCTTGCAGATGCTCAAGCGCTACACGCACCTGCAGGCGGAGAAGCTTGCACAGAAGATGGCCACACCCAATACGTCCAAGGGAGCCGCCGACTCGGCATGAGCGGCCAGGCCGCTGGTCTAACGCTTCTTCGCTGCCGGCTTGGCGACACCTTGCCGAACAGCAACCGATTTATCCGCCATCACCTGGCCACCAGCAGACTGGCCTTTGCGCAAGGCCTAGCTTGCATTGGTGAATGCCCGCTCGGGAGCAATTATGCCGAGTTCGCGAGAGGACTACCGGTGAGTCGTGAGACTGAGGCGGCGCACTCGGCAAACCACGGCGCACCGTGCGTTGGCCGAGAATCATTAAATGTCTTGGTCAACGCCCGTCATCCACCTGTCAACGGGGTTATAAATGTCAAAGCCCGCACGCAGGGAGTCATCATCATTGTCAAGGCTTCTCGGCTCAACGCGAGTCCCACTAGCGCCCCAGAATCCCTTTGATGTGACGGTCACAACAAGCATGAAGCCAAACACGCCGACCGGGGCCAGCACCAAACCAGCCGATCCGCCGCGATCCGCCGCGTAAATGGCGACAGCCATCATTGCACACCCAAAAACGGCCAGGTAAACCCGAAAGATGGCCTTGGCGATCCTCGCCGCCCTACCCTTCTTTTTCGTGCGATTGCCCTTGGCATCGACGCTACGTACATTGATCATTGCCTGAGTGATAGGCGTTATCGAAACCACCGTTTTTGGCGATGTTGCTATCTGCATTCCTTGCGTGCAATCGGGCTGGCACTTTGTTTTTCTGGGCGCCTTTCCTGCAGTCGCCATCAGCGCCGCTTCCAGCGCCTTTTGATCTGCTTTACTCATCGTTCACCTCCCGTCGATGCATCCTCATCCTTGGGAAACCAAGGCGCATGCTGGACCGTTCCGAACCACTGGAACTGCCCGATGGTTTGCTTCGCAACCGCAAGGATCGCTCGCGTCACTTCATCTTCCTCGCTCAGCCATTCGCTGATCTCGATATTGCACATGCTGGTTTTGCAGTCATAGAACACAGCCTTCACGTTTTCATGCAGGCCCGTCTTGTGCAACCCTGCCGCAAACTGCATCATCTCGCACATGTCGGACTGATCCCCATGTCGGCTGGCCAAGGTGATCCCGAAAGCCATTCGGTTGTAGCTTTTGCGCGCGACCTGGGCCACGTAAACATCCCGCTTGATGCGGGCCTGGCTGGATACGCCTGAGTTGATAGCTTGGATCGTCGCTTGCTGCATCACCGACTTCCCCATCGTCACTCGGCAATCGAAATGCTGTCCAGCACCTTGCCATCCTTGACGATCACCCACTCGGGGCCGTTGTCATCGGAGTAGGTGTTGAACACGGCGTACCAGTTCTTCAGGAACGGCAGCTTGCGCTGCAGATCGCTGATGTCGCTAACGCTCAGCATCTTGTTGCCGGGCAGGCCGCCAACACGCACATAGAAGTTGTGCATGCTGCTCTTCAAGCCGACCACGATGTTGCCCTGGTCGCCGGTCTTGTCCTCGTCGGCCGCCATGTTCAGCGCGTGAACCCACGTGATCCGATAGAAACCCGGCGACGTGTTGAACGTCGCACCGGCCATGTTGAAATCGAACGGACGCTCGGTCTGCGGCTTGCGGGCCATGTACACCTTGCCCTTGAACGCCAGGGGTGCGTAGAACGTGCCTTCGTGCATGGCGGCCAGAATCTGCATCTGCTGTTGCAGGATCGGGGCCATGGCACTCAGCGGCTCATGCGCTTCCTGTTCGGTGTACGGGCGAAAGAAATCCGCCTGGGCAACATTCATGTAGTCGATGGGCGTCGAGGAAAACAGCCGCTGCAACAGATCCGCCCCGATCATCACGCCGCCCAGACCAGGCGCCCCGGCACCGGACGCGAGGCCAGCGGAAGAGATGTTAAGCATAGAGTTGGCGTTGGCCGTGGGGGGATCAACCGCCGGGCCGACATGCTGCTGATCTGAGATCGACTGCTTGTACTCCTGCGACAGAGCCAGCGCCATTCCAGGCCAGTAAGACAACCACGACGCCTGGATTGGCTTGAGGCGTTCGCCAGCCTTCAGCGCTGGGCCGCAGCTCGATCCACAAGACAAGAATGTCTTCGCATCCAACTGGGACGTAGGCGGGAGTTGGCGGAACATGCTGCTAGAGGCGCAGCCACCGAGAAAAACAACGGCGGTCAAGGCCGCCGGCAAAAGCAACTTTTTCAGGGTCATGTCTTGTTGTTGGTTTTTATTGGTACTCCAAGAAGTCTATTGTTGACATTCCGCTAGGGTTGTTTCGGTGCGTAACGCACCAACGTGGCCTCAGTCCCCCTTGACAAGTAGTGTCGTATGCGACACCATACATACGCATGAGCACGCACGAAAAAACGCTGGCCAAGATGCGCAATAACCCCAGGGATTGGCGCATCGACGACCTCAAGGCGGTCGCTGGAAAGTTCGGCATTGCGTGGCGCAACGATGGTGGCAGCCACTACGTGTTCTCGTTTCCCGGTCTGGATGAGGATGTCTGTGTGCCAGCGCACCGGCCCATCAAGCCGATCTATGTGCGCCAGTTCGTGGCGCTGGTCGAGCGTGCGAAGGAGTCACAGTCATGAGCATGAACGAATTGAAAATTCCCCGCGTCGAGCCGACCTATCCTTTCGAGGCCTACACGCATATCGTGGAGCCGCTGTCCGAAGAAGACGGTGGGGGTTACGTCATCACCTTCCCCGACCTGCCCGGCTGCATGTCGGACGGCGAAACGATTGATGAGGCGATTGCCAATGGGCGCGACGCATTCTCGGCGTGGGTGTCGGCCCGCGTGCATCAAGGCAAGCCCATCCCGAAGCCGACCAAGCATGGCGAGGCCGCCGAGCCGGTCAGGCTGATGCAGCGTCTGCCGAGAAGCCTGCATGCCAATCTGGTGGCCAGGGCCAAGGCCGAGGGAACTTCGCTGAATACCTTGGTGACCATGTTGCTGGCTGAGGGCCTTGGCAGGCGCGAGCACCATGCTTGATCCAAGGGACATCAATTCTGCCGTGACACAGAGAAGCGAACCCTGATACGCAACGTGCCGCCGACACCGGATGGGGCCATCAGTCAGGAAATAACCGCATCCGAGGAACCGTCGCCAGCTTTGGCGAGGACCCCGACCAGATAGTTGATCAGCGAAACCGCCTTGAGGCTATTCATTTGGGTGCCATAGTCGAACGACTCCCCATGCAAGACCAAATGTCGATTCAGTTCTCGCCAGTCTGTCAGGCCCTGGTCTTGAATCCTGCGCTTTCGGTCTCCTTCGCTCGCGTTGATCGGCAGAACGTTCGCCAATGGGCTAAGCATCGCCGTTGAGAGCGCATCGCGGGCGCTAGCAGTGACATGGAGCGATGCTTTCGGCTTCCCAGTTGCGCGATCCTTCATGAAGAGGTGATAGCCCGTCAGGTCTAGGCATGCACCGTCCGACTGAGCAAGCAGCACAGGGACTGACAGCTCAAATTCCCCGCGACGATGCGCCGCAAATGCCGCGCGAAAAATCTTTTCTCGATTGGGGAGAGCCGCGATGAGATGGCCCTCAATGTCATTCAGGCGATCTTCATAGTGCTGAGTCAAGATCGAATCGACCTGGGGAACCTGGCCATCTAGCAACAGTTCCTCCAGGCTCCACAGGTCAGATAGCCCTAGCTCACCATCGAGATACCAGCCATTTTCGCCCAGCGTCAATAGCGCCGATTGAAGCCCCGGGGGCATCTCGCGGAACGCGACAACCATTTCGGCAAAAACCGGAGCCAATCGATCCGAAATAGCCTTATACCATTGCCCGACCTGCTGGAACAGATCAGGCAATTTGATCAGCGCCGGACGGCATTGCTCCACGATGCTGGCGTAGCGCTCTTGGAAATCTTCTATCGCGGATTTGAAAACCTCCTTGGCTGCGGCATGCTGCTGGCGCTCATACTCATCAATTGGGAGACCTTGTTTGATTCTCGCCTCGATCTCCAGCAACTGCCCCAAAATCAGTGGCTTCGGCATGTCCGGGCCTGCGCAATGAACTCGCCAAGTTCGGCGCATACCGTGTCATCTACCTTCTGCAAGCGGACTTGCCCTTGCATGATGACGTCCACCTTGGTTCTCTTCTTCATTTGGGATGGCATAGAGGGATACCCGTCAAGGCGTTACTTTTCACTTATGTGTAAACGATTGATAGATATGTGCTCGCTCTCAACGCCTAGGCAGTTTGAGCTTGCCGGCCTTTTCAAGATCCCCTGTCCTTCGCGCCTCGTTTGCGAGCGCGGCGAGCATACGCAACGCCGAGATCGGACTGCCGGCTAACTCGATCAGCCCCTCGATGCGTTTGTCGTCAAAAGCAAGCGCGCTGCCAATCTCGAAGCACAAGGCACGCGCCTCGTCTATTGTCGCTCCACCAATCTTGGCCAGCGACACCTTTTTCGGTATGCGTTCAATTTCGCGATCCCGGAAGAACTTCTTGATCTTGTTCAGTAGATCAAGAGTTCTTTCCGCGAAAATCACCCAGGCTAGTCCAGCCTCGCCAGCCATTTTCAGGGCCTCGGCGGCCCCTTGCACCTCGATCCAGCCCGGAGAGTTGTACTGGATAGAAATCACTATCAGACGAGAGTCATGAGGGACTGCGGCATAGAGGCGCTCGTTGAATCGAGGACCGATGTACTCGCCCGACCAAAAATATGTGCTGATCTGAGCCCTGATGTCCTGCGGGACGTGCTCTGGCGAGATTGCGATCCAGTAGTAGTAAGCGTATGTGAGCTTCAGGCTTGTGCTCAGCATGGCGAGATCCTCCAGATCCCACTCACCGTCCATCTCGAACCGCAGACTCGACATTTTGCGCCCCCTTCACCCGATCTTCGCCCTCAACTGCCCCGCCACATCCCGCCCCTGTTCATCGCGCTTCACCGCGAACAGGAACAGACAGCGACCACCGCTGCTGCGCTCCCACTGCTCACCCGCTTGCCGCTTCTCGCGCGAGTCATCGTTGGTCTCGTAGGGTTCGCCCTTGTATTCGACGACCAGGATGCGTCCGTCGGTCAGCTCGGCCACGAAGTCCGGGTAGAAGTAGTCCGTGGCGGTCGGGAACCAGAACGAACACTTGGGCTGACGCTCGATGTTGCGCACCCAGAACTTCACCTGTGGATGCGCGTCGATCAGCCTGGCGCATTGGAACTCCTCGGAATCCCGTCCGCTGGGGGTCTTCTCCCGCAGATCATGGATCACCGGGTAGAAGTGCTTCTCGAATTGGTAGCTGCCCCGGTAGACGTTCCTGGCCGGATATTGGCCGGGCTGGAACCGGAAGCTGTGCGGAGCTGCCTGTTCCGCCGGCGGCACGGTCATCTCCGGCAGCCGCAGCTGAAACCCCTGCGCCACCGCGTTCTGCCGCAGCCGCTCGATCTCGCGCTCAATGGCCTGCGCAAGCTGAAACCGCGCCCGCACCAGGGCCGTGAGAGTCATGCTCCGGTCATGGAGCAGGTGGCCCACCATGCGCACCAGATAAGCCTGCATCTGTGGCTGTGACACATCGGGCTGGCGTAGCGCCCGGTCCAGCCAAGCCATCAGGTCCTGCTCGGACACATGGCTGGGCGCATCGTCAAGGTGCAACTGGGCGGTGTCGATCTTCCGGTATTCGACGCGGGCGGCGTTCACGTCGATCTGGAAAGTGTTCACCGTCTCGATGATGTTGAACCCGGCCAGTTGCGCAGGTTGACTGGCCAGGTTCCAGGCGCCCAGCCCGGTCAGTGTCTCCCGCTCCACGGTTTCCAGGTGACCGTCCAGGTTCAGGCAGAGCTGTGGGATGGGGATGAAGGTCTCGCCCAATTGCGCCGGGGCGCGCATGGCTTGGCGCATGGCGCGGAAGTCGTCGAACTGATCGCGCACCTTCTCACGGTCTTTGGCGGGAACGGTGTTCTCCACGAAAGCCTGCGTCTGCGCCAAGGTGTCGGCGCTGACATCGCCCCGCAGGATGACCGTCGCCCCCTGTGTGGTCGGGCGGATCTCCACGGCTTGCCGTACCTGTTCCGGCCAGTGCTGGGTGTCCGGGGCTTGGGAGACCTGGAGGGTGAAGTCGGGAATCGCCTGGGGAACCCGGCCTTGTCCCCCTTGCAAATCCAGCGACGTTTGCGGCAGCAAGGCTGCTGCAGCCTCGAAGCGCTCAAAGCCCATGTTCTGCACCATGCGGTCTTTGAGCGTGGACGCCGCCTGGGCGAAGTTCTCGGCAATGATGTGGGCATAGGCCTTGTTCAGGGCCTTCTGCTGCCTGGAACGGGCATAGGGCATGCGCAGCACGCGCCCGAGCAACTGTTCCACGTCCTTGGCCGAGTTCACCGATTGCAGCGAGGCCAGCACATAGGCAAAGGAGCAATCCCAGCCTTCCTTGAGCGCTTCCACGGTGATGACGTACCGAATCTGACAGGCACGGTCGAACAGGTCGATGCCGTCGAGTTCTTTTTGCGCCCCGGTGGCCACGGCGATCTGGTTCTCGGGGACGTGATGCTCTTCGATCAGGTATTGGCGCACTACATCGACCGTGGCCTCGCTGCCCTTGGGAGCAGCCTGGATCAGGACGATGGGGCGGATGTAGTCGGGCTCAGTCTGTGCCGTGGTCTCCAACTGATCTCGGGTTCGGATGGCGTCGGCCACACAGTCGCGCCAGCCTTGCGGATGTTCGGCCAGCACGATGGGAAGCTTGATCATCTGCTCGGCCTTGAGCTCCTGGGCGCTGACGTGGTGCAGCACGTTGTTGCCGGCAACTGGCGTGGCGGTGAGTTCGATGATGCAGCTCGGGTTCACCCGCCCGAGCGTCTGGAAGAAGCGCTCGGTGCGGTTGTTGTGCGCTTCGTCCACGATCACCACCGGGCACTGCAGGTGCAGCCAGTTCGCCACGGAATACTTCACCCGCCCGATGTCCTTCTCGGTCAGGTAGGGCTGGCTTACCAGATCGGCAGGGGTGACTTTCTCCAGACCCTGCGTGAGGCGGGGCGGCAGGTTGTCGAAGTGCGGGGCCAGTTCCTCGAAGAAGGCATACACATTGCGCTGCGCGGTGTTGCTGACGTTGAAGGACTGGATGGTGGCCACCACCACGATGGCCGCCTTGCCTACGTCCTGCGGGCTGATGGTCTGCAGGCTGTCGAGGTCGCACACCTGCACGCGGTCGCCGAAATAGTGGGCGAGCGCCTGGCGGTAGGGGTGGCGCACATTGGCCAGGGCATCAAGGGTCTGGGTGCGGATGGTGTCGGAGGGGGTGAGCCACAGGGCCACGGGCGCATCGGTATCGAGCAGCGTGCGCGATGTCGCGGCGATGCAATGGGCGGCCAGCAGGGTCTTGCCGCCGCCGGTCGGGATGCGCAGACACACGGCGGGGGTGTCGCCGAAAATCGGCTGGTAGGGAACGACACGCTCCTGCCCCGCCAGGGTGGCGGCGAATGCCGAAGCCACGGGCTGGCTACGGCAGCGCTGCAAAAACGCGGTGAGCGCATCAAGCGTCTGCTGCTGGTAGGTCTTGAGTTCAAGCATGGCAAGCTCAACCTGCGCAGGATTTCAGGAACGCCGAAGCAAGGGGGACTGACTCCCCCCTAAGCGCGGCACGCTCAGGCTGGAAAAGGGTTGCGACAAAAAACGGATGCCCGTCAAGTTCAATGGCTCGCACCTCTCCTGATGGATCATCGGCTGCCGCGCGCATCGGTCCGCCAAGAAGTGCCGAGCGAAACTCGGTGTTGAGGCCATAGCGGCATCGATACCCTTCGGTTGTCTCGCTCGCGCGGTATATCGCGGCAAGACGTGATCCAGGAAAGAGTCGCACCTTCTCGGTCGCTTCAACCAGCGCGCATTCAAGCAACGAGATCACGCTTCGCTTTGCCTCCGGTGCGGTCTCTGCATGATCGGCATCCGCCCATCCAAGCACGTTGCGCGCATATTCAATGACTGCATGTTGAAAGCCGCCACAAGTTCCAAGAAATGGGACCGCTGCCTCGCGGGCGTGCCGTATGGCCAGCAGTGCTCCGGCCATATTTCGATACGGACTCGCCGGCACGCACCACAACCCATCAAAACCTGAAACACGCGAGCCATCGACAATCTCATCGGTGGGAACCCATTCGTACACCGTGACAATGCTCAGCTCGTTCCCCGCCTGGTCCAGCGCTAGAGGAATGGCTTGATGCGCCGGGACCGAATCGTCGCGATCCCCGATCAATCCGATAGAAAGACGTTTGTGCATAACGGTGTCGCTTTCGTAGTGGTCAGCGCATCTTGATGTCGTAGGGGATCTGCTTGAAGGTGATGCCCTCTGCCGCGAGCCGCGCCGGGCCAAGGCGGCTGCTTTCGCCGTAGATCACCTTCGGGCCAGAGTGCGCGGCCAGAGTGTGCAAGTGCTGCAGAACGGGCTGGATGAGCACATTGCCACCATCGGGCCTGCGGTCGCCCAGAATGCCGTTGTAGAGCAGGTAATACGCCGTGCCGTTGTGGATGCCCAGAAGCGGCGAATCGAAGATCTGCGTGCCCGGCTCGCCCACTTCGAGATGCCAGACATAGGCGGCGAGCGTGGCAAAGCGCACGGCAGCGTTGATGTGGCCGTGGGCGTCGAAGGCGGTCTCGCCCAGGGTGTAGAAGCGGAAACCGCCGCCGCCTTTCCAGCCCACGGCTTCGCTGATGCCGCCCTGCTCGCCGTCGATGACCTTTTGCAGGCGAGGGATGCAATGGGTGCGGGCATGGTCGCCCATCTCGATACCGATCCAGCGACGGCCCATCTTGTGGGCCACGGCGGCTGTGGTGCCGGAGCCGAGAAAGGAGTCGAGAACGAGGTCGTCGTTAGACGAGGCAACTCGAATAATGTTACTTATCAACAGTTCTGGCTTCGGCGTCCCAAATGGGGTTTGCCCTGGAAATAGCGCCATCACTTCGCGTTTCGCATCTTGAGAATGTCCGGCTTCTCCATGCGGCCAAATGCTCCTTGGCACAAGTCCGTCTTGGACTTCACGCAAGAACAGCTTGATGGCAGGGATGTTGTCACCTTTCTCACCAAAAGCGATCCGGTTATCCGCAACCATCGCCCAAAAGTCAACTTCCAACATTCGCCAGTGACTTCCTTTCGGCGGCGCAACAGATCGTCCAGAAGGCGTGGTGATCGTATACATCAGACCGTCGTGACGCTCCTCAGCAGCGAAGATCGGCCCTAAGCGCCAGGGCCCCCGAGGGTCGTTGTCTGGATTGGAATATTTGCTTGCGCTCGTCTCGGACCTAGGTAAGAGGTTCCGTACATGTTTCCAGTCCTCCCCTTTTGGTGAGTAGCAGAGGATGTAGTTATGGGCTGGGGAGATCGCGGCGGCATTGCTACGGCCATAGAAATTCTCCCAGATGATCGTCGCAATAAACGACTTTCGTCCGAACACCTCGTCCATGAGGACTTTCAGGTAATGCCCTTCTCGCTCGTCAATAGCGACCCAGATCGAGCCGTCCTCGGCCAGCAGCTCCCGCAACAGCACCAGGCGCGGATACATCATCGACAGCCACTGGCTGTGCTCCAGCTTGTCGTCGTAGTGCTCGAACGCGCTCTGGGTGTTGTACGGCGGGTCGATGAAGATGCATTTCACCTGGCCCGCATAGAACGGAATCAGCGCCTTGAGCGCCAGCAGGTTGTCGCCTTGGATCAGCAGGTTGTCGGCGGCATCGCCATAGGTCTGTTCTTGGTGGAGCAGGTGATAAGGCACGTCGCGCGACGTTTCCTTGGCCTGGTTCTTGTTGACCCAATCGAGGAATGGCATTTTTTCTTGGTGTGTGTTCTGGGCGAGGTCATCGTAAGGGATGCGACACGCTACGAATGGATTGTGCAATCCAACACTGTTTTTTGGCGTCCGACCTCAGAAATTGGATTGCACAATCCAACCACAGCCCAAGCGAGGGGGGCAGTGCCCCATGCACAAAAAACCCGGCGCAAGGCCGGGTCTCTGTAGAGCACGAGTGCTTACTGCGCATGCTTGCCACGCCGTTCACAGTTCGCACGATCCCTCGGCTTCAGATGCGAAACCGCATACCAGACCATCCCTATGGACCCTACGGCCATCAAGCCAAGCGCCAATCCTGTCAGAAGGCTCATAGCTGTTCTCCTCCTTTGTCAATCGTGGTGCGCCCGCAGCGGTCGGTGTGTTGTGTTTCGGCTCCTCCGCCTGTCGTACAGGATGTAACCCCAGGCGACTGCCAGTAGGACGGTCCAAATCCCAAACAGGGCGACCCCATAGACATCGGTCAACCTTTCCACGCTGTCCATACCGATCAACTCCCGTGTTTTTGGCGGCGGTGCTGCACAAGCATCCAGATGCCCAACCCCGTACCCAGCGCAATGAAGATCGACCCAATCGCCATGTAGATGTCTGCGGCTTTCATTGCCGCCTGCATTGCAGCATCCATCGCCATCTCCTTGTTACTTCAGTACCTTGATAAGTCTCATAATCACGGTACTCAAAAAAATTGCGCAACTGCGCAACTTCGGCTGTCGCGCCCATTGATGGACTGTAGCCCATAGCTGGCGCGGCTTCCAGCCCCGTGTGGCATCGTGCGCTGGCCGCAACGTCAAGGTTGACCAGGGCGCAAAAAGATATCAGAATGATATACAGGAGATATCTTTCAAGCAGCCATCATGGACAAGACAGACAAGGGGAAACCCCTCCTCCTGCGCTTCGCGGCCGAGGCCTCGGCGACGCAAGTCACCAGGGAAATGCTGAGCGAGATCGCCGCGAAGTTAGGGGTCAGCGAAACCAAAGCTACGCACATCGCCATCAACTGGCTCCATATGACGCTGTTCGAGGGCGATCTGAAGGACATCGACGCATCACAGACACTCTCGCCGTCAGAGGCCAAGAAGGCGCTACGGGGCCTGGAACCCCTGTTCGCAACGATCAAGGATAGAAAATGAAGATCAAGATTTCTATTTTTCACTGGCTCGGCATCGCTGCAGGGGCGGCCATGGTCGCATTGAGCGTTTATGCCTGCATTGAAGGTGGCAGCTCTGGTCTACTGACGATCCCCGTCGCCATCTTTGGAGGCCTGGGTGGCTGGATGGCCTGGCTGGACATGAGCGCTGAACCGCCCCGGGTTTCGTGGAGGCTAGTTGGTTTAAGTCATGCCGGAATGGCGTGTTGACTGGCTTGTTGGCGCCAGTAGTTTGCCTCAGCTTCTGCCGGAGGGATACCCCCAATCGGTTTGAGCAGTCGGGTGTGGTTGAACCAGTGCACCCATTGCAGGGTGGCCAGTTCGACGGCTTCCCTGGTTTTCCAGGGTCCGCGGCGGTGAATCAATTCGGCCTTATACAGCCCGTTGATGGTCTCGGCCAGGGCGTTGTCATAGGAGTCTCCTTTGCTGCCCACGGAGGGCTGGATGCCTGCCTGCGCCAAGCGTTCGGTGTACTTGACGCTGACGTATTGCACGCCTCTGTCCGAATGGTGGACCAAGGCATGGGCAGCGGGCCGACGCGCGTACAAAGCCTGCTCCAGCGCGTCCATCACGAAATCGGTCTGCATGGATGTGCTCACGCGCCAGCCCACGATGCGTCGGGCAAACACGTCGATGACGAACGCCACGTACAGCCAGCCCTGCCAGGTGCTCACATAGGTGAAGTCCGACACCCAGAGCTGGTTGGGTCGCTCGGCTTTGAACACCCGGTTGACGTGGTCCTGCGGACACGGCGTGCAAGTGTCGGGGACCGTGGTTCGCACCTTCTTGCTCCGCCGCGCACCCTGCAGCCCCAGGCGTTTCATCAGCCGCTCGACCGTGCAGCGCGCCACCCGGTTGCCCTCGCGGTTCATCTGCAACCAAACCTTGTCAGCTCCATACACCTGCCAGTTGGCGTGCCACACACGCTGGATGTCGGCAGCCAGCGCATCGTCGCGCTGAGCACGGGCGCTGCGCAACTCGGGGTTGCGATGACGCGCGGCATGGCGCCAGTAACACGACGGGGCCATCTGCAGCACTTTGCAGATGGGCTCGACCCCGTGCATGGGGCGGTGCTGGTCGATGAATCGCTTCAACTCTTCAAACGGCGGTCGAGCTCCGCCTGGGCGAAAAAAGCACTCGCCGCTTTGAGGATGTCATTGGCCCGGCGCAATTCCTTGTTCTCGCGCTCGAGTTGTTTGAGGCGTTCACGCTCGCTGCTCGTCAGGCCGTCGCGCTGGCCTGTATCGACTTCCTCGCGCTTGACCCACTCCAGCAGCGTCTGTGGCACGCAGCCAATCTTGGGGGCCATGGATTCGACTGCGGCCCACAGCGAGGGGTACTCGCCTCGGTGCTCCTGCACCATGCGTACCGCGCGCTCGCGCACTTCGGGGGAAAACTTGTTCGTCTTGTTCATGGCTCCATCTTCTCAAAGGTTGGAGCCTCCTCAAAACCCGGGGCGGTTCACGCCTCAGAGGAGGCTGTTGCTAAGCGGGCCAAGAGAAGACCACCGAGCCTCTGGGATCAGGAACAGGGAAGGCAGGCTAGATACGGCCAAAGGTGGAGCGGCGGTTCGTCCAGGGGTTGGTCTGGTCGGCGGTGGTAGTTTTCCCGGAAAAGTGAACGGGGGTGAACCTCAAAATTTGAGCGATTACACGTTGTGCCGTAAGAGCCGTTCCCCGCGTGAGCGGGGGTGAACTCCGAAATCTGAGTGATTACACGCGCCAATTTCCAATTGATTCCTTGAAGAACCCGCGTGGGAACTTCCTTCAACCCGGCCGAGGCCGGGTTTTTCTTGGGCGCCTCACGGCTGCTGGAACGTACCCAGGGGCGCTGGGAAGCCATTCCTGCCGACGAGCCCGCTGGGGTGAGAAATCACGTTCGTCGGGTAGACGACTGACGCCTGGGTGTTCGTCGTCGCCATCAGCCCTCCCTGTTGCAACAAGGCCATCCACTCGCTGAGATTCACCCGGCTCCAGTCCACCTGCGCGAGCTGCGCAGGCGTGAATCCGCTGCACTGGGGCGACTGGCTCGATCCGTAGCCTCCCGCGACGTTCGGCTGCGAGTCCCGAATCTGCTCCGCGATAATGCGGTCGAGCGGCGATGCGTAGCAGCAGTAGGAATAGGTTGTTTCCAGGCAAACCCCGAGGAAGCTGTTCGAGCAGTAATTGCCGACAGCGTGACACTCCTTCAGGTTCTGCTGGTTCTGCAGTTGGTACTCCTCGTTCGTGCATTGCGTGAGCAGATGCCCGATCAGGACGACGATCTGATAGATCGCGTAGGCCAACATGATGTCGCCGAGAAGCCCTCCGCTCAGCGCGCTGTCGGCAGTGACTCCCTTTTGCCCGAGGACATTCCCGAAAAAATGGCCCGCGAGTTTGGCGGCGGCGGGCGAAGCGGCGCCGAATAACGAACTTTCAATCCCGGCAGCGGCCGGCCCGTAGATCGCTTCGATGACCGAATCCGCGACTTGCTCCATGGCACCGAGGATCATGCTCTGGACGGCGGTAAACGGGTTCGGTACGGAGCCAATCATGTTCCCAAGTGTCGATGCTGAGCTTGGGCCGTTGATCCCTACGGAATTGAGGATCGTCGTGGCTGGACTCCTGAATGGGCTGGCGACGATGTTCCACGCTGCCGTGGCATCCGACGACAAGGCGCTATACGCCCCCTCCGTCCAAGTGCCCTGCACCATGGTCAGGATGTGCGCCTCCACCATCGGGTTCGTCGCCACCGAGTAGGAGTCGTAGGCCGCTTTCAGCGCATCGGCCAGCACCGGCGTCGGCATTGGCAGGTTGCAGCAGTTGTTCGTCAGCCACCCACTACCGATGAAGGTCCGGCAGGTGTTCGACGTGCCCTGGAAGATGATCGGTTGGCAGTTGCCCATGGCCACCGAGGTGCCGGGCGCGCAGCTCATGTTCTGCTGCATCTGCTGGAGCGCAGCCAGCGCGGTCGCGGCCTGGTTGAACGACAAGTCCTGCGTCTGCAGGATGTCGTGGCACTCCGTGCCCATGCAGCGCACGGCCGCGCTGCAGTTCGTGCTCGTGGCCTGGGCGCTCGGCGTGGCTCCGGTCACCGTCTGCGACGGTGCTTGCGTCGTCGTCGAGGTGCTGCCCACCGGCTGTGTCTCGTACTTCCACGATCCGTTGGTGTCGAGCAGCACGCTGCCGTTGTTCATCAGGCTAAGGATGCCGGCGGCCGGGCCGCTGCCGTTGGTCACCGTCATGGCGATCATGTTCACGCCGGGCTTGAGGGTGACCTGCGATTCCTCCACGCCGCCTGTGCTCGGATAGGCACTGGCCCCTGTCGATCCGCCATCGTTGTAGACAGCGACCGTGGCGCCATCGACCTGCACCGTCGCGCTGTCATCGGCGGCCAGGTACAACGAAACCGCCGTCGCCGTCGAATACGGGCTCTCGTAGCTGTAGTACAGCGTGTTCGACTCCCCGGTGGGCGCCCCTCCGTTCGCCACGCATCCAGCCGCGTCCCCGAAGATCCACTGCGCGCCGGGATCGGGGAACCAAGTGATCCAGTTCGAGCTGAGGTAGGCGCTCAACGGCTCCACGCAGCCAGGCGCCGGGTTCGGATCGGGCGTCGAGGTGATCGTCGTGGCTCCAGGCAGCGTGCTGGTCGTGTTCGCGTTCGCGTAGGCCGTCGAGCTGCTGTTGCAGTTGCCGTAGACCTGGGCGAACACCTGCGGATTGCCGGTGACGAAGGGCATCAGCGCATTGATGAGTTGCTGATTCGCCGGGTTGTTCTCGAACGCCAGCGTCGGGTTGTTCGACGAATAGCTGTCGATGGTGGTCTGGCCGCCGTTCGTGTTCTCCCAGTAGGCGTAGCCATAACCGCAGGAGGACGCCACCTGCTTCGTCGTCTGGTCGTTCGCGTTCAGGTTGGTCAGCGCCGTGGCCAAGTTGCTGATCGTGGTGGTCTGCGGCCCGATGTTGGCGGCCGTGGCGATGGGCGAGAGCGCCGTGCAGGCCTGCGCCGTCTGCTGGGCAAGCGCCACCCAGGTGCTGGTCATCGCGGACACCTGGTCGGCCGTCACCAGATTGCACGAAGGGGTCACCTGGCATTCCATCGCCAGGTTCTTCTGCGACTGGATCACCAGTTGCTCGGCCTGCCGATAGGCGCTTACCGCCTTCTGCGCGGCCTGTGAGGCGCCCACATAAGCGGGTCCAAGCAGGCCCGTCGAACCGAGGAAGGCCTGCATCGTCGCGTCGCACACCGACTTCATCGACGCCAGCGCCGCCGGCACGTTGCTGGTGAACGCGGGGAACGCAGAATTCCAGTTTGGTTGCTGACACAAGGGGTCGGTCATCACTGCGCGTTGTGCGGCGGCGGCATCGTTGACCCCTTGGCCATCGGCGGTGCCAACTCCGCCTGGCGTATAGAGCGATTGCAACTGCGCCTGCTGGCCAGGTGGCGCGGCCAGGAAGCTGTTCACATTCGACGACCCTTGACCGTTCGACGCTGCAGCCTGCGCTCCGCCCAGGAACATCGCTCCGGCGGATTGGCCAGAATTCGCAGCGTCGTCAAATGCATCCGCAACCGCCTGCTGCTGGTCAAGCAGGTAGAGCATCGGCCCGATGGAGATCACCAGAAGCCGCTCGGCGGTTGCAGATGTCAGGATGGGCGAAACCGCCATCCATGCACTCATAAGGCCAGCCGCGAGTCGCTTTTTTCTGGAGGCAATCATTTGTCACCTCCCTTTGCCGAGCCATCTTTGGGGAGGAAATCGTCAAGGGGACGCACCCCATCTGCCTTATAGGCAGTGTCTAGTTGGTGCTGAATCAAATTAGGATCACTGCTGTTGGCCATCCGCTCAGCCCCATCGACAGCCTGCGACGCCAGTACCGCGACTCCGACAACTTCGGAAATGCCGGTCACCGCACCGACGATCCCCCCAGCTACTTCGGCAGAGGCCGGTGCAGCGTCAGCAGCTACGGAAGACAAACCTTCTGCAGGCTTTGCATCGGGGTCTGATTTGGCCCGATCTTTTTCCTCTTTTTCCCTCTCTGCGGCCTTCTGGGCTTGGTGCTGATTCCAGACTGCTTTGCCTGTGATTGCCGCCCCGACCCCATCCGCCGCAAGCCCTGTGATCAGCGTGCCAGTCGGGTGCTCATGCATAAATCCAGCAGCTTCGACAAGCTTATTGCCCGTCACTTCACCAGCCTTCTTGGGGTCAATGCCACCTGGCGGCGTGCTCACCACGCCTTGATCAGCCTCCTTGTACAAGCCCGCCGGTGTCGCGCTTGATGCAATGCCCGTCTGGTTGACTGGCTGATATGCCTTTTGCCGATCCGCCTCTTCCTTCTTCAGAGCCTTGAATCCCTTGTCGGACACTTTAGATTGATCAGGCGCATGGGCATGGAACTGCCCAGCAGCCAAGGTGAGGCTGTTCTGCGTCGAGGCGATCTGCCCACCGGCAACCGCAGCCCCCGCCGGCATCTCCGCCCCAGCAAGGTCGGCGATCTGCTCGAAGCCTTCCGCGTCCTTCGCCTGCGGGAGTGCCATGACCAGCCCGTAGGCCGCCGCCGTCTCGCTCGACATGCCGGCCGCCTTCCCTGCGGTGACTGCCTTGTCGTAGGCATCTCCAACACCTGTGCGGGCCGCCATCGAGTTGGCCGCACTGATCGCCGCTGGGGCGCTACCGTAGCGTGCGAGCAGAGTGCCAGCCAAAGTCGAAGCCGAGAGGTTAAGACCGGATTGCAGCATGCCGGTTTTGCTGAACTGATGCTGCAGTTGATCGGCTTTCTGATATTGCTGCTGAGCTTGCTGCGTCTCCTGCTCGGTCTGCTGGGCCTGCCTGGTCAACCCGCCTGATTTGCTGGCCTGATCGCCGATCTGGTACTTCTGGGCTACCTGTTGAGCGAGGTTGGCCGTGTGGCTGCTAGAAAGGTCTCGGGCGGTTTTCTGTGTTTGAGAATTCTTCAGGGCGTCTTCGACCTTGCCCTTCATTTCCGCCGACATGTCGCCACCACCATTCAACTTGGCCAGCGCCGACTCAGCCTTGTTGATGGTGGCCCCCAGGCTCAATCCCGAATCCAGGCCGGCGCCCACCTGCGCCAGGAAACTTGTAGCCTGGCTATCGGATAGTCCCGTTTCCTTCGCAAACCCTTGCACGCTTTTATACGTGTCCGCCCACTGCTGCCCGCCAGTTGCTGATAGGTCTTTGGCCGCCGCCGTGTTGTGTTGGGCCTGGTCCATGACGCTCCAAACCGAACTGCCGACACGCCCCGCGCTCTGCATCGCCGACATGCTGCTCTGGTCAGCCTGGCTCTTCATGGCGGAAATCGAGGATTGCGCCGCACTGGCGATACCCACCGATGCGCTCTGCGCGAGGGGGTTGGTTTGGAAGTATTCGCCGGCAGCATTGGACCCGATCCCGAGCGCGTTCCCGGCCTTGTCCAAAGTCGGGCTTGCGATGTCCAGATTTTTGGACGATGAACCGCCGTCCATCTTCTCGCCGAGTTTGGAGAGCGCGAAGTAACTTCCGCTGAAGAGCGCCATGGTCAGCAGCGGGGTCATCGACAACATCATGTTCGCGTTGCTGAGGAAAATCGCCGTCTTCTCGAATATCGTCGAGAGATTGCTGCCGTAGACCAGCTGCGCGGACGTGCCGCTGCCCATGCCGTTCGTCAGCGACAGGCCAAACCGGCCAAAGGCGTGTTGAGCGCTCAGCTGGATCAGGTCATTGATGAGCGCGGCCAGCGGCAGCCAGCTCTGCGTCCAGGCGCCGAACATCAGGTACTTGGCGAACAGGCTGAACCCTTGCACGCCCATCATCACCATCATGCCGGCGGCGAAAGGCGCAAGCACGAAGAACAGGAACTGCATG
Organism: Thiomonas delicata; assembly: GCF_900088825.1. GTDB lineage: Bacteria > Pseudomonadota > Gammaproteobacteria > Burkholderiales > Burkholderiaceae_C > Thiomonas_A > Thiomonas_A delicata. The sequence goes on along the minus strand of NZ_LT592171.1, from coordinate 584,348 downwards.
ATCGACATCAGCGGCAGCATGTTCTGCTCAAAGGTATTCGCACTCGCCGCGTTGATCGCCTGCTGGTAGTCCAGGTTCGCGGTCTGCACACCGCAGTAGGACGGGAGCGACGCGGATACATCCCCGTAAGGACTTGTGCCGTACTGGAAGCCCGCTGAGATCAGGCAACCGCCGATCATGTTGGACAGGAAGTTCTGCCCGTTGTTGGCCAACTGGGTGATGATGGTGCCGGTGCCTTGCGAGGCGTCCACCAGCACGCTGTTCGCCAGGGTCTCGACGCCGGAGCAGTTCTGCGTGGTTTGCTGCGGGCCGGTCGTGAGTTTGCCCACGTTCTGGCTGCAGGTGGTGAGCTGCGCGGTCGGCTGATCCGAAAAATAGTTCGCCAGGGCCGTCGAAAGCGTGCTGGCCGCACTGGCGCAAGTCACCGTGGTTCCCTGGGTCGCGCCCACGCTGTTGTCCCAAAAGATGATGACCTGTTTGTTCGGCGGCGGGTTGCTGAACAATCCCGCATGCCCATCGTTGGGCGACCCCAGCATGACGGTCGTATTGTTCAGCGACTGCATGCTGCTACCGCTGCCCAGGGCGCAGTACTCCGCGTAGTACATGATCGACTTGGCCAGCGAAGGGTTGGCCGAGGCGAACGTGCTGTAGAAGTTGCGCATGGCAAACAGCGTCTGCAGCGGCGAAACGAAGCCTTGGCTGATGTCGGTCGGCGGGACAGCTTGCGTCACGCTCTGGAAGGCCTGGGAGATCTGCAGGCCGGCGTCGTAGGACAGATCGGAGACGATGGCGGCCGGATAAGCGATGCCGACCGGAATGCTGTCCACGACGGCCTGCTGGCCGCTCAACACGTCATCGAGCACCACGGATGTCGTGGGCACGAACATGATGCCGTACATCAACGCGAGCAGGAAGACGTGGTGCAGCTCAAGCCGTTGCGTGAAGATGCCCTTCGTGAAGATGATGAGGGCGCTGATGAGCAAGCCAACCAGCACGAGGCCGCCACCACCGAACAGGCTCCCGCCGGACGCCCAGGCGGTGTTGTTGGCGGGGTTGAAAAGCATCTGCACACCGACCAGGCCTTGCTGGAAGGCCTGCAGATTTCCGAAAACATGAAGAGTGACGGACATAGCAGGCTCCGATTTATTTAGCACCCGAGCCGGGGGCACGCTGGCTCATGGACTTCTGGACGTTGTTGACGAAGGTGGTGATCTCATTCATCGTGAAAGTCACCCCTGCCGCCCTGTCGGCGTAGTACCGAACCCAGTTCTGGAGGTTCTGCATGTTGCTGTCGAATCCACGCGGTTTGCGGGCGTGCGGGTTGCCTGCGAACGATGCGGCGACCGACTGGTAAACAGCCTGCCCGTATCCAACAGCCACTTCGGCCACCACATAGGGCTCGACCTGCGATGCAATCTGATCGACGGCGCCAGGGAACTGCTGGACCTGGATCATCAAGGGCATGAATCCGATCCCGCTCATGTTGATGAGCTGCTGTTCCGCAGCGGTTAGCGGCTGGCCAGCGATGATCTGGTTCACGATCCCAGGATCACCGCCACTCTCGCCCCACATCAGGTTGCGAACCCATCCCTTGATGCCTTGGTAATTCAGGCTGGAAAGCGTCTGCGTGCTGGTCTGCAGGCAGCTCAGCGCGGACGTGTCGGAGGGGTTCGACGGGAAAGCGGGGTAGCTGACGGAGGATGAAGACGCCCAGGCCTGGCACACATTCACCTGGGCGTTTGGAGTGCCGTCCACCATGTCCTTCAGGGATAGGGTGGCTGGGACGTTGATGGCCTGCCTGGCGTCTGTAGTGCCCAGAGCCGAAGCATCAGCCTGGTCGGCGGGTGACATGCCGGGTCGGATGATCTCCGAGCCGACCAAGCTCATCAGGATCTCCTTGGTTACGTTGTCTTGGGAGATCAACTGGTCACTCTGGGAGTTTTCCAGAGCCTTCCAGGTCATATTGCCCTGGGGCTTGAGCGCCGAGGCCGGCAGCGTCTGCTGTTGCCCGTTGTCGCCGGTCACCGTTGCAGTCTTGCTCGCCAGTGCGGTCTCGTTCGTGCCAGGAGCGGACTGCGTGTTGTTGAAAGCCGAGAAGATGTCCGACGCCACGCCAGTCGCAGAAGACATGACTTGCCCAACTGATTTGTCGATGGAAGTAAGACTGTCGCCAACGGACCTGGTGGCCAGCCCATGCGCGAGCTGGCAGGTGTTCTTGAGGGAGCTGTTCATCTTCTGCATCGCGCTCTGGATCGAGGAGAGCAGCGCCCCGCAGGAGTGGCACATCGAGTTGATGGCGAGCTGAAAGGCGTACCCCAACGCCTGCTGACCGATCTGCCGCAGCAGGTTCTCGAAGGCCTGCGCGTTGACGAACGAGAAGCTGCCCATGAACAGATCGATGCCGCCGCAGCCTGCACCGATGTTGGGGGGAGAAAACGACACGAGGTTCACGTCCTGGATCGGCGTGCGCACAGCGACGTAGCCGCCTGAAATTACGCCCGAGTTTTGTGTCTGGTAGACGCCGGGACTGCCGGCGGCGGTGTACATCCCAGAGAGCACTGAGTTGAGGTCGGCCTGCGCAGGCGAGAGGGCTGCGGCAGAGATCAGTAGGCCAGCCGCAAGCATCGCGGCAATGGGTTTCATCTCATAGAGATGCAGGGCAGGTCCATAATGTCGTGGCGGTTTTAATTGCATTTTCAGTCCCTTTCACGCAACACAAACGGAATGACCTGAGCGCCCCGATAATCTTTATAAAAAGCATCCTCTGCATCCTCTGCGTCGGGGTGATATGTCAGATGCACGCACCGAGTGCTCGTCTGACATTCCATCAGCAACGCCCATAACAGCGCGTAATGACCCGATTTGAAATAAACTAGATGGCGGCCATGCAATGAGGAAATGGAGGCAAGCATTTGGTCAATTGCCTGCTCAACGCCTCCCGACCTAGTTAACCAGCAAATATGCGCTTCGCAACTCTCGATTACGCGCCGCTGCTCGTTCCGTGTAATCGCCCTCGTAACAATCTTCCCAGTGCCTGGGTTAATTTGCTCGTTTAAATCTTTCTTGATGGAGCGTTTGAGCGTATCAAAAACCCAGCGCTCGACATGGATCAGGAAATGATTTTCAAATGTGTATCCCATTATTGGCCTCCAGTGTGCTTCGAGAACTTGCCGTACATGGACCGCATGCCGCGTGATGCAAGTCGAAAAACGACCATCAACCCAATGGCCCATGGACCCAAGGTGATCGCGAGTAAAATAATGAACTTAATAAGCAGAACGACTTCGTTTTGAAATGACATTTGCATCTCCAGGTGATAAAAAACAAACGACAAACAGGTGGCGGTTTTGGTTTTTAGGCCGCAGCCAGCGAAGCGACAGCGGAGCGCGGACTGCGGTATGAGGCCGTCCAGGCCGAGTACCCGAGTGCCGTAAGCGAGCGCCGAGCAAGGCCCAAAGGGCCGCGCCGAGGTCGAGCGCACGGACACGAGGGCGGGGGAGCCGCGCAGACACGATCCAGCAGGGCGGCAGCCCGTCGCTGGATCGAGGGCGCCCCAGCGCCCGGTGGCTGCGTGGGGGGCGAAGCCCCGCCGGCCCCGAAGCGGAGCGCCCGGGAACCCGCGTCGCGCCCCGGCCGCAGGCTGGGGCCGTCGCCGAGCGCAGCGAGGGAGACGAGGGTCGGGCGTCCAGCCCGAGGCTTGCGGCAGCAAGCCCAAGTCCAGCAGGCCGCAGGCCTGATGGACGCAGCCCGCGAGGCGGGTTCCCGGGCGCTCCGCGCCCGGGGGCCGGCCAACTACGTAGGGGGTTGGCGCCCTAGCGCCAAGGGAGACAAGCGAGGGGTGAAACCCCTCGCGCAGCCCTGGCGTCCAGCCAGGGTGGCGCTTGCGCCATCGAGCGACCCCCGGAAAAAGAAACGCCGAACCGAAACGCCAGGCAGATGCGCCGAGTGCCAGGCGCAGCGACTGTGCGCACTGCCCCGGCGCTGTCGCGCCTGGAACCACAGCGAGCAGCAGGGGAACGGGCCTTGCCCCGTTCTTGCGCCTGTCGGCGCCGCGCTTTGTGCTTATTGCTTTTGCATAAGCGGTAAGCACAAAGCGGTAAGCACAAAGCATCTTCACACTCTCAAAGTTTGACGTGATGAAGGACATAGGTCTCGGCGTCACGTTGCGCATCGACCACCGAGTGGAAGCGCGACTCGGACATGTGGAGGGGATCTTCTTGCAGGATGAGTCGCCAGATGTATTCGGTCTTTGCATCCGGGCGGTAGCTGGCCGGACGCTCCACAACCAGCTCATAATCCCCGCGCTTCGCAACAAAGTAATCATCACGAACCTGCTCCCATCGAAACGAAAAATCATCCACTTCTCCATCATCTTGCGATGCAGAAGTTAGATTTGCTGGAAATTCATCCCAACCCGCAATCACAAATTTTTTCTTGTGGCGATCCAGAAATTCAATTTGTTTGCCTTTCCATACCAAATAGGTGATCCCGAAAAGCATTTTCTTGAACCCTGCGCACATGTCAGGACTGACGAGATAAGCGACATATTCATAATGTCCATCCCGCACATTGGCGAGATGGCGCGCAATTAGCGACCGATAATCTTTTTTATCTTTTATGGTGCGCTCGATTTCGATTCCGCACTTCTTGCGGAATTGATCAATAGAAATGGCGTCCGGCACAGCATGCCAGCCCTGCCCATAAAGTAATCGTCCAGGCACCCATTTATTCCATCCGAACGCTTCAGCGGCCAGCCTTGCTCGTTGAGTCTGAATATGGTGAGCCATGGTCAATGCGCCAACCTTTCTAAAATCGAATGGGCGCAACGCTGACTCTGGTAATCCAGCCCTTACCATTCCTGCATGAGTGATTCCAACCAAGAGCGTGCCTGTGATTGATTTTCCAGAGGCAATGCGGACGTGCTCCACCTGCAAAAACCCTTGGCGAACCAGTTGAGAAACTGTTCTCCCTGCGGTGCGCTCGCTCAAATTCAGTAATTCAGCGATAACAGGCAGCGTGGACCACTGCTCGCCGCTGGCCAAAAAGTTAAGCACTTGAAGTTGCTTGCGCTCGGAAATTTCGATGCGTTCCGCGTAGGACAGTCTGGGGAAGGTCATGTCTTCCCCTCCCCGCCGACAGGCGGAACGGCAGCCGGCCCCTTGCCGACCGGGTTCGCCGCAGCACCGGCGACAGCCGGGTAGTGGGCCGCAGGCCCGTTCGCCTGGACGGCGGCGGCCGGAGCCGCCTGTTCAGGCTCTGGGGAGCCTGAAAGACCTAAGTGACCCGGGCCTCTGCGGAACGCACCGGACCGGTGCGGAACGCTGTTGGGCCGTTGCGGAACGGCATCGGGCCGTTGCGGAACGCGGCGCAGTCGTTCGCCGTCGAAAAAAATACCGCAGTCCAAAAGCCGATCTGTGTCCTGCTTGATGAGGTGCCGCGCCTTGCGAAGCGCACCGGACCCGATGTCCTGACCGCAGACAGCTTTGATCGCGGTCTCTATGAAAAGCACCAGCACCCCGTCCTGATCGCTGTGCGACAGCATCAGTCTGGCGATGGCTTGGCTGATGCCATGCCTGAGTTTGGAGATAGGCCCCGGGTCGTGCCACAGCGTCACATCATGGGCAAGCAAGAACATCATGGGCGAACCCAATCTGATTTCCCACAGCGTGCGCTTGCCTGACCGGCGCCGATTCTCGTCCTCGACGATCTCATCCCCTCGTTTCTTTGGACCCATGGGCAGTGGGTCGCGGACCAGGGTTGGCGAGTCCCTCCGCTCGTCGATCAGATGGCCCTCTTTGACCTCGCCGAGGCGCGGCGCTTCGATGCACACGACCGCCTGCATGATCTCGACAAGCCATTCTTTGAGGCGTCTGGAGCTATGGTTGCCGTCGCTAATTGCCCGCCGCAGGGATGCCGGATCGATGATCAACCAAGCCGCGCCATCACCCTTGAGTTCCCAGGACTGGGCGTGGAACATGATGGCTTCGAGCACGTCCATGTGTCGCTGGCCCAGGCGACCTTTGACCTGGCAGCGCCCCCAACTGGTTTCAAGCCATTCCCCTGCGCGCCCGCCCGGGCGTTGGCTCGGCTCGGCGAGCCGAACACGGGCCGGAGTAACCGTTATCGTCGGAGCGACTCGATCAGCCATGGCGATTCTCCTTGCCGCTGGCGCGCAGCGCCGCGATCAGATCGGCTGCGTTAGTACCTTGCTTCGCCTCTGCATAACTGTTGCGCGGCGCGGCTTGCTCCTTGGGCGCTGCCGTTGTCAATCGACCGACACGCAGCACGCCGTGTTCCTGTTTGCGCAGGTATCGCGTTGCCGATTCCTCGCCATGACTGGCCTTACCATTCACGAGAGTTCGCCACAAGCGCCGGTCGTCTCCCTCGTCCAGCACGTCGGCTTCTTTATCGTTAAGCGCACGCAGCACCCACACGGCCCGACATGCTGCGGGCAGGTCGGTCGCACCACGGCCCGAGTGGTGGTCGTCTCGACGGTCGAGAATGGCCGACTGGCTTGCGTGGTGCACTGCCAGGATGACCTGCTGGTTTCCCATCGCAACTGAAACAAGCCATCGCGCGAAAAAGTCCATCCCTGCGCCGTCGCTCTCTTCAAGCCCGTGGAATGCCCGGAGTGGGTCGATCACCACCAGTCGGTACGGCTTGATGTGTTCAGCCCATTCCTTCCCTATCGGCGTTACTGCGTACTGCCCCGGTTTTCCTTCGCGCTCCACCAGCGGAATGCGCTCGCCTTCGGTTGGCATCAGGGTTACGCTGTCGTCCTCATCTTCAATGTGCAAGCCATCGAACATGCGGGCGTGCCGCCCAAGCCATTGCAGGCGTCGGCCGTGGTCGGTTAGGCGGTCTTCAACTGCAAAGTAGATGACCTTCGCGGCCGTGCGAGGCACATTCCACATACCGCCAAAAAGGTCAGCGCGGCCACAGGCTGCGGCCATGGCAGCGCATGCAGCCACATAGCTTTTGCCTAGGCCGTCCGCCCCCGAAATCAGGCCCACGTCTCCGGGTTGGAGCGGCCCAAGAATGTATTCAGGCGCCGGCCATTCGGTTTGGATGGCCCGACCTATAGCTAGGGGTTGGAAGCGGTCGAAGAAACTCATGCTGCGCCCCTATCGAGCGCCCGCCGCCGTTCCTCTGCCAACTGTTCGGCCCGCGTCGGCCGACCGACGCGGCGCGGGGCCGAAGTCGAGGGCGCCCCAGCCTGCTCCTGCTGCGGCAGTTGCACATCGCATAGCAGAGCAGCTACATCTTGGAGCCTGACGAAATAGTCTTCCTTGCCTCCCCCGTGCACGGGGAGGGGAAACTTCCCCTCGCGCAAAAGTTTGTAACCTGTGACCTTGGTCTTCCCCAAGACCAGCCGGGTCGCCTCTTCGATGCTGAGCCGAATTGAGTGCCGTTCCAGCAAGCCGGAAAGCACCTGCGCGTATCGATCCATTTCCTGAACCTTCAAATGGTTCAGGCGCTGCGGGCGGAATGGAGGCCTGCGGCTAGCTTTGCACTGCCTGACTCAGGTCAGATGCGCCTGCCGAATGCGGAAAGAATGATGCCCCGTGCTCGGCCAGCCGATCAGGCCGGCGACGGATTGGGGCGAGCCAAGCGGGGAGTCAGGACTGCGGCAACGCCAGCCGCCTTGCACTGAACTGGATCAGGTGGCCACGAGGCCCCCACGCGGCGGAGCCACGCCATCGCTCTGACAGGCACGGCACCGGCGCTGAGGGCTTTGTGCGCACCCGAAATCCAACGACGCAACGCGATGAGCCGCAGTCTCCTGAGCGCGAGGGACTGCGGCAAATTCGCAAGCCAGACCCACTGATTGGGCAGGGATCTGGGCAAATCACAGCCCCCGAACAGTCCCCAGAAGGCAGCTTCGAACTCAGGCGTGCCCGGCTCAAGGGCCAGCACTGCTGCCACTGCCCCCTCATCAAGGGGGCGCAACAAGTCAGTGCCGAGGTCGAGTTCCCAGTCCATGCATCCAGCTTAACCTAGCTCAACCAAGTTGCGCAAGCGAGAATTCAAAAAAATCTCTTATATAACAACAACTTGTATGATTACATGCATCGGTATTTCTGGTCCAATTCTTGGTGCAAATTTGGTGCACTGAACTGTGAAACCAGACTGAACGACAGTGAACGCTAGTGAACTCCAGAAAACAAAAAAGCCATGATGAATCAGGACCTTACTGTGTTTTGGCGGAAAGGGTGGGATTCGAACCCACGGTACGGAAGAACCGTACACCGGATTTCGAGTCCGGCGCATTCGACCACTCTGCCACCTTTCCAAGGGTGTGCTTGCGTTCGGCAAGCGGTTTGCTCACGAGCGCCGTGAACTGTCTGGCGCGGAGCAAAACGTGCAAGTTTAGCAGGCCGGCTCAGGCTGCTGGCGGAAGGATCGCGGTCTGGCCGCCAACGTAGGCTTGCAGCGCCCTGGGAATGTCGATGCCGCCGTCCGCGCGCTGGTAGTTTTCGATCACGGCCACCAAGGTGCGGCCGACCGCCAGGCCGGAGCCGTTGAGGGTGTGCACCCATTCGGTCTTGCCCTGGGCGTTGCGGGTGCGGGCCTGCATGCGGCGGGCCTGGAAGGCGTCCATGTTCGAACAGCTGGAAATTTCGCGGTAGGCGTTCTGGCCCGGCAGCCAGACTTCGAGGTCGTAGGTCTGCGCCGAGCCGAAACCCATGTCGCCCGTGCATAGCAACATGGTGCGGTAAGGCAGTTCGAGCGCCTGCAGCACGGTCTCGGCATGGGCGGTGAGTTGCTCCAGGGCCTGGGCCGACTGCTCGGGCGCGGTGATCCACACCAGCTCGACCTTGTCGAACTGGTGCTGGCGGATCATGCCGCGCACGTCGCGCCCGTAAGAGCCGGCCTCGGAGCGGAAACAGGGAGTGTGGGCGACATAGCGCAGCGGCAATTGCTCGGGCGGCACGATGGTGTCGCGCACGAAGCTGGTCAGCGGCACCTCGGCGGTCGGGATCAGGTAGGCGTTGCCGAGCTCGCCGCGCGGCACGGCGAAAAGGTCGGCCTCAAACTTGGGCAGCTGCCCGGTGCCGCGCAGGGTTTCGGCGCTGACGACATAAGGCACGTAAGCCTCGATATAGCCATGCTGCTGGGTGTGCAGGTCCAGCATGAACTGGGCCAGGGCGCGGTGCAGCCGGGCGAGCGGGCCGCGCAGCACGGTGAAACGGGCGCCCGAGAGCTTGGCGCCTGTCTCGAAATCCAGGCCCAGCGCGGCGCCGACGTCGACATGGTCGCGCACGGCGAAGTCGAAAGCGCGGGGCTGGCCCCAGCGGCGCACTTCGACGTTGCCGGTTTCATCGGCACCCACCGGCACCTGCGGGTAGGGCAGATTGGGCACGCCCATGAGCAGATCGTGCAACTCGTCCTGGATGGCCTCGAGCCGCGCGGCGGAGTTGTCGAGTTCGACCTTGATGGCCGCGACCTGCTCCATCACGTCGGCGGCGTCCTCGCCCTTGGCCTTGCGCTGGCCGATGTGCTTGGAATGCTGGTTGCGCTGCGCCTGCAGCTCCTCGGTGCGGGTCTGCAGGGTCTTGCGCTCGGCCTCCAGGGCGCTGAAGCGGCCGATGTCGAGAAAGGGCTGGGGGTTCTTGCGGGTGGACAAGCGCGTGATGACGCCTTCGAGATCCTTGCGCAGCAGATTGATGTCAAGCATGAGCGGTTTTGTCGTGGGGATTGCGGTGGATGGTTCTCAGCCGCGCGCGGCGGGCGGGGTCTGGTCGGCCCTGGCGCCCAGGCCCTTGGGGAGCGGGAATTGCACCTGCTCGATGACGCCTTCCAATTCGCGCACGTTCCTGGCGCCGAGTTCGCGCAGCCTGGCGATGACCTGCTGCACCAGGCTTTCCGGCGCGGACGCCCCGGCAGTCACGCCCACGCGCTGCGCGCCCTGCAGCCACTCGGCGCGCAGGTCGGCGGCCGTGTCCACCATATGGGCGGGCCGTCCGAGCCGGGCGGCCACCTCGCGCAAACGGTTGGAGTTGGAGCTGCTGGGGCTGCCGACGACGATGACCACGTCCACCTGCGGGGCCATGAACTTCACGGCGTCCTGCCGGTTCTGCGTGGCGTAGCAGATGTCCTGCTTCTTGGGCTCGCGCAGATGGGGGTAGCGGGCGCGCAGCGCGGCGACGATGGCCGCCGCGTCGTCCACCGACAGCGTGGTCTGGGTCACGTAGGCGACCTCGTCCGTGGCCGGAAACGGCAGCAGCGACACGTCTTCGGGCGCCTGCACCAGGTGCACGCCCTCGGCCTGCCCCATCGTCCCTTCCACCTCGGGATGGCCGGCGTGGCCGATCATCACCAAGTGCAGGTTCTCGCGGTGCATCCTGGCCACTTCCACATGCACCTTCGTGACGAGCGGGCAGGTGGCGTCGAACACCTTCAGCCCGCGCGCTTCGGCCTCTTGCCGCACAGCTTGCGACACCCCGTGCGCGGAGAACACCAGGATGGCGCCGGCGGGAACATCCTCCAGGGCGTCGACGAACACGGCCCCCTTGGCGCGCAGGCTTTGCACCACGGTGGTGTTGTGCACGATCTCGTGGCGCACGTAGATGGGCGCGCCGAACAACTGCAGCGCGCGCTCGACGATGTCGATGGCGCGGTCGACCCCGGCGCAGAAACCGCGCGGGCTGGCCAGCAGCACGTCGAGGCCGGACGCCGAAGCGTCGGGAGTTTTGGCGTTCATAGCACGCTCAGAATTTGCACTTCGAACACGACGGCCTTGCCCGCCAGGGGATGGTTGAAGTCCAGCTCGACCCATGCGTCGGCGGCCTGGCTGACCATGGCGGCCGCGGGTGCGCCGCCGCGGGCGGACAAGGCCGCGAGCTGCACGGTGTCTCCCGGTTGAAGCGACACGTCGTGCGGCACGAGGGCTTCCAGCGCGGCGCGCGCCACGCGCTGCACCCGGGCCGGGTCCGTCGCGCCGAATGCCGCGCCGGGCGGCAGCTCGAAACGCGCCGAGGCGCCCTCCTCCAGGCCCAGCAGGCAGGCCTCCAGTTCGGGCGCGAGCTGGCCGGCCCCCAGCGTGAGGGTGGCCGGCCGATGGCCGTGGGTGTTGACCCAGTCGCGCCCGTCCTGCGCGGCCAGGCGGTAATGCAGGGTCAGCAAGGAATCGGGGCGCACGCAAGCCACAGTCTCTAAACTCCGGGGGCAAACAGTCATTGTAGGTTTGAGCCCATGGCCACACGCATCGCCGATCTGCCGCCGGACGCCCGACCGCGCGAGAAACTGCTTGCGCGCGGGCCGCAGGCCCTGGCCGACGCCGAGCTGATCGCCCTGCTGCTGCGCACCGGCGTGCGCGGCGCCAGCGCGCTGGACCTGGGAGCCGCCCTCATCGACCGCTTCGGCGGGCTGCACGGCCTGCTGCACGCCGAGGCCGGCGCGCTGCGCGCCATCAAGGGCCTGGGGGCGGCGAAGTACGCGGAACTGGCCGCCGTGCTGGAACTGGCCCGGCGCGCCCTGACCGAGCAGATGCGCGAACGCGCCATGCTCGACAGCCCGCAGGCGGTGGGCGACTACCTCCGGCTGTGGCTGGGCGGACGGGAGATCGAGGTCTTCGCCGCGCTGTTCCTCGACACGCGGCACCAACTCATCAGCGCGGTGGAACTGTCGCACGGCACGCTGGCGCAGACCAGCGTCTACCCGCGCGAGGTGGTCAAGCAGGCGCTGGCGCTGAACGCCTCGGCCATCGTCGTCGCGCACAACCATCCGTCGGGCGTGACCGAGCCGTCAGCGGCCGACCGCGTGCTCACCGAGCGCCTGAAATCGGCACTCGGCCTGGTGGACGTGCGCATGCTCGACCACTTCGTCGTCACGCGCGAACGGGTGTTCTCCTTCGCCCAGGCCGGGCTGCTGTGACACGGCGCGGGTGAACCATGGCCACGCCGCGCCGCCCTCGCAGCCTGCCGGCTTCCGCACGCGGCAGGCAGGCGTCCGCACCGGCCGCGCAACCGAGCGCCGAGGAAGTCGCCTTGTTCCGCGAGGCGGTGGCGGGCGCCCGGCCCATCGCGCCCAGCGGCCGCGTCGCCCTGGCGGCGCCGGCTCCCTTGCCCATTCCCCTGCAGCACTTGCGCGACGAGCAGGCGGCGCTGGCCGAGTCGCTGTCGGACGACGTGGACGTGGACAGCCTGCTGGAAACCGACGCGCTGCTGTCGTTCCGCCGCCCCGGCATCGGGCCGGACGTGGTCCGCCGGCTGCGCCGCGGGCACTGGGTGATCCAGGCCGAACTGGACTTGCACGGCATGCGGCGCGACGAGGCGCGCGAAAGCCTGGCCACCTTCGTGCGCGAGGCGCAGCAAAGCGGCCTGCGCTGCGTGCGCATCATCCACGGCAAGGGCCTGAGTTCGCCGGGACGCGAACCGGTGCTCAAACACAAGGCCCGTGCCTGGCTGGTGCAGAAAAACGAGGTGCTGGCGTTCTGCCAGGCCAAGCCCTCGGACGGCGGCGCGGGCGCCCTCGTGGTGCTGCTGCGCGCCCCGCCTGGCGCGGGCGGCGGCCGCCGCTGAGCGAGGCCGCGGCGGCGCCTACGCCTCGGGCTGGTTGCGCATCCAGTCGGCGGTGCCGGCGAACGCGGCGCGCAGGCGCATCTGCAAGTCCTCCGGCAAGTCGAGTTCGCGCATGGCCTGCTGCATGCAGGCCAGCCACTGGTCGCGCTCCTTGACGCCGATGCTGTAGGGGAAGTGGCGCATGCGCAGGCGCGGGTGGCCGAAGCGCTGTTCGTACAGCCCCGGCCCGCCCAGCCACCCGCTCAGAAACCAGTACAGCTTGTCGCGGCTGCCATCCAGAGGCGTTGGATGCATGGCGCGCAGATCGGCGTACTCGGGCTCGAGGTCCATCAGGTCGTAGAAGCGGTCGACCAGGGCGCGCACGCCGGCGTCGCCTCCAAGGGTTTCGTAGGGCGCGGTCGGCAGGGTGGGTTGGGCGCTCATCGTGGAATGGGCTGAAGTTTCGGCATCCCCGTATTGTCGCCGCCCTGGGCGCGGACCTGGGCCCGGCGCCGAGATGCCGGCGTTCGCGGCGGACATTCAGGGCGGACATTCAGGCCAAGGCCCGCAAGGTGCGCAGAGGCGGCGCGCGCACCACCTGGCGCAGGGTCATCCATCCCACGGCAAGGGCCAGCACGGCGCCCGCCACGGTGCCCACGACGAACCAGGCGGGCGAAGGCGTCCAGGCGAAATCGAAAACCCGGCGGGCCAGGACCCAGGCCACGGCCGCCGCCGCCCCGGTGCCCAGCAAGCCGGCAAACGCCCCGCTGAGCGCGAGTTCGACCGCCATCACCCTGCGCAGCAGGCTGCTGGAGGCGCCCAGCACGCGCCACATCGCCGTTTCGTGCTCGCGCTCCTGGCAGCTGATGAGGAGGCTGGCCACCAGCACCGACAAGCCGGCGCCCAGGGCGAAAACAAACAGGAACTGCACCGCCGTGCTCACCTGGTCCAGCATGTGGCGTACCTGGGCGAGGAAGTAGCCGAGGTCGACGATGGTGATGTCGGGAAAGGCGTGCGCGAGGCGGTCGTCGAGGCGGCCCGCGGCCGGCGGCTCGAAGAACGCGGTGATGAAGGTGGCGGGCTGCTGCGCCAGCATCGCGCGCGGCATGAGCACGAAAAAGTTCACATGCATCGAGCCCCAGTCGATCTTACGCAGGCTGGCGATGGGCGCCGTCACCGTGCTGCCGGCAATGTCGAAGCTGAGCGTGTCGCCCAGCTTCAGCCCCAGGGTTCCGGCGATGCCCGCATCGACCGACAAGCCCCGCGCATCGGGACCGGCCGTGGCCGCCCATGACCCGGCGACGATGCGGTTGTGCGCGGGCAGCGCCGCGCTGCTGGACAGGTTGAACTCGCGGTCGACGAGGGCGCGCGCGCGCTCGTCCTTGTAATCGCGTCCGAACACGGGTTTGCCGTTGACCGCGACGAGCCGCCCCCGCACCATGGGATACCAGTCGTAGCGCGCGATGCCGGCCATCTGGAGCGCCGCCTGGAAGGCTTGCGCCTGCTGCGGCTGGATGTTGATGACAAATCGATTCGGCGCGTCCGGCGGCAGGGTTTGCTGCCAGCCGGTCAGCAAGCCGGTGCGCAGCATGGCCACCAGCATCAGCGCCAGCATGGACAGGCCCAGCGCGCTGATCTGCGCCACCGCCTGCGCGCTGCGCCCGCCGAGCTGCCGTGCGGCCAGCGCCAGCACGCCGCGGCGCTCGCCGCCGGCGCGGCGCAACACCCGCACCAGCGCATAAGCCAGGACCGCGAACCCCAGCGCCGAGGCGACGAATCCGCCAAGGGCGATGAGCGCCAGGCGCCGGTCCTGCGCCAGCAGCATCAGCACGCCGACGAACAGCACCACGCCTGCCGCGCCCAGGAGCCAAGGGCCGATCCTGAGCCGCTGCGCCTCGCGCCGCAGCACGCGCAAGGGCGGCACGCGCGCCAGCTGCAGCACGGGCGGCAGCGCGAAAGCCAGCAGCAGCGCCAACGCCGCCAGCAGCGCGACGAGCGCGGGCTGCCAGCCGGGCGGCGGCAACGCGCGCACGTTCACCACCCCGGCCAGCCAATGCACCAGGGCCGCCTGCCCCAGTAGCCCCAGTCCGCTGCCGATGGCCCCGGCCACGAGCCCGAGCAGCAGGAGTTCGCCCGCGACGAGGCGCAGCACCGCGCCCTGCGACATGCCCAAGGCCTTCAGCAGCGCGGTGGCGTCGAGCCGACGGCGGGAAAAGTCGCGTGCGGCAATCGCCACCGCCACGGCGGCGATCAGCGCCGTGAGCATGGACACGAGTTGCAGGAAGCCCGAACCGCGCTGCAGGTTCTGGCCGAGTTCGGGTCCGCCGTCGGCCACGGTCAGCACCCGCACGCCGCGCAGGCTCTGGGCGCGGATGCGCGCGCGGGTCCAGTCGGCAAAGCGGGCGGCGGCGGCGGGTTCGCCGGCCGCGGCCAGGCGGTAGGTGACGCGGCTGGCGGGCTGGATCAGCCCGGTGGACGGCAGATCGGCCGCGTTCATCATGACCCGCGGCGCGAAGTTGATGAACCCGGCGCCGCGATCCGGTTCGCGCGCGATCACGCCGGCGATGCGAAAGCTGCGCGTCCCCAGCATGATGGGGCCCTGCGGCGGCGCGTCGAGCTGCGCCGCCACGCTCGGGTCGACCCAGACCGTGCCGGGCCGAGGCGGGCCGCGCATCGCGGCTTCGCCGCCGCCCGCAGGAGGCCGCAGCATCAGGCGCCCGAGCAGCGGGTAGCCCGGCTCCACGGCCTTCACCGCCACCAGATGCGTGCGCCCCTGCGCCCCGGGTCCAACCGCCATGCTGGCGAACACCGCGGTCTGCGTGGTTTGCAGGCCATCGTCATGCGCCTGCCGCAAAAAAACGGAGGGCAGCGGGTGGTCGCTCTGCACCACGGCCTGTCCGCCGATGAGCTGGGCGGCATCGCGCTTGAGACCGGCATCGAGCCGCTGCGCGAGGAATCCCACGGTGGACAGCGCCGCGGTGGCCAGCACCAGCGCCAGCCACATCAACCGCAATTCGGCGGCGCGCAGGTCGCGCCCGACCAGGCTCCAGGTGCGCATGGGCCTGGCTCAGCCGGCGCGCAGGAACTGCACGCCGAAACGCGCGGCGTCGTCGCTCCAGCGCGCCGCCTCCTGCCACCCGGCCTGCCGCGCCATGGCGGCGAAGCCGTCGGGCGTGTACTTGTAGGAATTTTCGGTATGGATGGTTTCGCCGTCGGCAAAACGCAGCGCCTGGCCGTCCACGCGCACGGTCTGCGCCTTGCGGCTTTGCAGGTGCATCTCGACGCGCCCGCGCGCCTCGTCGTAACGGGCCACGTGGGCGAAGGACGCCGGATCGAAGTCAGCGCCGAATTCGCGGTTCACGCGCAGCAGAAGATTGAGGTTGAAAGCGGCCGTCACGCCCTGGGCGTCGTCGTAGGCCGCTTGCAGCACGGCGGGGTCCTTGCGCAGGTCCACGCCGATGAGCAAACCCGCCTCCGGGCCGCCCAGCAGGCGCCACCGCGCCAGCAGGGCCTGAGCCTGTTGCGGATCGAAATTGCCGATGGTCGACCCCGGGAAAAAGAACACCACGCGCCGCGCGCCAGCCAGCCCCTCGGGCAGGGCGAAGGCGCGCGTGAAATCGGCCTGCAGGGGGCGGATCGCCAGCTTCGGGCAGCGGCCGGCGACGGCCTGCACCGAGGCTTGCAGCGCGGTGGCCGAAATCTCGATCGGCACATAGGCGCGCGGCGCATGCATGCGCGACAGCAGCAGGCAGGTCTTGAGGCCCGCGCCGCAGCCCGGCTCGACGAGCACGGCGCCGTCACCGATGCAGCCGGCCATCTCGTCGGCATGCGCGCGCAGGATGGCCAGCTCGGTGCGCGTCGGGTAGTACTCGGGCAGTTCGCAGATCCGCTCGAACAGCGCCGAGCCGCGGGCATCGTAGAGATAGGCGCTGGGCAGATGCTTGGGGCTGGCGAACAGCCCGTCGAGCACGGCCTGGCGCAAGGCCGGCGGCGCGGCGTCGGCGGCAGCGGGTCGCTGCCGGCTCACAGGGCTTTGCTGTTTCATGGCATGTCCTTCGCCAGGCGCAGGCCCATGAACTGCCAGCGCTGATGGGGGTAGAAGAAATTGCGATAGCTCGCACGGACGTGACCGGGCGGCGTGACGCAGGAACCGCCGCGCAACACCATCTGGCCCGACATGAACTTGCCGTTGTACTCGCCCAAGGCGCCCGGCTGCGCGCGGTAACCGGGGTACGGCAGGTAGGCGCTGCCGGTCCATTCCCACACGTCGCCGAAGCATTGCGAGGCATCCGCGGCGGCGGCGACCGGCCGGAACCAGCCCGCCTCCAGCATGTTGCCGGCGCGCGGTTGCGCGGCGGCGAAGGCCTCCCATTCGGCCTCGGTCGGCAGGCGCGCGCCGGCCCAGCGGGCGAAGGCGTCGGCCTCGTAGTGGCTGACGTGGCACACGGGCGCGGCGGGGTCGAGCTCGAGTTCGCCGCCCAGGGTGAAGGCGCTGGCGCCGTCCTCGCTCCAGTACAGCGGCGCGCGCCAGCCCTCGCGCTGCGCCGTGGCCCAGCCGTCGGACAGCCACAGCAAGGGATTGCGGTAGCCGCCGTCGCGCACGAACGCGGCGTACTCGGCATTGCTCACCAGCCGGTTCGCGACGGCGTGCGGCGCCAGCCACACCGTGTGGCGCGGTGCCTCGTTGTCGAAATGAAAACCCTCGCCGCAATGCCCGATGGCATGCGCCCCTTCGGGCCCCGCGACGAAGCGCAAAGCCGGCGCCGCCCGCTTCTGCGGCGTCGGCAGCTGCCGCCACGCCGGCTTGAGCGGGTTGTGCGACAGCAGATGCAGCATGTCGGTGAGCAGCAACTCCTGGTGCTGCTGCTCGTGGTGCAGGCCGAGTTCGAGCACGCGCGCGAGATCGCGGCCGGGCTCTCCGCGCCCCAGCAGGTGCCGCAGATGGGTGTCGACATGGGCGCGGTAGCGCAGCACCTCGGCCACCGTGGGCCGGGTGACCAGGCCGCGCTGCGGTCGCGCATAACGCGGGCCCGCGCTGACGTAGTACGAGTTGAACAGCGCGGCGAAACCGGCGTTGAATTCGCGGTAGTCGGCAACGAAGGGCTTGAGCGCGAACTGCTCGAAAAACCAGGTGGTATGGGCCAGATGCCATTTCGCCGGACTGGCGTCGGGCATGCTCTGCGGCGTCATGTCCTCGGGCGCGAGGCCCGCGCAAAGGTCCGGCGTCAGCGCGCGCGTGGCGAACAGGCGCGCGGCCAGATCCTGCACTGGCTGAAGCCGGGCCCCGGCAGCGCTGGGGGACGGGACGGCATGCGTCATGGCGTCGAGCATGAACCCAGCCTAAACGCCGAACATGACCCTGTCAAAGCACGCCGCCATTCAACCCCAGGCCGCGCCGGGCGATGCGCGGAACCGGGGCGCGGCGGCAAGCGCCGGCGCTCAAGCCGCCATATCGGTCTGGAACACGCGCCCGGCGTGCTCGCGCAGGGCGTGGAAGGAGACGTCGGGCCAGCGCTCCTGCAGCACCCGCAGCTCGGCGGCGTGCGTGAGCAGGATGGTGGGCGCGTCGACCACGTCGTAGGCGATGCGGTGGGCGTTTTCCTCGATGAAACGCTTGAGCTGGCGTTCGTCGTCGCTGTGAATCCAGCGCGCCACCCGGTACGGGGTGGGCGCCAGGCGCGCGGCCACGTTGTACTCGCCGCTCAGGCGGTGCAGCACGACGTCGAACTGCAGGGTGCCGACCGCGCCGAGCAACAGGCTGCCGCTGAAATGCGGGCGGAACACCTGGATCGCGCCCTCCTCGCCCAGCTGCATGAGCCCGGTGCGCAACTGCTTGCTGCGCAGCGGGTCGGCGATCTCCACCGCCTGGAACAGTTCCGGCGCGAAGAACGGCAGGCCGGTGAACTGCAGGGCCTCGCCTTCGGTGAGCGTGTCGCCCAGGCGCAGCGTGCCGTGGTTGGGAATGCCGATGATGTCGCCGGCCCAGGCCTCCTCCAGCAACTCGCGGCGCTGGGACATGAAGGCCACCACGGTGTTGGGGCGGATCTCCTTGCCGGTGCGGCCGACCTTGAGGCGCATGCCGCGCTCGAAGCGCCCCGAACACACGCGCACGAAGGCGATGCGGTCGCGGTGGGCGGGGTCCATATTGGCCTGGATCTTGAACACCATGCCGGTGAACTTGGGTTCGGACGGCTGCACCACGCGCTGCACGGCCGGACGCGGGCCGGGCGGGGGAGCCTGGTCCACCAGCGCGTCGAGCACCTCGCGCACGCCGAAGTTGTTGATCGCCGAGCCGAAGAACAGCGGCGACTGCCGGCCGGCGAGAAAGGCCGCGCGGTCGAATTCCGCCGTGGCCTCGGACAGCAGGCCGATCTCCTCCCGCGCCTGCGCCAGCTCGGCGCCGAAGCGCGCCGCGAGCGCGGGATTGTCCAGCCCGTCGATGGTTTCGTCGCCGCCGTCAAGCCTGTCCTCGCCGGGGCGGAACACGCGCATGCGCCGCTCGCGCAGGTCGAGCACGCCGTGGAAATTCTTGCCCATGCCCACCGGCCAGGTGAAGGGAATGGCGTCCATGCCCAGGTGACGCTCGATCTCGTCCATCAGGTCCAGCGGGGTGCGCACCTCGCGGTCCATCTTGTTGACGAAGGTGATGATGGGCGTGTTGCGCGCGCGACAGACCTCCAGCAGGCGCAGGGTCTGGGCCTCGACGCCGTTGGCGGCGTCGATCACCATCAGCGCCGCATCCACCGCGGTGAGCACGCGGTAGGTGTCCTCGGAGAAGTCCTGGTGGCCGGGGGTGTCGAGCAGGTTGATGACGCAGTCGCGCCACTCCATCTGCATCACCGAGGACGCGACCGAGATGCCGCGCTGCTTCTCGATCTCCATCCAGTCAGAGGTGGCATGCCGGCTGGCCTTGCGCGCCTTGACGGAACCGGCGATCTGGATTGCGCCGGAGAACAGCAGCAGCTTTTCGGTCAGGGTGGTTTTGCCCGCGTCCGGGTGCGAGATGATGGCAAACGTGCGGCGGCGGGCGATGGGTGTTGGTGTTTCGGACATCCCGGAATTGTAGGGACAGCCACCCTCCGCGCGTCTTGCGCCACCCCGCGCCCCCTCAGGCGCGCAGCTCCTGCAGGGCCCGGCCGAGGGCTTCCCGGCCCAGCGCGCGCAGTGCCGCGGCCACGTCCGCCGGCGGATGGAACAGCGCGTTCGCCGGGTCGAGCAGGCGCTGGACGTCGTGCCAGGCTCCGAGGTGGGTTTGCAGGGCCTCGACCGTCTTGCGCAGGGGCAGCACGCGCGGCGCTTCGTCCTGCGGCAGCGCCTGGCCCAGCCGCTCGAGCGACAGGCGCAGGCGCTTGGAGCGGATGCGCAGGTCGTGCAGCGCACCGGCGGAGGCCGGGTCCAGAGGGGCGCCCTGCGCCGCCGCGTCCATCATCTCGCGGCCATGCGCCAATGCCTTGTTCCAACGTTTGTGGTCGTGCCGCACGGCAAGGCTGGCCAGCCGGCGCAGCTTCACCGGCCCCGCCCGACCGGCACGGCCGCCCCACGCCTGGGCCCAGCGCGCCAGCGCCAGCAACAGGCGCCCGAAGCGCGGACTGTGCAGGTGCGCGAGCAAGGCGGCGCGGTGGCGCATGCGTTCATGCCGCAGGGCCTCCAGCCATGCCGGGGACTCGGCCGCGCCCTCGCCCCCGAGCGGTGCCGGACGATGGTGAAGCATGTCGAGCGCGACGTCGGCGTCGCGCACCAGGCCGGCCAGTTGCATGGTCCAGTGCAGCTCGGCGTCGAACCATGCCACGGTGCGCGCGGACGCATGCGGGCGCAGCCAGCGCAGCACGGTGCGCAAGCGCCGCAGCACGACGCGGAACTGGTGCACGTCGCGCGCTTCGTCGGCGCTGCCGATGCGCTCGGCCCACACCGCGAGCTGAGCGCAGGCGGTGGACAGCCACAGTTGCGCGGCGCGTCCCAGCGGGGTCTCGCCATCGAGCCTCGGCGGCTCCGGCGGGGCTTGCGGACGATCCCCGCCGGCCAGTGCCGCGGCGCGCTCGGCCTTGTTGACCGGGCTGACGAGGAGCGGCAAATCCTGCGCCAGCGCCCAGGCCAGTTCCCAGCAGGCGTCGAAATCGCCCTCGATCAGCTCGATTTCCAGCTCCAGGAGCGGAGCCTGCACCGCCCGGCCGTCGCGGATGGCCGTGCAGGCGCCATGGTCGAGCGCAAGCTCCGCGCGCGCGCCGGCCCAATCCAGGGTCCAGGCCGTGCGCGCGAAGGCGGTACCGAATGCGGGCCGGAGGCTGGACTGCAGCGCCCCCGCGTCCAAGCCGAGGGTGCGCAGCGGGGTTTGGTCCAGCGCGCGCACCAGGTCGGCCGGGTGGATGCCTTGCGGCGCGCCGTCCTCCGCCGGCCACTCCCACTCGCCGCGCGCATGGCCGAGCGCGTCGGTGCCGGTGGATTTGACGGTGAGCACGCGCCCCTGCGGCGTCTGCCGTACCCGCAAGGCCAGCCCGGCCGCGGCGAGACGGGCATCGGGCGTGTCGAAGTACACCGTGCTGAGCTGTTGCACGCGTGGCGCACCGCCCAGCAGGAGCAGGATCGGATGGTCCGCCAGCTGCTGCGCGGCACGCGCGTCCATGCTGAACTTCAGTTCCCGCTCGACTGCCATGATCCATCGCCCCCGAAACGCTCGCAGCTTAACCGCGGCCAGGCGCGTGCGGGCGGCGTTTCCCAGGCTGTTTGCGGTAGGTCAAGCCCCTGCGGGATCGGTGCCTCACATGCCCGCGTAGTTCGGTCCGCCGCCGCCTTCGGGCGCGACCCAGACGATGTTCTGGGTCGGGTCCTTGATGTCGCAGGTCTTGCAGTGCACGCAGTTCTGCGCGTTGATCTGCAGCTTGTCGTGGCCGTCCGGGCCCTTGACGAATTCGTAGACCCCGGCCGGGCAATAGCGCTGCTCGGGCCCGCCATAGCGCGCCAGATTCACGTGCACCGGCACTGACACGTCCTTGAGCGTGAGATGGGCCGGCTGGTTCTCCTCGTGGTTGGTGTTGCTGAGGAACACCGAGGACAGGCGGTCGAAGGTCAGCTTGCCGTCGGGCTTGGGATAGCTGATGGGCTGCGCCTGCGCCGCCGGCAGCAGCGCGGCGTAGTCCGGCGCCTTGCGGTGGATGGTCCAGGGCATGCGGCCCTTGAGCAGCCATTGCTCGATGCCGGTCATCAGCGTGCCCATCATGCGGCCCTTCTTGAACCACTGTTTGAAATTGCGCGCCCGGCGCAGTTCGTCGAACAGCCACGACTGCTCGAAGGCACGCGGATAGGCCTCGAGTTCGTCGCCGCTGCGGCCGGCGGCCAGCGCATCGGCCACGGCGTCGGCCGCCAGCATGCCGGACTTGATCGCCGCGTGGCTGCCCTTGATGCGCGAGGCGTTGAGAAAACCCGCCTCGCAACCCACCAGGCAACCTCCGGGAAACACCAGCTTGGGCAGCGACAGCAGACCTCCCGCAGTGAGCGCGCGCGCGCCGTAACCCAGACGCCGGCCGCCCTCGAAAATGGGCCGGATGGCGGGGTGGGTCTTGAAGCGCTGGAATTCCTCGAACGGGCTGAGCCAGGGATTGCGGTAGTCCAGCCCCACCACCAGGCCCACCGCGACCTGGTTGTTCGGCAGGTGGTAGAGAAAGGAGCCGCCGTAGGTCAGGCTGTCCAGCGGCCAGCCGGCGGTGTGCACCACCCTGCCCGGCCTGGCCTGCGCGGGAGCGACCTCCCACAGTTCCTTGATGCCGATGGCGTAGGTCTGCGGATCGCGCCCCGCGTCGAGTTGAAAGCGGGCGATGAGTTCGCGCCCGAGCTGGCCGCGCGAGCCTTCGGCGAACACCGTGTACTTGGCGCGCAGTTCCATGCCGAGCTGGAAGTGGTCGGTCGGTGTTCCGTCCTTGCCCAGACCCTGGTTGCCGGTGGCCACGCCCCGCACGCCCCCGGCCTCGCCGTACAGCACCTCGGCGGCGGGGAAGCCGGCGAACAGCTCCACGCCCAAGGCCTCGGCCTGTTGCGCCAGCCAGCGCGTCACCTGGCCCAGGCTGATGACGTAATTGCCGTGATTCTTGAAGCAGTCCGGCTGCAAGGCCTGCGGCACCGACCTGGAGCCGGTTTCGCTCAGGAACAGGAACTGGTCCTCGGTCACGGCCTGCTCGAGCGGCGCGCCCCGAGCCTTCCAGTCGGGCAGCAGTTCGGTCAGCGCGCCCGGATCCATGATGGCGCCCGAAAGAATGTGCGCGCCCGGCTCCGAGCCCTTTTCCAGCACGCACACCGAAATCTCCCGCCCGTCCGCCGCGGCGCGTTGCTTGAGGCGGATGGCCGCGGCCAGGCCGGCCGGGCCGGCGCCGACGACGACCACGTCGTAATCCATGGCCTCGCGCGGGCCGTATTGCTCCAGCAACTGCTGTGCGGTCATGCTCGTCTCCTGTTCGATGGGCGCGCGCGGCAGTCGAGGCGCGCGGCAAATGCCGGCGATTGTAGACCGCCACGGCCAACAAATAGAACGATCGTTCTATTTCCTCGCGACCCTGCCCGCCCCCGCGCGCATGCCGACGGCAGGACGAAGCGAACCCAGACGTCGAACGTCCAATACCGCCGCGTTGCGCAGCCAGGACTTTGCGGCCGGCAATGCCGTGACCGTCATGCTGCGGACATAGTGCTGACATAAAAACGATCCAAACTCCAAACGCATCCTGGCTCCAGGAACAGACATGACCACACTTTCCTTGCACGCCGATGGCCACCACTGCGGCGCGTTTCAGTCCATCGTGCGCGAACGCAGACTGCGCTCCGTCTTCCAACCCCTGATCGACCTGCGCAGCCGCACCTTCCATGGCTACGAAGCCCTGATCCGCGGCCCTGCGGACACGGCCCTCGAGCGGCCCGACCAGTTGTTCGACGCCGCGCGCGCGTGCGACCAGCTCGCAGCGTTCGACCAGCTGTGCGCGCGCACCAGCATCGAGGGCTTCGTCGCGCAGCGCCTCGGCGGGCAACTCTTCATCAACGTGACCGAGGCCCTGTTCGACAGCGGCTGGTTCTCGCAGGACAGCACCCTGCGCTGGCTGCACGAACTCGGCACGCAGCCCTCGCAGCTGGTCCTGGAGCTGCTGGAGTCGGACCTGCTGGGCGAGGACAGCCGCGCCCTGGCCGAAGCGCAGAAACTGCGCGAACTGGGCTACGGCCTGGCCCTGGACGACCTGGGCCAGGGGTTCGGCCGCTTCGCGGTCTGGAAGCGGCTGCGTCCGCGCTACCTCAAGATCGACCGCAGCTTCACCGCCAGCCTGGCCGACGATCCCTTCAAGGCGGCCTTCGTGCAGTCCATGCTGTTGCTGGCCGACGCCAGCCAGTCGGTGGTGGTGGCCGAAGGCGTGGAATCCGAGCGCGACCTGCTGACCCTGCGCGAGATCGGCGTGCAGATGGCGCAGGGCTATTTCATCGCCCGGCCGCATGCGCATCCGCCGGCCGAGCCGGCCCGCGTCACGCGGCAGGCGCTGGACAAAGCCCAGCCCGCCCTGCACGCGCTGGCCAGCCGGGGCAGCATCGAACAATCGGTGCTGGGACTGGCGCGCCGCATCAACCCGGTGCATCCGAACACCAAGCTCGAATCCGTCCTGCGCCTGCTGGAAACCGACGCCGACCTGATGTCGGTCCCGGTGGTCGACGCCGACGGCCAGGCTCTGGGCATCATCAACCGCTACGTGATGGCCGACCGGCTGTTTCGGCCCCATGTCCGCGACCTGTTCGGCAACAAGCCCTGTTCGCTGGTGATGAGCCGCGACGTGCTGCGCCTGGAGGCCAAGAGCAGCCTGCAGCAGGCCAGCGACCTGATCGCCGATTCGAGCTACCGCCACGCCACCGAAGGCGTGCTGGTCACGGAACAGGGCCAGTATCGCGGCCTGCTGCTGGTCGGCGACCTGCTGCGCCTGGTCACCGAGTTCCAGGTCCAGGCCGCCCGGTACGCCAACCCGCTGACCCTGCTGCCGGGCAACGTGCCGCTGAACGACTGCATCGACCGCTGGCTGCGGGAGGGCAACCGCTTCGCCGCGGCCTATCTGGACATCGACAATTTCAAGGCCTTCAACGACCGCTTCGGCTACCGCATGGGGGATGAGGTCATCCTGCTGCTGGCCGATCTGCTCAAGTCGAGGCTGACGCTGGGGGAGAGTTTCGTCGGCCACATCGGCGGCGACGACTTCATGGCCCTGCTGCTGTCGGCCCACTGGGAGCACGCCCTGGGACAGATCCTGCAGGACTTCGAGGACGGCGTGCGGGGCTTCTTCGACGACCGGACCCTGGTCGACGGCGGCTACTGGTCCGAGAACCGGCGCGGCGACGCCGTGTTCTACCCCATCCCCAGCCTGTCCATTGGCGCCTTGTGCGTCACGCCCGGCATGTTCGATTCCCACCGCGACTTATCCAACGTCCTGGCGGAGCTGAAAAAAGCCGCGAAAAAACTTCCCGGCAACCAGTTGTTCGTCGATCGCCGCCAGCAGCCGCCGCAACTCGCCGAGCCCAACGCGGCGGACTCCAGCCCAGCGGCCCTGGCGTACCAGGCCGGCTGAGGCCGGCGCGGCATCCGCGCCGTGCACGCGGTGCCGTGTGGCGTCAGTGGTCGATGCCGATGTGCTGCGCCACGTTCTCCCCGCCCGACGTCGTGAACGAGACCTCGGCCTTCACGCCGTTGCCGAAGCCTGTCGGCACTGATACGTTGGATGGGATCGTGATCGTCAGGCCGTTGATCTGGAAGCTGCTCGCACCAGCAGCGTAGTTGTAAACCACGCCGCTGGTCTCGGTCGTCCCGCTGCCGGACGATTGGTCGGTGATCCTGAACGACACGCTGTAGGCGAGCAGGCCGCCGGCGGTGTTGGTCGCCTCGATCTCCACATTCGCGCCATTGGTCAACTGCGAGGCCGTCCCGTTGCTGTACACCACATTGGGCGCCAGGGTGACGCTGGACGAGGCAGGTATCCCCCCCTCGCGCTGCCAGGTGAGGGTGAAGGTGCCGTGCGCCGTATCCAGGTTGCTGACCGTGCCCTGGTAATCGACCGTGCCGCCGTCGGGCGGCGCGCTCAGCACGGTCACCGCGCTGGCCGTCACCACATTGCCGGTGCCGCTGCCGATGCTGCCGACGATATCGACGAACACGCCATTGCCCAGCGTGGCGCCACTGGGCGAGGGATTTACCTGCGAGGCGTCCACCGGAACGCCGCGCACCAGGAAATTGCTCGGGCTCACATACGCCGTGATGGTGCCGCGCAGTTCGACCTGGGCGGGCTGCACGCTGTAGGGCCGGATGCTGCTGGCCTTCACCACGCCCGTCGTCGGATCCACCTGCCCCTGGACGACGACGTATTCGCCGTCGGCCAGCGCCAGCAGCGCGCTCGCCAGGCCGGGTGCGCTGGCGTCGATCGGCACGCCCGAGACCTGGAAGTGGTTGCCCGCGAGCATGGACACCAGGCCGCCGATCTGCGCCGAGCCGGACAGGCCCTGCAAGGTGCGGATGCGTATGGCCCCCGCCACGATGGCGCCATTGGCGTTCGCCGGAACATTGCTCCAGACGTTGACCAGCTGCCCGTTGGCCAGGGATGCGCCGGACGGCACCAGGGCGGTCGAAGCACTGAACTGCACGCTCGTGTTGCCGATCTGGA
This sequence comes from Thiomonas delicata, assembly GCF_900088825.1. Taxonomy (GTDB): domain Bacteria; phylum Pseudomonadota; class Gammaproteobacteria; order Burkholderiales; family Burkholderiaceae_C; genus Thiomonas_A; species Thiomonas_A delicata. Next base: position 558,184 of record NZ_LT592171.1, on the reverse strand, counting down.
AGGTATCCGCAGTGCTATCCAGGTTCGACACCACGCCGGTGATGCGGGTCACGGGATTGCTGCTCGGCAGCTGTTCGATCAGCGTGGCCTGGATGTAGGCGCCGCCGCCGGCGTCGATGCCATAGGCGCCGTGCACCTCGACCTGCATGCCGGAGCTCAAGTCGCCATAGCCGGCCAGGCCGCTGTAGTAGGTGACCGGGCCGGCAGCCGGGTTGTTATTGACGCGCACCCCCACGCCGTTGACCGTGAAGCCGTTGGCGCTTGCGGCCGGCCTGTTGTTGAGGCCGGCAACGGCGCCGATGAGATCGGGCTCGATGATCACCGTGGAGGGATTGCCTTGCGCATCCAACTGCACGCGCAACTGGTCGCCGAGCTGCACCGCGGTCGAAGGCGCCAGGGCGGCATCTTCCTGGTCGTTGCCGTTGAAATACTGCGGCGTGGCGCTGCTGTAGGCGGTGCCATCGACCACCACGCTGCCGAAACCGGTTACCGTGCCGCTTGAAATACCGGTGCCGCCGGTGCCGACCCCGCCGGAAGCAAACGTGCCGCCTCCGCCGCAGGAAGCCAACGCCAGGCTCAACAGGGCGCAAATCGCCCATCGCATGGGTTTATTCGGTATCACTGCGTTCTCCCTGTTCCGTGATGTCCTGCGAGGGGCCATCCGGCATGGTGTCCTGCGACCAGAAGTAGGCGCCGAACCGCATGCGGCAGGTCGCGTCTTCACGATGCTGGTCGGCATCGTAACGGCGCGTGGCTTCAGCAATCATCTCGCTGCGCGCCTGGGACCAGAGTTTGCGCGCCAACGCGCCGAGCTGGGCCGCCGACTCCGGCGTGATGCCCTCGGCGAACACGCTTTGCTCCAGGCGCGGAGCCTTGCCCAGCAGGTTGGACACGGCCGCGCAGGCATGGTCCGAGATGTTGCCGCCAAACAACTCCATGATTTCGCGCGAACCCGGCGGCGGCACGAAGCCGTCCCGGTTCGGCAGCACCATGTCCCGGCCCTTGACGGTGCGCACCTCCACCAGCCCCAGGCGGATGAGTTCGGTCAGCACCGTGTAGGGATGCACGTCTTGCGTGACGCCGCGCGCCAGGGTCTCGAACGACGGCGCAGGGCCCAGGCGCGGCAGGGGTTTCGGGCGCTTGCTGCGGTCGCGATACAGCGGATCCTGCACCCAGCGGGCGAACACCCGGGAGCTGACCGACATCTCCTGGGCGATGCGCCCGGACAGGCCGTTCTCGCGCCATTCCCGCACGTCCTTGCGGTGCACCCCGCTCAGCAGGCTGATCGCCGAGTCGGTGTCTTTCTGCCCTGTGCGCAACAGCTCGAGACGCGCCTGCTCGATGAACAGCGGCTTGAGCTCGGCCGCCAGGCGCGTGTAGTCCATGCCGCTGGCCAGCAGCAGGCGCAGCAGCGGCGCCAGGATGCCGCCGAGCGCGCGCAGCACATCCTCGGCCGGCGGCAGCGGTTGCGCGGCGGGCTGGGTGGCCGGTAATTGACGAGGCGGGCGTCCCATGTTTTGTTGTTCAGTCTCGGCAAGACCCGAGCGTTGGTGTGAAGTTTATCGCAGAAATTTTCATTGCATGTAAAAATTTCCCAGCTATTATCGTCAGCAGTCCTGTTCTTGCGGGACCCCTCGCTCGAGCCTTGACAACCCTTCAGGAGTTCACGATGAAAACCTCGACATCCCATCCCATACGCCCCTGGACGCTGATGCCACTGGCCGCGGCCCTGGCTCTGAGCCTGAGCGCCTGCGGCGGTGGAGGCGGCGGCGGTGTGCCGGGCTCCAGTGCCTCGCTCAGCGGCGCGGTGATCGACGCGCCCATCGCCAACGCCACGGTCACCATCACCACCGGCGCGCCCCTGGGGCAAGCGGGCGCGACCACCGTGGGCACCATCACCGCCGACGCCCAGGGCAACTACTCCGTGTCGGTGGCGCTGCCCAACACGTTGGTGCCGGTGTTCGCCAACGCCACGTCGCCCGACGGCAAGGTCGTCCTCACCGCCTACCTCGGCTCGAGCAGTGCGATGCTCGCGGCCGGCACGCTGAGCAAGACCAATCTGCCCAATCTGGTCATCAGCCAGGTCACCACGGCGGCGTTGGCGATGTACATCGCCAACGGCGGCAGCTATGCCAACCTCACGCCTGCGGTCTACGCGGCGCTGCTGTCGCAAGACCACGACGACATCCTGGCGGTGTCGGCGGCGATCAAGGCGGTGGCGGACGGGTACTGCGCCATGCCCGCCGACCACCACGATACAGACGGCATGGCCAGGGCCATCGCGCAAGCCAGCGTGGCCGCTGGCACGAGCAATTCCACGAGCGCGCTGGCCTCGGCATCGCAAACGCTGGGACCCAGCTGTGACGACGACCTGAAGAACCTGATGCAGTACATCGCCTCCGACGACACCTGGACGCCCGAGCTCGACCTGGGCGACCTGATCGAGCAGGGCGTCGTCGCCGTCGCGCCCGGCACCTACAGTCTGCAGGGCGTCATCGCGCAATCGGGCATGAGCGCCCCGACCCAGCCGCCCGCCACGCCAGCGTCGTCCGCGTCCGCCCCGGCGATCCCGCAATCCACGCTGGTACCGCCCTCCATCCTCGCCGCCAACGTGACGGTCGACGCCAGCGGGAACGTCAGCGGCAGTTCTACCGACGGCAGCAGCATCACCGGCACCATCGTGGGCAATCTGATGACCCTGACGGTCAAGGGCGCTTCCAGCGCCTACACCCTGGCCGGCAAGGTCGGGGTGCTGCCCACGGGGTTCGTCAGCAGCAGCACGCCGAGCGCGCCGACCAGTTCCGCGTCCGGCACGTCCAGCTCCTCGGCCTCCGCGACGACCGGCTATGCCCTGCGCATGGGCGGCAGGACCCAGGCCGGCGGCGTCCTGACCCGCTTCGATGCGGTGCTCGTGCCGCAGAACAGCCTGCCGGCGTGGACGAATATCCCCACGACGCGTACGCATGAAGACGGCCTGACCTGCAACAGCGGATTCGGCGTGCGCCTGATGGGCACCGGCGCCACGGTGGGCGGTCTCGTGCTGGGCGCCTGCGCACAGCCGCAACTGAGCGGCGTATCGCTCAGCGCGGCCTCCAGCGGCTCGAACAGCGAAGCCAGCGACGACGATTTCAATCAGAGAACGAGCGTCAGCTTCAACCCCTTCGCCCTGAGCAATACCAACTACGCCTCCACGCCCTACATCCTGAGCGCGCCGGGTGTGACCATCACCAAGACCGGCTCGACCACCACCACCTACAGCGGCCAGATGTACTACGTGATGGGCGCCAAGGACATGATCTTCTCCACCTCGACGAACAACGGTCTGTTCGTGATGAACGAGAACCCCTTGGACAAGATGCTGGAAACGCAGTCCAACCAGGACCATTGAGCCATGGGCGCGCCAGCGATGGGATTGGGATTGCCGCGCTGTGAGGCCGAGTACGTCCCTCCGTCCGGCTGGCTCCACGAGCGATCCGGCGGCCGCTTGATGGATGTCTTCCCGCGCGCCCATGTGCGCTGGGCGCTGCAGGAGCGCCGGCTGCGGGTGGCCTACCAGCCCATCCTGCGCGCCGACGATCTGCAGATCATCGGGCACGAGGCGCTCGCGCGCATGCTCACGCAGCAGGGTTCCGTGCTGGACGCCGAGGCCTTCATCGACGTCGCTTCCGAGATCGGCCTGGAACCTCGTATCGACGCGGACATCACATCCCAGGTGATGTCCGCGGCGACGCGCCCCGGGCCGTTCGCCGCATCGCACGGCAAACTGTTCCTGAACTGTTCCAGCGCCTTCTTGCTCCAGCCCAGCTGCGTCGAGCAACTGCTCGACCACCACCGGCGCTGGCTGGAAGCCTGGCCTGGCGTGCCGAAGGACAGCACGCCCTGGGTGCTGGAGATCACGGAACGGCATCTCGACACCGATCCTGGCCGCCTGCAATCCAACCTGGCCCCATTGCTGGACCTGGGCTTCGAGCTGGCCCTGGACGACTTCGGCAGCAACCACAGCGCCTTTCCCTACCTGCTGGAACTGCCGATCCGCTACCTCAAGTTCGACAAAACCCTGGTGCAGGCCGCCGCCGACAATCAGCGCGGCGCGCAGATCCTGCGCCGCCTGCACGACATGGCGGAGGATCTCGGAATCATCGGCATCGCCGAAGGCATCGAGCGCAAGGAACAACTGGACAAGGTGCGCGCCATCGGCATCGTCTGGTGTCAGGGCTACCTTTGGGGACAGGCGCGCGGCCTGTTGGACATGCCCGCGGGTTGAGCGCGCAGCTCGACCCGACGACCCGCGCGATACGCTCGCTCACACAACCCCCTGGAGTTTGAACATGCTGCGTCGAAGTCTCTTGGCCATGGCCCTGGCCGTCTCGATGGTTCCCGCGGCCCATGCCGATCACGACCCGTTCTGGTCGCTCGCCATCGGCGTACCGGGCCTGGTCGCCAATCTCGGCAACGTCTATCCGGTGGCGCCGCAACCCGTGTATGTCGCGCCGCCGCCAGTGCAATACGTGCCGGCCCCGCCGGTGTACATCGCCCAACCCTATGCCCCGGTGCGCCGCTACGAAGACCGGGGCAGGCCATGGCGCGGCGAGCGCGATGGAGGCGACCGCCGCGACGGCGGGGAAGACCGCTGAGCGGGAAACCCGCCTGCCGATCGGCCTGCCCTGGCTCAGGCCGCGAGCTGGATGCGCAACACCGCTTCGCCGCTGCTCACCAGCACGCTGCCGTGCGGCCCCGGCGCCACGCCGTAAGGCGTGATGAGCGCGCCCGGCAAGGGGCCGAGTTCCACCTTGTCGAGCTGGCCCTGGCCGGCCAGGGTCGTGACCACGCCGTCGGGCGTGATGCGGCGCACCTTGTGGTTGCCGCCATCGGCCAGGATGATGTTGCCCCCGGCGTCCAGGCAGATCTGCTGCGGCTTGCGGAACAGCGCGGCGCGGCCCTGGCCGTCGGCATCGCCGCGCCGCCCGGGATTGCCGGCCAGGGTGCTGACCTGGCCGTCCGGCGTGATCTTGCGCACGTCCTGGTTGAAGTATTCGCTGACGAAAATCGTTCCCTTGGCATCCACCGCGATGCCCACCGGGGTGTTGAACAGCGCCTGGCCGATGGGTCCGTCGCGGTGGTCGTTCACGCCGGCCTGGCCGGCGAACGTGTGCACGCGCCCCGCCGGGGTGATGCGGCGCAGGGTGTTGTTGTAGGCATCGGCCACCAGCACGTCGCCGCTGCGCGGATCCACGGCGATGCCCACGGGGTGGTTGAACTGGGCCGCGCTGCCCTGCCCGTCGGCATAGCCCTGCCGCCCCACCACGCCGGCCAGGGTGCTCACCATGCCGTCGCGCCCGAGCTTGCGGATGGTGTTGGCATAGGAGTCGGCGATGTAGATGGTGCCGTCCGGTGCCACCGCCACCGCGTCCGGTCCGACGAACCTGGCCTGCATCGCCGGGCCGTCCTTGCTCACCCTGTCCTCGGCGCCGCCGGCCAGGGTGCTGACCACGCCTTCGGGGGTGATGCGGCGGATCAGCGCATTGGCCGCATCGGCCACGACGATGTTGCCGTGCGGGTCGGTGGCAAGCCCCCTCGGGTCGAAGAAACTGGCCCGGTCACCCTGACCGTCGGTATGGCCGTGCATGCGCAACTGGCCGGCGAACAGGCCGAGCGTGCCCGTGGCAGCGGCCGCCAAAGCGAATTTGGCGAAGGGAACCGAGCCGAGCAGAAGACCGGTCGCGATGTGCAATGTCTGGCGGCGGGAGATTGACATGATGGCAGGCACGGAATGAAAGGCACCGATGCTAGCGGCTGCCCAGCGTGGGCGCAGATGTCCGGCTTTCAGGCGCCTCTGCGGTCCACCAGGGCGCGCGCGATGGTGCCCAGATCGACGTACTCGAGCTCGGCGCCCGAGGGCACGCCGCGCGCCAGGCGCGTGATGCGCAGATCGAGCGGCCGCAGGGTCTCGGCGATGACGTGGGCGGTGGCCTCGCCTTCGTTGGTGAAATTGGTGGCCAGGATGATTTCCTCGACGTCCCCGCCCTGGACGCGGCGCACGAGCTGATCGATGCCGATGTCCTTCGGCCCCAGGCCGTCGAGCGGGCTCAGGCGCCCCATCAGCACGAAATACAGCCCGCGATAGGTCAGCGTCTGCTCCACCGCGGATTGATCGGCCGGGCTTTCCACCACGCACAGCAGCCGCCTGTCGCGGCGCGGGTCGGCGCAGGTGGCGCACAGCGCGTCCTCGGTATAGGTGTTGCACAGGCTGCAGCGGCGGATGCCGGCCAGCGCCTGGCGCAGCGCCTCGGCCAGGCGCGCGGCGCCGTCGCGGTCGTGCTGCAGCAGGTGAAACGCCATGCGCGCCGCCGACTTCGGTCCGACGCCGGGAAGGCTGCGCAGGGCATCGACCAGGGCGTCGAGGGCGGCGACGCGGGTCAGTGGCGAACCGCTCACGCGACGGACGTCAGAACGGCAGCTTCATGCCGGGCGGCAGCGGCATGCCCGCGGTGACGGCGGCGAGTTTTTCCTGCGACGTGGCTTCGGCCTTGCGCACGGCATCGTTGAACGCGGCGGTCACCAGGTCTTCCAGCATGTCGCGGTCGTCGCCCACCAGGCTGGGGTCGATGCTCACACGGCGCACGTTGTACTTGCAGGTCATCAGCACCTTCACGAGGCCGGCACCGGACTGGCCCTCGACCTCGATGTGGCCGAGTTCCTCCTGCACGCGCTTCATGTTGTCCTGCATCTGCTGGGCCTGCTTCATCAGGCCGGAGAGTTGTCCTTTGTTGAACATGGGTTCTGTCCTTGTAGGGTGGGGGGCAAAAAAGCGTAGGGATCAGGCTTGCAGCGGCCGCACCGAGCCGGGCACGATTTGGGCCCCCAGGCCATCGACCAGCTGCCGCACCAGCGGGTCGTCGGCAATGGTCGCCTCGGCCTGCTTCTGGCGCTGGGCGCGGGCGGCGGCGGCGCGCTGATGGGCGCTGTCGGTCACGACGCCGACCTCGACCTGCAGAGCGATGGCGCGGCCCACGGCTTCGGACAGCGCGGCCTGCAATTTGTCCAGGGCGCCGGCGCGCGTGAACTGCTCGCTGGGCACGCGCAGACGCCAGACGTCGCCGTCGGCGCCGAGCCACTCGCTTTGCAGCGCGAGGCTGCGCGCCAGGGCCACCAGCTCCAGGCTCTGGGCCAGGGCCGGCCAATCGGGGCCGGGCCCCGGAAACGGCGCCTTGCCGGGGGCCGCCGAGACGGGATGCTCCCGTGTCACGCCAGGCTCGGTGCCGGCGGAAGACGGGGTTCGGTACTCGGCTTGCTGCTCGGCCACGATCGCCGCATCGGCTTCGGGCGAAGGCGGGGACGCCACGGATGGCGCGGCGGGCGCTGCTGCGACGGCCGCGGTCATGGTGTCCCGACTGGCCGGATGCGTTGCTCCCGCCAACGGGGGAAGCGGCTGCGCATCGCCCCGCGTTCCCACCGGCACGAAGGCCAGCAGGCGCAGCAGCACCATGCAAAAACCGGCATGCTCGTCGGGCGCCAGGGCCAGCTCGCCACGGCCATGCAGCGCCATGCTGTAGGCGAGCTGGACGGTTTCGGGGGAGAGCGACGCCGCCAACTCGCGCAAAGCCTCGGCATCGGGGTCCGCCGCGTCCAAGGCTTGCGGCACGACCTGCACGACCGCGATGCGCTGCAGCACGGCCGCCAGTTCCTCCAGCGCGGTGGGAAACGACAGGCCGCGCGCGTCCATGTCATCGGCCAGCTGCAGCATGGCCGCGCCGTCGCCGGCGGCCAGGGCGCGCAGCAGATCGAACAGATAGCTGGAATCCACCGCGCCGAGCATCTGCCGCACGGCGTCCGCGCTGACGTTGCCGGCGCTGTAGGCGATGGCCTGGTCGGCCAACGACAGCGCGTCGCGCATCGAGCCATGCGCGGCGCGGCCCAGGCTTTGCAGTGCGGTCGCTTCGAACGCCACGCCCTCGGCCTGCAGCACATGCTGCAGATGGCCGGCGATGGCCGCGGGCGGCATGGACTTGAGGCTGAACTGCAGGCAGCGGCTCAGCACGGTGACCGGCACCTTCTGCGGATCGGTCGTGGCCAGCACGAACTTCACCGACTCGGGCGGCTCCTCCAGGGTCTTCAGCATCGCGTTGAAGGCGTGGTTGGAGAGCATGTGCACCTCGTCGATCATGTAGACCTTGAAGCGCCCGGAGGTTGGCTTGTACACCGCCTGCTCCAGCAGCCGGGTCATGTCGTCCACGCCACGGTTGGACGCGGCGTCGAGCTCGATGTAGTCGACGAAACGCCCGGCGTCGATCTCGGTGCAGGACTGGCAGACGCCACACGGTTCGGCGGTCATCTCGCCCCGGCCGTCAGGCCCGGTGCAGTTGAGCGACTTGGCCAGGATGCGCGAAATCGTGGTCTTGCCCACGCCGCGCGTGCCGGTGAACAGATAGGCATGGTGAAGGCGGCGCTGCTGCAGCGCATGGGTGAGCGCGCGCACCACATGGTCCTGGCCAACCAGGGTGGAAAATGTTTTTGGGCGCCATTTCCGCGCCAGGACGGTACTGGACATGCCGCCGATTGTAGGGCGCGAGCCCCCTCGCCCCGGCCCCGCCTACAATGCGCGCTGACGGGCCGCCCCGCATTGCGGCGCGGTGAACCTGGTCAGGCCGGGAACGGAGCAGCCACAGCCGTTTACCGCAAGTGCCGGGGGTACGGCTCGTCACCCGATTCCGTCTTGCAGGCCGCGCGCATTGTCCCCGTCGCAGCCGACAGCGAAGCTGCCGCGCACAATGCGGCGCATGCCAGTTCATGCATCGCGCTTCGTTCCCGCGCCGGCCCATACATGGGCTCTGGTCGCCTGCCTGCTGTGCGCCACGGCAGGGCACGCAGCGGCAGAACCGCCTGCTCCGGCCTCGCCGCCTGCGTCCAACCCCAGCCAGCCAGGCTTGCGTCCGGCGCCGCCGGTGCCGGCGAGCAGCGGCCTCTCCTCCCAGGAACGCGCCGCCGCGGACTGCCGCGCCGCTTTGACCAGCCATCCATTGCGCATGACGCTGGCCCCCGGCGAAAGCTCGGGAGCCTATGCGCTGCATCTGGAATTTTTCGCCCCCGTGCCGGTACGCGTGGCCTGGCAGGCCATGACCGACTATGACGCCATGGCCAGCTACATGCCGGACATGCAGCGCAGCGTGGTGCAAGCCGTCGATGGCGATACCCTGCGCGTGCTGCAGCAAGGCAGCAGTGGCGTCGGGCCCTTGCGCGTCAGCGTGCGCACCCTGCTGGACGTCACGCTGCATGGCCATGTGGCGAGCTGGGTGACCGTCAGCGGCGATCTGGACACCAGCGGACAGGCGCGGGCCGAGGCGCGGGATGGCGGCAGCGTGGTGCGCTACACCGCGCTTCTGCGCCCGCGGATGTGGCTGCCGCCGCTGCTGGGGCCCTGGTTTCTGCGCCGGCAGATCCAGCGCCAGATGACGGCGCTGCGCGAGCACATGTGCGTGCTGCTGGGACAGGCGGCGCAAACCGCGCGGGCCGCCCCTGCGTCCCCGACCCGTGACGTGCCAGCGCCTACGCGCTGACGGCCTTCGCGGGGTCCGCCGCGCGCCATTCGCCGACGGAACCGTCGCCCCCGATCAGCGCCACGCGCACCGGCTTGCCCGGGCGCAGCGCAGCCGCGGCCTGGGCATAGCGCTGGAGGATCGGCGCATAGCGCGCCGGATCGAGATTGCGCGCCGCCAGCTTGTAGTCCAGCACCCAGACCGCCTCGTCGAGTTCCACGAGCCGGTCGATGCGGCCCCAGCCGGGCTCGCCACCGTCCGCCGCCGGCCACGCGACATCGACTTCGTTGCGCGCCCAGCGTACTTGCGCGGCGTCGAAATACACCCGCGCCTGGGGCGAGCGGACGATGCGCAGCGCGGCCTGGATCGCGGCCAGGGCTTCGCCTGGGTCAAGGTCGAGCTGCAGCGCGAGGCTGCCTGCATCGCACGCCGCGAGCACCGACTCGGCATGCGGCGCGGCAGCGGCGGCTTCGAGCAGGCTGTGCATCGCGCTGCCGATGCGCGCGGCCCGCGCCTGCGCCTCGTCGAGGTCGATCGCCTGCCCCTGCGCCGGCTCGGGGCGCGCCAACCAGGGAACGCCGATGCGTTCGGGCCCGTCCGGCTCGCCTTCGTCCCCGGCCGAAGGCGCCGCAAGCCCCGGCCGGCGCTGCCCGGCATCCACCGGCATGACGACGTCCAACGCCTCTGCATGCACCGCCAGCCGCCGGCTCCACTGCGCCTCTCCCCGCACCGGCACCCTGGTGATCCACAGCTGCTGGCGGGCGCGAGTCATCGCCACGTAGAGCAAGTTCCAGTCCTCGCGCTCGGCGGCAAGCTGCTCGGCCTGCACCAAGGCGCGCTGCGCCGGGTGGACGCGCCTGGACGACAGCTGCAGCGAGAAATGCAGCGGATGCGGCGCCTCGGCCGGCCAGTGCAGCAGCACGCTCGGCCCGTTGGCGAGGGGGCGCGAATCGGCGTCGGCCAGGATCACGATCGGCGCCTCCAGGCCCTTGGCGCCATGGATGGTGGACAGGCGCACGACCTCTCCGGCGTGGAGTTCGGGCAGCGCAGCGCGGGCCAGCCCGCGCTTGAGCCTGCGCACGAAGGCATAGGGCGTGAGGAAACGCCCGCCGTCCAGATCCAGCGCCAGGTGCAGGAAGGCATCGAGATGGGCCAGACTTTGCGCCGCCATCGCCCGCGGGACGGCGCGCGCGTAGCGCGACTTGAGTTCCCCTTCGGCCAGGATGCGGTCGATCAGGTCGTGCGGCGGCAGGCTGCCGAGCAAGTCCGACCAGCGCGCGGCCAGGGCGAGGAAGCGCCGCAAGGCAGGCGTGGCGTCGCCGCGCGCGGCCATGTGATGCGCGGCATGCCACCAGCCTTGCCCGGTTTCGCGGGCAAGGCGCGCGATGGCCAGCAGGTCCGCGTCGCCGAGCCCGGCGATGGGCGACTTGAGCACCTGGGCGAAATCCAAGTCGCTGCCCGGCGACACCAGCGCGTTCAGCAGCGCCAGCAGGTCCTGCGCTTCCAGGGTGTCCAGCAAGCTGGCCTCGCTGTCCCCGGCCGCGGCGGGAATTCCAGCGGCCAGCAAGGCGCGCAGATACAGATCCATGCGGTCCTTGCGCTTGCGCAGCAAAAGCAGCACATCGCCTGGCCGCGCCGGGCGCAGGCCGCCCGCGCCGTCTTCCAGGCTCGGGCACGCGAGCAGATCCCGCACCAGGCCTGCCACGCGCATGGCGTCGCGTTCGACCTTGCCGATCTCGGCGTCGACGTCCGCCTCGCGCAGGGTGTCGCGCACGCGCATGCCGGGGTTTTGCGAAGCCGCAGGCACAGCGGCCTCGCCGTCAGGCGCCTGTGCGGACGCATCCTCGGCGTCGAGGGCGGGCAGCAGGGCGACACGGCCCTGCTCGCGGCTGGCGGTGGTGTGCGCCACGAAATCCATCGCCGGCGCCGCGGCGAACACCGCGTTGACCCAGTCGCGCACGGCGAGCGAGAGCCTGCGGGTGTGCTGGGCCGACAGCAGCACGGCGCCGAAACCCTCGTGCAGGAAATTCGTGGCGGCCTCGAACACCTGCGGGTCGGCGCGCCGGAAGCGATAGATCGATTGCTTGTCGTCCCCGACGATGAACACCGAGGGGCGCTGCGCGTCGCCGGCATAGGCCGACAGCCAGGCCTGCAGCGCCTGCCACTGCACCGGGTTGGTGTCCTGGAACTCGTCGATCAGCACCTGGGCGTAGCGCCGGTCCAGCCGCATCTGCACCCAGGCCGAGACGTCGGCGTCGGCCAGCAGCCTGCGCGCATGCAGCTCCAGATCGCTGAAGTCCAGCAGGCCTTGTTCGGCCTTGAGCCGCTCGTAGCCGGCGAGCAATTCGGCGCCGAGGCGCAGCGCCCAGGCGTGAATGCGCTCGATGTCGTGCGCGTCGTGCAGCGCCAGGAATTCGGCGGCGAGCCGATCCCAACGCAGCGCGGGATCGCCGTCCAGGCCGAGCCTGGCGATTTCGATTTTGACGTCCCTGGTCGCCATGCTGCGGGCCGAACGCGGCGCGCCTTGCGCGGTGAGCAGCACGGCGCGCAAGGCCGCGGCGACCCCGTGCGCATCGTCGGAATCAAGCGCCGCCTGCAGCGGGCCGAGCGCAGCGCGCCCGTAACTGCCGCCGCAACTGGCCCAGGCTTGCGCCCACAAGCGCAATTCCGGCGCCATGCGATCGCGCCAGTGCAGCCAAGTTTCGGGTTCGGCCGCGTGCAAACCCTGCGCCAGCGTGCCGGCCTGGGCGGCCAACACGAATTCGCCGCGTCTTTGCACCACCAGCTCGATGAGCTGGGCCGCGGTCGCGCGCCCCATGCGCGCCACCAGGGCCCGGTAGTCGGCGCGCAACGCCTGATCGTCCTGCAGCCTTGCGTAAAGCTGGCGCCAGGCCTGCTGCAGCAAAGGCTGCTCGTTTTCGAGCAGTTCGAAATTCTGCGGCAGACCGAAACGCAGCGGGGCCGCGCGCAACAGTTGCGAGAACCAGCCGTGAAAGGTGGAGACGGTGGGCTGGGCGCTTGCCGCGAGCACATCGGCATACAGATTGCGCGCGCGCCGCAGCACGTCGGCCCCGGCATGCGGCAGGCCGCGCCGCGCGATTTCGTCGCGCAGCGCGGCGTCGTCCAGACGGCTCCAATCCTGCAGCAGCTCCAGCAGCCGCTGCTGCATCTCGGCCGCGGCCTTGCGCGTGAACGTGATCGCCAGCATGTCCTGCGGCGCATACCCGGCCAGCAGACAGCGGGCCATGCGGGCGACGAGAAGCCAGGTCTTGCCGGCCCCGGCGCAGGCGCGCACCACCACGCAAGCCGCCGGATCGCAGGCCAGGCCGACATAGGCCTCGGGCGAGACGGGCGCGGGCAACGCCTGCCCTGGGCGCCGGGCGGTATAGGCCGGAGTGTTCATGGCGTCGCCGAAAGTTCCTGCGCGGACGCTGCCGCATCGGCCGCAGGCCGGTGATCGCGGCGGCAAAGGCCGCGCGCCTCGCAGTGGTCGCACACCGGGGGTTCGCCCAGCGCGGGCATGGCGTGCCCGGCACGCAGGGCGCGCCAGTCGCGGCGCATCTGCTCGGCCAGCAGCATCGATTGTTCTCGCAAGGCCTCCGGGGCCCACATCAGCGCCGTGGCGGGGTCGGTGTGCTCGGGGTCGCGCCGTTCGGACACCACCAGATAGCCGGCGCCGATGGGCGCCGCGCCTGCGTCGCGCGGCTCCTGCGGCGCGTCGGCGCCGAGCAGCAGCGCGTAGCACAGCAGCTGCGTGTCTTCGCCCGGACGTTGCATGCGCGCCTTCAGCGCCTGGGGATTGCCGGTCTTGTAATCCAGCGCGAAGCGTTCGCGGCCGCGGCGGTCGATTCGGTCGATGCGGCCTTCCAGCCGCAGGGCTGCGCCCGCGTCGTCCTGCTCGACGACGCGGGCCATTGCCTGCTCCTCGCCGCTGGTTTGCCAGCCCAGGGCGCGCCAGCCTTGCAGCCAGTCCAGGTAGTTGTCGCGCACGGCGGGCCAGACGGCGGCAAAGGGCTCGGCCAGCGCGCCGGCCGCCTCCCAGTCCTCGGCCGCGATGCGATCGAGCAGGTCGCCATGGTCCCGCGGGTCCCGCCCCGGCTCCTCGCGATGAAAGCGCTCCAGGATGCGGTGCAGGGTGTTGCCGAAATCGCGCTTGGAATAGTCGGGCAGCAGGTCCTCGTCCTCGCCCAGCCGCAGAACCCGGCGCGCGAAAAAACGGTACGGACATGCGCGCAGATCGGCATAGGCGCTCGGCGACCAGCGTGCCGGGATGTCGTCCGGCGCGCTGGGTGTCGCGCGTGGAGCCAGACTCTCGCCGCCATGCGCCCGCGCGCTGCCGGACGCCTGGCCCGGCCCGAGCAGGGGCCGCCAGTCCTCGGCATCGGGCGCCTGCGCCGCAGGCTCCCCCAGGGCCCAGCGCCACAGCTGCAACAAGGGACTGGGCCCCGGATGGTCCGGCCGCGGCGGCGCTTCGAACACGGCCAGGCTTCGGCTGCCCAGCACCAGCAGCACGGCGGCCCGCAGGGCCTGCCGGCGCCGCGCGCTGCGCACCGGCAGGCCCAGTTGGGCGCAGGCCTGATCGCCCAGACGGCCCGGGGCATCGGCAACGGCGGGAAAGTTCTCGGCATCGGCGCCGGCCAGCACGCACAGATCCCATGGACGCAGCAGCGCGTCGCGCAGGGCGAGCACATGGACAGGCATGCCGCGATCGTCACCGACGGCCTCGTCGACCGGCTCCGGGCGGAACACGGCCGCCTCGATGGCCTGCCGCAGCCAGTCCGCATAGGTCTTCATGTCGATGCGCAGCGTCCGCGCCAAGGGCTGCACATCGCCTTGCGAGGCCAGCAGCGCCAGCAGTTGGCGGCCCGCCGCGTCGCCTTGCCAGGCGCGGCGCATCCCAAGCAGATCCAGCGTCTCGCGCAGCGCCTGGCTCCAGCTCGACACGCTCTGCCGCCCCGTGACGTGCCTGACGGCGTGCAACGCGCGCTGCACATGGTCGAGCGCCAGGACGTGACGGCGCGACACCGGCTCCGGCTGCTGTCTGGCCCACGCGCGCCAGGCAGGCACGTCGAGCAGCCGGGCGGCGCGCACCTCCGCCTCGAGGGCGGCGAGATCCGCAGCGCCCAGGCCGGCGGCAGCGCCCACCCCCGCCTGCTTGAGCAGATCGAGCACCGCGTCGCTGCCCGCGCCTTCGGGCCAGGTGTCGAGCACGGCCTGCAGGCCGGCGGCGGCGCGCGTCGTGGATAAGCGCCAGCCGGCTTCGTCGCGCACCGGCAGGCCCAGGCGGTTGAACAAGGCATTGACGCGGCGCGTCAGCCGGCGGTCCAGCGCGATGATGGCGATGCGCGCCCCAGGTTGGTTCGCGCGCCGGGCCAGGACCCGCGCGACGATGGCCTGCGCCTGCGCTTCGAGCGTGCCCCCTGCGCCCCATTGCACGCGCGCCGCGAACAGGCGCGCCGCGCGCGCGGAAAAACGCTGCGGCGTGGCGTCCGCCCAGTCCCCGGCGGCGCGCCCCTCGCCCCGGCGGTGCAACGCCTGGGGCATGTCATCCACCGTGCCGGCGCACGCGCTGGCGCGGGCCAGCGCCAGACCGAAAGCGCAACCGAATCCGGCCTGCAGCAGCAACACCGGCAGGCCGTGGCGCTGCGCGGCGCGCAGCAAGCAGCGCTGGCGGGCATCCGGCGGTTCGGCGAGCACCAGCGCCAGGGCGCCGCGCTGCGCGGCGCACCAGCTCTGGATCGCATCGGCTTCGTCCGGCCAGGCCGCGGACCCGCCCTGCTGGGCCAGGCGCAGCATCCAGGCGCCGTCCTCCGTGTCGCGCCCGGCCTCGCCGGACACCGGGGCCTGCCTGCCTTCGGCTTCTTGCGCCAGATGCTCGCGCAGGCGAAGGACATCCCGCGCCAGCGCGAGCCGGCCGGCGAATTGCGTCGGCGCCCGATAAGCCTGCGGCAAGTACGCGTCGCCCTGCAGGCGCAAGGCCAGTTCGAGCGCGTCCAGCTCGACGTGACGCGGCCATCGCGCCTTTTGTATCGCCTCGAGGGCGAGCAATTGCGGCAACGTGAGCAAACGCGGCAACACCCCGGCGGCAGGCGCCTGCCGCTGCCAGGCCTGGCGAAACAGGGTCTGATGGATGGCCTGGGGGAGCAGGACCGAAAGATCGGCCCCGGAAATGCTGATTTCCCGCAACCAGGCGGCGACTCCTTGCGCTGCGCCCTGCCAAAAATGTGAATTCGGGGTTAAATAGCGTAAATTGACTCGGGCGACCCCTTCAATTGACCTCTCCAATGGCTGCGCATGGCTGCCTGTGCCGGCGCCTTCTAATCTGGAATTCATATGAGCGATCTCATCAAGCAAACCACCGACGCGTCCTTCGACCAGGACGTCCTCAAATCCTCGACCCCCGTGCTGATCGACTACTGGGCTGAATGGTGCGGTCCTTGCCGCATGGTGGCCCCCATCCTCGACGAAATCGCCGGCGAATACCAGGGCCGCCTGAACATCATGAAAGTCAACGTCGACGAGAACCGTACCATCCCGGCGAAATACGGTATCCGCGGCATTCCGACCCTGATGCTGTTCAAGAACGGCGAAGTCGCCGCCACCAAGGTGGGCGCGCTGTCGAAATCACAGCTGACATCCTTCCTGGACGCCAATATATAATCTCGCCTCAACACGCATGGCAGGCATATCTGCCATGCGCTGGGAACGCCGCCTACATCGGCGCTCCTCCGGCGCGACAAGCGCCCGATGCATTGCCCGCCGGGCTGCGTCACTCCCAAACCTTATTTCCCCTCTAGCGTTTGCATCGAGCGCCTGATCCAGGCCGATTGCCGGGTTCCGATGCACGGAACCCGACTCCGGCGCCTGGATCCCCGCACAAACCGACGCAGTTCTCCTCTCTCACACGCCTCGCCCGCCATGCACCTGTCTGAACTCAAAGCGATGCACGTCTCCCAGTTGCTCGAAATGGCAACCGGCCTGGAGATCGAGAACGCCAGCCGACTGCGCAAGCAGGAGCTGATGTTCGCCATCCTCAAACGTCGCGCTCGCACCGGCGAACAAATCTTCGGCGACGGCGTGATGGAGGTTCTGCCGGACGGCTTCGGTTTCCTGCGCGCCCCGGAGTCGAACTATCTCGGTTCCCCCGACGACATCTACATCTCGCCGAGCCAGATCCGCCGCTTCAACCTGCACACCGGCGACTCCATCGAGGGCGAGGTGCGGGTGCCCAAGGACGGCGAGCGCTATTTCGCCTTGGTCAAGGTCGACCGCGTCAACGGCGTGACCCCGGAGGAGAACAAGAACAAGATCATGTTCGAGAACTTGACGCCGCTGTTCCCGACGGAACACCTCAAGCTCGAACGCGACATCAAGGCCGAGGAGAACATCATCGGCCGCGTCATCGACATCATCGCCCCCATCGGCAAGGGCCAGCGCGGCCTGCTGGTGGCGCCGCCCAAGAGCGGCAAGACCGTGATGCTGCAATCCATCGCCCACGCCATCACGGCCAACCATCCCGAAGCCGTGCTCATCGTGCTGCTGATCGACGAGCGCCCCGAAGAGGTGACCGAAATGCAGCGTTCGGTCAAGGGCGAGGTCATCAGCTCCACCTTCGACGAACCGGCGTTGCGCCACGTCCAGGTGGCCGA
Source organism: Thiomonas delicata (assembly GCF_900088825.1). GTDB lineage: Bacteria > Pseudomonadota > Gammaproteobacteria > Burkholderiales > Burkholderiaceae_C > Thiomonas_A > Thiomonas_A delicata. The sequence continues at coordinate 541,002 of NZ_LT592171.1, read as the reverse complement.
GATGGTGATCGAGAAGGCCAAGCGCCTGGTGGAACTGAAAAAGGACGTGGTCATCCTGCTCGACTCCATCACCCGCCTGGCGCGCGCCTACAACACCGTCGTGCCCGCCTCGGGCAAGGTGCTCACCGGCGGCGTCGACGCCAACGCCCTGCAGCGTCCCAAGCGCTTTTTCGGCGCCGCGCGCAACATCGAGGAAGGCGGCTCGCTGACCATCATCGGCACCGCCCTGACCGACACCGGCAGCCGCATGGACGAAGTGATCTACGAGGAGTTCAAGGGCACCGGCAATATGGAAATCCACCTCGAGCGCCGCCTGGCCGAGAAGCGGGTCTATCCCGCCATCCTGCTCAACCGCTCCGGAACACGCCGGGAAGAACTGCTGCTGAAGTCGGACATCCTGCAAAAAGCCTGGATCCTGCGCAAGCTGCTCTATCCCATGGACGAGATCGAAGCGATGGAATTCCTGCTGGAAAAGATGAAGCAGACCAAGAACAACGCCGAGTTCTTCGACATGATGCGTCGCGGCGGATAAGCGCGCTGCGCACCGTGGCGAGGCCGCCGCTGCGTTCTCCGCACGTCGGCTCCAGCCCGTGCCAGTGCGGATGCCGCGAAAGTCGGTCCGTGTTTCCCGGCGGGCCGATTTCGTGAAATAATGTTTTTCTTTTGGTTAAGTACAGTGGGCTATGCGGGCTCGCGCTGCGGCTGACCGCTCATTTGGAATCGATCATGAAACCTGGAATCCACCCCGAATACCGCGACGTGTGCTTCGTTGATTTGTCCAACGGCAGCAAATTCGTCATCCCGTCGACGGCGCAGACGCGCGAGACCATCAAGATGGAAGATGGCCGCGAGTTGCCCCTGATGAAGCTCGACACCTCCTCCGAGTCCCACCCCTTCTACACCGGCACGCAAAAGAGCGTGGACGCCCTGGGCGGCCGCGTGGACAAGTTCCGTCAGAAATTCGCGCGTGCAGCCGCTGCGGCAGGCGCGAAAAAATAAGACGCATCCGGTGTCGCCGCGCCTCGCGGCGCGTCGTGGACGGTCGAAACGGGCAGCTCTGCTGCCCGTTTTCATTGCAGGCACGCTAAAAAGAGACAACCCCGCCAGCCCGGAAGATGACCACACCCCACACCACCCCAGGCCGGGCGCGGTTGCCCGCTCGCCCCGTGGTCTCCGCGGCGGCCGTTGCCAGGTTGCCGCGCTGGCCGCTCTGGCTGCTCTGCGCTGCTTACGCCTTGCCGGGGTTTTTCGGCCGGGATCCATGGAAAGGCGACGGCCTGCCGTTCGGCGTCATGTGGCAGATCGCCGCCGGACACTCCACATGGTTGCAGCCGAGCATCTACGGCCACCCCGTGGGCGGCGGCTGGCTGCCCTACTGGCTGGGCGCGGCCAGCATCGATCTGTTCGGCCCCTGGCTCGGCGCGATCACGTCCAGCCGCCTGCCCTTCATCGCGCTGCTGGCGCTGGCCTTGATGCAAACCTGGTACGCCGCCTACCATTTCGCGCTGCGCGATGCGGCCCAGCCCGTGCAGCCCGCCTTCGCGACGCCGATCTCCGTCAAGGGCTACGCCCGCGCCATTGCCGACGGCGCCCTGCTCACCCTGCTGGCCTGCCTGGGCCTGCTGGGGCGGGGCCATGAGACCCTGCCGGAGTTGGCGCAACTGGCAGGCTACAGCGCCCTGCTGCTCGGGCTGTCCCTGGTGCCCACGAAACCCAGGGCATCGGCCCTTGCGCTAGGGTCGGGCTTGCTGATTCTGGCGTCGAGCGGAGCCCCCTGGCTGGCGCTGTTCGCCGCGCTGCTCATCGCCGCGCTGATCTCCAGTCAGCGTGAAGCCGCACCTCGTTTCGCACCGGCGCTGGCTGTCGCCGGCGGCCTGGCGTTCGCCATGGCCATTCTCGCCGTCGTGCATGGCAGCGCGGTCGCCCAATGGCCGGATTTCGCATCGATCCAGCATTTTTTCGGCACCTTCGCCTGGTTCGTCTGGCCGGCGTGGCCGCTGGCCGCATTGGCCGTATGGCGCTGGCGCGAATCGGTCGGGGAATGGCATGTGCTGGCCCCGCTAGGACTGCTGCTGTTGGCCTGCCTGGCCGCCCTGCTTGCCGCCAGGAACGTCTCGACGCTGGTTCTGGCTTTGCCTGCGGCCGCGGCGTTGGCTGCCTTGGCGTTGCCCGTCATGCGCCGGGGCAGCCTTGCAGCGCTCGACTGGTTCTCGCTGCTGTTCTTCAGTTTGCTGGCGCTGGTCATCTGGGTGCTGTGGCTGGCCATGCTGACCGGCTTCCCGGCCAAGCCGGCGGCCAACATCGCTCGCCTGGCCCCGGGTTTCGTCGCCCATTTTTCCTTGCTTCCCACGCTCGTTGCCCTGCTCGCCACGCTGAGTTGGGCGGCTGTCGTGGCCTGGCGCGCCGGGCGGCATCGCCATCCGTTGTGGAAAGGCATGGTGCTATCGGCCGGCGGCGTGACCCTGGTGTGGGTGCTGGTGGGCACGCTGTGGATGCCCGTGCTCGACTATGCCAGCACATACCGTCCGCTAGGGCGTCAATTGGCAGCCGCGCTGCGCAAGCACGCCGGCCGCGAAGCCGAAGCGGCGGGGACCTGCGTCACCCCCGTGGGCTTGAGCCTGACCCAGCAAGCGCTGCTCGGCTACTGGAGCCATGCCAAGTTCGGGCCGAAGACACATGGCCAGCGGTGCGGATTCGTCCTCGTGCTGCCGCCTCGCGCCGACACGCGCTCTACGCCGGCCGATGCGCAACCGCAGTCCCGCGCCGAGGCCAGCGCGCGACGTCAAGCCGAGCGCGGGACGCGCCTGTGGAGCGGCCACCGCCCGGGGGAGCCGCAGGAGCGTTTCAGCCTGTACCGCAGCGCGACGACCGCGCCATGACCTCGGCGGCTTCGCTGCTGCGGCTGGCGGGATCGGTGCTGATCGGTCAGTTGGCCCTGATCGGCTTCGGCGTCGCCGACACCATGATGCTCGGGCGGGATTCCGCGGCCAGCCTGTCGGTGCTGGCCGTGGCGCAAGCCGTATTCATCCCGCTGTCGCTGGCGCTGTCGGGTGTGATGCAGGCGCTCATTCCGCGCGTCGGCCAGCATTTCGGCGCGGGCCGCGCGCTCGACGTCGGGCACACCTTTCGGCAAGGCCTTTGGTTGGCACTGGGCCTCACGGTGGTGGGTCTGCCACCGCTGCTTTGGCCGCAATCCTTGCTCACCATCGCGGGCCTGAGCCGCGACCACGACGTGCTGCGCTACCTGGGTTGGCTGGCGGCGGCGCTACCCGCCAACCTCCTGTTTCGGGCCTACTCGGCGACCAACCAGGGACTGTCGCGGCCCTGGGCCGCAGCGCGCCTGCAATTGCTCGCCCTGGCGGTGAAGATCGGGCTCAATGCCGCGTTGATCAACGGCTTGCAGTTCGGCGATCTGCGTATCGCGGCTCAGGGTGCCGTGGGCTGCGCCGCCGCGACGGCCGTGGTGAGCTGGATACTGCTGGGACTGGGTTGGCTGGATCTCGGGGCCAGTCGATCGCTGCGTCCCTATGCCATGCTGCGCGGCTGGGAACGTCCGCATCCCCCCACCCTGCTCGCGCTGTTGCGCCTGGGAGCGCCCATCGGCCTGTCGCTGCTCATCGAGGTCTCGGCCTTCACCCTGATGGCGCTGTTCATCGCCAGGCTCGGCGATACGGTGCTCGCCGGGCACCAGATCACCGCCAACTTCGGTACCGTGCTGTACATGCTTCCGCTGTCCATCTCGATCGCCGCCGGCGCGGTGGTCGCGCAACATCTGGGGGCTGGACATGCCGTCGCGGCACGGCGTGCGGGCGCCCTGGCGATCGGTCTGTCGGCAACGCTGTCCGCTGCGTTGGGTCTCGCCGTGTGGCTGCTGCGCGCGCCCATCGTGGCGCTTTATACCCACGATGCGGCGGTGGCCGCCGTGGCGCAGCACCTGTTCCTGTTCATCGCCTTCGCGCAGCTGTTCGACGCCGTGCAGGTCACCAGCGCCTTCGTCCTGCGCGCCTATCACATCGCCGTGATTCCAACCTTGCTCTACGGGGTGATGCTGTGGGGCGTGGGCCTTGCCGGCGGCTACGCGCTGGCTTTCGACACCACGGGCCTGACGCCGCGGTGGCTGCAGGGCGCTGCCGGCTTCTGGTTCGGCAACAGCACGGGGCTGTCGCTGGCGGCGCTCGGGCTGTTGTTGTTGTTCGCGAAGGCGTCGAGGTTGCCTGCGTCGTGACGCTCAGCCCGCCTGCAACGCCTCGATTTGGCTGGCGAGTTCGAGCCAGCGCGCCTCGACCATCCCCTCCTCGTCCCCGATGCCCTTGATGCGCCGACCGCATTCGGCGATACGCGCGGCGTCGCGCGCGACGATGAGTTCCTGCTCCAGCGCGGCGCGCTCGGCCTGCAGGGCGGCGAGGCGCTGCTCGGCCTGCGTCATCTCACGCTGCAGCGGGCGCAGCTGCTGGGCGAGCTGCTGGCGCGACTGCGCCGCGTTGCGGCGCAGGTCCTTGCGGCTGCCCTGGCCGATCGCGGTCGGCGTAGACATGGCGGGCGCCGCATCGGATGACGCCTGCGGTTCGCGCTCGCGCATGCGGGCCCGCGCGCGCTCCAGCACCCAGCGCTGGTAGTCGTCGAGGTCGCCTTCGAAATCCCGCACCTGGCCATCGGCCACCAGCCAGTAGTCGTCGCAGGCGGCGCGCAGCAAGGCGCGGTCGTGCGACACCAGCAGCATGGCACCGCCGAACTCCTGCAGCGCCAGGGTCAGCGCCTCGCGCGTGGCGAGGTCGAGGTGGTTGGTCGGCTCGTCGAGCAGCAGCACATTGGGCCGCTGCCAGACCAGCAAGGCCAGCAACAGGCGCGCCTTTTCGCCGCCCGACATCGACCCCACGGCCTGCTCGGCCATCTCGCCGCTGAACTGGAAGCGCCCGAGCCAGTTGCGCCAGTCCTGCGTGGTGGTCTGCGGCTGGATCTGCGCGGCCAGGCGGGCGAGGTGACGCATGGGCGATTCGTCCGGGCGCAGCACGTCCATCTCCTGTTGCGCGTAATAGCCCACGACCACATCCACGCCAGGCTGCGCCTTGCCGGCCAGCGCGGGCAGCAAGCCCGCCAGGGTCTTGACCAGGGTGGACTTGCCCTGCCCGTTCGCGCCCAGCACGCCGATGCGCGCGCCGGCCAGAATGTCGCGCTCCACGCCGCGCAGAATGGGCTGCCCGGGCGCATAGCCGCAGTCCACGCCGCGCAGGCGCAGCAATTGCTGGGGCTGGCGCGCCGGCTTCAGAAACGCGAAGCGCAGCGGGTTGGACAGCATCACCGGCGCCAGCCGCTCCATGCGTTCGAGTGCCTTGAGGCGGCTTTGCGCCTGCTTGGCCTTGGTCGCCTTGGCGCGGAAACGCTCGACGAAGCTGGTGAGATGGGCGATGTCCTGCTGCTGGCGCGCGTAGGCATGGGCTTGCTGCTGCAAGGCCTCCGCGCGTCGCTCCTCGAACGCCGTGTAGCCGCCGGCATAGCGTTGCAACACGCCGTGCTCGAGCTGCACCGTGACACGGGTCGCGGCGTCGAGAAATTCGCGGTCGTGCGAAATCACCAGCAGCGTGCCGGCGTAGCGCGTCAGCCAGTTCTCCAGCCACACCAGGGCGTCGAGGTCGAGGTGGTTGGTCGGCTCGTCCAGCAAAAGGCAGTCGCTGGGCTGGAACAAGGCCTGGGCCAGGGCCAGGCGCATGCGCCAGCCACCGGAAAAGTCGCGCACGGGGCGGCGCAGCTCGGCCAGGGTGAAACCCAGCCCGAGCAGCAGCGCCTCGGCGCGTGCGGTGGCGGTGTAGGCATCGGCCAGCTCGAGCGCCTCAGCGGCCTCGGCTTGCGCCATGCCGTCGCGACGCTGTTCGGCGTCGCGCATGGCGGCCTGCGCGGCCTGCAAGGCGGTGTCGGCCAGGCACACGAAATCCGTCGCGGGCAGATCCGAGTCCGGCGCGTTCTGCGCCACCGAGGCCACGCGCCACTGGGGCGGAAACTCCACGCTGCCGCTGTCTTCGTGCAGCTGCCCGAGCAGCAGCGCGAACAGCGAGGATTTGCCGGCGCCGTTGGCGCCGACCAGGCCGATTTTCTCGCCCGGGCGAATGGTGAGGTCCGCGTTGTCCAGCACCACCTTGCTGGCCCGACGCAGGGTCACGGACTGCAGACGGATCATGCCGCGCTCCGCAAGTCTGCGGCCTCGACCAGGAATACGGCGTCATCCCCGGCGCTGGTCGACAGCCAGGCCACCGGCAGACCGGGAAATGCGGCTTCGAAATGCTCGCGCTCGTTGCCGATCTCAACGACCAGGACTCCACGCGGCGCGAGATGAACGCCCGCGGTGCGGAGCAGGCGGCGCACGAGATCCATGCCGTCCTCGCCGCCGGCCAGTGCCAATTCGGGCTCATGCCGGTATTCCTGCGGCAGCGCCTGCATGGACTGCGCGTTGACATAGGGCGGATTGCACAGCATCAGGTCGTAGCCCTGGTCCGGCGTGGCCGGCAGCGGCAGGGCGTCGAGCAGGTCGGATTGCAGCAGACGAACACGGTCGGCGACGCCGTGCAGCGCCACGTTCGCCCCCGCCACGCCGAGCGCGTCGGCCGCAAGGTCGGCGCCCAGGACCCCGGCATCGGGCCAGCGCATCGCCGCCAGGATGGCAAGACATCCGCTGCCGGTGCAGATATCGGCAATCCGCGCCGGCGAGCGATGCAGCCAGGGATCGAGCCCCGTCGCCAGCAATTCGGCGATGAAGGAACGCGGCACGATGACGCGCTCATCGACGATGAAGCGCACACCCTGCAGCCATGCCTCGCCGAGCAGATAGGCCGCCGGCTTACGCGACGCGATGCGCTGGTCGATGAGGGCGTTGAAACGCGCCACGGCATCCGGCGGCACGGCTCGCTCCTGCAGGGCGTCGAACGCGGCGAAACTGTCCATCAGCGGCCAGCCGAGGGCGTGGATCAACATCCATGCCGCCTCGTCCTGCGCATTGGAGGCGCCATGCCCGAAGGACAGGCCAGCCTCGCGCAACCGGCCTGCGGCGCGCCGCCAGACCTGGTCGAAACGGAGCGGCTCCTGCGGCTTGCCGCGCCTCACGCCACCAGGGCCTCGAGGGTGCGCCGGTAGATCGCGGCCAGGGGATCGAGATCGCGCAGATCCACGTGTTCGTCGATCTTGTGGATGCTGGCGTTGCGCGGGCCGAACTCGACCACCTGCGGGCAGATCCTGGCGATGAAACGGCCGTCCGACGTGCCGCCGCTGGTGGAGAGTTCGGCCATCCGCCCGGTCTCGGCGCGGATGGCCGACTGCAGCGCCCGGGACAGCGCGCCCGGTTGCGTCAGGAAAGGCTCCCCGCCCAGGGTCCAGTCCAGCGTGTAGTTCAAGGCATGCCGGTCGAGCACGGCATGCACGCGTGCCTTGAGCGATTCGAGCGTGGACTCGGTGGAAAAGCGGAAGTTGAAATCCAAGGTCAGATCGCCGGGAATGACGTTGGTCGCGCCGGTGCCGGCGTGGATATTGGAGATCTGCCAGGTGGTCGGGGGGAAATGGGCGTTGCCGGCGTCCCAGGTCACTGCGGCGAGTTCGGCCAGGGCCGGCGCTGCCAGGTGGATGGGGTTCTTCGCCAGCTGCGGATAGGCGATATGCCCCTGCACGCCATGCACGACCAGGCGCCCGGAGAGCGAGCCGCGGCGGCCGTTCTTGATCACGTCGCCCAGGGCCTCGGTGGAGGTGGGTTCGCCGACGATGCACCAGTCCAGGCGCTGTCCGCGCTGCTGCAGCGCCTCGCAGACGCGCACCGTGCCATCGTGCGCCGGTCCTTCCTCGTCGCTCGTGAGCAGGAAGGCGATGGCGCCCTGCGGCTGCGGATTCGCGCCGAGGAACTGTTCCACCGCCACGACCATGGCCGCGAGCGAGGTCTTCATGTCCGCCGCGCCGCGGCCGTACAGCTTGCCGTCGCGTTCGGTGGGCACGAACGGATCGCTGTGCCACTGCTCGAGCGGCCCCGTCGGCACCACGTCGGTATGGCCCGCGAAGACCAGCACGGGGGCCTGCGCACCGGCTGCCCCCGGGCGCAATGCCCAGAGATTGCGCACGCGGAATTCTGCGGGGCCGGCCTCGATGAAGGTGCAATCGAAACCCAGCGGGCGCAGCCGCCCGGCCAGGATGTCCTGGCAGCCGGCGTCCACCGGGGTCACGGAACGGCAGGCGATCAGCGCCTCGGCCAGGGCGCGGGTGGAAGATGTCATGGATGGGGCGGACTCAGCCGTTGCCGAGGTCGAGGGAGATTTCGCGGAACGACGGTTCGTCGGAATCGAGCGCGGCGCTGGCTGGCGCCTGGCTGGAGGGACGCGTCGAAAAATCGTTTTGCAGCCGCCACATCAGATTGGTGGGCGAATCCGCATAGGCCAGGGCTTCCTCGCGCGACACCTGCCCTTCGACGACCATGCGCGCCAGGCACTGCTCGAAGGTCTGCGAGCCCTCGGCCATGGTCTTTTCCATGGTGTCCTTGATGGTCGAGAAATCGCCCTTGACGATGAGTTCGCGGATCAGCGGCGTGTTGAGCATGACTTCCACCGCCGGGATCAGGCCTCCGGCAGTGGCGCGCAGCAGACGCTGCGACACGACCGCGCGCAGCCCGGCGGACAAGTCGGAGAGCAGCGCGGGCCGCATGTCCAGCGGAAAGAAACCCAGGATGCGGTTGAGCGCCTGATAGCTGTTGTTGGCGTGCAGCGTGGCCAGGCACAGGTGCCCGGAGAGCGCGTAGTTCAGCGCCGCCGTCATGGTCTCGGTGTCGCGGATTTCGCCGATCATGATGCAGTCCGGGGCCTGGCGCAGCGCGTTCTTCAGGCCCAGGGACAGGGTTTTGGCGTCGATGCCGACCTCGCGCTGGTTGACGATGGACTTCTTGTTCCTGAACAGGTATTCGATGGGCTCTTCGAGCGTCAGGATGTGCCCCGTCATGCGTGCGTTGCGGTGGTCGAGCATCGCGGCCAGGCTGGTGCTCTTGCCCGAGCCGGTGGAGCCCACCATCAGGATCAGGCCGTGCTTCTCCATCACCAGATCGGCCATCACGCCGGGCAGGTTGAGGCTTTCCAGCGCCGGGATGTCGCTCGGGATGTAGCGGATCACCATGGCCACGCTGCCGCGCTGGATGAAGGCGCTGAGGCGGAAGCTGCCAATGCCCGAGCGCGACAACCCCAGGTTCAGCTCGCCCTCGTCGTGCAGCCGCTGCACATGCTTGGGCTCGACGATCTCCGACAGCAGCTTGGGCGGGTCTTCGGGCGTCAGCACCTGGCGGTTGATGGCCACGGCCTGGCCGTTGATGCGGATGAGAATGGGCGCATGCGGACTGATGTAGATGTCCGAGGCCTTTTTCTCGGCCATGAGCTTGAACAGGCGTTCCATCGTGGACATGCGTTTCTCCCGGTGTTTGAACGAAGCCGCGCCGCCAGTCTCAATCGCGCAGCAATTCGTTGATGGCCGTCTTGGCGCGCGTCTGCGCGTCCACCCGCTTGACGATGACGGCGCAGTACAGGCTGTACTTGCCGTCGCTGCTCGGCAGATTGCCCGACACCACCACCGAGCCTTCGGGCACGCGGCCGTAGAGGATCTCGCCGGTGGCGCGGTCGTAGATCTTGGTGGACTTGCCGAGATAGACGCCCATCGAAATGACGCAGTTGTCTTCGACGATCACGCCTTCGACCACTTCCGAGCGGGCGCCGATGAAGCAGTTGTCGCCGATGATGGTCGGATTGGCCTGGATGGGCTCGAGCACGCCGCCGATGCCCACGCCGCCCGAGAGGTGCACGTTCCTGCCGATCTGCGCGCACGAACCCACCGTGGCCCAGGTGTCGACCATGGTGCCCTCGCCGACATAGGCGCCGATGTTCACGTAGGACGGCATCAGCACGACGTTGGGCGCCAGGTAGGCGCCATGGCGCGCCACCGCGGGCGGCACCACGCGCACGCCGGTGGCGCGCATCTCTTCCTCGCCGAGATGGCTGAACTTGGTGCGCACCTTGTCGAAAAAGTGCAGATCCCCCGCGCGCATCATCGTGTTGTCGGTCAGGCGGAAACTCAGCAGCACGGCTTTTTTCAGCCACTGGTGCGTGACCCATTGGCCGTCGATCTTTTCCGCCACGCGCAGCCGCCCGGCGTTGAGTTCGTCGAGCACATGCTCGACGGCCTGGCGCAATTCCGCGGGTGCCGAGGTCGGGCCGAGACTGCTGCGGTCTTCCCAGGCCTGGTCGATGAGGGTTTGGAGTGGTGTCGTCATAAGAGGAACGGTCAGAGGCTACGGGTATGGGCGGCGATGCGCTCGGCGGCATCGACGCATTCATCCACCCCGGCCACCAGGGCCAGGCGAATGCGGTTGCGCCCGGGATTGCGGCCGTCCTGCTCGCGCGCAAGCAAGCTGCCGGGCAAAACCGTGCAATTGTAGTTTTCGAGCAGGCCGCGGGCGAATTCGACATCGTCGCCCGGCGTGGCCGCCCACAGGTAGAAACCGGCATCGGGCCGCTGCACATCCAGAACCGGCTGCAGGATGGGGAGCACGCGGGCGAATTTCTCGCGGTACAAGCGCCTGTTCTCCACCACATGGGCCTCGTCCGCCCAAGCCGCGATGCTGGCGGCCTGCACCGCGGGGCCCATCGCGCTGCCGTGGTAGGTGCGGTATTGGAGAAAGGCCCTGAGCAGGTCGGCATCCCCGGCGACGAAACCCGAGCGCAAACCCGGCACGTTGGAGCGCTTGGACAGCGAGGTGAGCATCACCAGGCGGCGAAAATCGCGCCGGCCAAGCCGAAGCGCGGCCTCCAGGCCGCCCAGCGGCGCGCTGTCGCCGAACCAGATCTCGGAATAACACTCGTCGCTGGCGATCACGAAGCCATGCCGGTCCGACAGGGCGAACAATCGTTCCCATTCCGGCAACGGCATCACGGCGCCGGTCGGGTTGCCCGGCGAGCAGACGTAAAGCAGTTGCGTGTTCTGCCACACGGCTTCGGGCACGGCATCCCAGTCCACTGCGAAATTTCGCTGCGCATCGACGGGTGCGAAGTGGCAGGCCGCGCCCGCCAGCAGAGCCGCGCCCTCATAAATCTGATAGAAGGGATTGGGGCACACCACGGTCGCCGCGTGCCGCGTGGCATCCACCACGACCTGTGCCAACGCGAACAGGGCTTCGCGCGAACCGTTGACCGGCAGCACCTGGCTTGCGGGGTCGAGCGCCACGCCGTAGCGCCGGCCGGCCCAATCGGCACAGGCACGGCGCAACTCCAGCGTTCCGGCGGTCGCCGGGTAGTGTGACAGCCCATCCAGATGGCCGACCAGCGCCTCGCGCACCAGTGCCGGGGCCGGGTGGCGCGGCTCGCCGATGCCCAGGCTGATGGGCGACATGGACGGATTCGGCCGCACGCCGGCCATCAGGGCGCGCAACTTTTCAAAGGGATAGGCGTGGAGTCGGTCGAGCAGGGGATTCACGGCGGACGATCGGAGTGCAAGCGCATTCTAGGGATGCCGCCTGGCCCGATCGGCGCGGCCTGGCGCAAGCTGTTACAAAAAAATCGGCGGCGCCTGTCCTGAAAAACCGCTGTTCGCGCGTTGACGGAACAAAATCGGCCGCATCGCCCGTCCGGACCAGGACACTATGCTATGCAATATGCAGACACACTCTTGCTCGATGACGTGAGCACCGATCCAGTTGCGCTCGACCGCTTCTGCCTCGAAGTGCGCCCCCGCGCCATGCGCATGGCCCTGCTGGAAACCGGCGGCAACACGCACTTGGCGGCCGATTTCGTGCAGGACAGCCTGGTCAAGCTGGTCAGCAGCTATCGCCACAAGCCGGCGGATGAGTGGGCGCCTCTGTTCTACAGCATTCTGCGCAATCGCATCACCGACTGGCACCGGCGCAAGAAAATCGAAAAAGTCTTCGATTTCTTCTTCGCCAGCGACGAGGATGACGAAGGCACGTCGGCGGCCTGGGAAAGTTTGGCCGACCCCGCGCCCGGACCCGACCATCAGGTCGGCAACATGCAGCTCGCCGGGCGCATCGCCGACGCCATCACGCAACTCAGCGCGCGTCAGCGCGAAGCTTTCTTGCTGCGCGAGATGGAGGGGCTGTCGATCGCCGACACCGCTGTGGCCATGCACGTAAGCGAAGGCAGCGTCAAGACACACCATTTACGCGCCCTGACCCGGCTGCGCGAGTTGCTGCAGAGCGATAATCCATTCACCGGGGGTATTTCATCGTGAAAGGTGACGCCATGAACACCAACACAACCATCACGGCGGCCGAGATCGACCGTTGGCGGGCGGGCATGCTCGACGCCGAGCATGCACACCGCGTCCAGGATGCCGTGCAATCCAATCCTGCACTCGCGGAGCAGGCGCGGTTCGGCGCGCGCGTCGCTGCCGGTCTGGCGCCGTTGCCGCAACTCGCCGCGCGCCGCATGGCGCGCAAGCCTGCGCGCAAGCTGCGCTGGCCGCGCGTGATGGCCGCGGGCTTGGTCACGGCGTCGCTGGCGACCTTCACGCTGGTTGCGCTGCCCCTGCTGACCAGCCATACCCAGGCGCCCATGCAGCCCATGCTGAACGCGCAAACGGCCGATGCGGTGCAGAACATGGATTTCTACGAATGGCTGGCCAGCCATCCCCAGGCCCTGCAGGACGTGCGCCATGCCAATCCGGCCTGAAGTTCGTCCCCCTTTGTCCTTGCTCGCTCGCACATGGCGCGGCGCCGCATGGGCGGTCTGCGTGTCGGCAGGACTGGCGGCCGCGGCCGCGCCAGCCCTGGCCGAGCGGCCGCGTAACGATGAACGCGGCCCGCAGTGGAACCAACGCATGGAGCAGTGGGAGCGCATGCCCCCCGAGCGCCGCGAACGCATCCTGCGCGAGCAGCAGCGCTATCAACAGCTCTCGCCCCAGGAGCAGCGGCGCCTGAGGGACCAATACCGCCAACAACAGCGCTGAGCCCCGACCAGCAAGCGTGCCTGCGCACGCTTGCGCGCGCGGCGAAGGGTCTTGGCGCCTATGTGCGCCATGCCAACGAGCCCCGACAAGCGTGCCTGCGCACGCTTGCGTGCGGGCGAAGGATCTTGGGCCCTGCGCGCGCCACATCAATCGATCCTCCGCAGGCCGGCGGCCCGCCCCTCATGCACCCCGCACGCAGTCGATGCAATAGCGCTTGCCTTGCGGTCCGTCCTCCTCGACCAGGCCGTGGATGTCGGTGGCGAAACCGGGGAACTGGCGGTTGAAGTCGCGCGCGAACTGGAGGTATTGCACGATCTTGCGGTTGAATCGCTCGCCGGGAATCAACAGCGGAATGCCGGGCGGGTACGGCGTGAGCAGGGCCGTGGTGACCCGCCCCTCCAAGTCGTCGATGTTCACGCGCTCGATGTCGCGATGCGCCATCTTGGCGTAGGCCTCGGTCGGCGTCATGGCGGGCTGCAGGTCCGACAAGTACATCTCGGTGGTCAGGCGCGCCACGTCGCTGGCTTCGTAGGCGCCATGGATGCGCTGGCACAGGTCGCGCAGCCCCACCCTCTCGTACATCGGGAATTTGGCCACGAACTCCGGCAGGATGCGCCATAGCGGCTGGTTGCGGTCGTAGTCGTCCTTGAACTGCTGCAGCGCGGTCACCAGGGTATTCCAGCGGCCCTTGGTGATGCCGATGGTGAACATGATGAAAAAGCTGTAGAGCCCGGTCTTCTCGACGATCACCCCGTGCTCCGCCAGGTATTTGGTGACGATGGCCGCGGGAATGCCGGTGTCACTGAAGCGGCCGTGCAGATCCAGCCCGGGTGTGATCACCGTGGCCTTGATCGGATCGAGCAGGTTGAAGCCCGGCGCCATTTTCCCGAAGCCATGCCAGTCCGCCTCGGGGCCGAGCAGCCAGTCTTCGCGCGCCCCGATGTCCTCCGGCGCCAGTTCGTCGGGGCCCCACACCTTGAACCACCAGTCGTGGCCGAACTCCTCGGCCACCTTGCGCATCGCGCGCCTGAAGTTCAGCGCCTCCAGAATGCTTTCCTCCACCAGCGCGGTGCCGCCCGGCGGCTCCATCATCGCCGCAGCCACGTCGCACGAGGCGATGATGGCGTACTGCGGCGAGGTCGAGCTGTGCATCAGATAGGCCTCGTTGAAGCGCGGGCGGTCCAGGCTGCGCGTCTCGGAGTCCTGCACCAGGATCTGCGAGGCCTGGCTCAGACCGGCGAGCAGCTTGTGGGTGGACTGGGTGGAGAACACCATGGACTCCCGCGTGCGCGGCCGCCCATAGCCGATGGCGTGCATGCCGGTGTAGAACGGGTGAAAGGTAGCGTGGGGCAGCCAGGCCTCGTCGAAATGCAGGGTGTCGATGTAGCCATCGAGCATCTGCTTGATGACGTCGACGTTGTAGAGCACGCCGTCGTAGGTGGACTGGGTGATGGTGAGCACCCGCGGCCTGACCTTCCCTGCCAGATGCGCCGTGAGCGGGTTGGCCGCGATCTTGCGCTCGATGTTCTCCGGCAGGAATTCCTCTTTCGGGATCGGACCGATGATGCCGTAGTGGTTGCGCGTGGGCGTGAGGAACACCGGCAGCGCGCCGGTCATGATGATGGCGTGCAGCACGCTCTTGTGGCAGTTGCGGTCCACCACCACCACGTCGCCGGGCGCCACGGTGGAGTGCCACACCATCTTGTTCGAGGTGGACGTGCCGTTGGTGACGAAGAACAGATGGTCGGCATGGAAGATGCGCGCCGCATTGCGCTCGGACGCCGCCACCGGGCCGGTGTGGTCCAGCAGTTGCCCGAGTTCGTCCACCGCATTGCACACGTCGGCGCGCAGCAGGTTCTCGCCGAAGAACTGATGGAACATCTGTCCCACCGGGCTTTTCAGGAAGGCCACGCCGCCGGAGTGGCCCGGGCAGTGCCAGGAGTAGGAGCCGTCCGCGGCATAGCCGACGAGAGCGCGGAAAAACGGCGGCGCCAGCGAGTCGAGATAAGCCCGCGCCTCGCGGATGATGTGGCGCGCGACGAATTCCGGCGTGTCCTCGAACATGTGGATGAACCCGTGCAGCTCGCGCAGGATGTCGTTCGGGATATGGCGCGAGGTGCGCGTCTCGCCGTAGAGGTAGATGGGAATCTCGGCGTTGCGGAACCGGATTTCCTCGATGAACTTGCGCAGCGACTGCAGCACCGGCGCCTCGGCATCGCTTTCGGCGGCGGCGAATTCCTCGTCGTCGATCGACAGGATGAAGGCGCTGGCGCGCGACTGCTGCTGGGCGAAGCTGGAGAGATCGCCGAAGCTGGTGACGCCCAGCACCTCGATGCCCTCCTGCTCGATGGCCTGGGCCAGCGCGCGGATGCCCAGGCCCGAGTTGTTTTCGGAGCGGAAATCCTCGTCGATGATGACGATGGGAAAACGAAAGCGCATGATGGGCTCCGGTGGCGTTCCGGCCTCTGGCGTGATAGAAGGGCGAAGTGTAGAAAAATCCGGTGAACGCAGCGAGAAACGGTTGGAGACGACGATCATGATGAGCACCCCGATTCAATGGTGGATCGCCGCTGCCGTGCTGGTGGCGCTTGAACTCACCAGCGGCAGCTTCTACCTGCTGATGCTCGCCGTGGGTGCCGCGGCCGGCGCGCTGGCGGCCCACCTGGGGCTGGACACTCCTGTTCAATGGGTCGTCGCGGCAGTGTTCGGCGCCGGTCCGGTGTATGTCTTGTACACCCTGCGCAAGAAGCGCGTCAGGCCCGCCCCGGGCGCCAACCGCGACATCAACCTGGACATCGGCTCCACCGTGCAGGTCGCCACATGGGACGCCAACGGCGAGGCGCGCGTGCACTACCGCGGCGCCGATTGGGCCGCCCGCTTCGGCGGCAAGGGCCAGGCGCAGCCGGGCCAGCACCGCATCAAGGCCATGGACGGAAACACCCTGGTCCTCGAACCCGTGCCGAGCGCGCATGGCAACGCCGCCCAGGCACAATCCAACACGCCTGCCGCTTGACCCCCGGTACGCGCCCGCCGCGTGTCGCGGCGGGCGCCCCTCTCGATTTGCGCATTCGGAGAACATCCATGGAACTCGCCCTCATCCTGGCCATCATCGCCATCATCATCGCGTCGCGCGGCGTGAAGGTGGTCCCGCAGCAGCATGCCTGGGTGGTGGAGCGCCTGGGCAAGTACGACCGCACCCTGGCGCCAGGCCTGAGCTTCATCGTGCCTTTCGTCGATCGCGTGGCCTACAAGCACATGCAGAAGGAGGTGCCGCTGGACATCGCCAGCCAGGTCTGCATCACGCGCGACAACACCCAGCTCACGGTCGACGGCATTCTGTACTTCCAGGTCACCGATCCGATGCGCGCCAGCTATGGCTCATCGAACTACCTGCTGGCCATTTCGCAACTGGCGCAAACCACGCTGCGCTCGGTCATCGGCAAGCTCGAACTCGACAAGACCTTCGAGGAGCGCGACTACATCAACCACAGCGTGGTGTCGGCGCTCGACGAAGCGGCCATGACCTGGGGCGTCAAGGTGCTGCGCTACGAGATCAAGGACCTCACCCCGCCAGCCGAGATCCTGCACGCCATGCAGCGGCAGATCACGGCCGAGCGCGAGAAGCGCGCCGTCATCGCCACCTCGGAAGGCGCGCGCCAGCAGCAGATCAACATCGCCGAGGGCGAACGCCAGGCCTTCATCGCCCGCTCCGAGGGCGAGCGTCAGGCCGCCATCAACACCGCGCAGGGCGAGGCCGCCGCCATCGAGGCCGTGGCCAATGCCACCGCGCATGCGCTCGAGGTGGTGGCCGCCGCCATCGGCAAGCCGGGCGGCACGGAAGCGGTGCAACTCAAGGTCGCCCAGCAGGCCCTCGACGCCTACGCCAACCTCGCCAAGGCCAGCACCACCCTGGTCGTGCCGGGCGACATGAGCCAGGCTGCCGGGCTCATCGCATCGGCCATGGCCGTGTTGAAAAAATCGCAGTGATTCAGCGGACCGACACCGCCTGATGAGCCCACCGCGCGCCGCGAGTACGCCTGCCTCCACGGCGGGCCTCCCGGTTTGCGCCTGCGCCCGCCGCCAGGCCCTGGCTGCGCTGGCGCTGGCCGACCCGGCCGTCAAGGTGCAGCGCACGCTGGCGCTGCACCGCGCCTTGCGTGCGGGCGACCTGCTCATCGACCCCGCAGCCGGCCTGCAGGCGGACGCAGCCGGCGCCCTCCTGCCGGGCCGCCCTGGCCGCCCCGAACTGCTGCCCCCCAACCGCATGGCCTGGCGCGACCCGCGCAGCCGCGAAGGCCGGGCCGCGCTGCTGCACGCCATCGCCCACATCGAGTTCAACGCCATCAACCTCGCGCTCGACGCCGTCTGGCGCTTCCCCGGCCTGCCCGCCGACTACTACCGCGACTGGCTGCGCGTGGCGGCCGAGGAGGCCGAGCACTTCACCCTGCTGCGCGAACACCTGCAAAGCCTGGGCGCGGACTATGGCGACTTCCCCGCCCACAACGGCCTGTGGGACATGGCCGAGAAAACCGCCGGCGACTGCCTCGCCCGCATGGCCCTCGTCCCCCGCACCCTGGAGGCGCGCGGCCTGGACGCCAACCCCGGCATCCGTGCCAAGCTTGCTGCGGCGGGCGACGCGCACGGCGCCGAGATCCTGGACCGCATCCTGGCCGATGAAATCGGCCATGTCGCCATTGGCAACCGCTGGTACCACTGGGCCTGCGCCCAGGTTAGCCGCGACCCGCGCACCGCCTATGACGCCATCGCCCGCGAATACGCCGCGCCGCGACTCAAGCCGCCGTTCAACCGCGAAGCGCGGCTGCAGGCGGGGTTTACGGCGGAAGAAATGGCGTGGCTGGAAGGCAAGACATAAGGTGTGAGGCCATGCCGCCTAGCCTGTCTCACAACCCCGCCGCGCTCGCGGCGACCTGCTCGAAATCCACCGTTTCTCCTGACGACCGCTCGACGACCCGGAAGCGTGCCCTGCCCTGGGCGTCGAACTCGCGGCGCAGGGCGCCGACGTGCCACAGGCGGTGGGCATGCGCGATGGCCTCGCCAAGGGCGAAACCGAGTTGGTGCGCATCGAGTTCGCGCCGGAACAGCACGGGGATGAGGTCGGCCGCCGTGCAGGCCTGCCCCTGGCAGGCCTGCAGCACGCGGGCGAGTCGCTCGGCGTGATGGATGCGCAAGCGCCGCACCCGGGCGTGCGCGCCGGTGAACGGCAAACCATGCGAGGGCAGCACGCGCATGCCCGCTGGCAGCGCGGTGAAGCGCGCGAGGGCGCGCAGGTAACGGCCCAACGCGTCGGCCTCCGGTTCGATGGGAAAGACCGAGACATTGGTGGAAATGCGCGGCAACAGCAAATCTCCCGCGATGAGCAGGCCGCGCGCCTCGCACCACAGCGAGGCATGCTCGGGCGAGTGGCCGCCGCCTTCGATGATCTGCCAGTTGTCGCGCCCGACGCGCAGCAGCTGGCCGTGCACCAGCCGCTGGTAGGCGTGCGGCACCGAGGGCACCATGCGGGCATAGAAATTGCCGCGGCCGGCCAGCTCCTGCAAGTGGGCGGGATCGGCGCCGTGCAGGCGGTAGTGCGCGAGCATGGACGCGGTATCGGTGGGCGGCAGTCCGGCGGACAGCAGCCGGGCGCTGAGGTATTCGCCCTGGGTCATGCACAGGGGTGCGTCCCAGCGGTGGCACAGCCAGTCGGCCAGGCCGATGTGGTCCGGGTGCATGTGGGTGCAGACGACACGGGTGATGGGCCGTCCCCGCAGTCCCTCGGCGAAGATCCGTTCCCAGGCTTCGCGCGTGGCGTCGGTGTGCAGCCCGCAGTCCACCACGGTCCAGCCCCGGCCGTCTTCCAGCAGCCAGAGGTTGATGTGGTCCAGCGCCAGCGGCATGGGCATGCGCAGCCAGTACACGCCGGCCGCCACTTCATGCAGCTGTCCGGGCGCGGGGGGATTCTCGCCGGCGAAGTATGCCGGCTCGTGCGCAGCCTCGATCATGGGAGAACACTTGCAGGCCGCGCCGGCGTGGCGCGGCCGCAGCGTGAAGCGCTCAGGCGCCGATGCCCTCGAGCAGGGTGCCGAGTTCGCGCAGGACCAGGGCGACGGTGGGATGCCGCTCGGCGAAGCGCAGCGACAGTTCGCGCGCCCGCTCGACGAGGCCGGTCTCGGCCTGCGGCGGTTGGCCGTCGATCAGACGATGAATATCGGCGTCCAGTGCCGCCAAGTCGGACTTGAGCTGGTCGTCCAGCGGCGCGCCCGACTCCAGCGCGGCGCGCAGCCGGTCCAGGCTTTGTTTGACGGATTGGTGATCCACGGGCTGTCCTCTCGATGTCTGTGCACACCGCTATGGTAGACCGCCCCGGGTATCAGGCCGATCGCCTGGACCCGGCCTCGTACCATGCCTGCGAAGCACTGACCACGCGCACCACGACGAGCATGATCGGCACCTCGATCAGCACGCCGACCACCGTGGCCAAAGCCGCGCCCGACTGCAGACCGAACAGGCTGATCGCCGCCGCCACCGCCAGCTCGAAGAAGTTGGACGCGCCGATGAGCGCCGAAGGACAGGCCACCGCGTGCGACTCGCCGAGCGCGCGGTTGGCCAGGTAGGCCAGGCCGGCATTGAACACCACCTGCACCAGGATCGGCACGGCCAGCAACACGATGACCAGCGGCTGGGCCAGGATCTGCGGGCCCTGGAACGCGAACAGCAGCACCAGGGTGGCCAGCAGCGCGACCATCGACGCTCGGCCGAGCGCGTGCATGGCGGCCTCGAACGTGCCCGCGCCGCGCGCCAGCAGCACGCGGCGCAAGACCTGGCCGATGGCCACCGGAACGAGCAGGTAGATCACCACGGAAATGACCAGGGTGGACCAGGGCACGGTAATGGCCGACAAGCCCAGCAGCAGACCGACGATGGGGGCGAAGGCGAACACCATGATGGTGTCGTTCAGCGCCACCTGCGACAGCGTGAACAGCGCGTCGCCGCCGGTGAGCCGGCTCCACACGAACACCATGGCCGTGCAAGGCGCGGCGGCGAGCAGGATGAGCCCGGCGACATAGCTGTCGAGCTGGCCGGCCGGCAGCCACGGCGCGAACAGCACGCGAATGAACAGCCAGGCGAAAAAGGCCATGGAGAACGGCTTGACCAGCCAGTTCACCACCAGCGTCACGCCGATGCCGCGCACATGTTGGCGCAACCGATGCAGGGCCGAGAAGTCGACCTTGGCCAGCATGGGGATGATCATCACCCAGATGAGCAGCGCCACCGGCAGATTCACCTGCGCCAGCTCCAGCGCCGCCAGCTTGGCGAAGGTGCCGGGCGCAAGCCGCCCCAGCCCGATACCCGCCAGGATGGACAGCGCCACCCACAGCGTGAGATAGCGCTCGAACACCGACATCGGCGCACCCGCGGCGCGCGCGGCCGTGACTTCACACTGAGCGCTCATCTCATGCTCCCGCGGCGTGACTTGCGGGCTGGGCGCCGGCCAGCCCTTGGAGCGTGGCGTCGGCGCGTTGCGGAATGGCGGCGAGTTCCTGACGGGTGCGCGCGGCGTCGAGCTTGTCCAGCGGCAGCGCGAGAAACAGCTCGATGCGGCGCCGCAGCGCGGTGTAGGCATCGCGGAAGGCGCGGCGCTTCTGCACGTCGCTGCCGTCGACCGCCGCTGGGTCGGGCACGCCCCAGTGCGCGGTGGTCGGATGGCCGAGCCACACCGGACAGGCCTCGCCGGCGGCGGCATCGCAGACCGTGAAAATGAAATGCATCTCGGGCGCCCCCGGCGCGGCGAATTCGTCCCAGCTCTTGCTGCGCAAACCTGCGGTCGGCCAGCCGTTGCCGTCAATCAGCTCGAGGGCGTAGGGGTTGACGCGACCGGCGGGATGGCTGCCGGCCGAGTAGGCGGCAAATCGACCGCCCGACAAGGCATTGAGCGTGGCCTCGGCCAGCACGCTGCGGGCCGAGTTGCCGGTGCACAGAAACAAGACGTTGCGGGAGTGGGGTTTGTTCATCGTGGTTCTCATCAGGTTTGATTCGGGTTCGGAACCTGGCCTTGCGCCGCGCCAGCCTCAGGTTCAGCCTTGGCCGCGCGTGGCTGTCGATGTCTGCGGCGGCGCGTCACGCTGCGCCGCCCCGGGCGCACAGGCCTGGGGATTGCTGCCGCAGCAGTTCTCGCCCAGGTAGTCGCGCAGGGCGTGCATGCGGTCGAATCGCGCCACATAGCGCACGAACCGGCCTTCGGGCAGCACCTGCACCAGGTTGGCATGCGCCAGGGTGCGCAGGTGGAAGGAGGTCTTGTTCATCGCCAAGCCGGCGCTGGAGGCCAGCGCCCCCACGGTCATGCCCTGCTCGCCGGCCTGCACCAGCAAGCGGAACAAGGCCAGCCTGGCCTCCTGGGCCAATGCGGCAAGTGCTGTGACGGCGTCGTCGCTATTCATTACGATAGTCCAAGTAATGTTGGAATGATAAGCGCATGCGTTGACTTCTGCATGCCCCTTGCCGCTGAGGTCGCAACAGGCCTGCGTGATGGCACACGAACGCCAGATCTCGACACGGCGAACCCAGATCCCGCGTGGCATACTGAACCATCTCAACGCAAGATCCACCATGAACCCCCATACCTGGCTGCTCTACGTCGTCACCGTCGGCGTGATTTCCGCCATTCCCGGCCCCAATATGCTGCTCGTGATGAGCCACGGCGCGCGCCATGGCTGGCGCCGCTCCACCGCGACCATGGCCGGCTGCCTGTCAGCGCTGCTGGTGATGATCTCGATCTCGGCCGCAGGCCTGGGCGTGTTCCTGCAAGCCTGGCCGCGCCTGTTCGACACATTGCGTCTGATCGGCGCCGCCTACCTCATCTATCTTGGCATCAAGACCTGGCGGGCGGCTTCGCACGCCACAACCCTGGCCGAACCGGCTCCCGAGGCGGATGGCGATGCCCATCGCCTACACACGCCGGCGGCGCTGTTCCGCAACGGTTTTCTGGTGGCCAGCAGCAACCCCAAGGCCATCCTGTTCGCCGCGGCACTCCTGCCGCAATTCATGAGCCCCACAGCCCACTGGCTGCTGCAATTCGTCGTTCTCGTCGGCACCTTCGCGACCATCGAGGTCAGCTGGTATTTCATCTACGCCGGCTTCGGCGCGCGCCTGGGCACGATGCTGCGCGGGGCGAAAGTGGCGCGCGTGTTCCATCGCCTGACCGGCGGCATTTTCGTGGGGTTCGGCGCCGCGATGGCGGCCTTCCACAACTGAGTGCGCGATGCCGCATGGCGACCCGGTTCACCACCTGTGGCCTGCAGCTGGCGCCATCTTGGTCGGGCAGGCTTCATGCGGCGCTTCGACCCGAGACATGCATACCCAGCCGACCGAGCCGCGGCGTCTTGCGCGGGAGCACCGGCTTCATGGCTGCGCAGGGCAGAAACAAGGACACCGCCAGGTGGCGGTGTCTTGGCTGTCGTGACTTGATGAACTCTTGGTCGGGGCGAGAGGATTCGAACCTCCGACCCTCTGCTCCCAAAGCAGATGCGCTACCAGGCTGCGCTACGCCCCGAACCTGGTTATTTTACCGGGAGTGCCTGGGTCAGCCTGGAAGCCAGGCTGCGTCACGTCTTGCAACGAGCCCGCAGCCCGTTGCCATCTAAGATGAAACGCAGCTGCTGACGGCAGTCCCGAAGATGCGTCCCGCTTTATCCTCGGGTTTCCACGACCGAACAGCCGGGGATCGGCACCAACACGCAGCCCATTCATGCTACCGCCCAGCTTCCATGCCCTGACCCGATCCGCGCTCACGCAAGACGACATGGCGCTGCTCGAGGTCGTCGCGCCGCCTTCCGTCTTGCATGGCCTGTGCCCGGAATCCGCCGAGGCCGTCGTTTCACGCGCGCAACTCGCCGCAGCCCTGACCCTGGTGCTTTTCGCCCGCCTGGTACGCGAGGTGCCTGAAGCGCAGCGTTACGTGAAGGCGGCTCGCGCGCGCGGAGAAACCATCACTTTCGACCATGGGGCCGTGCGCACCGTCCTGGCACGCTCATGTGGCGCGCTCCCCTGCGGAGAAGCCTCCATCACCCGCATCCTGCGTCCCTTGGGCTACGCCATGAGCGGTCTTTACCCGCTCGAACGCCTGGGCATGACGGGACGCTCCTATCTGCATGCCGACGCGCCGCAGGATATCCCGCAGTTCTTCCTGAGCGAGTTGCATCCGGAGCGGTTCTCGGTTCGTTTCCAACACGCGGTGCGCGAGGTGCTCGCCACCTCGCGCGATCCGCTCGACGAGAATGCGAAACAAGCATTGGACTGTCTCGAGCGCGACCACGCCGTGCCATGGACGACGGCATGCAACTTGCTGCCCGGCCTCGCGGCCTGTTTCGCCCGCCAGCACGATCTGCCCAGCGAGGATGTCTATGAAACATTGCGCGCGGAGTCGGCCGAGATGGCCTGGATCTGCACCGAGGGGCAAACCTTCAACCACGCCACCGACCGTGTGGCCGACGTGGAAGCGCTTGCAGCGCGGCTCAGGGCCGAGGGCTACAGCGTCAAGGACCGCGTCGAAGTCTCGCAGTCGGGCCGCGTGCGCCAGACCGCGCTGCGTGCCGCACTGGTCCGGCGCGCGCTCGGCGGCGCCGCGCCGCGCGAGGTGCCGGGTTCGTTCTTCGAATTCATCAGCCGGTCCGCGCGGCCTGGGACCTCCTTGCCTGCCGGCATGGACATGGGCTTCGACACCAGCAACGCCACTGGCATTTTCAAGATGACCGCACGATGAAACCATCCCGAGCAAATCCGACCCAGCTCCCGGTAACGCTTCCCCTGCTGGCCGCGCTGATCTGCGTCCTCATCCTGGCCGGCGCGCTCTGGCAGCAGCACCTGGGTTTTGCACCCTGCCCGCTCTGCATCCTGCAGCGCATCGCCTACCTGGCCGTGCTGTTCCTCGCGCTGGCTGCCGCCATCCTGTCGCGCCGCCGTGCCGTCGCCGCGGCCAGAGGTGCCGCCGTACTCGCCGTGCTGGCCTGCATGGCCGGCTTCGGCGTCGCGGCAAAGCACGTCTGGCTGGTCTGGCACCCCGGCCAGACTTGCGGGCTCGACCCCCTGGCCGTGACCATCAACCACTGGGCCATCAGCCAGTGGCTGCCCTGGATGTTCCGCGCCGACGGCTTCTGCGCCGATACGCCCTATCTGCTAGGCCAGTCTCTCCCGCTATGGTCGGCGCTGGGCTTCTTGCTGCTCGCCGCCTTGCTCGTGATCGCCATTCTGGGAACGCCTCGTGCGCGCGATCGCAACATGGCCATTCAGTCCGATTGAAGCACTTCGGCCAGCATGCGCTCGACCTGAATCGGCCATGCCGGCAAGGTGATGCCGAGCGCGGCCTGGATTCGAGCGCAGTCGAGCCTGGAACTGGCCGGACGCGGCGCCGGCAAGGGATAGTCGACGGTCGCAATGGGCTGCACGGCTTCGGTGGCGCAACGCAGGGCTGCGCCCAGCGCGCGCGCCCGTTCCAGAACGAAACAGGCGTAGCCATGCCAGGACGTGCTCTCCGTGGCGGTCAGGTGGAACAGGCCTGATGCGCCCGCCGCCGCGGCGGCGAAGTCCGCGTCTTGACGCAGGCGGTGCAGCGCCAGCGCCGTGACGTCGGCGATGAGTTCGGCGCTGGTCGGTGCGCCCACCTGGTCGGACACCACGCGCAGGCTGTCGCGCTCGCGCGCCAGGCGCAGCATGGTCTTGGCGAAGTTGCCGCCACGCGCGGCGAACACCCAGGAGGTGCGGAACGTGAAGTGCCGGCAGCCGCTGCGCGCGATGGCCTGCTCGCCTTCCAGCTTGGTGCGGCCGTAGACGCTCTGCGGGGCCGGCGTGTCGCGCTCGGTGTAGGGCTGGTCCTTGCGCCCGTCGAACACGTAATCGGTGGAATAGTGGACGAGGAAAGCGCCCTGCGCGGCGGCGTAGTCGGCCAGCACCGCAGGCGCCTCGGCGTTCACGCGCATGGCGGCTTCCGGCTCGCTTTCGGCCTTGTCCACGGCGGTGTAGGCGGCGGCGTTGACCACGATGTCGGGCCGCTCGCGGTCGAGCAGGGCGCGCAGCGCGGCGAGATCGTTCAGATCGGCCCGGGCGCGGCCGCAGGCCTGCAGCATGCCCAGCGGCAGGAGGGCGCGGCGCAGTTCCCAGCCCAACTGGCCGTCGGCACCGAGCAGGAGGATGCGCGGCGGCGCCGGGAGTGGCCGTGCGTCGCTCATGTCGCGGCTCCAGGCGCCTGGAGCCTGCCGCCCGCGCCATATTGCTTGCCGACCCATTCCCGGTACGCGCCGCTGGTGACGTGCCGCACCCAGTCGGCGTGGTCCAGATACCACCGCACGGTCTTGCGCAGGCCCGTGGCGAAGGTTTCCTGCGGCGCCCAGCCCAGTTCGCGTCCGATTTTCCTGGCGTCGATGGCGTAGCGGCGGTCGTGGCCGGGGCGATCGGGCACGAAGGCGATCTGCGCCGCATAGCTGCTCCCGTCGGCCTTGGGCACGAGTTCGTCGAGCAGGCCGCACAGGGTGTGCACCACGTCGAGGTTGCGCACCTCGTTGCAGCCGCCGACGTTGTAGGTCTCGCCCAGACGACCGTGCTGCAGCACCCTGGCGATGGCGCGGCAGTGGTCTTCCACATAGAGCCAGTCGCGCACGTTCTGCCCGTCGCCGTACACCGGCAAGGGCTTGGCCGCCAACGCGTTGTGGATCATCAGCGGAATGAGCTTCTCCGGGAACTGGAAGGGCCCGTAGTTGTTGGAACAGTTGGTGGTGAGCACCGGCAGGCCGTAGGTGTGGTGCCAGGCGCGCACGAGGTGGTCGGACGCGGCCTTGCTGGCGGCGTAGGGGCTGTTGGGCGCGTAGGGCGTGGTCTCGGAAAAGGCGGGGTCGGTTGGTCCGAGGCTGCCATAAACCTCGTCGGTGGAGACGTGCAGGAAACGGAACGCGGCCTGGTCGGCGGCGGGCAGGCCGCTCCAGTAGCCGCGCACGGCCTCGAGCAGTTCGAAGGTGCCCTGCACATTGGTGCGGATGAAATCGCCCGGACCGTGGATGGAGCGGTCGACATGGCTCTCGGCGGCGAAGTGCAGCACGGCGCGCGGGCGGTGCGCGGCGAGCAGCGCGGCCACGGCGCTGCGGTCGCCGATGTCGGCGTGCGCGAAGCCGTAGCGCGCGTCGGCCTGCACATCGGCCAGGCTCTCCAAGTTGCCGGCGTAGGTCAGGGCGTCCAGCACCAGCAGCGGCTCGTCGCTGCTGCGCAACCAGTGGTGCACGAAATTGGCGCCGATGAAGCCGGCTCCTCCGGTGATGATGAGCATGGGAACCTCGCAGATGGAAAGATGGCGCAGTGCGGCCGTCGCCGCGGCCCAGGGCTGGCCGGCCGATCGGGGGATTCTATGAAGGCGCGCGCCTGGCTCCTTCCGCGCGGTTGCGCCTGGCTTGAAAGCATGACCGCCTGGAGCACAATCGACGCATGGACAGCAGCGCATGGCAACTCTCGGGCTGGGCCGCGGCCATCGGCGCCGGGCTGCTCATCGGCATCGAGCGCGAACGCAGCCAGAACGCGGCGGAGCAAAGCCCGGCGGGCATGCGCAGTTTCCTGCTCGCGGCGCTGGCCGGCGCCACGGGCGGCACGCTGGGGCCCGTGGCCCTGGGCATCACGCTGATCGCCGTGGCGCTGCACAGCTACGCCGGCTACGTGCAGACGCGCGCCCAGGACCCGGGCCTGACCACCGAGCTGGCGCTGCTGCTGACCCTGCTGCTGGGCGCGCTGGCGATGCAAGCTCCAGCGCTTGCCGCCGGGCTCGCGGTGCTGGTGTCCCTGATCCTGTGGGCCAAACCCCAGTTGCACGGCTTCGTCCGCAGCGTGCTGACCGAACCGGAAATCACGCATGGCCTGCTGCTGGCCGCGGCGGTGCTCGTGGTGCTGCCGCTGCTGCCGGATCGCCCGCTGCCCTGGCTGGCCGGGCTGAATCCGCATGCGCTTTGGCTGCTCGCGGTGTTGCTGATGCTGGTGCAGACCCTGGGGCATCTGGCCATGCGCAGGTTCGGCAGGTCGCGCGGGCTGGCCCTGGCAGGTCTGGCGGGAGGCTTCGTCTCCAGCACGGCCACCATCGCCGGCATGGCGCAGCGCGCCCGCGAACAGCCCGAGTTGCGCGCAGCCTGCCTTGGCGCCGCCCAGCTTTCCAACCTGGCCACGGTCATCGAACTGGCCGTGATCGTCGGCATCCTCGACGCCGGGCTGCTGGCCCTGTTCTGGCCGGCGCTGCTGGCCTATGGGACAGGAGCCGCCATCGCGGCGCTTTGGGCGCTGGGGTGGAAGATCCCCGAGGCCGGCGTCGGCGAGCAGGACGCATGGCTGTCGCAGCGCCCGTTCAATCCGCGCAGCGCCCTGCTGTTCGCCCTGCTGCTGTCCTTGCTTCTGCTGCTGGCCGGGCAAGCCATCGCTGTGCTCGGGGCGCAGGGCATGGTGCTTGCCGTGGGCCTGGCCGGCTTCGCCGACGCGCATGCGGCGTCGGCCTCGGCGGCCCAGCTCGCCACGAGCGGCCTGCTGTCGGGCCATCAGGCCCTCGTCGCCATGGCGGCCGCGGTCAGTTGCAACGCCGTGAGCAAAGTTTTCGCCGCATTCCTCGGCGACGGCGGCGCTTTCGGCTGGACCGTGGCGATTTCGCAGGCTGGCCTGCTCGCCCTGCTCTGGCTGGGTGTGCTCGTGCAGCTGCCGCTCTAAGAGATTTCCCCGACGCTGGGTCGATAGAATCGAACGGCTTGATCCAGAACGCGCGGCTGGGCAAGGCGCCTGCGCCATCCTGCCGCAAACCATCGACCCAGCCCATCGCCACGCGTGGGGTAAGCACAGGCGTTCTCGAACGCCCCTGACAATATGCCATTGCCCGCCACCATCGACACCTCAGGTCTGCGCCTGGAATTCACCCGCCACGGGGCTCAAGCTCTGGCCACGGCGGCCACCACCCTGACGGCGCTCCCGTATAGCCCGACCGATCTCGTCAGCAACACCGTCCTCAACGGCAGCGAGGGTCGGCCTGCATGGCATCTGCTCTCGCGCCTGGGCTCCAAAGGCGGCGATGCCGCAGCACAGGCCGCGGCCGACTTCCTGCATGCCGAGCATGCGCGCATGGCCGATTGGGCCGAGCGCCTGATCGCCGACGCCGGGAACGAACCGCTCGACATCATCCACCTCGGCGCCGGCGGTTCCGAAACCCCGATGCGGGCACTGTTCACCGCCTTCATGGTGCTGCAGTCTCCGCGCTGCCGCATCCACTGGGTGGCGAATCTCGACGGCGCCACGCTGGACGCCGCGCTGGCCGCCGCCAACCCGGCCCGCACCTGGGTGCTGATCAACAGCAAATCCTTCCGTACGCAGGAAGTCATGCGCAATGCCGCCGAGGTCGTACGCTGGCTCGCGGGCCACCTGGGCGCGCAGGCCGCGCGCAGCCGCCTGGTGGCACTGACGTCGAACGCCGACCTGGCACAGGAACGCTTCGGCATGCCGGCCGAGCAGGTGTTTCGCGCCCTCCCCGAAATCGGCGGGCGCTTCTCGGTCTGGAGCGCGCATGGGCTCGTTTTGCTGCTGGCTTTCGGGCGGGAAACCGTGGAACAGCTGCATGCCGGCGCCCGCGCGATGGACCAGCATTTCCTGACCACGCCGCTGAACCAAAGCGCGCCGGGCCTGCTCGCGGGGCTGTCGCATGCGTATCGCGTGCGCTTCGGCCTGCCCCTGCTGTCCATCGGGCTGTACGGCGACGCGTTCTCGCACATGCCGCTGTACTTGCAGCAACTGCTGATGGAGTCGCTGGGCAAGTCCACCAGCGCCGACGGGCTGCTGCCGGTGCATGTCAGCGGCCCGGCGGTCATCAGCGGCGTGGGCACGCCGGCGCAGCACACCTACTTCCAACTCCTGCACCAGGCGGCGGTGCCGGTGTTCCATGAAATCGTCGCCGTGGTGCGACCCTGGCATGCGCGCCTGCCGGAGCATCTGGCCCTGCTGGCCAACGCCCTGGGCCAGGCCGACGCGCTGTGGAATGGCAAGGACGCATCGAGCTGGCAAACCGAGCTGATGGCCCAGGGCATGGCGCCCGAAGCGGCCGCGCGCGCCGCGCGGCACCGCGCCTGCCCGGGAGGCAGACCATCCACCTTCATCTGGATGGACCAACTCTCACCCTACCACCTCGGCGCTTTGCTAGCGCTCTATGAACACCGCACGGTGGTGGAGGGCTGGCTGTACGGCATCAACCCCTTCGACCAATGGGGCGTCGAACTCGGCAAGACCCTGGCGGCGCGCATCGAACATGCCCTGCTGGCGCGGGACGCCCAAGGATTGAGCGCGGAAACCGGGGCCTCGCTGCACTATCTACGAGAACAATACGCATGACTTCCAATCAGAACGACAGTGCGGCCGACGCGAGTCAGGCCGGACACGGCACCCTCCTGGCCGAACGGCGGCAGAAGCTCGCGGCGCTGCGTACCCAGGGCCCCGCCTACCCGAACGACTTCAAGCCGGACGCGCAAGCGGCCGACCTGCATGCCGAGTACGGCGCGATGGACGCCGAAACCCTGCTAGCCCAGGCCGTGCGGGTCAAGATCGCCGGGCGCCTGATGCTCAAGCGCGTGATGGGCAAGGCCAGCTTCGGCACCCTGCAGGACGGCAGCGGCCGCATGCAGATCTACGTCACCAACGACCACGCCGGGGAGGCCGGCCACGCGGCGTTCAAGCATTTCGACCTGGGCGACATCCTCGGCTGCGAGGGGCTGCTGTTCAAGACCCGCACCGGCGAACTCACCGTGCAGGCCGGCAGCGTGCGCCTGCTGGCGAAGAACCTGCAACCCCTGCCGGACAAGTTCCACGGCCTGGAGGACGTCGAAACCCGCTACCGCCAACGTTATGTCGATCTCGTGGTGACACCCGAGTCGCGCCAGCGCTTCGTGCGACGCGGCCAGATCGTCTCGGCGCTGCGCCACGCAATGGAAGAAGCCGGTTTCGTCGAGGTGGAAACGCCCATGCTGCATCCGATTCCGGGCGGGGCCAACGCCAAACCCTTCGCCACCCATCACAACGCGCTGGACCAGCAGATGTTCCTGCGCATCGCCCCCGAGCTCTACCTCAAACGTCTGCTGGTCGGCGGCTTCGAGCGCGTGTTCGAGATCAACCGCAACTTCCGCAACGAAGGCATCTCGGTGCGCCACAACCCCGAGTTCACCATGATGGAGTTCTATGCGGCCTACTGGAACCACCGCGACGTGATGGACTTCACCGAAACCCTGATCCGCCAGGCCGCCATTCGCGCCTGCGGCACGGCCCATGTGTCTTACCAGGGGCGCACGGTGGATCTGGAATCCCCTTTCGCCCGCCTGAGCGTGCGCGGCGCCCTGGTGGCCCATGCCGGTCTGAATCCCGCCGAAGCCTGCGACCCGGCCGTCTTGCGCGCACGCCTGCGCTCCGCCGGCGAGCCCGCGCCCGCGCACTGGACCCTGGCCGAACTGCAGTTCGGCCTGTTCGAAGCTGTCGTCGAGGAGCAGCTCTGGAACCCCACCTACATCACCGACTATCCGGTCGAAGTCTCGCCGCTGGCGCGCGCCAGCGATGCCGACCCCAGCATCACCGAACGCTTCGAGTTGTTCGCCACCGGGCGCGAGATCGCCAACGGCTTTTCCGAACTCAACGACCCCGAAGACCAGGCCGCGCGCTTCGCCGCCCAGGCGGCGAACAAGGACGCAGGCGACGAGGAGGCCATGTACTTTGACGCCGACTACATCCGCGCGCTGGAAGTGGGCATGCCGCCCGCCGGGGGCTGCGGCATCGGCATCGACCGCCTGGTCATGCTGCTGACCGACGCGCCGAGCATTCGCGACGTGATCCTGTTCCCCGCGCTGCGCCGCGTGGCGGAATGACGTCGGCGAATCCACCGATCACACCGCCATGAAGCGCTCGCGCCAACCCTCCGGCAAACCCTTCATCTGCCAGGATCGCGGCGAGGTTTCCCTGCACTTCGGCATGGCCACCGTGCAAAGCCGCATGCGCGTGAGCGCGCCAAACAAGCTGGTGCTGGACTACACGCGCAGCATGATGGCCTTCCTCCTGCTCAAGCCCGAACCGCAACACATCGTGATGCTGGGTCTCGGCGGAGGCTCGCTGGCGAAATACTGCCACGAGCACCTGCCGGACGCGCGCTTCACCGCGCTCGAAATCAGCCCCGAGGTCATCGCCATGCGCGAGCTGTTCGCCATTCCCGCCGATGACGCGCGCCTGCAGGTTCTGTGCGTCGACGGCGCGGCCTGGTTGCGCGACAACCCATCCTGCTGCGACGTGCTCTTGCTCGACGGCTTCGACGCCGGAGGTCTGCCCCCGCAGCTCTGCAGCCAGGGCTTCTACGACGATTGCGCGGCGGCCCTGGCACCCGGGGGCGTGCTGGCATCCAACATCTGGGCCCGCGACAGCTTGCGCGACACCATCGTGGAACGCCTGCGCCGCAGTTTCGGCGACGCCGTGCTCACCATCCTGGCCGAAGATGGCGAGAACACCATCGCCCTGGCCTGCAAGGAGGCGAACCTGCCCTCGGCATCGCTGCTGCGCGAACGGGCGCGGCGCCTGAGCGCGCAGCATCCGGTCGACCTGGAGTCCAGTGCAAGCAAATTGGCGCTGGCCCTGGCGGATGGAGCCATCCCCGACCGGCTCCAGATGCTCGAGTCCTGATTCCCGCCGCGCCGTCCTCAATGCGCCCGCAGCAAAGCGACGATCTCGTCCTTGATGCCCAGGCGATCATGGCGCAAGGCCTTGAGCCGGGTCTCGCTCGCAGGTTCCTTGCCCCGCTCGATGCGCACGATCTCAGCGCTAACCACATCGAAACGCTCGCAAAGCGCGTTGAAATGCCCGTTACTCTCCCGCAAGGCGACGATTGCCTGCGCTTCCTCGGGAAATTCCCGCAGCAAATCGTGATGATCCATCCACATGGTCAGGCTCCACAATGCTGAAATGCTGATGACTGCACCATAGCAGCGCGGAAGGCGCGGTACGTGTATCGATCAGGCCTTGGCGTCGCGCCGAGGACGACCCTCTGCATCACACTGTCATCACGGTCCGCTAAATTCCAGCCTCCGCCCGCGGAATAGAATTGAGCGTGGCGGCCACTCCTCAACCGGGACCCATGCCGTCATGAGTACACCACTGCATGTGATTTTCTGGCGCCACGCCGAGGCCGAAGATGTCGAAGCCAATGCAGGTACCGCGGCAGACCTGCGACGCGCCCTGACTCGCCAGGGACGACGCGACGCCAGCCGTATCGCCGCCTGGATCAAGGCGCATGTGCCAAAACCCTGGGTGGTCTGCGCCAGTCCGGCACTGCGCGCGCAGCAAACCGCCATGGCCCTGGTGGACTACCCGATGGAAGACGCGCGCCTGGGCCCCGAGCGCGGCGTGGACGACCTCATGGCCGTGATCGCCGACCACCAGGACAGCCACAGCGCCCTGGTGCTGTGCGGCCATCAACCCACCATGGGCAGCGCCGCCCTGCGCTGGCTGGCAGGATGCGACGGCCCGTTCAGCCTGCGCAAAGGCGGCCTGATCTGGGTGGCGGAGCGCCAGCGCGAAGGCAGCACCACCCGCATCCTGCGCGCCTGCGTCAGCGCCGAACTGCTGGATTAATGGCAGGTCGCCCAGAACCCGAAGGAACTGCACCTGGAGGGCGTGGCGTTCCCAGAACGCCAGCATCGGTCGCGGCAAAATTCTGAAACCGTTCCGGCCCAAAGGCGGCGCCGAGCCTTCGGCGCCTGCGCATGACATCCGGCTGAAACGTGTCATCACAATGACATGTGAATTTCATCGAACTGTCACGTCTCTTCCGTATCGTACGGGGAAGAATAGGAGCAAGCCGATGCAGGAACACGATGAACCCGGCCTGATGGCCCTGGCTCTTCACGAGCCGAATCTCACCCGCCTGGGTGCCATGCGCAGGGCCAATACGGAAGCCGCCGCAGCGGCGGACAGCAACGGCCTGAGCATCGCCTGGGCCCGCCACCCCCATCAGGTCCTCGAAGCGCAGCGGTTGCGCTGGAAAGTCTTTGCCGAGGAGCTCGGCGCCCGCATCAACACGCCGACGCCCGGCTATGACATCGACCTTTTCGACCCTTATTGCGACCACCTCCTGGTGCGCAACGCCGAAGGGCTGCTGGTCGGCACCTATCGCGTGCTGCCGCCGCATCAGGCCAAGCGCGTGGGCGGCCTGTACTCCGAAACCGAGTTCGACCTCACGCGCCTGGTACATCTGCGCCCGCGGCTGCTGGAACTCGGCCGTTCGTGCGTCCATCGCGACTATCGCAGCGGGGCCGTCATCATGGCGCTGTGGGCAGGCCTTGCCGACTACATGCAACGCAACAAGCTCGACGCCATGATCGGCTGCGCCAGCGTGTCTATGCGCGATGGCGGGCATTACGCCGCCAGCCTCTGGGCCAAGTTGCGCAAGACGCACCTCGCGCCGGTCGAAGACCACATGCAGCCCCGGCTTCCCTTGCCGGTGGAAAGTCTCAGGCAGGATCTTCCGGCCGAGGCCCCACCCCTGCTCAAGGGCTATCTACGCGTTGGCGCACGCATTTGCGGCGCGCCGGCATGGGATCCGGACTTCAACACCGCGGATTTCCCGCTGCTGATGCGCCTGGCCGATGTGAACTCCCGCTACGCGCGGCACTTCCTCAACATCTCCGCGACCGCCTAGGGCCTGTTCACGCCATTTCTGCGCCCGCGCCCGACCGACAGATCAGGCAACGGGCGCGGCCTGCAGGGTAAGTTGCACACCCGAGCGCTGCCATTCCGCGACTTCCTGCTCCAGGCTGAATTGCGTCAGCGGGGAACCTCGAAGCCATGTCGGATCAGCCAGCATGGTGACGCCTTGCAAGCCGGCTTTGCCGTTACCCGGCAGCAGGCGCAGACCATCGACGTTGACATCCCTGCGGTTGCGCGCCAGCAGCACGGCCAGACGCAAGGCCAGGACGGCCCGCAGATCGAGATTCAGTTCGTCCAGGCTGCCCAGCTTCTTGAGCTTGCCGCCATGACAAAGCACCATATCGGCCATGGACGCCTGCTCGCTGCGCGAAAAACCCGGCATGTCGGCATTGGCCACGATATAGGCCGAGTGCTTGTGATAGGCGCTATGGGAAATGGACAGCCCCACTTCATGCAATTGCGCCGCCCAGCGCAAGGTTTGTTGCTCGGCCGTGCCGGCCTGGGGATGCAACTGCAGGAACAGGGTCAGGGCCAGGGATTCGACGCGCGCCGCCTGCCTGGCGTCCACGCCGTAGCGCTGCATGAATTGCTGCACCGTGAGTTCGCGCATGTCGTGTTGCTGCTCGCGGCCGAGCAGGTCATAAAGGACGCCCAGACGCAGGCCGGCGTCGGTGGCTTCCATCTCCCGGATGCCGAGCTCCTCGAAAATCGCCAGCATGATGGCCAGCCCTCCCGCCGCAACCGGCACGCGGTCGGGCTTGAGTCCGGCCAGCTTGAGCGCCCCCAGATCGCCCGCCCGCGCATAGAGTTTGCGCAATTCGCGCAAGCCGATGCGCGTGATGCCCAGCGACTGCCCAGGGGGATTGAGCTGGTTGCCCGTCAGGATGTCGGCCAGCGCGCGCGCCGTGCCGCTCGATCCGACGGCGTTGGTCCAGCCGGCCTTGCGGAACTCGCGCGCGATGATCTGCACCTCGCGCCGCGCCGCGAGTTCGGCCGATTTCATGCGCTGCTCATCGACCAGGCCGCCCGGGAAGAAATCCCGGCTCATCGACACGCAGCCGATATAGAGGGATTCCATCATTCGCGGCTCATGCCCCTGGCCGATGATGAACTCGGTGGAGCCGCCGCCGATGTCCACCACGAGCCGGTTGCCCGCCGCCGGGGCCACGGAATGCGCGGCGCCGATGTAGACCAGACGCGCCTCCTCGCGCCCGGCAATGACCTCGATCGGAAACCCGAGCGCCTGCTGCGCGCGCTCCAGGAAGGCATGGGCATTTTTCGCCACGCGCACCGCATTGGTCGCGACGGCGCGCACGCGCTCGGGCTGGAACTGCCGCAGGCGCTCGCCGAAACGCGCCAGCGTGGCCAGCGCGCGCTGCTGCGACTCCTCGGTCAGGTTTTTGTTGGCATCCAGCCCCGCGCCAAGGCGCACGGGCTCGCGCAAGGAATCCAGAGGATAGATTTGCGCGCCATGAGGGTGCTCGGCCGCCTTGCCCACCAGCATGCGAAAGCTGTTGGAGCCCAGATCGACCGCGGCCAGATGTTGGATGCTCAGGGACATGAAAGGAATTGGAACGCGCAAAGATGACAGTGGCTTGAATCTGTCACAAGGTTTTCACACAAAGATGACATCCTAAACTTCGGCTGCACCGCTCCGGTGCCCGGCCCGCGTAGCATGGGCCCTGCCCAGCCAAGTCCACCCTCCAGACATGCCCGACCCCTTACCCCCTCGCCTGCTCAACCGCGAACTCGGCATTCTCGCCTTCAACCGGCGCGTCCTGGCACAAGCACAGGATCCGGCCATCCCTCCCCTGGAACGCCTGCGCTACCTGTGCATCGTCTCGTCGAACATGGACGAGTTTTTCGAAACGCGGGTGGCCCAGCTGCAGGACCTGCTCGAGCACGACATCAACAGCACAACCCCCGACGGGCTGCTCGTCGCGGATGCGCTCCAGCTCATCGCCGAGGACGCGCATGCGCTGGTGAGAGAGAAGTACCGTGTGCTGCAGGACGGCATCTACCCCTTGTTGCAATCGGTCGGAATCCGCTTCGCCACCAGCGGCCAATGGACCACGGCGCAGCAACGTTGGGCACGCGCGTACTTCGAGCGCGAAGTGCTGCCCGTGCTCACGCCGATCGGGCTCGACCCCGCCCACCCTTTTCCCAAGGTCCTCAACAAGAGCCTGAATTTCGCCGTCCTGCTCGACGGCACCGACGCCTTTGGGCGCAACGTGGACCTGGGCATCATCCAGGCGCCGCGCGCCCTGCCGCGGGTGCTGGCCATGCCTCAGGAACTGGGCGAGCACCGTTACACCTTCGTGCTGCTGTCGTCGCTGATGCAGGCTTTCGCCGGCGATCTGTTCCCGGGGCTGAAGGTTCTGGGCGTGCACCAGTTCCGCGTCACGCGCAACAGCGAACTGTTCGTCGACGACGATGAAATCACCAACCTGCGCACCGCCCTGCAAGGCGAGCTGCGCGCACGCCACTACGGCGACGCCGTACGCCTGGAAGTCGCCGCCGGCTGTCCGCAAGCCCTGGTGAACCGGCTGCTGCGCGAGAACGGGCTCAAGCCGGAGGACTGCTACCAGGTCGACGGCCCGGTCAATCTAGTGCGCCTGCAGGCCATCGTCGACATGGTGGCCGAGCCGACGCTGAAATACGCACCCCACACGCCGGCCCCCCTGCCCCATTGGCCCGGCGCCACGCCCGAGCTGTTCGAACGCATCCGTGCGGCCGACGTGCTCCTGCACCACCCCTACGACGCGTTCGCCCCGGTGGTGGATCTGGTGCGCACGGCCGCGCGCGACCCCGAGGTGCTGGCGATCAAACAGACCATCTACCGTGCGGGCACCGACTCGGCGCTGATGGAGGCGCTGATCGAAGCCGCGCGCA
This sequence comes from Thiomonas delicata, assembly GCF_900088825.1. GTDB lineage: Bacteria > Pseudomonadota > Gammaproteobacteria > Burkholderiales > Burkholderiaceae_C > Thiomonas_A > Thiomonas_A delicata. The sequence continues at coordinate 504,429 of NZ_LT592171.1, read as the reverse complement.
ACGGCAAGGAAGTGACGGTGGTGCTGGAACTCATGGCGCGTCTTGACGAGGAAACCAACATCAACTGGGCCGCGCGCCTGGAAGCCGAAGGCGCGCACGTGGTGTACGGCGTGGTGGGCTTCAAGTGCCACGCCAAGATGCTGATGGTGGTGCGGCGCGAAAAGCTCGGCCGACGCGCGCCGCAGCTGCGGCGCTATGTGCACGTGAGCACGGGCAACTACCACATCCGCACGGCCAGCCACTACACGGACTTCGGGCTGATGACGGCCGATGAGGCCATCTGCACCGACGTCAACCAGGTGTTTCTGGAAATCACCGGGTCGTCCCAGTTCGCGCCCTTGCGCCGCCTGTGGCAATCGCCGTTCTCGCTGCTGGAGAATCTGCTCAAGGCCATACGCAACGAGGCGCGCCATGCCAGCGCCGGCAAGCGCGCGCGCATCTGGGCGCGGGTCAACGCCCTGCTCGAACCCTCGGTGATCGAGGAACTGTACAAGGCATCCAAGGCCGGCGTGGAAATCCGCCTTCTGGTGCGCGGCCCCTGCATGCTGCGCCCCGGGGTGCCCGGTTTGTCGGAAAACATCCGTGTGCGCTCCGTCATCGGCCGCTTCCTCGAGCACTCGCGGGTGTTCTACTTTTTCAACGATGGCAAACAGGACGTGTGGATTTCATCCGCGGACTGGATGGAACGCAATTTGTTCCGCCGCGTGGAGATCGCCACCCCGGTGCTGGACCCGCAGGCCAAGGCCAAGGTCATCGCCGAAGGGCTGAAGGTGCACTGGCGCTGCCCGGGCAATGCCTGGGACATGGATGCGCAAGGCCAGTGGAAGCGCCCACGCGGCGGCCGCACGCGCTGCGGCAGCCATCAGGCGCTGATCGACTCCCGATCGCCCTGAGGAGCGTCCGGCGCCGCCGGCGCCTTGGGCAGAACCAGGCGCTGCACCGGAAAGCGCACGCTGAAGGTGCTGCCAAGCCCGGGCTGGCTGCTGATGCGCAGTTCAGCCTGATGGCGCAGCAGAACATGCTTGACGATGGCCAAGCCGAGCCCGGTGCCGCCGGACTCGCGCGAGCGACCACGATCGACGCGGTAGAAGCGCTCGGTCAGGCGGGGGATATGCTCGGCGGCGATGCCGATGCCCGAATCGCTCACGCTGAACTCGGCCACGGGATCGCCGTAGTCCTGCTCGGTCACGCGCCAGGCGATGCGCACGTCTCCACCTGCCGGGGTGTAGCGCACGGCATTGCTCACGAGATTGGTGAAGGCGCTGACGAGCTCGGTCCGCGCGCCGCGAAGGTCGCCACCGTCCGCGCTTGCCTCGATGTGGTGACGCCCCCCCGACAGCGCGCGCGCGTCCGCCACCAGCCGATCGACCATCTGCCGCATGTTCAGCCTTTCCTCGGCGGGCTGGTGCGGGTCGCCCTCGAGATGGGCGAGGGTCAGCAAGTCCTCGACCAGATGCCGCATGCGGTCGGACTGTTCCTGCATCAGCCCGAGAATGCGCTCGCGTTCTTCGGCGGAAAAATCCAGTCCGCGCAAGGATTCGACAAACCCGGCGATGACCGTCAGCGGGGTCTTGATCTCGTGCGAGACATTGGCGACGAAGTCGCGCCGCATGGCCTCGGTACGCTCCACCTGGGTCACATCGCGCGACAGCAGGAGCTTCTTCCCATCGCCATAGGAAATCACCTGCACGCTCAGCAACAAGGAGCCGCGCGCGCCATTGCGACGCATCAGCAGCGGCTCGTCGAAGCGCTTGGCGCCCATATAGCCGAAGAACTCGGGGTTGCGAATCAGGTGTACGGCATGCTGCCGCAGATCGCGTTGCGGATCGAGGCCGAAATGCGCGGCGGCGGTGTCGTTGCACCAGTCGATCTGATCGCTCGCATCCATCAAGATCACGCCATTGGGCGAGGCCTGCAGTGCCTCGATGAAGCGCCTGAGCTTGTCTTCCTCGCGCGCCAGGCGCGTCTCCCAAAGCCGGAATTGGCGCGCGGTACGGTAGAACACCTCGGCCCAGACTCCACGCATGACGGGCACGTTGTCCAACTGCGGCCATTTCAGCCAGGCGAGCAGCCGAAGCTGGGCGGCGGTGTCTTGACCGATCACGCTCAAGGCCACGACGCTCGCCGCCAGAACGCCGGGCAGCGGCCCGGCCAGCCAGCCGACCAGCCCGGCAGCCGCGAGCATCAGGGTGACGACACCGATCAAGCGAAAAAAGACGGCACGCATCTGAAGTGGTGGGAAGGTGGCCGCGATCTGCCGCGAATGGGAGGAAGCAAGAACGCGCGGCAAGTCGGTCTGGGCAACCGCCTCAGAACTGGCGCCTGCGCGCGTGCACGGTCACGGGGTCCGCACGCATCAGGTGCCGCTCGCCGCGCTGAGCGCCGACGTGTTCTGGCGCAGGGTGAAGCGGTAACCGGCGCCGCGCACCGTTTCCACGAACTCGGAGCATTGCACGGGGGCCAGCGCCTCGCGCAGACGCTTGATATGGACATCGACCGTGCGCTCCTCGATGAAGACATGGTCGCCCCAGACCTTATCGAGAAGAGCCCCTCTGCTGTGCACCCGTTCGGGGTGGGTCATCATGTAATGCAGCAGCTTGAATTCGGTCGGGCCCAGACGGACCTCCAACTCGCTGCCGCCTTCGGCGTAAGTGACGCGGCGCGTGGAGGGGTCGACAGCCAGGCCGCCGATGCGGACCGGCTCGTCGGTGAGCTGCGGCGAGCGCCGGCGCAGCACGGCGCGAATGCGCGCCAGCAGTTCCTTGGGCGAGAACGGCTTGGTGATGTAGTCGTCGGCGCCGGCGTCGAGTCCGGCAATGGTGTCGGATTCTTCGCTGCGCGCCGTCAGCAGGATGAGCGGAATGCTGCGCGTGCGCGCGCCCTGCCGCAACTCGCGGGCCAGGGCCAGCCCGGACATGCCGGGCAACATCCAGTCGATCAGCATCACGTCGGGAAGCACATCGCGGATCAGGCGCAGCGCATCCTCGGCGCTGCCGGCGAGGATGGGACAATGCCCGGCATGGCGCAGGTTGACGGCCAGCAGTTCGGCAATCGCCGGCTCGTCTTCGACAATCAGGATATTGCTAGCCATGGTCATGTGCTCAGAGCGTGCTGGCCACCTCGTTGAAAGCGGCCTTGTTGTGTCGTACATCGGTGCCGCGCACCACGTAGATGACAAATTCGGCGATGTTCTTCGCGTGGTCGCCGATACGCTCGATGGCCTTCGCGATGAACACCAGATCCAGGCTGGACGAGATGTTGCGGGGGTCTTCCATCACATAGGTGATGAGCTTGCGCATGAAGGAGTCGAACTCGTCGTCGATTGCGCTATCGGCCGACACGATCTCCACGGCGGCCTTCTCGTCCAGGCGTGCGAATGCATCGAGCGCCTTGCGGATCTGCGCAATGGCGAGATCGGATTCGCGCGTGATCTCGTTGAACGAGATACCGAGGTTGGAACCGGCCTCGATCAGATCCCGCGCCATGCGCGCGATGCGGTCCGCTTCGTCGCCCACGCGCTCCAGGTTGGTGATGGTCTTGGAAATCGCCATCATCAGGCGCAGGTCGCGCGCCGTGGGCTGACGCTTGGCGATGATCTGCGTGACATCGGCGTCGATGTCGACTTCCATCTGGTTCACGCGCTTCTCGTTGAGCATCACGCCGCGCGCGGCTTCGATGTCGAAGTGGCGCAGAGCATAGACGGCCTGCCCGATTTGCGATTCGACCAGTCCGCCCATTTCAAGCACCTGGGTGGACAGTGCGCTGATCTCGGCGTCGAACTGCGTGGAAATATGCTTGTCGCCCATGGTTCTTCTCCGTTCAGCCGAAACGGCCGGTGATGTAATCCTCGGTTTCCTGGCGCTTGGGCTTGAGGAAGATCTGGTTGGTGTCGCCAAACTCCACCATCTCGCCCAGGTACATATAGGCGGTGTAATCCGACACGCGCGCCGCCTGTTGCATGTTGTGCGTGACGATGACCACGGTGTAGTCGCGCTTCAGCTCGGTCACCAGTTCCTCGACCTTGGCCGTGGAGATCGGGTCGAGGGCCGATGTCGGTTCGTCGAGCAGCAGAATCTCCGGCTTGATGGCGATGGCGCGCGCGATGCACAGGCGCTGCTGCTGCCCGCCCGACAAGCTGGCGCCGGACTGCGGCAGCTTGTCCTTGACCTCGTCCCACAAGCCGGCGCGCATCAGGCTGCCCTCGACGCGTTCGTCCATCTCGGCGCGATTGAGCTTTTCGTACAGGCGCACACCGAACGCGATGTTCTCGTAAATCGACATCGGGAACGGGGTTGGTTTCTGGAACACCATACCGATCTTGGCACGAATCAGCGAGACGTTCTTCCTGGTTGTCAGGATGTTCTCGCCATCCATCAGGATCTCACCTTCCGCGCGCTGGTCGGGGTAGAGCTCGTACATGCGATTGAACATACGCAGCAACGTGGATTTGCCACAACCTGAAGGGCCGATAAAGGCCGTAACCTGATGCTGTGGGATATCTAAATTAACGTTCTTGATCGCCTGGAACTTGCCGTAATAGAAGTTCAGGTTACGCGTCTTGATCTTGACGGAAGCTTCGGGGCGGGTCGCGTCGGATGCGACCTCCGGAATAGCGAAAGCGACTGGATTTTGCATTGGGACGATAGTGCGTGCGAATGACGGGCGGTTAGGTCTTAGGCCCGCCACGGCTGAGCAGCCAGCGCGAACCGAGGCTCAGTAGGAGAATGAAGACCACGGCGACCAGCGCCCCGGCCCACGCCATTTGCTGCCAATTGGCATAAGGACTCATGGCGAACTGGAAGATCACCATCGGCAGATTGGAAATGGGATGCCACAGGCTGGTGGAAAAATATTGATTGTTCAGGGCGGTGAAGAGCAGCGGTGCTGTTTCGCCGCTGATGCGCGCCACACCGAGAATCAGACCCGTCAGGATCCCGGTCGAGGCCGCCTTCCAGGTAATCCTGGTCACCAACTTCCAGTAGGGCGTGCCCAGCGCGATGGCGGCTTCACGCAAAGAGCCTGGAACCAGGCGCAGCATTTCATCCGTCGTTCGCACCACCACCGGAATCAGGATGAGGGCAAGCGCCACACCACCGGAGAGCGCGGAGAAGTGGTCAAGCGGATCGACCAGAATAGCGTAGGCGAACAAGCCGATCACGATGGACGGCGCGCTCAGCAAAATGTCGTTGAGAAACCGCACCACTGCCCCCAGCCTGTGCTTAACGGCGAACTCACCGAGCCAGGTCCCGGCGAGCACGCCAATGGGCGTTCCAATCGCAATGGCAACCCCCAGCAGAATCAAACTACCGACAAAGGCATTGCGCAAACCTCCGCCTACCCCTCCCGGAGGGGGCGTATCTTGCGTGAACAGTTGCAAATTGATCGCAGGAAGGCCGTAGCGCAGAGTAGTCCAGAGAATCCACAGCACCCAAAACACCCCGAACACGGTCATGAACACAGCGACCGTCATATTGAACCAATTGATGATCTGCCGTCTAGCGTAAAGCGAGATCATGTTTTCCTGCCCTCCACGCTGGTTTCCAATCGCAGGAGCAAAAGCTTGGCCAGCGCCAGGACGATGAAGGTGATCACGAACAGGATCAAGCCCAGCGCAAGCAGGGACGATTTATAGAGGTCGGTCGTCGCCTCGGTGAATTCATTGGCGATGACCGATGCGATCGAGCTTCCGGGCATCAGCAGGCTGGCGCTGAGGTTGTTGGCGTTGCCGATGATGAAGGTCACGGCCATCGTCTCGCCCAGGGCGCGACCCAGCCCGAGGAAAATGCCACCGGTCACCGCCGTGCGCGTGAAGGGAAGAATCACGTAGCGTGCGACCTCCCAGGTGGTCGAACCCAGCGCATACGCCGACTCTTTCAGCGACGGCGGAGTGATCATGAACACGTCGCGCATGATGGACGCGATGAAGGGGATGATCATGATGGCCAGCACGATGCCCGCCGTGAGCATGCCGATCCCCATCGGCGGGCCTTGAAACAGCACGCCAAGCCCCGGAATGGCGCCGAGATGGTCGTTGATCCAGGGTTCGATCTGGCCGAAACGTGGCGCGAACACCAGCAATCCCCACATGCCGTAGATGATGCTGGGTATCGCCGCGAGCAACTCGATGACGGCTGAAATCGGCCCGCGCAACCAGCGCGGCGACAGCTCGGAAATGAACAGGGCGATGCCGAAGCTCACCGGCACGGCGATCACCATGGCGATCAGCGAACTCACCAGCGTGCCGATGATGAAGACCAGCGCCCCATATTCATTGGTGACGGGGTCCCAGGTCGAGGTGATGAGGAATTTCCAGCCGAAGGTATGCAGGGCCTGCCAACCTTCGATGACCAGCGAGATCATGATGGCCACCAGCGTGGCCGCCACGACGAAGGCGACAAAACCCGTCAATTTTCGGAACAAAAAATCCGCCGAGAAGACCGTGGTCTTCCCGACGGATTCTTGTCCCGAAGCTGCGCGCAGTTCAACCGGATCGGTTGTCACAACTTCGGAACCACTCATGTCATGTCGACCTTCTTCGATTCAATCAAATGCCGAGGTTCTTCTTCCAGTAGGCCTTGATCGCATCCACAGTGCTGGTCGGCAGCGGACCGAAGGCGATGGATTCGGCCATGGACTGGCCATGCTCGAAACCCCAGTTGAAGAACTTGGTGACCTGCTCGTTGGTTTCCTTCGGAGCGGACTTGCTCAGGATCTGCCATGTGCAGCCGGAAATCGGCCAGGTGCCGGGACCGGGCTGGTCGGTCAGGATCACATAGAAGTCCTGCGCCTTGGTGAAGTCCACGTGGGCCGCGGCGTCCTGGAAGCCTTTCAGGCTCGGGCTGACGACCTTGCCGTCGCGGTTGATCATGCGGGCGTAGGTCAGCTTGTTTTCCAGGATGTAGGCGTACTCGACGTAGCCGATGGAGCCGGGAATGCGCTGCACATAGGCGGCGACACCCTCATTGCCCTTGCCGCCCACGCCGACGGGCCAGTTCAGGGAGGTGTTGGCGCCGATTTTTTCCTTCCACTCCGGGCTGACCTTGGACAGGTAGTCGGCAAAGGTGAAGGTGGTGCCCGAACCGTCCGAACGATGCACGACGGTGATGTCCATGTCGGGAAGCTTGACGCCGGGGTTCAGCTTGGCGATTTCAGGCGCGTTCCACTTCTTGATCTTGCCGAGATAAATGTCGGCGACCAGCGGGCCGCTCAGGATCAGCTCGCCCGGCTTGATGCCTGGCAGATTCATCACCATGTCTTCGCCGGCGATGGCGGTGGGGAACTGGATCAGACCGGCCTTCTGCAGGTCTTCCGGCTTCAAGGGCATGTCGCTGGCACCGAAGGCCACGGTACCGGCCTTGATCTGGGCGATGCCGCCGCCAGAGCCGATGCCCTGATAGTTGATCTTGTTGCCCGTCGCCTTTTCATAGGCGGCGGACCATTTGACGACCAGGGGGTAAACCCAGGTGCTCCCCGCGCCGGTCAGGCTTACGGCGGCGAAGGCGGATGCCATCACGCCAACGCCGACGGCGCCAGCTACTGCAACCGCCACGGCGGCCTTGGTAAACGATCGACGATTCAGACTCATGTGTCACTCTCCTAGGATGGAATAGGCTGTGGTTCTCGGCCACAACGGGCATCCTAGGCATGCATTGTGACAATCATATGACATCTGCTACATCGAATCGTCACGCTGGCACAGGAACTCAACGCAGCGCGTCGGCAAGCATTTGCGCCGACTGGTTGCCAATCAGTGGGTCCGCGTGCTCGACCATGATGCGCAGCACCGGCTCCGTCCCCGAAGGGCGAATGAGGACGCGCCCGCTGCCATTGATGCTGCCCTCCACCTGGGCGCGCGCCCGAGCGAATCCGGCATGGGTTTTCCAGTCGAGGCCGTCGGGTAGGCGGACGTTGAGCAGGGTCTGCGGGTAGAGGCGCACCGAGTGGAGTTGTTCGCCCAGCGTCCTGCCGGTGCGCACGACCAGTTCGAGCATTTGCAGGGCGGCGACGATGCCGTCGCCGGTGGTATGCCGGTCCAGCAGGAGGATGTGCCCGGAGCCCTCGCCGCCCAGCTGCCAGCCGCGCGCAAGCAACTCCTCGAGCACGTAGCGGTCGCCCACGGCGGCGCGCACGAAATCCATGCCCTGAGCCTGCAGGGCTTGTTCCACGGCGAGGTTGGTCATCAGCGTGCCGACCACGCCGGCGGGTCTGCGGTCCATCGCCAGGAGATAGAGCAGTTCGTCGCCGTTGAACAACCGTCCCTGGCCGTCGACGAGCTGCAGGCGATCGGCATCGCCATCGAGCGCGACGCCGTAATCGGCATGATTGGCGCGCACGGCCCGGATCAGCGCGTCCGGCGCGGTGGCGCCGACATCCTTGTTGATGTTGAAACCGTCGGGCTGCACGCCGATGGACACCACCTCGGCGCCGAGTTCGTGGAAGACCGATGGGGCGATGTGGTAGGCGGCGCCGTGCGCGCAATCGACCACCAGGCGCAGCCCCTTGAGCGTGAGATGACTGGGAAAGGTGCTCTTGCAGAACTCGATATAGCGACCCGCCGCGTCGTCCAGACGGCGCGCCTTGCCGAGCTGCTCGGACGGCACGCAGCCCTCGGCGTGCGGCAATTCGGCCTCGACCTCGGCCTCCCATGCGTCGGGAAGCTTGCTCCCGGCCGCGGAGAAAAACTTGATGCCGTTGTCGGCATACGGATTGTGCGATGCGCTGATGACGACACCCAGGTCCAGCCGCAAGGCTCTTGTGAGGTAGGCCACGCCAGGGGTGGGCAAGGGGCCGACCAAAACCACGTCGCACCCCGCGGCCGAAAACCCGCATTCCAGCGCGGCTTCCAGCATATAGCCGGACACGCGCGTGTCCTTGCCGATGAGCACGGCGGGCCGATCCACGCCCTGCTTGCGCAGCACGCGCCCGGCCGCGTGCCCCAGGCGCAAGCCGAACTCCGGGACGATGGGGCTCTGGCCCACGCGCCCGCGTACGCCATCGGTTCCGAAATACTGTCTGCTCATCGTTTCTCCATGGGTTTCTCGCAGCGCGACTGTAGGCGCTGACGCGCCAAGCTGCCAAGCCGCAAACAAGGGGCCGGATCAGCCCCGGACTGCAGTCCACACTTTTAGGGCGTCGACCGTCGCGGCGACGTCATGCACGCGAACGATCCGCGCCCCGGCCGCCACACAGGCGAGCGCCGCGGCCAGGCTGCCAGCGAGGCGCTCCTGCACCGGGCGCCCCGACGAGCCCCCGATCATGGACTTGCGCGACACGCCCACCAGGACCGGATAGCCATGCGCCACGATCTCGTCCAGATGGCGCGCCAATTCCAAATTGTGGCCCAGTGTCTTGCCGAAGCCGAAACCAGGGTCGATGCAGATGCGCGAGGCTGGCACGCCCAGGGCCAGCATGGCATCGGCACGCGCGCGCAGGAAATCGCCGACTTCGCGCACCACGTCGGCGTAGTGCGGCTGCTGCTGCATGGTCTGCGGCTCGCCTTGCATGTGCATCAGACAGATCCCGGCGCTGGATGAAGCGACCGCGTCTTCCGCGCCGGGCATGCGCAAGGCATCAATATCGTTGATGATGTCCACGCCCAGATCGAGCGCCAGGCGCATGGTGCGCGGCTTGTAGGTGTCGACCGAGATAGGCACGCCCCAGCGAACCACCTCTTGCAGCACGGGGCCGATACGCGCCCATTCCGCGTCTTGCGGCAGCGGCAAGGAACCCGGTCGCGTCGATTCGCCACCGACATCCAGGATGTCGGCCCCCGCCTCGACCAAGGTCTGGGCGTGGCGAATTGCGGCGCCGGGGTCGGCGTGCGCCCCGCCGTCGGAAAACGAGTCGGGCGTCACGTTGACGATGCCCATCACCAAAGGGCGGCCCAGATCGAGCTGGAAACGCCCGGCCGACCAAGTCGGGGACAAGGTGTTCATGTCAAGACCTCACAAGAAAACGGCCCGGTGGTCAACCGGGCCGTGGTCTGGGCGCAGCCCTTCAGGCGGCGGACGCGGAAGGCGCGTCGGCGGGCAGCCCGCTCGGACGTCCAGGCGCTGGCGGCTGGCCCGTGGTGGTTGCGCCAGGTGGCTTCGGCGGGCGCGGCGGGCGGCCGGACATGATGTCCTCGATCTGGTCGGCATCGATGGTTTCCCATTCGAGCAGGGCTTTGGCCATCGCGTGTATCTTGTCCTGGTTGTCCTCGATGAGCTTGCGCGCCAGGCTGTACTGCTCGTCGATGATGCGGCGGATCTCGCCATCGACCTTCTGCATGGTCTGCTCCGACACATGCGTGGTCTTGGTGATCGACCGGCCCAGGAACACCTCGCCCTCGTTCTCCGCATAGACCATCGGGCCGAGCGTTTCCGACATGCCGTAGCGCGTGACCATGTCGCGCGCCAGTTGCGTGGCGCGCTCGAAGTCGTTCGAGGCGCCGGTGGTCATCTGATGCATGAACACCTCCTCGGCAATGCGTCCGCCGAACAGCACGGAAATCATGCTGAGAATGCGGTCGCGGTCCATGCTGTAGCGGTCGTTTTCCGGCAGCTGCATGGTCAATCCCAGAGCGCGGCCGCGCGGGATGATGGTGACCTTGTGCACCGGATCGGTCTTGGGCAGCAGCTTGGCCACCAGCGCATGGCCGGACTCGTGGTAAGCGGTGTTGCGGCGCTCCTCCTCGGGCATGACCATGGACCGGCGCTCCGCGCCCATCATGATCTTGTCCTTCGCGCGCTCGAAGTCCTCCATCTCGACCAGGCGCCCGTTGCGGCGCGCGGCGAACAGCGAAGCCTCGTTCACGAGATTGGCCAGATCGGCGCCGGAAAAGCCGGGCGTGCCGCGCGCGAGGATGTCCGCCCGCACGTCGGGGCCGACCGGGGCCTTGCGCATATGCACCACCAGGATCTGCTCGCGGCCGCGGATATCGGGCAACTGGACGTACACCTGGCGGTCGAAACGGCCCGGGCGCAACAGGGCGGGGTCGAGAATGTCGGGACGGTTGGTGGCGGCGATCACGATCACGCCCAGATTGGTATCGAAGCCGTCCATCTCGACCAGCATCTGGTTGAGGGTTTGCTCCCGTTCGTCGTTGCCGCCGCCAAGCCCCGCCCCACGGTGCCGGCCGACGGCATCGATCTCATCGATGAAGATGATGCAGGGCGCATGCTTCTTGGCGGTCTCGAACATATCGCGCACCCGGGATGCGCCGACACCGACGAACATCTCGACGAAGTCCGAGCCTGAAATCGAGAAGAAGGGAACCTTGGCCTCGCCGGCCACGCTCTTGGCGAGCAAGGTCTTGCCCGTACCGGGAGGGCCCACCAGCAGCACGCCGCGCGGAATGCGGCCGCCGAGCTTCTGGAATTTCTGCGGGTCCTTGAGGAAGTCGACGAGTTCCTTGACCTCTTCCTTGGCTTCGTCGCAACCGGCGACATCGGCAAACGTCACCGTATTGCTCGACTCATCGAGCAGCCGCGCCTTCGATTTGCCGAAGCTGAAAGCCCCGCCGCGTCCGCCGCCCTGCATCTGGCGCATGAAGTAGACCCAGACGCCGATCAGCAGCAGCATGGGGAACCAGGAAATGAGAATTTGCATCAGGAAGGACTGCTCCTCCCGCGGCGCCCCAACCACCTGGACGCCATCCTTCAGCAGGTCGCCGACCATCCACAAGTCGCCGGGGGAACTCAGCGTGTAGCGGCGCCCCTCGGTCGTCGTCACGTCCAGCGTGCCGCTCTGGTGCACGATCACCTTCTTCACGCGGCCCTGCTTGGCTTCCTGCATGAACTGGGTGTAGCTCACCGTATCGGTGGGTGCCGTGCGGTCGAACTGCTTGAACACGGTGAAGAGCACGAGCCCGATCACCAGCCAGATTGCAACTTTGGAAAACCATTGATTGTTCAAGACAGACTCCTGGAGCCCCGACGTGGAGCAGACGACCGATGATTCAGCTACATCAATCTGCGTCCGATTCTAGGCGAATCAAGCCCTGCGCCCTCGATTCCCCGCAGTAGTCATACGCACGCCAAGGGAATGATTAGCTCTTAACTATGAAAAAATAATGGCGATAGTCTAGATTGTCGACTCGGCTGTCGACTTGGGCTGCAGGCCGAGGATGAAAACCTCCGCCGAACGGTCGCGCGAAGCCTTGGGCTTGATGGTCTTGACGGTTTTGAACTGCAGCTTGAAACGGTTGACGATCTGGCTGAAATACCCGGTGTGAAAGCTCTTGATCAGCAAAGCGCCGTCGGCCTTGAGCCAATTTTGCGCGAAATCCAGCGACAGGTCGGCCAGATGTTCGATGCGCGCCGCATCCGCGGACGCAATGCCCGAGAGGTTGGGCGCCATGTCCGACAGCACGACATCCACCCTTGCGCCGTGCAGCGCGGCCTCCAGCTGCGCCAGGGTGGCGGCCTCCCGGAAATCTCCCTGGATGAACTGCACGCCGTCCACCGGCTCCATCGGCAATAGATCCAGTGCGATCACCTTGCCTCGTATGGAACCATCCTCGCCAGCCAGTTTGCGCCCGAGATATTGAGACCATGCGCCGGGCGCGCTACCCAGATCGACGATCATCTGCCCCGGACGGATGAGCTTGTTCGCCTCGTCGATTTCCTTCAACTTGTAGACGGCACGCGAACGAAAGTTTTCCTTTTGCGCCAATTTGACAAAGGGGTCGTGCAGGTGCTCGTTGAGCCAGGCTTTCTTGAAACGGTTCTTTTTCATGGTGTTGCGCAATGCGCGGATTCAGTGGATCGTTTGCAAGCAAGGGGCGCAACGGGCGCGAAAGACGGATAATTCAACAATGACCTCCTTGCTCCTCTCCCCCGCCGACCGCAGCGCCAAACGCGCGCAGGCCCATTCCCTCAAACCGACGGTGCTGATCGGAGACCAGGGCCTGACCGATGCGGTCATGGCCGAAATCGACCGTGCGCTCACGGCCCATGGCCTGATCAAGGTCCGCGTCGCGTCGGACGACCGCGAGGCTCGCGCCGCCATGATGGACGGCATCTGCGAAAACCTGGGCGCCGCCCCGGTGCAGAACATCGGCAAGATTCTGGTCGTGTTCCGTCCCATTCCCGCCGAGTCCGCCGATGCTCCTGCCAGCAAGGTCCGAGGCGCCGCGCCCAAGCAAGTCAAGGTTGTCGTGCCATCCTCCAGTCCCACGCACCGCGCCCGCATCAAGCGCGTGACGGTCCTTGGCAACGAGCGCCTCACCGCCACGGGCAAGGTCAAGCGGGCCAAGCCGCGCCAGTCAAGCATCAAGAAAATACGCTTGGGTTGACCGAACCTGCGCAAGGCTTAGCGCCCCTGCCGCGCAGCTGCGGCGGCCAGGGTCCAGACATAGGCGAAAACGCAAATGGCCTGCAGCAGATAGACCAAACTGGCTACGGCATGCCACATTCCCGCGCTGGCCGCATGGGCCGCCGCGGCGGATAACAACTGCGGCACCACGACGAACTCGCCCAGCACGGTGAAGAACAAGCCGCCAAGGACCAGAAAAAACGGCGTGGATACCGCCAGCGGCCGGGCATGCGCCCGCTCCAGCACCATCAGCAAACCACCGAGCGCCACGGCAGCCAGAGCCATGACATAGAACATGCGGCTGGCCACCGCAGCGGCCAACATCTTGTCGGGTATGACGGCGAATGCTGTGGGTGCGCCGATAAGCCCCACCGCGGCAAGCCCGCCCAACCACAAGGCGGCAAGAATCCAGCGCGCGCGCAGACTACTCATGCCAACCTCCCGCGCCGTGCGGGGTGTCGCCCATCTTCGGGCGGCCGGACGATGGGCTCATGCGTACCGTACCTTCACGATTTCGTAGCTGCGCACGCCGCCTGGCGCCATGACTTGGGCGGTGTCGCCCTCCTCCTTGCCGATCAAGGCGCGCGCGATGGGGGAACTGACGGAAATCATGCTGTTCTTGAGGTCGGCCTCGTCGTCGCCCACGATTTGATAGATGACGAGATCGCCGGTTTCTTCGTCGGACAGTTCCACGGTGGCGCCGAACACGACGCGGCCGTCGGCATGCAGTTCCGCCGGGTCGATGATTTGCGCCGAAGACAGCTTGGCCTCGATCTCGGCGATGCGGCCTTCGATGAAACCCTGGCGATCCTTTGCCGCCTCATACTCGGCGTTTTCCGACAGGTCGCCCTGGGCACGGGCTTCCGCGATGGCCTGAATGACGGCATGGCGATCGACCGATTTGAGGCGCTGCAGTTCGGCTTTGAGCTTTTCCGCGCCGCGGCGGGTCATGGGTGTAGGCATAAATGGTGCATCCAAGGAAATCAAAAAAAACGCCGCAGCAGCGCACTGCCACGGCGATTGTCCGGCTTTGGGTTTCAGTGTGCCAAACCGAGCGACCGATGTAAAGCCTGCAGCGGATAGACCTCGAGCCGATGCAGGCATTTCATGCCCTCCACGGCAGCTTCGGCGCCGGCGATGGTCGTGAATGTGGCGACCCGGCTGGCCAGCGCCGTGATGCGAATGGCGCGCGAGTCGGCAATGGCGTTGCGCCGTTCTTCCACGGTATTGACCACCAGCACGATTTCGCCATTCTTCATCATGTCGACCACGTTGGGCCGACCCTCGGTGACCTTGTTGACGACCTCGACCGACAACCCGGCCTCGGTCAGCGCTGCGGCCGTGCCGCGCGTGGCGGTCAGTTGAAAGCCCATGCCGACCAAGTCTCGCGCCACCTCGACCATGCGTGCCTTGTCGCTGTTCTTCACGGACAGGAACACCTTGGCGACGACCCCGTCGGTAACCTCGGGAAGGCGCGTCCCGGCACCGATCTGGGACTTGACGAAAGCCTCGCCGAAGCTGCGCCCCACGCCCATGACCTCGCCGGTGGATTTCATCTCGGGACCGAGAATGGGATCGACGCCGGGAAACTTGACGAACGGGAACACGGCCTCCTTGACACAGAAGTACTCGGGCACCACTTCCGCCGGAATGCGCTGCTGCGCCAAGCGGGTGCCCACCATGCAGCGCGCCGCGATCTTGGCCAGTTGCAGGCCGGTGGCCTTGGACACGAAGGGCACGGTGCGCGAAGCGCGCGGGTTCACCTCCAGGACGAAGATGCGGTCTTCGTCGCCATCCTGCTGAATCGCGAACTGCACGTTCATCAGTCCGACGACGTGCAGGCCGCGCGCCATCGCGACCGTCTGGCGCTTGAGTTCGGCGATGGTCGCCGCGCGCAGGGAATACGGCGGCAGCGAGCAAGCCGAGTCACCCGAGTGCACGCCCGCCTGCTCGATGTGTTCCATCACGCCGGCGACGAACACGTCGTGCCCGTCGCAGATGGCATCGACATCGCACTCGATGGCGTCGTTCAGGAAGCGGTCCAGCAGCACCGGGGAATCGTTGGAGACCTTCACCGCCTCGCGCATATAGCGCTCCAGGTCGCGCTGCTCGTGCACGATCTCCATTGCGCGCCCGCCCAGCACATAGCTGGGGCGCACGACCAGCGGATAGCCGATGTCCTCGGCCTTCTCGATCGCCTCGGCCTCGGACCGCGCGGTGCGGTTGGGCGGTTGCAGCAGGCCGAGATCGTTGATCAGTTTCTGGAAGCGCTCGCGGTCCTCCGCGGCGTCGATCATGTCCGGGCTGGTGCCGATGATGGGCACGCCGGCCGCTTCGAGCGCCAGCGCGAGCTTGAGCGGAGTCTGGCCGCCATACTGGACGATCACGCCCTCGGGCTTTTCCTTGTCGACGATTTCGAGCACGTCCTCCAGGGTCAGCGGCTCGAAGTACAGGCGGTCCGAGGTGTCGTAGTCGGTGGACACCGTCTCCGGGTTGCAATTGACCATGATGGTCTCGAACCCGTCCTCTCGCAAGGCCAGCGCCGCATGCACGCAGCAATAGTCGAACTCGATGCCCTGGCCGATGCGGTTCGGTCCGCCGCCCAGCACCATGATCTTCCTGCGCGTGGTCGGCTCGGCCTCGCACTCCTCCTCGTAGGTGGAATAGAGATAGGCCGTTTGGGTGGCGAATTCCGCGGCGCAGGTGTCCACCCGCTTGTACACCGGACGCACGCCGAGTTCGTGCCGGCGCCTGCGCACCGCGCTTTCCGTGCTCTTGAGCAGATGCGCCATGCGCCGGTCCGAAAAACCCTTGCGCTTGAGCCAGCGCATGGTTTCGGCGTCGATCTGCTCGAGTTGCGTGCGCTCGAGCTGCAGCTCGACGTCGACGATGTCCTTGATCTGTGCCAGGAACCAGGGATCGATGCGGGTGAGTTGGTGGACGTCCTCGAGGCTGAAGCCCTGCGCCAGGGCGTCGCCCAGATACCAGATGCGCTCGGGTCCGGGTTCGCCGAGTTCACGCTCGAGGGTTTCGCGGTCGGTGGTCTTCTGGTTGAGGCCGTCCACGCCGACCTCCAGCCCGCGCAGCGCCTTCTGGAAGCTTTCCTGGAAAGTGCGTCCGATGGCCATGACCTCGCCGACCGACTTCATCTGCGTCGTCAAGCGCGAATCGGCCTGCGGGAATTTCTCGAAGGCGAAGCGCGGCACCTTGGTGACGACGTAGTCGATGGTGGGCTCGAACGACGCCGGCGTTGCACCCCCGGTGATCTCGTTGCGCAGTTCGTCGAGGGTGTAGCCCACGGCCAGCTTGGCGGCGACCTTGGCGATGGGGAAACCCGTGGCCTTGGACGCCAGCGCCGACGAACGCGACACGCGCGGGTTCATCTCGATCACGATCATGCGGCCGTCCTTCGGGTTGATCGCGAACTGCACGTTCGAGCCGCCTGTGTCGACGCCGATTTCGCGCAGCACCGCGATGCTGGCGTCGCGCATGATCTGGTATTCCTTGTCCGTCAGGGTCTGCGCCGGCGCCACGGTGATCGAGTCCCCGGTGTGCACCCCCATCGGATCGAGGTTCTCGATCGAGCAGACGATGATGCAGTTGTCCGCCTGGTCGCGCACGACCTCCATCTCGAATTCCTTCCAGCCGATCAGGGATTCCTCGATCAGCAGTTCGCTGGTCGGTGAAGCCTCCAGGCCGCGCTTGCAGATGGTCTCGAATTCTTCCGGGTTGTAGGCGATGCCGCCGCCCGTGCCGCCCAGCGTGAAGCTCGGGCGGATGATGGTGGGAAAGCCGATGGTCTTCTGCACGCCCCAGGCCTCGTCCATGCTGTGGGCGATGCCCGAGCGCGCCGAGCCCAGGCCGATGCGGGTCATGGCCTGCTTGAACTTCTGGCGATCCTCGGCCATGTCGATCGCCGCGGGCTTGGCGCCGATGAGCTCGCAGCCGTACTTCTCCAGCACGCCGTGATGATGCAGGTCGAGCGCGCAATTGAGGGCCGTCTGCCCTCCCATGGTGGGCAGGATGGCGTCGGGCCGCTCCGCGGCGATGATGGTCTCCAGCACCTGCCAGGTGATGGGCTCGATGTAGGTGACATCAGCCGTCTCCGGGTCGGTCATGATGGTCGCCGGGTTGCTGTTGACCAGGATGACCTTGTAACCCTCTTCGCGCAGGGCCTTGCAGGCCTGGGCGCCGGAATAATCGAACTCGCAGGCCTGGCCGATGATGATGGGGCCGGCGCCGATGATGAGAATGCTCTGGATGTCTGTGCGCTTGGGCATGGAGTGATGCTGGTGGAATGCTGTGGAATGTGTCGCTGCGTCACTTGATCGACGCGGTGGCCAGTTTCACGCTGAAGGCCATGAACGCAGCGCCCACCACGCCGGTGAGGGACGCGGCGATACGGCGCCGGCGGCGGAAGGCCTCGGCCAGGCGGGAGCCGGCGAAGATCAGCGCGGACAGGTACAGCGCGCTGAAAACCTGCACGATGCCGCCCAGGATCAGGAAGGACAGCGCCGGATGCGGATATGCCGGGTCGACGAACTGGATGAAGAACGAGATGAAAAAGAAAATCGCCTTGGGGTTGAGCAGGCTGATGAGCAAGGCCTTGGCCAGCGGATGCGAGGCGTCGACCCGCGCGGGCGGCGCCGCTGGCGCCTCGGCTCGGCGCCAGCGGCGCAAGGCCGCGCGCAGCATGCTGAAACCGATCCACGCCAGATAGATCGCGCCGACGAGCTTGACCGCCGTGAACAACCAGGCCACCGCCTCCAGCAGGCTGGCCAGGCCGGCCGCGGCCAGGATCATCAGCACCGTGTCCCCCATGAAAATGCCGCATGCGCCGAGATAGCCCGCTTTCACGCCGCGTTGCGCCGCCACGCTCAGCACATAGAGCGAATTCGGCCCCGGCAGGAGGACGATGAACACCACCCCGAGCACGTACAGCCCGATGTTGGTGATGCCGAAAAGATCCTGCATGGCGGCCGCGTTCCGGATTCAAGCTACGGCGCGCTGGCCTTGCATCAGGCCGACGAAACGGTCGAACAAATCGAGAATGTCGTGCGGCCCCGGGCTGGCCTCGGGATGCCCCTGAAAGCAGAACGCGGGCCTGTCGCGGAATTCGAAACCCTGCAGTGTGCCGTCGAACAAGGACACATGCGTGGTCCGCACATGCGGCGGCAGCGTGGCCGGATCCACCGCGAAGCCGTGGTTCTGGCTGGTGATGCTGACACGCCCGGTGTCGAGGTTTTGCACCGGATGGTTGGCGCCATGATGGCCGAACTTCATCTTGAACGTGCGCGCCCCGGCGGCCAGGGCCATGATCTGGTGCCCCAGGCAGATGCCGAATGTCGGCACGCCGCGCTCGATCAGGGTGCGCGTGGCGGCAATGGCGTAATCGCAAGGTTCCGGATCTCCGGGGCCGTTGGACAGGAACACGCCGTCGGGTTTCATCGCCAGCACGGCCTCGGCCGAAGTCTGTGCCGGCACCACGGTGATGCGGCAGCCGCGCGCGGCCAGCAGGCGCAGAATGTTGAACTTCACGCCGAAGTCGTAGGCCACCACATGGAAATTTTGCTTGGCCTGCTCGCCATAGCCCCGGCCAAGGGCCCATGCCGTTTGCGTCCAGGCATACGGCTGGCGCGTGCTCACGACCTTGGCGAGATCCATGCCCGCCAGACCCGGGAATGCGCGTGCCCGTGCGAGCACATCGCCCACCAGCGCGGGAGTCACGGCCTCGCCGAGCGCCAGCGCCTTGATGCAACCGCTCTGCGCCCCCTTGCTCCGCAACAGGCGCGTCAGCTTGCGCGTGTCGACGCCCGCAATGGCGACCGTGCCCGAACGGCGCAGATGGTCGCCCAAGGCTTCGGTCCTGCGAAAATTGGAATCCTGCGCGGGCAGGTCCCTGATGATGAGGCCGGCGGCATGAATTCTCGCGGCCTCCACATCCTCCTCATTGATACCGACATTGCCGATATGCGGATAAGTCAGGGTGACGATTTGCCGACAATAGCTAGGATCGGTGAGGATTTCCTGATACCCGGTGATGGCAGTGTTGAAAACCACCTCACCCGAGGACTCGCCAGCCGCGCCGACGGACACCCCGTGAAAGACCGAACCGTCGGCAAGGGCCAAAATCGCTTTGGGTTGCAACGGCAGCATTGATTGTTCTCCGGGCTTGCGCATTGGCGCTGTGTTCGAGGTGCGCAAAACCATGTTCTCCAAGTCCCACGCAAATCCTTAAAATTATAGCCTCCGCACCTCCCTCGGAGCCGCCCGGCCCCATGCACGCGGCTCCTGCAAGCGCTCCTCCCGCCTTGGTCCGCGCCGCATCCATGCCCACCGCCCGTGACTTCTGGAGCGTGGCGCCTACGGTGCTGGCCCTGCATGTACTGGTGCTGTGGGGCTTGCAGATTTTTCTGGCGCCGCACACCGCGCCGGCCCCGCGCCACCTCGTGGACGTGCGATTGCTGCCGCGGCACCAAGACCAGGCTGACGACGGCACGCACTTCGCCATCGCCCCGAGCGGAACGCCCCACCGGCAACCGCATCGCCGCAGCGAGGCCGCCCAGGGGAAGCGCCACGCCGATGCGCCGCAGGACACTCCCCGCATCCCGCCTCCCCGCCCTGTCGGACTTGCGGGGCAGCCACCGGAGCCGCAGCCGACGGATCCGGGGCCATCCACGCAAAACTCCTCTGCAACTCCTTTGGACGTGGCCTCTGCGGCCATCCCCCCCAATTCGTCCGACCAAGCCCGGCAGACTCCGCCCGAAGCGTCGTTCCGAGCCGCCAGCGCGGCGCAACCGCGACGTCCCACCCATCCGTCGACCGCCACGGCCGCCATGACGCCGCCCAGTCTTGGCGCAAGTTATCTGCACAATCCCAAGCCCGTGTATCCCGCGCTCGCGCGCCGCCTGGGGGAGGAGGGCACGGTCGTGCTGCAAGTCAGGGTATCGGCAAACGGCCTCGTCGACAGCGTGTCCATACGTCGCACCTCGGGCTATCCGGAGTTGGACCGGGCCGCCTTGTCCGCGGTGCGGCAATGGACGTTCACGCCCGCCAGCCGCGCTGGCCGACCCGTGG
Organism: Thiomonas delicata; assembly: GCF_900088825.1. Lineage (GTDB taxonomy): Bacteria > Pseudomonadota > Gammaproteobacteria > Burkholderiales > Burkholderiaceae_C > Thiomonas_A > Thiomonas_A delicata. The sequence continues at coordinate 484,056 of NZ_LT592171.1, read as the reverse complement.
CCGGCTGGGTCCTGGTGCCCATTCTGTTCTCGCTCGATGAATCCGCGGGTTGAACCTGCCCGGCAAGGGATTCAGGCCGATTTCAGACAAAACGTCTACACTCGCCGTGGTTGTCGTGGAGAAGGGACCGGAACTTGATCGGACCCCATGACTCCAAAGCGACATATGATGGTTTTCGGCTTGTCAATCATCAGCCATTCTGGGAGAACATTCATGGACGACCGCTTCAATCCCCAACCTACGATATATGGGCAAAATGCGGGTGGATTTGTCGCCGAGCGCAACCGCGTGCTGCGCAACACCTACACGCTGCTGGCCATTTCGCTCGTTCCAACCATATTCGGCGCCTGGGCCGGGTTGAAACTCGGCCTTGCCGCGTGGATGATCACCAACCCCGGCATGGGCATGCTGCTGTTTCTCGGCGGCGCGTTCGGGCTGATGTTCGCCATCGAACGCAACAAGAATTCCAGTCTCGGCGTGGGCCTGCTGCTGGGCTTCACCTTCTTCATGGGCCTGATGCTGTCGCAAATGCTCAGCTTCATCCTGGGCCTGGCCAATGGCGTGCAGCTCATCACCCTGGCCTTCGGCGGCACGGCAGCCATTTTCGCCGTGATGGCTTCGCTTGCCACCGTGGTCAAGCGCGACCTGAGTTCGCTGTCCAAGTTCCTGTTCATCGGCGTCATCATGCTGATGATCGCGGGCATCGCCAACATCTGGCTGCAAATGCCGGCGCTGATGATCATGTTCTCGGTCGTGGCCATCGGCATTTTCTCGGTGTTCATGCTGATCGACGTCAAACGCGTGCTCGACGGCGGCGAGACGAACTACATTTCGGCCACCCTCGCCATCTACCTCGACCTCTACAACGTGTTCGTCAACCTGCTGGCCCTGCTCGGCATTTTCGGCGGCAGCCGCCGCTGACAGCCAGCCCCGGCACCTCCCAAAACCCGGCTCCGCCGGGTTTTTTTTCTTGGGCGGCGCCACACATCGGACCCGGGCACGACCTAGACTTCAGTCGTCCTTGCCATTCTCGAACTGTCGCCCGACGACGCATTGCCATGACCCAGACCACCCATGCCATGCCCCCGTTTCATCTGGCCTTCCCCGTCGACGATCTCGCGCAAGCCCGTCGTTTCTATGGCGGCCTGCTCGGCTGTCCGGAAGGCCGCAGCGCGCCGGAGTGGGTCGATTTCAACTTTTACGGCCACCAGATCGTGGCGCATTTGGCACCCGCCGAGTGCGGGCACCGGACAACCAGCACCGTGGATGACCACCAAGTCCCCGTACGCCATTTCGGCGCCGTGCTGACCATGGAGCAATGGCACGAACTGGCGGACAAACTGCGTGCCGCCGGCGTGAAATTCGTCATCGAACCCTACATTCGCTTCAAGGGCGAAGTCGGCGAACAGGCCACGATGTTCTTTCTCGATCCGTCGGGCAATGCGATCGAGATCAAGGCCTTCGCCGACATGGCATCGCTGTTCGCAAAGTAGACCGATCCACGGCCTCCCGACCGACAGCCTCCCATTTGGCACGAACTGGAACGCAGCCGAGCGCCGTGGCAGCAAGTGCATGTGCTAGCTGGGGCCGCCCCGCTCCCACGCCCAAACGCCTCCTTCGAGCCAGCAGGGCTCATGCACCAGCGCGACACGACCATCGGCACGCATGCCAGAACTATCGCGAGGCGCTTCTGCCTTGCTTGGCGGCAGTGCCGCGCCGCCAACCGTTTCCAAGCCACGACAAGCGCCGTATCTTCTTCGGAAAACTGAGTGACGCCGTGATGAATCTCTATCGCAACATGGACCGGGCGGCTCTCGACGCGGCCTACAACAATGGCGCCGCCGTCCCCGGCAGCGCTGGGATTGTCGCAAGCTGGCAGGATCGCAGCAAACGTCTGCGCAGCATGCGCCCTGCCAAGCTCGACCTGCGATACGGCGAAGCCGAACGCAACCGACTCGACTACTTCGACGCTGGGGCCGGGACGCCATTGCTGGTCTTCATACACGGCGGATACTGGCAGATGCGGGAGAAGGAAACCTTCTCGTTTCTGGCCGCAGGGCCGCTCGCCCATGGCATCAGCGTCGCCTTGGTCGGCTACACGCTCGCGCCCGAAAAACGGCTCGGCGGAATGGTTGCGGAAATCAACGCGGCATTGGATTTTCTCGCGCCCAACAGCAACGCCCTTTATGTTTCAGGGTGGTCGGCGGGCGGCCACCTGGCCGCCATGGCCATGACCCATGCCGCCGTGAAAGGCGGCTTGGCAATCAGCGGGATCTACGACCTCGAACCAATCCGTTTGTGCTATGTCAACGACAAGCTTGGGCTTGATGACGAGGAAGTCCGGCGCCATAGCCCCCTGACCCTCGTCGCCCCCGGCAAACCCTTGCGTCTCGCTTATGGCGGAAATGAACTGCCCGAACTGCAGCGCCAGTCCGAAGCCTATTTCCAGGCGCTGCAATCGCAGCAGCGAGACCTCTGCGCCTTGCACAGGCTCGCCGGACACGACCACTTTTCCATCCTCGAGGAACTGGCTTCGCCGGATGGAGCGCTCATGCATGCCACGCGCCGACTCATGGGCACCGATCGATGATCGCCAGGGTTCATGGGCGTTCGGGCGGGACTTTGTGCGCCACCCGGCCCCATGCCGATGGTGCGGATCGGGGACGCGAGCGTGCCTGCGCCACGATCACCAATCCCTGACAATTCGGAGCCGTACCGCAGACATGCAGCTGCATGTCTTCAAATGCCCTCTCCTTCTCCGACATGAAACTCGCCACCTGGAACATCAATTCTCTTGCGGTGCGCCTGCCTCAGGTGCTGGACTGGCTGCAGGTCCACGAGCCCGATGTCCTGGTGCTGCAGGAAACCAAACTCACCGACGACAAGTTTCCGCATGCCGAATTGCAGCGGGCTGGCTGGCAGGCGCAGTGCTTCGGCCAGCGCACCTACAACGGTGTGGCGCTGCTGTCGCGGCAACCGGCCGACGAACCGGTGCACAACATTCCCGGGTTCGATGATGCGCAAGCAAGGGTGATCTCGGCCAGCGTGAAGGGGCTGCGCGTGGTGGGCGCCTATTTCCCGAACGGCCAGGAGCCCGGCAGCGACAAGTTCGCCTACAAGATGGCCTGGCTCGATGCATTGGAGTCCTGGCTGCGCGCGCAGCTTGCCCGCTATCCGAACCTGGTGCTGATGGGCGATTTCAACATCGCGCCGGAAGACCGCGACGTCTACGACCCGGAGGCCTGGCGCGGCAAGATCCATTGCACCGACGAGGAGCGGGCGCACTTCCGCAACCTGATCGGCCTGGGCCTGGTGGACGGTTTTCGCCTGTTCGAGCAGGCGCCGAAGAGCTGGAGCTGGTGGGATTACCGCAACCTGGCCTTCCGCAGAAACCAGGGGCTGCGCATCGACCATATCCTGGTGAGCGAGTCTCTGAAAAGCAAGGTGCTCTCGTGCAGCATCGACAAAACCCCGCGCAAGAACGAGCGTCCGAGCGACCATGCTCCGGTGCTCGCCGAGCTGGCCTGGCCGGCGCATTGACCAGCCCCGCCACACCCAGGCCTCGCCGCGAGGTCCAGCTCAGTCGTCGAGCCCCAGATCCTGGATCTTGCGGGTGATGGTGTTGCGCCCGATGCCGAGCTTGACCGCGGCCTCGATGCGGCGGCCGTGGGTGACATCGAGGGCGGCACCGATGACGGCGCGCTCGAAGCGTTGTGTGAGCAAATCCATGACCTCGGCCTGCCCGCCCTGCAGCAGTTCGCGGGCCAGGCGCGCCACCGCCGCCTCCCAGTCATCCTCGATCGCCGGCGTGGGCGCGCCGGAAGGACTGGCCGGAAGCGATGCGGCAGGAGACGACGGCTGCAGGCCAGCGGCGAACTGGGACAGCGCGGCCTCGTCCGGCACCTCCCGCACCACGCCCCCGGTGCCTGTCCCGATCGTGAGCGGGGGTATGTCGACCATCGCGGGAACCTGAATGGCCTGGGGCTGGGCGGTCGGCAAGGCGCGAGCGGGCTGGCGCAGTTCGGGCGGCAGATCCTTGGCATCCACCGTCAGGCCCGGCGCCATGACGGTGAGCCAATGGCAGATGTTCTCCAGCTCGCGCACATTGCCGGGAAAGGCATGGTTCTGCAGGACGAGGAGCGCCTCGTCCGACACGCGCTTGGTTTCCACCCCGAGTTCACGCGCGCTCTTTTGCAGAAAATGGCGCACCAGCAACGCAATGTCCTCGCGCCTTTCGCGCAGCGGCGGCAGGCGCAGGCGGATGACGTTGAGGCGATGGAACAAGTCCTCGCGGAACTGCCCCTGCTGCACCCGCTGCTCCAGGTTCTGGTGGGTGGCGGCGATGACGCGGACATGCGCCTTGATCGGGTTGTGGCCTCCCACGCGATAGAAGTTTCCATCGGACAGCACGCGCAGCAGCCGGGTTTGCAGCTCGTACGGCATATCGCCGATTTCGTCGAGAAACAGCGTGCCGCCCTCGGCCTGCTCGAAGCGCCCGCGCCTGGACGTCTGCGCGCCGGTGAAGGCGCCGCGCTCATGGCCGAACAGTTCGCTCTCCAGCAGGTCTCGCGGAATGGCTGCGGTGTTGATGGCGACGAAAGGACCGTTCGCGCGCGGGCTGTGGCGGTGCAGTGCCTGCGCCACCAGTTCCTTGCCGGTGCCTGACTCGCCGGTGATGAGCACCGTGACCTGCGAGGGCGACAGCCGGCCAATGGCACGGAACACGTCCTGCATCGCCGGCGCCTGCCCCAGCAGTTCGGGTGCGTCGATGCGGGCTTCCTCGCCGCCCTGTTCGCGCAGGCTCTCGTCGACCGCGCGCTGGATCAGGTCGACCGCCTTCTCCAGGTCGAAGGGTTTGCTCAGGTACTCGAAAGCGCCGCTCTGAAAAGCCGACACGGCGCTGTCCAGGTCGGAGTACGCCGTCATGATGATGACCGGCAGGCCCGGCTGGGTGCGCTTGAGCTCCTGCAGCAGTTCGATGCCGCTGCCGCCCGGCATGCGGATGTCGGAAACCAGGACCTGCGGCGCATCGTCGCTCAGCGCGATCTGCACGTCCCGGATGTTGGAGAAACTGCGGACCGGAAGACCGGCCTTCTCCAGGGCTTTTTCCAGCACGAAGCGGATGGATTGATCGTCGTCGACGATCCAGATGGGTTTCATGATGCGAGTCCCGCTGCAAAGGGCAATCGCGTGCCGGGTTCAAGGCCTGGCACCCTCAAGACAGCGGCATGAGGATGCGAAAATCGGTCAGACCGGGCTGGCTGTCGCATTCGATGGTTCCCTGATGTTGTTGGATGAAGGTCTGGGCCAGGGTCAACCCCAGGCCGCTACCACCGTCCCGCCCCGACACCAGCGGAAAGAACATACGGTCCTTGATGTCCGCCGGCACCCCAGGGCCGTTGTCCGTGATATGCAAGAGCAGTGCCAGGCGATGGCGCTGCTTGGTCAGCGTGACCTGCCGCGCGATGCGGGTCTTGAACACGATGCGCGCATCCCCCGCGCGCATGCGCTCGGCCAAGGCCTGCGCGGCATTGTGGGAGATGTTCAGAATCGCCTGGATGAGTTGCTCGCGGTCGCCGCGGAATTCCGGAATGCTGGCGTCGTAGTCGCGCACCACCGTGAGGCCCTGGGGAAACTCGGCCAGGATCACGGAGCGCACGCGCTCGAGCACCTCGTGGATATTCACGTCGCCGACCACGTGCGGACGCCTGTGCGGCGCCAACAGCCGATCGACCAGGGTCTGCAGACGGTCGGCCTCGTGAATGATGACCCGGGTGTATTCCTGCAACTCGCGGGTGTCGACCTCCATCTGCAGCAATTGCGCCGCCCCCCGAATACCGCCCAGAGGATTCTTGATCTCGTGCGCAAGATTGCGGATCAGGTCTTTGTTGGCCTGAGCATGGTTCAGCCACTGCTCCTCGCGCTCCTGCCGGGTCTGCTGCCCAAGTTCGACCAACTCCACCAGAAGCACGTCGGCGCCCTCGGTGCGGGCGACAATAAGCTGGGCCTGAATCGGGTCCGTCGCGGTGCGCGCCAGCACCGCGCAGTCGAAGCGCTTGCTGCTGAACTCGTTGGCATGCACTTGCCGCAGGGCCTCGTGCCACAAGGACTCCCGGGTAAGCCAGTGGGCCAGATCCTGCCCCAGGAGATGCCTGCGCGAGAGTCCCAAGCCGGCCTCCATCGCCGGATTGGCGTAAAGCACGCGCCCTTGCGGGTCGACCAGGGCCGCCATGGTGGCCAACCAGTCCAGCGCGGCCTGGGCTGGAAAATCAACGTCCGTCGATGCGCCCGGAACCGCAATGGGGTCGGCGGCGTCGGAAATCCCAGCCCTGCCTTGACGAGGCAATGGAGGATCGCCCCGGTTACGGCCCATAACGTTGCAACTCACGCTGCAGGGCCTGGATATTGGCCTCTGTCAACGTGATCTGGTTTTTCATCTGGGCCACGCGGTCAAGATAAGTCTGGTAGTTCTTCTCGTTCCCCAAGCGCTGGGGCTGGCCGTTGTTGTAGGCCTTGAGCAATCCCTCCAGCTTGAGTTGCTGGCTTTGCAGTTCGGCCTGGAGGATGCGACGCGCCTCTGCGTCGCGCTCCTTTTGCGTGGCGGCGCTGACGCGATCGGCGCCCGAGGCGCCATGCGTCGCGGTGGCTGGCTTTTTCGCGCTCGGCGCGGCGGGCGACAACACACTGACGTTGGCGTTGTCCACCGGTTTGCAATTCTTCGACTTCACCACACTGAGCATGTTCGTGTAGGAGTTGTCCGGACAACGATACACACGGTTCGGGTCAATCTCCTGCGCATGGGCGAACAAAGGCACGAGGGCCCAACCCCAGCAGGCGAGCATCTGGATCAGGCGACGGCGCAAAGCAGGGATACGGGGCATCGAAAACCTGTCGGAAGAAGGTGGATCGGCAGGGCTGAGTGTAAGACCATCGCAGCACCATGCACCGAAGCCGGAACTCGTGCAGCGAGCCGGATGCACCGGAAAACAACAAGGGGACGGCGAACCGTCCCCCCTGCGGCTTGCGCGGCCGGCGGCGTTCGCTATTACACGCGCGCCGGCCAGCCAGGATTACAGCGAGTAGTACATGTCGAATTCCACCGGATGGGTGGTCATGCGGAAACGCGTGACTTCTTCCATCTTGAGGCTGATGTAGGCGTCGATGAAGTCCTCGCTGAACACGCCGCCCTTGGTGAGGAAGGCGCGATCCTTGTCCAGGTACTCGAGCGCCTGGTCGAGGCTCGAGCACACGGTCGGGATCTTGGCGTCTTCTTCCGGCGGCAGGTCGTACAGGTTCTTGCTCGCGGCCTCGCCCGGGTGGATCTTGTTTTCCACGCCGTCCAGGCCCGCCATCAGCATGGCCGCGAAAGCCAGATAGGGGTTCGCGGTGGGGTCCGGGAAGCGCACCTCGATGCGGCGCGCCTTGTCGCTGGGCACGTAGGGCACGCGGATCGAAGCCGAACGGTTGCGAGCCGAGTAAGCCAGCTTCACGGGAGCCTCGAAGCCGGGAACCAGGCGCTTGTACGAATTGGTGCCGGGGTTGGTGATGGCGTTCAGGGCGCGGGCATGCTTGATGATGCCGCCGATGTAGTACAGCGCGAACTCGGACAGCCCGGCGTAACCGTTGCCGGCGAACAGGTTCTTGCCGTCCTTCCAGACGGACTGGTGCACGTGCATGCCGGAACCGTTGTCGCCGACCACGGGCTTGGGCATGAAGGTGGCGGTCTTGCCGTAGCTGTGAGCGACGTTCTGCACCACGTACTTCAGGATCTGGGTCCAGTCGGCGCGCTGCACCAGGGTGGAGAACTTGGTGCCGATCTCGCACTGGCCGGCGCCCGCCACCTCGTGGTGATGCACCTCGACGGGCACGCCCATTTGTTCGAGCAGCAGGCACATTTCGGAGCGGATGTCCTGCAGGCTGTCGACGGGCGGAACCGGGAAATAGCCGCCCTTGACCGCCGGGCGGTGGCCCATATTGCCGCCCTCGATCTTTTCGCCCGTCATCCAGGAGGCTTCGTCCGAGTCGATCTTGACGAAGCAGCCGGCCATGTCGACATTCCAGCGCACCTGGTCGAAGATGAAGAATTCGGGCTCGGGACCGAAGAAGGCGATGTCGCCAATGCCCGAAGCCTTGAGATAGGCCTCGGCTTTCTTGGCGATAGAGCGCGGATCACGGTCATACGGCTTGCCGTCGCCCGGCTCGAGCACGTCGCAGCTCAGCAGCAGCGTGGTCTCTTCCATGAAGGGGTCGATATTGGCCGTGTTGGGATCGGGCATGAGCAGCATGTCCGAGGCCTCGATGCCCTTCCAACCGGCGATGGATGAGCCATCGAATGCGTGCCCCTGCGTGAACTTCTCGTCATTGAAGGCCGAGATGGGCACGGTCACGTGCTGCTCCTTGCCGCGGGTATCGGTGAAGCGGAAATCGACGAACTTGACGTCGTGTTCCTTCACCATGCTCATCACATCAGCAACGTGTTTGGTCATGCAAATTCTCCAGTCTGGGGAGTGGGTTGGGAAACGGGACGGACGCTCGGGCAGCGCTCGGCTGTCTGGGCCCGATTGGGGTGTATTTCGGGGTATTGGATCCTGAATGACATCGAAAATCTAGCAGAAACCATGCCACGCATCGATGCATGAACGGCTTCGGGGCGCACCACAAAGAATGCCTGCTTCGCGCCCGAACGATGGGCATCGGCACCACCGCCATCTTGATGCACCGACATGGTGCAAATCACATTTTTCGCACCGTTTCCGTGCCAACCATGGCCTCCAGTTCCACGAGGCCCGCTTTTAGTGCGTCGAATGCGGGTTCCACCGCGGATGGCTCGCCCTTGACGCCGAGTTCGATATGCCGCCCCCATTGCGGATGGTCGACGCTTGGCAGGCTGAACACCTTGACGCCGGGATGCTCGCGTTCGATGCGCTCCATCAAGGGCGTGAGGTCCGACTCCATCGCTCCCTTGACGATGGCGGCCCGCTCGAGATACCGGCCGTGCCTGTGCAGACTCCTGAGAGGCCCGTCCAGGACCCACTCCAGCATGGGCCAGGCCATGACCGGGAATCCGGGCACGAAATAGTGCTCGCGGATGGAAAACCCCGGGATCTGGTTGTAGGGATTGGGAATGATGCTGCTGCCCTGGGGGAACATGCCCATTTGCAGACGCTGCTGGTTGGCCGGCTCTTGCGGGGAACCGAGCCCCGCGCTGGCGATGCGCTGCTGGATCAGCCGCTTGGCCTCGGGGTGCAATTCCAGGGGCACGCCGAGGGCGGCGGCGGCGCTCTGGCGCGTGTGGTCGTCCGGCGTGGCACCGATGCCGCCGCAGCTCAAGGCAACGTCACCGCGGCCGAAGCTGGTCTGCAGCGCCTGCCGCAGCAAGACCGGATCGTCGCCAAGATATTGCACCCAGCCGAGCTGCATGCCGCGCGCGGCGAGCAGCTCCTGGACGCGGGCAAAGTGCTTGTCCTGTCGCTTGCCCGAGAGGATTTCGTCGCCGATGATGTAGAGGCCGATGGTCATGGTGGTGCAATCGTGGTGGTCGGGGCGAGCCCATTCAACCTGCCTGGCCTTGCTGCGTGCCGGCACGGCGCCGCAGATCGACGAGTCCGGCAAGCAGGTAATGCGCGAACCAGAGCGACGTGAACGCGAAGGCCAGGACGTACAGCCACAGGGACAACAGCGCCAGCACCGGCAGCAGCGCCAGCGCCAGCCAGCCGGCCGTGAGCAGAAGGGTTGGCAGGGTGCTCAGATAGCCGCTCGCCACCCCCATGCCGAGCAGCGTCCAGCGATGTTCGCGCAGCAGTTGCCGGCGTTCCCCGGGACAGGCGTAAGGCCCCAGGGCGTCGAAACCGAACATCATGGCGGTCATCCAGCCCCAGATGATGGGTGGAATCAGCAGCCCCGCCAAGGGGATGAGCCACAGCGGCAGGCTCAGCACCAGCATGGCCAGGCCGGCGACCGTGATCCAGGCCGACCACATCAGGGACTGCGCCTGGTATCCGTTGTCGCGCGGCTGCAGTTGCGCGAACCTGCGCCGCGCGACGCCGCGGCTCGCGGCGGGCATCACGATCACGGCCACCAGCAAGAGCGTGAGCAGGATCAGCGCTGGAACGCCCAGCGCAATCAAGATGGCCGCAGCCAGGCCATGTGCGGCCTGCGTCCAGCCAAGGCCCTGCAGGAGATCCAGCAGCCAGGCGCGGCCCTGCACCCAGACCTGCAGCGCGGCGATCCAGCGGTCCCAGAACAGGACCTGCACCAGCCACGCCGACACCCCGGCCACGGCCAGCGGCAACAGAGCCAGCGCCAGCATGCGCGGGCGCAGCGCGTCGAGCAGGGCAAGCCAGGCGGAATGCAGAACCAATCTGCGCATCGCGAACCATCGAAGACATGGGGGTGTGAGAACAGACCAACGATGCTAATCGCGCCACGCTGCCGGCGCATGGCACCATGCGCCGGCAGCGTGGCACTTGGATTCGCGCCGCGATGCGAAGCACAATGCCGGATATCGCCCCGAATACGATGGAGATGCTCGATGGATCAAACCGAACTGACGCGCGCCGGCCGGCATGGCGCCGTCGACCTGCCGAATCTTGACGCCCTGTGGATGCCATTCACGGCCAACCGGGACTTCAAGGCCGCGCCACGCATGCTGGTCAGCGCCCAGGGCATGCATTACCGCAGCCACGACGGACGCGAGATTCTCGACGGCGTGGCCGGCCTGTGGTGCGTCAACGCCGGCCACGGGCGCGAGGAGATCGTCGAGGCCATCGCCCGGCAGGCGCGCGAGATGGACTACGCCCCGCCGTTCCAGATGGGCCATCCCGTCCAGTTCGAGGCGGCGGACCTGCTGGCCAAGATCGCGCCGGGCGATCTGACCAAGATCTTTTTCACCAACTCCGGCTCGGAGTCGGTCGACACGGCGCTCAAGATCGCCCTCGCCTATCACCGCGCCCGCGGCGAAGGCACGCGCACCATGTTCATCGGACGCGAACGCGGCTACCACGGCGTGGGTTTCGGCGGGATCTCGGTGGGCGGCATGGTGGCCAACCGCAAGGTGTTCCGCGGCGGCATGTTGCCGAACGTCGACCACCTGCCGCACACGTATTCCGCCGAACACCAGGCCTTCTCGCGCGGCCAACCCGAATGGGGCGCGCACCTGGCCGACGACCTGGAACGTCTGGTGCAGCTGCACGACGCGAGCAATATCGCCGCCGTCATCGTCGAGCCCATGGCCGGCTCCACCGGGGTTCTGGTGCCGCCCAAGGGCTACCTCGACAAGCTGCGCGCCATCTGCAGCAAATACGGCATCCTGCTGATCTTCGACGAAGTGATCTCAGGCTACGGCCGCCTGGGTACGCCGTTCGCGGCCCAGCGTTTCAAGGTCACGCCCGACATCATGACCACGGCCAAGGCGGTGAACAATGCCGCCGTGCCGCTCGGCGCCGTGTTCGTGCGGGAGGGCATCTACGACGCCGTGGTCAACGGTGCGCCCAGCGGAGCGGTGGAATTCTTCCACGGCTACACCTACTCGGGCCATCCGCTTGCCATGGCGGCGGCCGTGGCCGCGCAAAACATCTACGCCCGCGACGGCCTGCTCACGCGCGTCGCGCGCGAAGGGCTGGACGCCTACTGGGAGGAGGCCATGCACGGCCTGCGCGATGCGCCCCATGTCAAGGACATCCGCAACCTGGGCCTGGTGGCGGGCATCGAACTGCACTCCAGGCCCGAAGCCGCGGGCAAGCGTGCCTTCGAAACCTTCCTCAAGTGCTACGAGCTCGGGGTGCTGGTGCGCTACACCGGAGACACCATCGCGCTGTCGCCGCCGCTCATCATCAAGCGCGGGCAGATCGACCAGATCGCGGACACCCTGCGCCGGGCGTTGTCCAGCGTGCAGTAATGCGGCCCGCAGCCGCGCTGAAGCGAGGCTGAAACACCCCGGGCAACAGGGTTTCTGGGGTGTTTTTTCGCCGGCTGGCGCCTAGAGTATTGGTGCGAGCGCGACCAAGGAGCCTGCCATGCGACGCCTGTATTTTCTGGTCCCCGATGTTCCCACGGCGCACACCATCGTCGATGAATTGCTGGTGGCGCGCATTCCCGAGAAACATATCCACGTCATCGCCCGCGAGGACACCGAGCTGGGCAACCTGCCCGCAGCCGGCCTGGCGCAGAAAACCGATCTCATCCCCGCCATCGAGCGCGGGTTGGGGTACGGCGGCGCAACCGGCACCCTGGCCGGGCTCGTTGCCATTGCCGTCCCAGGCGTCGCGGTGGTTTCCGCAGGCGCGCTGGTGGTGGCGCTGGCCGTGGCCGGCACCGTCCTGGGCGCCTGGATCAGCAGCATGATCGGCGTAAGCGTGGAGAGCCCGCGCGTGAGGCAATACGAGCAAGCCATCCAGGCCGGCCAGTTGCTGATGATGATCGATGTGCCGGTCGCGCGCGTGGACGAGATCAACTCCCGCATCGCCAAGCACCACCCCGAGGCCAGGCCCGAGGGAGTCGAGCCGAACATCCCGGCTTTTCCCTGATTTTTCCCTGAGTCATCCACGCTTTTTTTGAGGCGGCGCGCTCCGGTCGCCAGGGCCGCCGCATGCGCCCGACCGTGACGCTTGGGTGGGAACGGCCCATTACACTAGGGCCTGTTCACGCATCATGGCCATGATCAACATATCCGCTTCTGAAACGCCCCTCACGGACGCCGAACTCGACCAGATCGAGCAATGGCTCGACAGCGACGCGATGCCCGAAACCGCCATGGACATCTCCATGCTGGACGGTTTTTTCACCGCGCTGATCTCGGGGCCGAATCTGGTGCACCCGACACGCGCCCTGCCCTGGATCTGGGACAGCGAGGAGGGCCAGGCCCAGCCCGGTTTCGAGACGCCGCAGCAATTCGAGCAAGTCGTGGGACTGCTCATGCGCTACTGGAACATGCTGGCCAACACCTTGAACCAGACCCCGGACGCTTACGCCCCGCTCATCTATCTGAGCGGCGAGGGCGACGCGCAGGAAAGCATCATCGAGGAATGGTGCACGGGCTATATGCTGGGCATCGCGCTCGACCCACATGGCTGGGCGCCGATGCTCGACGAGCCCTCGGATGAAATCAGCCTCATCATGCTCTACGGCACCGAAAGCGGCTGGGAGGAACTCGACCGCTTGCAGCTCGGCCCCGACTACCAGCGTGACGCGGCCGATGCGCTGGCCGATTGCGCCACCGCCATCCACGCCTACTGGCGCAAGGCCACCGCACCCCCCATCCGCAACACCGGCAAGATCGGGCGCAACGACCCCTGCTCCTGCGGCTCGGGCAAAAAATTCAAGCTCTGCCACGGCGCGCCCGCCGCCAACGAAGCCTGAACCGTGGAAGCATGGACGCGGCCGCTTCCTTTTCCACATTGACCTCCGACGCTCCCGGCGACAACGAACCCACCCAGGGCGCCGATGCCGTGCTGCGCCTGGCGGACATTCACAAACGCTACGGCGCGCTCGAAGTGCTCAAGGGCGTCAGCCTGCGCGCCCGCGCCGGCGAGTCCATCTCCATCATCGGCTCCAGCGGCTCGGGCAAGAGCACGCTCCTGCGCTGCGTCAATCTGCTGGAGCGCCCCAACGCCGGGCAGATCATCCTCGGCGGCGAGACGCTCAAGCTCGCGATGCAGCGCGATGGAGCGCTGGGCGCCACCGACCCCCGCCAGCTCGACCGCTTCCGTGCCCGCCTGGGATTCGTGTTCCAGAACTTCAATCTCTGGCCGCACATGACCATCCTGCAGAACCTCATCGAGGCGCCCGTGCATGTAAAAAAAATGCCGCGCGCCGAGGCGGTGGAACTGGCCGAGGACCTGCTGCAGAAGGTGGGCCTGTACGACAAGCGTGGCGCCTACCCGGTGAGCCTGTCCGGCGGGCAGCAACAGCGCGCGGCCATCGCCCGCACCCTGGCCATGCAGCCCGAAGTCATCCTGTTCGACGAGCCCACCTCGGCGCTCGACCCCGAGCTGGTCGGCGAGGTGCTGGGCGTGATCCGCAAGCTGGCCGAGGAAGGCCGCACCATGCTCATCGTCACGCATGAAATGCGCTTCGCCCGCGACGTCTCCTCGCAGGTCATCTTCCTGCACCAGGGACGCATCGAGGAACAGGGCAGTCCGTCACAAGTGTTTGACCAACCGCGCTCGGAACGATGCCGGCAGTTCCTCGCGAGTACAAGCTGAAAGCCGCAACACAACAAGGGAGTTCGTTCACATGAAACTGTTCAAGCTGTTCACCACCGCCACGCTGGCGCTGGCCTTCGTCGGGTCCGCCTTTGCACAGGAAACCCTGCGCCTGGGCACCGAGGGCGCCTATCCCCCGTTCAACTACATCAACAAGGACGGCTCGGTCGGCGGCTTCGACATCGACATCGGCAACGCGCTGTGCAAGCAGATGAAGGTCAAGTGCGTCTGGGTCACGCAGGACTGGGACGGCATCATCCCGGCACTCAACGCGCACAAGTTCGACGCCGTGCTCGCCAGCATGTCCATCACCCCCGAGCGCGAAAAAGCGGTGTCGTTCACCAACCCGTACTACTCCAACAAACTGCAGTTCGTCGGCCCCAAGGCCAAGCCTTTCGAGCCCACGGCCGCCGCGATGAAGGGCATGACGGTGGGTGCGCAGCGCGCCACCATTTCGGCGCAGTGGCTGGATCAGCACATGAAGGGCGACGTCACGACCAAGCTGTATGACACGCAGGAAAACGCCTATCTCGACCTGGCCTCCGGCCGTCTGGGCGCCATCCTGGCCGACAAGTACGTCACCTACAAGTGGCTGCAATCCAAAGACGGCCAGGCCTTCGCATTCATGGGCAAGCCGGTGTACAGCGACGACAAGATCGGCATCGCCGTGCGCAAGGACGACAACGCCCTGCGCGAGAAGCTGAATGCGGCGCTCAAGGTCATCGTGGCCAACGGCACCTACGCCAAGATCAACGCCAAGTACTTCCCCTTCAGCATTTATTGATCGGTGCTGAAGCCCGGAGCCGCGCCCTGCCCGGCCCGCTCCGGTTCAAGCCGCTGCCCCCACCATGAACCTGCATGGCTTCGGCGCCCTTTTGCTCGAAGGCACCTGGCTGACCGTTCGCCTCGCGCTGGCCGCCATGACCGTGGCGATCGTGCTCGGGCTGCTCGCGGCCCTGGCGGGTCGCTCGCGGGTGGCCGCCCTGCGGCTCCTGGCCCACGTCTATGCCACGCTGGTGCGGGGCATTCCCGAACTGCTCATGCTGCTGCTGGTGTACTTCGGCGCCAGCGTGGTGCTGATGAAGGTCGCCAGCCTGTTCGGCCATGACGGCTACATCGAACTCAGCCCCTTCGCCGCCGGCACGGCGGCGCTGGGCTTCATGTACGGCGCTTATGCCTCCGAGGTGGTGCGCGGCGCCATCGACGCCATTCCGCATGGGCAGATCGAGGCCGCGCAGGCGCTCGGCATGCACCGCCTGCTCAGCTTTCGCCGCATCGTTCTGCCGCAGACCTGGCGCTTCGCGCTGCCGCCGCTGGGCAATCTGTTTCTCGCACTGCTGAAAGACACCGCACTCATTTCGGTGGTCGGCGCCAACGATCTGATGCGCAACACCGCGATTGCCGTGAGCGACACCGTCCAGCCCTTCACCTTCTACGGCGCCGCCGCGCTGATCTACCTGCTGCTCACCGTGCTGGTGACGCTGGCCATCGCCTGGCTGGAACGCAGGGTCAATCGCGGCATGCGCCGCGCCGCGACATGAACGCCGCGCTGATCTGGTCCAACCTTCCCCAGCTTCTCGCAGGCGCCTGGGTCACGCTGCAACTCGTCGCGCTGTCGGGCCTGCTGGGCATCGCCATCGCCGTCCCCACCGCCATTGCGCGCGTCGCCGGCCCGGCCTGGCTGCGCTGGCTGCCCTACAGCTACATCTTTTTCTTTCGCGGCACGCCGCTGCTGGTGCAGATCTTTCTCGTGTACTACGGGCTGTCGCAGTTCGACGCCGTGCGCCAGAGCGTGCTCTGGCCCGTGCTCGGCCAGGCCTACTGGTGCGCCATCATCGCCTTCAGCCTCAACACCGGCGCCTACACCGCGGAAATCCTGCGCGGCGCCATCCAAGGCGTTCCGCACGGCGAGGTGGAGGCGGCAAGGTCCCTGGGCATGAGCGGGAGTCTGCTGTACCGGCGCGTCATCCTGCCACGCGCCTTCCGCCTGGCGCTTCCGGCCTATACCAACGAGCTGATTCTCATGCTCAAGGGCAGCGCGCTGGCGAGCACCATCACGCTGCTGGACATCACCGGGGCGGCGCGCACCATCATCGCGGTGACCTATACCCCGGTGGAAATTTTCCTCGCCGCGGGCGTGCTCTACCTCATCCTGTCCTTCGTCATCATCCAGGGCTTTCGCTGGCTGGAACGCAGGCTCAACGCGCACCTGCACGCGCGCTTGGCCTGAGACACGTCGTCCTCTAGAAAGGCAGTTGCGCCGCCACCAGATCGCCGAGAGGAAGGCGCTTTTCCCAGAACGTGGCGCGGCCTTGCGCCGGGTCCAGGGCATAGGGCTGGAAGCCGAATCGGCGATAGCTGGACACAGCCGGATGGTTGTGCTCCAGCACCTCCAGCGTGAGCTTGCCGCAGCCCCGCGCGATGGCCAGGCCCTGCAGATGCTCCAGCATGCGCCCGGCGATCGACTGACCCCTTACCGCGCCGTCGACATACACATCGTGCACGTTGAGCAGCGGGCGGGCCATGAAGGTGGAGAACCCTTCGAACGCATTGATCAAGCCCACCGGCCGCTGCGCGGCGAAGGCCAGCACGCCGACGTAGTCGGCGCGCTGGCGCAGGGCCGGGATCAGACGCGCTTGCGCGTCGGCCGACAAACCCTCGCCCGCCGTGGCCTCCAGCGCATAGGCCTTCACCATCTCCAGCACGCCCTGCGCATGCGCGGGAACGGACCAATCCACCGTACGAATCTCGATCATCTCAAACCTGTTCGCGCAAAAAAACCATTGTGCCAGTCGGCACTTGGTGCGTCCCGCAAACCAGCCGTCCACGTCAGGCATGCCGGCACGCCAACTTACGTGCTCTCAAGAAAACGCCGGACCGCTCCCAAGTTTTCTTGACCCCCACGGGTGGGGTGAGCCCGCAGCGCGCGAGCGCCTGCGCGTGGCTGGCGAACGCCATCCGGCGTGCCGACCCTGGGGTGCTCAGAACCGCTCCACCCACGGCCGCAATTCAAGTTCCCAGGTCCATGCGCTGCGGTCCTGCCGCAGCACCTGCAAATAGCTGCGGGCGATGGCGTCGGGGTCGAGCATGGAGTCGGGCGCTTCGGCGGGTTCCTGCCGCCCCGGATTGCGAATGACGCCGTCGATGACGAAATGCGCGACGTGGATCCCTTGCGGCGCCAGCTCGCGTGCCAGGCTCTGCGCCAGCCCGCGCAGGGCGAACTTGCCCATCGCGAACGCGGCCGAGTGCGCATAGCCCTTCACGCTGGCCGAGGCGCCGGTGAACAGGATGGCACCGCGCCCGCGCGGCAGCATGCGCCGCGCGGCCTGTTGCGCCACCAGGAAACCGCCGTACGCGTTCACGGCCAGGGCTTGCGCCACCGCCTGCGGGTCCACCTCGGTGATCGGACCGCGCACCCTGGCGCCGGGGTTGTAAATCACCACCTCGGGCGCGCCGCCGAAGGCCGCCTCGAGCTGGTTGAACAGCGCCTCCACCTGGGCCGGCTCGACGGCATCGCAGCCCACCGCCAACGCCCCCAGTTCCCGGGCCAAGGCCGCAACATTGTCGGGGCGACGCGCGGCCAGCGCGAGCTTGTAGCCGCCCTCCCCGGCGAGCATGCGCGCCAGCGAGGCGCTGAGCCCATCGCCGACGCCGACGATCAGTGCGTAAGGGGACGAAGACATGGGCAAGCTCGCGGCGTGAATGGCGGCATTTCGCGGAAATTTGGGCGGGGCATCGCGGCCGACTTTAGCCGATCCGCGCGGCGCGCGCAGGCGAGCGCGCAGTCCCACCACGCCCGGGTCGTGCGTTGCGCGCAGGCCTGCAAAGCCAGTGCCGGACGCGCAGAATCGTCCCTCCACCCAAGGAGTTCTGCATGCCTCTCAATCTCGCCCCCGCCCATCTGCAAGATCGTGTCGTCCTCATCACCGGCGCCTCGTCGGGATTCGGCGAAGCCACCGCCGAACTGTTCGCGCAGGCCGGAGCACGCCTGGCCCTCACCGCCCGCCGCGCCGACCGGCTCGAAGCGCTCGCGTCCAAGCTGCGCGGGCTTGGCGCGCAGGTGCTGGTGCTGCCGGCCGATCTGGCCGATCTGCAGGCGGCGCAGCAAGTCGTGCGCGACGCCGAGGCCCATTACGGCAGGCTCGATGTGCTGGTGAACAACGCCGGCGTCATGTACCTGGAACCCATCGACAGCGCAGACCTGAGCCGCTGGCAGCACATGACCCAGTTGAATCTGATGGCCCTCATCGCCACCACCCAGGCCGCCCTGCCCGGCATGCGTGCGCGCAAGGACGGCCACATCATCAACATCGCTTCCACGGCGGGCCGCCAGGCCAACCCCAACACCGGCGGCTACTCGGCCACCAAATGGGGCGTGGTGGGTTTCAGCGAATCGCTGCGCCGCGAAGCCTACAAGGACAATATCCGCGTCACCGTGATCGAGCCCGGCGTGGCGGCAACCGAGTTGCGCGACCATATCGCCCACGCCCCCACGCAAACGGCCCTCAACACCTGGGCCGACAGCATGCGTCAATTGCAAAGCGAGGACATCGCCCGCACCATCGTGTTCTGCGCCGGCCAGCCCGCGCATGTCAACATCAACGAAATCCTGCTGCGCCCCACCGATCAGGAACGTTGAAACACCCATCCACCGAGGACACACCAGACCATGATTCTTGAACTCGCCGACATCCGCATCCAGCCCGGCCGGCAGGCCGAATTCGAAGCCGCCATCGTCCGCGGCGTGGACACGGTCATCGCCCACGCCAAAGGTTTCATCGGCTATGAAATCCGCAAGGGCGTCGAGTCCGCCGAGCGCTATCTGCTGATGATCCACTGGGCCACGCTGGAAGATCACACCGTGGGCTTTCGGCAGTCCGAAGCCTTCGCCCAATGGCGCGCCATCGTCGGCCCCTACTTCGCGGAACCGCCGCGCGTGGAACATTTCGCGCTGGTTGCACGCAGCGCCAAGGCCTGAACCCCGTCCCGGCCACTGCACGAGTGGCCGGGCGGACTGATCCGGCCGGCGCCGGGCCGGTCCGAGCACGACCTGCTTCGACGCAACCTGCGCGACGGCATGATCGGGGTGCGCATCGCTGCGCTCGCCGCTGCCGCAGACGATCCTCTGAGCGCCCCAGGGTCGGCACACCACCCCACCCATGGGGATCAACGAAACTTGGGGCGCCCCGGCGTTTCCTTGAGCGCCCCAATCGAGGGAACCATGCTCAGCTTTGGTGCCGGCCACATCGGACTCGGCCACCTGGGCATGCCCGGGTCGCAAGCCCTCGGTGCCTTTTGGGCCGCCACGCGGCACAAGGGTCCGGGCATGGAATTTGCTCAAGACGATGGGCACGGAGTGGGTGGCTGATCACCAATGGCCGCTGGAACACACAAGCCCTCGAACCAGCGTCGCACGCCGCCTTGACGCAACCAAGGAGTTTCCATGTCCACACTGCTTGATCCGCCGCAAGGCCTCGCCATCCCCATGACCGACCTCAAGGGCCGCTGGGGCCAGCTCGCGCTGGGCCTGGTTTGCATGATGGCCATTTCCAGCCCGCAGTACGTCTGGGCCCTGTTCACCAAGCCGCTGCTCGGCCAGCTCGGCGCCAGCCTCGCACAGTTGCAGGTCACGTTCTCGATCCTGATCGTGCTGCAGACCTTCTTCTCGCCGTTCCAGGGTTATCTGGTGGACCGGTTCGGCCCCAGGATGCTGCTGTCCATCGGCGCCATCCTCACCGGGGCCAGCTGGGTGCTGTCCGCCTCGGCCCACAGCGTGACCCAGCTCTACCTGACCTACGGCCTGCTGGGCGGCATCGGCACCGGCGTCATCTATGTGGGAGTCGTCGGCCTCATGGTGCGCTGGTTCCCCCGCCAGCGCGGCTTCGCCGTCGGCATGGTCGCCGCCGGCTACGGCTTCGGCGCCATACTCACCACCTTCCCGATCTCCTCCAGCCTGGCAGCGGTCGGCTACGCGCAAACCATCACGATGTTCGGCTACATCATCGGCGCGGTGGGCCTGATCGCGGCCCAAGGCATCAAGCGGCCGCCGATCGAAGTCGCGGCGCAATCCGTGCGGGTCGAATCGCGCGCCGCGGGCATCAAGCCCGCCACCATGCTGAAACAACCGGTGTTCTGGCTCATGTTCGTCATGATGACCATGATGTCCACCTCGGGCCTCATGGTCATTTCGCAGATGGGTGCGTTCGCCAAGGATTTCGGCGTCGCCTCGGTGCTGGTCTGGGGCATGGCCGCGCTGCCGTTGGCACTGACCATCGACCGCTTCACCAACGGGCTGACGCGCCCCTTCTTCGGCTGGCTGTCCGACCGCATCGGGCGTGAGAACACCATGGCCATCGCGTTCGGCATGGAAGGCCTGGCCATGCTGGCCTGGCTGGGGCTGCGCAGCGACCCGCTGTGGTTCGTGCTGCTGTCCGGCATCGTCTTCTTCGGCTGGGGCGAGATATTTTCCTTGTTTCCCTCGACCCTGACCGACACCTTCGGCACGCGCTACGCCACGACCAACTATGGCTTCCTGTACATGTCCCAGGGTATCGGCTCCATCCTCGGCGGCCCCATCGCCGCGCTCATACACCAGTCGAGCGGCAGCTGGATTCCGGTGTTCGGGCTGATGATCGCCCTCGACTTGAGCGCCGCCCTGCTGGCCTTCTTCGTCCTCAAGGGGATGCGCGCCCGCTACATGGCGCGCACGGCCGGCGGCGTCTAAACTCGCCGCTCGAACCACAACCCACGAGCATCGGATGGCAGGCAACACGCAGAACCTGGAACATTTCGACCACCGAGACCTGACCCTGGGCTTGCTGACCTTCGCCTCGAGCGCGACGGACGTCATCGCCTTCCTGAAGCTGCAGGAAGTCTTCACCTCGGCCATGACCGGGAACACGGCCCTGCTCGGCCTGGCCATCGGCCGGGGGCATGTGTTCGCCGCCATCCATTCCCTCATCGCCCTCGGCGGCTATATCGGCGGCGTCGCGCTCGGCGCGCTCGTCCATGCGCGCGACAAACAAAGGGAGCTGATGCTGATCCTGCTCGCCGAGGCCGCGTTTCTGGGACTGTTTTTCGTGCTCTGGAGCCAGATCGGATTTCCCACCGAAGGCATCTGGCTCGCCATCCTGATCGCGTGCTCCGCCATCGGCATGGGTCTGCAAAGCGTGGCCGCACGCAAGATCAACCTCGACGGCATTCCCACCGTGGTCTTCACCAGCACCCTGACCAGCATCGTCATGACCCTGATGCACGCCAGCGTGCGCGGCGGCAACATCTCCATCTTCAACGCCAAGCGCCAGTCGCTGGCATTCGCCATCTACGCCAGCGGCGCCGCGCTCACCGCGGCCCTGCTCTGGCAGGGCTTCAATGCGGCGACTAGCATTCCGCTGCTGGCGATCTTCGGCGCCTTGGCGACCCAACACCGCGTCTCCAGGACCCAAGGCTCCAGCCTTGCGCGATAGCGGTAAGGCCGGGATTTTCTCGTTGGCGTTTTCGCAAGGCGCGCCGCAACCGAAGCTGACGCGCCGCAACCTCGAGCAACCATACGCATGCTGAACACTCCGAATGCCCTGGGCGGCATGGTCGTCGCCCCGCACCACCTCGCGGCCCAGGCCGGGCGCGACGTCCTTCTCGACGGCGGCAACGCCGTCGAGGCCATGGTCGCGGCGGCCGCCGCCATCGCCGTGGTCTACCCCCACATGACCTCCATCGGCGGCGACGGCTTCTGGCTCATCCACACCCCCGGCCATGCGCCTGTGGCCATCGACGCCAGCGGCTTCGCCGCCGCCCTGGCCACCCCGCAACGCTACGCCGGGCTCGACGCCATTCCGGCGCGCGGCCCACAGGCCGCGCTCACCGTCGCCGGCACCGTCGGCGGCTGGGCCAAGGCCCTTGACGTCGCCGGCGCCTGGGGTGGCCAGGCGCTGCCCCTGGAGCGGCTGCTGCGCGACGCCATCCGCCATGCCCGCGACGGCGTGGTCGTCACCACCAGCCAGGCCGAACTGACCCGGCAAAAGCTCGATGGCTTGAAGGATGCGCCTGGCTTCGCCGACGCTTTCCTCGTCCACGGCGCACCGCCAGCGCCCGGCCACATCCTGCGCCAACCGGCCCTGGCCGAAACCCTGCAAAGCCTGGCCGCGCATGGGCTCGATGGCTTCTACCGCGGCGAACTCGGACGGCGCATCGGCGCCGAACTCGAACGCATCGGCAGCCCCGTGCGCACCGCCGACCTCGCGGCCTACATGGCGCAGGAGGTCACGCCCTTGTCCGTGCGCCTGCGCGACGCCACCGTCTACAACCTGCCGCCATCGACGCAGGGGCTGGCATCGCTGATGATCCTCGGCCTCTACGAGCGCCTTGGCGTGGCCGAAGGCGAAGGTTTCGCGCACCTGCACGGCCTCATCGAGGCCACCAAGCGCGCCTTCCGCGTGCGCAACCAGGTGGTCACCGACCCGCGCCGCGTGCCCGGCGACCCGGCCCGCCACCTCGGCGACGCCGCGCTCGACGCGCTCGCCGCCGACATCGACATGCGCACCGCCCTGCCCTGGCCCGAGCCCGCCGCACCCGGCGACACCATCTGGATGGGCGCCATCGACCGCGCAGGCCGCGCCGTGAGTTTCATCCAGAGCATCTACTGGGAATTCGGCTCCGGCGTCGTGCTGCGCGACACCGGCATCACCTGGCAGAACCGCGGCATCAGCTTCTCGCTCGACCCGGCCGACCTCAACGCCCTCGAACCCGGGCGCAAACCCTTCCACACGCTGAACCCTGCCCTGGCCCTGTTCGACGACGGCCGCGTCATGCCCTACGGCACCATGGGCGGCGAAGGCCAGCCGCAAACGCAGGCCGCCGTGTTCACGCGCTATGCGCGCTACGGCCAACCCCTGCAGCAGGCCATCAGCGCGCCGCGCTGGCTGCTCGGCCGCACCTGGGGCGATGTCAGCACGAACCTGAAACTGGAGAACCGCTTCGACCCCGCGCTGGTGCAGGCCCTGCGGGACGCCGGCCACGACGTCGAGGTGCTCGACCAGGCCTTCAGCGACACCATGGGCCACGCCGGCGCCCTGGTGCGCCACCCCGACGGGCGCATCGAGGGCGCCGCAGATCCGCGCAGCGATGGCGCGGCCGTCGGGGTCTGAGCGAAGGACCGACGGATACCCGCCGGCAAGCCCGCAACACGCGGCCTCAAACCTGGGAAACCCCGGCCCCGAACAAAGCCTTGCGAACGATGGCGTGAACGCCGACGTTGCCGTCGACCACCTGGGTGATGCCGAAATCCACGGCGACCGACATCAGCGAGATGGCCTCGTCCTCGCTCAGGCCCTGCGAGGTCATCAGGAACCGCCGTGTCTTGCGGAACGCGTCGCGCATGGCCAGATCGATGGAGGACTTCTCGTAAATCGCGCTGCAGGCCTTGTCGCCGAACTCGGTGAAATAGTCCGGATGGCTGAAGCCGTGCAGAACCCATTCGTCCGCGGTTTCCACCAGCGGGTAGTCGATGTCGGCATAGGGCTCGTTATGCAAGGTTTCGGCCTTGTGCAGCACGATCTGGAACACCCCGGTGAGCGAGCATTCGATGGCCGTGCCGCAAAGCTCCGAGTCGCCCTGCGAGGCGTGCGGGTCGCCCACCGACAGCAAGGCACCTTCGACGCCGACCGGCAGATAGACGCTCGCCCCCTTGCCCACCCGCCAGTTGTCGATGTTGCCGCCGAAATAGGCCGGCGGGATCGAGTCGACCATGCCGACCTCGCGCGGCGCCACCGCGATCACGCCGAAATGCGGGCGCACCGGGATCTTCACGTTCTTCAGCACGTCGTGGTTCTCGACGATGCTGCCGCGGTCGACAGGAATGCCCGGATAGTCGATGGTGGGATGCACCACTCCGCTGGGATCGCGCTGCGGCGTCCAGCGGTAGTTGTAGACCGCGTGCGCGCAGGCTCCGTGGCCGTGGCTGCAGTCGATCTCGTAGATCGTGACGACCTCGCGCGGCTTGGGCTCGGTGAGCAGCTCGCTGTAATGAAAGCCCCACCAGGTGGCGGCGTTGCTGCCGAAAACGCGGCCCGCGAACTTCGCGTTCGCCGAAAGCCGGGGAAGCACGTCGATGAACCGCCCCGGGTTTCGTGGAGGCTAGTTGGTTTAAGTCATGCCGGAATGGCGTGTTGACTGGCTTGTTGGCGCCAGTAGTTTGCCTCAGCTTCTGCCGGAGGGATACCCCCAATCGGTTTGAGCAGTCGGGTGTGGTTGAACCAGTGCACCCATTGCAGGGTGGCCAGTTCGACGGCTTCCCTGGTTTTCCAGGGTCCGCGGCGGTGAATCAATTCGGCCTTATACAGCCCGTTGATGGTCTCGGCCAGGGCGTTGTCATAGGAGTCTCCTTTGCTGCCCACGGAGGGCTGGATGCCTGCCTGCGCCAAGCGTTCGGTGTACTTGACGCTGACGTATTGCACGCCTCTGTCCGAATGGTGGACCAAGGCATGGGCAGCGGGCCGACGCGCGTACAAAGCCTGCTCCAGCGCGTCCATCACGAAATCGGTCTGCATGGATGTGCTCACGCGCCAGCCCACGATGCGTCGGGCAAACACGTCGATGACGAACGCCACGTACAGCCAGCCCTGCCAGGTGCTCACATAGGTGAAGTCCGACACCCAGAGCTGGTTGGGTCGCTCGGCTTTGAACACCCGGTTGACGTGGTCCTGCGGACACGGCGTGCAAGTGTCGGGGACCGTGGTTCGCACCTTCTTGCTCCGCCGCGCACCCTGCAGCCCCAGGCGTTTCATCAGCCGCTCGACCGTGCAGCGCGCCACCCGGTTGCCCTCGCGGTTCATCTGCAACCAAACCTTGTCAGCTCCATACACCTGCCAGTTGGCGTGCCACACACGCTGGATGTCGGCAGCCAGCGCATCGTCGCGCTGAGCACGGGCGCTGCGCAACTCGGGGTTGCGATGACGCGCGGCATGGCGCCAGTAACACGACGGGGCCATCTGCAGCACTTTGCAGATGGGCTCGACCCCGTGCATGGGGCGGTGCTGGTCGATGAATCGCTTCAACTCTTCAAACGGCGGTCGAGCTCCGCCTGGGCGAAAAAAGCACTCGCCGCTTTGAGGATGTCATTGGCCCGGCGCAATTCCTTGTTCTCGCGCTCGAGTTGTTTGAGGCGTTCACGCTCGCTGCTCGTCAGGCCGTCGCGCTGGCCTGTATCGACTTCCTCGCGCTTGACCCACTCCAGCAGCGTCTGTGGCACGCAGCCAATCTTGGGGGCCATGGATTCGACTGCGGCCCACAGCGAGGGGTACTCGCCTCGGTGCTCCTGCACCATGCGTACCGCGCGCTCGCGCACTTCGGGGGAAAACTTGTTCGTCTTGTTCATGGCTCCATCTTCTCAAAGGTTGGAGCCTCCTCAAAACCCGGGGCGGTTCATCCAGTCGTAGAGCGTCTGATCCCGCTCGAAGCTGCGCGCCAGGCGCACCTGTCGCCCGTCAGGCCCGACCACCAGCAGACCATCGGCATAGGCCCGCAAGCTGACCACCGCGTGGATCCATTCGCACGGCACGCTATAGCGGTTGCGCTGGAAGTGGATCAGCGAAGTGGCAGAGACCCGAACCGGCTGCTCCACATAGCCATCAAACGCTCGGGGGTTGGGCATGAGGCGAACCCGTTCGTCCTGCCAGACATCGGCCACCGTGAGCTGCGTCCATTCAGGGTGGCTCATCTCGGCCCAGGCCTTCACACAGGCCTGCTGCAACCAGTCGTTGAACTCGCCAAGCGATCCCCAGCGCCGTTCACTGGCCTCGCGCCAGATGTCCTTGCGCCGATCCTGAACGTTCTTCTCGACGACCCCCTTCTCCCAGCCGGCGGCCCGGCTGCAGAACTCCGGCTCGAACAGATAGTGCCCGGTCATGGCCTCAAAGCGCGCGTTGACGCTGCGCTGCTTGCCCTGGCCGACCTTGTCCACCGCCGTCTTCATGTTGTCGTAGATGCCCCGCCGGGGCACGCCACCGAAGAGAGCGAACGCGCGCGCGTGCGCATCGAACAGCATCTCGTGCGCCTGGCTGTAGTACGCCACCAGGCAGAAGGCACGACTGGCCGCCAGCTTGGTGTGTGCCACCTCCAGGCGGCGACGCAGCCCACCGATGAAGAGGTACTCGCAGCTCCAGTCGAACTGGAACGCCTCGCCCAACTCGAAGCTCAGCGGTATAAACCCCGCGCCGCGTGCCGCGTTGCCTTGCTCTTGCTGCCAGCGCTGGGCAAATGTGTACACCGGCCCCCGGCTGCCGCTGTAGCCCTGCGCCCGCAGCGCTTCAAACATCGCCTTGATCCCGCGCCGATCGCGTTTGCTGCGATGGCTATCGGCTTTGAGCCACTGGCTCAACTGCTCCTTGTACGGATCCAGGATGCTGGGACCTGACACCCGTTGAGGGTATCTGGGCTCGGTCATCTGACCATCTTTGAGCCACTTGGTGGCTGTGTTGCGCGAGATGCCCAGCCTGCGGCTGGCCTCGCGCACCGACACGTCCTGCCTCAGCACGAGGCGGCGCAACTTGCTCAATGTGCTCACGTTGATCACTCCTGCTCCCCTGTGCTGAAAAACTCAGCACGATAGAGCGGCAACGTGGCTCAGATTTCAACGTGAACGCGTCCCCAAATGGCCCAGTTTTGGAAATGAATCAACACGCAGCCTGGCCGAACGCCTTGTGCGGCGCACCTCTGGAAGGCTCATCGCAGATCGCCCGAACCGCAACGGGCGACTCTTGTGCCGCTGCAACATGGCTCCTTATGATCCGGCGACACCGAGCCGTCCGGCCGGCATTGCCTTGAACCTGGACCTTCCCCATGCCACCTGTCTTTCACATGATCCCCGGCGCGCCCGACCCGGTCGCGCCTTTCAGCCATGCCGTCGAAACCGATGGCTGGGTCTTCCTCACGGGGCAGATGCCGTTCAGCGGCACCACGCTGGATTCGGCCTACCCCGAGGGCATCGAGGCGCAGACGCACCAGGTCATGAAGAATCTCGCCACGGTGCTCGAAGGCTGCGGGCTGACGCTGGCGCATGTGGTGTCGGTGCGCGTGTTCCTGCTGTATTTCGACGCCGACTACGACGCGATGAACCGCGTGTACGCCAGCTACTTTCCCGCCGGGAGGCGGCCGGCGCGGACCTGCGTCGGCGTGTCGGGGCTGGCCAAGGGCGCGCGGATCGAGATCGACATGGTGGCGCGGCGGGACTGATCTGGGCGCGACAAATCACACGCGGCCCGGCATGGCGCGGTGCGGTGCCCTATGTCCCAAACTGGTGCCTTTTGCACCAAGACTTTTGCACCAAGACACGACCGTGCTGCCGCCCCAGCGCCCCTCGCGCCAGCGTGGGGCCGAGCCAAGACCCCAGGGCCTGTGGCGCCGCCCCAGGCACGCTCCTTGCATAGTTGGAGCTGCACGGAATTGGTGGTTGATCGCCAATTGTTGTTTTGCGTTTGACAGGGCAGCTAGGGTTCCGGCTTCTTCGCGAAGCGTCTGGTCCGAGAGCCGCCCGGCCTCCCCTGGAGGCTCCACGGAGGGATAAAAGCCCGGGAGAAAAGCGTCGTCACCGCTTTCTTCCGTGCCCGTTCTCAACCCTCACATCCGGAGCCTCAACCATGCCGTTCGCCCGCAGAGTCGCCTTGCGCACCCTCGCAAGCCTTGCCGCCTTCGCCTCCCTCACCGTGTCGGGCGTGCAAGTCGCCCAGGCCGAGTCCACCATGAACATCGGCACCGTGGTCTGGATCGGCTACGGTCCGTTCTACGTCGCCGCGGCGAAGGGTTTCTTCAAGAAATACGGCCTCGACGCCAAGCTGCAGAACTTCAACGATCCGGCGCTGATCCCCTCGGCCATCGCCAGCAAGGCCGTCGACGGCGGCATGCTCACCTATGACCAGGTCATCGGCTCCGACGCCAAGGGCTTGCATCTCCAGGTGGTGATGCCGATCGACTACTCCAACGGCGCCGACGCCATCGTCGCCAAGACGGACATCACCAAGATCAGCCAGTTCAAGGGCCAGAAGATCGGCTACAACCCGCTGTCGCCTTCGGACTTCCTGCTGTCCTACGCGCTGTTGAAGAACGGCATGGGCGAAAAGGACATCCAGTCCATCAGCATGACCCCCGAGCAGGTGCCCGCGGCCATGGCCTCGGGCGGCATCCCGATCGGCGTGACCTATGAACCCAGCCTGTCGCAGATCGTCGCCATGGGCGGCGGCAAGAAATTCCACGTCGTGTTCTCGTCCAAGGACGCCCCGGGCCTGATCACCGACGTGCTGGTGTTCAACAAGGCCTACATCGCCGCGCATCCGAAAGAGGTCAAGGCCACCATCCAGGCCTATCTGGAAGGTTTGGCCTACATGAAGTCCGACCCGGACGATGCCGATGCCATCATCGGCAAAGCCATGGGCATCTCGGCCAAGGACGTGAAGGACCAGATGTCGGGCGTGTTCAACATTCCGCTGGCCGGCATGGTGAAGACCTTCACCAAGTCCACCGCGACCACCTCGCTCTACGGCAGCGGCCCGGTGATCGGCAAGGTGCTGATGGGCAAGAAGCAGATCAGCAGCGTTCCCCCCATCGCCGAAACCTTCGATGCCAAGTTCGTGATGGAGCTCGCCAAATAACGAGAAAGCGTTGCCTCGGTGGCGCGTGAGGCGGCTCGGCCGCTGCTGCGCGCCACGCCGGGAGCCAAGCTCGGAGACCACCATGGCCAGCACCCTGTTCCGCTACGACGACGGCGCCGTTCCCAACATCCTTGCCCTGGGCCACATGGCCGCGGGCTATCTCGCGGGCGTGGGCCTGCTGGTCGCGCAGGCGTGGTGGCTCAACGCCCTGGGCGTGCTGCTGCTCGCGCATGCGTTGACCTATTCCGCCTATTTCCTGCACGAATTCGCGCATGGCGCGATCTTCAAATCCAACGCCGCCAACCAGCGCGGCGGCACGGTGATGAGCTGGATCAACGGCAGCTGCTACGCACCCTTCGCCGACCTGCGGCGCAAGCACATGCGCCACCACATCGACCGCGCCGACGTCATCACCTTCGATTACAAGCGCTTCCTGCGCGAGGCCCCAGCGTGGGTGCGCGCGCTGGTGCTGGCGCTGGAGTGGGCCTACATCCCGGCGGTCGAATTCATCATGCGCGCCTACGTGATGCTGCTGCCCTTCATCGCCCCGGAACGCGCGGCGGGGCGCAGGCGCATCCTGGCCGTGCTGGCCGTGCGCCTGGCGTTCTTCGCCGCGCTGGCTTGGGTTTCGCCCAAGGCGGTGCTGCTGTATTTCGTCGCCTACCTGTTGTTCGTCACCGTGCTGCGTTTCGCCGACGCCTACCAGCACACCTACGACGCCTTCGCCGTGCTCACCGGCGGCAGCATTCCCAACGACAAGGTGCGCGATCACGACTACGAGCAGCACAACACCTATTCCAATCTGGTTTCGCTGGGGCACCCCTGGCTCAACCTGCTGCTGCTGAACTTCAGCTACCACAACGCCCACCACGAAAAACCGACGGTGCCCTGGTACCGCCTTCCCACGCTGCACCGCGAGTTGTATGCGGACGACGGCACCCAGGTTCTGCCCATGGCCGGCCTGCTGCGCGGCTTTCACCGCCACCGCGTGCAGCGCGTGCTCAGCGACGACTACGGCGTGGTCACGACCGGCGCGGACAAGGCCCAGGATTTCTACGGCGCGGTGGGCGTGTCCTTCCTCACGGCGGTCTGAAGCGCATGCGCGACGACGATTTCTCGGGCAGAACCGCGCTGGTGACCGGCGCCACCACCGGCATCGGCCGCGCCATCGCCGTGGCCATGGCCGAGGCGGGCGCGACGGTCATCGTCAACCATCTCGGTCGCGCCGAATTGGCGGATGAAACCGTGGCGCTGATCGCCGCTGCGGGTGGATCGGCCTGGGCGGTGGAGGCCGACGTGTCGCAGGGCGCCGCGGTGCGCGGCATGATGGACGCCTGCCTGCAACGCCACGGCGTTGTCGACATCCTGGTCAACAACGCCGGCATCCTGCTTGAAAAACCCTTTCTGGACATGCGCGAGTCGGAATGGGATCACGTCCTGGCCACCGACCTCAAGTCCGTGTTCCTGTGCTGCCAGGCTGCCCTGCCCGCCATGCTGCGCCGCGGCGGCGGCTGCATCATCAACGTGGCGTCGGAACTCGGCTACCTCGGCCGCGCCGGGTTCACCGCCTACACGGCGGCCAAGGCCGGGGTCATCACCCTCACACGCTCGCTGGCGCGCGAGTTCGCGCCGACGGTGCGCATCAACGCCATCGCGCCTGGGCCGGTGGACACCCCCATGCTGGCGCTGGACCAGATGAGCGCGGCCTGGGCGGCGAAGGAAGCCGACGTGCCGATGGGCCGCGTGGGGCGACCCGAGGAAATCGCCGCCACCGCCGTGTTCCTCGCCTCCCCGCACGCCAGCTATTACTGCGGCCAGACCCTCAGCCCCAACGGCGGGGCGCTGATGGCCTGAACGCGACGGCGCAACACGACCAAGAAAGGACGATGGCATGAACCCCGTGATGATGGACCGCATGAGCTGGATCGCCTACCGCGACCGCATCGCCGAAGACAGCCCGGTGGTGTTCCTGCCCTGCGGCGCGCTCGAACAACACGGCCCGCACCTGCCGCTAGGCACCGACGCGCTGCTCGCCACCGCGGTGTCGGCCGGCGTCGCCGCGCGCATCGACGGCATCGTCGCGCCCGCGCTGAGCTATGGCTACAAGTCGCAGCCCAAATGCGGCGGCGGCCAGCACTTCCCCGGCACCACCAGCCTGGATGCGTCCAGCCTGATCCAGATCACCCGCGACGTCATCCGCGAACTGGCCCGCCACGGCGTGCGCAAGCTGGTGGTGGTGGTCGGGCACTACGAGAACCAGTGGTTCGTCACCGAAGGCATCGACCTGGCGCTGCGCGAACTCGGCCCAGCCTGCCCGCTGCGGGTCATGCGCCTGGAATACTGGGACTTCCTCACCGAGCAGACCCTGGCGCGCGTGTTCCCAGACGGCTTCCCCGGATTCGCGCTGGAGCACGCCGCCGTCATCGAAACCTCGCTGATGCTGCACCACCACCCCGAACTGGTGCGCATGGACCTGCTGCCGGACGACGGACCCGCGCATTTCCCGCCCTACGACACCTATCCGCCGCGCCCGCAATGGGTGCCGCCGTCGGGCGTACTGTCGTCCGCGCGCGGCGCCGACGCGGCCAAGGGCGCGACCATGTCGCAGGAACTGACCGAACGCCTGGTCGCCGCCATCCGCGGCGAGTTCGCCGACTGAGATGTCCGATCTCGCGCCCATGCCGCTTGGCCGCGACACCGCGCTGCTGGTCATCGACATGCAGCGCGACTTTCTCGACCCGCGCGGCTACGCCGCCCACGCCGGGCTGAACACTGCCCTGCTGCGCGCGGCCATCCCTGGCGCGCAGCGCCTGCTGCACGCCGCGCGGCGCCGGGGTCTGCTCGTCATCCATACCCGCGAAGGCCACTGCGCCGACCTTTCCGACTGCCCGTCCACCAAGCAACAACGCGCCGCCCGCGCCGGCGCCCCCATCGGCACGCCCGGCCCGCTGGGCCGGCTGCTGGTGCGCGGCGAACATGGCCACGGCATCGTCGATGAACTCGCCCCCCGGGCCGACGAACCCGTGGTGGACAAACCCGGTTACAGCGCGTTTCACCAAACCGATCTGCAGCAGATCCTCGCCGCGCAGGGAATCCACGAACTGGTGCTGTGCGGCGTGACCACCGAGGTTTGCGTGCACTCGACGTTGCGCGCCGCGACGGACCTCGGCTACCGCTGCCGCCTCGCCGGCGACGCCTGCGCCTCGGCTTTCCCCGCCTTGCACCAGGCCGCGCTGGACATGGTGACGGTGGAAGGCGGCATCTTCGGCAGCGTGCATACCAGCGCGGAGCTCGCCGGGGCCATCGACACCCTGCCCCAGGAATCCCCATGACCCAGGTTTTGCGCATGTGGCCGCTGCTCACCGCCACGCACCGCTACGACAAGTCCATCTCCACCCGCCATCGCGGGCAAGGCGAAATCATCGAAGCCCCCATCCTGGCCTACCTCATCGAGACCACGCAGGGACGCATCCTCTACGACGTCGGCTGCGACTACGGCAAGATCGTCGACCCCACGCAGCGCGCGCGCCACTACGACCCGCAGACCTTCGCCTTCGGCGCCCCCGACATGCGCGAGGACCAGCGCCT
Organism: Thiomonas delicata; assembly: GCF_900088825.1. GTDB lineage: Bacteria > Pseudomonadota > Gammaproteobacteria > Burkholderiales > Burkholderiaceae_C > Thiomonas_A > Thiomonas_A delicata. The sequence continues at coordinate 451,628 of NZ_LT592171.1, read as the reverse complement.
GCCCAGCCATCTGGCGCGCCTCGGTCTGAGCCCGGCGGACATCGACGTGGTCTTCCTCGGCCATCTGCACTTCGACCACGCCGGCGGCCTGTGCGAGGTGTGCGGCGCCGAGGTGCACGTGCAGCACGACGAAATGCAAGCCGCGCGCAGCGGGCTGGACCCCGCCTATTTCGCCGACGACTTCGCCGGTGATCACCGCTGGAAAACCATGCGCGGCGAATACGATCTTCTTCCCGGCGTGCGCGCCATCTCCAGCCCGGGGCACACCGCCGGCCATATGTCGCTATGGGTCGAACTGCCACGCGGCGCCCCCGTGATCCTCTGCGGCGACGCCGCCGATCTGGAGGAAAACCTGCGCGACGAAGTCGCCCCCGGCATCTGCTGGCAGGACCGCGAGGACCAGGCCATCGCCAGCATCCGCAAACTCAAGGCCCTGGCCGCACGCGAGCAGGCCATGCTGTGGCCCAATCACGATCTGGCGTTCTGGAAAAGCCTGCGCCACTTCCCCGAATTCCACGACTGATGTCGTACACCGTCCCTCCGCACTACCAGGGCCTGTGGCGCCGCACCCTGCTGACCGCGCCGGGTCTGCGCGACGACACCACCCTCGTGCTGTGGATGCAGACCGCGCAGTGGCACGCCGACCTGCGCATTCCGGCCGATCGGCCGCCATGCGAGGGACGTAGATCCGTGCACGATTGCAGCCACGACGAACTGCTCGGCCTGCTGCGCCAGGAGGGCTTCGCCGGCATTACCCAGGTGCAGGGGGACACGTGCGAATGGCTGCGCCAACTCGACTACCATCCCAGCGGCCGGCGCGACCTGGGCTGCATGGCCTTCGCGTCCACCTTGGACGCCATCGACGAATACGGCGTCGAGGCGGATTACGCCGAGCGCTGGGAACGCGAGCCGGCCAGCGATCAGACGGGTTGGGTTGCCCGAAGTCGCAGTGCGGAAGGCCCAGTACTCTGGCTGCGCTCAGGCAGGCGTTTCATGCTGATCCGACCTCGCGCAATGGACGCCACGCAAAGCCGGGAGCTCTGGGCGAGTCTGGCCACTGGCCGGGCAACCGTTGAGGAATTGAGGCGGCTCGCCGACTTCGAGATCTCCTATGGAGTGATCGCAGAGGACGACGGCCGCATCCTGCATAGCACCCTGCCGTGGCGCGAGAGGCAAACCATCGCGCTGCCCGAAGCGTGGGCTTTCGACTAAACGCGCTTGCTGCCCCTGGTCGACGAACGCCTCGCAGCAGGTCAGCACATGCGTGTCTCCTAACGGTTCGTGGACGGTGGTCGCGCAATCTTCAAGCATCCTCCGTAGGCTGCAGCAATTGCAGGAGGATGCAAACCCCATCCCATGCAAGCAATCTTGGTCAGCGCCACAAGGACCATATCTGCGGCGAGCAAGCCCCCCAGAGCAGAGCTGAGCCGCCAGGCGCTCGGACTGATCCAGGCCAGGATGACCAAGGCAAGCGGCAACAGCACGGCGCTGTCGCCCAGATTGGTCGCCGGAACCCAAAGGCGCTCACCGGCCATGGGGCAAGGCGCTCAGGGTTTGGCGTAATTGTTGGGCATCACCTGCAGCTTGTTCCAGGGAAAATTCTGCAGAACCTGATAGGACGGCAGGCCGCCGAACAACGCAGGATAGGGGTCGGTCATTCCAGCGGGCTTGTAGCTGGCAGGGTTGACCATACGCAGTGATAGTGCGCCGGCCTTGTCCCAGACCACGAAGCCGTAGGTCTGCGCCGCCTTGGCGATCATGCGGCCGACCGGAGTGAGGTTCAGCGCGTCAACGTTCACACTCGGGTCCAGCCGCAAACGCGTGCCTTCGGGAATCAGGTTCGGTACGTTGGTCGGGTTATGGCCATCCGAGCGGGTGGCTGGCCAAGAGAAAATGTTCCAGTTCTCCACGTTGACGAGCGAGATGCCCATGGCGTGGTTGATCGACCCACCGGCCAGATCCTCGGCCGAGATCTCGCCGCCGATGAAGGGCAGCCCGGTTGCGGTGGTCCCGTAAGGGTTGGGGAAGGCCCCGATGTTCTGATCCGTGTTCTGCAGCCGCCCGCCCCAGCAGGCCTGCCACTGACCGTTGACCTGGCGTGTAACCCAGAATTCCCACAGCGTGTGCGTGCTGAGGTCGTAGATGGACATTTCGCTGTCGGTTCCTCCCGCAGGCGTCGCACCCGCCGGAATCGGTACCCCTTGCCACTGCGCCACCAGGTTCGGATCGGTCCAACCCTTATTCTGGCAATCCCAGAATCCGACGTTCACCCGTTTGCTGACCGGATAGACAGGCGTGCCATTGACCCAAGTCACCGAGGACGAGCCACCGACGGTCTGGACGAAGTAGATCGGGCTGGCGTAATTGGTGGTGTTGAGGTTGACGTTGCCGTAGTAGGTCTGGACCTGACTCACCAGGTTCTGGACGTAGGCTGCCGAATTGGGATTCAGTGGCGCATTGGCCGGAATGGGTTGATACCAAAAACTCTGCGGTGAGAACACACGGTAGAGTGATGACGCCGGAGCTGCCGCTGCTGGAGTTCCGCTGCCAGCGCTCGCCGCGCTCGTTACGGTGGCGGCGTAAGCATCGTTGCCGCTTAGGGCAGCGGCAGTCGTGTTGGTGCCACCCCCGCCACAAGAACTCGTAGCTGATACCAGAAAAAAAACAGAAACACGCAAGAAATGGCGCATGAGAAATCCTTGGAGACGCGCACTGAATAGCTGTCTCGCCAAATCGGTCAACGCGATCATCGACCTAAGTGCGTCAACAGGGCGAGTTGGAACAGAAACTCAGAAGTATCGAATCGTACGAGTAGGAATGATCATGCTTGGGTAGGTAGATGATGGATTTCTTCTAGGAAATTTCCTACATCATTTGGCAAATATCCAGGAAATTTCTCGACAATTACACAAATTCGACATGTCTGGCGTAGACGTCCCCCAACGAATCGCCCGGACGTACCGCACGATCAGCCCGAGAGTGGACCTTGGGTCAAGGCCATGCGACTCCGCATGCGTCGCCACATGACACGGGCGAGGAATTGTGGGTTACCCAGTACCTACCGCCTGAACAGGCGGCGCGGCTCCATCATCAGACCGTAAGCTCCCCCAGCCTGCGCACAAGCCATGGCGCCCGCAGCATCGAGCCGGAAAAAATCGAACAAGGCTCCGACGCCAGGGCGCACCGTGGCGCCCAATTCATCGCCATGCTTGTGGATGAACTGCTCCTGCCGGGGCACGCCCATGGCCACGAAAACCAATCGCGCCTGCGACTGCGCTCATGCCGCAAGACAGCGTCCGTCTGTGCGGCAGAGAAGTATCCGTCCTGAACATAGGTCACACCTTCAGACCTGTGTGCGCAGCGATCATGTCGCGCGCGCAGTCCTGCACAACGCCTGGCTTGCGCCGATGAACGCCAGCGCTGCTTCGCACAATACCCGTGCTGACCGCACCAAGTTTGATACGCTAAGACAGCGAACCAGACACGAAGATCTTCTAAACCCCACATGAAAAGGCCGCCGCTTGGTCCAGTTATTGCGACGCATCACGCTCGCACCCCGAGACGCAAAGCCGACCCAAACAGAAATCTCATGAGGATTACCGTGCCTACGTCATTACCTCTACCGACCAGCGATGACCGAACGGCCTGGAAGCAGCTTGGCTATCTCGCCGTGCCTGGTCTTTTTCGCCGGGAGGCGATCGCGGAAGTTGAGCGTCTTCTTGATGCGTTATTGATGGAAAAAATCGCGTCAGGCCCCGACGATTGGACTCAGCTGCGGGACGATGATCGTGCGACGTCGGTCGAAATCCTCGGAACCGCGCAGCTTGAACCTCGCCTCATGGCAAGCGAAGTCTTCCAGCTGTGTGAGATTTATGCCGCCAATCTCCTTGGCATGCCGATGGAATTCGTTTTCGACCACGTCATTCGCAAGACTGCAGGCATCGGCGCGGGCACGCGCTGGCACCAGGACACCTATTACGAAAAGGGAGAGCCCTACCGCAACACCCACCGCGTCCATTTCTGGATTCCAATGGCTGACGTGCCACTCATGGGTGGCGCCATGCGTTACATCCCGGGGACCCATGGCGGCAAGAATTTCGAGCACCAGATCATTCCTGGCAAGGCCGACACCCACTACGTCATGGCTACCGGCTTCGATGAATCGGCCGCGATGGACGTGCCCATCGCCTGCGGTGGTGCCATCCTCCACCATCCGCGGCTTCTGCATGGCAGCGGTCCGAACACCTCCGATCAGCAACGCACCGCATGGATCCTGCAATTTGCCACACCACGAACTTTGACGCAAAAGCTGCGCTACAGGTCGAAAGGTTGGATCAAAGCGATATCACGTGCTTGAGCGTCGAGTCAGCTTGAGCCGCTTCGGTCTGTAGATCAGCCGTGTTGACACGCCTCCTCGCCTGGTAGCGCGCTCTTGACGGTTCTGCGCATGACGATGAACTGCGCATGCTGGTCATCCGGTTAGCTCCCGACACCGCGCTGACGCGCAATGCGTCGCGCCCCCACAAAATCAAGGGGCGTAGCGCGTTTTGCAGCCTTCGGCAAACCATTGCATGCATACCCATGACAGCATCCGGCGCAATACTCCCCTAAGTTTGATTTAAGGCACCAGGCGAACACTGCATTCGTCCGCGATGCTTTCGATACCGCGGTGTTCAGCAACCGGGGCCTGGCCCCACTTTCCTGGAGTTGATCATGAACAAATTCTCAGCCCTTCTCGCCATTGCCGGCTTCGCCACTGCCGTGAGCGCGCAAGCCGCCATACCCGCTCGGCTACTTGGCACCCCGGTGCCCGATTCCGTCGCCAGCCGCGTCGTCACGATCACCCCGAACACCGACTCCATCAACGCGAAATGGGGTCACAGCATCGAGTTCAAGGATCACGGCAAAAGCTTCGCCTACGAGTTCGACGGCCCGCATGCCGATGACGCCCGCGTCAATCTCGAGCGCCTAGCCCCTGCCGGCATGATCAACCATCCCGTGTATGCCTACGTGGCAGGTTCCCCGGTCAATGGGTAAGTCATTGAGTCTCTGCACCGAGCGATGGCCGGCCACGACCATCGCCATGCTGACCGGATCCGCTAAGGTGCCATTCCAGCCGCCCAGTGTGGGAAGCCGTCGGGTATCGGGCCGGCATACACCCCAAGTTTGGCCCACTGCATTCTGATACAACCAAGTCGGTAAGTAGGGTAAGTAGCGCTCACAGTCAACCCGCCGCCACCCTTCATCAGCAAGTTGGCAGCGCCGTGCCCGGCGCCGCGCGATGCGAACTTCCCGACGGAAAACTCCACGCGGCACGACCTGGGATTACCAAATGCATACTTCCGTGACCCACTTGCCTAACACAATGACTCAGGTTCGGAGTTTCGAGACAGGTCCTTCGCTCCATCTCATTTGGGACCCGACCACCAGGGTCACTTCCATTCATCCAAACCAGAGTTGGCAGGATCGCGCTGCCTTGTCGGCCATGACGACGTGCCCGTAGGCGTCTCGACCTCGGCATCAACCACCCAATGCCCGCTGCTGGCCAGCGCTGCAGCCGCGGCACGGGTTTCCACACCAAGCTTTTTGAATACATGCTCAAGGTGCTTATTCACAGTGCGCGGGCTCATGCCAAGGATGTCGCCGATATCGCGGTTAGTCTTCCCCTTGGAAAGCCAGGACAGCACCTCCGTTTCCCGTGGCGTCGTAAGTGGGCATCGGGCAGGCTGGGGGCTTTGAAAGTAGGGGGCTGACTGTGGTGTAGGTCGCACCCGCGGTGGTGCTCCCTTTCGACACGTTTCAGCAGCATGTCAACCCTACCGCTACTGTCGCGCGAAGACCTGTGCGCCCTCACAGGGCTGAAGCGCCCGGACGCCATCGCGCGCTGGCTGAAGTCGCAGGGCATCCCGCACATCGTCGCGCGTGACGCGTGGCCTCGCGTGCACGCCGTTGTCATCGAGTCGCTGCTTGGCGCCAACGGCGCGGCCGTGGCCAAGGCGCTCCGGCCCAAGAAAGAACCGACTCTCCACCTATGATGCGAGCTATGGCAAAACCCCGAAAAAAGCAGTCGATGCTGCCCCCGTGCATGTATCTCAAGCATGGGGCGTACTGGTACGTGAAAGGCAACAAGTGGACACGCCTTAGCGACGACCTGCACAAAGCCCTCGTGATGCACGCCGACCTGGTCGCCTCCAGGACAAAAACGAGCGGATCTGGGAGGATGATCGAGCTCATCAATGCGGCGATGCCTCACGCATCCTGCACGGCAAGTCTGCGAACACGGTCGAGCAGTACACGATCGTCAAGAACAAGCTGCTCGAGGTGTTCCGCGATGCGGACCCTCGCGACATCACGCCCGCGCACATCAAGCAGGCTCAGATCGCTTGGGCGAAAACCCCCAATATGTGTAACCGCAGAATCGCGGTGCTTTGCCAGATTTTCGAATACGGACTACCTCATGGCTACGTCGACTCGAACCCTTGCGTGGGCATTCCCCGGCTGGCCGAGGCGAGGCGTGGCAGGTACGTGTCGGACGCAGAGTACCGAGCGATCTGGGAGTGCGGTAGCCCCGATCTGCGGGTCATGCTCGACCTGATGTATCTCACCGGCCAGCGCATCGAGGACGTGCTGTCGATGACGCACGCAGACGTGTCCGATGAAGGTGTGTTCGTGCAGCAAGACAAGACCGACAAGAAGGTCCTGATCGCGATGACTCCCGACCTTCGCGAGGCGCTGGACGCGGCTGCAGCGCTGCCTCGAAAGATACGTGGGGAGACGATCCTGTGCACCGTGCGCGGGGGAAAAAGTACGCCTACAAGACGGCGTACGACATGTACAAGCTGGCGGCTGAAAAAGCCGGAGTCAATGACACGACGCCGCACGACATCCGCGCCAAATGCCTCACGGACGCCAAGAAGCAGGGGCTGGACCCACAGGCGCTCGGCGGCCACAGCACGATGGCGATGACCCTGCGGTACCTGCGACAGTTCGAGACTACAGTGGCCCAGCCGCCTCAGCGTATTAGACAAACTCCGAAAATATTAGACAATTTATCATCAAATGCCTGAAAACCCAAGCACTTTCGAACACACTCCCATGATGCAGCAGTACCTGCGCATCAAGGCCGAGCACCCGGACGTGCTGGTGCTCTACCGCATGGGCGATTTCTACGAGTTGTTCTACGCCGACGCCGAGAAGGCGGCGCGGCTGCTCGACCTCACGCTCACGCGGCGCGGCCAGTCGGCCGGGCAGCCCATCGTCATGGCGGGAGTGCCGGTGCAGGCGCTGGACACTTATCTGGCCAAGCTGGTGCGCCTGGGCGAGTCGGTGGCGATTTGCGAGCAAGTCGGGGACCCGGCCACCAGCAAGGGGCCGGTGGAACGGCGGGTGGAGCGCATCGTCACCCCCGGCACGCGCCTCGACGACGGGCTGCTCGACGACAAGACCGATTGCGCCCTGCTGGCCATCGCACCGCCAGCATCCAAACGCGAGCCCAGGCTCGGACTCGCGTGGCTGGTGCTGGCCAGCGGCGCGCTGCGCGTGGCCGAATGCACGCCGGACGCGTTGGACACCTGGATCGCGCGCATCCAGCCCGCCGAGGTGCTGTGGCCGCAAGACCAGGCCGTGCCCGATGGATTGCAGGGCCTGCCGCTGTGTCCACGCGCGCCCTGGCAGTTCGACCCAGCCGCGGGCAGCGACAAGCTGTGCCGCCAATTGGGCGTGCAGGCGCTCGATGCCTTCGGCGCCCAGGGCTTGGCGCGCGCCCATGCCGCCGCTGGCGCGCTGCTGAGCTACGCCGAGCAGACGCAGGGACGCCTGCTCGGCCATGTCACCCAATTGCAGGTGGAGCAGTCCGACGACACGCTGCTGCTCGACGCGGCGGCGCGGCGCAACCTGGAACTCACGCAGACCCTGCGCGGCGAGCCGGCGCCCACGCTCATCTCGCTGCTCGACGTGTGCCAGGGCGCGGCCGGCAGCCGCCTGCTGCGCCAATGGCTGGCCGCGCCGCCGCGCGCCCAGGCCGTGGCGCGCCAGCGCCATGCGGCCATTGCCGCGTTGCTGCGTGGCCCCTGGCAAGCGCTGCGCGACGCGCTGCGCGGCCTGGCGGACCTGGAGCGCATCGCCTCGCGTCTGGCGCTGCAGCAGGTGCGCCCGCGCGAGTTGGCCGCGGCGCGCGACACGCTGCGCAAGCTGCCGGAGATCATCGCCCAGGCCGGCGCCTTCGACGACCCGCTGCTGGCCGCGCAGCGCGCGTTGCTGGAGCTTCCCTCCGCGCCGCTCGATCTGCTGCAGGCGGCGCTGGCGGACCCGCCCGCGCTGAATATCCGCGACGGCGGGGTGATCGCCACCGGCTTCGACGCCGAGCTCGACGAGCTGCGCGCCATCGGCCAGGACTGCAGCGCTTTCCTGCTCGAGATGGAGGCGCGCGAGCGCGCGCGCACCGGCATCGCCAACCTGCGCGTGCTCTACAACCGGGTGCACGGCTTCGCCATCGAGGTCACCCATGGACAGGCCGACAAGGTGCCGGCAGACTACCGCCGCCGCCAGACCCTGAAGGGCTCGGAGCGCTACATCACCCCGGAACTGAAGGCCTTCGAGGACAAGGCGCTGTCGGCGCAGGATCGCGGCCTGGCGCGCGAGCGCGTCCTGTATGCCCAGTTGATCGCGGATCTGCAGCCGGCCGTGGCGCACTGGCAGCGCGCCGCGCGGGCATTGGCCACGCTGGACGTGCTGACCGCGTTGGCCGAGCGGGCGCAGACCTGGAACTGGGTCTGCCCGGAGCTCTCGCCGCTGCCAGGCATCGACATCCGCGCCGGGCGCCACCCGGTGGTGCAGGCCCAGGTGGAACGCTTCGTGCCCAACGACTGCGTGCTGTTGCCGTCCTCGCGCACGCAGATCATCACCGGCCCGAATATGGGCGGCAAGTCCACCTATATGCGGCAGACGGCCATCATCGCGCTGCTGGCGTACATGGGCAGCTTCGTGCCGGCGCGGTTGGCGCGCATCGGCCCGCTCGACGCCATCCACACCCGCATCGGCGCAGCCGACGACGTGGCCGGCGGACGCTCCACCTTCATGGTGGAAATGACCGAGGCCGCCGCCATCCTGCGCGGCGCCACGGCGCAAAGCCTGGTGCTGATGGACGAGGTCGGCCGCGGCACCTCGACCTTCGACGGCCTGGCGCTGGCGCTGGCGATTGCCGCGCACCTGCACGAGCGCTGCCGCGCCTACACGCTGTTCGCCACGCATTACTTCGAGCTCACCGACTTTCCCGCGCACCACGCCGACAGCGTGAACCTGCACGTCAGCGCGGCCGAGCACGGCGACGGCATCGTGTTCCTGCACGAGGTCCAGTCGGGCCCGGCCAGCCGCAGCTACGGCGTGCAGGTGGCGCAGCTGGCCGGCATGCCGCAGGCCGTGATCCGCGACGCGCGCAAGCGCCTAGAGACTTTGCAGCAAGCACAGGCCGCGCAGTTGTCCCAGCTCGACCTGTTCGCGCTGGCCGCCGACTCCGGCCCCGCGGCGAACGGCCATGCCGCGGAGTCCATCGCGCCCGACCCGCTGCGCGAACGGCTCGCCGACATCGATCCCGACGCCCTCAGTCCGCGCCAGGCGCTGGACCTGCTCTACGAACTGCGGCGTTCGGCGCGCGGCGAGCTGGACGGCTGACAGCCTCCCATCCGGACCTTCGATGCAGGCTGACACGACGCCCTCGCCTGAAGCGCAGAGTCAGACCCTCGGGCATGACGCCCCAGGCAAGCCCCTGCTCGTCTTCGCCCATGCCAACGGTTTTCCCGCCGGCAGCTACCGCAAGCTGTTCGAACTGCTCGGCGCCGCGTTCGAGGTCGCCGCGCCCGAGCGCTTCGGCCATGATCCCCAGCATCCGGTGGGAGACGGCTGGCTCGCGCTGCGGCGCGAGCTGCTGCAGTTCGTGCAGGAACGCGGCCAAGGCCGGCCCGTCATCCTGGTGGGGCATTCCCTCGGTGGCTACCTCGGCCTGATGGTGGCCCGTCACGCGCCCCGTGCCATACGCTGCGTGATCCTGCTCGATTCCCCCGTGGTGGCCGGCTGGCGGGCCACGGTACTGTGGCTGGGCAAGCGCAGCGGACTGGCCAGCCGCCTGCCGCCCGCCGCCCCGGCCTGGCGGCGCCGCACCACATGGGACGACGTGGAAGCCGTGCGCGCGCATTTCGCGGCGAAAGCGCCTTTCGCCCGCTGGGACCCGGACATGCTCGCCGATTACGCCCGCTGCGGCACGCGCGAGCAAGGCGGCAAGCGCGTGCTCGCCTTCGACCGCGAGGTCGAAGCGCGCATCTACCAGACGCTGCCGCACCGCATGGGCCGCATCGCCCGCCCGCCCTTTCCGGTGCCGGTGGGGTTCATCGGCGGCACCGAATCGCGGGAAATCCGCCAGGCCGGCATGGCCGCCACGCACAGGCTGGTCGGCCCGCACCTGCAGTGGATCCAGGGAGGCAGCCACCTCTACCCCTTCGAGCAGCCGCAAGCCACGGCAGCGGCCATCGGCGCCATGGTGCGCGGGCTTGTCCCGGGCTGAAATCGCCAGGCCCGGCGCCGGACGTTCGGGCGTCACGATCGGATTCCTATAATGCGCGTTTACCGGCCTTACATGGCGTCATGACCCAATACGTTTTCGTCACCGGCGGTGTGGTGTCCAGCCTCGGCAAGGGCATCGCAGCCGCATCCCTGGCCGCGATTCTCGAGTCGCGCGGCATCAACGTCACCCTCATCAAGCTCGACCCCTACATCAACGTCGACCCCGGCACCATGTCGCCGTTCCAGCACGGCGAGGTGTTCGTCACCGACGACGGCGCCGAGACCGACCTCGACCTCGGCCACTACGAGCGCTTCATCCGGCGCTCGATGCACCGGACCAACAACTTCACCACCGGCCAGATCTACGACAGCGTCATCCGCAAGGAGCGCCGCGGCGAATACCTCGGCAAGACGGTGCAGGTCATTCCGCACATCACCAACGAAATCCAGGAATACATCCGGCGCGGCGCGGGCGAAGGCTCGCCCGACGAGGCCGACGTGGCCATCGTCGAGATCGGCGGCACCGTGGGCGACATCGAGTCCCTGCCCTTCCTCGAGGCCGTGCGGCAGATGAGCCTGCGCATGCCGCGCCACCACAGCGCCTTCGTACACCTCACCCTGGTGCCCTTCATTCCCGCCGCCGGCGAGCTCAAGACCAAGCCCACCCAGCACAGCGTGCAGAAGCTGCGCGAGATCGGCATCACCGCCGACGCCCTGCTGTGCCGCGCCGACCGCCCGATTCCGGACGACGAGCGCGAGAAGATCTCCCTGTTCGCCAACCTGCCGCAAGACGCCGTGATCTCGGTCTGGGACGCCGACAGCATCTACAAGATCCCGCGCATGCTGCACGAACAGGGGCTGGACACGCTGATCTGCGACAAACTCAAGCTCGTGGGCGGCCCGGCCGACCTGTCGGCCTGGGACGCGCTGGTGGCCTCCGAGGCGCACCCGCGCCACACGCTGCGCATCGCGATGGTGGGCAAGTACACCGATCTGTCGGACTCCTACAAATCGCTCAACGAGGCGCTGCGCCACGCCGGCATCAAGAATGCCGCCAAGGTGCGCATCACCTACCTCGATTCCGAAACCCTGGAGCCGGGCAACATCGACCAGCTCGGCGCCTTCGACGCCATCCTGGTGCCCGGCGGCTTCGGCAAGCGCGGCGTGGAAGGCAAGATCCTCGCCGCGCAGTACGCCCGCGAGCAGCGCATTCCTTACCTGGGCATCTGCCTGGGCATGCAGGTGGCGACGATCGAGTACGCGCGTCACAAGGCCGGGCTGGCAGGAGCCAACAGCACCGAGTTCGAGCCGACCACGCCGCATCCGGTCATCGCGCTGATCACCGAATGGCAGGGCCGCGACGGCGCCGTGCACCAGCGCACCGACCAGTCCGACCTCGGCGGCACCATGCGCCTGGGCGCGCAGGAAGCGCGGGTGCAGCCCGGCACGCTGGCCCATGCCATTTATGGCGACACGGTCAACGAACGCCACCGCCACCGCTACGAAGCCAACGTGCAGTATCTCGAGGCGCTGCAAAAGGCCGGCCTGGTGATTTCCGCCACGACCACGCGCGAACAGCTGACCGAAATCGTCGAGCTGCCGCAAGCGGTGCACCCCTGGTTCATGGGCGTGCAGTTCCACCCCGAATTCAAGTCCACCCCGCGCGACGGACACCCCCTGTTCACAGCCTTCGTGCAGGCCGCGCTGGCGCAGCAGCGCGCCGGGGGTGTGCCGACGGGCAGCGCCGCTGCGGTCAACGCCTGAGGCATGGCCATGCAACTGTGCGGATTCGAAGTCGGCCCCGACAAGCCGCTGTTCCTCATCGCCGGCCCCTGCGTCATCGAAAGCGAGCAGCTCGCCATCGACACCGCGGGGGAGCTCAAGGCCATCTGCCAGGATCTGGGCATTCCATTCATCTTCAAGTCGTCCTTCGACAAGGCCAACCGCTCGTCGGCCCAGTCCTTCCGCGGGCTGGGCATGGATGAGGGCCTGCGCATCCTGTCGGAGGTGAAGCGGCAGCTCGGCGTACCCGTCATCACCGACGTGCACGAGGACACGCCGCTGGCCGAGGTGGCTGCGGTGGTGGACGTGCTGCAGACCCCGGCCTTCCTCTGCCGGCAGACCAATTTCATCCAGAACGTGGCCCGTATGGGCCTGCCGGTCAACATCAAGAAAGGCCAGTTCCTCGCGCCCTGGGACATGAAGAACGTGGTCGACAAGGCGCGCGCGGTGGGCAACCAGCGCATCATGGCCTGCGAACGCGGCGTGAGCTTCGGCTACAACACCCTGGTGTCGGACATGCGCGCCCTGGCCATCATGCGCGACACCGGCTGCCCCGTGGTGTTCGACGCCACCCACTCGGTGCAGCAACCCGGCGGCATGGGCGACAAGTCCGGCGGGCAGCGCGAATTCGTCCCGGTCCTGGCGCGCGCGGCGGTGGCCGCTGGCATCGCCGGGCTGTTCGCCGAGACCCATCCGGACCCGGAGAAAGCTCTGTCCGACGGGCCCAATGCCATGCCGCTGCGGCATATGCGCGCCATGCTGGAGGATCTGAAGGACATCGATGCGGTGGTCAAGCGCCGTGGCTATCTCGAAAACCTGCTGCACTGATTCAAACCCGCTCATGGCCGCCTACATCATCGCCGACGTCGACGTCACCGACCCAATCCAATACGCGCAGTACCGCACCCTGTCGTCCATCGCCATGCAGGCCTATGGCGCCAAACCCATCGTGCGCGGCGGTGCGGTCGAGACCCTGGAAGGTCCTTGGCAACCCGGACGCGTGGTGGTGCTCGAATTTCCCGACCTGGACACGGCGCGCCGCTTTTACGATTCCCCCGAATACGGCGCAGCGCGCCAGGCCCGCGAAGGCGCCGCGCTGATGCGCATGATCCTGGTGCAAGGCGCCTGAACCCTTTTCCCTGAAAACCGCACAACCCCTGGAGAATCCATGAGTGCAATCGTCGATCTCAACGCGCGCGAAATCCTCGACAGCCGCGGCAACCCAACGGTGGAATGCGACGTGGTGCTGGAAACAGGCTTTCTGGGCCGCGCCGCGGTTCCTTCGGGCGCCTCCACTGGCACCCGCGAGGCCGTGGAACTGCGCGACGGCAACGCCCAGCGCTACGGCGGCAAGGGGGTGCTGCGCGCGGTCGAGCATGTCAACACCGAAATCACCGAGGCCGTGATGGGCCTGGACGCCTCCGAGCAGGCTTTTCTCGACCGTACGCTCATCGAACTGGACGGCAGCCCGAACAAGTCGCGCCTGGGCGCCAACGCGCTGCTGGCCGTGAGCATGGCCGTGGCCAAGGCCGCGGCCGAAGAGGCCGGCGTTCCGCTGTACCAGTATCTGGGCGGATTCGCCGCCTGCGAGCTGCCGGTGCCGATGATGAACGTCATCAACGGCGGCGCGCATGCCAACAACAGCCTGGACATGCAGGAATTCATGATCATGCCGGTGGGCGCGGGCAACTTCCGCGAGGCGCTGCGCTACGGCGCCGAGGTGTTCCACGCGCTCAAGGGCATTCTGCACGACCGCGGCATGCCCACCACAGTCGGCGACGAGGGAGGTTTCGCGCCCAACGTGGCCAGCCACGAGGCGGCGCTGCAACTCATCAGTGAGGCCATCGAGAAAGCCGGCTACAGGCCCGGCGAGCAGATCGCCATCGCCCTGGACCCGGCTTCCAGCGAGTTCTACAAGGACGGCAAGTACCACCTCGCCGGGGAGGGCCTGGTGCTTGGCTCGGAAGAACTGGTGGCGCTTTACGAGAGCTGGATCGGCAAGTACCCCATCGTCTCCATCGAGGATGGCCTGGCCGAGCAGGACTGGGACGGCTGGAAACACCTCACCACCACACTGGGCAAGAAGGTGCAGCTGGTCGGCGACGACATCTTCGTCACCAACGCCGAAATCCTCAAGCGCGGCATCGAACAGGGCATCGCCAACTCCATCCTGATCAAGGTCAACCAGATCGGGACCCTGACCGAGACCTTCGCCGCCATCGAAATGGCCAAACGCGCAGGCTACACCGCCGTGGTGTCGCATCGTTCGGGGGAAACCGAGGACACCACCATCGCCGATATCGCCGTGGCCACCAACGCCGGCCAGATCAAGACCGGCTCGCTGTCGCGCTCGGACCGCATCGCCAAGTACAACCAGCTGCTGCGCATCGAGGAGAACCTCGGCGACGTGGCACGGTTTGCCGGCCGCGCCACGTTCTACAACCTGCGCTGAACGCGGCATCGACCGTCGTGCCTGTGCTCTCGCAAGCTTGGGCGATGCGCTGGGTCACTCTGGTTCTCCTGGCCGTGCTGCTGCTGCTGCAGTGGCCGCTCTGGTTTGGCGAACGCAGCTGGCCGCAGGTGCGCCAGCTGCGCGCCAACCTGGACGCCCAATACCAGGCCAACGAACAGGCGCGGGAACAGAACCAACGGCTGGAAGACGAAGCCCGCGACCTGCGCCACGGCATGCAGGCGGTGCAGGACCGCGCACGGCGCGAGATGGGGATGGTCAAACCCGACGAGATCTTCGTGCAGATCCTGCCGGCATCGAGTCCGATGCCGCCGCCGGCGCCGATCGCATCCCAACCCATGCCTGGCGCCGCCAAGCCCGCCCCACGGCGTTGACGCCGCGGGGACGGCGAACTACTGCCGCTGGGTCGGCACGGGCGGCTGGTTGATCTCCGGACGGAACAGCTGGGCCGCATCCACGAGATCGAAACCATAGCGTGCGCCGCAGAACTCACAGGTCACGTCCACCTCGCCCTGCTCCTTGAGCACGGACTCGACTTCATCGCGCCCCAGCATGCGCAGCATGTCGGCCACGCGCAGCTTGGAACAGGTGCAGTGGAAATGCGGCGACTGCGGATTGAAAATGCGCGGCTCTTCCTGCCAGAACAATTTGCGCAGCAGGTCCTCGGGGCTGTCGCGCAGCAGTTCCTCGCGCCCCAGGGTCGAGGCCAGATGCATGGCGCGCGAGAAATCCTCGTCCGCCTCGGCCTGGTTGGCGGCGGCGCCAGCGCTTCCGCCCGTATCCGGCATGCGCTGCAGAAGCAAGCCGCACGATGCCTGCTCGTCCGACGCGAGCATGAGCCAGGAGGGAATCTGCTCGGATCGGGCCAGGTACTGCTCCAGCACTTGGGTCAGGCTGTCGAGCCCCCGGCCTTCGGCATCGGCCAGCGACACGATGCCCTGATAGGGCTGCTGACCGGGGAGTTGCTTGCGCGGATCGAGCGTGATGACGCAGCGCCCCATGCCGTGCGCGTTCGCCAGTTCCCGCAAGCTCGCCTCCTGCTCGATCAGGCCCTCGATTTTCATCGTTGCGCGCAGGCCGAAATCGGGCTGGCATTCCGCCACCGCAAGCCGCAGCGGGCCGTCGCCCTGGATTTGAAGAATCAGGGTGCCATCGAATTTCAGGCTGCCGGCGAGCAGCGCGGAGGCCGCCGTCAACTCCCCGAGCAGGCCCTGCACCACGGCG
Organism: Thiomonas delicata; assembly: GCF_900088825.1. Classification (GTDB taxonomy): domain Bacteria; phylum Pseudomonadota; class Gammaproteobacteria; order Burkholderiales; family Burkholderiaceae_C; genus Thiomonas_A; species Thiomonas_A delicata. Next base: position 435,598 of record NZ_LT592171.1, on the reverse strand, counting down.
GCATGCCGGCGTCGTCTGCGCATCTCTGCCCAGCTGGACTGCAGGCGCACGATCACGCCGCGCACATGACCCGCGCCGAGCATGAACTTGAGCAAGGTATCGTTCATCTGGAGAGCACCCCCGCGCTGCGCGCGACCCCGCCAAGCGGGGCTGCGCCCATCTTCGGGCGGCCGGGCGATGGGCTCATGGAGAGCACCCCTGCGCTGCGCGCGACCCCGCCAAGCGGGGCTGCGCCCATCTTCGGGCGGCCGGGCGATGGGCTCATGGAGAGCACCCCCGCGCTGCGCGCGACCCCGCCAAGCGGGGCTGCGCCCATCTTCGGGCGGCCGGGCGATGGACTCATGGAGAGCACCCCCGCGCTGCGCGCGACCCCGCCAAGCGGGGCTTCGCCCATCTTCGGGCGGCCGGGCGATGGGCTCATGGAGAGCACCCCCGCGCTGCGCGCGACCCCGCCAAGCGGGGCTTTGCCCATCTTCGGGCGGCATGGCGATGGGCTCATGGGCGCACCGGCTCCAATTCGGCACGGTAGCGGGCCGCCTTGTTCACATAGGACAGCGCGTTGCGATGCATCTGTTCAATCTGTTCCGGCGTGAGTTCGCGCACGACGCGCGCGGGTGAACCGATGATGAGCGAACCATCGGGGAAAGTCTTGCCCTCGGTGACCAGGGCGCCGGCCCCAACAAGGCAGTTGCGGCCGATGCGCGCGCCATTCAGGATCACGGCATGGATACCGATCAGGCTGCCATCGCCCACCGTGCAACCATGCAGCATGGCCTGGTGGCCGATCGAAACCCCCGCGCCGACCGTCAGCGGGAAACCAGGGTCGGTATGGAGCACCGCCGCGTCCTGGACATTGCTGTTTTCGCCGATGTCGATGGGTTCATTGTCCCCACGCAAGACGGCGCTGAACCACACGCTCGCCCCGGCCGCCAGGCGCACGCGGCCGACGACACACGCGGAATCGGCGACGAACACGCCAGAGGCGACCTCGGGGCCGAGCGCGCCAAGTTGGAAAAGAGACATGCGAACTTTCGTCTGGGGTCAAATTGAAGCGGGCAACCCTTGTGCTGCCCTGCCAAGGCGAGAATACCGCATGACCGGCGACTCAATACCGGTCCCCGCAATTCGTCCGCCTTCACGTCGAGGCCTTCACCACCACCATGACTTGGACCCTTGCCCGCCTGCGTCCCGGGGATCGCTTTCCGCCGCCCGAGCAGGCGCTTCCGAACGATGCTCCTTACCCGGGCCTGCTCGCCGTGGGCGGGCGGGTGGATGCGAAAACCCTGCAGGCCGCATATGCCCAGGGCGTTTTCCCCTGGTTCGGCGCCGACGAGCCCCCGCTATGGTGGACGCCGGACCCGCGCATGGTGCTGGTGCCGGCCGAACTCAAGGTGCGCCGCTCGTTACGGCAGTCGGCGCGGCGGCATTTGCGCGAGGCGCGCCTGGCATTGCGCACGGACAGCGACTTTCGCGCCGTCATGCAGGCCTGCGCCGCGCCCAGGCGCGACACCGAGCAGACCTGGATCGTGCCGGCCATCGTCGACGCCTACTGCACCCTGCACACCCAGGGCCTGGCCCACAGCTTCGAACTGTGGCGCGACGACGAACTGGTCGCCGGCCTGTATTGCGTCTCGCTTGGCGGCATGGTGTTCGGCGAGTCGATGTTCACGCGGGTGGACGACGGCTCCAAGCTCCTGCTGATGGCGCTCTGCGGCTTTTGCCTGCGGCACGGCATCGGCCCCATCGACTGCCAGCAACAAACCGCCCACCTCGCCAACATGGGTGCGCGCCCCTGGCCGCGGGATGCGTTCATGCGCGCGCTGGAGCAGTCCAGCCAGGCGCAAGGCCCTGCCTCGTGGCGGTATGATTGGTCGCAGTTTCAACGCGATTGCGCTCCCTGGCTGTGACCCATCCGAAAGAACTCCCGTTCACCGCGCTGCAGTTCTATTCGACTGCCGGTTACCCCTGCAGCTACTTGCCCGGGCGTCAGGCGCGCTCCCAGGTGGCCACGCCCAGCCACCTCATCCATGCCGAGGTCTACACCAGCCTGGTGCAAGCGGGTTTCCGCCGCAGCGGACTGTTCACCTACCGGCCGCAATGCGACGACTGCAAAGCCTGCATCCCCCTACGTGTGCTGGCCCTGCGCTTCGCCCCCAACCGCGCACAGCGCCGGGCCTGGGTACGGCACGCCGATCTGCAGGCCAGCGTGCTCAAGCTGGGTTTCGTACCCGAGCATTACCAGCTCTACCTGCGCTACCAGGCCCGCCGGCACGCGGGCGGCGGCATGGACCAGGACAGCATCGACCAATACACCCAGTTCCTGCTGCAAAGCCGGGTCAATACCCGGCTGGTGGAGTTCCGGGCCCCACCCGACAGAGACGGCGAACGCGGCCCGCTCAAAATGGTGTCGATCGTCGACCTGCTGTCCGACGGCCTGTCGGCCGTCTACACCTTCTACGAACCCGATGACGCGGGTGCCAGCTACGGCACTTACAGCGTGTTGTGGCAGATCATGCAAGCCCGCGCCATGCAGCTGCCTCATGCCTATCTGGGCTACTGGATCGCCGCGAGCGAGAAAATGGCCTACAAGTCGCGCTTCCGTCCGAACCAGATTTTTAGCCATGGGCAGTGGATAGAATCCGCCACCTCACAATAAATAAGCTTCGCCGCACCGACTCCCATGCGCTCCACGCTTCTCGCCGTTTTACTCGCAGCCATCTCGATGCTGGCCCCCGTCAGCCAGGCGTCCGTCCTGGGGTCCGCGCAGAACTGGGCGGACGGCGTCGGCCAGAACCTCACCAACATCTACGACCACGGCAACTCCGACCTGTTCGTCTCCGGCTACACCTGGCACGACCCCAGCACCTACACCGCCGCCAAGCGCGCCACCCTCAACAGCCATGCCTGGGGCCTGGGCTGGGGCAAGCACCTGGTGGACGCCAACGGCAACGACCAAATGGTCTACGCCATGGTCTTCTCGGACTCGCACCGCAACGCCGAACCGGTGGTGGGGTACACCAAGCAGTGGTTGTGGAACCCCGTGGGCAAGCTCAAGTTCGGCGCCGGCTACACCGCCGGCATCACCTCGCGCGCCGACATCTTCAACAACATCCCCTTCCCGATCGCCCTACCCCTGCTGTCGGTAAGCTACGGCCGCTTCACGCTCTACGGAACCTTCCTGCCCAAGGTCAGCAACACCCTGAACAACGGCAACGTGGCCTTCTTTTTCGCCCGCTACGCCTTCCACTGAACATTGCCGAGGCGGCCGTCGCGACGCGACGGGGTCAACGAGGCCCGCGCCGCGCGAATTGACTGCGGAACAAGCCTCCCGGGGGTGCCGGCATGTCACGGTAGCGGCTCCAGCCCGAAGCCATCGGCACATGCTCGATGCGCCCGCCCGAACCACCCAGGCGCGCCAGCAACCACGCGATGGTTGCGCTCGCGGGCCGATAGAGCCGCGGATGCAGCGCGGCATAAGCCCAGGCACGCAGCATCAGCCGCTCGGCCCAGGGCCGCAGGTTCCGCTCGAACTGCTTCTCGCGCAACTTGCGCAACAAGTCCGGCAGCGGAATGCTCATCGGGCACACCACCTGGCACTGGCCGCACAAGGTCGCGGCATGCGGAAGATCCAGCGCGTTCTCCAGGCCGACATAATTGGGGGTGAGCACCGACCCCATCGGCCCCGGGTACACCCAGCCATAGGCATGGCCGCCAACCTTCTGGTAGACCGGGCAATGGTTCATGCAGGCGCCGCAACGGATGCAACGCAGCATGTCCTGAAATTCCCCGCCCAACAATTCGCTGCGGCCGCCGTCGAGCAGGACGAAGTACATATGCTCGGGACCATCCGGCTCGGTCGCGCCACGCACCCCTGTGAGTAGCGAAACGTAGTTGCTGATGGCCTGGCCTGTCGCCGAGCGCGGCAGCAGGCGCAGCACGGCGGCGAAGTCCTCCAGCGTGGGCAGGACCTTCTCGATCCCGGTGATGGCCACATGCACGCGCGGCAGAATGGTGCACATGCCCTCGTTGCCTTCGTTCGTGACAACCGCCACCGAACCCGTCTCGGCAATGAGAAAATTACCGCCGCTCATCCCCATGTCGGCCTGCATGAATTTTTCGCGCAGCACTTCGCGCGCCTCGCGGGTCATGTCCGGGATTTCCGTTTTTCTCGGCTTGTGATGCACGCGCTCGAACAAATCGGCGATCTGCTCCTTGTCCTTGTGCACCACAGGGGCGATGATGTGAGATGGCGGCTCGTTGTCGTTGATCTGCAGGATGTACTCCCCCAGATCGGTTTCCGTGACGGCCACGCCAGCCTGATGCAGGGCGGCGTTCAACCCCATCTCCTCGGTCACCATGGACTTCGATTTGATGGCCGATTTGCAGCCGTGCCTGCGCGCGATGTCCACCACGAGTTGCGCAGCCTCGGCAGGGGTCTGGGCCCAGAGCACGGTGGCGCCGCGGCGCCTGGCCTCGGCTTCGAACCGCTCCAGCCAGACGTCCAGTTCGGCCAGCGCATGATTGCGCCGGGCCACGGCCGCCGCACGAATGTCGTCGAACTCGGGCAAGGCAGCCACCGCAGCGGCGCGCCCGGAAACGAATTTGGTCGAAAGCTTCTTCAGATTTTGCTGCAGGCGTTGGTCGGCCAGCTTCTCGCCGGCCCTGGCCTTGAAATGCATGCTCTGTACTTGCATCAGACATCCTCCTCGGATGTGCCGGCGAGCACTTCGGCGATATGCAGAACGCGGGTGTGCAAGTCGCCTGTGCGGCGCAGCCTGCCCTCGATATGCAGCATGCAGCCCAGATCGCCCATGACGACGGCCTCCGCCCCGCTGGCGTGGATATGCGCGCACTTCTCATCGGCGATGGCCGCCGAGATATTGCCGTATTTCACCGCGAAGGTTCCGCCGAAACCGCAACATTGCTGGCATTGATCCATCTCCACCAGCTCGACGCCAGGTTGCAGCGCCAGCAGGGCGCGCGGCTGTTGCTGGACGCCGAGTTCGCGCAAGCCGGCGCAGCTGTCGTGATAGGTCATGCGGCCCTTGCTGCTACCGGGCAGATTGCGCAATCGTGCGACATTGACGAGGAAATCGGTGAGCTCGTACAGGCGCGGCTGCAAGCGCTCGTAGCGGCGCAACAAGTCGGCGTGCCCGTTGAACAAGTCGGCGTCATGCGTCTTGAGCGTGCCCATGCAGGAGCCCGATGGGGCGACGACGTAATCGAAGCCCTCGAACTCGTCGAGGAATTTCTGCGCCAGCAGCCTGGCGTTGCGCGCGTCCCCCGCGTTGTAGGCCGGTTGCCCGCAACAGGTTTGCGCCATCGGCACCTCGACGTCGTAACCCGCATGTTCCAGCAGCCGTACCGCAGCCCAGGGAATCGAGGGCCGCATGCTGTCAGCCAGGCAGGTGATGAACAAGCCCACTTTTGGTTTCATCGAAGCATTATCGGCGCGCGCTTTGCTGCAGGGCAAGACTTGGCCTTGAATCGAGGTTCGCGCACCCATGGCGAGATTCCGGATGACAGCCCTGGTTTTCGCCATCTAAAATGCAGCACCATGAGCGCCGTTCAGAAAACAACTCGCGATCAACCCGCCATCCAGGTGATCGAGCGCATGTTTGCCATTCTCGATGTACTGGCCGCCCATTCGGAGCCCATGCCGCTGAAGACCATCGCCGAGCGCACCGGCCTGCATCCATCCACCGCGCACCGCATTCTGAACGACCTGGCCACCGGGCGGCTGATCGACCGCTGCGAGCCGGGCATCTACCAACTCGGCATGCGTCTGCTGGAATTGGGCAACCTGGTGAAAGCGCGCCTGAATGTCCGCGATGTGGCACTGGGCCCGATGCGCGAATTGCACAGGCTCACGCACCAGCCGGTCAATCTCAGCATGCGCCAGGGCGACGAGATCGTCTATATCGAACGGACCTACAGCGAACGATCGGGCATGCAGGTGGTGCGCACCGTCGGCGGTCACGCCCCGCTCCATCTCACCTCGGTGGGCAAGCTGTTTCTCGCCGCAGAAGACCCGCAGCGCGTGAAAGCCTATGCCATGCGCACCGGACTGGTCGGCCATACGCGCAACAGCATCACCAATGCGGCGCAGCTCGAAGCCGAACTGGCACGCGTGCGGCAAATGGGCTACGCGCGCGACAACGAGGAACTCGAACTCGGCGTGCGCTGCATGGCCGCCGGGATCTATGACGACTCCGGGCAGTTGGTGGCCGGATTGTCGCTGTCCGCGCCGGCGGATCGCCTGCAGGAGGACTGGCTCGGCAAGGTTATCGACACTGCGGTCACGATCTCGGCTGCCCTGGGTTACCGCCCGAGAAACAGCGCATCCGTTTCGCGGCGGCTGTAATCCGTTCCTTGTCGGCAGGACAGTGCAGACCGGGGCGCGTGGGCTATCCGCGTGTCCGCGGGCTGCGCTTCGGCCCTGGTTTGCGTGCGCCGGGCCTGGGCTCGCAGCCCGCCTTATTCGCTGACCGAGCTATGCACCAGGCGCGCCGGGGAATCGGCATCGACCGAGCTTGATTCGGTGCGGGTGAGCACCGTACGCCCCGACCGCTCGATCCAGCTTCGAATGCGCTCCGCATCGCCGAAGTGCGAGTACTTGCCCCAGGCGTCAAGCAAGACCACGATCACCTTGCGGCCCTGAACCACGGTATTGAGCACGAGGCAATGGCCGGCTTCGTTGATATAGCCCGTCTTCTGCAACAGGATGTCCCAGCCGCTGTTGAAGATCAGGTGATCGGTGTTGCGGTATTTCAACTCGCGATTGCCGACATCCACGGTGCTCTTCGGGTGCGTCGAGAATTCGCGGATCAGCGGGTAGGCATAGACCGCCTTCACCAGGATGGCCAGATCATGCGCGGTCGACTCGTTCTGCGGCGACAGCCCCGTTGGATCGAGGTAGTGCGTGTGCGTCATGCCCAATTCGGCGGCCTTGCGATTCATCGCCTGCATGAACGCGTCCATGCCGCCGGGGTAGGTGCGCGCCAGGGCGTGCGCGGCCCGGTTCTCTGAGGACATCAGGGCCAGTTTGAGCAGCTCCTCGCGGCTGAGCTTCATGCCGGGGCGCAACCTTGAACTGCTCCACTTGAGTGTGTCGATGTCGTCGTCCGTGATCTCGATGATCTGATCCATCGGCAAATGCGCATCGAGAATGACCGCCGCCGTCATCAGTTTCGTGAGCGACGCAATCGGCCTGACATCGTCAGCGTTCTTGCTCAACAAGACCTGGTTGCTCTGCTCGTCCACCACCAGTGCGGAACCGGAGCGAAGCGCGATCGGGTCCATCGACATATTGCCTTCTCGCGCAACCCGTTGAGTTTCCGGCAAGCGGGCGGCCTTGACAGGCAGATGCCGCGACGTGCGCCGCGACACCGAGGCCACGCGCACCTTGTGCCGCCTCGTCACAATCTTTGGGTGGGGCGCCGCACGCCTTTTCAAGACATGCTTCCTCACGACGACCCGCTTCGCGGAGTCGTGGCGCAGCGTGGCGCCGGAATCCGTCGCGGACTGCTCGCGGCTTGCCGCGAGCGCTTCACACGCGCCGAGCAAGAACAGGGCACAGGCCACCATCATGGTCAAAAGCCCCTTTTGCGGCCAACTGGATCGTGAAGTCTGGGGCATGATGGTGTTCTTGCAGAATGGCTCACAGCCTAACAAAGGCTAAAAATACACGCAAGATCAAAAATTTGCGCACCCAAGTTCATGTCGCTTCAGAATCAAAACCGTCGCGGGGTCAAACAAGGATGTGTGAAGGTTTGACGACCCAATTCCCGAGATCTTGATAGGCGAGCCGCAAAAGAAAACGGCCTCGCTGCGAGGCCGTTTTCTTGCAACGTTTTTCTGGGATCGTCTGGTGGGTGGTACAGGGATCGAACCTGTGGCCCCTGCCGTGTGAAGGCAGTGCTCTACCGCTGAGCTAACCACCCAAACCGCTAATTATGCCATAGGCAAAAAAATCTGAGCCTCAAAACCCGAAGCGGGATTCGTGCATTACAAGTCCGAAATGCCGGCTCTCCAGACTGCGCCTTTGCTGCAGGCCTTGTCCAGCGCCGAGAGAATCGCGTCATGGGCGGCCAACTCCTGCGCATTTGCCGCGAGGACGGGCAGATCGAGACCAGACAGGTCCATCGGCTGGGCGTCCAACTCCCGTTCGGCGTCATCGAGATCAATGACCAGGCTGTCCTGTCCACGGGTCAGCCAGACATAGACCTCGGCCAGCAGTTCTGCGTCCAGAAGCGCGCCGTGCAGGGTGCGACGGGTATTGTCCACGCCGAACCGTTTGCAAAGCGCATCAAGGCTGTTGAATTTGCCGGGAAACTGTGCGCGCGCCAAGGCCAGCGAGTCGGTGATTCCGGCGCAATGTCCCGAGAAAGGCGGCAGCCCCAGGCGGTCCAGTTCGGCATCGAGAAACGCGATATCGAAGGCCGCGTTGTGGATGATGACCTCGGCGTCGCGCACGAACTCGAGCAGGTCCCCGACAATCTGGCCGAACAAGGGCTTATCGGACAAGAATTCTTCGGTCAGGCCATGCACGCGCAAGGCGTCCGGATGGCTGGGACGTTGCGGGTTGACGTAGCGTTGGAAATGCGCGCCCGTGGGCCTGCGCTTGACCAATTCGACGGCGGCCACTTCGATGATGCGATCGCCGGCAGCGGGGTTGAGACCCGTGGTTTCGGTGTCGAGAATGATCTGGCGTGTCATGGGATGGCAGGCGGCTGGGTTTGTCGGAGAAGGGCGCGCGGCTCAAGCGGCGCTGAGCACGCTGTCCACGCCGCGGTTGGCCAGCGCGTCCGCGGCTTCGTTGCCGGGGTCGCCATTGTGGCCGCGCACCCACACCCATGTCACCTTGTGCCGCGCAAGGGCCTTTTCCAGGCGCATCCAGAGATCGACATTCTTCACCGGCTTGCGATCCGCCGTTTTCCAGCCGCGCGCCTTCCAGCCGGGCAGCCACTCGGTCATGCCCTTGAGCACATACTGGGAATCGGTAAACAACTGCACGTCACAAGGTTTGCGCAGGGCTTCGAGCGCCATGATGGCCGCCGTCAGTTCCATGCGGTTGTTGGTGGTTTGCGCTTCACCGCCGAAAAGCTCCTTGCGCGAACTTCCGGCTTGCAACAGGACGCCCCAGCCCCCCGGCCCCGGGTTGCCCTTGCAGGCGCCATCCGTGTAGGCATGCACATGGCTGATGGTGTGGGAATTCATGACGGTGGGTGGGTGATGAAAAGAAATATCAGGGCAGACGACGGCTGTGGGCCACCGGCCGCGCGACGCTGGCCTTCTTGTGCTGGCCCTGCCACAGCTTGCCGACCAAGCGCATGGAGCGCACCCGCTTGGTCGCCACCAGCACATACGCCGCGCCCAGCATGGGCCACCAACGGTCACCGGCCTTTTCCATGAAACGCCAGCGATCCAGCCAGACCTGGGTGCAGGCGGCGGGCCGGTAGCAGCCGTAGCGCCCCGCGGTGACCTCGAAGCTCAGCAGACGCAACCAGTCCCGTACGCGACGGGGCGAGATGAACTCGCCGCGCTGCGGCAGAAACAACGGCCCGCCCAAACGTCCCAGGGCCTGCCTTGCACCCCATAGGCTGACGACATTGAACCCCGCGATGACGACCTGCCCTCCCGCGACGAGCACGCGATCGACCTCGCGCAGGCAGGCATGCGGATCGGAAACCTCCTCGAGCGTGTGCGGAAGCACGACGAGATCCAGACTCTGGGTGGCGAACGGCAAATCCGTGAAATCGCAGACCAGCGCCTCGGTCTCGCCGCCCACGGCTCCATGCCCTTGCACCTCGCCGGACGATGCGGCGCCCTCGTCGCGCGTGGCCGCCGCGGTGAGAATTTGCGGATCGCTATAAATCGGCGAGGGCTCGGACGGTGCGATGGGCTGGCACAGCAGGCGCCGGCCATGGCCGGCGTCGGACTGCATCGGCGCTCCCTGCGCCAGCCAGCGATGCGGCATGCGATTGTGGGCGAGGGCAGACAGCGGCGCCAGCCCGAGTTGGACGGCATGAAAGCCGAAAATGTCCGCCACGATGCGGTCCATCTGCGCCTGCTCCCAGTTCAGCACATAGCGCCCGCTCGGGGTTTTCAGCCAATGGTCGAGACTTATACTCGCGCTGACTTCGGGACTCACATGCATATCGTCGCGCTGCACGCCTTTCGGGATAACTACATCTGGATGATCCACAACGCGCATCACGCGCTGGTGGTGGACCCGGGTGACGCCGGCCCGGTGCTCGCGGCCTGCCAGGCGCAAGGGCTGGAACTCGCAGGCATTCTAGTCACGCACCATCATGCCGATCACACCGGCGGCATCGTCGAACTTCTGGCCGACGCGCGCGTCCCGGTCTGGGGTCCGGCCAGCGAGGCGATTCCCGGCATATCCCATCCGCTGCGCGACGGCGATCGCGTCGCCGTGCCGGAACTCGGACTCGACTTCGAAGTCCTGCACGTCCCCGGCCACACCTTGGGGCATATCGCCTACTACGCCGGAGGCGGGCCGGGCGAGCCCTTGCTGTTCTGCGGCGATACGCTGTTCTCCGCCGGCTGCGGCCGCCTGTTCGAAGGCACGCCCGCGCAAATGCTGGCCTCGCTCGACCGCTTGAGCCGCCTGCCGGCCGCTACCCGGGTGTACTGCACGCATGAGTACACCCTCGGCAACCTACAATTCGCGCGGCGGGTGGAACCCGGCAACCCGTCCGTGCAGGCCTATGCGCAATGGTGCTCGCGCCAGCGTGCCGAGCAGTTGCCGACCCTGCCGAGCACCTTGGGTCAGGAACTGCGCGTAAATCCCTTCCTGCGCGTGGGCGAGCCCGAGGTTCTCGCCAGTCTTGCCGCGCACGCGGGACATGCGCCGGCAGACCGGGTCGAGGCGTTCACCTTGCTGCGCCAGTGGAAAAACGATTTTTGAGGACGACAGGATGCATCGATTGCGACGTTTGAAACTCTTCCTGCTGGTTGCCGCGGTCATGTCCGCAGCCGGTTGTGCCGCAGTCCCTCCATCCTCTCCCAGCGCCTCGGTCGCATCCCCCGCCGTCAACCCTGTCGCGACGGCGGCGCAAGAATCCGCCGCGGCGCAAGCCCCCGTCGCCACCCCACCGAGTCCCGAGCAAATCGCCCGCGACGACGCAATGGAAATGCAGGCCGCGCAACAGGCGGCCGACCATGCCGAAGTCCTCTATGCCAACATCTGGCAGCGCATCCGCGCAGGCTTTGCCATCCCCAATATGGATGGCCCGGCCATGCAGCCCTATGTGCAGCAGGCCGTGCAGTGGTACACAACGCGGCCTGACTACGTGGCCCGCATGACCGAGCGCTCGCGCAAATACCTGTACTACATCGTGCAGGAAGTGCAGCGGCGGCATCTGCCCACCGAGCTGGCGTTGCTGCCGTTCGTGGAAAGCGCGTTCAACCCCGACGCGCTGTCGTCGGCCAGGGCCTCGGGCATGTGGCAGTTCATTCCGTCCACCGGCAAGCACTTCAACCTGCAGCAGAACATGTTCCAGGACGACCGGCGCGACATCATGGCCTCCACCAAGGCCGCGCTGGATTACCTGACCAAGCTGCACGACATGTTCGGCGACTGGAGGCTGGCGCTGGCCGCCTACAACTGGGGCGAAGGCGGCGTGCAACGCGCCATCGCCGCCAACCAGGCCAGGGCCCTGCCCATCAGCTACGGCGCCTTGAACATGCCGGCCGAAACGCGCAACTACTACCCCAAGCTGCAGGCGATCAAGGACATCATCGCCGACCCGGCGAAATACGGCATCACCCTGCCCGACGTGCCGGATCACCCCTATTTCAAGCCGGTGACCATCACCCAGGACATCGACGTCGCGCTCGCGGCCAAGCTCGCGGGGATCACGGTCAAGGAGTTCCGCTCGCTCAACCCGGCGTACAAGAAGCCCGTGATTCTGGCCGCCACGAAGCCCAGGATCCTGCTGCCCTACGACAACGCCAATGCTTTCGAGCAGGCCGTGGCCGACTACACCGGCCAGCTCTCGACGTGGACCACCTATGTCGTGCATGCCACGTCGACGCCCTACCAAATCGCCCGCAGGCTTCACCTGACCGAAGCCACGCTGCGCGACGTGAACGACATCCCGCCGCGCAAACTGGTTCGTGCGGGCTCCACACTGCTCATTCCCCGACCGCCGCAAGACGACCGCGACGTCAGCAAGCACACGGTCGAGAACGCCGTGCTGGCCCTCGCGCCCGACATCCCGCCGGGCCGGCGACAGCGCCTCATCGCCGGCGCGTACGACACGCCGCGCACCGTCGCGCGCCGCTACGGGCTGAGTGCGCTGGAAGTCGCGCGCTGGAACCACATTGCGGAAGACGGACGTTTCCGCCCACGTTCGGTCATCGTCGTCTATTCAAGACGCCCTGTGTTCAAGCAGCATGAGCAGCTTGTCGCCGAGCGCGACAGGCGACGCAAGCCCGGTGTCGCCAAACGGCGGATCGACAAGCGCCCGCTGCACTACGCCGCCAGAAACTCCTACAGGCGCGACGTGAAGGTCGCCCAGGCCCAGCGCTGAACCCACCAGCAGCCGGCTCGGATTGCCCCGGGGCCTGCTGGGTTCAGTTGCCGGGATCGCCGAATCCGCCTCCCCCCGGGGTCTCGATGACCAACACATCGCCCGGCTGCATCGCGACGCTGGCAATCGGGCCCAGCATCTCGACCTCACCGCCGACGCGCTCGACGCGATTGATCCCCAGGGCGCCGGGCTGTCCGCCGGCCATGCCGAAGGCCGGCACCCGGCGTCCGTTGGACAGGATGGACGCCGTCATGGCCTCGAGAAAACGCATGCGCCGCACGCCGCCGTCGCCGCCCTTCCAGCGCCCTGCGCCGCCCGATCCGGCGCGGATGGCGTAGCTCTCCAGCCGCACCGGATAGCGGAACTCCAGCACCTCCGGATCGGTCAGGCGCGAGTTGGTCATATGCGTCTGCACCACGGAGGTTCCGTCGAAGCCCTCCGTGACGCGCCCTTGCGCGTCCAGCGCGACCCCGGCCCCCGATCCGCCCGCGATGGTTTCGTAGTACTGGTGACGTTCGTTGCCGAAGGTGAAGTTGTTCATGGTGCACTGACTGGCGGCCTGCATGCCCAGGGCGCCGAACAGGGCATTGGTGATGCACATCGAGGTTTCCACATTGCCGGCCACCACCGAAGCCGGAGGCGCGGGATCCAGCATCGAGCCGGGCGGCACGATGACCCGCAGCGGCTTGAGGCAGCCTGCGTTGAGCGGGATGTCGTCGCCCACCAGGCTGCGGAACACATAGAGCACGGCCGCCATCGTGACCGCCTTGGGCGCGTTGAAGTTGTTGCGCTGCTGCGGCGACGTGCCGCTGAAATCGATCACGGCGCTGCCGGCCTCGCGGTCCACGCGCAAAGCCACCCGGATACGCGCGCCGTTGTCGAGCTCGAGCGTGTAGGCGCCGTCGCGCAAGGCGCCGATGACCCGGCGCACCGAGCGCTCGGCGTTGTCCTGCACGTGGCCCATATAAGCCTGCACCACCGCCAAACCATGCTCGGCCACCAGCTGCCGCAGCTCCTGGGCGCCCTTGGCGTTGGCCGCGATCTGGGCTTTGAGGTCAGCCAGATTCTGCTGCGGATTGCGCGCCGGCCAAGGCCCGCTGCGCAGCAGGGCCAGGGTTTCGTCCTCGCGCAGGCGTCCGCCCTCGACGAGCTTGAAGTTGTCGATCACCACGCCTTCCTCGTCGATGCGGGTCGAGAACGGCGGCATCGAACCCGGCGTGACGCCGCCGATGTCAGCATGATGCCCGCGCGAGGCGACGAAGAACAGCAGCCGCTCGCCCGCATCGTCGAAGACGGGGGTGACCACGGTGACGTCGGGAAGGTGGGTGCCGCCGTGGTAGGGGTCGTTGAGCATGTACACGTCGCCGGCACGCAAGCGGCCGGCGTTTTCCCGGATCACGGTGTGGATGCTCTCGCCCATCGACCCCAGGTGCACCGGCATGTGCGGCGCATTGGCGATGAGCTGGCCCTGCGCGTCGAACAGCGCGCAGGAAAAGTCCAGGCGCTCCTTGATGTTGACGGAGACGGCCGTGTTCTGCAGTTGCGCCCCCATCTGCTCGGCGATGTTCATGAACAGGTTGTTGAACACCTCGAGCATCACCGGATCGGCCTCGGTGGCCAGGCGCCGCGCGCCGGTGCGTGGTGCCTGGCGCCGCATCTCGATGTGGTTTGCCGCCGTGATGCGGGCACACCAGCCGGGCTCGACCACGATGGTGGTGTTGGCCTCGGCGAGGATGGCCGGGCCGTCCACATGCTGGCCGGGCCGGCAGGCATCGCGCAGGACCAGTGCGCCATCGTGCCAGACCCCGCCGCCGTAAAGGCGAACGCGGCGGTGTATCGGGGCCGGGCCCGGCGTTTCGTCCGCGGGCGCGAGTGCGCCCACCACATCGCCCCTTCCAGCGACTTCCACCGAAACCGCCTCGATCACCAGCGGTCGTTGCGGCATTCGATGGGCGAAGCGCCGGAGGTAGGCCTGCTCGAACGCCGCACGCATGGCGGCGGCCGTGGAGGCCTCGACCTGCAAGGCCGAGTCCGTGCCTTCGTAGCGCAGATGCACGCGCTCGACCACGGCGATGCGCTCGGGCGCCACCCCCTGATCCGTCAATTGCGCACGAGCCGACGCCGCCAATTCGGCCAGCAGCGGCCAGATGCGCTGGACCGCCTCCGCATCGAGCACCGCCTCCACGCTGCGCTCCAGCATCACGGTCTGGTCGGCCAGCCCCATGCCGTAGGCCGACAGCACGCCGGCCAGCGGATGGATCAACACGCTCTGCATGCCGAGGGCGTCGGCCACGCGGCAGGCGTGCTGGGCGCCGGCGCCGCCGAAGCACTGCAGGGTGTAGCGCGTGACGTCGTAGCCGCGCGCCACCGAGATGCGCTTGATGGCGCCAGCCATGGCCTGCACCGCGATGTCCACATAGCCTTCGGCCACGCCCTCGGGCGTTTGCGGCCTGCCGCTCTCGTGGGTGATGCGCGCGGCCAGTGCGGCGAATCGCACACGCACCACTTCCTCGTCGATCGGCTGGTCGGCGTGAGGGCCGAACACCGCCGGGAAGTACTTGGCGCGGATGGTGCCCAGCATCACGTTGGCGTCGGTCACGGTCAAGGGACCGCCGCGCCGGTAGCAGGCCGGCCCCGGGTTGGCGCCGGCCGAATCCGGCCCCACGCGCATGCGCGCCCCGTCGAAATGCAGGATCGAGCCGCCGCCTGCCGCCACGGTGTGAATGCTCATCATCGGCGCGCGCACGCGCACGCCGGCCACTTGGGTCTCGAACGCGCGCTCGTAGTCGCCGGCGTAGTGCGACACGTCGGTCGAGGTTCCCCCCATGTCGAAGCCGATGACCCGGCCATGCCCGGCCTGCTCCGCGGTGCGCGCCATGCCGACGATGCCCCCTGCGGGCCCGGACAGAATGGCGTCCTTGCCGCGAAACGCATGCGCTTCGGCCAGCCCGCCGCTGGACTGCATGAACAGCAGCCGCACCCCGGGCATCTCGGCGGCGACCTGGTCGACGTAGCGCCGCAGGATGGGCGAGAGATAGGCGTCCACCACCGTGGTGTCGCCGCGCGAGACGAATTTCATCAGCGGACTGGTTTCGTGCGAGGCGCTCACCTGGGTGAAGCCGATGTCGCGCGCGATGCGCGCCGCCGTCCGCTCGTGCGCCGTGTAGCGCCAGCCGTGCATGAACACAATGGCCACGGCGCGCAGGCCGGCGTCGAACGCCGCCTGGAGTTGCCGGCGCAAGGCCGCCTCGTCCAGCGCCCGCACCACCTCGCCGTACGCGCCGACGCGCTCGTCGGCCTCGATCACCTCGGCGTACAACAGCTCGGGCAGGACGATCTGGCGGTCGAACAGCCGCGGCCTGTTCTGGTAAGCGATGCGTAGCGCGTCGCGGAATCCGGTGGTGGTCACCAGCAGCACCGGCTCGCCCTTGCGTTCGAGCAGGGCGTTCGTCGCCACCGTGGTGCCCATCTTCACGCACTCGACCAAGGCCGGCGAGATCCGCTCTCCGGGCCACAACCCGAGCAGTTGGCGGATGCCAGCCACCGCGGCATCGCGGTACTGCTCCGGGTTCTCCGACAACAGCTTGTGCGTCAGTAACGAGCCATCCGGACGCTTGGCGACGATGTCGGTGAAAGTGCCTCCGCGGTCGATCCAGAATTGCCAGCGTTGATCGGTGGTCGTCATGCTCTTGAAAGAAAAATTCCCCATGCGTGGGGAGGGTTGGGACGGGGAAGGGTTCGGACTGCCCCGAATTGGCGAAACATCAATCATCAATCGGCCGGTGAAAGGACGCAGACGAGGCAGCAAGGAGAGACCCGGGCTGGCCGATTCTCGCGTGCGTGCCAGCGTGTGTTGCGCAAAAGTAGCACGGTCATCACAACCGGGAAGGACGCTGAAGCCAATGGCCCCTTGATCGCACTCCTGTACTCGAGGCGCGATGGAGTCGATGTTGCCGTCATTCCCGCCCGGTTCGTCAACGCGCAACGCAATGCGCAGGACGGCGCCGTTCGCCGATGGCGCCGTGGCATCCGAGGCCGGCGTTTCCATGCGTCATCCGCCCGTTCCGCTGCCTGCGGTGACGGCGCGGCCGATGACAACCGCAAATCGTGCCTGACGGCGATGACGCATGCCGGCTCCCGTCTGTTGGACAATTCGGTTTTCACCCCCGAACGGCTCACCATGCACGACGACGTCCGAAGCTATCTGCTCGATCTGCAAACCCGCATTCTCGGCGCGCTGGAAACCGCCGACGGCAAACCCTTCCTGCGCGACGCCTGGACCCGCCCGGCCGGCGGGCCGCTGGAGGGCGACGGCGCGACCAGTCTGATCGAGGAAGGCCGGTTGTTCGAGCGCGGCGGCTGCAATTTCTCGCACGTGCGGGGCAAGAAGCTCCCTCCTTCGGCCACCCAGCACCGGCCCGAACTGGCGGGAGCCCCCTTCGAGGCCATGGGGGTGTCGCTCGTGCTGCACCCGCGCAACCCCTATGTCCCCACCGTGCACATGAATGTGCGCATGCTGGTGGCCAAGCCCGCAGGCAAACCCGAAGCGGCCTGGTTCGGCGGCGGCATGGACCTCACGCCCTACTACGGTTTCGAGGACGACGCCGCGCATTTCCACCGCACCTGCAAGGCCGCGCTCGACCCTCTCGACCCCGGCTACTACCCCCGCTTCAAGACCTGGTGCGACGACTATTTCTTTCTCAAGCACCGGAGCGAGCCGCGCGGCATCGGCGGCGTGTTCTTCGACGACTTCGCCGAAGGCGGCTTCGAGCGGGGCTTCGCGCTGATGCGCGCCACCGGCGACGCTTTTTTGCACGCCTACCTGCCCATCGTCGAACGCCGCCGCGCGCTGCCCTACGGCGAGACCGAACGCGATTTTCAGGCCTACCGGCGCGGCCGCTACGTCGAGTTCAACCTGGTGTGGGACCGCGGCACCCTGTTCGGCCTGCAGTCGGGTGGGCGCACCGAGTCCATCCTCATGTCCATGCCGCCCATCGTCAAATGGCGCTACGACTGGCACCCGGCGCCCGGCACGCCCGAGGCCAGGCTGTACGAGGTCTTTCTCAAGCCCCGCGACTGGGCCGCCGCAGCGTGAACCGGCAAGCCAAGGCGCATCGGGCACGCATCGGCCTGCTCGGCGGCAGCTTCGACCCCATCCACTGCGCCCACCTCGAGCTGGCGCACAGCGCGCGCCAGGAACTGGGGCTCGACGCCGTGTGGCTGATTCCGGCCGGCGAACCCTGGCAACGCGACCCACTGGCGGCCTCGCCGGCGCAGCGCAAAGCCATGGTGCAACTGGCGATCGAAGGCCGGGCCGGGCTGCTCGCCTGCGACCTCGAACTCCGGCGCCAGGGCCCGAGCTATACCATCGACACCCTGCACGAACTGCAGGCCACGCATCCGGACACCGATTTCGTCTTCATTCTCGGCGCCGACCAGCTCTCCAATCTCATCACCTGGAACGGCTGGGAAGACATTGCCGCGCGGGTCGACATCGCCGTGGCGCGACGCCCCGGCCACGCCGACGACGCCCCCCCCGCCCTGCTCGACGCGCTGGCGCGCGACGGGCACCGGCTGCATCGCCTGCGGATGGACGCCATCGACCTTTCCGCCACCCGCGTGCGCGAACGCATCGCCCAAGGCAAACCATTGGCAGGCCTCGTGCCCGGCGATGTGGCGCGCTATATTGAAGACCACCACCTCTATTCCAACCCCACCCCGCATGGACATTCGTAAGCTGCAACGCACCATCGTCGACGCCCTGGAAGACGTCAAGGCCCAGGACATCCAGGTGTTCAACACCGAGGCTCTCACCAGCCTGTTCGACCGCGTCATCGTCGCCAGCGGCACCTCCAACCGCCAGACCCGCTCCCTCGCCGCCAGCGTGCGCGACCGCGTGCGCGCCGCCGGCGGCACGGTGAAAAACCCCGAGGGCGAAGGCAGCGGCGAGTGGGTGCTGGTGGACTGTGGCGATGCGGTCGTGCACATCATGCAGCCCGTCATCCGCGCCTATTACAAGCTCGAAGACATCTGGGGCGGCAAGAGCGTCCACCTCAAGGCGCGACAAGACGCCGTGGCTGCGGCCGCGGCGGTCGCCGCACGTAGCGCCGGCGCGGAACCCGCGGCGAAAAAGGTCGCCAAGAAGGCGCCAGCGGCCAAGCCACGTGCCACGACGTCACGCACCGGCAAGACCGGCGCCGCCCCCGCCGCACGCAAGACGCCCGCCAAGCGCAGTGCCTGGCCGGGCACCACGTCCACGACAAGCGCGGGCGACGCCAGCGTCTCAGCATCCCGCTCCCGCGCCAAGCCGCGCACCACGGCGAGCGCCTCGGCCAGCCCGGCCCCCGCCGCGCGCAAGCGCAACACCGGCAGCGGCTCCGCCGCGGGCGGCAAGACCACGGCCGTGCGGCGCGCCCCGGCGAAGAAGTCGGCATCCTGACGCCTGGCGCATGCCGCGCGGGCCACATCCATACCAGTCCGCGGGCAACACCCTGACGGGATGAAACTCTGGCTGCTCGCCGTGGGACAGCGCATGCCGCGCTGGGTGGACGAGGCTTATGCCGATTACGCCAAGCGCCTCCCGCCCGAGACCCCGCTCGTGCTCAAGGAAATCCGCGCCGAAGCACGCGGCTCCAACACGAATGCCGACACCGTGATGGAGCGCGAGGCCCAGCGCATCGAGGCCGCGCTGCCGCAAGGCTGCCGCCTCGTGGCGCTGGACGAACGCGGCCAGCGCCACACCACCGCCACCCTGGCCGCCGAACTGCAGCGCTGGCGGCAGGACGGACGCGACGTGGCCCTGCTCATCGGCGGCGCCGACGGGCTGGCGCCGCGCATCAAGCAGCGCGCCGAGAACCTGCTGCGCCTGTCCGACCTCACCCTGCCGCACGGCCTCGCCCGCGTGCTGCTGGCCGAGCAGCTGTACCGCGCGCACAGCCTGCTGGCCGGGCATCCGTATCACCGCGCCTGAACGCGCGCACGGCACGCGGACCGCCCCGGCAACCGCAAGGACGTGTCAGACCGGAGCGTCGCAGGGTCGATAGACCTTGGCGAAACGTTCTTGCTCGACCACGCCGTAATCCCCCGGCGCATACTGCAGCACCCAGTCGCCTGCCTTGCCGCGCAGCACGTCGCCGCCGGCGCTGCGGGCCATGGTGAACGGCGCGGTCATGCGCCGCGCCAGCACCGGGATCGGCCGGTTGAGGTAAAGCCCGTCGCGCCCCTCCATGCCCGGCTCGGCGGGCGTGTAGCGGGCGTCGAAGCGCGCGCGCGAAACGCTCCACGAATCGCCGGTGGAACCGGTGACGAGCGCGTCGCCGCAACGGTAGCGGTTGGGGCCTTCGCGGCTGGCGAGTTCGCCGTCCTGCGTCGCGAAGCGAACCTGCACGCGCTCGTGCTTGACGTACCAGCGGGCGGCGATGTCGGTGCGCAGATCGATGTCGCGAAGTTCTTGCATGGTGGAGTTGCGGCCTGGCATGGCGTGTGGGCGTCGAGGACCGCCGCGCTCAGGCGGCTTCCAGCGCCTCCCAGCGCGCGAGGAGTTCCAGCATCTCCTCCTCGATCGCGGCATAACGGGCTTGCAGTTCGCCCGCGCGCTGCGGCGCGGTCTTGTAGAAATCGGGGTCGGCGAGTTGCGCGCCCAGAGCCTTCTGCTCGGCCTCGAGGGCGGCGATGCGCTGGGGCAGTTCCTGCAACTCGCGCTGCTCTTTGTAGCTCAGCTTGCGCTTGGCCTTGGCGGGTGCCGCCGCCACGGCCGGTGCTGCCGCTTGCAAAGCTTCGGCCCGCGCGGCCTCGCCACGCTTGCCGCCACCGCCCGCCTGTGCCGCGGCCAGGCTGCGCGCGCGCTGGGCCTGCACCAGCCAGTCCTGCACGCCGCCTTCGTATTCGCGCCAGCGGCCGGGGTGTTCGGGCGTGGACTCGGACACGATGGTGCTGGTCACCACGTTGTCGAGAAAACGCCGGTCGTGGCTGACCAGGAACACCGTGCCGTCGAAACTTTGCAGCAGTTGCTCCAGCAGTTCCAGAGTGTCGATGTCGAGGTCGTTGGTCGGCTCGTCCAGCACCAGCACGTTGGCGGGCCGGGCGAACAGGCGGGCCAGCAGCAGGCGATTGCGCTCGCCGCCGGAGAGCGACTTCACCGGGGAATTCGCCCGCGCCGGAGCGAACAGGAAGTCGCCCAGATAGCTCATGACGTGCTTGCGCGTGCCGCCGATCTCGATCCACTCGCTACCCGGGCTGATGGTGTCGGCCAGCGTGGCGTCGGGGTCGAGCGCGGTGCGCATCTGGTCGAAATACGCCACCGTCAGGCGGGTGCCACGGCGCACCACGCCGCCGTCCGGCTCCAATTCCCCGAGGATGAGCTTGAGCAGGGTGGTCTTGCCCGCGCCGTTGGGGCCGATGATGCCCACCTTGTCGCCACGCAAAATGGTGGCGGAGAAGTCCTGCACCACGATGCGGTCGCCGAAGCGCTTGCTCACGCCCTCCAGGGCGGCCACGATGCGTCCGCTGGACTGCCCGCCGTCCACCTCCAGCTTCACGCGGCCGAGCGCTTCGCGCCGCGCCGCGCGCTGCGCGCGCAAGGCCTCCAGCCGGTTGATGCGGCTGCTGCTGCGGGTACGCCGCGCTTCCACGCCCTTGCGGATCCACACCTCCTCCTGGGCCAGCAGCTTGTCGGCGCGCGCCGCGGCCACCGCCTCGCCGGCCAGCTCCTGTTCCTTGCGGGCCTCGTAGGCGCTGAAATTGCCGGGGTAGCTGCGCAGCTGACCGCGGTCCAGTTCCACGATGCGCGTGGCCACCGTGTCGAGAAAGGCGCGGTCGTGGGTGATGAGCATGACGCTGCCGCGAAACCCGGTGAGCAGGCCTTCCAGCCAGGTGATGGCGTCGAGGTCCAGATGGTTGGTCGGCTCGTCCAGCAGCAGCACGTCGGGCGCCGCCACCAGGGCGCGCGCCAGCGCCACGCGCTTTTGCATCCCGCCCGACAAGCTGCCGATGCGCGCCTCGCCCTGCAACTGCAGGCGCTGCAGGGTCTGCTCTACCCGCTGCTCCCAGTTCCAGCCGTCCAGCAGCTCGATACGGGTTTGCAGCGCGTCCAGGTCTTCCCCTGCAGCGTGCGCCTCGTAGCGGGCGCGCAGTTCGCGCGCCTCGGCCACGCCCTCGCCGACCACGTCGAACACGGTGGATTCGGCGGCAAACTGCGCCTCCTGCGGCACATAGATCAGGCGCAGGCCTTGCTGGGTCTGCACCAGGCCGTCGTCGGGCCGCTCCAGTCCGGCGAGGATTTTCAGCAGCGAGGACTTGCCGGTGCCATTGCGCCCGATCAGGCCGACGCGCTCGCCCGCCTCCAGCGCCATGGCGGCATGGTCGAGCAGGGGCAGGTGGCCGTAGGCCAGGCTGAGATCGGAAACGCTGAGAACGGCCATGGGGGCAAGGGTCTGTGGGGAGGTGGAGGGCGCGGGCATTGTGCCACCGCCGCATGCCGGGGCGCTTGCCCGGTATGATCGATTGTCCCCCACCGCCAAGCCCACATGCACGCACGCCCTCGTGTCGACCTCGCTTCCGCCAGCCCCCGGCGCCAGGAACTCCTGCGCCAAATCGGCGTGGATTTCGCCCTGCTCGCCCCCGGCAGCGACGAGGATGCCGAAGCGCTGGAACAGGTGCTGCGCGGCGAATCCGCCGCGGCCTATGTGACGCGGGTCACGCGCCTCAAGCTGGACGCCGCCGTGGCGCGCCAGATCCGCCGCGGCCTGCCGGACGCGCCCATCCTGTGCGCCGACACCACGGTGGCGCTGGGCCGCAGCATTCTGGGCAAACCAGGCGATGCCGACGAAGCCCGCGCCATGCTGGCCCGGCTCAGCGGCCGCGCCCACCGCGTGCTCACCGCCGTGGCGCTGCGCTGGGCCCGCACCGGGCGCCTGCACACGGCCGAAGTCCTGAGCACGAGCCAGGTTCGCTTCGCCGCGCTGACCCCGACGCAAATCGACGACTACGTGGCCAGCGGCGAGCCCTTCGGCAAGGCCGGCGCCTACGCCGTGCAGGGGCGCGCGGCCTGTTACATCCAACATCTGCGCGGCAGCTACTCCGGCATCATGGGGCTGCCGCTGTTCGAAACCGCGCAACTGCTGCGACAAGCTGGAATCCCCGTATGAACAACACCGGTCTGCAGGAAGACTTGCTGATCAACATCACGCCGCAGGAAACCCGCGTGGCCCTCATCGCCCACGCCGCGGTGCAGGAAATCCACATCGAGCGCACCCTGGAGCGCGGCCTGGCCGGCAATGTCTACCTGGGGCGCGTGGTGCGCGTGCTGCCGGGCATGCAGTCGGCCTTCGTCGACATCGGCCTGGAACGCGCGGCCTTCCTGCACGTGGCCGACCTGTGGCAACGCATGCTGGGCAATGCCGAGGCCAAGGCCGGCGCCCAGCCGGTCGCCATCGAGAAACTGGTGTTCGAGGGCCAGTCGCTGCTGGTGCAGGTGATCAAGGACCCCATCGGCGCCAAGGGCGCGCGTCTGTCGACGCAGATCAGCCTGGCCGGGCGCCTGCTGGTGCATCTGCCGCAGGACAGCCATATCGGCATTTCGCAAAAGATCGACGACCCCGCCCTGCGCGAGACCCTGCGCCAGCGCCTGACCACCCTCGCCCAGCAACACGACGCGCAGGCCAGCATGGGCTTCATCGTGCGCACCAATGCCGAGGACGCGGCGGACGCCGAGTTGCTCGACGACATCGCCTACCTGCGCAAAACCTGGGCCACGATCGACGCCCGCGTGCGCCAGAGCCAGGCCCCCGCCCTGCTCTACCAGGAACTCAGCCTGGCCCAGCGCGTGCTGCGCGACCTCGTCACCGACGCCACGCGCAGCATCCAGATCGACTCGCGCGAGAACTTCGAGCACCTGCAGGCCTTCGCCGCCGAATACATGCCGCGCGTCAGCGCCCGGCTGCAGCTCTACCGCGGCGAGCGCCCGCTGTTCGAGCAGTACAACGTGGACGAGGAAATCGAAAAGGCCCTGGGCCGGCGCGTGGATCTGAAATCGGGCGGTTACCTGATCGTCGACCAGACCGAGGCCATGACCACGGTGGACGTGAACACCGGCGGCTTCGTCGGCGCGCGCAATTTCGACGACACCATCTTCAAGACCAATCTGGAGGCGGCCCATGCCATCGCCCGCCAGCTGCGCCTGCGCAATCTCGGCGGCATCATCCTCATCGACTTCATCGACATGGCAAGCAGCCAGCATCGTGCCGCCGTGCTCGACGAGTTGAAAAAATCCCTCGCGCGCGACCGCGTGAAGGTCACCGTCAACGGCTTCTCCCAGCTCGGCCTGGTGGAAATGACGCGCAAGCGCACCCGCGAATCCCTCGCCCACCAGCTGTGCGAGCCCTGCCCGACCTGCGGCGGCCAGGGCCAGGTGAAGACCGCGCGCACCGCCTGCTACGACATCCTGCGCGAGATCCTGCGCGAGGCCAAGCAGTTCAGCCCGCGCGAGTTCCGCATCGTCGCCTCCAACGCCGTGGTCGATCTGTTCCTGGAGGAGGAAAGCACCCACCTGGCCGAACTGTCGGACTTCATCGGCAAGCCCATTGCCCTGCAGGTGGAACCCGCCTACGTGCAGCACCAGTTCGACATCGTGCTGCTGTAGGCGCGCGTCCGGGGTTCAGCCTGCCTTCGGCAGCCGTCCCAGCATGTAGAACTCGGGGTTGGGCATCATGCGCAGCAAACCGGCCATGCGGTTGGACAAGGCGAAAAACGCCGCAATGGCGCCAATGTCCCACGCATCCTCGTGGCTGAACCCCACGGCATACAACGCGGCGAAATCGGCATCGTCCACCGCGTGCGCCTGCTGCGCAACCTTGCACGCGAACGCCAGCATCGCCCGCTGCCGCCGGCTCAACCCGGCCTTGCTCCAGTCCGTGGCGATCTGGTCCGCGACCTGCGGATTCTTCTCGTGAATGCGCAAAATCGCCCCATGCGCCACCACGCAATACAGGCAGTGGTTGGCCGCGCTCGTGGCCACGACGATCATTTCCTTCTCCCCCTTGGTCAGCCCCGAAGGCTTGAGCATCAGCGCATCGTGATAGGCGAAGAAGGCGCGAAACTCATCCGGCCGGTGCGCCAGCGCGAGAAACACATTCGGCACGAAACCGCTGCGCTCCTGCACTTCCAGGATGCGATGACGGATGTCATCGGGCAAGTCGGCGAGTTCGGGAACGGGGAAGCGGCTGATGCGTTCGGTCATGGGAATGAGGCTCCGGGGGTCGCGCGGACCCCATTGGAGCGGCCGCGGCGATGACGCGCAAGCCTACGCGGTCCGCAATGGCTCGCTTGCCTTGGCCGGCAAGCCTGTCGGAAACACCGCCGAGGCCGACGCAGGCCTCTCGCCGGCTCAAAATTGACTGGGCAATTTGATGGGCCCGGCCCATTGCGTCGAACGGCCCGATGGTTTGGGCGCATCCAGTTCGGTTTCGATCTTCGTGTAAGCGGCGCGGCATAACTGAAGCACATCCTCGCTTCGCACGCGGTAAACCATCTGATTGCCGACCCGGCGCTTCGCCACGATCCCGGCCGAATACAACATTTTGAGATGTTGTGAAACGTTGGGCTGTGTCGAGTCGACCGCCTCGACAATGGCATTGACGCTTTTTCCCTGGTTGCAAATGGCGCTCAGGATACGCAGGCGCAAAGGCGTGGCCAGGGCGCTGAACAATTCCGCGGTTCGGATGAACACCCGATCCGTGGCTTCATCTTCAGCGGCGTGCTGAGTGCTCAGCATCCGCAAGGAAATCGATTGCGCTGACATGGCGAACCTCTGATGCAAAGACAGGTGTTGGTGGCCGGGACCGATCGATGCACGGGCTGTCCAATCGAAGCTGTGCTCGGACCCAGCCGCGAGGCAACGATAAGGAACCACCAGGGCCAGCGCGCAAAGGCGGCGAAGACTTGGTGGGCCGAGACCCCGGGGAGGCGCGGACCCGGCCTGGGCGAAACCGGCACGGTGGAGAACCGCAGTTGGTCAAGCCGGCCGCCCATGCATGCAAACTTGCAGACCATCGTGGACACGCCCATGGCGAAGTCATCTTCCGGGAATCGCAAAATCCGAAGCCATTCTCCGCGCAAAAATCGCCGTCAATCTTGATGGACATCAACCGGATACGCCTTGCCGTGGCCACGGCAGCCATCCATCCCGGCCCCATGGTGCTGAAGATTCGGCCTGGCCGAGGCCGCACGCGGCAGACACGCGCTCGGGACTCGTACCGGGGCCTGGGATCAAGGCCAGAACTACGATCTCGACCGCTCGGGTAAACTGCGGAGACTCCCCGGCCTCGTGCTTGCGGCTTCGCATCTTGGCGACGGAAGGCGCAGGTCAAGGGGCACTGCCCGAACTCGAAGCTTGTCCGTTCGGCTTCCCCCAACGGGCCCGGAGAGGTTGCGGTTCCTTCCGCCTATATGGAAGGAGTGGTGGTTGGGACAGGTTCGGACTGGCGCGGATGCGGGAAACCTCGATCGATTCAGCGCACCTTCGTCCGTGCCGGCAGCAAGGCCAGCGCCCCGTCACCCAGCAGACTCAGCGCGACGAGGCTGACCGCCCAGAAAGCCGGGTACTCCCAGCCGCCGCCCTTGTTGGTGAAGAGCCAGCCGTTGGCGCCATGCACCATGACGATGGTGCCGAGCATTTCCAGAGCCAGAGGCAACGCGACCCAAGGCGCATAGATGCCGAGGATCAGGGCCAAGCCTCCGGCAAATTCCAGCGCCATCACGCCATACGCGAACAAAGCCGGCAGGCCGAGCGAGGAGAGGTAAGCGACGAAGCCGGGGATCGTGAACACGAAAATCTTCAGCCCGACATGGGCGAGAAAGAGAACCCCGAGGCTCACGCGCAACAAGGTAACGCCGTAGGGTGTGGTGGATGTCTTGATCATGACGGTCTCCAGTGATGTGGGCGGTGTCGAATCCGGATGCGCAGACAGCTCAAGCCTTGCGCAACCACGTTGGGGCGATCGCGGTGCCAAGACCGGCGCCATAGCCGAGATAGATATTCAGTCCGGCCAGCGGTTCGAGGTATCGGGCGTTGCGCAGGCCGCCGGCGTCGATGACCTCAAAGCCGATCGAGCGCGCCAGCGCGCCCACCTTCTCCTTTGCCTGCAAGTCGTCCCCGGCGACGAACGTCGGGACTCTCTGCCCATGACCAAAATCTGCGCCATCGGCCAGAACCTGCGCAAATACGGTGTTGAAAGCCTTGACCACTCGCTGCTCGGGCAGCGCCGCGGCGATCTGCTCCGCGGCCGACGTCTCGTGACCGAGGGTCAGTCCCATGTAGTCGGCGGTCAGCGGGTTCGTGATGTCGATGACGATCTGCCCTGCGCGCAAGCCCGCGGCACGCAGCGCGGCGACTGCCTCTGCGTAGGCGGTCGCGACGATGACGATGTCGCTGTCGACCGTTGTTTGCGGTCTCGACGCCGCCGCGTACTGCGCCGCGAGAGCCTGTGCCTTGGCTGCGTCGCGGCCAAGCACGTTGACTCGATGGCCAGCCTGCGTGAGTTGCTTGGCGAACGCTGAACCCATATTGCCCGAGCCGACGATTGTGATGTTCATGATGTGTCCTTTGTATTGGGAATGCGGTTGCATGGAATCCATGGGTTCCACTGTAGATTTGATGAAATCGAAAAAAAAGACTGAAATATGGAATTGATATTTCCGAAAATCGAAATAAAAAATGAGGCCTCCATGGACATCACTTACGCAATGAAGGTGTTGCTGCAGATCGTCGATTCCGGCGGTTTTGCGCGTGCGGCGGCCGCGCTCGACACGTCGAATGCGGCCGTAACGCGCCAGGTCAGCGCGCTCGAAGCGCATCTGGGCGCGCGTTTGCTGAATCGCACGACGCGCCGACTCTCGCTGACCGACGCCGGCGCCGAGTTCTGTGCCCGCGCCCGCGGCATCCTGGAGCAGATCGCCGAGGCGGAAACCATTGCCGCCCAAGGGGCAGCACAACCGGTCGGACTACTGCGGGTGTCAGCGCCGTTATCGTTCGGCGTGATGCGCTTGGCGGCATTGCTGCCTGGATTTCGCGCCCGGTATCCGCAGTTGCGGCTGGACATCGACCTGTCCGACCGCGTCGTCGACTTGGCCAACGAAGGTGTCGATGTCGCGCTGCGCATCGCCGGCCGGCTCGATCCGAACCTGATCGCGCGCCGCATCGCGCCCGTCAGCATGGTGGTCTGCGCAGCGCCTGGGTATCTGAATCGCCACGGGACACCGTCCGAGCCCGCCGAATTGGCGCAACACGAAACCTTGAGCTTCAGCTACCTGTGGGCTGGTGACGACTGGCCGTTCACCGATGGCGACGGCAAGGTGACTCGCGTGCGGGTCCATCCTGCCGTCCACGCCACCAGCGGTGATCTGCTACGCGAACTTGCCGTGGCCGGCGGGGGCATCATCATGCAACCGACTTTCCTGGTAGCGAAGGAACTACGGCGTGGAACCCTCGTGCCGATCCTGAGCGATTACAAGACCCTGGTGCTGAACCTGTACGCCATCTACCTCAGTCACCGGCATCTGCCGAGCAAGGTTCGGGTTTTCATCGACTATCTCGTGCAGGCCATCGGCAGCGAGCCCGCCTGGGAGACGCAGCAAGAACACGTGACGTCTCGAACCTGACGGCCAGGGCGAAATCGCGGCACGGTGCGGACCTTCAACTGCATTCAGCAAGTTCGGCTGGATGGACAATCGTCCATCAAAAAGCCCGCAGCATGCGGGCTTCGGAAAGTCCGGGCGCTTGCGCCCGGGCATGGCCGGTTCTTACTTTGCAGCGCTGGTCTGGGTGCTGGCCGCCGGGCAGGTGCCGGCGTCGCCGGGAACCTTGCCGACCATGAGCAGGAAGCTCTCGAAAGGCTTGATGGCGCGCATGGCCACCAGCTTGGGGCCCTGGAATTCGAGCTTGCCGCTCATCATCGCCCACATTGGACCGGGGTCGCCCTTGCCCATGGACTCCCAGTTCTTGGTGCTGGCGTGCATGAGGAAGTCCACATCGAAATTGGCCGGGGTGTTGGGCGCGCCGCCGTAGGTGCAGTAGGCCTTGCCGTCCTTGGGCACGATCTTGAGTTCGACCATGGAACCTTTGCCGCAGTCGGTGCGGTACATCTCGACGATCTTGTAGCCGCGGCCCTTGTCGTCATGCAGCCATTCGCCGGCGAGGCCCTCGGTGAGTTGGGGCGTCTGGTTCCAGGCCTGGCAGAAGCTGGCGGTCCACTGCGGCGACATCAGCACCGGCGCAGCCTGGGCGGTCACGGCGGTGGTGGCGAACAGGGCCGTGAGCGCGGCGCGAACCAGGTGCTTGCGCGAGATGGGGTTGAATGCTTGCATGGGTTGTGTCTCCTCGGGTTGAAAGCCGGCCAGGCACGGCCGGGGCAAAAGCGGGTTGGTTTGGGTCTGGCCAGGGCGAGCGGGCTCAGGCGGTTCCGGGCCAGTCGTCGATCAAGTCTTGCGCGCGGCGCCGGAACGGTTCGGCCTTCTTTTCGTCGATGAACAGGCGGATGTACTTGACGCAGCTGTCCACCGCGGCGCGCTGGCCGGCCTGCGTGTTGTCGGCGGCGCGCAGCTTTTGCACGAGCTTGTCGGCCTGCTTGCCGAAACCCCGTGTGGCCAGCGCGCAAAGCAGGGAGCACAGGTCCCTTTCACCCGTCTCCCCGGCATCGGCCAGTTCGGACGACGCAAACAAGGACGCGGGAAATTGGGTGGTTGTCGCCGCCTTCGTGTCGGGGAAGCGGGTAGTCGACGTCACGCCTTGCGTTGCGGCGTCGACTCCTTCCACCGGTCGCACGAACCCTTGCCCCAGGAGCATGGAAATGGCTTCCTGCCAGCGTGCGCGGTCGCTGGCGCAGGCCAGCAGATCCGCGACGCGGCGCTGGCCGTTCACCAGCACGAGCACGCCGCGCACCATGGGCGTGAGGCGATGCGCGTTGGTGGCGAGTTCGTCGCGCCCGAGGGGGGTTTTTTCGAGGATCGAATCGAGCGAATCAAGTTGCATGGTCAGCTCCACTCAAGGATGCGGACCGCTCAGGCCAGTTCATCGATGATGCGGTGCACGAGCCGAATCGTGACCACCACATAGATGGCGCCGAACAGGAAGATGAGCGCAAAGACCATGCGCACCGAATCGGCCGGCAGGAGACCGAAAAACGGCGTGCCCAGATACCCCACGGTGAATAGAACGACCAAGCCCGTCAGCACCCGCCAGGCCTTGCCCACGGCCCCTCCCGGGATTTTGCTGCGCAGACCGAGGACCATGAACAGGCCCGCGATCATGACGGCGATGGCTGCCGCGTTGATGAAAAACGGTAAATCGAATGCAACTCCCATGCTTGCTCCTCCAGGTTTTTTTAATTTGGGGGGAGTATGCAACCCGCCGGACGTCTTGCCACTGGGGATTTTCCAGAATACGAATATGTCGTGCGGACCGTCCCGTGGCGCGGGTCCAGCACCCGTCGCCCGACCCTCGATGCGCCTCGACAAGCGGCCCGTCGTTCCAGGCCCGCTGACGTCAAGCCTTGGGTTGCTGCCGGTCGAACCATGCCGCCACGGCGGCGCGCTGTGCGGGTGTGAGGTGCAGGCCGAGCTTGCTGCGACGCCACAGGACGTCGTCGGCGCAGCAGGCCCATTCCACCTGCTGCAAATAACGCAACTCGGCCTCGTACAGGCCTGGGGCGACCTCTTCCCCGAGGTCGCGCAAGGCGCCGGCTTGGCTTGCGTCGGCGGCTCGCAGAATCTGGTCGATGCGCGAACCGTAGGCGCGGGCGTATCGCTGGGCGAGCGCGCCGGGCAGCCATGGGACGCGCCGGGCGACGGCCTCGACGAAACGCGCGAAGTCCTCGTCCGGGCGCCGCAGCGGGCCAATCCACGCCCCCAGGTCGCCGCCCGGCAGCGCGGCGGTCGCCGTCCACGCCGGGCGCGGCTCGCCGAGCGCGGCGCAAAGCCGGTCGGCCGCCTGTTCGGCGAGCTTGCGGAAGGTGGTGATCTTGCCGCCCCAGACGGTGAGCAGCGGCGCGCCGGAAACGTCGAACTCCAGCCGGTAGTCGCGCGTGGCGGCCGCCGGGTCGCCGGCGTGATCTTCGAGCAGCGGGCGCACGCCGGCATAGCTCCACACCACCTGCGCCGGCTCGACGGCGGCGCGGAAATAGCGGTTGACCTGGGCACACAGATAGGCGATTTCAGCCTCGCTGACATGCGCACCGGCGGCGGGGTCGTCCACCTCGACGTCGGTGGTGCCGATGAGGGTGAAGTCGTGCTCGTAGGGAATGGCGAACACGATGCGGCGGTCGTCCGCCTGCAGGATGTAGGCGTCGTCGTGGTCGAACAGCCGCGGCACCACGATATGGCTGCCGCGCACCAGGCGCAAGGCGCCGCGCTCGCGCGGGGCGGCGCCGTCGGCCTCGTGCAGCGCGGTCTTGAGAAAGCGCTCGGCCCACGGCCCCGCGGCGTTCACCAGGGCGCGTGCCCTGAGCTGCGTCGGCGGGCCGCCCTCGCCCTGCAGCGTGGCGGTCCAGGCGTCGGCGGCGCGTTCGGCGCGCAGGCAGGCGGTATGGGTGAGCACGCACGCCCCGCGCTCGGCGGCGTCCACCGCGCACAGCGCGACCAGCCGGGCGTCGTCCACCCAGCCGTCGGAATAGACGAAGCCGCGCGCATAGTCGGCCCGCAGCGGTGCCCCGGCCGGATGGCGGCGCAGGTCCAGCCCCCCGGAAGCGGGCAGCCAGGCGCGGCGCGCCAGGTGGTCGTACAGGAACAGGCCCAGGCGGATCAGCCACGCCGGGCGCATATGCGGCGCGTGCGGCATGACGAAGCGCAGCGCGGCCGTGATGTGCGGCGCCGCGCGCAGCAGCAGTTCGCGTTCCTGCAGCGCCTTGCGCACGAGACCGAATTCGCGGTATTCGAGGTAGCGCAGCCCGCCGTGGATCAGCTTGGTGGACGACGACGAGGTGTGCGCGGCGAGATCGTCGCGCTCGCACAGCACGACGCGCAGCCCACGCCCGGCGAGGTCGCGCGCGATGCCAACGCCGTTGATGCCGCCGCCGACGACGAGCACGTCGGTCTGCGGCGGCGCGTCCTGCCGCGGAGTCCTGCCCTGTTCGGATCCGGTTGCATGATCGGCCCGGCCTGTCGTCGCAGCATGATGATGTCGCAGGATCATGGGGTATTCGCTCGCTGTCCGGTGCGCCAAGGTTGGCGGTCCGACCCCGTCCCCGGCATTCTGCATTGCGTCCAAGGCCTGGCCCGTGCGCCCTCTGGCCGGGTGACGCAACGCCGCGGTCGTCCCAACGAACGAGGGCGCCGCCGGATACCGACGGCGCCCTCGCGCCAAGCAATTCAGAAGGGGCCCATCAAGCGTAGCTTGCCAGCGCCTGGCGCATCTTTTTCATCGCCTGTACCTCGATCTGCCGAATACGCTCGGCCGATACGCCGTACTCGGCTGCCAGGTCGTGCAGGGTCTTGCCGCCGGAGCCGTCGTCGTTCACCGCCAGCCAGCGCGACTCGACAATGCGCCGGCTGCGCGCATCCAGCGACTCCAGCGCTTCCTCCAGCCCATGCACCTGCAGATGCTCGCGGCTGCGCGCCTCCAGCACCGCGTCCGGCTCGTGGCTGCGGTCCGAAAGGTAGGCCATGGGACCGTAAACTTCCTCGCCATCGTCGCCGAGGGGTTGCAGCGACACGTCGCCACCGCCCATGCGCTGCTCCATTTCCACCACGTCCGCGCGCTTGACGTTCAGCGCCGCAGCCACCGATTCGATCTCGGCCTCGTGGAAATTGTCGAACCCCTGCTTCATCGACCGCAGATTGAAAAACAGCTTGCGCTGCGCCTTGGTCGTGGCTACTTTCACCAGCCGCCAGTTGCGCAGGATGTACTCGTGGATTTCGGCCTTGATCCAGTGCAGCGCATAACTCACCAGGCGCACACCCTGCGCCGGATCGAAGCGGCGCACCGCCTTCATCAGGCCGATGTTCCCCTCCTGGATCAGGTCGGCATGCGGCAGGCCGTAGCCCAGGTAATGCCGGGCCACCGAAACCACCACCCGCAGATGCGAAAGCACCAGCTTCCCGGCGGCGTCGCGGTCTTCCTTTTCCCGCCAGGCCAGCGCCAGCTTGCGCTCTTCCTCGGCGCTGAGCATGGGCATGCGGTGAACAGCGGAAATGTACGACTCCAGGTTCCCAAGGCTGGGCACCTGGGCCGGAAAGCCGAGCGCGAACGAAGCGGCACCCGCAGCGGGTTGCAATGTGAGGGTGCTGGATTGGACTTGGGCCATATTCATACTCCTCTGTCTCGATCTGGAAGGCGATTTTAGCACTCGCGGGGTGAGACTGCTAAGCGGCTTTGGAGTTCCCCGGAACACAGCCGCCGCCTGGAAACCGTCCGCGGCTGCAGACGACGCAGGCCGGGCAGCAAGGCCGATGTCCAAGTTCGGCTTTCTTGTCAAACCGCCCGAAACCAGCGATCACTGACGGACGTTCTGGACGCGCCTGCAGGCTGCGCCAACTGGCAGCGATCGGCACAAAACCGCCCTCGATCACTGCGCGCTGGATGGGAATGCGACAGAACCTTCGACCTGTGCGGGTTGAATCGGAATGCGTTTGTGCGCCAAGGAACGCTGGGGCGGGGTCAAGGGCGGGTAATCCTCGCGCACGGCATCGAGCAGATCTTGCAGCGCTGTGCCGAGCAAGGCGATGTAGGGGCTCTCGGCTTGGCAAAGCAAGTTCGCGAAAGTGTCGGCCCAGGGCTGGACGTGCTCGCCGAGAAATTCCCCCAGTACCACGCGATCCGTTTCGCTGTCCTGGGCGGCATCGAGCAGCAACGCAAGAAAGGCCAGCAGGACCCCCACGTGATCCAACGGACGATTGGCGGCGGCCAGGATGGGGTCAGCCGGCAGTGCCGCTGTGTCAAACCCCGCAGCGTCAAACCAGGGCCGCAGGGCATCGCCGCCGTCGTATTTCGGTGTGGGAAAGTGCCAATACTCGGCCGTCTCCTGCGCCTGGCTCAGGACATGGGAGAAGGGGGGCAGGAAACAGCCCGACTGCGGGATACACAGAAAATCGTAGAAATCCTGGCGGGCGCGGTCGAGATCGAGCACCCTGCCGCCAGCGACGTCCAGGGCCGCCAGCGTCCGCGCATCCGGGGCATTGAGCAGCAGATACGACGCGGCGCTGGCCAAGCGCCCCAGTTCGGCGGTGTCAGACATGGGCAACCTCTTTCTCCAGGCGCGCCTTGGTGTTGTAGAACACCACACTGCCCCCGGTGAGATCCATGAGCGACATCTGCCACACGTCGGGATCGCGCCGCATGATGGGGTTGAGGTGAATCCCGGCGCGGCGTACCGCATCGCCCATCACGCGCTTGCCGCCGACCTGGTAGTTGCTCGCCCCATACCCCCAGTGTCCATAACCGACCTCGAACAGGATGACGCCCGGGCGAATGCCCTCGAGCACGACGGCACGGCCCCGGCGCTTGCCTTCGGGGGTCACCACCCAGATCCAGTCGCCGTCCTCGATGCCTAGCCGCTTGGCGTCAGCGGCGGCCATGTGCACGCCATTGCCAGGGTTGATTTCGCGCAGTGTGTAGTTCGACACCAGGCGTGAATGCGATTGCAGCGCGCCTTTCATGGTGATGATGGTCATCGGCCAGTCCTTCGGATCGTCGAGCTGATCCAGAGGCTTGCCCATTGCCGTGGCGGGCTCCACCCAGCGGGTGGTGCCATGGAAATAGGCGCCGCTCATGCTGTTGCGTGTCGTGCCTGTTTTCTCGGCATAAAAGTGCAAGGGCTTGGTGTACTGGTAAGCCAGTTGATCGCCCTTGCGCGAGCCGGTATGGGGCTGGAAGCGGCCACCGCGCACCAAGCAACCCATCACCACGGGCCACTCCTCGGGCTTGAGCGTGCCGGCGAATTTCTGGTGATAGTCGCCCAGCGCCGTGATCGCGATTTCCTGCGCCGTCGCCGCCGGCACTTCGTCACCCTCCACGCCCTTGGCGGCGACCAGATTCGCCACGGCCTTGAGGTAAAAGTCTTCGCGGCGGTTGAGAGGCCAGTATTTGCCGTCCGCGTCGGGAATGCCCTTGGTGCCGTAACCGGGCATGCCGATGCGCTTGGCCACGTCGATCAGGAATTCCTCCATGCACACATGCCGCCCATCGGGAGTCTTCGACGTCAGGCTGACCGCCGGCCAGCGCACGCCCGTGCCCTTGGTCAGCGTGGTGGGAAAGGTGTCGACCAAGTCGTAACTCTCCAGGTGCGACACGTCGGGCACGATGTAATCCGCATACATGCTGGAGTCCCCGACCACGATTTCCGAGGCGATGATGAGAGGGATGTTCTTTGGGTTCTTCATCGCCTCGATGAAGGCCGGGTTGCCTTGGCCCGGCACGCTGTACAACGGGGTGGCCTTCTGCCACATGAGGATGTCCACGCCATAGGGATAGCGCTGGATGGCCGAGGGCAGAGTCTCGGTGTACATCGCGAAACTGAGGGGGAACCATGGCCGCTTGGGCGGATAGGGGTTCTGGCCCGCGGCGACCTTAGCCTTGTATTCGCTGGTGTCTTCGTAGTGGAACTTCTCGCGGTTGATGATCACCCCCTTGGCCAGGCCCTCGGCCTCCGGCACGCCGACGATGTCGTAGCGACCTTTATTGACGGGATAACCGCCGCCTCCTGCGGTCAAGCCGCCGGTCCAGTTCATATTGCCCACCAGCAGATTGAGCAACAGCACCGCCACGCCGTTGTAATAGCCGTTGGGGTGCTTGACCACCCCGCGATACATCGTGCTGGCAACCTTGCGGCCGTGGCTGGTGAACTCGCGCGCCACCTCCATGATCTGCTGCGGCTCGATGCCGCAAATCGCCGCGTACTGCTCGATGGTGTGCTCCTGCGCGGCCTCCTTGAGCAGGCGAAAGGCCGTTTTCACCGCGACGCCGTTGACCTGCCCGCTAAAGTCGAGTTGTCCGGTCTTGGCGCTTGCCGCCTGCGCGGGCTTGCCGCTGGCGGCGTCGATCACCACGCGATCGTCATCCCCCTTGGCCTGGGAAGCCCCCAACCCCGCCACGTCGGCCGTCAGGAAATGCCGTGCCTGGGGATGCCCGGAATCGACGATCACCAGATGCGTCGCGTCAGTGTGCGACAGGTCGCCCGCCGCCTGTGCCGCAGCCAGGGTGGGATAAGACAGGTAGGGCGCGTTATAGCGCTGGTTGTCCATGATCCAGCGAATCATGGCGAGCGCGAGAGCGCCATCCGTGCCGGGTTTGATCGGCAGCCAACTCGCACGATCGCCGACCACGCCGCCGCGACTCAGCTTGGGGTCAACCACCACATACTTCAGGCCATCCGGCTTGGATCGGGCTTCGGCCACGTATTTGCCCTGAGTCTGCATCGGGAAGTTGGCGTCGCCGGGCTGCGTGCCCCAGTAGATGATGAACTTGGCCTCGCGCACGTCGGGCTGGGTCATGTTGATGCCCGAAAACACATGCTGATGGGCGATATGGTGGCTGAGTTCGCACTCGTTGACGTGGTCGAACACGTTCACGCTGCCGAAGGTGCTGCCGAATCGCTGGGCGAACGTCATGCGCGTGCCCACCAGGCGGCCGCCTTGCAGCACAAAGCCGTTGGTGCGCTGGCCGAATTCCGGAGCGTTGGGGTCCATCGGTTCGTTGCGCTTGGCGTACAGGCCGCGAAAACCGAGGACGTCCAGGTCTTGGCTCGCCTGGTCATGGGTATCGGCAAAAATCTTGCCCCCTTCGGTGACTTCAGTGATCAGCGTGTCCCAACGGATCGGCTTCCATTGCCCGCTGCCGCGAGGGCCAACCCGTTTGAGCGGAACCAGGACGCGATAGGGGTCGTAGGTGGACTGGATGCCGGTGTTGCCGCGCGCGCACACGGTGCCGGGCAGGCGCGCGGTATCGATCAGCGGCGTATTGACCGCGGTGTATTCGCTCAGGGTGTTGGGGTGGTAGGGATTGCCGATGATGCGTTGGATGCGCCCGGTCTTGCGGTCGATTTTCACCCGCAGTCCGCATTCGCTGTGGCATTGCAGATCGACCGTGTGGTGCAGGGTCCATTGCGAGTTGGGCACGAGCTTGCCGCTGGCCGCGTCATGCAGCCATTCGGGCGTGTTGGAGTTTCCGTAGATCGGGTGCAGCGCCTTGCGGCCACGATGGGTCAGCGGCACCAGATCGATCAGGCGTTTGGAAAATCCGAGCGTGCCTGCCCCCAGGCCGGCAACGGCACCCAGTGCCAGCAGACCGCGACGTGAGATGTCCATGATGTCAAACCTTTTTGGGTGTGAAGAATGGCGCCGATTGCGCCTCACGCGGCATGGCTGCCAGCAGTGCGGCGAGGGCGCCCAGCAGCAGCAGCACGCTGACCCCCGTGTACCAGAGCTCTGTGAAATTCAATTGAAAGGTGTAGTAGCCAGCCCCGCTCCTGTTGATGGCCTCGCCGCCGATGACAATGCCGATGCGCATCGCATACGAGCCCCAGGTCGCGCCGAGGAAGGCCAGCAACTGTGCCCAGTAACTGCGCCCGGTAGGCAGAAGCAGCAAGGCAAGCGGAATCAGCAGGCCGATGATGGTCAGGTTCAAGGTGATTGGCGCGGCGTAAGGGCCCATGAACAAATTGGCCGCACGCAGCTCCTCGATGGTGCCGAAGCGCCCGAGCCACCACATCCAGCCATACCAGGTCACCAGGCATACACCCAGTGCCACGGCCGCCGTTTGGCGATGGCCGGTTTGTGCCGTGGGGCGCGAGGCCGTCACGGCCCAGGCCAGCGCCGGGACCACCGCCATCTCGGCCAACGCCGCCACCGCGAGTGTGCTGGCGAGGAACAGGATGGGCACCGCGGCTGAATTCCACACCGGTATGCCATGCTCGTTCATGAGGAACACAGCGGAATACAGCGGCGCGAACAAACCGAGAAAGGCCGTGGCGACCAACACCGGTTTGAGCCATTTCGATTCGAACACGCTGTAATGCCGGCTCCACAGACTGAAGATGTCGGCCAGCCGGCGCCAGATGCCAGAAAGTTTCTCGACTTCGGCACCGAGCCGCGCGCGCGGGATGCACTGGAAACTCAGCCACCAGGCTAGCACCAGAAAAACCGGCAGCAGGATGATGCCGTATTTGATGATGGCCGTATCCCAGTTGGACCAGCCAAGGAAGTAGCCAAAAATCAGCCGCCCAGGCTGCTTCACTTCAGCCAGCACGTTGACGAAACCGGCCAGGATCAGAGCGACGATCAGCGGCATGGTGAACCGATGCTCCACCGTGTCGGGACGCCCGCGCCAGGCGTTGATCGCCCAGATCAACGCCAAGCCGCCCGCCACGCCCAGGGCCCAGGAGTAGTTGGCGAACAGGATGGAAAACGGCCGGTCGTGAACGACGTTGTACAACTCGTTGAGATGCCGAAGAGGTGGAACGAATTGCGGCGTGGTGAGAGGGTTAGACATGATCGGCCTCCCTGCGGGTGGAGATGTTCCAATCATGGTCATTGCGATCCATGTCCTGCTGTTCTTTCGACCACAGTGTTGGAACCCCGGGTGGGTTGTTCTGCAACTCGGTTGTCAGGCCGATGTAGAACACGCGCGGTTCGTTGCCGGTGTCCGGCTTGAGCTGCTGGATGACATCGCTCAGGATCTGTTTGGTCATCGGATCGTTTGGATCCATGAGATCGCCGAACTGACGCGCGCCGCCCACACAGGTTTCCACGCAGGCCGGCAACAGGCCCTGGTCGACCCGCTGGGAGCAAAACGTGCACTTGTCGGCCGTCTTGGTGATGGGGTTGATGAAGCGGGCGTCGTAAGGGCAGGCGTTGACACAGGCGCCGCAGCCCCAGCACAGGTCGTAGTCGATCTCGACGATGCCGTCCTTGCGCTGCCAGGTGGCCCCTGCCGGACAGACCTCGATGCACGATGGGCGCTCGCAGTGATTGCACAGGCGCGGCAGGAAGGCGCGCTTGGTGTCGGGATAGGTGCCCAGTTCAACATCCGGCACCCAGGTGCGGAACACACCGGTGGGGATGTTGTTCTCGAATTTGCAGGCAACCGTGCATGCCTGGCAGCCGACGCATTTGCGCAGGTCGATCAGCATGCCCCAGCGCTTGCCCTCGAACCCTTCCCTGGCAAGATTGCCGTCTTTGGCGGTGTAGGCATAGACCGAACGATCATGCCCGAATTCGAAATCCGTACCAGCAGGCGCGAGCGATGCGGGCGGGTCGCCGAAGGCATCGTCACCCGGCTGCTTGGTCTCCTGCGCCACGGCTGCAGGCAGATCCACTGCAGCTGCGGCCGTTGCCCCCAGAGCCTTGCGGAGAAAGCCGCGCCGGTCAGAAACAGAAACCGCAGCCGCAGGCTTTTCGGAATTGTTCATCATGCGCCTCGTTCCATCTTGACTATTGATGAAACAACGGTAGGCGCCCCGTCGTCACCAGCCGTTGACGTGAGTCAATCGCATCGAAATAAAAAGTTTCGCGCTCGTAACAACCTAAAACAATACGCGCGTTTCTAGGCCCGCTCGAACACCGCGATCGACTCGATATGCGAGGTGTGCGGAAACATATTGACCACCCCGGCTGACTTGAGCGCGTAGCCGCCCTGATGTACCAGCATGCCGGCGTCGCGCGCCAGGGTGGCGGGGTTGCACGACACGTAGACGATGCGCGCCGGGGCTTGCAGGCCCGCGGCGCGCGCCTCCACCAGGGCCTTGCACAGGGCCAGGGCGCCTTCGCGCGGAGGGTCGACAAGCCATTTGTCGAATGCGCCGAGTTGCTGCAAGGCGCTGGCGTCCATGTCGAACAGATTGCGGGTTTCAAAACGGGTGTTGCGTTGCAGGCCGTTGGCGGCGGCGTTGTCGCGCGCGCGCTGCACCAGGGCCTCGCTGCCTTCCACGCCCAGCACCTGCGCGGCGCGGGTGGCCAGCGGCAGGGTGAAGTTGCCCAGACCGCAGAACCAGTCGGCCACGCGCTCGTTCGCCTGCGGGGCGAGCAGGCGCAGGGCGCGCGACACCAGGGCCTGGTTGATGCGGTGGTTCACCTGGGTGAAGTCGGTGGGCTTGAAGGGCATGCGCACGCCGAATTCGGGCAGCGCGTAAGCCAGCGGCGGGTCCTGCGGGTCGAGCGGCGCCGCGGTGTGCGGCCCGCCCGGCTGCAGCCACCACTGCACGTCGTGCTCCAGGCCGAAGACGGCGAGCGCTTTCAGGTCCGCCGCGGCGAGGGGTTCGAGGTGGCGCAGCACGAACACGGTTTGCGCCTCGCCCACGGCGAGTTCGATCTGCGGCAGCCGATCCGGGCAGGACAGGCCGGCGATGAGCGCGCGCAAGGGCAGCAGCAAGGCGGACACATGCGGCGGCAGGATGGCGCAGGAGCGCATGTCGGCCACGTAGGTGGAACCGCGCTCATGAAAGCCCACCAGCACGCCGCCCTTCTTGTGCACCAGGCGCACGGTGAGGCGGGCCCGGTGCCGGTAGCCCCAGCTGGGACCGGCCAGCGGACGCAGCATGGTTTGCGGACGCACCTGGGCGAGGTGCCAGAGGTCGTCTTCCAGGGTGCGCTGCTTGAAGGCGACCTGCGCTTGCGGATCGATGTGCTGCATGCTGCAGCCGCCGCAGACACCGAAGTGCGGGCAGCGCGGCTGCACGCGGGTGAAGGCGGCGCGGCGCCATGCCACAGCCTCGCCCTGCTCCCATTTGGCCTTGCTGCGGGTGATGCGCACGCGCACCTCCTCGCCGGGCAGGGCGCCGGCGGCGAACACCACCTTGCCGTCGGCCCTGTGGGCCACGCCACGTGCTTCGAGGTCGAGCGCTTCGATGCGCAGCCATTCTTCGGAATTCGTCGTCGTGTTCATGGGCCATGCAAGTTCGCCGCGCCAGCCTGGGCGAGCCGGGGCGCGTCGGGGTGGAAACAAACCGTCAAGCCTTGGAGGGTTCCGGCGGGTGCCAGGCCTGGAGGTATTCGGCCCAGTGCGGCTCGGTGGCGCCCCATTCGGCCAGGGTCTGGCGCACGAGGGCGATCTCGTCGTCGTAGGCCTGCGGGGAGGCGATGCCGCCGCGCATGAGCTGGAAGCGGCAATACAACAGGTAGGTGTTGAGCACGTCGGTTTCGCAGTAGCGGCGCACCGCGTCCACCTGGCCCTGCCGCCAGGCGTCGTAAACCTGGCTGCCGTCCATGCCGAGCTTGCCGGGCAGGCCGCAGAGCTGGGCCAGCACGTCCATGCCCGCGTTGGCGCGCGGCTGGTAGAGCGCGAGCAGGTCCATCAGGTCGAGG
Source organism: Thiomonas delicata (assembly GCF_900088825.1). GTDB lineage: Bacteria > Pseudomonadota > Gammaproteobacteria > Burkholderiales > Burkholderiaceae_C > Thiomonas_A > Thiomonas_A delicata. Next base: position 394,760 of record NZ_LT592171.1, on the reverse strand, counting down.
TGGCGGGTGTGGTAGCGCGAGATGTAGTTGTTCCACTTGAACTCGCGGTCGTCCTCGCCCATGTCCCAGTACTTGTTGGCCTGCACGCCGTGCACCAGGCCGCGATAGTGCAGCACGGGCAGGTCGAAACCGCCGCCGTTCCAGGACACGAGCTGGGGTTCGTGCTTGTCGACGATGCGGTAGAACCCCTGCACCACCGCCCCCTCCTGGCCGCCGTGGTCGACGAAGGAGTGCACCTTGAGGCCCTTGTGCGGATCGCGGAACAGGCAGGAGACGACCAGTACGCGCTGGCAGACGACGGGGAGGAAGTCGCTGCCGGTCTGCTCCTTGCGCCGCACCTGGGCTTGGGCAATGGTGGCGTCGTCGTCCAGCCCGGGGTCGGCCAGGCCGGCGGCGCGCACGGCCTGCGCGTCGGGGATGGTCTCGATGTCGAAGACGACGACGGGCGCGGCCATTCAGAGCACCGAGGACTTGTCGACCCCGCCCTTGGACAACCTGCGCTTGAGCTTGAGCAGGGCTTCCTGCTGAATCTGGCGCACGCGCTCGCGGGTCAGGTCCAGGCGCTTGGCCAGGGATTCGAGGGTTTCGGTGTCGCGCCCGTAGAGACCGAAGCGCGCCTCGATGACCTCGCGCTCGCGCTCGACCAGGGTTTGCAGCCAGGTGTCGAGCAGATGCGCGACTTCATGCGCCTGGGTGGTGTCCTCGGGGCCCGGGGCCTGCTGGTCGGCGAACTGTTCCTGGTAGCTGTCGCCCGCGCTGCTTTCGTGCATGAGGTCGAGCGAGGCAGGCAGCTCGCCGAGCGTGAGCAGGTCCGACACCTCGTCGGCGGTGCGGCCGATGAGGCTGGCGATGTCTTCCACCGAGGCCGTGCCGTTGGGGCTGGACTCCTCCAGGTGGCGGCGCGCGCGCAGCACCTGGTTGAGTTCGCGGATGACGTGCACCGGCAGGCGGATGGTGCGCGCCTGCTGCATGATGGCGCGCTCGACGTTCTGGCGGATCCACCAGCTGGCATAGGTGGAGAAACGAAAACCGCGTTCGGGCTCGAATTTTTCGATGGCGTGCATCAGCCCCAGGTTTCCTTCCTCGATGAGGTCGGCCAGCGCCACGCCGCGGCCGGCATAGGCCTTGGCGATGCTGACCACCAGCCGCAGGTTGTGCTCGACCATGGCCTGGCGGGCTTCGAAGTCGCCCTGGCGGGCGCGGGTGGCGGTGTCGAACTCCTGCTGCGGAGTCAGCAACGGCTTGATGCGGATCTGGTTGAGATAGGCCTGCAGCACGCTCTGGCTGGCGGCGTCGACACTGTCACCAGCCAGGTCGGCGAGATCGCGCACCGGGGCCGTCTCGGGCGCCTCATCGTCGCGCCCGCCGCCTGCATCCTCGGCAGACGACGGCGGCAACGGCTTTCTGGGCGGGCGCGGCATGGCGGCGGAGCTAGGGCTGCGCGCTTCAGCGCGGCGGGAGGACCTGCATGGGGTCGATGGGCTTGCCGCGCAGGCGCACCTCGAAATGCAACTCCACGCGCGGCGCATCGGTCGCGCCCATGAGGGCGATCTGCTGCCCGCGCTTGATGTCCTGCCCGTCCTTGACCAGCAGTTTTTCGTTGTGCGCGTAGACGGAGATGTAGTCGGCGTTGTGCTTGATGATGACCAGATTGCCGAAGCCGCGCAGTTCGTTGCCGGCATACACGACCTTGCCGCTCGCCGCGGCGAGGATGGGATCGCCCTGCTTGCCGGCGATGTCGATGCCCTTGCTCGTGCTGCCGTTGTAGACCTGGATGACCTTGCCCTGCGTCGGCCAGGACCACGCCAGGCCGCCATTCTCGGCCACCGCCTTGGGCGGCGTGACCGCCGTGGTGGCAGGTCCCGCCGCCGGCTGGACCTGCGGCGCGACGGGCTTCGCCACCGAAGCCGGCGCGGCCGAGGAAGCGGGAGCAGACGTGGCGGCGGGAATGGGGGCCAGCGGATAGGCCTGGACCACCTGGCTTGCGGCCGGCGCGGCCGGGAGTGCCTGCGGCGCAGCGGGCGATGCGGCGACGGCGCCGGGGTTCGCGCCAGGCGGCGCAACCCGCAGCACCTGACCGACCTCGATCACATTGGCGTCGCTCAGATTGTTCCAGCGCACGATGTTGTGCCAGTCCTGCCCGAACTGGAGCGCGATGCGCCGCACCGTGTCGCCGGGCTGCACGGTGTAGTAGCCAGGCTGCCCGGCGTAGGGGGCGTTGGGCCCGGCTGCCGCCGCGCCCGAGGCCGATTGCGCTGGCGTGACAGCAGACTGCCCCATGATGGAGCCGACGGGCGTGAAGTTCTTGCTGACCACGGGTGCCGGGGACAGCGAAACGGTCGAACAGGCGGCAAGCAGCGAAGTGAGCAGGAGCGGCAGGATCAGTCGCATGGTGGTGCCGAGGCGTCCAGGTGGCGTCAAAGAACGCCCGATTTTAGGGGGACGAAGCGCGCATCCTCCACGCACCAGGACTCGACCCTGCCCGTGCCGAGCTTGCGGTAGGCCATCAGCCGCTGGGGTTGCCCGACCGGCGCCAACAGCACGCCGCCTGGACGCAGTTGCTCTAGCCAGGCCTGCGGCGGCTCGTTGCAGGCCGCGGCGCTGAGCACGGCGTCGAACGGCGCGCCGGAGGATGCGCCGGCCGAACCGTCGCCAAGCAGCAGGCGCAGATTGGCCAGCCGCAAGGCGCGCAGATTGCGACGCGCCAGTTCATGCAGGGCACGGATGCGCTCGACGCTGTAGACCTCGCCCGCAACGCGGCTGAGCACCGCCGCCTGGTAACCGCAGCCGGTGCCGATTTCCAGCACGCGCGCGGGCTTCGCGCCCAGGCTTTGCAACAACACGGAAGCACAGCGCGCCACGACCGAGGGCTTGGAAATGGTCTGGCCGTGGCCGATGGGCAGGGCATTGTCGAGATAGGCCTGCGCCGCCAGACCGGGTTCGAGAAAGATGTGCCGTGGGACCGCGAGCATGGCGTCGAGCACGGCCGGCTCGATACCGCCCAGTGCGCGCAACCGCTCCACCATGCTGGCGCGCACGGCCTGCGAATCCATGCCAATGCCCGTTGGCCTCGCGGGCGCAAGGGCTTGCGCGGCCTTGGGCGCCCTGCTTCCCGCAGCGCGTCGTGTCGCGTCACTGGCAGGCCGCGCGCCCGATGCCGCAGTACCCGGCAAGCTTGCCGGAAAGCGCGCACGCGGCGGGCGGGACGGATCAGCGCTCACCGGCCATGCACGCAAAGCGCGCCTTGCAGTCGTCCAGCATCTGGTAGTGGGTCAGGTCCAGTTGCAGCGGCGTCAGCGACGCATAACCCTGGGCGATGGCGTGGAAATCGGTGCCCGGCTGGTCGTCCAGCGCCTCGCCCGCGGAGCCGATCCAGTAAATGGGCTCGCCATGCGGGTTGCGCTGCACGATGACCGGCTGGCTGGGATGGCGCTTGCCCAGACGCGCCACCTGCACGCCACGCAATGCCGCACGCGGCACGTTGGGCACGTTGAGGTTGAAGAGCGCGGGCCGCGCCGGGGGTTGCTGCAGCAGGTTGCGCGCCACGTCCACCGCCACCTGCACGGCGGTGTCGAGATGCTCCCAACCCTTGTGCACAAGGGACACGGCCAGGGCCGGCATGCCGAACAGGTAGCCCTCGGTCGCGGCGGCCACGGTTCCCGAGTAGATGGTGTCGTCGCCCAGGTTCGCGCCGTTGTTCACGCCGCTGACCACCAGGTCCGGCCTGAAGTCCAGCAAGCCGGTCAGTGCGATGTGCACGCAATCGGACGGGGTGCCGTTGATGTAGAGAAAACCGTTGTCGGCCTTGTACACCGTCAGCGGCCGGCTGAGCGTGAGCGCATTGGACGCCGCGCTGGCATTCTGTTCGGGCGCCACCACCGTCACGTCGGCCAGGCGGCTCAAGCCGGCATGCAGAGCGTGCAAACCGGGAGCGAGATAACCATCATCGTTGGCGAGCAGGATGCGCATCATGGCTGCATCTTATCGGGGTCCAGGCGCCGCTCCGGCAAACCGTGCCAAGCGCCGTCGCGCCGAACATCGCCGCATGCCGCGGCAAAAAGGCCTCCGCGCGTCGATGCCGCAGCGCAGCGCGTTTGACAGGTCCGTTGAATCCTGCGCGGTCTCTTCGATGCAGGCGAGCAGCGAAGCTCAAGACCCGGCGTGAGGCCCTGCTGCGCGACATCGGCGGCGCCAAGCCGCCGGGCAAGACGGGCTGGACACGCTGAGCCCAGCCACGATGGACGCCTTTGCCAAGGTCGTGCGCAAGCGCCTGCTCGACCCCGACGGCTGGCCAAAGCACCACTTGCACGGTGGCGACCGAGATCCCCTTCGACGGGCAGGTGATGCCCATGCAAGGCCGCAACGCCGCGCTGCTTGCGGCCGCTGCGGGCAAAAAAGTGGGCACCGCTCGGGTGCCCACTTTTTTCATTGCTTGGGGTGGCTGATGGGACTCGAACCCACGACGACAGGAATCACAATCCTGGACTCTACCAACTGAGCTACAGCCACCGCAGAACTGGACATTATATGCGGGATGACGCGCGCATCATTCCGCATCCGATGCGGCTGCTCAAGAGTTGGCCTGTGCCGGGATCTTGTAGAGAACCTCGACGCCGTAGTGCTTTTTCAGGCTGTCGATATAGGCGTCGGTCACGGCCTGGGACAGCAACTGGTTCATCGTGCCCTGCTGCGCGCGCAGTTGCTCGGGGTCGGGCTGGCCGTTGGTGACGCCGTCGAGCGAGACGACGGCATAGCCCTGGTCGGGCAGCACCACACCGGTCAGCGCAGGCAACTTGTCGGTGGGCAGATGAAAGACCGCATTCACCACGGCGGCCGGAACGCCATTGGCTTGTGCGGCCTGGGTCTGGCTCACCTCGACCGGCGCGCCCCATGCCGGCTGCGCCTTGCCCTCGCGCGCGGCTTGAAGCGCGTCCTCGCCGGCCTTCGCCGCGAGGGCTGCGGCCTGCTGCTGCACCAGCAGTTCACGGGCCTTGTCCTGGGCCTGCGCGAAGGGCAATGTGCGCGCGGCCCGATAGCTGACGATGCGGCCTGAAGCCATCACGTTGGGGGCAATCTCCACGGCGGCGATATTGCGTTTGTCGCGGATGCTGTTGTTGCTGAACAGCGCTTGGAGAAAGCGCGCGCTGGCGAGCGGATCGAGCTTGGGATTGCCCGACGCGTCGGGCGTGGGGGTCACGTTCTGCGCCGTTTCAACCTTGAGGTGGAGCTTGGCCGCCACCTGGTCGAAACTGCGGCTGTCTTCGTAGACCATGCTGCTGAACTTGTCGGACAGCTCGGGAAAGCGCTTCTGCGCCTCCTGGTTCTGCAGCTGCGCCTGGATCTCGCCTTCGACCTGCGCAAAAGGTTTTTGCTCGGCGGGCTTGATGCCGGTGAGTTCGATGATGTGGTAGCCGTACTGCGACCGCACGGGGCCGACGATCTCGCCGACCTTCTTCATGGCGAACACCGCATCGGCGAACGGCTTGACCATGCCGCTGCGCGTGAAATAACCGAGGTCGCCGCCCTGGGGCGCCGAGCCTGGATCCTGCGATTCGCGTCTGGCGATGGCGGCGAACTGCGCCGGATCCTTGCGCACTTCGGCGAGGATGGCTTCGGCCTTGGCCTTGGCGGCCTGCTCCTGGGCCGGCGTGGCTTGCGGGGGCAGCGCGATCAGGATATGGCTGGCCTTGCGTTCCTCGGGCGTACCGAACTGCGCGATGTGCTGCGTGTAATAGGCCTTGGCCTGCGCCGGTGTGACAGTGATGCCCTTGCGCACGGCGTTCATGTCCAGCACCACGTACTGGATGTCGGCCTGCGGCGGGACCTGGAACAGCTTGGCATGGTCCTTGTAGAACGCTTCGACCTGGGCCGGCGTGGGTTGCACCTGCGCGGCAAAATCCTTGGCCTGATAGAGCGCCACGCGCACCCGGCGCTTCTGGTTCTGCCATGCGTAGAGTTGAGCCGCGATGGCCTTGCTCTCGATCACGGGCTCGCCGATGCCGCTCATCGCCTGCTGCAGCAGCAGTTGCTCGCGCACTTGCGCTTCGAACTGGGCGGTGGTCATGCCTTGCGCGGCGATGAGCTGGCGGTAGGCCTCCACGTCGAAGCTGCCATCGGGCTTGCGCAACGCGGCGATCTGCGGAATTTGCAGAATGGCCTGCTGCACCTGGCTGTCGCTCACCATCAGGTGTTGCTTGCGCACGGCCACCTGCAGCAGGGTCTGGCGAATCAGCCCGTCGAGCGTGCGCAGCTTGGCCTGCGGCGTGTCCAGGGACTTGACGTCGGCGGCCGGGCCCAGGATCTGCTGCATGCGGGCCACTTCGTTGCGCTGGGCCTCGTCGAGCTGCTGCATGCTGATGGGGACGCCGTCGACCTTGGCCGCCAGGCCGCCGTTGCCGCTGAAGCGGTCATAGCCCTGGATGCCGAACAGCACGAAGGACGGGAAGATCAGCAGGAACAGGATGACCTGCAAGAGCTTGGTGTGCTTGCGGACGAAATCAAACATGGAGCGGCTCGTCGTGTGCGATCACATCGCGGAATAAAGAAAAATACCGGAAAAACAAAAGGCGAACAGCGTAACCGTTCGCCTTTGAAGACCGTTGCACGGGTTTCGTGCTCCGGCATGCAACTGGTGGGTGCTGAGGGGTTCGAACCCCCGACCTACGCCTTGTAAGGGCGCCGCTCTACCAACTGAGCTAAGCACCCGCAAACCTAGTCTGAATGCCGTGCTATGGGCGCCGCTTAGTTCAAAGCGTCTTTCAAGCCCTTGCCGGGACGGAACTTGGGCACCTTGGCCGCCTTGATCTTGATCGACGCGCCGGTGCGGGGATTGCGTCCGGTGCGGGCCGGGCGCTTGGTGACGGCGAAGGTGCCGAAGCCGATGAGGGTGACGGTGCCGCCCTTCTTCAGGGTGACCTTGACACCCTCGATCATCGAATCCAGAGCGCGCGCAGCGGCCGCCTTGGAGATGTCGGACTTCTTGGCGATGTATTCGATCAATTCTGTTTTGTTCACTCTAGCCCCCTGGAGAGGATCATGCAAAAAAGGAAACGCCGGCTTGCCGAATGGCGCAGGCCAGCTCGCAAGTGTCAAACGCGGGCAGGCGCGCCTGCCGGTGGGTGTACTGCTGGGTTCGCAACCGCCCAGATCTTACCGGCGGCAGCTGGATGCCATTAGAACGATGCGCCCAGGCCATGTCAATCAAGGTTAGCTGCAATCACGGCCTGGGCCACGGCCCGGCCCATGTCCTGGGTGCTGGCAGAGCCGCCCAGATCGGGCGTGCGCGGGGCGCCGCTGCGCGGGTCGAGCACGCCCTCGATGGCCTGCACGATGGCGTCGTGCGCCTTCGGGTGACCGAGGAAATCGAACATCAGCGCGGCGCTCCAGATCTGCCCGATCGGGTTGGCGAGGCCGCGCCCGGCGATGTCCGGCGCCGACCCGTGCACCGGCTCGAACAGCGAGGGATGCAGGCGCTCGGGGTTGAGGTTGGCGGACGGCGCGATGCCCAGCGTGCCGCACAGCGCGGGAGCCAGATCGCTCAGGATGTCGCCGAACAGATTGCTGCCGACGATGACGTCGAACTCCTGCGGACGCTGCACGAGCCGGGCGCACAGCGCGTCGATATGGAACTGGTTCCAGCGCACCTGCGGGTGTTCGGCCGCGACGGCGCGCACGCGCTCGTCCCAGTAGGGCATGGTGATGGAGATGCCGTTGGACTTGGTAGCGGAGGTCAGCAACTTGCGCGGCCGGCGCGCGGCTTGATTGAATGCGTCATGCAGCACGCGATCCACGCCGACGCGGGTCATCACGGTTTCCTGCATCGCCATTTCGCGCGGCGTGCCTGCAAACAGCCGGCCACCGGCGTTCGAATACTCGCCTTCGGTGTTCTCGCGCACGATGAGAAGGTCGATGTCCCCCGGCTGCAGGCCGGCGAGCGGTGAACGCAGCCCGGGCATGAGGCGGGCCGGGCGCAGGTTGACGTATTGGTCGAACTCGCGCCGGAACTGCAGCAGCGAACCCCACAGCGAGATGTGATCGGGCACTTTCTCGGGCCAGCCCACGGCGCCGAAAAAGATGGCGTCGAATCCGTCGAGCTGCTCCTTCCAGTCTTCCGGCAGCATGCTGCCGTGGCGCAGGTAGTAGTCGCACGAGGCAAAATCGAAATGCTCGATTTGCAGGGCGATGTCGAAGCGCGTCGCCGCGGCCTCGATCACGCGCAGGCCTTGCGGGACAACCTCCTGGCCGATGCCGTCGCCCGGGATCACCGCGATGCGCCAGGGTCTTTTCTGTGGGGTTTGCATGGGTTCGTCTCCTGTATTTATGGGTGTGGATCTCGTGTGTCGATGCTGCTTGTCTGCTGCCTCTGTTCCGACTGACTGCTCCGCCCGGATCGGGTCACCGTCAACACGCCTGCGGCCACCAAGGCCATGCCCGCCCAGGTGCCGGGACCGATCCGTTCATCGAACAGCCACCAGCCCATCAGCGCGGTGACGGGAGGAACCCAGTAGATCAGGCTCGTGACCTGCACCGCCGCGCCGCGCTGGATCAGCAGATAGAGCAGCGAGCTGGCCCCCAGGGTGATGGCCAGGACCGACCAGGCCAGCGCACCGATGAGTTGGATATTGAACACCACGGGCTCCGTCTCCCATAAGGCGATCGGCAGACTGACCAGCAAAGCCGCCCCGATCTGCACGGCGGCGGCGGTCCACACCGGAGTGGTGACGACGTAGCGTTTTTGCCACAAGGTTCCGCTGGTGATGCACAGCAGCGCGAACAGCGCCAGCGCGAGATTGACACCGGACAACGTGCCCTGTTCGAGCTGCCGCGCCACCACCAGCCCAAGCCCGAGAAACCCCAGGCCAAGGCCCAGCCATTGCGCCGCCCTCACCTTGTGGCCGGCCAGCGACACCAGCACGGCGGTCAGCAGGGGCTGCAGCCCGACGATCAGCGCCACGGTCCCGGCGCCGATGCCCTGTTTGACGGCGGCCCACACGCCGCCGAGATAGCCCGCCTGCATCAGCACCCCCACGACGGCCAGATGCAGCCATTGCGTGCGCGACTGCGGCCAGCGCACTCGCAAGGCGAACGCCACGAGCAGCAGCAGGATGAGGGAGGCGCCATAGCGCAGGCAGAGGAATTTGAGCGGCGGCGCATACGGCATGCCGTAGCGCGCGACGATGAACCCGGTGCTCCAGATCACCACGAACAGCACAGGCATGAGCCGCAGCCCCAAGAGAGCCAAGGAACTGCGCCTGCTTTCGGCCACGGGCGCATCGGCTTGCGGTTGGGGCGCCCGCGCGCTGTCGGGGTTCATTCGGAGAGGTTGATCCCGCTCAGTGCCAACTTGAAGTAATACAGCATGGACCACAACGTGAGCAAAGCCGCGATGCCGAGCAGCCAACTGCCCCACACCGCCGTCGGCAGCAGCCCGAACAGACGGCCATCGAACAAGAGAAAGGGAATGGCCACCATCTGCGTGGCGGTCTTGACCTTGCCGAGCCAGTTCACCGCCACCTTGCCGGACTGGCCGATGCGCGCCATCCATTCGCGCAGCGCCGAGATGGCGATTTCGCGGCCGATGATGATCAGCGCCACCAGCGCGCCGATGCGCGAGAGCTCCAGCAGCACCAGCAGCGCGGCGGACACCATGAGCTTGTCGGCCACCGGGTCGAGGAAGGCGCCGAAGGCCGAGGTCTGGTTCCAGCGCCGCGCGAGCCAGCCGTCGAGCCAGTCGGTGAGGGCGCTGAGCACGAACAGCGCCGTGGCGAGAAGATTCTTCTCCGGGATGGACAGCCAGGCCGCGGGGATTTGATAGACGCCGAGAATGAGCGGAATCGCCGCCACCCGCAGCCAGGTCAGAAAGGTCGGCACTGTCATGGTGCTTGCATTATTCCATCGGCACCGCGATGGCGTGCGTTCGCGCACCCGTGCGGCCGCGCAAGGCAAATCGGGGGCATCCACGCCGGGGGTCAATGCAGCGCGGCATAAATGGTCTGGGCCAGATCGCGCGAAATGCCGTCGACCGTCATCAGATCCTCCACGCTGGCCGAGGCCACGCCGCGCACGCCACCGAAACGCGACAACAGGTTGGCGCGGCGTTTCGGGCCGATGCCGGGAATGTCCTCCAGTTTCGAGCCCCCGGTGCGCGTGCGCGCCCGCTGCGCGCGCATGCCGGTGATGGCGAAGCGGTGCGCCTCGTCCCGGATCTGCGCCACCAGCAGCAAGGCCGGGCTGTCCGGCGGCAGCGCAACCTTGGGGCGGCCGTCGGCGAACACCAACTCCTCCAGGCCAACCTTGCGCCCCTCGCCCTTTTCCACGCCCACCAGGCGGCCGATGTCCAGGCCGAGTTCCTCGAACACCTCGCGCGCCGCGGCGATCTGGCCGCGGCCACCGTCGATCAGGACCAGATCGGGCAAGCGGGCGTCGGCATCCTCGGCCAGCTTCGCGTAACGCCGGGTCAGAACCTGGCGCATCGCGGCGTAGTCGTCGCCGGGGGTGACGCCGTCGATGCGGTAGCGCCGGTACTGCGCCGACTGCATCGCATGGTGCTGGAACACCACGCAGGAAGCTTGCGTGGCCTCCCCGGCGGTATGGCTGACGTCGAAGCATTCGATGCGCAGCGCGTCCAGATCCTCGATCTCCAGCGCCAGCGCCTCGACCAGGGCGCGCGTGCGGTGATGCTGCGCGCCCTCCTCGGCGAGCAGGCGCGCCAGCGCGAGCTGCGCGCCCTGCACCGCCATGTCCAGCCAGCTCCGGCGCGTGCCGCGCGGATTCGGCACGGCGACGCAGCGCTGCCCGGTGTGCTCCTGCAGGGCGGCGACGAGTTCGGCATCGATCGGCACATTCGTCACCAGCACGGGTGGCAAAGGCAGGTCCAGATAGTGCTGCGCGACGAAGGCATCGAGCACGGCCTGCAGCGCCGGCTGGGTGGATGGTGGCGCCGCAGGCGTTCCTCCCTGCTCGTCCGCGCCGGCGCGCGCCAACCCCGATTCGGCGGCGGCTTGCGGCGCTGCGGGCCACGCATCGGCCGCGCCGACATCCACCGCCTCGGCCCACTGCACATGGCTCGGGAAGTAGGCGCGGTCCCCGAGATGGCGGCCGCCGCGCACCATGGCCAGGTTGACGCAGGCGCGCCCGCCCTGCATGACCACCGCCAGGATGTCGGCATCCTGGTCGCCGCCCACCTCCATGCTCTGCTGGTGCAGCACGCGCGACAGCGCGCCGATCTGATTGCGCACCGCGGCAGCCTCCTCGAAGCGCAGCTGTTCGGCCAGGTCCTGCATGCGCGCTTGCAAGTCCTTCAGCACGCCGTCGTGCTCGCCGCGCAGGAAGCGGGTCGCGGCGTCCACGTCGGCGGCGTAGGCCGCGGCCGTGATGTGGCCGACGCAGGGCGCCGAGCAGCGGTGGATCTGGTGCAGCAGGCAGGGTCGGCTGCGGTTGGCGAACACGCTGTCCTCGCAGGTGCGCAGCTGGAACACCTTCTGCAGCACGGCGATGCTTTCCTTCACCGCCCAGGCGCTGGGATAGGGCCCGAAATAGCTGTGCCTGCGGTCCATCGCGCCGCGGAAATACACCATGCGCGGGAAAGCGTGCCCGGTGGTGAGCTTGAGATAAGGGTAGGACTTGTCGTCCCGGAACAGGATGTTGTAGCGCGGCTGCTGCGTCTTGATCAGGTTGTTTTCCAGCAGCAGCGCCTCCGCCTCCGAACGCGTGACCGTGGTTTCCAGGCGCGCGATGCGCGAGACCATATGGCCCGTGCGCGTGCCGCCATGATCCTTCTGGAAATAGCTGGACACGCGCTTGCGCAGGTCGCGCGCCTTGCCCACGTACAACAGCGTGCCGTCGGCGGCGAAATAGCGGTACACCCCGGGCAAGTGCGGCAAGCCCGCCACCTGCCTGGCCAGGGCTCGCGGGTCCGCCGGCTCCGGCGCCGCGGCGGGTCGCGTGTCGGGCGGCGGAGTCATGAATGGGCCACGCCCGCCTCGCGCGCGGCTTGCGCGAACACGGCTTGGAACATGGCCGGCGTCAGACGGCCGGTGTTCTGGTTGTAGCGGCTGCAGTGGTAGCTGTCGAACAGCGTGAAACCGTCCAACGCATGCCGCGCCCCGTGCGCAAAGGGAACCGCGGCCTGCTTCAGCCCGAGCGCGGTCAGCACCGCGCCATGCGCCACCGTGCCCAGCGCGACGACGACCTTGAGCCGCGGCATGGCGGCCAGCTCGGCCCGCACGAAGCCGTTGCAGGCGCGCACCTCGGCCGGCAGGGGCTTGTTGCCGGGCGGCAGGCATTTCACGCTGTTGCAGATGCGGCAATCCAGCAGTTCCAGCCCGTCGCCGGCGGTGATGCCCGATGGGTGGTCCGTGACGGTCACCGGCGGGTCGCGCCGGGCCAGGCCCAGCGCGGTCAAAGTGCCGTAGAGCAGGGGCCCCGCGCCATCGCCCGTGAACGGCCGGTTGCTCGCATTGGCGCCGTGCAGTCCCGGCGCCAGCCCCACGACCAGCAGCGGCGCCGACAAGGACCCGAACGAGGGCACCGGCAAGCAGGCATAGGTCGGGTAGCGCTCGTGCACGGCATCGCGAAAATCCGCAAGACGCGAACAACGGCGACAATGGCTGTCGTAAACATCTGAACTACCGGCGCATGCGCCGCTTTGCTGATGAGTCAACGCGAAACCTGGGATCTGTTCTGTCATGTCGTGGACAACTTCGGCGACGTCGGCGTGGGCTGGCGGCTGGCGCGCCAGCTCGCGCACGAGCACGGCCGCAATGTGCGGCTGTTCGTCGATGATTTGAACACCTTCCGCATCATCTGCCCGCAGGTCAACCCCCGCCTTGCCCAGCAAAGCGTGGACGGCGTGCAGGTGTACAACTGGGGCCGGCAGCTGCAGCTCGATCCCGGCGACGTGGTGGTCGAGCTGTTCGGCTGCAAGCTCGCGCCGGCCTTCCTGGAGCGCATCCAGCAACGCGGCAGCGAACGCCTGGTCTGGTTCAACCTCGAGCATCTCAGCGCCGAGCCCTGGGTCGAAGGCAGCCACCTCAAGCCCTCGCCGCAGCCCGGCGGCATCAACAAATTGTTCTTCTTTCCCGGCTTCACCCCGGCCACGGGCGGTTTGATCCGCGAGACCGACCTGCTCGCGCGGCGCGATGCCTGGCAGGCCATGCCGGCGGCACGGCGCATCGCCCTGCGGTCGCTGGGCCTGCCGCCGCCGCCCGAGCATGCCACCACTGTAGCCCTGTTCAGCTATGCGCGCGACAACCTCGACACCTGGCTGCAAGGCCTGGCCGCGGCCGACCGGCCGACCGTACTGTGGATCTGCCCCGGCCCCATCCTGGAGTCCGTCAACCATTGGCTGCACATGGAACTGCTCACCGGGCAGACCACGGTGCGCGGCAGCCTGACCCTGTGCGCCCTGCCCTACATGCCGCAGGAACGCTTCGACGAACTGCTCTGGGCGGCCGACGTCTGCATCGTGCGGGGCGAAGATTCGTTCGTGCGCGCGCAATGGGCGGCACGCCCCATGGTCTGGCACGTCTACCCGCAGCACGATGGCGCCCACCTCAAGAAACTGGAGGCGTTTTTCGATGTCTACCTGGCCGACGCCGCAGCGGAGGTGCGCGACACCATCATTGCGCTGTGGACCGCCTGGAACCGCGGCCTGGACCTGGACGCGGCGTGGACCGACTTCGTGACCGCGCTGCCCCAGCTGCGCCGCCATGCCCGCACCTGGTGCAACCGCCTGGCCAGCCAGCCCGATTTGGCCAACCAGCTTCTGGCAGCGGTACGGGCGCACAAACCCCAGGGCTTGCCGATCTAGGCCGGGCCAGGGCCCGGCCGGGTAAAATGGCGCGTTGACTTTCCAACAGATCCAGATCTCCCCCGATTTATGAAACTCGCTCAAGAAATCCGCGCCGGCAATGTCATCATGGTGGGCAAGGATCCCATGGTCGTGCAAAAGACCGAATACAGCCGCGGAGGCCGCAACGCCGCCACGGTGAAGATGAAGCTGAAGAACCTGCTGACCAGCGGCGGCACCGAGGTCGTCTACAAGGCCGACGACAAGCTCGACCCCGTCATGCTCGACCGCAAGGAATGCACCTATTCCTACTTCGCCGACCCGATGTACGTGTTCATGGACACCGAGTACAACCAGTACGAAGTGGAAAAGGACAATCTCGGCGACGCCCTCAACTACCTGGAAGACGGCATGTCGGTCGAAGTGGTGTTCTACGACGGCAAGGCCATTTCGGTGGAAATGCCCAACAGCGTGGTGCGCGAGGTCATCTACACCGAGCCCGCCGTCAAGGGCGACACCTCGGGCAAGGTGCTCAAGCCGGCCAAGATCTCCACCGGCGTTGAAATCCCGGTGCCCATCTTCGTCGCCACCGGCGACCGGATCGAAATCGACACCCGCACGGGTGAATACAAGGGCCGGGTCTGAGCACCGCCGACATGCCCCGATAAAAAACCGCCCAAGGGCGGTTTTTTATCGATGGGTTCGGCGTTCCATCTCACTGCGGTAGCGCTTGACCCCGGGTCTCCATGGCGAAGGGGATGACGGCGATGCCGGCCAAGAAAGCCAGCGCCGTATAGGCCACCGGCGTGCCGAGTGTTCCGGAACTGGCGATCGCCGCCGCGAGCAGGAAGTTCACGCCGGCGCCGATGAAGCGTCCGATCGAGGTGTTGAAGGCGAAGGCGGTGGCGCGCACGCGGGTCTCGTACTGCTCCGGCAGCCAGAGGCTGAACATGGCGAAGTTGCCGCCGAAAAAGCCGAGGAAGAACAGCACGGTGATGAAGGTGTCCAGGCCGTTGGGCAGGTAGAAGGCCCAGCCGAAGCCGAGGGCGATGCACACCGCCATGCCGAGGAAATAAAACGCCAGGGTGCCCTTGCGGCCGATGCGCTCGGCCATCACCGGCAGCGCCAGGCAGCCGAGGATGGTGCCGATGGACAGGATGCCGGTGCCGATGGAGGCCATGTGCACGGCCTGGATGTGGGTCATGCCTTCCTTGAGGGCGAGCTGGATGATGGCCGCCGGCTCGTACACGGCACCCGCCCACAGACCGATGATGGCCACCGTCAGCAGCACGGAATTGACCAGGGTGCGCCGCGCATATTCGGCATTGAAAATGGTCCTCAAGGGACTGCGCTGCACCGGCTTGTCTTGGATTTTTTCCCAACGCTCGGGCTCGCGCACCTTGAGCAGGGTGAAGATGGACACCACCACCGGCACCAGGCCGCAGAGGAACATGGCGCGCCAGCCGTAGTGCGCCCCCACCGTGTAGTTGAGCGCGGCGGCGATGAAGAAACCCGCGTAATACCCGGTCTGGAGATAGCCGGCGCCCATCTTGCGCCGGTCCTCCGGCCAGGCTTCGGCCACATACGTTCCGGCCAGCGCCCATTCACCGCCGATGCCCACGCCGGCCAGCAGCCTGAACACGGCGAGTTCCCAGACGTTCTGCGACATCGCCGCCAGGCCGGTGAACAAGGCATAGCCGAAGATGGTGGCGGCGAGCACGCGGGTCCGTCCGAAGCGATCGGCGATCGGCCCCCAGATGAACGACAGGCCCCAGCCCACCAGGAACAGCGCGAAGAGGATGGAGCCCGCCAGGCCGATGTGCGCGGGCGTGGCGGTGAAGCCGGATTTCGGCAGCAGCTCGGTGAGCGCGGGCACGAGGACCAGGGCGTAGATGATCGAATCCATGCCGTCCAGGGTCCAGCCGAACCAGGCGGCCCAGAACCCGGTGATCTGGTTGCGGTTGAGTGGCGTGCGGGCCGGTCGGTCCGCTGCCGTCAGTACATTGCTCTGCATCTTGATGTCTCCTTCGGTGTGTCGCGGGGCATCGGCCCCACGAGTCGTTGCGCATGGCGGCGGGGGTCGCGAGACCTGCCGGTTCACGCCGCCAACCGGCGTGCTGTCTCATTCAAGGTTGCGGTCGTTCTCCTCATGTCGTTGCGCGCGGCGCGCGGACAGGGCGAGCGAAGCCAGATCGGCCTGCTCCGCCGCGAGTGCGTGCGCGTCGCAAAAAGCCGAACGGGCCAGTTGCGTCAGCGCCTGTCCGGGCGGCAGCTCGATGAAATGCCGCACCCCGTTCTCGAACAGCACACGGCTGGCGTCGTGCCAATGCACGGGGGTCATGACGTTGTCGGCCAGATCCGCCGCCACGGCGCGTGCCGAGCGCAGCAGACGGGCCGTGGTGTTGCCGGCATACGGCAGCTCGGGTTCGGCGAGGCGCTCGCCGGCCAGCGCCTCGCGCAATGCCGTGGCGACGCCGGCCAGCAGCGGGCAGTGCGAGGGCACGGCGACATCCAGGCGCTCGGCGCGGCGCGCGCCTTGCATCCTCGCGGCTTGCAGCACGCGCTCCAGCGCCTCGTCGGCGCCCGCGATGGCGAACTGCGCCGGCGCATTCAGATTGGCCAGATATGCGCGCCGCCGCGGTTCGAGCCCGGTGCAGGCGGCCTCGATCATGGCTTCCACCGCGCGCTGCGGCAGGCCGCCGATCACGGCCATGCCGTAGCCCTGCGGGTAGGCCTGCTCCATCAGCGTGGCGCGCAGGCGCACCAGGCGCAGGCACTGCTCGAGGGTCAGCACGCCGGCGATGACCGCCGCCGTGTAGGCGCCCACGGAAAGTCCGGCCACGGCGTCGGGGCGCACCCCCTCGTCGCGCAAGGCGCGGGCCACGCACACGCCGGCGACCACGACGGCCAGTTGCACCGCCACCGTCGAGCGCAGCGCCTCGGCGCTATCGAGCTCGCTGACATCGCGCCCCAGAACCCCGCTCGCCTCGTCCAGGGTTCGCGCCACCGCGGCGTGCTTCGGCAGGCGGTGCAGGAAACCGGCAGTCTGCGCGCCTTGCCCGGGGCATAGATAGGCCAGTTTCATGTGCCCTCGCCTACTGCGGCCGGTCCGCGGCAATCCAGTCCCACGGGTCGCGCACCAGGTGCGGGCCATGCCGGCCGCGCAGCAGGATGGCGCCGTCGCCTTGCCCGGCGAACTCCGCGAGCGCCACGACCCCGGCGGGGGTTTCCATCTGAACGTCGATGCGCGCACCGAGCGCCGGCAAGGCGTCGAGCCGCCGACGTGCTTCGGTGCGTGAGAGGGGGTTGCGGGCGTGGACGACGAGGTCGAGGTCGCTGTCCCGTCCCACCGTGGGCCAGCCCGTGGCCAGTTCGAAACCCAGACTGCCTCCCGGCCCCCAGGGCAAGGCCCAGGTCGCCCAGGCCCGTTCCACCGCGACCAAGGCCCTGGCCGCCGGCAGCGACATCCTGGCCGCGCTCAGGCAGGCGATGCGGCATCGCAGGGCGTGCGGCGACAAGACGCGATCCACGTCCTCCGGCGCCACCCATGCGGCGCAGCGCAAGTCGCGCGTCTCGCCACGAATGCCCACCGGCAACAGACCGTCGCGCGCCGCGGCGCGGCGCACCACGACCCACGGCACATGGCGCAAGGCGAGACCCACCCATGGCGGCGGTGGCGCGTCGAACTGCACCGCGTCGGGCCGGCGCAGGTGGAGCAGATCGTGCGGCTCGACACCGGACCACGGCGCCCGCCCCGGAACGGGCGAACGCGGCGGCGCATGCAGCGCAAACGGGGTTTCAGCCATCGGATTCGCCCTCTGCCGCAATGCTCCCGACCATGGCGCTCACCACTGCGCGGCGAGCCGCCGCCGCACCTCGCGCGACGCCGCGCGGCCGTCGCGCGCCTGCGCCGACTCCAGCCGCACGCCGAGTCCGCGTTCGTCGGCGCCGATGTCGGCCAGCGCCTCCAGCACGGCCTGCCGCACGACGCCGAGAGCGTTCACATCGGGGTTGTCGGCGTTCACCCCGCTCAGCAGCCTGTGCAGCAAGCCCAGGCGCGCGTAGTCGGCGAGGCGGTAGGACATGGGCGGATTCGCCGCCCCCAGCGCGTCGAGTTCGTCGACCGGGCGCCGCGTGACCCGCGCCGCCGCCTCGCGTCCCATGGCATGGACCATGACGCGCGGATCGTCCAGCGCCACGATGCGGTGCGCCTGGTAACCGTGGGCCAGGAAGGCGCCCGACATGGCCGCGCCGACCAGCAACGCCACCACAGGGTGCCCGGCCCAGCGCGCGGCGGCGTAGGCGTCCACCGCGGCGGCGCAGGCCAGGTGGATGCCGAGCATCTCCTCGCGCCGGCCGTAGGCCTGGCTCGGCACGTCGACGATGGCGAGCAGCGCGCGCTTCGGCCCCGCGGCGTCCTGCTCCATGGCCTCGCGCACGGCCTGGGCCAGGCCCCAGCCTTCGCGCAGGCCGACCTCGCCGCGCCGGGCGCGTGGATAGGGGCTGTCGGGATCGGGCACGACGGCCAGCAAGCGCGCGCGGCGGTTTCCGATCAGGCCGTCGGCCGCGCGCACCGAAGGCGGCAAACCAGGCAATGCCGGGGCTTCACCGCGCAAGGCGTCGAACCAGGCGCGGCCGCGTGTCGAAATCGTGTCCATGGGTGTCATGTCTCGCGTGGCCACAATGCCCGCAAAGCAGGGCCGTCCAGCTCGGACATGGCCGCCGCCTGTTCGATGCGCAGACGATAGACGTCGACCTGCGCGCTGCGCGGCCACGCGGCATCGGGGGCGTCGAAGGCGCCGAGCACCGCGTCGCGCACTTGGTCGGCATCGTCATCCACCAGGGCGTCGGCCAGCCCGGTGGCCCAGCGCTGCTCGCCACCGATCAGGCTCCAGATCAGCCGGCGGTCGCCGGCGTCGAGTTCCTCCAGCCCCGCTTCCTGCTCGATGACCTCGGGGCCGTTCATGCCCAACCGGCCCTGGCGGGTCATCACCAGATGACTGCACAGCGCGGCCACCAGCGACATGCCGCCGAAACAGCCGACCATGCCCGCCACCACGGCCACGACAGGCACATGGCGACGCAGGGCCACGACGGCGGACTGGATCTCGGCGATCGCCGCCAGGCCGAGATTGGCCTCCTGCAGGCGCACGCCGCCGGTCTCCAGCAGCAGCACCGGCCGCACCGGACGACCGGCCTCGCAGTCGCGCAAGGCCAGTTCCAGCGCACCGGCGATCTTGGCGCCCGAGACTTCGCCGATGCTGCCGCCCTGGAAGGCTCCCTCGATGGACAGCACCACGGCGGCCCGGCCGCCCAGGGTGCCGCGCGCCACCACCACGCCGTCGTCGGCCTGCGGCACGATGCCCTGGCGCGGCAGCCAGGGCGAGGTCAGACGGTCGAAAGGCCCGACCAGCTCGCGCAGGCTGCCGGGATCGAGCACGGCGGCGGCGCGCTCGCGCGCGCCCAACTCGACGAAGCTCGGACGGTCCAGCGCCGCATTCATGCCTGACTCGCCTCCACCGCCTGTTCCAGGCGCAGCGCGACGACGCCGGGCGTGGCGCCGAAGTCGTTGATCTCGATCCTGGCCGCGCATCGATGGCGGGCATGAAACCGCTCCAGCACCTTGCGCCAGATCGCGCCGTAGCCGTCCACGCTGGTGCGCACGCACACCGTCGTCGTCGCGCCCGAAGCCGGTTCGAGCAGCACCTCGAGATCGCCCGAGCCGACCACGCCGACATGGGCGCGGTGCGCCACCGGACGCTCGGCCTCGAATGTGAAATTCAATGTTTCCATCGTGCCCGTCCGATTTCCCCGTCCGCGCCACCGTCCTGCCGTGCGATGCCGTCGAGAAACAGCGTGACCGCCAGCAGGTCGGCGCTGCCTCCTGGCGAGGCGTTGCGCTCCAGCAGGTCGGCGTCCAGGCGCATCAATCCTTGCCAGCCCCGGGCCGTGGCCGCGCCGCCGGCATCGAGCACGGCCCACGCGCCGTGCTGCGCCGCGCGCAGCGCGGCCAGCCCGCCGCGGTGCAGCAAGCAAGTGTCGGGCAAGCGGGCCATGATGGCCAGCAGCGCGTCCAGCCTGGCGTGGCTCTCGCCGTAGCCCTGGGCGCGTGCGCGGCGCAAGGCCGGCAGGCCCAGCCGCACGGCGTGCGGAAAACCGGCGCAGGCCTCGGCCCTCGCGCCTCCCAGCCCGAAGCGGCGGCACACCCGGGCACCGTGGGAATCGAGGCCCGGGGCGTGCCGGTCCGGATGACGCGCGATCGCGGCGGCGGTCGCTGCAAGCTGTTCCGGCCCCCCGCCGTCGAGACGCATGGAGCCCGCCGCGACCAGCAGGCCAAGCGCCCAGATGGCGCCACGGTGGGCATTGCTGCCGTCGGTGGCCATCATCATGCGCTGCTCGGCGACGCGGCCGATGGCGGCCAGGCGCGCGCGCAGATCGGGCGAAGGCCTGGCACCGGCCGCCGCGCGCGCCATGTCGGCGAAGGGCAGGCGCAAGGCCTCGGCCGAGCGCAGCATGCGCGCCAGGTCGAGATCGCGATGCGCGCCGCTGCCGCGACCATCGACAAGCGCGGGCTTGGGCGTGAGCAGGGCCTCGTCGCGCAGCGCCTGCACCGCGCGGTCGGCCCAGTCGTCCGCCGTCGCCAACGCGGGGGTTTGCAAAGCGGGCCGCATCGAAGTCGCCATGACCATGCTCACCAGCTCCGAAACCGCGCCGGGGGACGATACAGGCCGCCCGACCAGGTGACGAGATCCTCGATGCTGCGCGCCGCGAGCAGGGAGCGCTTGGCCTGCAGCGGGCTGACGCCGAGATCTTCCGGATAGGCCACGATGCCGCGTTCGCGCAGGCCCCGCGTGCGCGCGGCGTCGGCGCGCTGGCCGATGGGGGTGACGCCCGCCACCGCGGCCAGCGCGGCGCGGCGTTCCTCCTGCCCCTGCGCCTTGTAGAGGTAGGCGATGCCTTCCTCGGTGACGACGTGGCTGACGTCGTCACCATAGATCATGATGGGCGCGATCGGCATGCCGCTCTTCTTGCCGACCTCGACGGCGTCCAGCGAATCGACCAACGCCGGCACGCCGCCCTTCTGG
Source organism: Thiomonas delicata (assembly GCF_900088825.1). GTDB lineage: Bacteria > Pseudomonadota > Gammaproteobacteria > Burkholderiales > Burkholderiaceae_C > Thiomonas_A > Thiomonas_A delicata. The sequence continues at coordinate 373,886 of NZ_LT592171.1, read as the reverse complement.
TAGGTCTCCACCAGTTGCACCACCAGCTTGCGCCCGCGCACCACCGGCGCGTCCTCCGTGATCAGCGACAGCCAGGCCGGCGACGGATGGCGACGGCCGCGCGGATCGTGCCCCATATTGGGCGCGCCGCCGAAGCCGGTCAACCGCCCCAGCGTGACGGTGGACGAATTGGCGTCGGCGTCCATCTGCAGCGTCGAGCCGATGAACAGATCCACACCGTACTGGCCGGCCAGCTGGCACAGCACGCGGTTGGAGCGCATGGAGCCGTCGCGGCCGACGAAGAACACATCCGGACGCGCCGCGATGTAGTCCTCCATGCCGACCTCGCTGCCGAAGCAATGCACGCTCTCCACCCAGCCGCTCTCGATGGCCGGAATCAGCGTGGGGTGCGGGTTGAGCGCCCAGTTGCGGCAGATCTTGCCCTTCAGCCCGAGCGATGCGCCGTAGGTCGGCAGCAGCAATTCGATGGCCGCGGTGTCGAAGCCGATGCCATGGTTCAACGCTGTGACCTGGTAGCGTTCGTAGATGCCGCGGATGGCCATCATCCCCATGAGCACCTGCAGGTCGGTGATGTGGCGCGGGTCGCGCGTGAACAGCGGCTCGATGGCGAACGGGCGATCCGCGACCACGACGAAATCCACCCAGGAGCCGGGAATGTCCACCCGCGGCAGCGCGTCCACCAGTTCGTTGACCTGGGCGATGACGATGCCTTGCCGGAACGCCGTGGCCTCGACGATGGTCGGCGTGTCCTCGGTGTTCGGTCCGGTGTACAGATTGCCCTGCGCGTCGGCCTTGTCGGCGCAGACCAGCGCCACATGCGGCGTCAGGTCGATGAACATGCGCGCATACAGCTCCACATAAGTGTGGATGGCGCCGATCTCCAGCTTGCCGTCCTCCAGCAGCTGGGCCACGCGCAGGCTTTGCGGACCGGCAAAGGCAAAGTCCACGCGCCGGGCGATGCCGTCCTCGAACAAGGACAAATGCTCGGGCCGGCTGATGCTGGAGATGAGCAGGTGCAGACCGTGGATCCGGCCCGGGTCCACCCGCGCCAGGCTGCGCGAGAGGAAGTCAGCCTGCTTCTGGTTGTTGCCTTCCAGCGCCACGCGGTCGCCCGGCGCCAGCAACAGTTCCAGTGCCTCGACCATGCGCGAGGTCGGCAAGACGCAGCCGTCCGCCAAATGCGCCACGGCGCTCAAGCGCCGCGCCTTGTCGTCGCGGCGCTGGTTCCAAACCGGCGCGCGAACGCCAGCTTGGTGTGGCGTGGCGGTGGAAGTCAAAGGTGCAAGTCTCCGAAAAATACATAAATCTGTTTTTTGTATTTTTGTTTTATTGCATTGCATGCGCAATCTGGGGTTTACCAGGACACATAACATGCCCACCGCGTCGCGCGAAGTCCAAGTAGTATTGGCGCATGGACGAACCCCTCTCCCTCGCCGACCGGCTGCGCGAGTCCATCGAAGAAGACATTGCCACCGGGAAACTGCCACCTGGGGCGCCTCTGGACGAAGCCGAACTGACCCAGCGCTTCGGTGTCTCGCGCACCCCCGTGCGCGAGGCGATGGTGCAGCTGGCCGCCGCCGGCATGGTCGACATCCGGCACCGACGCGGCGCGACCGTGGCCCAGCTCAGCCCCCAGCGCCTGATCGAAATGTTCGAGGTCATGGCCGAATTCGAGGCCATGTGCGGCCGCTACGCCGCCCGGCGCATGCAGGCGGACCAACTCGCCGCCCTGGAAGCCGCGCACCTGGCCTGCGAAACCGCGCGCAACGCCGGCGACGCCGACACCTACTACCACCTCAACGAAAACTTCCACCACCAGATCTACGCCGGAAGCCACAACGGCTTCCTGTGCGAACAGGCAACCACGCTGCATCGCAGGCTGCGCCCATATCGCCGGCTGCAGTTGCGCGTCAAAGGCCGGCTGCAGGCCTCGTTCGGCGAACATCAGGCCATCGTCGACGCCATCAAGGCGGGCGACGGCGAGCGCGCTGCGCAAGCCTTGCGCGGGCATGTCATGGTGCAAGGCGAAAGGTTCGCCGACCTGATGGCTGCGCTCTCGCAACTGCGGACCGCGACGGAACAAGCCTGACGAATCCCGACCATGCAATTCAACTGGCAGAACCCCTACCCCACCCTGCGCAGTCCGCTGATGGCGCGCAATGTCGTCGCCACCTCGCAGCCGCTGGCCGCGCAGGCCGGGTTGCGCATGCTGCTCAAGGGCGGCAACGCGGTGGATGCGGCGATTGCCACGGCCGCGGCCATGACCATCGTCGAACCCGTGTCCAACGGCCTGGGCAGCGACCTGTTCGCCATCGTCTGGGACGGCACGCAACTGCTCGGCCTCAACGCCTCGGGCGTGGCGCCGGCGGCGTGGAATCCGGACTACTTCGCCCGCAGGCACGGCGCCGCGTTGCCGGTGCGGGGCTGGGATACGGTGACGACGCCGGGGGCCATCGCCGGCTGGGTCGCGCTGTCGCGGCGCCTGGGCAAGCTGCCGTTCGCCGATCTGCTGGAGCCCGCCATCGAACTGGCCGAGCGCGGCCACGGCGTGGCCTGCATCGTGGCCGACAAATGGGCGCGGCAGGTGCCGTTGTTACAGGAACAGCCCGGTTTCGCCGAAGCCTTCATGCCGCACGGACGCGCGCCCCGGCCCGGCGAGCGTTTCGTGTTCAGCGCGGCGGGCGCCACGCTGCGGCAGATCGCGCTGACGCAGGGTGAGGCGTTCTACCGCGGCGAGGTCGCGGAGAAGATCGTGGCACACGCCAAGAACCATGGCGGGAGCATGACCCTGGCCGATCTCGCCGGCTACCAGCCCGAGTGGGTGACGCCGATCGCCAAGGATTACGCCGGCCATACCGTGCACGAGATTCCGCCCAACGGCCAGGGCATCGCGGCGCTGATGGCGCTGGGCATCGTCGACAAGCTCGACATCGGCCAATACGCGGCGGACAGCCTCGAGGCGCAGCATCTGCAGATCGAGGCGATGAAGCTGGCCTTCGCCGACACCTACCGCTGGGTCGGCGACGCGCGCGCGATGACTGCGGTGACGCCGGCCGACCTGCTCAGCGACGCCTACCTCACCGAGCGCGCCAGGCGCATCGACATGCGCCGCGCCACCGCGTTCCAGCACGGCACCCCGCCGCGCGGCGGCACCATCTACCTGAGCGCGGCCGACGAGGGCGGCATGATGGTCAGCCTGATCCAGTCCAACTACATGGGCTTCGGCAGCGGCGTGGTCGTGCCCGGCACCGGCGTCAGCCTGCAGAACCGCGGCCATGGCTTCACGCTGCAGCCCGAGCACCCCAACCTCGTGCAAGGCGGCAAGCGCCCCTTCCACACCATCATTCCCGGCTTCGTCACCAAGGACGGCAAACCGCAGATGAGCTTCGGCGTGATGGGCGGCAATATGCAGCCGCAGGGCCACTTGCAGACCCTGGTGCGCATGCTGACCTATGCCCAGCAGCCACAGGCGGCCTGCGATGCGCCGCGCTGGAAGGTCGGCACGGGACTGTCGATCGACTGCGAGGCGACGACGGCCCGGGACCGGGTCGAAGCGTTGCGCGCCATGGGCCACGCGGTCACGGCCGATCCCGACGTCTACATGGATTTCGGCGCGGGGCAGTTCATCTGGAAGCTCTCGGACGACCCGCTGGACGGCTATGTCGCAGCGAGCGACTCCAGGCGCGACGGGCAGGCCGTAGGGTTCTGACATCCACCCGCACGGAATGCGACGATGCCGCGCGGCGACGCGCAGGCGCCGGATGCTTCCCCATGCGCGAAGGGGATGTTGGGCGCACTTGCAGCGCAAGTTCTTCGAGGCGCGCAAGCTCGTCGGCAGCACCATCTCAGAAGGCTCTTGGGCGCATCGGGGCCTTGTATGGCCTTGAGCAGACCCTTCGGGAGCATTCGCCCGATACGCGCACCGCCATGCGCCAGCACAAAAGCCAACCCTTGCTCGATGCCTTGCACGCCTGGCTGGTCAGGCAACACCCGTTCCGGTCCAAGGCCGACGCCACGGCGCGGGCCATCGACGACACCCTGGGCCGCTCGAGGGCCTTGTGTGTGTTGCCAGCGATGAGCGCGTGCCAATCGAACAACCCCGTGGGAAACGCCATCCGTCCCCTCGCCCTGGGCTGTTGATTCATCGGCACAACTGAGCCAGTGATCACGTCGAATGCTGAGCCACTGGGTTGATGGATGTTTTGGCTACTCGGTTGTGGATAAGTCTATCGGGTCTGCTGTTTTTCGATCTCCTTTCTGCGCTTTGCCGCGTGGCTTTGGTGGTGCCGCGCCAGCGGCACTGGAATGCTTGAATCGCCAGCTCTCATTGCCGGTCTCCACGATGTGGCAGTGGTGCGTGAGGCGGTCGAGCAAAGCCGTGGTCATCTTGGCGTCGCCGAAGACGCTGCTCCATTCCGAGAAGGTGAGGTTGGTGGTGATCACCACGCTCGTTCGCTCGTACAGTTTGGAGAGCAGGTGGAACAGCATCGCGCCGCCTGATTGCGTGAACGGCAGGTAGCCCAGTTCATCCAGGATCACCAGATCGACGTACATCAGCCGGTGTGCCATTTGCCCAGACTTGTTCTGCGCCTTCTCCAGCTCCAGGGCATTGACCAGCTCCACCGTGGAGAAGAAGCGCACCCGCTTGCCATGCATGCGGATGGCCTCGATTCCCAGGCTCGTGGCCAGGTGGGTTTTGCCCGTTCCGGGGCCGCCGACCAGCACCACGTTGTGCGCCGAGTCCACGAAGCCAAGGGTGTGCAGCTGGCGCACCAACGCCTCATCGATTGGCGTGTGAGCAAAGTCAAAGCCAGCGAGATCGCGGTGCGATGGGAACCGCGCCACGCGCATCTGGTAAGCCATGGAGCGCACCTCGCGCTGCGCGGTCTCGGCCTTGATGAGCTGGTGCAGCACGGCCTCGTGATCAAGCGACTTCATGCGGGCGGTTCCCAGCACCTCCGGCCATGCACTGGCCATGCCATGCAAGCCCAGCGCCTTGAAGGCATCCATGACGTCATGCATGGTCGGACTCCGGTGAAGCCTCGTGAAGCGGGAGGCTGCGCAGTGCGTCGTAACGCTGCAGGTTGGCCAGTGGCGGCGTGTTGAGCGTGAGCCTCGTGGCCACAGGTGGCTCGGGCATGCGCTGCTCCTGCAAGCGCGATAGCACGTTGAGCACATGCTCGGCACTCACCCGCCCGGACTGCAGCGCCAGCTCCACCGCCACCAACACGGCCTCCAAGCCGTGCAGGCTCACGCCCATGAGCACCTGCGCCATCACCCTGTCACCACCGCTGTGGCGCAGCAACTGGCGCTGCAGCTCCTGCAGGGGTTCGGGCATGGTCTTGAAGGGTGCGCCGTTACGCAGCCCGCCGGGCTTGCGCTCGATCAGCGCGATGTAGTGCATCCAGTCGTAGAGCGTCTGATCCCGCTCGAAGCTGCGCGCCAGGCGCACCTGTCGCCCGTCAGGCCCGACCACCAGCAGACCATCGGCATAGGCCCGCAAGCTGACCACCGCGTGGATCCATTCGCACGGCACGCTATAGCGGTTGCGCTGGAAGTGGATCAGCGAAGTGGCAGAGACCCGAACCGGCTGCTCCACATAGCCATCAAACGCTCGGGGGTTGGGCATGAGGCGAACCCGTTCGTCCTGCCAGACATCGGCCACCGTGAGCTGCGTCCATTCAGGGTGGCTCATCTCGGCCCAGGCCTTCACACAGGCCTGCTGCAACCAGTCGTTGAACTCGCCAAGCGATCCCCAGCGCCGTTCACTGGCCTCGCGCCAGATGTCCTTGCGCCGATCCTGAACATTCTTCTCGACGACCCCCTTCTCCCAGCCGGCGGCCCGGTTGCAGAACTCCGGCTCGAACAGATAGTGCCCGGTCATGGCCTCAAAGCGCGCGTTGACGCTGCGCTGCTTGCCCTGGCCGACCTTGTCCACCGCCGTCTTCATGTTGTCGTAGATGCCCCGCCGGGGCACGCCACCGAAGAGAGCGAACGCGCGCGCGTGCGCATCGAACAGCATCTCGTGCGCCTGGCTGTAGTACGCCACCAGGCAGAAGGCACGACTGGCCGCCAGCTTGGTGTGTGCCACCTCCAGGCGGCGACGCAGCCCACCGATGAAGAGGTACTCGCAGCTCCAGTCGAACTGGAACGCCTCGCCCAACTCGAAGCTCAGCGGTATAAACCCCGCGCCGCGTGCCGCGTTGCCTTGCTCTTGCTGCCAGCGCTGGGCAAATGTGTACACCGGCCCCCGGCTGCCGCTGTAGCCCTGCGCCCGCAGCGCTTCAAACATCGCCTTGATCCCGCGCCGATCGCGTTTGCTGCGATGGCTATCGGCTTTGAGCCACTGGCTCAACTGCTCCTTGTACGGATCCAGGATGCTGGGACCTGACACCCGTTGAGGGTATCTGGGCTCGGTCATCTGACCATCTTTGAGCCACTTGGTGGCTGTGTTGCGCGAGATGCCCAGCCTGCGGCTGGCCTCGCGCACCGACACGTCCTGCCTCAGCACGAGGCGGCGCAACTTGCTCAATGTGCTCACGTTGATCACTCCTGCTCCCCTGTGCTGAAAAACTCAGCACGATAGAGCGGCAACGTGGCTCAGATTTCAACGTGAACGCGTCCCCAAATGGCCCAGTTTTGGAAATGAATCAACAATTGCGGATCTCAAAGGGGTGAAGAAAGGGCGACTGCGGATCGCTGCAGTGACCACGACCAAATACTTCATGCCCCGGTTGCTTGGCCCCTTCTGCGCACAATATCCAGGCATCGACATTTCTTTGGAAGTCATCAATCGCGACCGGCTGCTCGAACGCCTGGCGCGCAATCAGGACGACATCTATGTCATGGGTGTACCGCCAGATGGCATGGATATTGAGTGCGAGCCTTTTCTAGACAACTCGCTCGTCGTCTTGGCCCCCGCGTCACACAAACTGGCGCATTTGGGACGTACCGTTCGCTTCGCTGAAATTGCTCGGGAGGACTTTCTTGTTCGCGAACGTGGTTCCGGCACTCGTTTGACGATGGAACGCCTGTTTGAGGAACGCGGCGTACCTCTGCGCGTTCGCATGGAATTGGGAAGTAATGAAGCCATCAAACAGGCTGTGGTCGGCGGCTTGGGCCTCGCCGTCCTTTCGGACAGCACGATCGGCGACGATCATCTGCGTAACGAGGTCTGTATTCTTGATGTGGAAGGTTTTCCCCCGATGGTCAGGTCAAACTGCTCCACCTTTGGCCGGTCAAACTGCTCCAGGCAGGACGGCTGGATTATGAGGCATCGGCGGTGACGGCGATGCGTGCGGCGGCCTCCTTGAGGCGGTAGCTGCGACCCTCGAACTCGAGCATGGTGGCGCGGTGCATGAGGCGGTCGAGGATGGTGGTGGCCATGGTGGCGTCGCCGAGGTAGCGGCCCCAGTCCTGCACGACGCGGTTGGAGGTCACGACGATGGATCGGCGATGCTTGTAGCGCTGGTGGACGATGGCCTGCAGCAGCTCGGCCGCGGCGTCGCCGATGCGCCGGGCGAGGAACAGGTCGTCGAGCACGAGCAGGTCGGGCTCGACCCAGGCGCGCAGCAGCGCGGCCTGCTCCTGGGTGCTGGCCAGGGCGTAGTGGGCGAACTCGGTGTCGGCCTCGACGTAGCGCACGTCGAAGCCTTGCAGGGTGGCCTGGTAGGCCACGGCCTTGGCGACGTGACTCTTGCCGGTGCCGGGCTTGCCGACGATCAGGGCGTTGGCGCCGTCGCCGATGAACTTGAGGGTATGCAGCTCGAAGCAGGCCGCGCGCGGCAGCTTGGGGTTGAAGCGCCAGTCGAAGTCGGCCAGGGTGGCCTTCTCGTCGAGACGCGATTGTTTGAAGCGCCGCTCGGTCAGGCGCGAGTGGCGCCGGTCGAGCTCGTCCTGCAGCATGGCGCCCAGGGTGGCCAGGAACGGCTCCTGGCTGCTCTGCGCCTGCAGCACGCGGGTGGACAGGGTGTCGGCGATGCCCGAGAGGCGCAGCTCGCGCAGGGTGCGTTCGATCTCATTGAGGGTCATGCTGGGGGCTCCGTTCATGGTTGAGGGATTCGGCGGCGGCGCGGGCGAACAGATCGGCGTACTCCTCGGCCGGGCGGATCAGTTCGTGCTGCTGGGTCAGGGGCTCGGCGGTCGGGCCGCGGTCGAGGGCCTGCAGGGCCTCGGTGACGAGGCGCTCGGTCAGCGCCTTGACATGGCGGTAGCTGTAGACCCCGTCGGCCAGGGCGGCGGCGCAGGCGGCATCAACGAGGCGGCGCGGATAGCGCCCGGCCAGCGAGACGATGCCCCAGAGCTTGCGCTGGCCCACGCGGCCTTCGACGGCGAACAGCAGCTCGCACAGGCGCAGGGCCTCGGCCCCGATGGCGCGCGCCTGGGCCAGGATGCGGCGGGTCTCGCGCGAGGGGTTGAACACGCGCTCCTCGGCGGGCAGGACCACGGTGCCGGGGTGCTCGGCGCGGTCATGGGTGCGCAGCAGCTCCTGGGTCTTGAGGTCGCGGATCTCGATGCGCCGGGCATAGATGCGCACCAGCACCTGGGTGCCGATGCGCGCCGGACGGGCGGCGTAGCTGCAGTGGTCGACGCGCACGCAGCTGTCGTCGGCGACGGTGCGCTCGACCTCGGTGAAGTACTGCATGCCCAGCACCGGCAGCGGCTGCAGGTGGGCTCTCTCCTCCTCGAACATGGCCTGCACCTGCCGGCGCGCGCTGCCGTGGATGCGCGGCGCCGCCCACTTGGTCTCCCAGTGCTCCAGAAAGGCGTTCTGCTCCTCGATGCTCTCGAAGCGCCGACCCTTGAGGGCCGTGGCCTGGGTGTGGCCGATGGCGTTCTCGACGCTGCCCTTGCGGTTGGGGTCGCGCACCCGCGCCGGGTCGGCGACGACCCCGTAATGCGCCAGCGTGGCGGCGTAGACCTTGTTGAGCTCGGGCTCGTACAGGTCGGGCTTGAGCACGCCCTCCTTGAGGTTATCGAGCACGACGTAGTGGGCCGAGCCTCCGAAGTAGCGCCAGGCCTGCTCGTGCAGCTCGGCCCAGACCTGCTGACTGGACTTCCAGACCACGCGGCGGAAGCTGCGCCGGGAATAGCGCAACGTGGCCACGAACAGGCGCGGGCGGCGGTAGCGGGCGGTGCCGGGCACGCGCGTGAGGGCGCCCTCGCCGTAATCGACCTGCATCTCCTCGCCGGGGGCGAACTCCAGGCGGTCGAACTGCTCGGGCTCGCGGACCTTGAGCCGGGCGACGAAGCGCTTGACCGAGTTGTAGTGGCCGGCGAAGCCGAACTGGTCGACCAGGTCCTGGTAGATCGCGGTGGCGTTGCGCTTGAGGCGCAGCTGGGCCTCGATGAAGGTCCGGTGCGGCTCGCACAGCGACGTCGTCGTGGCGGTCGGCGCCGGTGGCCGGGGTGGAGCAGTTTGCTCCTGCGAGCCGGTGGCCACCCCGGAGCAGTTTGCCTCGGACTCCTCGGTGAATCGATGCTGCCAGGCCCGGATGGTGTGGCGCGAGATGCCGGTGACGCGCTCGATCTCTCGCTGCGTGGCGCCGGCCTCCAGCAGCGTGCGAATGGTGGTTTGCAGATGCGGCTTCAAGACGTTCACTCCCGTGCCTCTCCCTCGACGTTGAGGGAGTGGAAAGTAACGTCCTGCCGGCTGGCCCCGAGGTGGTCGCCGTCGCCGCGATCAGCGGCTCAGATCACCCCGGCCAGGTGGAGCAGTTTGGGTGGCCAGAAGTGGGGCAGTTTGGGTGGCCGCCGGGGGGTTTTCCAATCCGACGGTCCTGGTACCTCGTCAGATCGAAAGAAAAGCGACCATCCGTGGTGGCATCGGCATTTCTCGAGTTTCTGAGGGCTCACGTCAACCTGTTTGCGCACCACATCAGGCCAGGGCGACCAAGCGCGTGAACCGCTGTGGATGGTCGGAGACCGTGCGTGCGATTCGCCTCGTATGCGTTCAGCGACACACACGTCAAATGCGCCGCCTGAGACTGTTTAAGAGCCCAATCAATAGCCCGCGCGGCCGTTGTCCACCCAGTCCCGGCTGAGCCTGGTGATGAGCTCCTGGCGCGTGCGGCGGTACATGGAGCTCTTCGCGCCCTGCACCGCGCATGCCCGGTTGCGCTCCAGCAGGGCAACCAGTTGCGGGGCGGGCGGATCGAGCCGATCCAGGTAGTTCCGCAGCGTGCATGGCGTGCGCACGAAGGTTTCCACCATGTCCGGCCACCCGCTGAGCGCCGTGAGCTGGCGGTCCCACAGCAGGCAGCTCGCCAGAGCCCCCAGCGCCGTGCGCGGCTGGCGGATATTGATGGCCGCCTCGAAATCACGGCGCCAGGCGTAGAGTTGTTCCCCCGGCATGGGCTGGGCAAAGCCGTAGCCCTGGCCGCGGTCGGCGCCGAGTATCGCCACCGCTTCGATCAGGCCTTCGTTCTCCAGGCCTTCGACGGTCACGGGAATGTCGAAGGCGTGCGCAAGCGCGGTGAGATGGTGGATGAACTCCAGCGCGCGCATGGGTTTTTCCAGCGCGTTGCGCACCAGGCCCTGGTCGATCTTCACGGCATCGAACGGCACCCGGTGCATGCGCAGCAGCGAACTGTGCCCGGACCCCAGATCGTCCTGCGTGATCTGGATGCCGCAGCGCTGAAACTCCGCGATGCGCGCGTCGCGCTTGAGGGTGTCCGCGGGATCCTGCGTCTCCAGAATTTCCAGCATCACATGCGTCGGCGGCAAGTCCCAGCGCGACAAGGTCTCGAACAAGATGTCCCGGTACGCGTCCTGGGTCAGCCCGTCGGGCGGCAGATTGATGGCCACGGGAATGTCCAGCCCCATGTCCAGCCACGCCCGCCTGTCGCGGCAGATCTGCTCCAGGCCCGCCTGGAACAGGCTGAGCAGGCCGGCCTTGCCGAGCGCGGGAAGAAAATCGCCCGGCATGATGAGTTCGCCCTGCGCCGACTCGATCCGCGCCAGCGCCTCCACGTGATGCACCTGGCCGTTGCGCAAGTCGATGATGGGCTGGTACAGCATGCGCACCGCCCCCTCCTCGACCCGCTGCCGGTACTTGCGGCGCAAGTCCGCCGGGATCACCAAGCCCTGTTCGCAGCGCAGCACCGCATGGCTGAGAACCTGTTGCACGTGCCGCAGCAGCAACTGCCGCTGGGGTGCGCGAAAAAAACCCGGCCAGCGGCTGTAGACGGCCATGACGGCGAAAGACTGGCCGTCGTCATCAAGCAGCGGTAGCGCAGCGGTCGATCGAAATCCAAGGCGTATGCCGTCGGCCTGCCAGGGGCGCAAATGCGCATCCGCCCCGTAGGTATCCGCGATTTGAATCTCCGCCGTTTGCCAGGCGCGCCCCGCCGGCCCCTTCCCCGATACCGTATCCACCGAGGTGTTCACCAGGGGCGCCTGGTGCCTTTGCATGGCGTCGGCATACTCCCGGCCCGCTTCGCCGCCGAACGCCTCGATCTGCAACAAGCCTTGCGCATCGGGGCGCGAAAACACGCAGGCCAGAATGCCGTCCAACGTGGACAACGCGCCGATGGCGCCGTGCAGCAAATCCGACAAATGGCTGGCCTCGCGGATGGCCTTGCTCACGGCGATCAGGGTCGCCACCGTTTCGGCCTCCACGCTCGAGTGGCTGACCAGGCGCGCTTCGGTGTCGAGCGACAAGCGCTGACGCAGTGCCTCGGCCAGGCGCTTTTGTTCGCCGACATCAAGCCCACACCCCGCCAGCGCCGCGTGCATACTTTGGTGATACAGGCCGTAGCCGTCGATCAACGAAGGCAGATCGACACCCACCATCTCATGCACGCGACCGACGTGCAGCGCACGTTCGTAATGAACCTCGGGTGTCAGCGTCGGCGACAGCAGCATGTCCCAATGCTCGGCTTGCTTGCGCCTGACGCTGGCGAGTTCCTCGCTGTTCAGACAACCGAGAATTGTGCCGCCCGGCGACGCCTGCGTCAGCCCTTGGTGGAACTCCTCGACGAAGGACGCGACCGCCTCGTGAAGCCGGCCCTGCGCCTTGCGCAGCAGCGCGGCGACCTCGTCTCCGTAAGCCTGGGACACACGCGCAAACGACAGCCTGGGCGCGGATTTCAAAATATCCGCCTCATGAAAAAACCTCTTGGATTGTTGTTTTGATCTGGTGAACAACCATGCGCCCTGAACTCCACGGTTCAGGCCGCAACCATCAAACCTCACCCTTCTTGGCGCCATAAGGGACATCACCTGAGCCGCCGAAGACAAAGGAGGCTCTGTATCCATTTTTTCCGCAACGCCACAAGGCCGCTACCGATTTCATCACACTTTATGTTGTTTTTTTAAATTAATGATCAATTTAAATCCAACGATATGAATTTTTTCCATTTAACTAACAACAAGAACACATGAGACAACGACGCATCCAGCCAGAACTTGAGCCCCTGGAACACACAGCCTGGCTAGCAGGGCGTGCGCTCACAACTCTTCACATTTGCGCGCGCTGGAGACGCCGATCTTGAATCCAGCGCCGCTCGCCGTGCGTATGCCCAACATCGTGCTCGGAAACAAACCCTCGAGCGGTTATCGCGCACGGTCCACTTCCCTGCCGGGGGAGGGCAACCACTGACAATTAGGAGCGGGAATATGGAAGCAAATCGCTGGAAGAAAACCCTGGCCGCCACGGCCATTGCGGGACTTGGCGTGTTCGGGATGTCGAGTTTTGCGCACGCACAGGGTAGTCGCTTGTTGGCCACCAGCGGCGTCACCGAAGTTGGCGGATCGACCGGCGGAGGCATCGTGCCATGGGCGGTAATTTCCGGCTACGACACGGGGGACGAAATCGGCGGTTCGGCCTCTGGCACCTTCGTGCGCGTGCCCAACTACTCGTTGAGTTCGCTGGGCGCCTCTGTGGGCATCCACAACCGCCTAGAAATCTCCGTGGCCCACGAAGTGCTCAACGTCAATCTGGGCGGCCTGTCAAACCTCAGCGTGCTGGGCAACCAGGCTGGCGGCCTTGGTGTCGTAGCCACTCCAAGCCCCATCATCAACTTGGGCAACCAGACCATCAGCATGGATGTGCTGGGCTTGAAGGCCCGACTGTTCGGGGACATCCTGTATACGCCTTACCCCCAGGTCTCAGTGGGCATCAAGTACAAAAAAAACAATGATTTCAACAGCAACTTCTCCGGTCTCGGGCCGATCGGCATCCCCAAATTCCTGGGTGCCGCGAGTGACTCCGGCACCGACTTTTACGTCGCCGCCACCAAGGTGTTCTTGAACGGCGTCTTCCACCGCGTCACCCTGGTCAACCTGACCGTGCGAGGCACCAAGGCCAACGCCATGGGTCTGCTGGGCTTCGGCACGAACAGCAATAACGGCATCGCCGGCGCGCTCGGCACCAAGAGCGACAACAGCTACCACGCCGAACTCGAGGCTTCGGCGGCTGTATTCCTGCGCCCCAACGTAGCCCTGGGCGGTGAGGTCCGCCAGCAGCCCGACAGCATGAGGTACCCCACCAACGCCGCGGCGACCACCATCGGATCGCCCGGCACGATGAAAGACGTGTTCATCGCCTACTTCCCCAACAAGAGCCTGTCGCTCACCGCCGCCTACGCCGATCTGGGGCCGTTGCCCTTCCAGGCTAGCAATAAGGGCGTGTATTTGTCGCTCAACGCCACATTCTGATCCATGGCGTGTATGCCGCGTACGCATCACACATGCCTACGAACTCACTCTGCATCTGACGTCTTCCAGGAGTTATCCCCATGAAACTGCAATCACCCCACCTCACCCGCCATCTTGCCGGCGTGGTCCTGACTTGCGCCATGGCGCTGCCCACCTTCGCGCATGCCGAAATGGCCTCTGGCCCCACGCTGTATGAGCAGCTCGGCGGCAAGCCGGCCATCGTCATGATCGTGCATGACATGCTCGCGAACGTGGTGGCCGACAACCGCATCAACCACTACTTCGCCAAGACCAACATTCCCCATCTGCAAATGGAGCTGGTCAGCCAGATCTGCGAACTCACCGATGGCCCATGCAAGTACACCGGCCTGAACATGCAACAGGCGCACAGAGGCATGAATTTGAAAACCGCCGATTTCAATGCCCTGGTGGAAGATCTGCAAAAGTCCATGAACAGCAACAACGTGCCCCTGGGCCTGCAAAACCAGTTGCTCAACATTTTGGCGCCCATGGAGCCGGATGTGGTGCACAAGTAACCCGACCGGGCCGGCGCATCCGCCCCGGCCCGGCCCACTCCATCCAGGAGCCGATGTATGAAACCCACAGTTCCACACCCTCAAACCGACAATCCGCAGCGCCGCACTTTCTTGCGCGGCGGCGGCTTGTTCCTGGCTGTTCTAGCGACGGATGCCATGCCGGCCAACCATCAGGCACGGGCGGAAGACGGCATGCTCAGTCAAGCTTCGGTGCATTACCAGAAAAAGCCCCATGAAGGCCAAAAATGCAGCGACTGCGCGTATTTCATCCCCGGCAAAACACCTCCTGGCACGGGCAGCTGCCGCCTGGTAGCCGGCACCATCGATCCCAACGGCTGGTGCATGCGGTTCTCGTCGTGAAGCCCATTGCGCACGTCTCGCAAGGAGGCCGAGCCACGGTTCTCCTTATCACAATTTCATGCCTTGGCCCATCAGATCGCGCAGCGAGAGACCGACGAGGTGAATCGCGCAAATAACCCACGACTTGTTCGATGCGCCGATCACCCACAGCTCCCCAGATAACCGCAGTTGTCGCAGCGGTCGCAGCCGTCCACGCGGCGCAGGAAGGGGCCGCCGCAGTCGGGGCAGATGCGCCCGCCGGGCAGCAGGTCGGGGGCGCCACCCGGGGTTTCGAGGTCGATGCACCGCGAGTCGGGAGCCTTGGCGCGCTGCGCCAGCGCCGCCAGGGTCTGCTCGCGGCCCTGTTCGTCCAGGAAACCGCGGCGCATGAGCATTTCCTGCAGCGCGTAGGCGATGGCCGCGACTTCGGACTGGTGAAAGCGCGGCGCCCGGCTGCCGTCGGCCTTGATGACCTCGCCGCAGCGCACCGGGCCCTTGTCCCACACCACCTCGCGCATGTTCTGCAGGGACTTGGCCACCGAGCCGCCCGAGCGCGCCACCAGCGACAGCAGGCGCATATTGGAGGCGATCCACTGCTGCCCTTCGTCGCGCTGGCCGGCCGGCATGAAGAACTCGATGGGCCGCTCGATGCGCACAGGCTGGCCGCCGACCACGCCCTCCACCTCGGCGAAGGAAATCGACAGGTACACGGTTTTGCGCCCCTCGGGCGTCATGTAGCTGACCTTGCCGGTGACGGCCTGCAAATCGCCCTGCGGCCGGCCCTCGATGCGGCGCGTGAGCGGGTCGATGTCGGGCGGCAGGCCGGTGGCGGCAGAGGCGGCGCTGGGCGCGGCCTGCAGCACGGCGCCCAGCACGGTGTTGGGGCGGTAGGTAGCCAAGCCCTTGAGGCCGGATGTCCAGGCGTCGAGATAGAGGTCCTTGAATTCGGCGAAGGGGTAGTCGGCCGGCACGTTGACCGTCTTGCTGATGCTGGTGTCGATATAGGGCTGCACCGCGGCGAGCATGCGCATGTGGTCCTGCGCCGACATCTCCAGCGCAGTGACGAACTGCGGCGGCAGCGCGTTGACGTCGCCGCCCTGCTCGCGGTACAGGCGCCAGGCGTGGTCGGCCACCTCATAGTCGCGGGTGGTGTCGTCGGCCATGCGTTTCTTGCGCGTGTAGACCCAGGAGAACGCCGGCTCGATGCCGTTGCTGGCGTTGTCGGCGAAGGCCAGGCTGATGGTGCCGGTGGGCGCCACGGCCAGCAGATGCGAGTTGCGCAGGCCGTGCGCGGCAATGGCTTCGCGCAAGGGGCCGGGCAGGCGGCGGGCGAAGCTGCCGGCGAGGAATTTGGCGGCGTCGAACAAGGGGAAGGCGCCCTTCTCGCGCGCCAGTTGCACCGACGCCGCGTAGGCGGCGTCGCGCAGCACGCGGGCCACCTCGGCGGCGAAGTCGCGCGCGGGCTGGGTGTCGTAGCGCAGGCCCAGCATGACGCAGGCGTCGCCCAGGCCGAGGAAGCCCAGCCCGATGCGACGCTTGTTGCGCGCTTCCTCGTGCTGCTCGGGAAGCGGCCAGTAGGTGGCGTCGAGCACATCGTCGAGCATGCGCACGGCGGTGCTTGCCACGGCGCGGAACCCGTCGAAGTCGAAACCGGCCTGCGGCATGAAGGGCTGGCGCACGAAGCGGGTGAGGTCGATGGAACCCAGGCAGCAGCAGCCGTAGTCCGGAAGGAACTCCTCGGCGCAGGGGTTGGTGGCCTCGAAGGTCTCGCAGTAGTACAGGTTATTCTCGCGGTTGGCGGTGTCGAGGAACAGGATGCCGGGCTCGGCGTGGTCGTAGGTGGAGCGCATGATGGCGTCCCACAACTCGCGCGCCGGTACGCTGCGGTAGACCCACAGGCCGTCGCCGCGCTGGTAGGCGCCTGCGGCGCGCTGCTCGTCGCCGGGACGGGCCTTGTGCACCAGGTCGACCTGCGCGCCGCTTTGCAGCGCGTGCATGAAGGCGTCGCTCACACCCACCGACAGGTTGAAGTTCTTGAACGCCCCGGCGTCCTTGGCGTGGATGAAGGCTTCGATGTCGGGATGGTCGATGCGCAGCACGCCCATCTGCGCGCCGCGCCGGCTGCCGGCGGACTCCACCGTCTCGCACGAGGCGTCGAACACGCGCATGAACGACAGCGGCCCGCTGGCGTGCGAACGCGTGCTGCTCACGTAGGCGCCGGACGGGCGGATGCGGCTGAAGTCGTAGCCGACGCCGCCGCCTCGGCGCATGGTTTCGGCCGCCTGCGCCAGCGCCTTGTAGATACCGGGCTTGCCGTCCACGTCGTCGGACACCGAGTCGCCCACCGGCTGCACGAAGCAGTTGATCAGCGTGGCCTGGATGTCGGTTCCCGCCGCCGACATGATGCGCCCGGCCGGCACGAAACCTGCCTCCATGGCGGACAGGAACTCCGCCTCGTGGCGCGCCGGATCAGCCTCATGCGCCGCGAGCGCGCGCGCCACGCGGGCCTGGATCTGGGCTGCGCTGCGCTCGTCGCCCTTGGCGTATTTCTCCGCCAGAACGTCGAGGCTGATGGATTGCGGCTGCATGCATGTCTCCTCGTGACGGGCTTCAGCCCGAGTACGGGAGTTATAGCGCGTCGTCGGCGTCCTCGGGGTCGACCTCGGTCAAACCCAGCAGAGATTGGGACTGCTCGACCGGCAAGGCCTCCACCTGCCGAAGCTGGCGATGCATGGCGCGGGTGCGGGTTTCCGCCGCGCCGATGGTGTTGCTGGCTTCGTCGAGCTTCTTGCGCGTCTTGGCCAGCACGTCGCCGAATTTCGCGAATTCGGTCTTCACCGCACCCAGCACCTTCCACACCTCGGTGGAGCGCTGCTCCAGCGCCAGGGTGCGGAACCCCATGTGCAGGCTGTTGAGCAGGGCCAGCAAGGTGGTGGGACCGGCCAGCATGACGCGGTTCTCGCGCTGCAGCGCCTCCACCAGGCCGGGGCGGCGCAAGGCCTCGGCGTACAAGCCCTCGGTGGCGAGGAACAGAATGCCGAAGTCGCTGGTGTGGGGCGCGGCGATGTATTTGTTCTGGATGGTGCGCGCCTCGTCGCGGATGCGCTGCTCCAGCGCCTTGGCCGCGGCGTCGGCGGCGGGCTTGTCGACGCGCTCCTGCGCGTCGAGCAGGCGCTCGTAGTCCTCGCGCGGGAATTTGGCGTCGATCGGCAGCCACAGCGGCCCGTCGCCCTTGCCCGGCAGGCGGATGGCGTATTCCACCCGTGCGCCGCTGCCCGGCACCGTCTCGACGTTGACGCCGTACTGCTCGGGCGTGAACACCTGCTCGATCAGCCCGGCGAGCTGGATTTCACCGAACACGCCGCGCGACTTGACGTTGGAGAACACGCGCTGGAGGTCGCCCACGCCCTGCGCCAGGGTCTGCATCTCGCCCAGGCCGCGGTGCACCAGCTCCAGGCGCTCGGCCACCTGCTTGAAGCTCTCGCCCAGGCGCTGCTCCAGGGTGGCGTGGAGTTTCTCGTCCACCGTGGCGCGCATCTGTTCCAGTTTTTTCTCGTTGTCGGCCTGCAGTTCGCGCAAGCGCTGCTCCACCGTGGCGCGCATTTCGGCCAGGCGCTGGTCGCTGGCGTTGCGCAGCTCGACCAGGCGCGCGTCGAGCCGGGTCTGCAGGGTCTGCAGGCTCTGGGTGTTGGATTGCGTCAGGCCGCCCACCTGCTGCACCAGGGTGTCGCCGACGAATTTCTGCAGCGTGAGCAACTGCTGGCTCACGGCGTCGAGCTGGGTGTTCTGGGTGCGCGCGCTTTCGGCCTGCTGGTTGAGCAGGATCTGCTGGAACTGCGCGAGCTGCCCGGCCTGTTCGGTGCGCAAGCCCTGGCCGCTGGCCTGCACGGCGCCGCGCAATTCGCGCTCCAGGCGCTCGAGCTGGGGAGCAAGCTCCGCGCCCAGCGCCTGGCGCAGGCCTTCCAGCGCCCGCAACCGCCCCAGCAGGACCCAGCCGAGCCCGATGCTGACGACGAGCAGCAGGAGCATGGCCAGCAGGAGCACGAGATCGAGCGGCATGGCTTGGCTTCAGGCGGAAATGGGCGTGATGGCGGACCGACCCTGCAGCACGGCGATCAGGTTGTCCACCGCGAGCTGCACCATCGCGCGCCGTGTCGGAATGGAGGCGCTGGCGATGTGCGGGGTCAGCACCACGCGCGGGGCGTCGAGCAGAACGGGGTTGATGGCCGGCTCGCCCTCGAACACATCCAGGCCCGCCGCGCCCAGGTGGCCGCGGCGCAAGGCGTCGGCCAGCGCGGCCTCGTCGACCACGCCGCCGCGGGCGATGTTCACCAGCGTGCTGCCGGGCGGCATGAGTGCCAGTTCGCGCGCGCCGATCAGGTGGCGGGCGGCCGGACTGTAGGGCAAGGCGAGCAGCACATGCTGGCTCTGTGCCAGCAGTTCGTCCAGGGTGCGGTAGGCGGCGCGGCAGTCCTGCTCGATGCCGGCCGCGAGGCGGCTGCGGTTGTGATACAGCACGCGCATGTTGAAACCCAGCGCCGCGCGCCGCGCGATGGCCTGACCGATGCGCCCCATGCCGACCACGCCCAGCGTGGTGCCGTGCACGTCGCTGCCGGCGAACAGGTCGTAGCGCCATTTGCGCCACTGGCCCGCGCGCAGGTAGCGCTCGGCGTCGCCCATCTGGCGCGCGGCGGCCAGCAGCAGGGCCATGCCGAAGTCGGCCGTGGTTTCGGTGAGCACGTCGGGCGTGTGGGTGACGACCACGCCGCGCGCCGCGCAGGCCGCGAGGTCGATGTGGTCGACCCCCACGGTCATGGTGCTGACCACGCGCAGGTCCGGACAGGCATCGAGCAATTGCGCGTCGATGCGCTCGCTGTTGGTGATGAAGGCCCCGTGCTTGCCGCGCAACCGCAGGCGCAGTTGCGCGGGGGTGTGGATGGCGTCGTCCGGCGTGGCCTCGACCTCGGCGACCCGCGCCAACTGCGTGACGATGTCCGGAAATACCGCGCGCGTCACCAGCACGCGCGGACGCTGCGTTTCGGTTGTGAGGGCACTCATCGGAAGAACACCAGGTCGAGGATGGCGAAGGCGGGCAGCAACACGGCGAAGGACCAGCCCATATAGCCGAAAAACGAGGGCATGCGCACGCCGCGATGCTCGGCGATGGCCTTGACCATGAAATTGGGCGCATTGCCGATATAGGTCATCGCGCCCATGAACACGGCGCCGGCGGAAATGGCCACCAGGGTGGTGGCCTGCGCCATGAGGTGGGCCGCGTCGCCGCCGGCCAGATTGAAGAACACCAGATAGGTCGGCGCGTTGTCTAGAAACGAGGACAGCAAGCCGGTGAGCCAGAAATACGCGGCGCTGACAGGCTGGCCTTGCGCATCGCTGGTCAGGCGCACCAGCCCGGCCAGCGCCCCGTCGCCGCCCGCGCGCAGGATGGCGATGACCGGGATGATGGTGAGGAAGATGCCCAGGAACAGCTTGCCCACCTCGATCATCGGCCCCCAGTTGAAGTGGTTCTCCTCGCGCGCCTCCACCGGCGTGGTGCGCAGGGACAGCAGGGCCACGACCACCAGCGCAACGTCGCGCACGAGGTTCTGCAGCTCCAGCGTCTGGCCGAACACCGGCACGCCGACGCCGGGTTTCCAGACGCCGCTGAGCAGCACCGCGGCGACGATGGCAGCCAGCCACAGCACGTTCCAGGCGCCGATGATGCGGATGGGGCTGTCGGGCGAGGGGTCGACCCGTTTGCGTTCGTCCTCGCGCCGCCAGGACCAGCGGTCGAGCAGATAGAACACCGCCAGCAGCAACGCGCAGAGCAAGGCCGTCGGCGCGAACAAGTGGCGCAGGGTCCAGAAAAAGTCCACGCCCTTGAGAAAGCCGAGAAACAAGGGCGGATCGCCCAGCGGCGTGAGCGCGCCGCCCGCGTTGGCCACCAGGAAGATGAAGAACACCAGCACGTGGGCGTTGTGCTTGCGCGCGTCGTTGGCGCGGATGACCGGGCGCACCATCAGCATGGCCGCGCCGGTCGTGCCCATGACACTGGCCAGCACGGTGCCGATCGCCAGCAGCGCGGTGTTCTGCGCCGGGCTGCCGTGCAGATTGCCGCGCACCGCGATGCCGCCGCTGACGGTGTAAAGCGCGGTGAGCAGCAGCACGAAAGGCAGGTATTCCTGCAGCAGCGTGTGCAGGGCCGCGTCGGCGGTGACGCCTGCGCCGTAGATGGCGGAAAACGGCAGCAGGAACAGCAACGCCCAGCCGCCGGCGATCTTGCCTTGATGATGGTGCCACAGTCCGGGCGCGAACAGCGGCAGCAAGGCGATGGACAGCAGCATGGCGGCGAAAGGCAGGCCCCACCACAGGCTCAGCGCGGCGGCATCGACGCCATGCGCCACGGTCGCGGCGGCTTGCGACAGGCCCGGCGCGAGCAGCAGCGCGCCCAGAAGGCACAGCCGCGAACCCCGGTCAAGCCGCATCGACGATCACCACATGCACACGGTACGGACCGTGGGCGCCCAGCACGATGGTCTGCTCGATGTCGCCGGTGCGCGACGGCCCGGACACGATGTTGAGCGCGCGCGGCACGGCGCCGCGCTCGGCCCGCAACAGCGCGAAGGCGTCTTCCAGCGTGGGCAGGATGCGGCTGCGCGGCACCAGCGCGACATGGGTTTCCGGCAGGAGGTGGACCGAAGCCGGAGTCTGCGGGCCCGAAGCCAGCACCAGGGAGCCGGTTTCGGCCACGGCGCAGAAGCAGGCGGTCACGCCCACCGCGTCCGCGTCGTGCGCGCGGCGCAGCTGCGCCGCCAGCCCAGCCTCGGCCCAGGGCAGCTGGCCCAGCTCGGGCCAGACCGCCGCGGCCAGCGGCAGCGCCCCGGTGCGCAGGTAGGCCGCCACCGCGGCTGGCGCCGCCGCCCAATCGGCCACATGCTCCAGCGTGGTCTGCAGCGCCTGGGCCTGCTGCGCGAAACGCTGCACCATGTCGTCACCGAGCGCGGGCTGCGGACCGCGCAGGTGGTTGGCGATGTCGGCCTCGGCGGCGCGGTGCTCGGTGGGTTTGAGCCGTGCATCGCGCCGCTGGCGGGCGCGTATGCGGTCGAGAATGGCTTGTCGTGCTGTGGTGGTCTCCATGGGGTTGATGATAGGAGTTCGCACGGCCCGCGCGCCTCGGCCCGGCACGAAACCGGCTTCAACCGCCCTCGGGCTCGGCCTCGGGCAGCACCGCCTGGGGCGGGATGTCGAACACTTCGCGCAGGTAGGCGATGTAGGCCGGGTCCAGCACCTGGTTCTTGCCGGGCGAATCGCTGATCTTGGCCACCGGCTGCCCGTTGCAGCGCACCATCTTGATCACCATCTGCGCCGGGGCGTGGCCCAGGTCGTGCGTGAGGTGGGTGCCGATGCCGAAGGCGACTTGGGCGCGGCCGTGGAAGAGCCGGTACAGCTCGATCACCCGTTCCACGGTGAGCGCGTCGCTGAAGACGAGGGTCTTGGTGCGCGGATCGATGCGGTGCCGCTGGTAGTGCGCGATGAGCGCCTCGCCCCAGGCGACGGGGTCGCCGGAGTCGTGCCGGGCACCGTCGAACAGCTTGCAGAAGTACAGGTCGAAGTCGCGCAGGAAGGCCTGCAGGCCGTAGACGTCCGACAGCGCGATGCCCAGGTCGCCGCGGTATTCCTGCGCCCAGGTCTCGAGGGCGAAGGTCTGGCTGTCGCGCAGGCGCGGACCCAGCGCCTGGCAGGCCTGAAGGTACTCGTGGGCCATGGTGCCCAGCGGCGTAAGCCCGTGGCGCATGGCGTACATCACATTGCTGGTGCCCGCCAACTGCGCGCCGAGGCTGCTTTTGAGCGTGCGCAGGACCTCGTCGTGCCAGTGTTTCGAATAGCGCCGGCGCGTGCCGTAGTCGGCGATGCGCACGCCCTCCAGGCCCGGCTGCCGCAAGGCGGCCGCCTTGTCCTGCAGGCGCTTGCGGCCAAGATCCAGATCCGGCTCGGGCACGGCGTGGCGAAAGTAGACCTCGTTGACGATGGCCAGCAACGGCACCTCGAACAGGATGGTGTGCAACCAGGGGCCTTGGATGCGCAGGTCGATGCCGCCGGTCTCGCGCCCCGCCGCGTCGCGCGCCGGCGCCAGCAGCACCGCCTTGCGGTTGAGCTGGAACAAGCCGAGGAAGTCGATGAAATCGCTCTTGATGAATCGCAGGCCGCGCAGG
Source organism: Thiomonas delicata (assembly GCF_900088825.1). Lineage (GTDB taxonomy): Bacteria > Pseudomonadota > Gammaproteobacteria > Burkholderiales > Burkholderiaceae_C > Thiomonas_A > Thiomonas_A delicata. The sequence goes on along the minus strand of NZ_LT592171.1, from coordinate 351,142 downwards.
TAATCCAGTTCGTTCGCACGAAATCGCAGGCTGCACAGATGGGCGATTTCGCGCTCGATGGCGTCGATGTGCCGCGCCAGGTCCAGCCCCGGCGTGCGGCAGGTGAAGCGGTATTCCACCTGGGCCGCCGGAAAGTGATGCAGCGCCACCTGCATCATGGTGAACTTGTACAGATCGGTGTCGAGCAGCGAGTCGATGATCATGGCTGCACGTCTTGTCGCGGCACGCGCCGGCGTCCGCTCGCCTCGGTCCTGCGCGTCAGCGCGGCGGCCCACAGCAGGCGCAGCTGCATGCGCTCGCGCTGGCGCTCGGCCGACGTGCCGCGCAGCTTGCCGGCACGCTCGAGCAGGTCCAGCGCGAGCCGGCTCTGCGCGTCGAGCAGGGCGTCGCGCGGCTGCACGTCCAGCGGCCGCCCCGCGCCGGGCAGGTGGTCGAACGCGCCGTCCTGGATAGCCTGGGCGATACGGGTCTCGCCGATCCACGCCAGCGCGTTCATGCCAGGAATCTCGCGAATTCGGCCACCGGAACACGATCGGTCACCAGGGTGTTTTCGATCGCCGCCGGGTCCGCCCAGCCCAGCGACATGCCGCACACCACCTGCTGCTGCGGACCCAGGCCCAGTTCGTCCTCGATGATGCGGTGGAACTGGCAGAACGCCGCCTGCGGGCAGGTGTCCAGCCCGCGCGCCCGCGCCGCGACCATGATGTTCTGCAGGAACATGCCGTAGTCCAGCCAGCTGCCCAGCTCCATGACGCGGTCGATGGTGAAGATCAGGCCCACGGGGGCGTCGAAGAACAGGTAGTTGCGCCGATGCTGGGCGTGCATGGCGGCCTTGTCGCCCTTCTTGATGCCGAGCAGGCCGTACAGATCCCAGCCGACCTTGCGGCGCCGGTCGATGTACGGCGACACCCACTGGCGCGGGTAGTAGGCGTACTCCTCGGTGTGCTGCGCCTCTTGCGCGGGATCGTCGTAAGCGGCCGCGATGCGCGCGCTCAGGCGCTGGCGCGCCGCGCCGGTGAGCACGTGCACCTGCCACGGCTGGGTGTTGGTGCCCGACGGTGCATGCGAGGCCACGCGCAGGATCGCTTCGAGAACCGTGCGCGGCACCTCGGCCGGGAGGAAACGGCGCATCGAGTGGCGGCCGGTGATGGCCGCGTCGACCCACGCGGCGCTTGCGGCATCAACCGCCTTGGACATGGATGACTCCTGTGAGCCGGGCGGCAGCGCGCGGACCCTCGGCCTGCAAGGGTTGGGGCTGGCGCCAGCGACGTGTTGCGAACGGGGGGAACATGCGAATCGAGTGTATTGCCCATGGCCCGTTACCGTGGAAAGCTCCCGTGGCCCCGGCTTGCCCGGGCTCGGCACCCTGCGTGGTGCGCCACAGCAATCGCGGCCACGCTGGCACCCGCCGCAACCCTGGTGCCAGCGAATTCCCGACATTCGGGAACGGCCAATCCCGCATCGGCAACCCTTTGTTTTATTTTGGCTTTTTCTGGATTCCAGAAAATTGTTGCATTGCACCAAAAAAGTTCTTGACTTTCACTTTTCTCCCCCTAGAATTTGTCTTGTGCAATGCACAACTCGCATGCCAAGCACGGGGATCAGTGTCACGGATTTGACTTGATCACAGACCAGAATCGGGCATGCAGTCCTGTTCAACTTTGGAAGCCTAGGAGCCCATGATGATGACCCCGGAACAAATGATCGCTGCGCAGAAGTCCCAACTCGAAGCCATGTTCGCCCTAACCGGCAAGGCCGTTGACGGTCTGGAAAAAATGCTCGAACTGAACATGCAGACCATGAAAACGGCACTGAGCGAATCGTCCGAGGCCGCGATGGCCGCGCTGTCGGTCAAGGACATGCAGGAATTCGCCGCGATGCAGCCCAACCTGGCCCAGCCCATGGCCGAGAAGATGCTGTCCTACTCCCACCACCTGTACGAAATCGCTTCGGGCACGCAAGCCGAATTCGCCAAGGCGATCGAAGCCAACGCCGCCGATGCGCAGAAAAAAATGCAAGCCATGGTCGAAACCGTGGTGAAGAACGCCCCGGCCGGCACCGAAACCGCGGTGGCGATGATGAAAAGCGCCATGAGCGCCGCCAACAACGCCTACGACTCGGTGCAAAAGGCCAGCAAGCAGGCTGCCGAAGTGGTCGAGGCCAACTTCAACACCGTGACCAACACCGCGATGAAGGCCGCCCAGACCACGTCCAGCCGCGGCAAACGCGCCGCCTGAGCCCAGTATCAAACCGATTTCAGGCTGCGCCCGCGGCCTTTTCGATTGTCTCCTCGGTACTTCCCAGTACCTTCCAGCCGGTCCATCCCGACCGGCTTTTTTTTGGCTGGCGCCGACGCCCGGGAACCCTGCCGGCTGCCACCGCCGCGCCGAATCAGCTTCTGACCGGCCCCTCGCCCGCGACTTCCGCAGCCGTCAGCGTGAGCAGGATGTCGGCATACCAAGCGCAATTCAACCCGAGCGACTCGTCCAGTTGCCGATCCCGGCTGCCCATGTCGATGCGGCTGGAGTGCACGCCGAGAAGCTTCCAAGGTAGCGGCATGTCATCCCCCGCGATGCGCATGACGACTGGCGCTCCGCTGGTGCCGCGGTGCGTTCGCGCATCAGTCAGGAAATAGCCCTGGCCCTGGAAACGCAGACCGAAGGACGACGCAATCACGGCTTGGCGCACGACAGGAAGATGATGCAGGGCATCATGAAACCCCAGTGGGAAACCGACGATGAGGAGCGAGCTTCCCACCTCGATTTCTTGAAGCGAATCCTGCAGATGGTCGGGCGTAAAACACTGCAGCGCGACGGATGCCGGCAATGCGGCGCGGTCGAGTTCGATCACTGCCACGTCGATTTCCCCAGCAGAGTCCCGCCCCTGGTGCCAGACACTTTGACCGTCTTTGTAGAGCAGAACCGAAAGGCCCGTTGACCGCGTGAGGTTATCGGCGTCGGTATGCAGTTCGATTTCGAGCCGATTCGGGAAGTGGTTGCTCGGCTTGTCGATCACGACGTGTCGGCTCGTCACCAGAAACAGGCGCTCGTCGCGCTCGAAAAAGAAACCGCTGGCTCCCGTCAATGGGCGGTTGTTATCGAAGGTGGAAACGCGCGCGGTGGTCAGCAGCAAGGGTTCGATCATGGTCATCCTTCCTTTTTCTAGGGATCTTCCCTACGAAGCTTCGGCGTCGCATCCTAGCCATGATTGTCCAATGACCAGCGCGCGAAAAGCCGAGCGCCATCACGCCCGTCAAGGTTACACGACCATGGGCACAGCGGCGCCGTCCACGGCCAGCACGGCACCGCTGATATAACCCGCCCGCCGCGAAGCGAGGAACACCACGGCATCCGCCACGTCCTGCGGCTCGGCGACGCGCCCCAGCGGTAGGGCGCGCAACTTCTGCTGCAAAATCTCTTCAACCGTCTTGCCCGCCAGCCGGGCCTCGGCCTCCAGGCCCTCCTGCATGCGCTGCGTCGCGGTGATCCCGGGGTTGACCACATTGATGCGCACACCGTATGGCGCGAATGCGTTCGCCAGGCCGGCGCTGGCGAGCATCAGCGCGGCGTTGGCGGCGCCACCGGGCAGGTGCGTGGGGGACGCCAGCTTGCCGCCCGTGCCGACCACGTTGACGATCACCCCGCCGCGCAGCGCCATGCCGGGCAACACGGCGTCCATGGCGTGGATATAGGTGAAGTATTTCGCCTCCATCGCCGCACGCCAGTGCGCCGCGGTGAGTTCGGCCGGCGGCGTACGCCTGGCCGCGCCTGCGGAATTGACCAGCACGCCGACAGGCCCGAGCCGGGACTCGACTTCCCGCACCATGCGCGCTGCCTGCTCCGGATCGCCGAGATCGGCGGCGACGACCATCGGTTGCACGCCCACGGCCTGCAGCGTCGCGGTCGCCTGCTCAAGATGCTCGCGCCGGCGTGAGGCGATGGCCACGCGCGCACCCTCGGCGGCGAAGCCCTGGGCACACGCCAGGCCGATGCCCTTGCTGCCGCCGGTGATCAACACCACGGTGTCTTTCAAACCCAGATCCATCTCCCTGCTCCTTGCATGCATGTCATACGAAACGAACGCGGCGGCGTCGCCGTCCTATCGAGGCGATGCGGCCCTCAGGAAATGGCTGCAGGCCCCGCATCAACCAAGCCCTCGGCGCCCGGACCGCAGGCCCTGCGCATCCGACACGACGCGCCGGTCGAGTTCGGCTAGCAAGGCCAGCATCGCCTCGGTCAGCGGCATGGCGAGGCCCGCTCGGCGGGCCAACTCCACCGGAGCGCCGAGCAGGGGATCGACTTCCAGCGCATGGCCGCGCTCCAGGTCCTGCAGCGTGGAGGGTTTGACCGGGCCGATGCCGCGACCGATGGCGATGCGGGTGTCGGCATCCACCTGCGGGTCGCAGCCGTAGGCATGCGTGAGGGCGATGAGTTCGAGCATGATGCCGCGCACGAGACCCAGCAGGCCGGGGCTGGCGCAAATCTGGTCCATGCGGGCGCGGGTGAGCGCGGCCACCGGGTTGAACGCGGCATTGCCGATGAGCTTCATCCAGATGGCGTCGCGGATGCGCGCGGTGGGCTGGGGATCGCAGCCGGCGGCGCGCAGCGCGTCGGCCAGCGCGTCCACCCGTGCGCTGGGCTCATGCCGGGGTTCGCCGATGACATAGCGGTACTGGCCGTTGGCGGTGATCGTTCCGGGCGCCGTGACCTCGGCCGCACCGTGCACCACGCAACCGACGATGTGCGCGGCGTCCAGCGCCGCATCCATGTGGCCGTCCGGGTCCAGGCAGGCGATGCGGGCAGGGCTGCCGGCGGGTTGGCGAGCGCCGACGTCGCCATGAAAATACCACCAGGGCAAGCCATTGATGGCGGGAAGGACCACCGTATCGTGCCGCAACATGCTGCGCAGGCGCGGCAGCAAGGGACCGATCTGGTGCGCCTTGACGCCCAGCACGATCAGATCCTGCGGACCGAAATCCTCCGGACGGTCGCTGGCCTGCAAGGGCACCGTGACAGCGCCCGCCGGATCGTACAGCGTCAAGCCCTGCGCGCGTATGGCCTGCAGGTGCGCGCCGCGCGCCACCACCCCCACCGTATGGCCCGCATCGGCCAGCTTCACCGCCATGCTGCCGCCCACGGCCCCCGCGCCCACCACAACCACCTGCATGCCATTCCTCCCGCCGCGTGTCCCGAGTGCCGCGGCACCCTGGCGCATGGTAGGAGGGCTGCGGGCAGCCTGCTCGCGGCCCGGTTTTGTCGCCAGATGAAAATTCACCGCAGACCCCCTAAGCTGTCGTCCAGTTCCTCCTCACTGTCCGCCCACCCGCCCATGCCATCCATGAACCCCATGGCCTCGCTCAGCCGCGTCGTGCTCGGTCACTACTTCACCAGCGGCCTGGTTTCGGCGGTCGGGGTTCTCGTCCTTGGTGTTCTCGGCAATGCGCTGGGCGGCATGGCGCTGGCGGTTCCGCTGGCAAGCGGTGCGCTCACCATCTGTTTCGCGGACAACCCGGCGCCCATCAAGGTCAAGGCGGTGGAACTGCTGTTTGCCACCTTCGCCAGCGGGCTGTGCTTCGCGCTGGTCTGGGCCAGCGTCGGCCATCCCTGGGTGGAATTCCTGCTGGTGCCGGCGCTGGGTTTCGGCGCCGGGCTTGTGAGCCTGTGGGGCAAGCGCGCGCTCGCGATCAGCTTCAGTCTGCTGTTCATCACCATCATCACTCTCGGTTCGCCCGCGGCGCCGAACCTGCGCGCCTATGCCTCGAGCGTGGGCGTATTCGTGCTGGGCGGGCTGATCTTCACCGGCTATGCGCTTGTGCTCAGCCATCTGCTGCGCTCGCGCACCAAGCAGCAGGCGCTGGCCGAACTGCTGGTCGCGCTGGCCGCCTATATGCGCTGGCAAAGCCAGTTCTATGGGCAAAGACAGGCCGACGACGCCTACGGGCGCGCGGCGATCCTGCAGGGTGCGGTGAACGACGCGCTGCAGTCGGCGCGCGACCTGGTGCTGCGCGAAAGCCGGCTGGCGCACGATGCCGTCTGGACCCGCATGCTGCTGGAGGCGTTGGATCTGTTCGAAGCCCAACTGGCCGCGCAAACCGACTCGACCCTGCTGCGCAGCCAGTTCGAAGGCACCGAAGTGCTCGATGCCCTGCAAGACGGCACCGCGCGCACGGCCGACGCGCTGCAAGACCTGGCGCTCGCCCTGCTGCGCCGCCGCCCGGTCGGCGCCCCGCCGCCCGACCCTGCGCGCTGGGCGGCGCTGGAGCGGCAGGCCGACAGCCTGGTGCGGGCCGCGCCGGCCGAGCTGTCGCAGGCGCGCAGTGCCCTGACATCGCTCTTGCACACGCTGCGCGAGATCGACAAGCTGCTGGCGAACCTGCAGAACAGCTTCGCCACGCGCGACGCGGACGCGAAGCTGCCGGAATTGCCGGACCTGGCCCAGTTCGTCAGCCCCTGGCGCTACGACCCGCATCAGGTGCCCGCGCACCTGCGCCTGGGTTCGCCCATTTTCCGGCACGCTGTGCGGCTCGCGCTGGCGCTGGCCTGCGGGTTTGTGGTGTCGCGCGCGCTGTTCACGCACCAGACCCATGACTACTGGGTTCTGCTGACGATTGCCGTCATCCTGCGGCCGAACTATGGCGTGACCCGCCAGCGCCTCAAAGACCGGCTGCTCGGAACCCTGCTGGGCTGCCTGCTCACGGCCGGGCTCTTGAGCCTGCATCTGGGCCTGGCGGCCGAGCTGGCCACGATGTTCCTGGCGCTGGCGGTGGCGCGCGCCTTCGTCACCACCAACTACCGCTTCACGGCCATGGCCGCCAGCGTGCTGGCGCTGCTGCTGGCGCGGCTGCTGGAAGGCGACCCACGCTTCCTCGTCGACCAGCGCCTCATCGACACCGCGCTCGGCGCCGCCTTGGCCTGGGGCTTCAGCTACGTGCTGCCACGCTGGGAATACCAGGACGTGCCGCGCCAGCTGTCGGCGTTGATGCGGGCGCAACACGACTATGCCCGCGCCGTGCTGGCCACCGAATTGCAGGACGAAGGCGCCTTCCGCCTTGCGCGCAAGCGCCAGTTCGACGCGCTGGCGGCCATCACCGGCGTGTACAGCCGCATGCTGGAAGAACCGCCTTCGCGACGCCGCGCCCTGAACGAACTGGCGCAGCTCATCACGCACAGCTATTTGCTGGCGGCCCATCTGGCCTCGATGCGGGTGCAGCGCGCCTTGCGCGCAAAACGGCTGAGTCCGCAGAGCATCGAGGCCATGATCGCCCCGACCCGGGACTGGGTGCTGCGGCGACTCGGCCGCCAGTCTCCGACCACGCGCGGCTCGGCTTTGGCCGTGGATCCCGCCCCGCCGCCGGCCGAGTCGGACACCGCCGGCTCGCCGCCCGACCCGCTGCTGCGGCGCCTGGCGCTGCTCAGGCACGAGGCGGCGCAAATCGCCGCCATCGGGCCGCGCGTCGAGCGCGAACTGCATACCCCCGCCCGCGCGGGGGCAACGGCTTGACATCTGCTCACACTGGGCTTGAACGCTAGGCTGACGCCTGCGCTCCAAGATCGTCCCGCCGTCATGTCCTCGTCATCGCCCGCCGCGAACCCACGCGTCGCTGCCCTGCCCCGCGCCTTTCTGCCCCTCATGGCGCTGGCCTGCGGCGTCGCCGTGGCCAATATCTACTACGCCCAGCCCCTGCTGGAGCGATTCGCACTGACCTTTCACACCACGGTGGCCGGCATCGGCGTGATCCCCACGGCCACCCAGGTGGGCTTCGCCTGCGGCCTCATCGGCCTGGGACCGCTGGGCGACCGCTACCCGCGCCACCGCGTCATCCTCGGCATGGGCGCGGCGCTGGTGCTCATGCTGCTGCTGGCGGCGGCGGCGCCTACGGTGGCGGTGCTCGCGACAGCGAGCTTCGGCCTGGGATTGATGTCCTCGATCGCGCAGCAGATCGTGCCGCTGGTGGCGCATCTGGCACCGCCGCAGCAGCGGGGTCGCGCCGTGGGGCAGGTGATGAGCGGCTTGCTGGTCGGCATCCTGGGCGGGCGGGTGCTGGGCGGCCTGGTGGGACAGGCCGGCGGCTGGCGCATGGTGTTCCTGCTCGCCAGCCTGCTCAATGCGGCCTCGCTGGCCATGCTCTGGCGCACGCTGCCCCGCTTGCCGGCCGACGACACCTCGGCGCAGAGCTATGCCCGGCTCGTGGCCTCGACCCTGGCGCAGTTCCGCAAGCATGCGGAACTGCGCGCGGCGGGCATCACCGGCGGCTTGTTCTTCGGCGCCTTCAGCGTGTTCTGGGTCGGGCTGACGCCGCTGCTGGGCAGCCCGGCCTACGGCCTGGGGCCGGCCGCGGCAGGGCTGTTCGGCATTCTGGGCCTCACCGGCGCGATGGTGGCGCCCCTATCGGGCCGGCACTCCGACCGGCCGGGCGGTCCGCGCCGGGTCCTGTTCCTGGCGCTTGCCGCGGTGCTGGCGGCCTGGGGACTGTTCGCCTTCGGCACCCATGGCCTGATCTGGTTGATTCTCGGCGTGGTGGTGCTCGACGCCGGCGCGCAAGGCGCCCAGATCGCCAATCAGACCCGGATCTACGCACTGGACGCGGCTTCGCGCAGCCGCATCAACGCCGTCTACATGACCCAGTTCTTCATCGGCGGCGCGCTTGGCACCTTCGCCGCAAGCCACGCCTGGGTCCTGGGCGGCTGGCCGGTGGTGGTGGCCACCGGCGCGACCTTCTCGGCCCTGGCGCTCGGACTGCACGCGATGTGGAATCCCGGCCGCGCCAAGACCCTGCCCGCCTGAGCAGGCGTGCGCGCCGAGAAGCAGCGCGCCTCTACGCCGGTGCCGCCCCCTCAGATCTGCCCACCGGATGGGTGCGCCAGAAGTTCCAGCAAGGCCTGGCGAACCCCCTCGGTGGCCTCCTCCATCAATTCATGTCCGCTATCGAGCAGGGTCACGCTGGCCTGCGGCCACGCCGCCCGCAAGCGCTGCGCGGCCTTGACCGGGGTCATGCGATCGTGCTCGCCGAGAATGAAGGCCACCGGGGCGTCGATGCGCGCGGCGGCCGCCTCGGCTTCGGCATAGGCGTCGCACAGGGCCAGATCGGTGGCCAGGAGGTCGCCCGCGGGCCAGCCCGCCTGCACCGCATGCATGCGCGCGTAGGTTCGCTGCGCGCATTCCGGGCACAGCGGCTGACCGTCCCGCTGTCGGTATGACCACATGACCATGTTGCGCAGCGCCGTGTCGGGCTGCGTGCGCGCCAGATCCAGCAGCGCCGGCGCCACGCGCATGGGCCAGGCCGTGCCGACCAGCGCCAGATGGCTGATGCGCCGGGGCGCCAGGCCGGCGGCGTGCAAGGCCACGAGCGAACCCATGCTGTGCCCGGCCAGCGCGCAGCGGTCGATGCCGCAAGCGTCCAGCATGGCCAACAGCCATGCCGCCATTTCGCCCACGCTGCGCAGCAGGGGGCCTTCGCTGGCGCCATGCCCGGGCAGGTCCGGGGCGTAGACGGCCAGGCCGGCTTGTCCAAGCCCATGCAACAAGGGCTGCCAGGCGCGATGGTCGTTGCCCGCACCATGCACCAGGACCACGACGTGAGCTGCCGACGCCGCCTGCGGCGCGACGCACGCGACATGGACGGCGCGGCCGTCGATCAGGCATTGCATAACTGTGAACCTCGCTGGCCATGGCGTAAAAATTGGCTATGGCGGGCTTGCCGTGGCACGACTGTCGACAGATTGGTCATTGAAGCGAATCCTTGGTGATGGACTATATTTGTTACACAGGCAGCCGGCCGATGCAGCCTTGAGGAGACAGCCATGCAAGTCAGCGATATTTTGCGCGTCAAGGGAAGCGCGTTGTTCACCGTGTCGCCCGATACCCCATTGCTCCTGGCCGCGCAGACCATGGCTCAAAACGATGTGGGCTCGTTGGTGGTGATGCAGTCCGGCATGCTTGCGGGCATGCTCACGTTTCGCGAAGTGATCGCCGCGCTGGCCGGCACCGCCCCGGCCCAGACCCGGGTCGGCGATGTGATGCAGCGCAACCCTGTGCATTGCACGCCGCTGACCAGCCTGGACGAATTGCGCCGCCTGATGCTGGACAGCCGCACGCGCTACATCCCGGTCATGGAGGACACCACCCTGCTCGGGGTGATTTCCTTCCACGACGTCGCCCGCGCCGTGGTGCAGGAGCAGGATTTCGAGAACCGCATGCTCAAGGCCTACATTCGCGACTGGCCGCAGGATGATGCGCAGACGGCGGCCAACCAGTCCCTGTCGCACCGCATCTGAGCCGCGCAGGCGGGTGAAACCCAAGCTGGCCGGTCGGGACCCAGCCAGCCGCTAGCATTGCGGGTTGCACGCGCCCTCCATCGGGCGCCGATTCTGCCTGCATGCCCACGCCCACCCATCTGCTTTACCTGCACGGTTTCCGCTCCTCGCCCCACTCGACCAAGGCGAGACAGACGCAGGCGCGCCTGCACGCCATCAATGCCCGGCGCGCCGCTGCCGGCAGGCCGGCGGTGCACTGGCTATGCCCGCAGCTTCCGCCCTCGCCCAGGCAAGCCATGGACGAGGTGCTACGCAGCGTGGAAGGCGTCGAGCCCGCGCGGCTGGCCCTGGCCGGCAGTTCGCTGGGCGGCTTCTACGCCACCTACCTGGCGCACCGCCTGGGTTGCCGCGCCGCGCTGCTCAACCCCGCGGTGAACCCGGCGCGCGACCTGCGTGCGCAGATTGGCGTGCTCACCGCCTGGCACGATCCCGGCACGTCGTTCGCCTTCACGGCCGAGCATGTGCATGAATTGCGCGATCTGGAGGTCGGCGACCTGTCGCTGGCCGTCCCCGATCCCTGGCGCTATCTGGCCGTCATCGCGCGCGACGACGAAGTCCTGGATTGGCGGGAAATGGCCGCGCGCTACGCTGGAGCGCAATGCTGCATCGTGGACCACGGTGGTCATGCGCTGGTCAACTACGCCACCGAACATCTCGATGCGGTGCTCGATTTCCTCGGCGTCGGCGCACCGGCCTGAACGGGCACCTTCCTCGTCACCATTCCAGGAACCATTCACCATGCGTCTATCGACCAAGATCGCCATCGTCACGGGCGCCGCACAAGGCATCGGCCTGGCCACGGCGCGCAAATTCGCCCAGGAAGGGGCGAACGTCGTCATCTGCGACCGCGACGCCGCTGCCGTGGCTGCCGCGGTGGCCGCGCTGCAGGGCTCGGCAGGCGAAGTCTGGGGACAAGCCTGCGACGTGACCCAGCGCGCCCAGGTGGACGCGCTGGTGCAGGCCGTGCTGACGCGCCATGGCCGGCTCGATGTCCTGGTGAACAACGCCGGCATCACGCGCGACGCGCGCCTGGTGAAAATGACCATCGAGCAATTCGACGCGGTCATCGACGTCAACCTGCGCGCCGCCTTCCATTGCGCCCAGGCCGTGGCGCCGACCCTGATCGCCCAGGGCAGCGGCGTGATCCTGAACGCCTCCAGCGTGGTGGGCATCTACGGCAATTTCGGCCAGACCAACTACGCCGCGAGCAAGGCAGGCATCATCGCCTTCACCAAAACCTGGGCGCGCGAACTCGGCCCCAAGGGGGTGCGCGTGAACGCCGTGGCGCCAGGCTTCGTGCGCACCCATATGCTCGACACCATACCCCCGGAAGTCATGAAACTGATGACCGAACGCGTGCCCCTGAAGCGCCTGGCCGAGCCCGAGGAACTGGCCAATGTCTACGCCTTCCTCGCCAGCGACGAAGCCAGCTACGTCAACGGCACGGTCATCGAAGTCTGCGGCGGCATGACGGTCTAGCCGCCGGGCAGGTTCCGCCATGCTCACCGCTCCCACACACCCCGAACAAGCCATGCTTGCCAGGCACAATCCGCCGCCAGCATCGCACCAGGAAACATCCAGCGAGACTCCGTGACCTACATCCTTTTCGAAGACGCCGGCAAGCTCGCTGCCGGCCGCATCCTGAGCCAGGCCGAGTCCTCGCTGCAGGTCGAGCTGGCCAGCGGCAAGCGCCAGAAGATCAAGGCCCAGCAGGCCCTGCTGCCGTTCGACGCGCCCACGCCCGACGAGCTTCTGGCCTGGGCGCAGGAACAGCAGGAGGGCATCGATCTCGACCTGCTGTGGGAATTCGCCCCCGGAGAAGAGTTCGGCTTCGGCCACGTGGCGGCCGATTACTACGGCGGCAAGCCCGACCCCCGCCAGCAGGCCGCCGTGCTGCTGCGCCTGCACGGCGCACCGCACTACTTCCAGCGCCGCGGCAAGGGCCAGTTCCGCAAGGCCAGCCAGGAGACGGTGCAGGCAGCTCTGGCGGCCATCACCCGCAAGGAAGCGCAGCAGCAGAAAATCGAGGCCGATGCGCGGGCGCTGCTCGAAGGGCGCTGCCCGGAATCCATCGCGGCCAAGCTCTACACGCTGCTGTTCAAGCCCGACAAGAACAGCGTGGAATACAAGACCCTGGCCCTGGCCGTCAAGCAAAGCGGCCAGGGCGCGCTGCACCTGCTGCGCGCCGCCGGGGCCATCGCCTCGCCGTGGCATTTCCACATGCAGCGTTTCCTGCTGGAACACTTCCCCAAGGGCACCGGCTTTCCCGACCTTGCGCTGCCCGCACGGGACGCGCAGGATCTGCCGTTGGCCGACGTGCAGGCGTTCAGCATCGACGACTCCGCGACCACCGAGATCGACGATGCGCTGTCGGTCCGCGCGCTGGCCGACGGCGGCACGGTTCTCGGCATCCACATCGCCGCGCCGGCCCTGGCCCTGGAACGCGACAGCCCCTGGGATCAGACCGCCCGCGCCCGCATGTCCACCGTCTACATGCCGGGCGACAAGATCACCATGCTGCCGGACGCGCTGGTGGACACGTTCACGCTGGCCGAAGGCAGCAGCCGACCCGCGGTCTCCATCTATTTCACGCTCGACGCGGAACTTGCGATCCAAGGCCATGAGACGCGCGTGGAGCGCGTGCCCATCGCCGCCAACCTGCGCCACGACCGACTCGACGCGCAGGTGACCGAGGCATCGCTCACGGCGCCCCCCAGCGAAGGCGAAGCCGCCGCCTACCCTTTCGCCGCCGAACTTGCGCTGCTGTGGCGCATCGCGCAGAAACTCAAGTCCGGGCGCGAAGCCGTGCGCGGCCGGCCCGAACGCCTGGGCGGGGTCGACTACACCTTTCGCGTCGCCGGACTGGAGCAGGGCGAGGAACAGGCCCGGGTCGACATCGTGCCGCGCCGCCGGGGCGCGCCGCTGGACCTCATCGTCGCCGAGCTGATGATCCTGGCCAACGCCACCTGGGGCGGATGGCTGGCCGAACTCGGGCTTCCCGCCATCTACCGCAGCCAGAGCGGCATGGGCGCCAACCTGCGCACCCGCATGGGCACCAAGCCCGCGCCGCACCAGGGCCTGGGCGTGGCGCAGTATGCGTGGTGCACATCGCCGCTGCGGCGCTACACCGACCTGCTCAACCAGGGCCAGATCATCGCCGCCGCCCGCCATGGCCGCACCGCCCTGCTGGCGGCGCCCTACAAGCCGAAAGACGCGCAGCTCTACGCCGTGGTCGGCGCCTTCGAGGACGCCTACAAGGCCTATGCCGACTTCCAGAACGGCATGGAGCGCTACTGGACGCTGCGCTACCTGCGGCAGCAGGGCATCGGCCAGGCCGATGCCGCCGTGCTGCGCGAGGGCCTGGTGCGCGTGGACGGTCTGCCGCTGGTGCTGCAGGCGCTGGGCGCGCAGGACCTGCCGCGCAACACGCGGGTGCGCGTGCAATTCGGCGAAGCCGATCTCATCACTCTGGAACTGCCGTGCAAGGTCGTGGAGGTGCTCACCGACGCCGGCGCTGCCGCCGCCGACACGACGCCGGCCGACGAGGCTCCCGACGAGCACGATCCCGCCACGCTGGCCACAGGGCTGCACCTGGCGGTGGACGACGCCGAAGCCGCGCCCGAAGCCGGCGCCGAGCCATCGCCCGCGCCCCCTGGCGATGCGAACCCGCCCGCCTGACCCGCGCGCGCCGACCCGACACCAGCCAGCCCCAGCTTGCGCATGCATTCCCTCCGCGCCCCCCATCTGAGCACGTTGCAGTGGGCACTGACCATCTCGGTCGCGGTGCATGTGGCCGTGCTGGCGCTGCGCCTGGGCGCACCGGAAACCTTCAACCGCGTGTTCCAGGACACGCCGCTGTCGGTCGTGCTGGTGAATCAGGCTTCCACGCAAGCTCCGGACAAGCCCCAGGCGCTGGCCCAGGTCAACCTGGCCGGCGGCGGCGATGCCGCGAAGGGCATGGCCGCCACCCCGCTGCCGGCCACTGCGACGCTGGCCGACGGCAATGCGCTGCACGACCAGCGGCGCTCGCTAACGCAGGCCGAACGGCAGCAGCGCGAGCTCATCACCCGCGTGCGCAGCCAGATCGTGCAGTTGCAACACCTGGCCGCCCAGCAGGCCAAACCCGAAGTCGCGCAGGAACTGCAAGAGCAACGCAAACGCCTGATCGACCTGCTGGGAGCGATCGAGCGGCGCATCGACCAGCAAAACGCCAAGCCGCGCCGGCGCTTCGTCGGGCCGAACACGCGCAGCGTGCCGTATGCGCTGTATTACGACCGCATGCGCCAGAAGATCGAGCACCAGGGCACGGTGGACTTCCCCGAGAGCGGTGGGCGAAAGATCTATGGCAAGCTCATCATGGCCATCACCGTGGACGCGTCGGGCCGGCTGGTCAAGACCGAGGTGGTGCGCAGCTCGGGCAATGCCCAGCTGGATCGCATGGCGCGCGCCATCGTGAGCGCGGCCCAGCCCTTCGGCCATTTCAATGCCGCGATGCGCCGCGACGCCGACCAGATCGTCATCGTCGCCGGTTTCGATTTCACCCGCGAGCAGAGCCTGGAAACTCAGCTGCAGGCGCAGCCCGACGCGAACCCGCGAACGAACCCATGAGCCCAGGTCCGGACATGTCGACCGATCTCTACGCCGTGCTGGGCAATCCGGTGGAGCACAGCAAGTCCCCGCGCATTCATGCGCTGTTCGCCGCCCAGTGCGAACAGCGGCTGCGCTACGAAAAGCGCCTGATCGCGCGCGATGGCTTTTCCCAGGGCCTGCATGCCTTCCGCGCGGAGGGCGGGAAGGGCTGCAACGTCACCGTCCCGTTCAAGTTCGAAGCCGCCGCCGCCGCTGCGCAGCGCCTGTCGCCGCGCGCCGCGCTGGCCGGAGCGGCCAACACCCTGGGCTGGGACGACGCCGGCGTGCTCTGGGCCGACAACACCGACGGCATAGGCCTGGTGCGCGATCTCGCGCGCATCCTGGGCCGCCCCGCCCCGCGGCTGCTGGCCGGGTTTCACGTGCTGCTGCTGGGCGCCGGCGGCGCCGCCAGCGGTGTGCTCGGCGCGCTGATCGAGGCGCGCCCCGCCGGTCTGGACATCTGGAACCGCAGCGCCGATCGGGCCCGGGACCTGGCCGCCCGCCACGCCGAATTCGCCGCCCGCCACGGCGTGGCTCTGCGCGCCGTCGCCGAGCCCGAAGCCGGATACCGGCTGCTCATCAACGCCACGGCGTCCAGCCTGGACGGAATGGCCCTGAGCTTGCCGAACGCAACGCTGCACCCCGGCGTGCTGGCCTACGACCTGATGTATGCCGCCCGGGCCACCCCCTTCATGGCCCAGGCCCGTGCCGCCGGTGCCGCCGCCGAGGACGGGTTGGGCATGCTGGTGGAACAGGCCGCCGAGAGCTTCGCGCTGTGGCGCGGCATGCGTCCCGACACGGCGCCGGTGCTCGCCGCCATGCAGACCGAGTTGCGCGGTCCGCGCGACTGAACCCCGGCTGCGCGCACACGCAATCCCGACTCCCGTTTCAAGACCCCATGGCCAAGCCGTCCGCCCGCCCCAGTCTGCGTTCCATTGCCTGGCTCTGCTTCTGGGCCGCCGTCATCCTCCAAGGCTATTTCGCGTTGCGCGTGCTGGCCTGGACCGTGACCACGCCGTCGAGCACGGCCTTCATGCGCGCCGCGCAGCTGCGCATCCTGCGCGGCGGGCAAGACGTTGCCTGGCAGCACACATGGACGTCCTACGACCGCATCAGCCCTTGGCTCAAGCGCGCCGTCGTGGCCTCGGAAGACGCCACCTTCCTGACCAATGACGGCGTGGACTGGGACGCGATCCGCGACGCCTGGATCAAGAACCACAGCCGGCGCGACGAGCGCCTGCACCGCGTCGTCGGCGGCTCGACCATCACCCAGCAACTGGCGAAGAACCTGTTCCTCTCGCCGCAGCGCAGCTATGTGCGCAAGGCGCAGGAGCTGATCATCACCTTCATGCTCGAGGGCATTCTGGGCAAGCGGCGCATTCTGGAGATCTACCTCAACAGCGTGGAATGGGGCGACGGCCTCTACGGCGCCCAGGCCGCGGCACAGCATTACTTCCACGTGCCTGCGGCGCGGCTCTCACCGTGGCAGGCCGCGCGCCTGGCGGTGATGCTGCCGGCGCCGCGTTTTTTCCAGCGCCACCTCTATGGCCCCTACATCAACAGCCGCACCGGGGTCATCGCGGCGCGCGCCTACGACGTGCAGATCCCGCGTTGAGCCCCGGGGCGCTCAGGCCTTTGCGAGCTGCGCGAAGGCCGCATCGGCGGCCTCCAGCGTGGCGGCGATGACGTCGGGGCCGTGCGCGGCCGAGACGAAACCGGCCTCGTACATGCTGGGAGCGAGATACACCCCCCGATCGAGCATGGCGTGGAAAAAGCGCTTGAAGGTCTCCACGTCGGCGCGGGCGACATCGGGATAGTTGCGCGGCAGCGCGTCGGAGAAATAAAAGCCGAACATGCCGCCCTCGCTGTCGGTCTTGAATCGCACGCCGTGGCGCCCAGCCGCAGCCTCCAGGCCCCGCATGAGCTGGCCGGTGGCGGCCGAAAGCTGGGCGTAGAACCCGGGGCGCTGGATGATGCGCAACTGCGCCATGCCGGCGGCCACGGCCACCGGGTTGCCCGACAGCGTGCCGGCCTGATAGACGGCGCCCAGCGGCGACAGCCTTTCCATCACGTCGCGCCGGCCGCCGAATGCCGCCAGCGGCATGCCGCCGCCAATGACCTTGCCCATCACCACGAGATCGGGCCGGATGCCATACACCTGCTGGGCCCCGCCCAGCGCGACGCGAAAGCCGGTCATCACCTCGTCCCACACCAGCAGCGCGCCATGTTCGGTGCACAGCTCCCGCAGGCGGCGGTGCCAGGCAGCGTCGCCACGGATGAAGTTCATATTGCCGGCGATGGGCTCGACCATCACGCACGCAATCTCGTGCCCGCGCGTCGCGAACAGCGCCTCGATCTGCGGGATGTTGTTGAACTCCAGCACCAGGGTGTGCCTGGCGAGATCGGCCGGCACCCCGGCGGAACTGGGGTTGCCGAAGGTCAGCAGGCCCGAGCCCGCCTTGACCAGCAGGCTGTCGGCATGGCCGTGGTAGCAGCCCTCGAACTTGACGATGGCGTCGCGTCCGGTGTAGCCACGCGCCAGGCGAATGGCGCTCATCCCGGCCTCGGTGCCGCTGGAGACCAGACGCACCATTTCCACGGCCGGCATGAGCTGGCAAATGGCCTCGGCCATGTCGATCTCGTCGGCGGTGGGCGCGCCGAAACTCAGCGAACGCGTGGCGGCGCGCTGCACCGCCTCGGTCACCTCGGGATGGGCGTGGCCGGCGATCATCGGCCCCCAGGAACCGATGTAGTCGATGAAGCGCGTGCCCTCGGCGTCGATCATGTAAGCGCCTTCGGCGCGGTCGATGAAGCGCGGCGTTCCGCCCACCTGGCGGAAAGCGCGCACGGGGGAGTTGACTCCACCAGGGATGACGCGCTGGGCGCGTTCAAAGAGTTGGGCGTTGCGGGTCATGGTGATGTGGTGTGGCTGACTGCGTGAAAAGACCGTCTGTCCGAAGCGGCTGCGCGTGGCGGCCAGAGGTGCCGGGCGCCTCCGCAGCCGACGACTCCGAGCCCGACGGACCTACTGCAGGCTGACCGGGGAGATCGAGTCGTCATCCGCCTCCGGCCCGGTCTGGGCCCAGAAGAAGCGGTCCGGCACGAGATGCCCCATGCCGGGTCGATACGCAAAATCAAGGCTCTGGTCGAGAAATTCCAGCGCCTCGTGCACGGCCTGGTCGAGCTTGGCGCCCGTGCCGAGCAGGGCCGCCACAGCGGCCGACAGCGTGTCGCCGGCTCCGGAGAAACCCGCATCGAACATCTCGAAACGCTCGCGCAGCAACTGGCGGCGGGGGCTGAGCAGCACGTTTTCGACATGGTTCTCGGGCACCAGAATGCCGCTGACCAGCAGATACTGCACGCCCAGGCCCTGGGCCTGCTGCATCAGCGCGTCCGGCGTGGGCGGTTCCTCGCGCTCGACGTCGGGAAACAGGAACTGGGTGAGCGCGGTGATATTGCCGCACAACACGCGCGTTTGCGGCAACACGAGTTCGTGCATGGCCTTGATGTATTCCTCGGCCTGCGACTCGTCGAAAGCCTGCAGATTGCCGATATAGGTCACCAGCGGGGCCTGGGCGTAGTCCGCCAGCAGTTCGGCGACCGCGCTCACCACCTCGACGCTGCCCAGGAAGCCGACCTTCCACGCCGCCAGTTCCACGTCCTCCAGAACGGCGCGGGCCTGCTCGACCACGGCGTCGGCCTCGATTTCCACGATATCGAAGATCTCGGCGGTGTCGCGCACCCAGATCGAGGTGGTCACCGGCAGCGCATGGCAGCCCACCGCAGCGCACACGGCCTGATCCGCGGCCAGGCCGGCCGCCCCGCTGGGGTCGGCCGCGTTGAAGGACATCACGGCTGGCGGGGATTCGGGGGCTTCGGTCGAGTTGGGCATGATGGGTCGGAAGTAGGGAGAGGTCATCGAAGAGCGGCCATACCCGCTGCCGCGCTTGGTATGCAGGACGCCACAGCCGGGGCGGGCCTGTTCATAGAATGATTGAATCTTATGCCAGAGGACGATACGCTGTGACGCAAATCGAATACAAAACGTGGATGTGCCTGATCTGCGGCTTCATTTACCAAGAACAAGAAGGCCATGCTGAAAGCGGTTTGGCACCTGGCACACGCTGGGCGGACGTCCCGATGAACTGGACCTGCCCGGAATGCGGGGCGCGCAAGGACGATTTCGAAATGGTGCAGATTTAGCCGAATCAGCGTGCCGCGTGCGCCATTTTTTGTAGCCTCGATCCTTCCCCTTTTCTGGAGACTTTGCTTGAGCACGGCCAACGGTTCGTTCAAGGTGTTGGTGATCGATGACAGCAACACCATCCGCCGCAGTGCGGAAATCTTCCTCAAGCAAGCCGGCTACCAGGTGCTGCTGTCCGAAGACGGCTTCGATGCGCTGTCCAAGGTCAACGACGCCATGCCCGATATGATTTTCTGCGACATCCTGATGCCGCGCCTCGACGGCTATCAGACCGTGGCGATCATCAAGCGCAGCCCGCGCCATGCCGATATTCCGGTGATCATGCTCTCGTCCAAGGACGGCGTATTCGACAAGGCGCGAGGCAAGATGGTCGGTGCCGAAGCCTATCTCACCAAGCCGTTCACCAAAGACCAACTGCTCCAGACGGTGGATCAATACCGCCACTCCTCCTCAAACCGAACTGCCGCAAACCCATGAGTATCCGAAAAATCCTCATCGTCGACGACTCCCGCACAGAGCTCTACTTCCTGTCCGACCTGCTCAGCAAAAACGGTTACACCGTCAGCACCGCCGAAAACGGCGAACAGGCCCTGGCCTCGCTGAACGCCAACAAGCCCGACCTCATCCTGATGGACGTCGTCATGCCGGGCCAGAACGGTTTTCAGCTCACCCGCCAGATCACGCGCGATCCCAATTTCAGCGCCGTGCCCATCATCATCTGCACGAGCAAGAACCAGGAGACCGACAAGCTTTGGGCCAAACGCCAGGGTGCGCGCGACTACGTCACCAAACCCGTCGATCCGCATGAATTGCTGAGCAAGATCATGGCGCTGTCCTGAGCTGCTCGCCCCGCTCCTCCATGCCCAGTTTCTCCGCTTTCTTGCACCCCATGCCATGGCACGCAGCAGTCTGATCGAATTCCAGGGTCGTCTCGCCTCGCGCCTGCAGGCTGCGCAGCAGGCGCAAACCGAATCGCGCTGGCTGGCCGTGGTGGCCGGCAGCCAGCGCATCCTGCTGCCGCTGTCCCAGTCCGGCGAGATCTCGGCTTACGAAGCGCCCGCCGGATTGCCCCATGCCCAGCCCTGGTTCATCGGACTGGTCAATCTTCGCGGCGTGCTGTGCGGTGTGGTCGACCTGGCCGCCTTTCTTGGCGCACGTCAACCTGGTACGGCACGAACCGGACCCCAGAGCCGCCTCGTGCAGTTTTCCCCGCGCCTTGAAATCAACGCCGTGCTGCTGGTCGACCAGCTCGCAGGTTTGCGCACGGCCGGCCAGTTCGTCGTCGACGAAGACGCTCCGCCCGCCCCCGAACCCTGGCTCGGCCTCGGCTTGCGCGATACGGCCGGCCTGAGCTGGCGCGAATTGAACCTCGCCGCCCTGGCCGACGACCCGCGCTTCCTCGCCCCTGTGGTGTAGCCTCGCGGCGCGAAACGAATTCATCGCTTCATCTTCACCCATTCATCACTACAGACGTTCGCCGGAGTCCCCATGGCCCTGTTTCCCCTGTTCGGTTCCAAACACCCCGTCGAGGCACCCACCGCCATCGCCGAAACCAGCGGCTCTTTGTCATCCACGGTGCAAATGGAGCAGGACTCCCAGGACATCGCCCCGGCGGCATCCACCAGCCACGTGACCAGCCTGCCCCTGATCGGCAAGTACCCCCTGGCACAACAGCAGCGGATGCTGCTCGTTCTCCTGATCATTGCGGTGATCCTGGTCGGCCTGGGACTCACCGTCACGCTGCGGCTCGCGGCGAACTCGGCCAAACGACTTGACGTTGCGGGCGATGCGCTGATGCAGTCGCAACGCGTGGCCAAGTCCATCAGCGCCGCGCTGCTGGGCTCCAATGAATCGTTCAGCGAGCTCAAAACGAGCGCCGACAAGCTGAACTCCGACATCCAAGAACTCGGCGGCGGGACCTCCAGTTCGACCAACGCGGATCTCGCCAAGGTGGTGCCGCTCGTGGCCAGCACGGTGAAAAACGCCGAATCCGTGGTCAAGCTCGAGCCGGTGCTGACGCAGACCAACAAGGCTTTGCGCGACGTCAACCGGCAATCGGACAGGCTGCTGGAAACCACGGAAACCATCACCTCGCTGATGCTGCAGCAAAACGCGCCGGCGACCAATCTCGCTGCCGCCAGCCAGCTCAATATGCTGACGCAGCGCATCGGGAAATCGGCCAACGAATTCCTCTCCTTCGAAGGCGTCAGCCCCGAGGCCGTCTTTGCCCTGGGCAAGGATCTGAACACCTTCAACACCCTGTCCAAGGGTCTGCTCGACGGCAACCCGGGCATGCAGCTCAGTGCCACCAAGGATCCCCAACTTCGCAGCCAGCTGCAAAACCTGGTGAACAGCTTCGCCGAAACACGCAAACTCAGCGCGATCATCCTGGCCAACCTGCAAGGCCTGAGCAGCGCGCGTGTCGCCCAGGCCTCGGTGGTGGATAACTCGCTGCCCCTGCTCAACGCGCTGCAAGCCCTTCAACAACGATACTCGGCTCAAGCCGGCGTCAGCAAGCCTGCCCTGCTCTTCATCGTCCTGATGGCTCTGCTGGCCCTGCTGGCGTTGGCCGGACTGGCCCAGCTGTACGTGCAGGAAACCCGCAGCCGCACCCAGCAGTCCGAGCTGCAGCGGCAGCAGGCGGAGCGCCAGGAACTGGAGGCAAGACGCACCAACGAAGCCAACCAGTCGGCCATTTTGCGGCTGATGAACGAACTGCAAAACGTCGCCGAGGGCGACCTGACACAGCAAGCCACCGTGACCGAGGACATCACGGGCGCCATCGCCGACTCGGTGAACTACACCGTGGAAGAATTGCGCAACCTGGTGTCGCAGGTGCAGTCCACGGCCGACCAGGTGAGCCGGGCCACCTCCCAGGCCCAGACCACGTCGAGCAACCTGCTCAAGTCGTCCGAACAGCAACTGGTGGAAATTCGCGAGACCGGCCAATCGGTGCTCGACATGGCCGAACGCATCAACGCCGTCTCCTCGCAGGCGCAGCAATCGTCACTGGTCGCGCGCCAATCGCTGGCCGCCGCCGAGCAGGGCCTGCATGCCGTGCGCGATTCCATCGACGGCATGAACGCCATCCGCACGCAGATCCAGGACACCTCCAAGCGCATCAAGCGTCTCGGCGAATCGTCCCAGGAAATCGGCGAAATCACCGAGCTGATTTCCGATCTGACCGAGCAAACCAACGTGCTGGCCCTCAACGCCGCCATCCAGGCCGCCTCGGCTGGCGATGCCGGCCGAGGGTTCTCGGTCGTTGCCGAAGAAGTCCAGCGTCTCGCCGAGCGTTCGGCAGAAGCCGCCAAGCAGATCGCCGCGCTGGTGCGCGCGATTCAGACCGACACGCAGGACGCCGTGGCCGCCATGGAGAAAAGCACCCAGGGCGTGGTCGAGGGGGCCAAGCTGTCGGACAATGCCGGCGCCGCGCTGGCCGAGATCGACCGCGTTTCACGCCAACTCGCCGAGCTGATCCAACGCATTTCCGAACAGACCCTGACGGAAGCCCAATCGGCCAACAAGGTGGCCGGCAGCATCCAGCACATCTTCGCCGTGACCGAGCAGACCAGTCAGGGAACGCGCTCCACCGCAGACCTGGTGGGTGAACTGGCCCGCGTTGCCGAGGCCCTGCGCGAATCGGTCTCCCGATTCAAGATTGCCTGACCCGCAACGCTCTCGCCTGTCCTCCCGCCCCGCCCGCCCGCACACTTCCGCCGCCCCGCGCGCCACACGGCATGAACCTCGCTGTTTCGACACCGCCATCACCACTGCAGCCGGACGCCGGGCCCCTGGCCTGGGTCATCGAACAGGTGCGCGACAACCTGCTGGCCGCCCAGGCGGCGGTGCGCAAGCATCTGCAGTTGCGCCTCCTGAGCGAAGCCGACGAAGCCCAACCCACGGCGGGCAACTTGCTGCAGGCGCGCCACCAGGTACACCAGGCCGCCGGAGCCATCGACCTGCTCGGCTACTTCGCCGCGGCACGCCTGGCCCTGGCTGCGGAACGCGCGCTCACCCGGTTCATCGATCAACCAGATGGTTTCGACGCCGCCGCGCAAGCCTCGCTGGAATCCGGGCTGCACGCGCTGCTCGACTATCTCGACGCCCAGCGCAGCGGCAAGCAGGAGCCGGCGCTCAAGTTGTTCCGTCAGTACCGCGAACTCATGGACCTGGGCGGCGGCGAAGCGCCCCACCCGGCCGACCTATGGGATTTCGACTGGGCCTGGCCGCAACTCGACGAGGCCGAGACCTCTGCGCCCCCGCTTCAGGCAAGCGACCGAGCCGACTACGAGCGCGCCCTGCTCGACGTGCTGCGGGTGCGCGACGTCTCGCATGCGGCGGCCTCCATGCAGGTTATCGCACGGCGCGCCCAAGCCGCCGCGGACGGAAACGAGCGCGCCCTGTGGTGGATGGCCGGAGGTTTGTTCGAAGCCATGGCCCAGGGTCTGTTGCCGGCCGACATCTACGTCAAACGCCTGTGCAACCGCCTGAACCTGCAACTCAAGGGTTTGTTGGCCGGCCAGCCGCAGCCCTCCCAGCGCCTCGCGCACGAATTGCTGTTTTTCTGCACCCAGGCACTGGCCCGCTCTCGCGAGCAGCAAGCCGTGGCGCCCGCGCTGCATGCCATCCAGA
This sequence comes from Thiomonas delicata, assembly GCF_900088825.1. Lineage (GTDB taxonomy): Bacteria > Pseudomonadota > Gammaproteobacteria > Burkholderiales > Burkholderiaceae_C > Thiomonas_A > Thiomonas_A delicata. The sequence continues at coordinate 327,361 of NZ_LT592171.1, read as the reverse complement.
CGCATATGCGCCTGGCCACCATGCCATGGGTGGACTACCAGCGTGCCTATTTCGGCCTGGTCGACCCCGCCCTCGTCCAGCAGGCTCGCAAACGCATTTCGCAGATCAAGGATGGCTGGTCGCAACTGAGCGACGCCGACTTCAGCCGCATCGGCAAGCTGGTCGAGAGCACGCAGCAACTCGCGCAGACACTGCGCGAAGTCGCGCCCGGATCCGAAGCCCTGGCCGCCGCCATCGAACGCATGGTGCGCGCCGCCGCCGAGGATCGCCAACTCCTGACGCCCGAGCGCGTGCTCGAAGTGGCCACCGCCCTGCTCTTCCTCGAGGCCTCGTTCACCCACTTCCAGTCGGACGATCCCCTGTTCCTGCAGCGCGCCACCGAGCTCGCCCAGCGCCTGGAACGCAGCGCCGAAGGCGCCTCCGCCGGGAACTTCGCCCCCTGGATGGAAGAACTGTATCGCCAGAGCTCGGAAACGCAGACCCTGGGCAGCGTCGTGCAGGAACTGCGCCATGACATGAGCACGGTCGAGCGCCTGCTGGACGCCTACTTCCGCGACCCCGCCACCCAAGCGGAACTGGCGCCCGTCCCCAAGCTGCTGTCGCAAATGCGCGGCGTGCTGTCGGTCCTCGGCGTCGACCTGGCTGCGCAGGCCCTCAACCATATCCGCCAGAGCGTGGACGATCTGCTCAACGAGCCGCCCGACGAAGCGACGGCGCGGCAACCCGGCGGCGTGTTCGACCGTCTCGCCAGCAACATCGGCACGCTGGGTTTCCTGATCGACATGCTGGGCTACCAGCCTGAACTTGCCAAATCCTTGTTCAGCTTCGATCCGCAAACCGGGGAATTGCGCCCCATCGTGCCGAGCACGCCGCGCACCGCACCGCCGAGCACGCGCCAAGACCTGCAGCATCAAGCCGAGCGGCTGGCCAGCGCCATGGAGCAGGGCCTGGACGTCGACCAGGCCGCCGGCCAACTCGACCGTCTTCGGCTCGAGGCCGCCCTCGCGCAGGAGAACGATCTGTCGGCCCAAGTGGTGCAGGCACGCGCGCTGCTCGGCACGGAACACGATGCGGGGGCTGCCGCCCGCCTGTTGCGCGAATCCTTCGCCGCCCCCGCCGACAAGACCCGAGAGGCGCCGACGGCGCCTCCCGCCACCCAAACCCCTTCGCCGGGATCTGCAGAACCGCAGCCGATGCCTGCCGCGCAGGCCGCTCAGCCGGACGATTCCGGCGACGACGAACTGCTCGACATTTTCCTGGAGGAAGCCGCCGAAGTCATCGCCGCCGGCCACGCGGGGCTTGCCCAACTGCGCGCCGATCCGGCCGATGCCGATGCCCTGACCGGCGTGCGCCGCGCCTTCCATACCCTCAAGGGCAGCTCGCGCATGGTCGGCCTGACCGATTTCGGTGAGGCCGCCTGGGCCCTCGAGCAAGTATTCAATCAAATCCTGGCCGAGCAACACCCGGCTTCACCCGCCGCGCTCGATCTTGCCGCGAAAGCCTTCAAGGACCTGGAAGCCTGGACCGGCGCCTTGCATGCGGGCGATGCCAGCCAGCACAACAGCGCCGCGCTGTGTGCCGCCGCCCGCGCCCTTCGAGGCCTGCCCCCCATCGAGACGCCTGTCTCGCCGATGGCCACCGTCGCCGCAACCGCGCCCGAATCGCCCGTGCCTGTGCCCGCGGCGCCGCAAAATCCTCCGTACGAACCCGATTTCGTCGACACCTGGACCACGGATCCTCCGCCTGTCGCCATCGAAAGCCCAGCCCCCAGCGCGCCCTCCGCCGCGGAACGCGCGGATGCCGAAACCTCCGCAACTCTCGACTGGAGCTTGCCCACGGCCCCCGCGCCGTCGGAGCCTGCGGACGCGCAGGTGCATCTTGAACTGGAATTGCCGCCGCTGGATGTTCCCGCGCAGGCAGCTCCCGCGCTCGACCTGCCCGCGGCTTCCCTGCTCGACCTCGATTCGACGCCAGAACTCGACATGCCTTCCGGGGATTCGACGGCGCCGTCCAGCGCCGCCGATGAGATCATCGGCCCGATGGAATCCACCCAAGCCGCGCCGGGCGAGGCCCCGGTGGAAATCGTCAGCGACGCTGGCGCCGTCGAATTTCAGGAACTCGACGCCCGGGCGTTCGATCAGTTCTTCCTGGACGCTGGCGCCGAGGCCCCCCACCCTGCCGCCCAAGGCCCCGACGCAACCGCGGATGCCCAGCCCGAAGCCGAGCCGCCGCAGGCCACGGATCCATCGACCCTCCCGCATGAAACACCGGGAGCCGCCCTCCCCGAACCGCCTGCGCACCTGGAAGTCCCGTCGCTCGCGCAGGTCTATACCCTCGATGTCCATCGCCCATCCCAGCCCACCCCCGACGAGAACATCAAGGTCGTAGGCGATCTGCGCATTCCCATTCCGCTCTACAACATCTACCTCAACGAGGCCGACGAGCTGGTGCGCCGCTTGGGCGCCGACATCGCCGCCTGGTCCCTGCAGCCAGGCAACCCCATCACCGAGGAAGTCCCGTCGCTCGCCCACCAACTGCGCGGCAGCTCGCGCACCGTGGGACTGCAAACGGTGGGCCAGCTGGCCGAACTGCTCGAAGAAGCCCTGCACCTGCAGCGCGAGAACCCCGCCAACCTCGAGCCGCAAGATATTGGCCTGCTCGTCGAGGCGGCTGAAGACATCCGCCGTTTGCTGCACCAGTTCGCCGCCGGCTTCCTGCGGCCAGCCCAACAGGATCTGACCGACGCCCTGCAATCCCTCGTCTACCGTCTGCAGCACCACAGTGTGCGCGCCGGCGTGAAGTCGGCTGATGTCGATCAGGCGCTTCTGGCCACAGACTTGAAACCGGACGAAGCAACGGAGCCGCAAGCCGCGGCTCCAGCTCCCGCGCAAACGCCCGAGATGCAAGACGCCGCGCCGTCTTCGGGCTGGATTGCCGCACCACATGCAGCTTCCGCCTCGACCGCGGTGCCGGCGCCATCCCCGAGCCAGGATGCCGCGGCCGCGGATCCGACGCTGCGCGACAGTATCGACCCCGAACTGTTCCCGATTTTTGAAGAGGAAGCCGCGGAACTGCTGCCCGGCCTCTCGGCCGCGCTGCGCCAATGGGAAACCCACCCGCGCGACACCGCGGCGCCCAAGCAGGCCATGCGCCTGCTGCACACGATCAAGGGCAGCGCACGCATGGCCGGCGCGATGGCGCTGGGCGACCAGGCCCACAGTCTGGAGTCGGACATCGAATCGCTGCTGGCTGCGGATGCCGAAACCCCGCGCGAGCAAGATCTCATCGACCTCATCGCCCGGCACGACGCCCTGAACACCCGGTTCGAACGCCTGCGTGAAGCCAGCAGCCGCGGCGAAACCGAACTCGGTGAGCTCCATATCGAACAAGGCCTGCAGGAGGAGGCGGCTCGCGCAGCGGCCGTCGCCGACCATCCCACCGAGGCACAGGATCACACACCGCTACCTGTCGAGCCCCAGCCCGAGGCCAGCACGGGCGCTCCGGCGCCGCAACCCCTGACGCTGGCGCCTGCAACGGGTGCGGCAAGTCGTGTCGCGTCCCAGCCTGTCCGTGTGCGCGCCGCGCTGCTCGACCGCCTGGTCAATCAGGTGGGCGAGGTCAGCATCGCCCGCTCCCGTCTCGAAAACGAGTTCGGGCTGATTCGCTCCAGCACGAGCGATCTGGGGGACAACCTCAATCGTTTACGCGCCCAGGTCCGCGACATCGAGCTGCAGGCCGATGCCCAGATGGCGGCGCGAGCCCAGGCTGCGCGCGAAGACGGTCGCGATTTCGACCCGCTCGAGTTCGACCGCTTCACGCGGTTCCAGGAACTCACCCGCATGATGGCCGAGTCGGTGAACGACCTGGCTCTGGTGCAAACCACGCTCAGCCGCACGCTGCAATCCACCGACGACAATCTGGCCCGCCAGGGCCGGCTCACGCGCGAATTGCAACGTGACCTGCTGCGCACCCGCATGGTCGAATTCGACAGCATCTCGGAGCGCCTCTACCGTACGGTGCGGCAGGCCGGCAAAGACGCCGGCATCCCGGTGCGCCTGGACATCGAGGGCGGCACCATCGAGATCGACCGTGGCGTGCTCGACCGCATGGCCGGTACCTTCGAGCACATCCTGCGCAATGCCGTCGCGCACGGTCTGGAAAGCGCCGCCGCGCGCGAAGCCGCCGGCAAGCCGGCCACGGGGACCATCACCCTCAAGCTGCGCCAGGAAGGCAGTGAAGTGGTGGTCTCGATTGCCGATGACGGCGCCGGCCTGGACTACGCCGCCATCGAGCGCAAGGCGCGCAGCACGGGCCTGCTCGGGCCCTCCGACCAGGCCGACGAGGCCTTGCTGCGCGAACTCATTTTCCGGCCCGGCTTCAGCAGCAAGGAACAAACCACCGAGATGGCCGGGCGCGGTGTCGGCCTCGACGTGGTGCGCACCGACACCCGCGCCCTGGGCGGCCGCGTCGAGCTCGCCTCGGTGCCCGGCCAAGGGACGACCTTCACCCTGGTCCTGCCCCTGACCACGGCGGTCACGCAGGTCGTCCTGCTGCGCGCAGGCAGCAAGGTCTACGCCGCCCCCGCCAGCCTGGTCGATCTGGTCCTGCGGCTCAAGCCGGCACAAGTCGCCGCGGCAGCCCAACAAGGGGTTCTCGAGCACGCGGGTTCATCGCTGCCCTTCTACTGGCTCGGAGCCCTCACGGCCGAATCGGGCGCCAGCAGCGAAACCCCCGGCCGCACGATCCCAGTGGTGCTCATTCGCAGCGCAGCGCAACGGCTCGCGCTGCAGGTCGACGAAGTGCTCGGCAACCAGGAAGTGGTGGTCAAGAACCTTGGCCCTCAGCTCTCACGCGTGCCTGGCCTGGCCGGCATCTCGGTCCTGCCCACCGGCAACCTGGTCCTGATCTACAACCCCGTGGCCCTGGCCGCGGTATACGGTGAGGAGGCGACGCAGCGCATGGTGCGCGCGGCGGAGCAGTCCCAGGCGGCTCAGTCGGCCGCGCTGCCGCATGCGCCTCAAACCGCCATGCAGGAACCTCCGCACTCGCTGACTGCCGGCAACACCGTGCTGGTGGTGGATGATTCCATCACGGTCCGCCGCGTGACCCAGCGTTTCCTGACCCGCAACGGCTACGCGGTGCTGCTGGCCAAGGACGGACTGGACGCGCTGGAACAGCTTCAGAGCGCCCTGCCTGACGTCGTGTTGACCGACATCGAGATGCCCCGCATGGATGGTTTCGACCTGACACGCAACATCCGCGCCGACGATCGCACACGCCACCTCCCGGTGATCATGATCACCTCGCGCATTGCCGACAAACACCGCAACTACGCGCGGGAGCTGGGTGTGAACCACTATCTCGGCAAACCCTATTCGGAAGATGAGCTGTTGGGTCTGATCAAGAGCTATATGACATCGGGACAGCTGCACTGAACTCACCGCACGCGGGCCGGGCCCCAGCGGGGCGCCGTCCGGGCCGAACCGCAGCCCGCGCTACACGTCATCGGCCACCTCCTTCACCACCGCATAACGCCGCAAGGCGCGGGCTCGTGCTTCGGCATGGTCGATGACCGGTAACGGGTAGTCCAAACCCAGCCGCACACCGGCATCCCGCAACAATTGCGGGGAGGCCAGCCAGGGGGCATGAATGGCTGCATCCGGCAAACCCGCCAGTTCCGGAACGTAACGTCGGATGAAGCGGCCTGCGGGATCGAATTTCTCGCTCTGGGTCACCGGATTGAAGATGCGAAACCAGGGCTGCGCATCGCAGCCGGTGGAGGCCGCCCACTGCCAGCCGCCATTGTTTGCCGCCAGATCGAAATCGTTGAGCTTGAGTGCGAAGTAGCGTTCGCCAAGACGCCAGTCCAAGCCCAGATCCTTGGTGAAAAAACTCGCCGCCACCATGCGCAACCGGTTGTGCATATAGCCGGTGGTGTTGAGCTGACGCATGGCCGCGTCCACGAATGGATACCCCGTGCGGCCATCGCACCAGGCGATGAACAGCTCGGGGGCATCGTCCCAGCGAATGCGGTCATATTCGGGCTTGAAGGCGCGACCCACCACCTGGGGATGGTGGTGGAGAATCTGGATATAAAAATCACGCCAGATCAGTTCCGACAACCAGCTCGCCGCTCCCGCGCTACCGTCCAGCGACCGCTGCCAGGCATGACGCGCCAGTTCTCGCACGCTAATCGTCCCGAAGCGCAGATGCACGGAGAGATAGCTGGTGCCCTTGATGGCCGGGTAGTCCCGCGCCGAGGCATAAGCGTCGATGCGCCGCATGAAATCGGCGAACAAGGCCCGGGCGCCGTGAGGGCCAGGCGGCAGGCCCGCGGGCAATGCAACGGGTTCGAACCCCAAGTCATGCAGGGCTGGCAAGCCGGGCGCGGATGCATCTGGCAAAACCTGTTGCGGCAAGGCAGAACAATCGAGATGCGCCAAGTCTGCCGCCCCGATACGCTTGAGCCAGGCATTCTTGTAGGGTGTGTAAACGCTGTAAGGCTTGCCCAGGCCGGTTCGAAGCGCGTTGGGCTCGAGCAGCATGTGGTCCCAAAACCCATGGAACTCGACGGCTTGTGCCGCCAGCACTCCGGCGACATCGGCGTCGCGCCGCATCGTATCGGGCTCCACGTCGCGGTTGAAAAACACCGCCTGCGCCCCCAGGCGCGCCGCCAGCCGGGGGATGCAATCCACCGCTCGCCCGATTTCGACGAACAGGGCCGACCCCATCCGACGCAGGACCGCATCGAGTTCCCGCAAGCTCTGCTGGATGAAGGTCAAACGTCTGTCGGCCCGCGCCCCCTGGGCCAGCAGAGGCTGCAGGAAATCCGGATCGAACACGAAAACCAGCGCCACGCGGCGCGACCGGCGCAAGGCCTGGTGCAACGCCGCATGGTCGTCCAAACGCAGATCGCGCCGCAACCAGACCAGGCTGATCTCGAAAGGTGCAGGGTCCGCGCGGTGTGAGGGCATCGTTTTCAACGGGAGGGGTCTGCCGCGAGGAGAGTGCGCCGCGATAATATGGCGTTATGAACCCTCGTGCCGACGCCTCGAACCTGAGCAACCAGTTTCTCATTGCCATGCCGGGCATGGTCGACGCGTCGTTTTCCGGCGCCTTGATCTACGTGTGCGAACATTCCCCGCGAGGCGCGCTGGGCCTGGTCATTAATCGGTCGACGGATATCACGCTCAAGGATCTGTTCGACCGCGTCGACCTGCCGCTGGACCAGCCCCAACTGGCGATGCAGACGGTGTACTACGGCGGACCGGTACAGACCGAGCGCGGCTTCGTGCTGCACGACACGACGGATAAGGTTTACGCCTCCACCCTCAGCGTCCCAGGAGGACTGCAGATGACCACCTCGAAGGATGTGCTTGAGCACATCTCGTCGGGTGATGGGCCGGCGAGATTTTTCGTCGCCTTGGGTTATTCGGGCTGGAGCGCCGGACAACTCGAGGACGAGATCGCGCACAACGGCTGGCTCACGGTCGAAGCGGACGCGGGGATTGTGTTCGACATTCCAGTGGAACATCGCTTCGAAGCCGCCATGTCCCTCATGGGCATTTCCCCCCTCAGCCTTTCGCAAACAGCCGGACATGCCTGAGATTCAGGCTTCGCACGCCACGGGCCGCCACGGTGCCGGGCAGCCCACCATTGGCGTGGTGATGGGGTTCGATTTCGGCGAGAAGCTCATCGGGGTCGCCATCGGCAACACCCTCACCGCCAGCGCCCGTGCGCTGCAAAGCGTACGGGCCGAGCGGCGCGAGGCCAAATTCGAGGCCATCGCCCGCCTCATCGCGCAATGGGAGCCGGTACAGCTCGTCGTTGGACTGCCCCTGTCCCGGGAAGGCGAAGAACAGTTGCGCTCGACCCAAGCGCGGCGCTTCGCCAACCAGCTGCACGGCCGATTCAAACTGCCCGTGGCGCTGGTGGACGAACGCTACACCTCTCGCGCGGCCGAAGACGCAGGCGCCGCCGATGTCGATGCCGAATCCGCGCGGCTGATCCTGGAACAATATCTCCATACCCATCACTGACCATGCTGATACCCCCGGACGCCGAAGCCCTGTACACCCGGTTGCTCGAGCTGGTGCGCTCGTGGCTGGCTGAACAAGCCGAAGAACCCGCTGTCGTCGGCATCTATGCCGGCGGAGCGTGGCTGGCAGAACGCCTGCATGCGGACCTGAAGCTGGCCACGCCATTCGGGGTGGTTTCATCGACCTTCCACCGTGACGACTTCGCCACCCGCGGCCTGCACCCGAGCGCCAACCGCACCGCCTTGCCGTTCGAGGTCACGGCGCGCGGCATCCTGCTGGTGGACGATGTGCTCTACACCGGACGCACCACGCGCGCAGCCATCAACGAGCTGTACGACTTCGGCCGGCCGGCGCGTGTCGATCTTGCCGTGCTGGTCGATCGGGGTGGGCGCGAACTGCCCATCTGCGCCAGCCTCGTTGCCGCTAAAGCCCAGATCCCGGTCACGCATATGCTGGCGCTCGAGCGCGACGAAGCCGACACCATGCGACTGGTTTTCCGCATGGAGAAAAAAACCGCATGAATCGGCCGCATGGCCTATGGAAGGCAAACGAACGCCCCAGCCGCGGGTGGCATGCAGTGCCGAGAGCTGAGCCATCGACATGACCCCACATCCCCAACTCAACAGCAACGGCGAGCTGCGCCACCTGCTCACCACGGAAGGACTGCCGCGCGACGTGCTGCTGCACATCCTCGACACCGCGCAAGGTTTCGTCAGCTTCGGCGACCGCGAGGTGAAGAAGGTGCCCTTGCTGCGCGGCAAGAGCGTGTTCAACCTGTTCTTCGAGAATTCCACGCGGACCCGCACGACCTTCGAGATCGCCGCCCAGCGCCTCTCGGCCGACGTGTTCAACCTCGACATCCAGCGCTCCAGCACCTCCAAGGGCGAATCGCTGCTCGACACGATAGCCAACCTGGAGGCGATGGACGCCGACATCTTCGTCGTGCGCCACGCCCAGAGTGGCGCGCCCTATCTCATCGCCCAGCACGTACCGCCGCACGTGCATGTGGTCAACGCCGGCGACGGCCGGCACGCCCACCCCACGCAGGGGTTGCTGGACATGACCACCATCCGCCACTACAAGCCCGACTTCTCGGCACTGACGGTCGCCATCGTCGGCGACATCGTGCACTCGCGCGTGGCGCGCTCGGCCATCCACGCCCTCACCACCCTCGGCGTGCCCGAGGTCCGGGCGGTCGGCCCCAAGACCCTGGTTCCCGGCGACATGCGGCCCATGGGCGTGCGCGTGTGCCACGACATCCGCGAAGGCTTGCAGGGCGCCGACGTGGTGATGATGCTGCGCCTGCAAAACGAGCGCATGTCGGGCGGGCTCCTGCCCTCGGCCAGCGAGTTCCACATGATGTACGGCCTCACCCCCGAGCGCCTGGCGCTGGCCAAGCCCGACGCCATCGTCATGCACCCCGGGCCGATCAACCGCGGCGTGGAAATCGACAGCAGCGTGGCCGACGGGGCGCAAAGCGTCATCCTGCCGCAGGTGCGCTTCGGCATCGCTGTGCGCATGGCCGTCCTGTCCATCATCGCCAACGCCAATGCCTGACATGAGCCATCCGCAATCCATCCTCATCCGTGGCGGCACGATCATCGACCCCGCCAGCGGCATGCACGCCGTGGGCGATGTGGCCATCGCTGGAGAAATCATCACCGCGGTCGGGCAAGCCCCCGAACACTTCGTCCCCGATCTCACCGTCGACGCCTCCGGCTGCCTGGTCATGCCCGGCCTGGTCGACCTGTGCGCCCGCCTCGGCGAACCCGGAGGCGAGGCCGCAGGGCTGCTGGACTCGGAACTCGCGGCCGCCGCGGCCGGAGGCGTGACCCGTGTCGTTTGCCCGCCCGACACCGACCCCGTGCTCGACGAGCCCAGCTTGGTCGAGATGCTGCGCTGGCGGGCCCGTCGCATCAAACGTTCGCGGGTCTATCCGCTCGGCGCCCTCACCGTCGGCCTCAAAGGCGAGCGTCTGGCGGAAATGGCCTCGCTGGTGAAGGCCAGCTGCATCGGTCTGTCGCAGGCGGATACGCCGGTGGCCGACACGCAACTGCTCTACCGCGCGCTGCAATACGCCAGCACCTTCGGCTACAAGGTCTGGCTGCGCCCGCTGGATGCCCACCTCGGCCGCGGCGTCGCCGCGAGCGGCGCCTATGCCCAGCGTCTGGGCTTGGCCGGCGTGCCGACGATGGCTGAAACCATCGCCTTGCATACCCTGTTCGAGCTGGTGCGCGCCACGGGTTGCGCCGTCCATGTCAGCAAAATGTCCAGCGCCGCCGGCGTCGAGCTGGTGCGCCGCGCCAAAGCCGAAGGCCTGCCCGTGACGGCAGACGTGTCCATGCACAACATCCTGCTGACGGACCTGGACATCGGCTACTTCGACGCCCGCATGCGGCTGGACCCTCCCTTGCGCCAGGAGGCCGACCGCATCGCGTTGCTCGGTGGCCTGGCCGACGGCACGATCGACGCCCTGTGCTCCGACCACACCCCGGTCGGCAGCGACGACAAGATTCTGCCTTTCGCCGAAGCGGCACCTGGGGCCAGCGGCCTCGAGCTGCTGCTGCCCGCAGTGCTGGAGTTTGCCCGGCAAAGCGGACTCGCCCTGCCCAGGGCACTGACCGTGGCCACCAGCCGCGCCGCAGCCGCTGCGGGGCTTGCGCCGCTGCAATTGCGGGCCGGCGCGGCCGCCGAACTCATCGTGGTCGACCCTGAAGCGCGCTGGTCGGCCACACCAGAACAACTCGGCAGCCGCATCAAGAATACCCCCCTGGCCGGCCTGGAACTCAGCGGCCGCGTGCGCGCCACCATCATCGACGGGCGCGTCATTTATCAGCGTGCCGATGGCGCCAGTCCGGCGGACCTGGCACGCGCCGAGGTTTCACGCAATCCACAAGCCCCAGGCATCGGCACGGCTCCATGATGGGAGTGCTGCGCCTGATGTGGATGCTCTTGCGCATCGGCGTGCTGGTCGCGCGCGGCCTGCTGACCCTGCGCCGTTTTTCCTTGCGCACCCCCCGGCAACGGCAAGACGCGATCCGGGAATGGTCTCGCCGCCTGCTCCGCATCTGCCGGGTGCAACTGACCGTCGAAGGAGAGATCCTCGCCCCGCCTGCCCTGCTTGCCATCAACCACGTGTCCTGGCTGGACATCATCGCGCTCAACGCCGCCCACCCCACACGCTTCGTCGCCAAATCCGACATCGACCGCTGGCCGCTTCTGGGCGCCCTGGCCCGCGGCGCCGGCACTCTGTTCATCGAGCGCGAACGTCGGCGCGACGCCATGCGGGTGATGCACCACATGGCCGATGCCCTGCGCCAAGGCGAGCATGTCAGCGTCTTCCCCGAAGGCACGACCTCCGACGGCCGCGCCATCCTGCCCCTGCATGCCAACTTGTTCCAGGCTGCCGTGAGCGCCGAAGTGCCCGTGCAGCCGGTGTTGCTGCGCTACGTCAGCGCCAAAGATGGCCGATACAGCCGCGCTCCTGCCTACGTGGGCGATGAAACCATGCTCGGCACCCTGTGGCGCATGGCCTGCTCACCTCCGCTGCTGGTCCGCGTGGCCTATCTTGAATCGATCTCGCTACGCGACCGCCGCGACCTCGGCCGCGCGGTGCAGGCCGCGCTGGAAAATGCGCTCTTGGATGGCGGCGCAAGGACGTAGAGGCCTTCTCGCCATCTACAATCGCCATCCCGCTCGCCGTAGTTCAATGGATAGAACGCGTGCCTCCTAAGCGCGAGATACAGGTTCGATTCCTGTCGGCGGGACCAACTCAAAATCCACGTTCGCGCTTGATCCCACCCGCACGCATTCGGATGAACGCCCAGCCTTAGGCCCGGCTTGTCCCGGCGATCGGTGGCACGTCATGCCTGACGTCGCCGCATTGCGCGCGGTGACGTAAGGCATGGTCCATCAGCACGACCGCCAACAAGGCCTCGGCGATCGGCGTGGCGCGTATGCCGACGCAGGGGTCATGACGGCCGAAGGTTTCGACCATGGTCGGCTCGCCGGCGCGGGTGACCGAACGACGCGGCAGGCGGATGCTCGACGTGGGTTTGATCGCCAGGGACACCGTGACGGGTTGACCGCTGCTGATGCCGCCCAGGACGCCACCCGCGTTGTCGCTGGCAAAACCTTCCGGGGTGAGTTCGTCCCCATGCTCGCTGCCCTTTTGGGCAACACTGGCGAATCCGGCACCGATTTCAACGCCCTTGACGGCGTTGAGGCCCATCATGGCGTGAGCGATGTCGGCGTCGAGCTTGTCGTACAGCGGTTCGCCCCAGCCCGCGGGCACGTTGGTCGCCTCGACGTACAGCCGCGCGCCGCAGGAATCGCCGGCCTTGCGCAGGCTGTCCATGTATGCCTCCAGTTGCGGCACGATGGCCGCGTTCGGGGCATAAAAGGGATTGGCGGGAACGTCGTCCCAGGACGCGAAGGGAATCGCGACCTCGCCCACCTGCTGCATGCAGCCGCGGATGACGATGCCGTGGTGCCGATGCAGCCATTTCTTGGCCACGGCGCCGGCGGCGACGATGGGCGCGGTCAGGCGGGCCGAGGACCGGCCGCCGCCGCGAGGATCGCGCAGGCCGTACTTGCGCCAGTAGGTGTAGTCGGCATGCCCGGGGCGGAAGGTGTCGAGGATATTGCCGTAGTCCTTGCTGCGCTGGTCCGTGTTGCGGATGAGCAAGGCGATGGGCGTACCGGTGGTCTGGCCCTCGAACACGCCCGAGAGGATTTCCACCTGATCGGCCTCCTGGCGCTGGGTCACGTGGCGCGAGGTGCCGGGACGGCGGCGGTCGAGGTCGGGCTGGATGTCGGCTTCGGACAGCGCCATGCCCGGCGGGCAGCCGTCAATCACGCAACCGATGGCGGGGCCGTGGGATTCGCCGAAAGTGGTGACGGCGAAGAGCAAACCGAGGGTGTTTCCTGACATGCGACGGATTGTAGGCGGCCCCCTCGAGGACCTGCCGCCAACTTCACTCAGGCCCAGCCGAGGATGCGCGTTGCCTGATAGAAGACGAGCGACACGGCCCATGCCAGGCCGAGCGACCAGACCAGCGACAGCAGGGTGTAGGCGTTGCTGCGCGATTCGCTGCGCAACGTGGCCACCGTGGACAGGCAAGGGGTGTAGATGAGCGTGAACAGCATGAAGCTGTAGGCTGCGGCCGGGGAGATCTGTGCCGCAATGGCATGCTGCAGCGCGTCGCCCTGCAAGCCGTAGATCACCGCCAGCGAGCCGATCACGATCTCCTTCGCCACGAAGCCGAAGATCAGCGCGATGATGAGTTCGGGCGGGATACCCAGTGGCGCGAACACCGGATGCAGGGCATGCCCGACCCAGCCGGCGATGGTGTGCGGCCCTGCCGTCGGCTGGCCCGGCGGCAGGTTGGTCAGCATCCACACCAGCACCACGCCGATGACGATGAACTTGGTGGCGCGATGCAGAAAGTGATGAATCTCGCCCCAGGCGCGCAGCACGATTTGCCGCAGCGTCGGCAGGCGGTAAGGCGGCAGTTCCAGCACGAAGGGTTCGCTGCTGGGGTAGCGCCGCTTGAACAACAGCGCACTGGCGAAGGTGGCGGCGAAACTCACGCCGTACAGGCTGAGCAGAACCCAGGGCGCCACGCGCGGCGAGAACAGGGCCGCGATGATGAACAGAAACACCTGCAGCCGCGCCGAGCACAGCGAGAACGGGATGATGAGCATGGTGAGCAGGCGCAAGCCGCGCGAGCGCATCACCCGCGTGCCCATGAGCGCCGGCACGTTGCAGCCGAAACCCATCAGCAGCATGACGAAGCCGCGCCCGTCCAAGCCCATGCGCGACATCAGGCTGTCGGTGAGAAAGGCGGCGCGCGAAAAATAACCGCTCTCCTCGATCAGGGTCATGAAGACGAAGAACAGCATGATCACCGGCACGAAGGCCGCTACCGTGCTCACGCCGTTGTAGATGCCATCGAGCAACAGGCCCTGCACCCAGGCCGGGGCCCAGGCCAGTGCCGGCTGCAACGCCAGCACGCGCGCCTGATCGAACGCCCAGCCCAGGCCGTCCTGCAGCGGCGCGCCCAGCGTGAACACGGCATTGAACACCAGGGCCATGAACACGAGAAACAGGGGCGGGCCGATCCAGGGATGCATCACCCAGTGGTCGACGCGGTGGGCCCAAGTCTGCGGCAAACGCGTGGGCATCTGCACCGCGGCGGCCAGGGCCTCGCGCGAGGCGGCTTCCCCATCGTGGCGCTGCTCGAGACCGGCCCGGGCCTGCTCCAAGGGCAAGGCCTGAGAGGTGTCCAAGGCCTGTCCCAGCAATTGCAGCGCCTGCTGGTAGCCCTGACCATATTTGGCGCTGAACTCCGCCAAGGGAACGCCAAGCGCCTCCCGCAGCCTGGGCACATCGATGCGCACACCGTAGCGCTGGGCCTCGTCGGCCATGTTGAGCAGGATCACGCAGGGGAACCCACTGTCGCGAACCTGAACGGCCAGCGCCAGTTGCCGGTCGATCTGCGTGGCATTGAGCACGATGGCGACGAGGTCCACGCTTTGGCTCTGCAGAAAGCGCTGTACCACGCTTTCATCCTCGGTCAGGCCTTGCAGGTCGTAGATCCCCGGGAGATCGACGACCTGCGCCATGTGACGGCCCAGCGGGATGCGCGCCGACGACAACTCCACCGTCAATCCCGGCCAGTTGCCCACGCGGGCGGATGCCCCGGTCAGCCGGTTGAACAGCGTGGACTTGCCCGTGTTGGGCATTCCCACCAGCGCGATGCGCTTCATGCCTGATGCGCGTGAACCTGCGCGATTTCCACTTGCCTGGCGTCCGCCCTGCGCAGAAACAGCTCGGTGGTCCCGATGCGGACATGGATCGGGCCACGAAAACGCGCCTGGCGCAGCACCTCAAGCTCGTTGCCGGCACGCAGGCCCAAGGCCGCCAGCCGGTGCTGAAGCGCGCCTTCGGCGCGCACCTGGGTGACGATGGCGTGTGTGCCTGGATGCAGGGATGCAAGCGTATTCATGGAAGCGGTGGCTGCGACAGGCGATCAGGTCACTCGAAGCGTTTGGGCGCAAGCCACAAGCGCGAATTCAAGTCGAGGCGGCAAATGAAATGCGAATGATTCTTATCTTATCAGGAACGCCGTGTCCCGCCATGATCCAGGTCAAACGCAAGGGGCTTTCGTCCAACCCCGTGTCGAACCGCCGACAAGCCCGGCTCAAGCACCCAAGCCAGGATCGGGTGTCTCGAACCGCGCCGACAAGGCCGCGAGCAGTTTGGCGTGGATGCCGCCGAAACCGCCGTTGCTCATCACCAGCACATGGTCGCCGGAGCGCGCCTCGCGGGCAACATCGGCCACCAACGCATCCAGATCGGCATGCACACGAGCGCGTGCCCCCATGGGCGCCAGGGTCTCGGCCAGATCCCAGCCCAGCCCCCCCGCGTAACCGAAACTGATGTCGGCCTGCTGCAGCGCGTCTGGCAGCCGGTCCTTGATCGAGCCCAGCTTCATGGTGTTGGAACGCGGCTCGAACACGGCCAGGATGCGGCCCCGGTTTTGCGACGACTGCCGCAAGCCCGCGAGCGTCGTGGCGATGGCGGTCGGATGGTGGGCGAAGTCGTCGTACACCGAAATGCCCGCCACCTCGCCGCGCCATTCCATGCGACGCTTCACGCCACCGAAGGCACTCAGGGCCTCGCAGGCGAGTTGCCCCGGCACGCCGGCATGGCGTGCCGCGGCGACAGCCGCCAAGGCGTTGGCACGGTTGTGCGCGCCCATCAGGCGCCAGCGCACCTCTCCTTGCGGCTGCCCCTGCCAAGTCACATGGAAGGACTGCTCGTCGCCGTGCGCGCACCAACCATCCGCCACAGGCGCATCGAAATACTCCACGGCACTCCAGCAACCCCGCGCCAGGACACGCGCCAAAGCTTCGCTGCCGGACTGCACCACCAGCTTGCCACTGCCCGGAACGGTGCGCACCAGATGATGAAACTGGGTTTCGATGGCGCCGAGATCGGGAAAGATGTCGGCATGGTCGTATTCCAGGTTGTTCAGCACGGCAGTGCGTGGACGGTAATGCACGAACTTCGACCGCTTGTCGAAAAAGGCCGTGTCGTACTCGTCGGCCTCCACCACGAAAAAGCCGGGCTCGCCCAAACGTGCGGAAGCCTCGAAATCCACCGGCACGCCGCCGATCAGAAAACCGGGGTTCAGTCCCGCATGCTCGAGGATCCAGGCCAGCATGGACGACGTCGTCGTCTTGCCATGGGTGCCCGCCACGGCCAAGGTCCACCGCCCTGCAAGAACATGCTCGGCCAGCCACTGCGGCCCGCTGACGTAGGGTTGGCCGGCGTCCAGAATGGCTTCCATCAAGGGGTTGCCGCGCGAGATTGCATTGCCCACCACCCAGAGCTCGGGTTTGAGCGCCAGTTGATCGGCACCATAGCCCTCGATCAGGCGGATGCCCAGGCGCTCGAGCTGATCGCTCATCGGCGGATAGACCTGGGCGTCACAGCCCGTGACCTGATGCCCGCAAGTCTGGGCAAGTGCTGCGATTCCACCCATGAAGGTGCCGCAGATTCCGAGAATGTGGATATGCATCGGCCCATTGTAGAAAACCGGCAATGGAAATCTGAAGCCGCGCCAAGCGCGTCTTCCATCCTTGGGGCTGCGCCGCGACGCCCGGGCGGCCGGAATTCATCGCGCGCCCATCCACCGGGCGATGTCAAGCCTCAGCAGCGAATCTTGGCCCCTTTGCGCGAGTAAAACAGCCAAGTCACGACTATGCAGGATAGATAAAACAGCACGAATGAAAACAGTGCCGCATCCGGGGCACCCGTCAGCTTGATCGACGTGCCATAACTCATGGGAATGAAAAACGCGCCGTAGGCCGCTATTGCGGAGATGAATCCGAGTACCGCCGCACTCTCTTTGTTGGCGTCGGCCCGCGCCAACTGAAGCTGCGCGCTGTCGCCGTTTTCCACGGTCTGCTCTTTTAGTGCCAGGAAGATGAGAGGCACCATCCTGAATGTTGATGCATTACCCACGCCAGTCGCGACGAACAAAATCATAAATAATAGGAAGAACATCCAAAAATTCCCTGCATAATCTGGATGCGGCAGGAAAAGAACGACCCCAACCGTCGCGCAGGCCATGACAAGAAAAGCCCCAAGCGTTACACAAGCCCCACACAATTTATCCGACACCCATCCACCGCCGACGCGGGCAAGTGCCCCCACCAAAGGGCCAAGAAAAGCGAACGCCACGACATTGACATTTGGAAACTGTGTGCGGATCAGGAGCGGAAAGCCGGCGGAAAATCCGATGAACGATCCGAAAGTCCCGAGATAAAGCCAGCTCATCACCCAGGTATGCCGCTGGCGAAAAATCACGAACTGATCCATCAAAGACGCTTTCGCGACACCCACATCATTCATCTTGAACCATGCGAACAATGACGAGGCAACGATGAGTGGCGCCCATATAAAACCGGCATTCTGCAACCACAACTGCGTTTCCACGCCTCCTCTCCACCAAGCCTGAGGGCCGCCTCCAAATCCGCCGAAAAGAGGAACTGTAATCACAAAAGGCACCACCAATTGCATTGCTGACACGCCAAGATTGCCCAGCCCCGCATTCATGCCCAAAGCGAAACCTTTCTGCGCCTTAGGAAAAAAGAAGCTGATATTCGCCATGCTCGACGCAAAATTACCTCCACCGAAACCACATAGCAGTGACAGCACCAACATGGTGCTGTAAGGGGTGGTCGGATCTTGCACCGCATATCCAATTCCCACGGCGGGAATGAGCAGCGTCGCCGTCGAAAAAACCGTCCATCGCCGCCCGCCAAAAATTGGCACCATGAACGCATAGAAAATACGTAGCGTTGCTCCCGATAAGCCCGGCAGCGCGGCCAACCAAAAAAGCTGATCCGTGCTAAATTTAAAACCGACCTTAGGTAGATTGATAACTACCATACTCCAAACCATCCAGACGCAGAAAGCTAGGAACAATGCGGCGATTGAGCCCCACAGGTTCCGGCTCGCCACCCTTCGACCCTCCCGCTGCCACTGGGCAGGGTTCTCGGGATCCCAGGACTGAAGCACGTAGGACATGTCAACACCCTCTTTTCGACGTTGTCGTTTCGAATGGTCATTGCGCTCAATGACCATCCCCGAAAACGTCTTTAATTATTCTTGGGTTTCACGCCTATCCTCAACGCAGTAGCAGTCCGTCTCGCCTTGGGCGCCCAATTCCAGATCACTTGCTGGTAGGGCCTCCAGGTGTAATTCAAGGGGAATACGGTGAAGTGTATAAGTCGAGTAAATGGAATCAAACCAAAAATGAGGAACGCTGAGATGATATGCAGCTGCACCAAGCCCGGCATTGCCACGATCACATCGACTTTAGGGTTCAAAAGAAAAATCGAGCGCAGATAGGGCGTCACAGACGAGGCGAACCACGAACTTCCCCAATTGTTGAAATAAGCAATCAGGATGCCGGTTAACAGCTGGAACGTCAGCAATGCGTAAAGAAGAACATCCATGCGGCTTGTCACTACGCGCAGACGCGCATCGCGCAAGCGTCGAACCATCAGGGCTCCGAGCCCGAACAGCGCGCTTAGTGCGAACGCGAACATCGTCCATTCCAAGGCCAGAAGACGCCAAGGTTGCCCATTCCATGCCAACACACCACTGGGGATGGCGAAGGCTGCGAGATGACCAAGAAAAACGACGAGGATGCCCCAATGAAACGGTTGCGTACCCCAAAACAAATTTTTACCTTCAAGGAATTGTGATGAGAGTGACGTCACCTTAAAACCGAGCATGCGATAGCGATAAATTGATCCCACCAATAATGTCGTCAATGCAACATAGGGAAGAATCGTGAAAAGTGCCTGTCGAAAATTCATGTTAATCTCCTTGCACCAACTCAGCGGGTGGGCGGGCCAATGCGCACACTGAAATTTCACCCCCTTCTGCACGATGAATCGGAATAAAATTTCCGGCTGCTTGATCCTGCCGCCCCTCGGGAACACCAGGGAAATCGGCTTCCAGCGCCTTCAATAGTGAATCAAGTGCGTAACGGTAGGGATTTCCGTAATTCAACTCTTCTTGCACAATAGCTTCCTGCTTCTTCTTCAGCAGTTCGAGGCGGCCTCGGATTTGCTTTTCGTCGAACGCAGAGAGCATCGCCCGTACGCCAGGAATCAGCGCAAGTTCAGCAATGTCCTTCACCAGCTCTTCATCATCCATGCCAGAAAGCAAATCCAAGACATTCGAAAGATGGTCGGGCAACTCCAAACCACAATCGTGGTCTCTTTTACGGTGCTCCTCTTTCATGCCAGCCAGAAAGAGCCCGCGCTTATAATCTTCCCCAAACAGAACATATCCGATCTCAAGATGGCAGATTGCCTGGATTTCAAAAGTTTTAAGAAAAATCTCTTCTCTTTCCTGGAGATTCAAAGCCAGCATGTAGTTCGCATATTTTTCAAACTCGATCAAATCACCCAGATGCAGCATTTCAAGTTGATTTCTCAACTCGACTAGCTCCTCGACAAAATCCGCTCGTGGATAGCGGAACAATCCGGCGAACTGCTGATAGATTTCGAGATTCTTAGTCATCAAAGACCCCGCGCTGGTTTTTCTCGAAAGCCGAAACCTGCATTGCCTTTACGGTCATCGGTGGCTTCAAGCAATTCACTCGCTTCTTCTCGATGAGCAGCTGGGATCACGAAGCGCTCCTCATTCAACGCAAGCGTCGTCAACCTAAATATTGCATCAGCCATCTCCTCGCTGACGCCGGCCTCTTGCAATGCATCCTCAACCTCTTGTGCGGGCAGATCACCAACCGTCACACGCCGGCGATGAATCTTGACGGCCATCATCTTCTTCAGCACGACCTCAATCTGTTTGACGTTTCCCGCAGAAAAGAGTGATGCCAGATATTCGAGAGGCAGACGCGAGTTTTCGATTCCACCCCAGAATGATTTCGTGGCCGTGTCGTAAAGACCCTCAGTGACCTTGCCCATGGTCGGCAGGAGCGGTGGAACATAAAATAAATTAGGAAGTGTTCGAAATTCAGGATGAAGTGGCAATGCAATTTTCCACTGCTTCACAAATTTATAGACGGGTGATTTTTGTGCGGCCTCGATCGTCGAATCGGCGATGCCGCACTCCTTGGCCTTTTTTATGATCTCCGGATCGAAAGGGTCAAGATAAATATCAAAGTGTTTGTCAACAAGATCCCGCTCTTCGCACGACGCGGTCGCCTCAATTTTCTCCGCGTCATAAAGCATGACACCCAAATAGCGAATTCTGCCGACGCAGGTATGGAAGCAAGCTGGGGCCATGCCTGCCTCGAGTCGAGGATAGCAAAGCACGCATTTTTCTGATTTCCCGGTCGACCAGTTGTAATATGTTTTCTTGTAAGGACACGCCGTGACACACATGCGCCAACCACGGCAACGCTCTTGATTGATCAGAACAATTCCATCCTCCCCCCTCTTGTATAGGGCCCCTGATGGGCATGATGCAACACAGGTCGGATTGAGGCAATGATTACAAATACGCGGCAAATACATGAACGTCAGACGCTCGAGTTGAAACATGGCCTCCTGCTCTTCAGGGCTCAGTTTTTCTAAATTGACATCTTTCCGCGCATAATCCTTGGTTCCGCCTAAATCATCATCCCAATTTGGCCCGGCTTTGACATCGATGGGATGGCCTGTCACCAGCGATATCGTTCTCGCCGTTGGCTGATCATCCCCTTCCGGCGCTTCGAATAGATCAGAATATTTGTAGGTCCAGGGCTCATAATAATCATCCATGACCGGCATGTCGGGGTTGTATGTAATATTTTTCAAAGTAATAACTTTGTTTTTATTACTTTTGGGCTGGATCCCATCCCCAGTTTTTGTCCACCCCCCCTTATATACCTCCTGGTCCTCCCAACGGGTCGGATAGCCAGTGCCGGGCTTTGTTTCGACATTGTTCCACCACATATATTCTGCGCCTTTGCGATCGGTCCAGATATTTTTGCAGGCCACCGAACAGGTATGGCAGCCGATACATTTATCGAGGTGGAAAACCATTGAAATTTGAGATCTGATATCCATGATTCTATGCCTTTAGAAGTTGACCGTTTCCATTTTCCTGACCAATACATGAGTATCCCTGTTTACACCAACCGGGCCCCAATAATTCAGATGGTAGGTAAATTGGCCATACCCCCCCACACAGAGGTTGGGTTTCAGATGCACGCGAGTAATACTGTTGTTCATGCCTGCTCGCTTTCCGCCACGGATCTCAGATTTCGGCACACTATAGGTGCGTTCGACAGCGTGATAAACGATACAAACTCCCGACGGAATTCTGGCGCTCACGGCCGCGCGAGTGCAGTACACCCCGTGATCGTTATAAACCTCGACCCAATCATTATCTTGAATTCTAAGGCTTTCAGCGTCCGACTCACTCAGCCAGCAAGGCTCCATGCCACGTGAAAGCGTGAGCATCCGCAGAGTATCGCCATAGGTCGAATGAATATGCCATTTCCCATGCGGGGTTAAGACATTCAGCATCTTCGCTTTGCCATCGTTCACCGACTGCCGTAGATCACCGTAGGCTTCCGGTGTCGGCGACGGCTTGAATGTCGGGAAATTTTCACCAAAGGCAATGTATCCGTCATGATCCAAATAGAAATGTTGACGGCCCGTCAAGGTGCGCCAAGGGATGTTGTTTTCAATGTTGTAAGTAAAGCCAGCATAAGCTCTCCCGCCATCCATCAACCCCGACCAAATCGGTGTATTAATTAGACGGCGCGGCTGTGTCTTCAGGTCTCGATTATTAATCAGGACCCCTCTTGAGGCCTCTGAAAGATGAGCCAGCTTCACACCTGTTTTGATTTCCGCATTTTTATACGCGCGCTCGGCAAGAGCGCCATTCGTGGCAGATGAGAGAAGCAGAACAGCCTCGATGGCTTCGGTATCCTCCTTGAGTGAGGGGTAGCGTTGCCCTTGAATCGTCTGCACATGATCGGCATTCTCGAGCATCCTGTCATAGAAATCAGCGCAGTCGTATTGATTGCCATGTGCCCCCAGACCCTTTTCGCGCACGTTGGGGCCGAGCGCGATGAACTTGTTATAAATTTGCGTATAGTCGCGCTCTTCCAGCGCAAGTTTATGCATGGATTTTCCGAGAACCGCTTCACATTCACCTTTTGCCCAGTCGAGCATCCGGGGTTGGGAAATTTCATCAGCGCTATCATGGGAAAGTGCTGCTGTCACGACATCCGTGATCGGCAGCGGCATATGTTTTCGCGCCATGTCGCTGACCATTCCAGCAAGATCCCGAAAAATATTCCAATCCGTTTTTGATTCCCAGACCGGGGGTATTGCAGCACTCAACGGATGGATGAACGAATGCATGTCCGTCGAGTTCAAATCATCCTTTTCATACCATGATGCCGTGGGTAACACGATGTCTGAATAAAGCGCCGAAGTATCCATCCTGAAATTCAAATCGACGATCAAATCCATTTTTCCGCGGGCGGCGGCGTCGCGCCATTTGACATCCTTGACTTTGCCTTTGGCAGCCTCGTCGGCGATATGATTATGGTGCGTACCAAGATAATGATCTAAAAAATACTCATGCCCTTTGGCACTCGTGCCGATAGCATTGCCGCGCCAGATAAACCATACGCGTGGCCAGTTGACCTCGGCGTCCGGATCAGTCACGGAATATCGAATTTCTCCCGACTTTAACTTCTCCAGGATGTAATTCTTGATTTCATCATCCGTCTCGGCTCCAGCCTGACGCGCCTGCTCGACCAACTCGAAATTGTTGACATTGAATTGCGGGAAGAATGGCAACCAGCCATTCCGCACGGCCTTTACAATAAAATCCGCCGTATGCAGCTTGGTCGTGCTGTTGCTGGGCGCCGCGTTATATTCATTTTGATTTCCATCATACCGCCACTGATCTGAATTCATATAATGCCATATGGGTGCTTGCTGGAGCCTCGTCGTGCTCTGCCAGTCGCGCGCTGACATAATGCTACCCCATGAATCGGTAGGCGCGAGTTTTTCCTGCCCGACGTAATGATTCATCCCACCGCCATTGACCCCGACACAACCTGTCAGCATGAGCGCCATCATTCCGGCGCGGTAGATCAAATTGCCGTGGAACCAATGGTTTATGCCAGCCCCCACGATAATCGTGCATTTACCGCCCGTCATTTCCGCGGTGCGCGCCCATTCACGTGCGAATTGCAGCACCGTTTCTGAGCCTATCCCAGTAAAAATCTCTTGCCACGCCGGCGTGTAAGCGGCGTCTTTATTACTGTAATTCTCAGGATAATCGCCGCCCAGCCCACGATCAACGCCATAATGCGCCATGATGAGGTCATAGATCGTGGCCACTGCAACCTGTTCTCCGGTCTTGGTCGTCACATACTTGACAGGCACTCCGCGGAGGGCTTTGCGATTCAATCCATACTCTGTGAACTCAACAGGCAGTACGGCATCGCTCTTGCCGAGGAGGGTAAGCAACGGGTCATAACTCTGGTCCCCAAGCCCGTCTTCAAGTTTGGTGTTCCAGTTTCCCTTCACCTTGTCCCAGCGGTGGCCGACGCTACCTTTCGGCATGACCAATTCCCCTGTGCTCTCGTCAATATTGAGGAATTTCCACTCGCCGTTCTCTTGATCTTTGTATTTTTCAATCCTGTTTGCACGCAGCAATTTACCCGCGACATAACTTCCGGATTGGGCATGTAATTCGACCAGATAAGGGCTGTCTGTTGTTTTCTTTGCGTAATTTATGAAATACGGCGTTTGTTTTTCATAATGCCATTCTTTGAGGATGACATGGGTTACGGCCATCCAAAATGCCCCATCACTTCCCGCATGCACAGGAACCCATTGGTCTGCGTATTTCGCCACCATACTGAAGTCTGGCGAAAATACGACCGTCTTCGTCCCGTTATGGCGCGACTCCGAGAAAAAGTGCACATCGGGCGTGCGTGTCATTCCCAGGTTGGCGCCCATAACCGCCGTGAACTTGGAGTTGTACCAGTCTGCGCTTTCAGCCACGTCAGTCTGCTCACCCCAAACTTCGGGGAAAGCCGGGGGCAGATCGCAATACCAGTCGTAAAAACTCAGTAATACTCCTCCCATCAATTGCAGGAAGCGCGCGCCGGCGGCAAAGCTCAGCATCGACATCGCGGGAATTGGGGAGAACCCGACAAGTCGGTCGGGACCATATTTTTTGACCGTATGCAACGACGCGGCGCTGATCAACTCCATCGCCTCGTCCCAATGCACGCGGCGGAAACCGCCCTTGCCACGCGCCTGTTGATAACGCTTGCGCTTGGCTGGATCGTCTTGCAGATTCCGCCAAGCCAGCACGGGATCGCCAGTTTTTTCTTTTTCCTCGCGATACAGATCGAGCAAGGCTCCGCGCATCAACGGGTATTTGACGCGGATCGGGCTGTATAGATACCAGGAATAGGAAATCCCCCGTTGGCAGCCACGCGGCTCGTAGGGCGGAAGCGATTTTTCGAGCAGCGGATAATCTAGCGCCTGGGTTTCATAAACGACGATCCCATCTTTGACATGCACATTCCAGGAGCAACCACCTGTGCAATTGACGCCATGCGTACTGCGGACGACTTTATCGTGCTGCCAACGATTACGATAAAACTCTTCCCAAGATCTTGTTTTTGGCGAAATGATGTCTTTGATCCAGCTCATGATGTCCTCGTGTCTTGTCGATGATGGGGTGTCTGACTCAATGCGTCTTGATCTGGCGCGCGTAAATCAAATGCTTGGTGCTGAATTTTTTCCGCCTGATCCAGATCAAATTCATGGCTGCCAGGATCACCAGCATCCCCACCCCTCCTGCAACCAGCATGTCGCTCGAGATGCGCGTTCCCGCTTGCGCT
Organism: Thiomonas delicata; assembly: GCF_900088825.1. Classification (GTDB taxonomy): domain Bacteria; phylum Pseudomonadota; class Gammaproteobacteria; order Burkholderiales; family Burkholderiaceae_C; genus Thiomonas_A; species Thiomonas_A delicata. Next base: position 302,397 of record NZ_LT592171.1, on the reverse strand, counting down.
GCTTTGGACAAACTAGCGGCCTGCAGAAATGCGATTAATTGCGCTGTTTCAGCATCGGTCACTGGATGGCCTTCATAGGCCATGGCCATAGGCGCAAACGGAGGTGTGGTGACCATGGCCTTGATGCCGTCGGCACCGATGGTTGCATAGACCCCAGTTAAGCCGACGGCAAGCTTTCCGCCAGCAATGCCGACAGCGGAGTTGTTGACGTCATGACAGGAAATGCACGCTGCACCGCCATGGGTAAACCGTGTTTGTCCGGTAAAAAGCCGAGCGCCTGCGATGACCTGCGCTGGGCTTGGCTGTGCGACCGCAGCTGGTACGACCACTGGCGGAGCCGAGACTGTGTTTGCTCCCCGGGAGGCTTGGGAAATGTAAGTCAGGATGCCATGGATTTCTGCACTGGACAGCGCTTGATCGGGCATCACCATGCCGTATTGGGCAACAAGCGTTTTTGCCGTTGGATCACCACTCTGAATCACCCGTTGAGGGGATTGAATGAACTGCAGCAGCCAGTCTGCCTTGCGTTGGGTCCCGATATCCTTCAGATCCGGCCCGACCAGTTTTCCGCCGCCGATCGTGTGACATTGTGCGCAGCGCTGTTCGAAAAGGGCCTTGCCGTCGGCGTAAGCTTGCTTCATATTTACCAAATACACCGCCAGCAACAATAGAAAGGCTCCGCCTATCCATAAATGCCGGTGAGGCCCAGCCTTGGCGCAAACCACCTGTTGATGCAACGACCCTCTCATGAGTTTCCCCTGCTGCGGACTTGGATGACCAGGACAATAGGCCTTAGCCACCGCGTTGCCTACTGCCGACAAAGCTCCTGAAATGCGTCGATATACCTCTAACGAGGTAGGGTGGTAGTGATGTAAGCCTTTGATCCGACGGTATTTTCAAAATCATGTCCGCGCATTCGGCCCCGGCGGGGTTTTTCGGAGTACCACCTTCGCAATGGTCTGTCTCCTCAGGCGCTGAAACGCAAGACATCAAATCCGCCCGCGGGCGGTGGATGCAACCCATGATCGCCACCCGGGAGGCGTCCCGACGGAGCCATGCCTATGGCCGTGGGAGTACAGATACGCGATGGGGCATGTCTGCGAAGTTGCTCGGCGGGCTCATAATGAGCTCGGTTTCCTGGTGCACACGACTAATTGCGTCGCCTGCCTAGCCCTTCGATCGGCCCGCCATCGGCGCAACATTCATCTCTGTGAGAATCATGATTCGCTTGTATCGGCGGTTCTGGGGCCAGTCGTTGTTGGCGCGGCTGACGCGCATGCTCGTCCTGATCGCGCTGCTGTCCCTGACGAGTTTGATCAGTTCCCTGGTCATTGCGGACGGCGCGCGCGGCGAAGCTTCGGCTATCAACATGGCGGGTTCCTTGCGGATGAAGATCTACCGCGCGGTCGCAACGCTCAATGCGATACCGACGCGCAGCCGGCCCGATCAGATCAAGGCGCTGGAGGGCTCGCTCAACGATTTCGAAGCCACTTTGGCATCCCCGACCCTGACCCAATTCATTCCGTCTGACGAACTGGACCGGCGGGCGCGTGTTTACCGAGACATGCTCGACGCCTGGCAGCAGCGGGTACGCCCCTTGCTCGTTGCCGAGGCCGACACCTCTCGGTTCAACCCGGAAGCCCGGGTTGCGCTTTTGGCGCAAGCGCAAAATCTCGTGACGACGATCGATGAACTGGTCACCTTGCTGCAGGAGAACGTTGAGGCGAAACTTGCCTTGCTGCGGCTCATACAAGGTCTTGCCATCACTGCGATTTTTGTCGTCATTGCGATCACGATCTACGTCACGCGCGCAGACGTTCTCGTCCCACTGAAAGAGCTTCAGGAAGCCACCCAAAAGATGCGTAGGCAGGATCTCTCGGTGCGCGTGGCCCAGTACGCGGCGAACGACCTCGACGGGCTCGGCCTGTCGTTCAATTTGATGGCGGAAGATCTCGACAAGCTCTATCAGAACCTCGAACACAAAGTCGCCGAGAAGACGGAATCCCTGGCGCGCAGCAACAAGTCGCTCGAATTGCTTTACAGGTCGATCGGGCGTCTTTACCCGAGCGCGATCAATTCAAGCACGCACTTGTCTCTGCTGAACGACTTCGAGAAGGCCATCGGCGTCGGCCATGGACTCGTCTGCCTTGCCAGCGACAGCACGCACGGCGGTACGCCAGCATCGCCGCAGTTCAGTTCCGGCGACCGCCAGCTATGCCAGGTTTCGAATTGCTCCGACTGCCACGCGTCAAGCGCCATACGCTGGCGCGAATTTGAACACTTGCGCGCACTGACGCTCCCTCTCCACGATGTCAACTCCAGCTACGGCGTTCTGCAATGGGTCGTCCCTTCCGGGCAGGACCTCGATCCCTGGCAGATTCAATTGCTGGAGGCCCTCGCGACCCACATGGGCATCGCCATCGGCGAAGCCATGCGCGCCGAACAGTCGAAACGATGGTCCGTTTACGAGGAGCGTGCGATTTTGGCCCGTGAACTTCACGACTCCCTTGCGCAATCGCTGTCGTACATGAGAATCCAGGTATGCCGGCTCAAAACGGCGGTGCAGGCCAAGGAACCCGCGCAAACCGAGCTCATCATGTCCTCGCTCGACAACGGTCTGACCAATGCCTATCACCACCTTCGCGAACTGCTTTCGACCTTCCGCATGAAGGTCGAAGACAATCTGACGATCGCGCTCGAGAAGTCTGCCGCCGAGTTTTCCCTGCGCGGTTCGATCCCCGTGCACACCCAAGTGACCCCGACCACTTCGCGTCTGAGTCCGAACGAGGAAATCAACCTGCTGCAGATCACGCGAGAGGCGCTCGCGAATGCGATTCAACACGCAAACCCGAGCCATATCGAGGTGAGTTTTTATGAGAGCGAGGGCGGCGGCGTTCATCTTGCGATTGATGACGATGGCATCGGCATAGGCGAAGAGCATGGCCGGATCGGCCATCATGGCCTGCTCATCATGCATGAACGCGCCAACCATATCGGAGCCCAGCTATCCATCACGAACAAACCGGAGGGCGGCACACGGGTTGCCGTGCAATTGACGCCGCGCGCCCTCAGCACGTCGATCCGCATCGCGCCAGGCACGAAACATGAACTCCATGCATGAAGTCGTGATCATCGATGATCACCCATTGTTCCGCCAGGGACTGAAAGACCTGATTGCCATGGCGAGCGACCAGCTCGTCCTCGTTGGCGAAGCCGACAACGGCAAAGACGGGTTGGATCTCGTGCGCCGGTTGGAACCCTCCGTCGTCTTGCTCGACCTGCACATGAAAGGCATGAGCGGCCTCGATACGCTGAAGGAGATCAAGACCCACCACCCGGGCATCACGACGATCATGATCACGGTGTCCGATGACGCCGAGAATCTGACCGCATCGCTGCGCGCTGGCGCTGACGGCTACCTGCTCAAGGACATGGCGCCAGAAGCCCTCCTTGCCGGCATCCTCAAAACATCCGAGACCGGCGCAATGGCTTTGAGCGACAACTTGGTCAATTTATTGGTCGTGTCGCTGAGGGAAGATCCGCTGCCGAAAACAAAAGAGGCCGCGAATTTGACGCCACAGGAAGCCAATGTTCTCGCCCACCTCAAAGAGGGCAAGAGCAACAAGCAAATTGCGCGGGACCTTCATATCGCCGAGGGAACCGTCAAGATCCACGTCAAGCGCATCCTCAAGAAAATCCACGTCAATTCACGCACGCAAGCCGCCGTGTGGGCGGTCGGAAACACCTGAGCGGGGCTCGATTGCCCAATTCACATCAATGATTGAAGGACAACATGGACATTCAGACTTTTGACGATCTTCTTGTCTTGAGTCGTCGCCAGACCAAGCCGCAGCATCTTTTGTTCGTCTTCGTCGGCGCCACGCTTCCCGAGAACGCCAGCGGCGAACAGCGCGCCGAATTCAATGCCGGCAACGGTGGCGAGCTCGAGCCCGTGATGGTCGTCGACAAGGGTCCCGACGAGCTCGCGGATTTCCAGACCCTGATCGAGGAAGCGGCTCGCTTCGGGCCGCCTTGGTCGCTCGTATTCGCGTCATCGGTATCCTGGCATGATGGCCTGCCCCCCACCAGCGAAGAAACCGAGGCATCGCTGCAACACATGGTCGACAGCATCAGGAACGGCTCATTCGAAGGCATGCTGCCCTTCGACCGCAACGGAGATCCCGTGCATCTCGCGAATCCCGGCGCCGCGAAACCATGAGGCATCGGGGTCCAACCCGTCTCGCCTGCGGGACTGTTCCGCGGCCGGCGTGAGGCCGTTACCGGCTGCCACGCTGCCTTCGGAATCGGGTCCCGCAGCCAAGCCGGATCGAGCCGACACTGCCGTACGGTCGGCATGCATCAGACGGATACACTCCCCTTGATGAACGCTTTACGGGAAGAACTCGCCGCCATGGCGGCCCGGCTCATTGTCGAGGACGGCCTGGATTACGCAACGGCCAAGCGCAAGGCAACGCACCAGATGCTTGGCCCAGGCGCGCACCCCGAGGTGCAGCCCGACAACACGGATGTCCTCACCCAGGTCCGGCTCTATTTGTCCTTGTTCCACGGTGACGAACACCCCTCGCTGCTTTGGAATTTGCGCCGCGCCGCACTGGGGCTGATGGAAGAATTCGCCGAATTCAGGCCGCATCTTGCGGGCGCGGTGTGGAACGGAACGGCGACGGCGCACTCTGCCTTGCATGTCCTGCTATTTGCCGACGATACCAAGGCGGTGGAAATTCACTGCATCAACCGGAACCTTGCCTACCGTGCCAGCGAAGCCCCGCATTACGCGGGCAAGGCCCCCGTGGAGCGCCTCGAGTTCGAGTGGCCGATGCCAAGCGGGGCCACCACCCGACATCCGACCGTGATCGCCTCGCTCAGCCTCTATCCGCTCAAGGACGAACGCGGCGTGCTGCTGCGCGCGCCTCGCAGCTCCGGAAAACCGGCCGAGCGCGGCAATATGCAGGCGGTGCGTGCCTTGGTCGAAGCCGGCCCGGCGGCATCACCCCCTATTGGAGTTTCACTTTGAAAAGCACAACATCTTGGATTCTGGTTCTGCTCATCGGCGCCATCGGGGCCGCCGGGGGTTTCTGGTTCGGCTCCCGCGCGTCGACCCGCGCCGATGCCGAGCGTTTGATCACGGCGGCAACACAGCCCTCGAGACCTCCAGAGGCAACGATGACGCCGGCACCCAACGCGGTGCAGACGCTGTTCGCCACGTCGCTGGACGATCTCGGCGGCCACAGCGTCAAGCTGGCCCAGTACAAAGGCAAGATCTTGATCGTCAACTTCTGGGCGAGCTGGTGCCCGCCGTGCATTGCTGAAATGCCCGAGCTGTCACGTTTTTACAAGGATCATGGCAGCAAAAATCTGCAAATGATCGGCATCGCCATCGATAATCCAACATCCGTGCGCAATTTCCTGAAAGCCCGCGCTGTCAGCTATCCTGTGCTATTGGGTGGCATGGGCGGCACGGAACTCAGCGCGAAACTCGGCGACAACCAAGGCGGGCTCCCATTCACGGTGATCATTGCGCCCGACGGCTCCATCGTCTTTCAAAAATTGGGGCAAACCTCGTATACAGAACTCCTGAAACACCTTTCTGGAACAACCTGAACACGTCCCATCCATCCCATGAATCCGCTACGCGTTCTCGTCTTGCATGGTCCGAACCTCAATCTTCTCGGCACGCGCGAGCCAGAAGTCTATGGCCGCACCACGCTCCAAGACATCGACCAAACTCTTGTGGCGCTCGGCGCCGAACTCGGCCTGGACGTGCAATGCCACCAGAGCAACCACGAGGGCGCGCTCATCGACCGGATCCATGCGGCACGCGAAGACGGTACCCGCTTCGTCATCATCAATCCCGCCGCGTACACCCACACCAGCGTTGCGCTGCGCGACGCCTTGGCCGCGCTGGGCCGGCCTTTCGTTGAAGTGCATCTGTCCAATGTTCATCGCCGCGAACCTTTCCGGCAAAACTCCTATTTCTCCGATCTCGCCGAGGCGGTAATTAGCGGTTGCGGCGCCGCCGGATATGGGTTCGCACTTCGCTATGCAGCTGAAAAATTGGCCGCAATAACTAGAACTTGATAGAATTTAAGACCCAATTCGACTCAATTCACATCGATACCATGGATTTGCGAAAACTCAAAACCTTGGTTGACCTCGTTTCGGAATCGAATATTTCCGAGCTTGAGATCACCGAAGCGGAAGGCAAGGTCCGCATCGTCAAGACGCCCCCGCCTCCCGCCCAAGCCGCCGTGCAATATGTGGCTGCGCCTGCTGCCGCGCCTATGCCCATTCCCATGGAAGCGAGCGCCGCGACGCCTGCCGCCTCAGCCGCGCCGAGCGGCAAACTGATCAAGTCCCCCATGGTCGGCACGTTCTATCGCGCTTCAGCGCCTGGAGCCAAACCCTTCGTCGAGGTGGGCGATGTCGTGAAACAAGGCCAGGCCGTGTGCATTGTCGAGGCCATGAAGATTCTTAACGAGATCGAATCCGACATCGACGGCATCGTCAAGGAAGTCCTGGTCGAGAATGGCCAGGCCGTCGAATACGGCCAGCCCTTGTTCGTGCTCGAGTGACGCGAGCTAACGGCATGCCCTGGTCTTGCCGAACCGCCTCCCCCTTTCCGGGCCCACCTCTTGAACGCCGAGGCTGCGCGCCGAGGCCCGACCCGCCATGTTCAAAAAAATTCTGATCGCCAATCGCGGCGAAATCGCGCTGCGGATTCAGCGCGCCTGTCGCGAATTGGGCATCAAGACCGTGATGGTCTATTCCGAGGCCGACCGCGACGCCAAGTATGTGAAATTGGCCGACGAGGCCGTCTGCATCGGGCCGCCGCCCTCAGGCTTGAGCTATCTGAATATGCCCGCCATCATCTCGGCCGCCGAGGTGACGGACGCCGAGGCGATTCACCCGGGCTACGGCTTTTTGTCGGAAAACGCCGATTTCGCCGAGCGCGTCGAGCGCTCGGGTTTTACCTTCATCGGTCCGCGCCCCGACTCCATCCGCCTGATGGGGGACAAAGTGTCGGCCAAACAGGCCATGATCAAGGCCGGCGTGCCCTGCGTGCCCGGCTCGGACGGCGAATTGCCCGACGACCCGCGTGAAATCACCCGCATGGCCCGTGCCGTGGGTTACCCGGTCATCATCAAAGCCGCGGGCGGGGGCGGGGGGCGCGGTATGCGCGTCGTTCATACCGAGGCCGCGCTGCTCAACGCGGTGGTGACCACCAAGGCCGAAGCCCTGGCGGCTTTCGGCAACGGCGCGGTGTACATGGAAAAATTCCTCACCAATCCGCGTCATATCGAAATCCAGGTTCTCGCCGACGAACACGGCAACGCCCTGTGGCTGGGCGAGCGCGATTGCTCGATGCAGCGCCGCCACCAGAAAATTCTTGAGGAAGCGCCCGCGCCCGGCATCGCCCGCCGGCTGATCGAGCGCATTGGCATCCGCTGCGCCGATGCCTGCAAGAAGATTGGCTACCGCGGCGCCGGAACATTCGAGTTCCTCTACGAAAACGGCGAGTTCTACTTCATCGAAATGAACACCCGGGTGCAGGTGGAACACCCGGTGACGGAACTGACGACAGGCGTGGACATCGTGGTGCAGCAAATCCTCGTGGCTGCCGGCGAAGCGCTCACGCTGCGGCAGCGCTCGATCGTCTGCAACGGCCATGCCATCGAATGCCGCATCAACGCCGAAGATCCGGTCAAGTTCACGCCCAGCCCCGGCCGCATCACGACCTGGCATGTACCGGGGGGGCCGGGCGTGCGCGTGGACTCCCATGTTTACGCCGGCTACTTCGTGCCGCCGAACTACGATTCGATGATCGCCAAGATCATCGTGCATGGCGCCACGCGCGAACAGGCCCTGGCCCGCATGCGCACCGCCCTGTCGGAAATGGTCGTGGACGGCATCTCGACCAATATCCCCTTGCATCGCGAGTTGCTGGTGGACGCCCGTTTCATGGAAGGCGGCACCAACATCCACTACCTGGAAGAGTACATGGCGGCACGGCACGGCTGAGTGGATGCGTTCGTCCGCCCAGTTCCAGCCCGCCCAGCCCCGGCACGCAACCATGCCCTACCGTGAAGTCACCATCCCCGCCGACGACGCGCGGGCCGAGGCACTGTCCGATGCACTGATGGAACTGGACGCCCTCAGCGTTTCGGTCGAGGACCGTGAAGCAGGAACCGAGGCGGAGCAAGCCCTGTTCGGCGAGCCGGGCCTGCCTGCGCCACGGAGCGCGTGGCAGCACAGCCTGGTGCACGCCTTGTTCAGCACCGAAGCGCAAGCCGATGCCGCTTTGCTCGCCCTGCTCGGTACCGGGCTGCTGAACGACCTCGCCGGTGTGCAGCAAACGGACGTCCCTGAGCAAGACTGGGTTCGCCTGACGCAATCCCAGTTTCAGCCGGTGTGCATCGAAGGCAGGCTGTGGATCGTGCCAAGCTGGCACAGCGCGCCCGAGAACGCACCGCTGGTCATCCAGCTCGACCCGGGCCTGGCCTTCGGCACCGGCACCCACCCGACCACCCAGCTCTGCCTGGGCTGGCTGGTGCAACAGTCCCCATGGAACGGGCGGGATCTGCTGGACTATGGTTGCGGCTCGGGCATTCTCGCCATCGCCGCGGGCTTGCTCAAGGCACGCAGCGTCAGCGCGGTGGATATCGACCCCGACGCCGTACGCGCAAGCCAAGCCAATGCGCAGGCCAATGGCGTCGAGCTGGCGCATTGCTGCCATGTCGACATGCTGCCCGAGCAACGCTTCGACGTGGTGCTGGCCAACATCCTCGCGGCACCGCTCAAGCTGTTGGCGCCGATGCTCTCGGCCCGCGTCAAACCCGCGGGCCGGCTCGTTCTGTCAGGCATCCTCGACCGGCAGGCTGAAGAACTCATCCAAGTCTATGCGCCCTATGCCAACTTGCATGTGCATGCCGAGCAAGACGGTTGGGTCTGTCTGGCCGGAACCACGTATGCCCGACCCTGACTTGCCCACCGCCCCCAGCGGCCGCAAGGCCACGCATGGGGTTCGCCGCCTTGACCCATGATCCCGGCGCCCTGACTTTTATACTTGTGCGCCATGCCACTCGCCACCCGCTGCCCGCACTGCGGCACCACGTTCAAGCTGGTGCGTGATCAGCTTTTGTTGCACCGTGGCTGGGCGCGCTGTGGGCGTTGCGGTGAAGCGTTCAATGCTGCGGATCACCGCTTCGAGCTTGCATCCACCCCACCCCCCGAACCCAATCACCCGGCTGGAGTTCCAGCGGCCGCAACCGGTGGCTGGCCTGGCACGCAACCCTCTTCCGTCGCCACGCAGGCCGACGTGGTTTCGGAAACGTCCGAGACACGCCCGAACCCCATCCCTGCTCAACCCCCGAAGACGGAGACAGGGCCGAAGCCGATCTGGACAACAGGCGCTTTTGCCTATGCGCCGCCCAAACCCATGGCTGGCGTTGCAGCCGACGCAGCGCCGAATCCGGCACGCGCGGCCGTGGGCCCCGCCAGCCTCAAGGCGGCGCCCCCCGTGCAGCAGCCCGACGCGGCGGCCACCCACGCGGGCGGCCTCGAGGATTCGGATGGCTTTCCGGATGATCCGGCACCGCTGCCGCCTGGCGCCGAAGCGTTCGATCTGGCCACCAGCCTGGACGCCACGTTGCCCGCGGGGATTCCCGAACTGCGTCAAGCGCAGCCTGCACCGCAGGCTCGATCCGATCTTCCACAGCCCGACTCTCTGGACATCGATCTTGCCACGTTCTCCCCCGAGGCCGAGGCCGCTTTGCGTGGCGACGACGCGGGCCCCGCCATGGGTGAGCCGGCGAGGGTCGAGGCAGAACGCTTTCGTGCCGCGCTCGAAGACGCGTGGCTGGCGGACGCGCAATCCCACGACGGCAAGGCAGACCCAGCCTGGACCGAGGCCATCGAGACGAATCCGGCCGCCGAAAAACCGGCCCGCCCGCTGCCAGTGGCGAAAACCGCTCGGGATACCGTTGAGGCCGCCGCCCCCGCATCGCCGCCGGTCGAGAATCATGCGCAAGAGGAGAGCGACTCCGAGTTCGATCTCGGTGCCGTTCTGCACTACCAATTCGAGTCCGAACCTCAGGATTCGGCTGCAAGCCCCCTTGAAGCTGCCGCCGCAGCGCCACACAGCGGAAAGGAGCCCGGCCCGGCCTTACCCCTGTTCGACCACGAAGCTACGGTCAAAACGGAAACTGAGTCCGCGACATTGCCCGAACCGCAGTTCCTGCGCCAGGCGCGCGCCCAGGAACGCTGGCAGCGGCCCGCCGTCCGCGCAGTGCTCGGTCTGTGCGCCGTCCTGCTCCTCGCCTTGGGCGGTGTACAGGCGGCATGGACCTGGCGCAACGCCCTCGCCTCGCGCTGGCCGCAGACCCGCCCCGCTTTGACCCAGCTCTGCCGGCTGGCCGGCTGCACGCTGGCTGCGCCGCGCAGGCCGCAGGACCTTGTCATCGACACGTCGGCCATGTCGCCTGCGACGGACGGCCACCTGCTGCTGACCGCGACGTTGCGCAATCGAAGTTCCGAGGCCGTCGCCTATCCGGCCCTGGAACTCACACTCACGGGACAGCAGGAACAGATCGTGGTACGCAAGGTGATCGAACCTGCTCAATACCTCGCACTCGTCACGCGCCCAGCGCATGCCGGCGCAATACGGCAACAGATGCTGGGCGGCCTGGCTCCGGGCGCCGAATTGAACATACGGCTCAATCTGGATTTGAACGCAGGCGAGGCCAGCGGCTACACGCTGTACGCCTTCTATCCTTAATTTGCTGATCGCTGCTGCGCACCGCTGCACCCGGACGTTTACCGGGCCGCGGAGGCTCGTCCCCTTGGCGAGCCGGACGCCATTCAGATCCGAGTGAGGTCCTGCAGTGCGCTGACGTATTCGGCGCTGCGCATCCATGCGTCCCATGGAACCGGCGGATACGACGCCAATAAGGCCAGACGTCTGTGCTCGCTAGATGGATCGGGCTGCCAATGACCCGACTCCAGCGCCTCCTCCAAACCCTGCAGCACGACATCGAGGGAGCGGCCTTGCTCGAGCGGGCTGCGGTTGCACAACAAGGCCAGATCGCAGCCGGCGTTCAGGGCCATCAGCACCGCAGCCGTGTCACCTGGGGCGGCCGCGCGCGCACCCTGCATATTCAGATCGTCGCTGAAAATGGCGCCCGTGAAGCCCAGCCGATCGCGCAAAATCTCCTGCAGCCAGCGCCTGCTGAAACCGGCGGGCAGCGTATCGACCTTCGGGTACACCACATGCGCCGGCATCACGGCCAGCAGGCTGTGGCGCAGCCAATCGTATGGCGCGGCGTCGTGTTCCAGGATCGTTCGAAGACCACGTGTGTCCCGCGGCGCGTCGACATGCGAATCGGCATTGGCCCAGCCGTGGCCTGGGAAGTGCTTCGCACAATGCGCCAACCCGGCACGCCGCATGCCCGAGATCAGGCTTTGCGCGAGCACGCTGACCACGCGCGCGTCGGCATGGAAGGCGCGGTTGCCGACAACCCCGGAGCGTCCCCAGTCCAGGTCGAGCACGGGGGCGAAACTCAAATCCACGCCGCAGGCGCGCAACTCGGCCCCCATGACATAGCCGCACGCCGTCGCGGCCCGTACCGCGCGCATCGCGTCGCGCATCCACAAACGACCGAGTTCGGCCATGGGGGGCAAGACGGTGAAGCCGTCCTCGCGAAAGCGCTGCACCCGCCCGCCCTCCTGATCCACGGCGACCAACAGATCAGGCCGCACGGACTTGATGGACGCGATGAGGCCGGCCAACTGCTCGCGGGATGCCCAGTTGCGGGAAAACAGGATGACGCCGCCGACCCCGGGTCTTTTGAGGCGGCGGCGCTCATGGCTGCCGAGTTTGGTGCCGGCGACGTCGATGATCAGGGGGTGCACGGCAAGGGGAACAGGTGGCATCGTCTGGTCGCGCGCTTCAGTTGAGATGATCCGACTCCGCGACGACGAAGGCCACGGCCGTGAGCACTTCGTCCGACACGGACACATGAAAACGCAGGCTGCGTGCCTCGCACCAGCGAGCCAACTCGCCGCTCAGCGCGATATGCGGGCGCCCGGCCTCGGCGTTGAGGATTTGGCAGGAGCTCCAGGTCATCGGGGCATGAATGCCCAGCCCGATGGCCTTGGAAAATGCCTCCTTGGCGGCAAAGCGGGTTGCCAGATAACGCTCGCCGCGCATCGCGGCGAGCGATTGCCGCAGCGTGAAGACCTCGAGTTCCCGCTCGCCGAGAATGCGTTGCGCGAAACGCAAGCCGTGACGCTGCCAAGCGGCGCGGATGCGGGCGATGTCGCAGATATCGGTGCCGATGCCGAAGACGCGGCTCATGGCCTGGCGGTCAGAGCCGGTGCGGCGGCGCGTGCGATGACGGCCTTGAAATCGCGCACGGACTGCGCCATGCCGACGAACAGGGCGTGGCCAACCAGGGCATGGCCGATATGGAGTTCGCTCACCTGCCCCATCGCAGCAATCTGCGGCGTGCTGGCCAGCGTGAGCCCATGTCCGGCATTGGTCTGCAGGCCCAGGCCGCGAGCCACTTCGATGCCCGCATGAAGGCGCCGCAACTCTGCCTGGGCGAGCGCATCATCCCCGGCCTCGCAAGCATTGGCGTAAGCGCCCGTATGCAATTCGACGCAAGGCGCGCCGGCGCGTGCCGAGGCTTCGATCTGAACGGGGCTGGCCTCGATGAACAGCGACACCCTGCAGCCGATCGCGCCCAGCCGCGCGCAAGCGTTGCGCACGCGCTCGAGCTGTCCTGCGACATCGAGGCCGCCCTCGGTGGTGATTTCCTGGCGCCGCTCCGGGACCAGACAGACCATCTGCGGACGAATGCGCTCGATGATGCCGAGCATCTCGTCGGTCACTGCGGATTCGAAATTCAACGGCACGCGGATGTCGGCCTTGATGCGCTGGACATCGGCATCGCGGATATGGCGGCGGTCTTCGCGCAGATGGAACGTGATGATGTCGGCACCGCCGTCCACAGCCACCTGCGCCGCGTGCACCGGGTCGGGAAAGCTGCCGCCCCTGGCATTGCGCAGCGTGGCGATATGGTCGATGTTCACGCCCAGCAAGGGGCCCGGTGCAACGCCGCTGACAAGAGGATTCATAGCTGATGGAGGTCGATCAGCAACTGACGCGTACGCAGCGGCTGTGTGCCGAGATGATAGTGAAGCAGTTCGCGCATCAAGGTCTTGGCCGCGCGCGCCGCGCCCGGCTGCGACCAATCTCCAGACTCGATGGCCAACAGGTGGGCACCGCCATAGACGCTGACCGCGCCGCCATCCTGATCCGCACGCCATGGCAGCACACCCAGCTGTGGATCGACCCGATAACGGGCCTCGACGTTGACACGCGCATCGGACTGGCTCTCGCGGTCCAGCGGCGGCAGGTAGCCGAGTTCGCGCAGCAGGCTGATCTCGAATCGACGCAGCATGGGCTCCACCCCGGCGGCCAAGCCATGCGGGTCCGCCCCCAGTTGCGCCACGGCGGCGTGATACGCGTCGAACAGGGCTTCGTGCGCATCTTCGCGCGCAAGCAAACGCACCAGCAATTCGTTGAAGTAGAAACCGCAAAGCAGCGGCAGGCCGGCCAGCGGCGCCACGCCGCCGCTCCACTCGGCGCGCGTGAGCGTGCGAACCTCGCCGCGCCCGCTCCAGCTCGCCGTGAACGGCTGAAAACCCAGCAACACGGTACGAAGCTGCGACGTGGGTCGTTTCGCGCCCTTGGCCACCAATGCCACCCGTCCGTGGTGACGACTGAACACGTCCAGGATCAGGCTTGTTTCCTTCCAGGGATGGGCGTGCAGCACATAAGCCGGCTCATCGTGCGCGCGTTCGATGCGAGCAGCGACCGGTCGTTTACGCGGACTTGCCGCGCGCGCGTCGGGCGCGGCGTGCATGAAGGCCGACGGCGCCGCCGGCGGCGAATTCGGCATGGCCTGCGTCTCCATGATGCGTGTCGAAGGCTGGGGGGCGCCGCAACCGGGCTGTGCGTTCAGGCCTGGACCTAGTCTTCGTAGCCGAAGGCTCGCACGGCGCGCTGGTCGTCCGCCCAGCCCGAACGGGTCTTGACCCAAACCTCGAGAAAGACCGGCGCGTCGAACAGGCGCTGCATTTCCAGGCGTGCCTCGGTGCTGATGCGCTTGAGGCGCTCGCCACCGGCTCCGATGACCATGGCCTTGTGACCATCGCGCTCGACGACGATGGCCGCCGCGATACGGCGCAACGTGCCCTCCTCCTCAAAGCGCTCGATCAGGACCGCGCTGCTATAGGGCAGTTCGTCGCCCGTGAGGCGGAACAGCTTCTCGCGCAGAATCTCCGCCGCCAGAAAGCGCTCGCTGCGGTCGGTCAGAGCTTCGGCGTCATAGCCCCAGTCCCCCTCGGGAAGATAGGGGGCGATGATGCCCAGCAAACGCTTCGCATCGGCCGGCTTGCGCGCCGACAGCGGCACGATTTCAGTCAATGCCTTGTTCGCTCCAAGCCCTTGCAGCCAGGGCAGGAGGCGCTCGCGCGAATGCACGCGGTCGAGCTTGTTGGCCACGAGTATCGTGGGCTTTCCTGGCGGGATGAGCGCGCCCACGCGCGCATCGTCGGCGTTGAGCTGACCGGCCTCGACCACCCACAAGACCAGGTCCACCTCGGCCAGGGCCGCGGTGACGGTCCGGTTCATCGCGCGGTTGAGCGCGCGGGTATGGCGCAACTGAAAGCCCGGCGTATCGACGAAAGCGAATTGCACCGGCCCCTCCGTGAGCAGGCCCAGAAGGCGGTGACGCGTGGTCTGGGCCTTGTCGGATGTGATACTGATTTTCTGTCCGACCAGCGAGTTCAGCAGCGTGGATTTACCCACGTTCGGCCGCCCGACGATGGCGATGGTGCCGAAACGCTTGACCCCCGGCGGGTGCAAGTCTTCAGCCGGCGTGCCATTCATGTTCACGACTCCTGCGGTGAGGTGCCAAGACGGCTCGGCTTGCGCGCAGTCCTGTGATGAGCCTGCAACTGCACGATCATGTGTTCGGCCGCCTGCTGCTCGGCAGCGCGCCGGCTGGACCCCTCGCCATGCGTCTGCATGCCCAGTTCCGCGACCTCGCACCGCACCCGAAACAGCTGCTGATGCGCCGGGCCGCTGATCGCCGTGACGGCATATGCGGGCACTTTGAGCTTGCGGCCCTGCAGGATCTCCTGCAAGCGTGTCTTGGCGTCCTTGGCGCTGGCCCGCGTATCCAGGGCGCGTAGCCTGTCGCGGTACAGACGCCCTGCCAGTTCCTGCGCCGCGTCGAAACCGCCATCCAGATAGACGGCGCCCATCACGGCTTCGAGCGCGTCGGCGAGAATGGAAGGCCGCGCGCTGCCGCCGCTGCGCAGTTCGCCCTCTCCCAGCCGGATACAGTCCCCGATACCGAGTTCTTGCGCCAGACTGGCCAGGGTTTCCTCGCGCACGAGACTGGCGCGCAGATAAGACAACTGGCCTTCGCTGGGTTCGCCCTCGGCATACAGCAGCGAAGCAACCGCCAGGTTCAGCACCGAATCGCCGATGAATTCGAGCCGCTCGTTGTTCGTGGCGCCGAAACTGCGGTGTGTGAGCGCCTGCCGCAGCAAAGCCTGATCATGAAACACGTAGTGCAGACGCGCCTGCAAGTCGGAATAGGAAGACACGCGATTGGGTCGAAGCTCGGTCGAACAGAAATGCGCGCTGCTGTGCGGCGCGTTCAGTGAGATTTGCCTGCGAACTTCAGCAACAGGTAAGCGGGGCCGAACAGGTGGATTTCCTTGTTATAGGCATAGGACACGACCACTTGGCCGTTGACCTTGGTGATATCCAGATCCTTGCCGCTCAATGTGCTGATGTAGTCGACCGAAGCCGTCTTGTCGAAAGCGGTGCGAATGTCGCCCACGGTGGGACCTGCTTTGGCGGCCTTGTCCACGGCGCGCTGGATGGCAAAGGATTCCTGCACGGCAGGCACGGCCTGCATGCCGACGACCACCAGGAAGGCAATGATGGCTCCCCAGAAAAGCAGACCAATCAGGGTGATGCCGCGTTGTTGTGTCGCACGGGTCATGAAAAGCACCTCATTGGAAATACGAAACCAGAAAGAATCTGCGCCCCACGGTTCTGCGCTCAATGAATCGGGCCGATGTTCTTCAGGCCCCCGAAATTCATCCAGACGAAAAAGGCCTTTCCGACGATATTGCGTTCGGGGACAAAACCCCAATAGCGCGAGTCCTCTGAATTATCGCGGTTGTCGCCCATGACGAAATACATGCCTTGCGGAACCTTGCAGACGAAACCTTCGGTGTTGTAGTGACAATTCTCGCGGTGCGGGAAATCGCCCGGCGGGCCGCCGAGGACATAAGCAGGCGCCTGAGGGTTGATCAGGATGCGATGCCGGGTCTTGCCCAGCATCTCTTGGTATTGCTGGTAATACACCATCGAATTCGGGTCGAACCACTCGCCATCGGGTTTTTCGGCCACCGGCACCCCGTTGATGACCAAGTGCTTGTTCTCGTACGACACCGTGTCGCCGGGTGTCCCGACGATGCGTTTGATGTAGTCGATGGCGGGGTCCTTGGGCAAGCGAAAGACGATCACATTGCCGCGCTGCGGCTGCTCCCCGGAAGTCAGGCGGTCATGCACCAGAGGTAGACGCAGGCCGTAAATGAATTTGTTGACCAGGATCAGGTCGCCCGGCACCAGCGTCGGCTCCATCGAGCCCGATGGAATCTTGAACGGCTCGGCCACGAACGAACGCAGCAAGAACACAAAGGCGATGACCGGGAACAGTCCTGCCGTCCACTCCAGCCACCAGGGCTGGCGCAAGAGGTTTTCACGCGCCGCGGCGATGTTCTCGTCGCTCAGGCTGGCATCGGGCGCGATGCCCTGCTTGGCCAACTCCTCGCGGCGAGTGCGCAGTGCGTGCGCCGCCGCGTTGGCGGCAGCGATGCGCTGACGTGAAAAACGGAATTTCTCGACGACCCAGAATGCGCCGGTGACGAGCAAGAGGATGAAAAGCAGCAGGGTGAAATTGACGGCTGGGGCTTCCATGTGGTCAGGGTGTGTGGTTTTAGTCTTCGACTTTGAGAATGGCCAGGAACGCTTCCTGAGGGACCTCGACCGTGCCGATTTGTTTCATGCGCTTTTTGCCAGCCTTCTGCTTTTCCAGCAGCTTGCGTTTGCGCGAGATGTCGCCGCCATAGCACTTGGCCAGCACGTTCTTGCGCATGGCTTTGATTGTCTCACGCGCAATGATGTTCGCCCCGATCGATGCCTGGATGGCGACATCGAACATTTGACGGGGGATGAGTTCGCGCATCTTCGCCGTCACCTCGCGTCCGCGATACTGACTTTGCGCCCGATGCACGATGATGGACAGCGCGTCGACACGCTCGCCGTTGATCAAGATGTCCACTTTCACCACGTCCGCGGCACGGTACTCCAGGAAGGCGTAGTCCATCGAGGCATAGCCGCGCGAAATGGATTTGAGCTTGTCGAAGAAATCGAGCACGATTTCGGCCAGCGGCATCTCGTACACCAGCTGTACCTGCCGCCCCATGTAGGCCATGTTTTTTTGTACGCCGCGCTTGGCATTGCACAACGTCATGACCGGGCCGACGTAATCCTGCGGCATGAACAGCTTGACCTCGACGATCGGCTCGCGAATATGCTCGATACGTCCGACTTCGGGCATCTTCGACGGGTTGTCCACGGTCATCAGCGTGCCGTCGCGCAGCAGCACTTCATACACCACCGATGGCGCGGTGGTGATGAGATCCATGTCGTACTCGCGCTCCAGGCGCTCCTGCACGATGTCCATGTGCAGCAGACCGAGAAAACCGCAGCGAAAGCCGAATCCAAGCGCAGAAGACACCTCGGGCTCGAACCGCAGCGCGGCATCGTTGAGCTGCAGCTTCTCCAGCGCGTCCCGCAGGGCATCGTAAGCGTTCGACTCCACCGGATACAGGCCCGCGAACACCTGGGGCTGGACCTCCTTGAAGCCGGGCAGCGGCGCGGCCGCGGGGCGCTGGGCCAGGGTGACGGTGTCGCCGACGCGCGCACCCTTGAGTTCCTTGATCGCGGCGATGACGAAGCCCACCTCCCCTGCCGCCAACTGCTGGCGGGCAAGCGACTTGGGCGTGAACACACCGAGCTGCTCACACTGATACTGGGCGCCGGTGGCCATGAGCAGGATCTTGTCCCGCAGCCTGAGGGTGCCGTCGACTACCCGCACCAGCATCACCACCCCGACGTAGCTGTCGTACCAGGAGTCGATGACCAGGGCCTTGAGCGGAGCATCCGGGTCGCCCTTGGGGGCTGGGATGCGCGCGATCACGGCCTCCAGGATATCGTCGATGCCCATGCCGGTTTTGGCGCTGGCGAGCAGCGCCTCGGACGCGTCGATGCCGATGACGTCCTCGATTTCCTTGCGCGCCCCCTCCGGGTCGGCCTGCGGCAGGTCCATCTTGTTGAGCACAGGCACCACTTCCACGCCGAGATCGAGAGCGGTGTAGCAGTTGGCGACGGTCTGCGCCTCCACGCCCTGACTGGCGTCGACCACCAGCAGCGCCCCCTCGCAAGCCGAAAGCGACCGGCTGACCTCATAGCTGAAATCCACATGACCGGGCGTATCGATCAGGTTGAGCAGATAGGTCTGCCCGTCCCTGGCCTTGTAGGAAAGCGCGGCGGTCTGCGCCTTGATGGTGATACCCCGTTCGCGTTCCAGGTCCATGGAATCCAGCACCTGGCTGTCCATCTCGCGGTCGGAGAGGCCCCCGCAACGCTGGATGAGACGGTCGGCAAGCGTCGACTTGCCGTGATCGATGTGGGCAATGATGGAGAAATTGCGGATTTGTTGCATGCGCTCGTGTTCGACTCGCTGGCGCGCTTCGGCTCGGAAAGGATCGCGCAAACCGCGCCCCAGCTGCGAACTGGCAACGCGGATGCGGCCTTGTGTGGGTTTGCTGAATGGGCAGGCCAAAAAAAAGGCGCGGCAAATCGAGTCGCGCCTTCCAACAAAACGTTTGGCAACTGCTTGTTGGGCCTCTATTTTAAGTCAGCACTCCGGCTGCGCCAGTTCGATCCCCGGCACACCCAGTTAAAATTAGAATATAATTTCATTAATTTTCGATTCAATAAAACAAAATACGAGAAATCGTGCATAAAAAATGGCTTGATTCATAAAAAATCACCGCCGCTCGGGTTTACGTCACTTTCCCATGGCATGCGGCCTGACCAAGATGAACTGCGCCGCGTTTCCACGATGCACCAGCAGGGCCACGGGCTTGCCGGGCGGCAAACCCGCTGCGAGTTCCTTGAACTGCTTCGCACTCAGGATTTCCGTGTTGTTGAGGGTTGTGACCACGTCTCCGACCTGCAAGCCATCTCGGCTGGCGAACGGCTCCAGGGCTTCGACGAGGACGCCCGATTTCACGCCCAACTCCTTTTTCTGCGCGTCGCTCAAGTCCACCACGGCCAGGCCGATGGGACTTGTCTCGGCACCCGACTTGGGCGGGGCGGCAGGCTTCTCGGCAACGGTCTTTTGCTCCTTGGCCCATTCGCTCACGGTCACTTGAAGGGTGCGCTCCGAACCGCGACGGAACACCTGCATCGCGACACGCGTGCCGGGTTTCACATCGCCCACGATGCGAGGCAGATCGGTCGCGCGCTCGATGGTCTTGCCGTTGAACTTGGTGATGATGTCCCCCGCCTGCACGCCGGCCTTGTCGGCGGCACCGCCCGTCTCCACGCTGCGCACCAGCGCACCGACGGGTTTGCCCAGCCCGATGGATTCGGCCAGCTCGCGGCTGACCCCGTCGATGGCGACGCCGATCTTGCCGCGGATCACATAACCGGTCGCCTTGAGCTGGTCGGCAACGCGGATGGCTTCGTCGATGGGAATGGCGAAGGAAATCCCCATGAACCCCCCCGTGCGGCTGTAGATCTGCGAGTTGATGCCGATGACCTGGCCCTGCATATTGATCAGCGGCCCTCCCGAGTTGCCAGGATTCACCGCCACGTCGGTCTGGATGAACGGGGTGTAGTCGCCGGTATCACGCCCCTTGGCGCTGATGATGCCCGCCGTCACGGTGTTCTCCAAACCAAAGGGCGAACCAATGGCAACCACCCATTCGCCAACCTTGATTTTTTTGGAATCCCCGAGTGTCACGGCCGGAAGGTTCTTGGCCTCGATCTTGACCACGGCCACGTCGGTACGCTTGTCGGCACCGACCAGCTTGGCCTTGAATTCCCGCTTATCGGTCAACGTGACTACGATCTGGTCCGCGCCATCCACCACATGCGCATTGGTCAACACATACCCGTCGGGGCTCAGGATGAACCCGGACGCCACGCCGGTCGGCTTTTCCTCGTCCTCGCCCTTAGGCGCCGAGCCGCCTCCCGGGGGGGCCGTAGGCGGCACGGGAATACCGAAGAATCGGCGCAGGAATTCCCGAGTCTGGTCATCCATCTGCGGCCCCTGGTCAACCGCCACCTTCCTGTAGGTACGGATGTTGACCACGGAAGGGCCAACTTTCTCCACCAGGCCGGTGAAGTCGGGCAGGCCGCAAGAGCCGGGACAACTCGCTGGAACAACTGGCGCGGCCAGTGCCGGCACAGAGGCCGAGGTCAGCAGGCCGAGACACAAAGCCAACGCTGCGAAACGTGTGTTCACGAAAGACTCCATCACAATAGGCGGATCGAAAGGACTGTGCGCAGCATAAGCCACGCAACGGGATGCAACGTATTGTGAAGGAAGCCGCGGCTCAATGAAGCCTGGTCAGCGAATCGGCAAAGAGATGAAGGGTTTTGTCGGGCACCGCGCCCACCACAATGACCGACCAGCTCCCCTTGCGATCCAGCAAGGCATTGGTGTCGCCCATGTGCAGGCTTGCCCCCTGGCGTTGTGAATCAGTCGTTGGCCCAGCAAACAGCGAAACCGATGCAAGCCCATCGCTGAACAGCCATTGCGTCACTTCGACCGGCTTGCCGCGCAGAACCAGCCGACGCTGATAGGTTCCGACCGACTCGAAACCGGGAACGGGCTTGGCCAAGGTCCATCCCTGCGCCCGGGCGCTGGTGGGACTGGCACGCATGTGCTCGACCTGATAGCCCTCGGTGCCTTGCAATGCCTGCGTCACCAGGTTCGGCCTCGGCTTGGGGTTCAGGTTCAATTGCGTGAACGCGACTTGATCGAGCACCTTGCCCTGAGCATCCAGGGTCTGCGCCTTGACCAGCAAACCGGAACCTCGCTCGGTCCAGAGCCGATAGCCATAGCGCAAATCATCGTTCGGCTTGATGCGCGTGATGTCACAAACATAGCCGGCGCAGCGTTCATGCCCCTCCCGTTTCATCGTGTAGAAGGCGGAGACGTCCGCATGCGGCGCCTTGAGCATGCGCGGAAAACTGAAATCGGCATGAAGATCCTCGACCACGATCAGACGCGCATCAGGCAGGATGGTGCGTGTCTGATCGTTGTGGCAGACCATAATCCGGCGCTCCCCATCCAGGGTCTCCACGCGCTCAAGCATGCTGCCCGGCTCCACATAGTGGTCGATGGTCGAGGTGACGATGCGCCCCCCCGACTGCACGACGAAGGTGCCGCTGTAGCTACGCTCTTTTGCCGCTCGGCTGATGCGCTGGAGCCAGTCCTGCAAATCCGCGCCGGTCGGCACAGGCGCCCCGGCGCCGGCTTGGGAAGCCGTGACCACGGCATCCCCGGCCCAACTCGGGCCCGGGAGCAGGCATAGCAGGCTGAACAAGACCGCGAGATGGATGCCGCTGCGCAAGACACGCGGCCGTCGATTAACGCGAAGCGGCGACACGGAGATCAGCTTCATGAATGTCGGCAGGGGTATACGGCAGCACACCGCCTGCCAATTGCTGATGCGCCATCAAGTATTGGCTCCAAGCTCCGACAGCCTGACCACCAGCACTCGCGGCGCCCGTCATCTGCGCCGACGCGGCAGACGTCAGGTTCTGGGCCACGCGCTGCGGCGCCGCCGGGCTCGTCAAGACACCTTGCGGCAGCTGCGCTGAGAATGATGCCGTGCCGTCCAGCGCATGCCGAGACGGCAAGGTTGAGAAGCTCACGAGCGCGATGGCGGCGACACTTGCCGCCGTCAAACTCGCGACACTCCAGCGCGACCGCGGCGGCTTGGCAGCCGACTCGGCCCGTAGCGCGACTGGAGCCAGTTGCACGGCTTCAAGGCTGAGCCGCTCGGAAAAGCGCTGCAGGAACTGGCGCTCTCCCGGCAGCGGTGTCAACTCGGACGATCTCAGCAAATCGCCGATTTGATGGTACTGAAGCCAGATTTCACGCGCCGACGCATCGTTAGACAACTCACGCAAGGCGACGTCGGCAGCAACCGAACTCGGCACCACTCCAGCGGTCTCTGGCTCGCCATCCATCAGCGCGGAAATTCGCGCCGGCATCGTGAGCTCATTCATGTCCGATTGCTCCATCACACCTCTCCAACAGTGGCCACTGCTTCACCAGCGCTCGCCCGACTTGGTGCCCAACAAAGGGCGTAGTTGCCGGGCAATCGCTTCGCGCGCCCTGAAAATGCGTGAACGCACCGTTCCAACAGGGCAATTCATCGCCTGGGCGATGTCCTCATAGCTCATCCCCTCGATTTCGCGCAAAGCGATCGCGGTGCGCAAGTCCTCAGGCAAGGCCTCCATCGCGGCATTCACGGTTCTTGCAATCTCCCGGCTGGCCAAAACAGCCTCCGGTGTTTCCATGTCCGTTAGTTGCTCACCTGAAACAAAAGTTTCCCCATCCTCGGAAATGGTCGACGATTCGCGAATGACGGGATCGCGTGCGCTATCGGAAAGCGATTTTTTGGCGGTATTCACCGCAATGCGGTAGAGCCAGGTGTAGAACTGGCTATCGCCGCGGAATTGGCCGATGGCGCGATAGGCGCGCAGGAAGGTTTCCTGCGCGACGTCTTCGGCGAGGGCCGCATCCCGAACAAAGCGGGAAATCAGCCTGAAGATACGGCGCTGATACTTCGCGACCAGCAACTCGAAAGCCTTCTGGTCCCCGGACTGAACCCTCAGGACCAGCAGCTGATCCGACGTCGGCTCCACGTGGGCTGTCACAGCGCCAGGCGAGTCCGTAACTCTCTCCAGGCGGTCGGGGAAATATCGGAGGAGACCGGGAGCACGAGTCGGCCTTTGGTGCTCAGTGCGAGCACCACGAGCTGCCCAGGAAGGGTTAAGCCACGGACCTCGACAAGGTCCTGCTGTTGCTGACCCTGCAGAACCTTCCAGCCCGCTGCGCTGTGGATGAGCGTGAAAGCGCGGATTCTCCAATAGGGGTACTGGGCGGCCAACACCAGCAAAAAGACCGCCAAGGACAAGCCGCCCATCACGGCCGCCTCGTCTTGCCCACGCCATTGCCACACGTTCCATGCGGCGGCAAGCGCAACGGCCACGTCGAAGCCCGCCAGCAGCGCATGCCAGCGCGCGAAACGGTCGACATGCAGTTGGAATTGCGCAATCGCCTTCATGACACTGATGTGGAAAGCTTCAGACGCGGCGGAACACCAGCGAACCGTTGGTGCCGCCGAATCCGAAATTATTCTTCAACGCGTATTCGATGGGAAGATCGCGCGCCGTGTTGGCGCAATAGTCCAGATCGCATTCCGGATCGGGTGTCTGCAGATTGATCGTCGGAGGGGAGATCTGGTGATGAAGGGCAAGCACGGTAAACACCGACTCGAGCCCTCCGGCTCCGCCCAGCAAGTGACCAGTCATGGACTTGGTCGAGTTGACCACGAGCTTGTGCGCATGGTCGCCGAAAGCCGCCTTGATGGCGTCGGTCTCGTTCTTGTCGCCCAACGGGGTCGACGTGCCATGGGCGTTGAGGTACTGCACCTGGTCAGGCGCGATCCCGGCATTGCGCAGCGCAGCCAGCATGCACAGGCGCGGCCCATCGACATTGGGTGCCGTGATATGGTGGGCATCGCCGCTCATGCCGAAACCGACGAGTTCGGCATAAATCTTGGCGCCGCGCTTGACCGCATGGTCCCACGCCTCCAGCACCATGATTCCGGCGCCCTCGCCCAGCACGAAACCATCGCGGTCCTTGTCCCAGGGCCGGCTTGCGCAAGCCGGGTCGTCGTTGCGGGTAGACAGCGCGCGCGCGGAAGCGAAACCGCCGACACCCAACGGGCAGACCGTCGCCTCGGCACCGCCCGCGACCATGGCGTCCGCATCCCCACCCTCGATCAAGCGTGCGGCAAGGCCGATGGCGTGCAGGCCCGTGGTACAGGCCGTGACGACGGAAAGGTTCGGCCCCTTGAAGCCATACTTGATGGACAAGTGACCCGAAATCATGTTGATGATCGACGCCGGCACGAAAAACGGCGAAATGCGCCGCGCGCCGCGATCCATGAAATCCTGGTAGGTCTCTTCGATCATCGGCAAGCCGCCGATACCCGAGCCCACCATGACACCGATGCGCTCGGGATCCATGCCAGCCTCAGCCAGGCCGCTGTCGCGCACCGCTTGGATCGAAGCGGCCATGCCGTAATGGATGAATGTATCCATATGGCGAGCTTCCTTGATCGGTATGTATTCACCGATGTCAAAGTCGCGCACCTCCCCGGCGATCTGCGCGGTAAAGGTCGAGGCATCGAACTTGGTGATGCGTCCGATGCCTGATTTGCCGGCGACCAGGTTGCTCCAGGCCACCTCGACCGAGTTGCCAACGGGAGAGATGGCACCCAGGCCGGTGATGGCGATTCGACGGCGAAGACTCATAGGAAACGGGGACGTAAGGCCGAGGGGAACATGCTGAAACGACATCGGTATGCCGCAGCCTGGCCGGAGCTCAGACGGCGACGCGACGACCTGATGGACGCGTGGCTCGCAGATTTTCGAGATTGCAAAGCCAGGACAAAGGCTCAGGCTTTGTGGTGTTGCTTGGCGTAATCCACGGCAAGCTGGACCGTCGTGATCTTCTCGGCGTCTTCGTCGGGAATTTCGATGCCGAACTCATCCTCGAGCGCCATCACCAGTTCGACGGTATCCAGGGAGTCAGCGCCAAGATCGTTGACGAAGGATTTCTCATTCGTGACTTGATCTTCGGCCACCCCCAGTTGTTCAGCAATAATTTTTTTGACGCGCTGCTCGATATCACTCATGTAATTCTCCAGAAAAAAAGCACTCGAATTCTAGCAATCCGGATACGGACAATCCGGGGGGTTAGGTCATGTACATGCCGCCGTTCACATGCAATTCCACGCCGGTGATGTATCCAGCGCCGGGACTGGCGAGAAAACCGACCGCGTGGGCGATGTCCTCCGGGCTGCCGAGCCTGCCCAGAGGAATGCGGGCCAGCAACGACTGCGACGCGGCCTCGCCGAGCGCTCGCGTCATGTCGGTGTCGATGAATCCGGGGGCGATGCAATTCACCGTGATGTTGCGACTCCCCAGTTCCTGCGCCAATGCACGCGTCATGCCGGCCACGCCGGCCTTGGATGCAGCATAGTTCGCCTGCCCCGGGTTTCCCGACGCCCCCACCACCGACGTGATGTTGATGATGCGTCCCGCGCGTTGCTTCATCATGGGCCGGATCGCAGCGCGCGAAAGGCGAAACACAGCGCTCAGATTGGTGTCGATCACTGCAGCCCAGTCCTCATCCTTCATGCGCATCGACAGCATGTCCCGGGTTATGCCGGCATTATTGACCAGAATGTGCAAACCGCCCTTCTCGCGCACGATGCGTTCGATCAGCGCGTCGCTGGACGGGGCATGGGTGACGTCGAGCACCACGCCCTCGCCGCCCGCCCCCAAGGCCTCGCCAATGCGCTGGGCTCCGCTTTCGCTCGTGGCCGTCCCGACGACATAGGCCCCCTGTGCCTGAAGTTCGGCGGCAATAGCCTGGCCGATGCCGCGCGTGGCCCCGGTCACCAGTGCGACCTGCCCCGCGAGAGGCGTTGAGGACGTTGAGGAAGTATTCATGCCAAAGCCTCCTTGATGGTGTGGGCACTCGCGACGTCGACCAGTGCGTGGCTGCCGAGCCCCGGAACAATGCGCCGTGTCAGGCCAGCCAGAACCCGGCCCGGCCCACACTCCACAAGATCGGTGCACCCGGCATGCGCGAGTGCCTGTACCGTTTCCACCCAGCGCACCGCACCACTGGCCTGCGCGGCCAGCGCAGCGCGGATCTCCTGGGGCTGCGCATGGGTCGACACATCCACGTTGTGCAGCACCGGGATCTCTGGGCTGCGGACCGGGACTTGCCGCAGATATTGCGCGAGCCGCTCAGCCGCGGGCTTGAGCAGGCTGCTATGAAACGGCGCCGACACGGGGAGCAGCAGCGCGCGCTTGGCGCCACGCGCCTTGAGCAGTTCACAGGCCAGCTCGACAGCCGTCTTGGTGCCGGCGATCACGACTTGCCCCGGAGCGTTGAAATTGACGGCCTCGACGACTTCACGGCTTTGCGCGCTGGCCTCGGCGCAGATCTCGCGCACAAGGGCATCGTCCAGGCCGAGTATGGCGGCCATTCCGCCGCGGCCGGCAGCGACCGCCTCCTGCATGACCTGGGCACGGAAGCACACGAGGGGCAAGGCCTCCGCGAAATCGATGGCCCCGGCCGCCACGAGCGCCGTGTATTCACCCAGGCTGTGCCCGGCCATGCACTGCGGCTTGCCCCCACCCTCATCCAGCCACAGACGCCACAGGGCCACGCCCGCGGTCAGCATCACGGGCTGGGTGTTGGCGGTGAGGTTGAGTGACTCCGCCGGGCCCTGGGCAATGAGCTTGGCCATGTCCTGATGCAAGACGTCGCTGGCTTCCTGCAGCGTCTGGCGCACGGCAGGATGTTCGCCGGCGGCATCCAACATGCCAACGGACTGGGACCCCTGGCCGGGAAAAACAAAGGCGAACGTTTTCATCGAAAAAAAGGACTCGTGTCGGGTCAGAGAAAAATCCGCTCAAGCGAACCATGCCTTGGAGGGCAAAGAAGACTCCTGGGGCGAACTCAATATTCGAGCAATGCCGCCCCCCATGTCAGCCCGCCGCCGACGGCCTCGATGAGCACGGTATCGCCACGGCGAATTTGCCCGGAGCGAACAGCGACGTCGAGCGCCAGCGGAATGGATGCCGCCGAAGTGTTGCCATGCTGATCCACCGTCTGCACGACCTTGTCGGCGGGCAGGCCGAGCTTCTTCGCCGTGTGCAGCATGATGCGGATATTGGCCTGATGCGGCACCATCCAGTCGACATCCTCGGGCTTGCGACCGGCCTTGTCCAGCACCTCGCGCGCCACCTGCTCAAGCACCTGCACGGCCTGTTTGAACACGGCCTGACCATCCATCTTGAGATAGGGATGACCGCTGACTTCCCCCCCCGCCACACGACCGGGCGTGCAAAGGATGCCCGCTTGGCGGCCGTCGGCATGCAGGGCCGAGGCCAGAAGCCCCGGCTCTTCGCTTGCCGACAACACCACGGCCCCGGCGCCGTCACCGAATAGGACGCAGGTGGCGCGGTCCTTGAAATCGAGGATCCGCGAGAACACCTCAGTCCCGATCACCAGCGCATTGCGCGCCATGCCGCAGCGCACGAACTGGTCAGCCACGGTCAGTGCGTAAACAAATCCGGCGCACACGGCCTGCACGTCGAACGCCGCGCCGCCAACCGCGCCAAGCCGGCCCTGAATGAGGGCCGCATTGGACGGGAAGATCATGTCCGGGGTCGATGTGGCGACGATGATCAGATCGATATCCTGCGGAGAAAGCCCGGCGGCATCGATCGCCCGGCGTGCCGCCTGTTCACCCAGATCGACGCTGGATGTGGCTGGGTCGGCGAAATGGCGGAAGCGGATGCCCGTGCGCTCGACAATCCAAGCATCACTGGTTTCGATGCCGTCGCGCGCCAGTTGCTGAGCGAGTTGGTCGTTGCTGACGCGGTTGGACGGAAGGTGGCTGCCGGTGCCGATGATGCGGGAATAGCGCGACATGAAATCGGTTGTGTTGGTATGAACTCGAGATCAGGTAGGGAGCGCAGCGGACCAAGCCGAGCGTTCCGTTTCTATGGTGACGGCCAGTATCAACCTGCCATCGACTGCTGCGACGAAGGCCGTGGGCGGTGCGTATGCAGCGCCGCCAGAATGCGCTCGATTTCCTGGACGACCCGCCCCTCCGCAGCCTCATGCGCGCGTTCCATCGCTTGCTGGAACGCGAAGGCATCGGCCGAACCATGGCTTTTGAACACCAGGCCGCGCAAACCCAGCAGCGCAGCGCCGTTGTAGCGACGGTGATCCACGCGGCGGCGAAAGCGCCTGAGCACGGGCAAAGCCGCCAGCGCCATGAGCCGGGACAGGGGCCCTCGCGTGAACTCCTGGCGGATCATGCCGGAGAGCATCTGCGCCAGCCCTTCCGACGTCTTGAGCGCAACATTGCCGACAAACCCGTCGCACACAACGATGTCCGCCGTGCCCTTGAAGATGTCGTTACCCTCGACATTGCCGAGGAAATTCAATCGTCCTTCGACATGCGCCTGGCGCAGTAGCTCGCCCGCCTGCTTGATCATCTCGTTGCCCTTGATGATCTCTTCGCCGATATTGAGAAGCCCGACCCTTGGATTCGCATGCCCGCCGGCCGCTGCGAATGCCGTGCCCATCACGGCGAACTGCAGCAAGTGCTCTGCCAGGCAGTCCACATTGGCGCCCAGGTCCAACATCAAGGTGCCGCTGCCCGTGATATTGGGAAGATAGGTGGCGATGGCCGGGCGATCTATCCCGGGAAGCGTCTTGAGCACGTAGCGCGCCACGGCCATGAGGGCGCCGGTGTTGCCGGAAGACACGCAGGCATCGGCCTTGCCGTCCTTCACCAGTTCGATGGCGCGCCGCATGGACGAATCCTTCTTGCGGCGCAGGGCGATCTCGACCGAGTCATCCATGGTGACGACCTCGGACGCGGGAACGATCTCCACGCGTGGATGTCCGGACAGACCATGGAGGTCCAAGCCCGGTTGCATGACCTCGGGCTGACCGACCAGCAACACGCGACATTGCGCATGGCCGTCGAGCAAGGCGCGGCAAGCTGGCAAGGTGGCGGATGGCCCGAGGTCGCCACCCATCACATCGACGGCCAAGCTAGCGGTCATGAGCGACGTGCAATTCGGGAACAGATCTTAGACTGCGACATGGCTCAAACGAGCCCGTCGACTCAGCTCAGACCACACGGCAAGCACCGCTGGAACGGCGCATCACTCGTCGGACTTGGTCTTGACGACCTTGCGGCCACGGTAAAAACCGTTCGGGCTGATATGGTGACGCAAATGCACCTCGCCCGTGGTGGGCTCGAGGGCCACCGGGGGTTGCCCGAGATGCTGGTGCGAACGATGCATGCCGCGCTTGGACGGCGATTTCTTGTTTTGCTGGACGGCCATAGTGCTACCCCGTGCGAAAAATCCAGCGATTGTACACTTGCAAGAACCCGTACTGACCGACTTACCCCGGCTTCTTCAGCTTGGCCAGGACGGCGAAGGGGGATGGCCGCTCCCGCATCGCTGCCGGCTCGTTCCACAGGCCCTCGGCGACGATGGGCTGCGGGCAGGCATCATGCATCGGCACCAACGGCAGCGCCAGGAGAACCTGGTCTTCCACCAGGGCGCGCGCATCGGTCAAGCCTTGCAGACAAAGGGCCTCGTCTTCGGCCTCGAGTTCTTCGAGGGTCAACTCCGGCTCATCCTCGACCAGGCGGAATAAAGCGACATCCAGGATTTTTTGCATGGCCGGCTGCAGGCAGCGCTGGCACAACATGGGCAATTCGGCCTGTATCTGCAACTCGACCATGGGTTGAGGCTGGCCACCCGCCTGGTTGCGCATAAACCCGCGCAGGCGCCAGTCGACATACGACGACTCCGGGGCGCCCGCCAGAAATGATTCCAGGCGCGGCAACTCGTTCAGGGCCAGGCGCCCCTCGACGACGCCCTGCTCTTGTGCAAGGGTGCGCAGATTCAGGCGCAGTGCCGAAGAGGGTTCCGACTGCGCTGGCGTGTTTTCCATCATGAGGCCAGTGTAATTCGACATACCTTCGCTTACGAGTATGTTGCCGCGATACTCCTAAACTTCAACTCTGAAAGTTTTGCGCCAGCGGCGGCGGCCATGACGAAATGCCCTGCAACGCAACGCTTACACAACAAGTCACGACACAGAGGACAGTAAGAGCATGAATTGGGTTGCGCACGTATTCCCGACGGGATGGATGCATTTTCTAGGCGGTGGGATTGCCATCGGTTTGGGCGTGAGCCTGCTTTTCCTGCTGACCGGATTCATCGGCGGCGTGAGCACGGCCTACAGCGCGGTGTGGTCCTACGTGAGTCGATGGCCGCATTTCCAACACGACAAATTCGTGTCCACGCGTAACTGGCGCCTGACCTACGCACTCGGCATGGTCCTTGGCGCCGTTGCCTTCACGCTGCTGGTGAACCACGGCGAAGGTTTCGTCACGCACGTCCCGGCTTGGCAATTGCTGGTGGGAGGCATCATCGGCGGCTTCGGCGCGCGCATGGGCGGAGGTTGCACGTCGGGCCACGGCATCTGCGGACTTGGCTCCCTGCAATTTCCATCGCTGCTTGCCGTCATCACCTTCCTGGCCACGGCCATCGGCACTGCGCACCTGGTGCGCGCGCTCGGGGGATTCTGAGATGATGAAACGCGTTCATCCCGTTCCCGTCCTGCTCTCATCGCTCCTGGCCGGGGGTTTGTTCGGCTTTGGCCTGGCATGGTCCACCATGGTCAAGCCCGAAGCCATCATTGAGTTCCTGCTGCTGCAGAACATGGGGCTGTTGCTGGTGATGGGCGGTGCGGCAGGTGTCGTCGCGCTGGCCTACCGCTTCATTCCCAAACTGATGAGAACCCCTGTGTTCGGCCTGGGATTCGGCGTGCACCCTTCACCGCTGAACAGCCGCGTCATCATTGGCGCGGCCATGTTCGGCATCGGCTGGGGGCTGAGCGGCGTCTGCCCGGGGCCGGCAATTGCCGGTCTCGGAGTGGGCAACTGGCCACTCTTGTACGTCATCGGCGGGATACTCATCGGCGCCTGGATCGAAGGCCGCTTTTTTGAAAAAGCCTGAGCATGCCTGATTCGATTTCCGGCGAGACGGCGGTGCAGCCGACCCTCGTCCTGGCCTCGACCTCGACCTACCGGCGCGCACTGCTCGAGCGCCTGCGCCTGCCGTTCACGGTTCGCAGCCCCCAGACCGACGAGACCCCGCAACCAGGCGAGGCACCCCGCGACCTGGCCTTGCGGTTGGCAGCGGCCAAGGCGCAGGCCGTTGCCGCGGACATGCCGGGCACCTGGGTCATCGGCTCGGACCAGGTCTGCGCCTGCGATGGGCACATCCTCGGCAAACCCGGAAATCATGCGGCGGCCGTTTCGCAATTGCGTTTGCTGCGAGGACGCACATCCTTATTTCACACCGCCCTGGCGCTGATCACGCCCGACGGCCGCATGCAGCGACGCGAGGTTCCCACCACGGTTCGCATGCGCGAATTGAGCGATGCCCGGATCGAAAACTATCTGCGTGCCGAGCAGCCCTACGACTGTGCCGGAAGCGCCAAATCCGAAGGGCTGGGCATCGCGCTGCTGGAGGCCATCAGCAGCGACGACCCCACCGCCCTCGTTGGGCTGCCGCTCATCGCCCTGTGCGACCTGCTGCTGGCCGGCGGCTACCCCCTGTTGGGTCAGGCGGCCTGATGCCGACCCCAGCGACCAGGGCAGGCCGACTGCTGCTTGTCCCCACACCTTTGGCCGACGTGGCCGAAACGCCGCTGGACAGCGTACTGCCGCGAGCGAGCATTGCCGCCGCCGCCGGCTTGGAACACTGGATCGTGGAGAACGCGAAGACGGCCCGCGCCTTTCTCGGTGCGGTGCATGCCGTACAACCGCTGCGCGTGCCGCTGCAACAGCATGGCATGGCCGTGCTGCCCAAACACGGGCGGCTTGACGCTGCGGCGCTGCGCGCCATGCTCCAGCCCTGCCTGGACGGTGCCGACATGGGACTGATGTCCGAGGCCGGCGCGCCCTGCGTCGCAGACCCTGGCGCCCTGGTGGTGGCCCACGCGCACGAACTGGGAATACCCGTGGTGCCTCTGGTGGGGCCCAGCGCCCTGCTGCTCGGACTCATGGCCAGCGGCCTCGATGGCCAGCGCTTCGCCTTTCATGGCTATCTGCCCGTCGAGGCCGAAGCGCGGGACGGGCAGATCCGCCTGCTCGAACGCGAAAGCGCCCAGCGCCGGCAAACCCAACTGTTCATCGAAACGCCCTATCGCAATACCGCGGTGCTGCAGGCCCTGGTCAAAACCCTAAAGCCATCGACCCGGCTGACGGTGGCCAGCAATCTCACGTCCCCCCATGCCGCCGTGCACACGCGCAGCGTGGCGCAATGGCGCGAGGCGAACCCGAACGCGCTCGAGAAAATTCCGTGCATCTTCGGCTTCTTGGCCAGTTGAGATCTTGGCCAGCTGAGAATCGCGCACCCTTGCGGCGCAGGACGCATGCATCGCTGACCAGGCCGAGGCCTGCGCAGCAGGCCCGGAAACCCGCGATTCAGCGCAGCGACCAGACGCTGCCGCGCAGCATTTCATGCACCGCACCCATGCCGAGTGAGGCGCCAAAACGCTTGGCCAGGCGATCGACCACGTTCTCGTGGCGCGTGTAATCCACCAGGTTCTTCTCGTGGACCACATCGCGCGCCACGGTGTCCGTATCGCCGTAGCCGTCGGCCAAGCCTTGCTGCACGGCCGATTGGCCGGTCCAGACCAGGCCTGAAAATGTTTGGTCGTTGATTTTCAGGCGACTGCCGCGCCCTTTCTCGACGGCGGCGATGAATTGCTGATGAATCTGCTTGAGCATGGTCTGCGCGTAGGCCTTCTGGTCTTCGGGCATGGGAGAGAAGGGATCCATGAAACCCTTGTTGGCGCCGGCAGTGAGCAGGCGCCGCGTCACGCCGAGCTTGTCCATGAGGCCCGAGAAGCCAAACCCATCCATCAACACGCCGATGGAACCCACCAAACTGGCCGGATTCACGTAAATCTTGTCCGCCGCCACGGCGATGTAGTAGGCCGCGGAGGCGCACACCTCGTCGCATACGGCGTAGATGGGAATGTTCTTGTGCTTGGCGCGCAAGCGCCAGATTTCGGCGTTGATCTGGCTTGCCTGCACCGGGCTGCCGCCTGGGCTGTTGATGCGCAGGATGACGGCCTTGGTCCCACGGTCCTCGAAGGCGTCCTGCAGCGAGGCATTGATGTTGTCGGCGCTGGCCATCGACGACGCCGAGATTTCCCCGTTGAGTTCGACCAGCGCCGTATGCGGGCCGGCGATCTGATCACCCGCATGTTCGGCCATATACCCGCCGACGAAAATGGCCAGAACCAGACCGAGAAAAGCCAGGCGGAAAAAGATGGACCAGCGGCGCGCGCGGCGCTTCTCGTTCACGATCTCCATCACCAGCCGCTCCAGCACGCTGCGCTCCCATGCGGCGTGAGGCGACGCAGCCGGCTCGCCAAGGTGAGGTTCTCGTTGCGGATCGTTGGGGTTCGCGTCGTTCATGAGCAGTGGTGTCGAAGGTGGTGCGCCTGCATCGCCAGATGAGGGCAGGATAGCAGCGCGACGCGCCTGAAACGTGACGATTCGTTCAGCCGCCAAGGAGAAAGCGTTGCAAGTCGGGAACCGAATCCGCCAGAAAAACCGGCTGCATCCGCGCCAGTTCCTGCGCCTCATGCGCTCCGTAGGCCACCGCCACCGCCGCCGTCCCGGCGTTGCGGGCCATGAGCAGATCGTGGGTCGTGTCGCCGACCATCAGGGTGCGGTCGGGTTCGTCGCCCAGTTGTTCCATGATTTCCTGCAGCATCGCGGGATGCGGTTTGGGCGTGGTTTCATCGGCCGTGCGCGTGGCGTCGAACAGATCCCGCAGCTCGGCATGTTCCAGCGCCCGGTTCAAGCCCTGACGCGATTTCCCGGTTGCCACGGCGAGCCGATGGCCGGCAGCCTTGAGCGCCAGCAGCATGTCGAGCACACCGGGAAACAGCGTGAGATCGCCATCGTGCGCGAAATAATGCCGGCGATAAGCCAGCGCCAGACGGTCGTAGTCACGCGGATCCAGCGTTGGAGCGGCATGACGCAAGGCGTCGCCCAGCCCCAGGCCGATGACGTAGGAGGCTGCCGTGTCGCTGGGCACCGGCAGGCCGAGGTCACCGCAGGCGGCCTGGATGGCGCGCGTGATGACTGCGGTGGAATCCATCAGGGTTCCGTCCCAGTCGAACACGATCAATCCGTAGGAAGATGGCATCGGTCGAGCTATGGCGTCGATGGGGTCGAGCAAAAATCGCGCAAGCGCTGCAGCCAGAGCCCGTCCTGCGCCGGCCAGTCGGCAGTGAGCACCAGCGGCTCTGCGTTGTGCGGGTGGCTCAGGGCCAGGCGCGCAGCATGCAGAAACATGCGCGCATTGCGAGGGAGCCCCGGTGCGATATCCCCGCGCGCCAGTTGCCGGTTGAGTGCATCGAACCCATATTTCTCGTCGCCGACGACCGGGTAACCCAGGCTTTGCAAATGCACCCGGATCTGGTGCGTGCGCCCCGTGTGGATACGCGCCTCGACCAACGTCAGCCCTGCGACACCGGTTTGCGCCTGCAACGCGGCATCGGGCCAGGGGAAGCGCTGCACGGGGCGGAATTGGCTGCGCGCCGTCTGGGCATCGTCGCCAGTCGCAACACGCACCCTGCGTTCGCCCGAGGCTGTGAGGTACTTATGCAAGGGCTTGTCGACCGTCAACGCACCCCCCTGCCACAAGCCGGCGACCAAGGCGAAATAGCGCTTGTCCG
Source organism: Thiomonas delicata (assembly GCF_900088825.1). Classification (GTDB taxonomy): domain Bacteria; phylum Pseudomonadota; class Gammaproteobacteria; order Burkholderiales; family Burkholderiaceae_C; genus Thiomonas_A; species Thiomonas_A delicata. The sequence goes on along the minus strand of NZ_LT592171.1, from coordinate 267,526 downwards.
CCTCGCGCTCGCGCAGGCTGGCGTGCAGGGCCGTCAAGGCGCTGCGCTTCTTGGCCAGGAGCAGCACGCCGGAGGTGTCGCGATCCAACCGATGCACCAACTCGAGAAAACGGTCCTGCCCGGCTGCACGCAGGGACTCGATCACGCCGAAGCTCAGGCCCGACCCCCCATGCACCGCCACGCCCGCGGGCTTGTTGATGGCCAGCAGCCAGGCATCCTCATGAACGATGGGGTATTGCCGCGCCGGCGCGGCGGGCGGAGCTTGCGACGTGCGCACCGGCGGCACGCGGACCTGATCGGAGCCAGCCAATTTTTGCGATGCCTCCGCCCGCGCCCCGTTCACCCGCACCTCGCCCGAGCGCACGATACGGTAAATGTGGCTGCGGGGAACGCCTTTGAGGACGCGCGCGAGAAAGTTGTCCAGGCGCTGGCCGGCGCCGGATTCGCCCACTGGGAGCACGGTGGCGGCTGCTGAACTTGGAGGGTGCATATAATCGGGATGCGAAGCGCGTGCTAGTTGAGGCCGACCGCGTGGAAAAATGTTCGTCTAGATGCCTAAAGGCGTGAATCACCCGCACCATTCACGCCGTTGAGATTTGGCATTTTAGTTCGGCATCCGTACAGCCTACAGGCTGTCCCACCGACGGGCATGGCCCCTGGTCAGCGCTGCAGTCCGCAACCCCGGGCTTGCCGGGCCAGCATGGCCGGCCGGCAAGTCGCAGGAACAGCAAGCTCAAAGTCTGAACGAACAGAATGCCCCGCACGACCCGGCCCCGATGCCGTGGTTCACGACAAATCGAATCTTTCCGTGTCCATCCCAAGCCCCATTCAATCCATCCGATGCACTGCACTGGCGCCAACAGCGCCGCGCGGCGCTGTTCGGGCTGGATCATGGCTGCCGGATGCCGCGATTCCAGCCCCTGTCCGCCCTGGCATGCAACCATGTCCGAGCCCGGGTTGCTGCGCCTTGACGAGGCTTTTGTCCTGAAACCTGCGACGAGTTTCCTCGTCGCAGGGCGGTCATTCTCCAGATCGGCACCGAGCCTGCTGCGCGAGTCGGGTCTTTGAGACCCTGGATCAATCACGCAGCCCGCCTGACGGGCGGGATGGAGTCACTGAAATGAAACGCATGTTGTTCAACGCGACGCAAGCCGAGGAGCTGCGCGTCGCCATCGTCGAAGGCCAGAAACTGCTGGACATCGACATCGAACAGGTCGGCCGCGAACAACGCAAAGGCAATATCTACCGCGCCGTGGTCACACGAGTCGAGCCTTCCCTCGAAGCCTGTTTCGTCGATTACGGCGAGGAGCGCCACGGTTTCCTGCCGTTCAAGGAAATCTCCCGCAAGTATTTCAAGGAAGGCGTGGCGCCCTCGCAGGCGCGCATCCAGGACGTCATTCGCGAAGGCCAGGAAATGCTGGTGCAGGTGGAGAAGGAGGAACGCGGCAACAAGGGGGCGGCGCTCACCACTTTCATCTCCCTGGCCGGACGCTACCTGGTCCTGATGCCCAACAACCCTCGCGGCGGCGGCGTGTCACGCCGCATCGAGGGCGAGGACAGGCAGGAGCTGCGCGAGACCATGGAGCAGCTGCAGCATCCGGACGGCATGAGCCTGATCGCCCGCACCGCCGGCATCGGACGCAGCGCCGAGGAACTGCAGTGGGATCTGAACTACCTGATCAAGCTGTGGACCGCCATCGAGGATGCAAGCGGCACGCAGACCGGCGCTTTCCTGATCTACCAGGAATCGTCGCTCGTCATCCGCGCCATCCGCGACTACTTCACCAGCGACATCGGTGAAATCCTGATCGACACGCAGGACGTGTACGAGCAGGCGCATCAGTTCATGGCGCATGTGATGCCCGACAACGTCGGCCGCGTCAAACGCTACCGCGACGATCTGCCGCTGTTTTCGCGCTTCCAGATCGAACACCAGATCGAGACGGCGTATTCGCGCACGGTGAACCTGCCTTCGGGCGGCGCCATCGTGATCGACCACACCGAGGCGCTGGTGGCGATCGACGTCAACTCGGCGCGTTCCACGCGCGGCAGCGCCATCGAGGACACCGCGCTGCGCACCAACCTCGAGGCGGCGGAGGAAATCGCGCGCCAGATGCGTCTGCGCGATCTGGGTGGCTTGATCGTCATGGACTTCATCGACATGGACGAGCCGAAGAACCAGCGCGCCGTCGAAGACCGCCTGCGCGACTGCCTGCGGCAAGACCGTGCGCGGGTGCAGACCAGCAAGATCTCCAAGTTCGGCCTGCTGGAAGTCTCGCGCCAGCGCCTGCGCCCGGCGCTGTCGGAAGGCGCCTACGTGACCTGCCCGCGCTGCAACGGCACCGGGCACATCCGCGACACCGAATCCAGCGCGCTGCAGATCCTGCGCATCATCCAGGAGGAGGCGATGAAGGAAGGCACCGCCGCCGTGCATGTGCAGGTGCCCGTGGAAGTCGCCTCCTTCCTGCTCAACGAGAAGCGCGCCGAGATCACCAAGATCGAATTGCGCCAGCGCGTGTCGGTGCTGCTGGCGCCGAACAAGCAATTGGAAACGCCGAACTACAAGCTCGAGCGCCTCAAGCACGACGACCCGCGCCTGGACAATCTGCCAGCCAGCTACCGCATGGCCGAGGAATTCGAGCAGGAAACCACCATCCTGCGCAGCGAAAAGGACGAACGCCCCCGCCAGGAAGCCCTGGTGCGCGGCATCACGCCCGAAGGACCGGCACCGATGGCTGCCCCCGCTCCCGCCGCACCGGCGCCGGCGCCGGCACAACCCTTGCTGCAAGCCCCAGCCGCCGCAAGCGGCGGAGGCTTCTTCGGCTGGCTGCGCAAGGTCTTCGCCGGAGATGACGCACAACAGCCCGCGCTGCAACAAGCCGCGGCGCCATCGCCCGCCGCCCCGCCAGCCAAGGAAGCCCCGGCGCGCAACCCGCGCGGTCGCGGGCGCGACGGCAACCGCCAGGGCGCCAAAGGAAATGGCGAGCGTTCGGGACGAAGCGAGGCCAATGTTCAAAGCGAAGGCCGCCGCCAGGCCGCGCCAGGCGCCACAGGAGCCGCCGCGGGGCGCTCGGGCCGCGCCGAACGCGGTGAGCGCAACGCGGACGTTCAACGCAGCGCCCAGGGCGAGGCGAGCGCGGTGCAGACACCCAAAGCCGCCAAGCCCGCGGCGGACGCCGCGGCCCAACGCGCGGGACGTGGCGAACGCCAGGAACGGCCACCACGCAACGGCCGGCAACAACGCCCGGTCCAGGCCGAGGCCGCTGGGGAGGAAACCTGGGAAAGCTTCGGCCTGACCTCGCCCGCAGCGGAACAAGCACCCGCCATGCCGGAACCGCCCGCAACGTCGGCGCCGATCGATCAAGCTGGCGCCCAGCAGGCCCCCGCCACCGCCTCAGCAGCGCCCGAAACACCGGATGACGCCGCGGCCGAGCATGCGAATCGCCGCAATCGCGGGCGCCGCCGCCGCGGCGGCCGTGGTGGCCGCTCGCAGGACACGGCCCTGGAAAACACGGGCGGCGATGCGATGGCGCCCGAGGCACAAGCCGATGCCGACACGGCACCAGACGCCGAGACAGTCCGCGTCACCGCGCCGGCAGAACAAGCGGCCCCCGTCGAGGCTGCGACCATGGTCGCGGCAAATCCGGCCGCGCCCGAACTCGCGCAGCCAGCCACGCCGCAGCCTCCTGCCATGGCCGAGAACGACGGCCGCCCGCTTGCCGCAACCATGCCCGCGCCGATGGAGGCCCCTGCCGCCGCGCTTGAGCCGGAACCTGCCGACATCCCGGTTGCGCCGCAAATTCGCACGGCCGCGCCCGCCGCGGCACCGGCACAGCCGACGGTGGCGTCCCAGCATGTCCCCCCTCTGCCCCAACCTCTGCCGGTCCAGGATCTGCAGTCCGTGGTGCAAGCGGCCGGATTGCAATGGGTGCAGTCCGATCCGATCCGCATTGAACAGGCCCAGCGCGCTTTGAGCCAGATGCCTGCGCCGAAGCACGTGCCACGGGAACGTAAACCTCTGACCGTGCAGGATGAGGGGCCCTTGATGCTGGTGGAAACGCGCAAGGACTTGCCAAGCCTGCAACTCCCGGAGAACGGCTCCGGGCATTGAACGCGTCGGTCTAGGCGTTTGCATCCAACGGGCAGGTTCAACCTGCCCGTTGTTGCGTGTGCATGAAGAATTTTGCCTTGCAGCCAGCGCGGGCCCGGCTATTCCGCAACGCCTGTGGCGTCCCCCGACTGCAACCCCGCTTCGACGTCCGGATACCGCAGGACGACGCCCAACTCGTCCCGCATGCGGGTGTTGTCCAGCATGCGGGATTCGGCCATGAAACTCAGGGCCATCGCTGAAATGCCGCTGTCCCGCGCCTGCTCGCGGGCGATCCGCACTGGCGCGGGCAAGCCATACAGGCGCGCAGCCAGATCGAGGTAATCGCCCATCTTGATCCGGCTCTCGTCGCTCGCGTTGTAGGCGCGGTTGGGCGCGGCGCGAAACAACGAGAACAGCATGACGCGCGCCAGATCGTCGGCGTGGATATGGTTGGTGTAGACATCGTCCTCGGCACGCAGCGCGGGCAGGCCCTGGCGCAAGCGCTGCGCGGGGGATCTGTGTCTGCCGTCGTAGATGCCCGGAATGCGCAGGATGCCCAGACGCACGGGTCTGCCGCGCCCGAACCGGCGCCAATGCGCCTCGGCGTCGAGCCGTCGGCGGGCGCGATCGGTCATGGGCTGCGGAGGACGCGTCTCGCGCACCAGCGCCCCGGCGCAATCGCCATACACGCCCGACGTGCTGGCATAGGCCAGGCGCAGCGGACGGCTCGGGCCTGCCCCTATCATTCCCCTGCGCAAGACGGCCGCCAAGCGTGCCGAGCGCGGATCCTGCGTTCCGGCTGACGGCGGCGGCGCCAGCACGGCCACCCAGCGCGCCAGGCTGGCCAGGCGCCACAGGCTCGGGCCGTCGTCCAGGTTGCCGAGCACGGGCACGATGCCGGCCTGGCGCAAGGCTTGCATGCGTTCGGGACTGGATGTGAGCGCGATGACCCGGAAGCGGGACCGGGCCAGCGCCGCAAGTCGCAGGCCGACATCGCCGCAGCCGACAATGAGCAAACGGGGGCGGCGGAATCGACGTATCAACATGGAAACCACAGTGTCATGAGCTTTGAAGTGAAAGTATTGCCCAGCAATCACCGCTTCGACGTGGGCGACGGAGAAACCGTGCTGGCCGCGGCCATTCGCCAAGGCGTCGGCCTCCCTTACGGCTGCCAGGACGGAGCCTGCGGTTCGTGCAAATGCCGTTGGGTGGCGGGCGAATTCGAACTTGGCATCCATCAGCTTAAGGCACTGGGCGAGGCCGAGCGCGCCGCAGGTTTCATTCTGGCCTGCCGCACCAAGCCGACGAGCGACCTCGTGATCGAGAGCCACGAACTGCCGGCCGAAGGCATGTATCCGGTGAAGAAGATGCCCTGCCGCGTCATGACCATCGAGCGCCCCGCCTCCGACGTCGCCGTGATCAGGCTGCAGCTTCCGGCCAACGATGACTTCGCCTACCACGCCGGTCAATATGTCCAGTTCATCCTGCGCGACGGCAGCCGGCGCAGCTATTCCATGGCCAATGCGCCGAGGGGTGAGCGTCAGATCGAACTGCATCTACGCCATATGCCCGGAGGCAAGTTCACCGACCACGTGTTCGGCGCCATGAAGGAGAAGGACATCCTGCGCATGGAAGGGCCGTTCGGCAGTTTCTACCTGCGGGAAGACAGCGACAAGCCCATGGTGCTCCTGGCCTCAGGCACCGGCTTGGCGCCGATCAAGGCCATCATCGAGGCCATGCGCGACAAGGATCTGCAACGCCCGGCCGTGCTGTACTGGGGTTGCCGCGGGAAATCCGATCTCTATCTGCACGCATGGGCCGAGGAACAGGCCGCCGCCCTGCCCTGGCTGCGCTACGTGCCGGTCCTGTCCGAGCCCAGGCCTGAGGATGCCTGGAGCGGACGCACCGGCTTCGTGCACCGCGCGGTGATGGCCGATCTGCCGGATCTGTCGGGCCACGAGGTCTATGCCTGCGGCGCGCCCGTCATGGTGGAGTCGGCCAGGGCCGACTTCGTCGCGCAATGCGGCTTGCCGGAAGACGCCTTCTATGCCGACGCCTTCACCTCCGAGGCCGACAAGACCGGGCCGGCCGGCTGAATCGATACGCAGGAAGCGGCGCTGGCCGGACCTCCCGGCCGCGTGCCCATTGCATGACGAGGCCGGCCCGCGACTTGCCTCTACTCGCCCAGATAGGCGGCCCGGACGCGCGGATCGTGCAGCAAGGCGTCGGCCGAGCCGGTCATGGTCAGCGCGCCCGAGTCCATCACGTAGCCGCGCCGCGCCAATTCCAGGGCGCGCTTGGCGTTCTGCTCGACCAGCAGGATCGTGACGCCCTGCTTGGAAATGTCGGCGATCACCTCGAAAATCTTGTCCACCATGATGGGCGACAGACCCATCGAGGGCTCGTCGAGCAGCAGCAGCTTGGGCTGGCACATCAACGCGCGGCCCATGGCCAGCATCTGCTGTTCGCCGCCCGACATGGTCCCGGCGAGTTGATCGCGCCGCTCCTTCAGACGGGGAAAGATGCCGAACACGCGCTCGATGTCGGCCTCCACGCCTTTTTTATCGTTGCGGACATAGGCGCCCATCAGCAGATTTTCATGGATGGTCATGCGCGTGAACACGCCGCGCCCTTCCGGAACCATGGCCAAACCCAGGCGGACCAGGTCGTAAGAACCCTTCCCGTTCACCGCCTTGCCGGCATAGATGATGCTGCCGTCGGTCACCGGCTGCATGCCGGTGATGGCCTTGAGCGTGGTGGTCTTGCCTGCGCCATTGGCGCCGATCAGACTGACCAGCTCGCCCTGGTGCACCTCGAAATCGATGCCCTTGACGGCCTGGATGCCGCCGTAGGCCACTTTCAAGCCTTTGACTTGCAGGATGGCATCGCTCATCTCAATGCCCTCCCGTACCCAGATACGCTTCGATCACTTTGGGATCCTTTTGCACATCGGCCGGAACGCCCTCGGCGATGGTTTTTCCATAGTCGAGCACGGTCACCCGGTCGCATAGCCCCATCACCAGCTTCACATCGTGTTCGATGAGCAAGATGGTGCGGCCGTCGGCACGGATGGTGGACAGCAGCTCGCGCAATTGCATTTTCTCGGTGGCGTTCATGCCAGCGGCCGGCTCGTCGAGCGCGAGCAGCTTGGGTTCGGTGGCCAGGGCGCGGGCGATTTCCAGACGCCGCTGATCTCCGTACGACAAGGTGCGGGCGCGGAAATCCGCGTAATGGCCGATGCCCACATACTGCAGCAAGGCGTAGGCCCGCTCGCGGATGTCACGCTCCTCCTTTTTGAATTTGCGCGTGCGGAACACGGCGCCGATCAGGGAACTCTGGGTACGCACATGACGCCCGACCATCACGTTTTCCAGCGCCGTCATGTCGGGAAACAGACGGATGTTCTGAAACGTGCGGGCGATGCCCTCGCGCGCCACCTGGTGCACGGCCTCGGGCCGGTAAGGCTTGTCGTCCAGCGAGAACTCGCCGCTGTCGGGCGTATACATGCCGGTGATGACGTTGAAGAACGTGGTCTTTCCGGCGCCGTTGGGGCCGATCAGGCCATACACCTGGCCGCGGCGAATCTCGATTCCGACATCCGACAGGGCCTGCAAGCCGCCGAAGCGCTTGGACGCGCCGACGACCTTCAAGGTAATGGGTTCGGTCGAGCTCATCATGCGCTCTCCTTGGCCACTGCCGGTTTGCTGCCGCTGCCATTGCCGCTGCCATTGCCGATACCCAGCTCGGCCATGCCCTTGCCATGTTCGGGCGCCGGCCACAGGCCCTTCGGCCGCAGGATCATCACCAGGATCATCGCCAACGAATACACCAGTTGGCGCAGGATGCCGGTATCCACGTACACGTGGTTGAAAGCGTGCTGCTGCCAGTCCGAAATGAAGCCGGTATAGCGCAACGCCTCGGGCAGCACCGACAACAGGATGGCGCCCATGATGACGCCCGGAATGTTGCCCATGCCGCCGATCACCACCATGGCCAGCACGTTGATCGATTCCATCAGCGAAAACGACTCCGGCGAAACGAAGCCCTGGAATGCCGCGAACATCGTGCCCGCCACGCCGCCGAACGTGGCTCCCATGGAGAAAGCCAGCAGTTTCATGTTGCGCGTGTTGATGCCCATCGCCTTGGCGGCGATCTCGTCTTCGCGCATGGCCATCCAAGCGCGACCGATGCGCGAGTCCTGCAGGCGGAAGCAGATGACGACCGTGAGCGTCACCAAGACCAGGAACAGCCAGTAGTACTGCGTCACCGAACTGATCGTGTAATTGCCGAGATCGAGGTTCTGGTTCAGATGCCAGCCGAAAATCCGCACGCCGTGTATGCCTGAAATTCCCTGCGGCCCGTTTGTGATGTTGACCGGAGCATTCAGGTTGTTCATGAAAATGCGGATGATCTCGCCAAAACCCAGCGTGACGATGGCCAGGTAGTCGCCGCGCAACTTCAGCACCGGCGTGCCGAGCAGGATGCCGAACAGCGCCGCCAGACCGGCGCCCAGCGGAATGACGATCCAGATCGTCACGTCGAATCCGTTCGGGAACATCGCGCCCAGGGCGTCGAAATTGCTGGTGAGCTGGTTGGACGAGAGCAGCGCAAACATGTAGGCGCCCACCGCATAGAACGCGATATAGCCCAGGTCCAGCAGGCCGGCGAGGCCGACCACGATGTTCAGGCCCAGCGCCAGCATGATGTAGAGCAGCGCGAAGGCGGCGATGCGCACCCAGGCATCGCCGACGAACTGCAGGCCAAGCGGCAACGCCAGCAAGGCCACGGCGGCAATCAGGAAGCCGACCAGATGGGTTTGTTTGTTTTCCATGTGTGTCTCCGGCGCGTCAGGCTCGGTCGGCCACGCGTTCGCCGAGCAGGCCCTGCGGCCGCAAGGTGAGCACGAGAATCAGCACGATGAAGGCGAAAATGTCCTGATAGTTGCTGCCAAAGACACCGCCGGTCAGGGTCCCGATATAGCCGGCCCCCAGCACTTCGATGACGCCCAGGAGCACACCGCCCAGCATGGCCCCGGTGAGGTTGCCGATCCCGCCGAGCACGGCGGCCGTGAAGGCCTTCAACCCCGGCGTGAAACCCATGTAGAAACTTGCGGTCGAGAAGTTGGCGTACCACATCACCCCCGCGATGGCGGCCAGCATGGCGCCGATGACGAAGGCCGCGGAAATCACCATGTTCGGGTTCACGCCCATGAGCCCCGCCACACGGGGATTCTCCGCGGTGGCGCGCATGGCGCGGCCGAGCTTGGTTCGATGGATGAGCAGCGTCAGGCCCACCAGCAGCACCGTCGTGAGCACGAGGATCATGATCTGGACCGGCGTGATCACCACGCCGTGGATGTTGATGATCTTGCTCGGCAGCAGGCTTGGGAACACCTTGTAGTCGCGGCCCCAGATGATCATGGCCAGGGTTTCGAGCAGCAGCGACATGCCGATGGCCGTGACCAGGGGTGCGAGCTTGGGCGCATTGCGCAAGCGTCGATACGCAATGCGCTCGATCATGTAGTTGAGCAGCCCGCATACCACCATGGCTCCCGCGGTAGCGACGATGACGGTCAACCAACCCGGCAGTCCGGGGGCGATGTGGGCGAGGAGGCGGAACAAACTGTAGGCGGTCAGCGCACCCACCATCATGACATCGCCATGCGCGAAATTGATGAGATTGACGATGCCGTACACCATCGTGTAGCCCAAGGCGACCAGGGCATACATGCTGCCCAGCACCAGGCCGTTGACGATTTGTTGAATAAAGATTTCCATCCCGATTGGTCCTTATGGGTTCAGGGTCTTGCCGTATACAGCCCACGACGTCGGCCTTGTGGGCCTGAGAAGGCGGACTGGACACCGTTTGCAAGTTTCATGCTCAAGAGCGAGCCCGAGAGCAGGAAGGCGCCGGAACGTGCGCGAACGACAGATGCGGAATGGAAACCACGGAGCGAATGCTCCGGCATGGTGATGCGTCCCCGTGTGACGAGCCACTTTGGTGCGCCTGGCCGTTCGTTATTGTCCGTATGGCCGCGAATGATAACCACAGCGCAGACCTTGCCCTTCAGCGGGATAACCCATATCCCGGCGAAACCCCTCGCCGGCTCCGCCCCTGCGGCCATGCGTCGTGGAGGCGCGGGGGCAGGAGCGCAAACCGTCTCATGCCTTGTCGCCGGGCGCGGACTCGGGTGACGCGGCGGCCGCGCGCGCCTGCCGATTCAGACGCTGCAGCTCGGCCATGCGCTCGGCGATGCGCGCTTCCTGCCCGCGCTCGGTGGGACGGTACAGCCGCGCCTCGGGCAGGGCTTCGGGAAAGTAGCGTTCACCGGCGGCGAATGCGCCGGGTTCGTCGTGCGCATAGCGGTAGCCCTGCGCGGCACCGATCTGTTTCATCAGCTTGGTCGGCGCGTTGCGCAGGTGCATGGGTACGGCTTGCGTGCCGTGTTCGCGCACGAAACGCCGGGCCTCGCCGGCGGCGCGGTACACGGCATTGGACTTCGGCGCGATGGCGAGATACAGCACAGCCTGCACCAGCGCCAGCTCCCCCTCGGGACTGCCCAGGCGCTCGAACGCGGCCACGGCATCCAGCGTATGGCCCAGAGCGCGCGGGTCGGCAAGGCCGATGTCCTCGCTGGCCATGCGGATGAGCCGCCGGCCGATATAGAGCGGGTCCACGCCGCCGTCGAGCATGCGGGCCATCCAGTACAGCGCGGCGTCCGGATCGCTGCCGCGCACCGATTTGTGCAGCGCCGAGATCACGTCGTAGAACTGATCCCCCCCCTTGTCGTAGCGCCTCAAGGCCTCGGACAAGGCGGCTTCGAGCAAGGGCAAGTCCACCAGGCGGCGTCCAGCTTCGCCTGCGGCCGCGGCGACTGCCTCCACCGCGTTGAACAAACGCCGTGCGTCGCCATCGGCATGCGCGGCGAGCAGCGCCAACGCCTGCGGCTCGATCTCCAGGCCGCCGCTGGCGGCGAGGCCGCGGCGGGCCAGCGTCTGCAATTCGTCGGCCGACAGCGGCTGCAGCACATAGACCGTGGCCCGCGACAGCAGGGCGCTGTTGACCTCGAACGAAGGGTTCTCGGTGGTCGCGCCGATGAAGGTGAACAGGCCCGACTCGACATGGGGCAGGAAGGCATCCTGCTGGCTCTTGTTGAAGCGGTGCACCTCGTCGACGAAGACCAATGTGGAACGGCCTGCGGCGCGCGCCTGCTCGGCCAGCAGCACCGCATCGCGAATGTCCTTGACCCCGGCGAGCACCGCCGAAATGGCAATGAACTGCGCCTCGAACTGCTGAGCGATGAGCCGCGCCAACGTGGTTTTCCCGACACCGGGCGGGCCCCAGAGGATCATGGAATGCAGGCGGCGCGTGTCGAACGCCAGGCGCAGCGGCTTGCCCGGCGCCAGCAGATGCGACTGCCCGACCACGTCGTCCAGGCTGTGCGGACGCAGGCGCTCGGCCAGGGGTATCGCCGCGCTCGCGCCGCCGCCCCCCTTGCCGGTCGGCGGGGATGGTTCCGGTTCGAACAGGCTGGGGGTCTGGCTCATGGTCATTGGACGTGCCGGCGCACGGCAGCCAGCCTCAGGGCTGCTGGATCACCGACGCCCCTTGCGGCGCCGTGAAGTGGAAACTGCCGGCCGGGAAAGCCACATTGCGGTGCGCATCCGAGAACACGATGGTGGACGTGCGCCGGAACGCGTCGCGCAACTGCATCTCGACCAGTTCCGGCCCTTGCGGCGTGGCCTTCAGGCCGATGCGCACCCAGTCGAAAGAGCTGTCCTTGCCGCGCGGCACGGCCTGCACCCACGCCAAGCCCTGCGCCGCCGGCAATGCACTCAGGACAAACAAGCGGTTCACGTCCTCGCCGGCCAGCAGGGCAGCGGGCGTGCCCGAGAGCGCGCGCGACTGCGGGCTGACCGTCACCTGATCGAGATCGTGGTCGTAGGTCCAGATCGTGCGGCCGTCGCTGATGATGTCTTGCCGGTAGGGTTTGGTATAGATCCAGCGGAATTTGCCCGGGCGCTCGAACTCGAAATGGCCTGCCGAGGGCGGGCTGGTCTTGCCCTTGTCGTCCACCACGGTCTGAGTGAAATCCGTGCGCGCGCTGCGGGTTGACTGCACCCATTGGAGGAGCAAGGCTTCGCCCGACGGCGCGTTCCGCGCGGAACCGACAGCCGTTGGCGTCGCCGGAACATCAGCCGCCGCAGCAAAAGGCTGACAACACGGCAACGCCAGCGCGAGGCAGGCGGCAAACGCCGCCGATTTGGACCGCACGATCATCAAAAAGCTCCCTCAGGATTCGGCGCGCGCGGGAACGAGAATGTCGCGGTTGCCATTGGTGGACAGGGCCGAGACCAGGCCCGCCTTCTCCATCTGCTCGAGCAGCCGGGCGGAACGGTTGTAGCCGATGCGCAAGTGACGCTGCACCAGGGAGATGGACGCCTTGCGGTTTTGCAGCACCACCTGCACCGCCTGGTCGTACAGCGGATCGCTCTCGGCGTCACCCCCGCCCGCGCCATCGAAGGACCCCTCCCCGCCGTCCTCGCCGGATTCGGGCTCCAGCAGGCCGGGGACGTAATCGGGCTCGCCGCGCGCCTTGAGCTGCTCGACGACGCGGTGGACTTCGGCATCGCTGACGAAGGCGCCGTGGACGCGCTGCGGAACGCCGGAACCCGGCGGCAGATAAAGCATGTCGCCCATGCCGAGCAGGCTCTCGGCGCCCATCTGGTCGAGTATGGTGCGCGAATCGATCTTGCTCGAGACCTGGAAGGCCATGCGCGTCGGGATGTTGGCCTTGATGAGGCCTGTGATCACGTCCACGCTGGGCCGCTGCGTCGCAAGAATGAGGTGGATTCCCGCGGCGCGCGCCTTTTGCGCCAGGCGGGCGATGAGTTCCTCGATCTTCTTGCCCACCACCATCATCAGATCGGCCAGCTCGTCGATGACGACGACGATGTAGGGCATGTGCTGCAGCGGCTCGGGGCTCTCAGGCGTGAGGGAAAGCGGATTGGGCACGTGTTCGCCGCGCTGCGCCGCCTCCGCGATGCGCGCGTTGTAGCTGGCCAGATTGCGAACGCCCAGCTTGCTCATCACCTTGTAGCGCCGCTCCATCTCGCCCACGCACCAGCTGAGCGCATGCGCGGCCTGCTTCATGTCGGTGACCACGGGGGCGAGCAGGTGCGGGATGCCCTCGTAGACGCTGAGCTCCAGCATCTTGGGGTCGATCATGATCATGCGCACCTGCTTGGCCTCGGCCTTGTACAGCAGGCTGAGCACCATGGCGTTGATGCCGACCGACTTGCCCGAGCCGGTGGTTCCCGCCACCAGCAGATGGGGCGTCTTGGCCAGATCGACCACCACGGGATTGCCGACGATGTCCTTGCCCAGCCCCATGCTGAGCATGGACGAGGCGTCGTTGTACACCTGCGAACCCAGGATTTCGGCCAGGCGTATGGTCTGGCGCTTGGCGTTGGGCAGCTCGAGTGCCATGGTGTTCTTGCCCGGGATGGTTTCCACCACGCGCACGCTCACGAGGGACAGCGCGCGCGCTAGATCGCGCGACAGACCGACGACCTGCGAGCCCTTCACCCCGGGCTCCGGCTCGACCTCGTAGCGCGTGATGACGGGTCCGGGCGAAGCCGCCACCACACGCACCGCGACGCCGAAATCCTTCAGCTTCTTCTCGATCAGGCGCGAGGTGAACTCCAGGGTCTCGGCACCGATGGTCTCCTTCTGCGCACTACCGTGATCGAGCAAATCCAGGGTGGGAAGCCCGGAACTCGCCATGTCCTGGAACAGCGGCTTTTGCTTCTCCCGCTCCACCCGCGGCGACTGCGGGATCTGCACCACGGGAGGCTCGATGAACACGGGAGCAAAGATCTCCTCGGCCTCGCGCGCCTGCTCGGTCACCACGTCCGCCTCGCGCGCCTGAATGGCCTGCGCGCCGACCTGACGGTCCTGCGCCCGGCTGCGCCGCTCGCGCAGGCGCTGCCACGCCCATTCCACGCCCCGGCCCACACGCTCGGCCACATCGGCCCAACTCACCCGCGCGTACCACGACAAGGACAGCAGAAAAACCGCCAGCAGCACGATGGCGCTTCCGGTGAATCCGAGGAATTGCTGCGCCAGAGCGCCGAGCCAGCTGCCGATCACGCCCCCGGCTTCACCCGGCAAATCGGCCTTCAGCCCGTAAAGCCGCGTGGCTTCCAAGGCCGCGCTCGACAAGGGCAGCAGGCATAAACCGGCCACGGAACCCGCCCTGGCCAGCCAGCTGCGCGGAACGGCCTCGGTTTGCGCATGCGACTTGCGCCAGGCCCGCAGCAGGGCGAGCAGGCCCATCGGCAAGATCCAGAGGGCCGAGAAGCCCAGCAGGAAATAAAGAATGTCGGCCATCCACGCCCCGGCCGTGCCGACCAGGTTGGCCGTACGTTGCGCCGCGACGCCGGAAGTGGACCAGGACGGATCGCTACGGTGATAGCTGAACAAGGACAGCAGCAGCAGCAGCCACAGGACTGCGCCCGCCACCAGGCGGATCTCGGCCAGCAGCCGGCTGTTGCGCGCGCTTCGCGGCGGGCTGTTTCGGGCTACCGTGTCCCTCGGGAATGAAAACCAGCTCAAGATGTCAATTCATGCGTCAGAGCAGCGAAGCCATGTGTTCCCGCACCAGCGTCGTGCCATCGTCGCGCTCGATCACCAGACCCTGCTGCTCGAAGTCCTTCATCACGCGACTCACCATTTCCCGCGAGGCGCCCACCATCTTGGCCAGATCCTGGCGCGATAGCTTGCTGCGGATGATGCGCTCCGCATTGTCCTCCTCGCTCATTTCCATCAACGCGCGCGCGACGCGCCCGTAGACATCCATCAGCGCCAGCGACTCGATCTTGCTGTCGGCGCGGCGCAGCCTGTGCACCAGGCCGCGCATGATGGAAAACGACATGCTGGTGTTCTCCGGCAGGCTCTGCAGAAAAGCCACGCGGCCCAGCATGAGCACATCGGTCTGCACCTCGGCGCTGACCGATGCCGAGTGGGGTTCGCCGTCGATCAGACTCATTTCTCCGACGTAGTCGCCAGGATGGAGCACGGCCAGGATGACCTCGCGTCCCTTGGCATCCACGCTGACCACGCGCGCCCGCCCGGCCAGGATGATGAACAGCGCGTTCGACCTGCCGCCCTGCTCGACGATGCACTCGCCGCGCTTGAAGCGCTTCTTCACGATGGACTGCGACAGGGTCCAGGCCTGTGCCTCGGTCAGCACAGAGAACATCGGCACGCGCCGCACCAGATCGATATTGGAAATCGCAGCCATCTTCGCTCCTCGATATGAGCAGGATGCTAACCCAGACCCCACGTCGGCCACAGCCCGCCGGATCGCACCTGTGGCCTCGTCTCCGCATGGGCAGAAGACGGGCATGGAATCCGCGTAAACCCTAAAATCGCGAATTCCGCAGGCGCCGGCCGCATCCTCCTGGCCCTGCACCTCCCGGCCCCGCCACCGAACCCTACAGGCCCACCATGACCCCTCGACACGCCAAAGTCCTCATTCTCGGCTCCGGCCCGGCCGGCTATTCCGCCGCGGTGTACGCGGCGCGCGCCAATCTCAAACCCGTGCTCATTACCGGCATGGCCCAGGGCGGCCAGCTGATGACCACCACCGAGGTGGACAACTGGCCCGCGGACGTGGACGGCGTGCTCGGCCCGGACCTGATGGCGCGTTTCGAGGCGCATGCCCGGCGCTTCGACACCGACATCGTCTTCGACCACATCAACACCGTCGATTTCAGTGCCAAACCCTACACCCTGAAGGGCGACAGCGGCACCTACACCTGCGACGCCCTCATCATCGCCACCGGGGCCTCGGCCAAGTATCTTGGCCTGCCCAGCGAACAGGCGTTCATGGGCAAGGGCGTGTCCGGTTGCGCCACCTGCGACGGCTTTTTCTACCGCGACCAGCCCGTGTGCGTGGTGGGTGGAGGCAACACCGCCGTGGAAGAGGCGCTCTACCTCACCGGCATCGCCAGCAAGGTCACCGTCATCCACCGCCGCGACAAGTTCCGCGCCGAGCCGATTCTGATCGATCGGCTGATGGAGCGCGTCAAGGAGGGCAAGGCCGAACTCAAGCTGTGGAGCGAGCTTGACCAGGTCCTGGGCGACGACAGCGGCGTGACGGGCGTGCGCATCCACAACAATCAGACCGGCGAAAAGACCGATATCGCACTCAGCGGCTGCTTCATCGCCATCGGCCACCAGCCCAACACGGAAATCTTCCAGGGCAAGCTGGACATGAAGGACGGCTATATTTTGACCCGCAGCGGCCTGGAAGGCATGGCCACCGCCACCAGCGTGCCCGGCGTGTTCGCCGCCGGCGACGTGCAGGATCATGTCTACCGCCAGGCCATCACCAGCGCCGGGACCGGCTGCATGGCCGCCCTCGACGCCCAGCGCTACCTGGAAAACAGCAAGGCCTGAAGGCAACACGGGCGCAGACAGAGCGTGAACAGGCCCTAGGCGGTTCGACACCGCGCGGCCGAGACTCTCCTTCCTGGTTCAGCTTCATGTCAGGCTGATGCCGCAGTCTGACGCAACCAGAGATCGCCCTGGCTCTTGGCGCGCGCCTCTTGCGCCCTCCAAGGCTGGTCCGGGCGATCACGACAACGAGGAGACAGCCATGCAAACCGCCGCACAGGCATTTGTCGCCGCGCGCGACTTCTTGCTGCGCGCACGCAGCGACCAGGCCGGCGCACACGCGCAATTCAGTTGGCCGCGGCCCGAAACCTTCAATTGGGCCCTGGATTACTTCGATCCCATGGCGCGCGGCAACGCCTCCGTCGCGCTCGACATCGTCGAAGAAGATGGCCGCGAAGCCCGGTACAGCTTCGACGACATGCACCAGCGCAGCCAGCGCATGGCCAGTTTCCTGCGCGCGCAAGGCGTGCGGCGCGGCGACCGCATGATGCTCATGCTGCCCAATTGCGTGCAGCTGTGGGACACCATGCTGGCGGCCATCAAGCTGGGGGCGGTCATGATTCCGGCCACCACGCTTCTCACCAGCGACGACCTGGCCGACCGTATCGCGCGCGCCGGCGTCGCCCATATCGTGGCGACGCCGCAGGACGCCGCCAAGTTCGAAGCGCTCGCGCCAACCGCCATGCAGACCGTGCGCGGGCGTTTCGCGACCGGCCCCTGCGCGGGCTGGACCGACTTGCAGGAGGCAGGGCAGGCCAGCGCCGAATTCACCCCCAACGGCGCCACCGCGGCGAACGATCCGTTGCTGCTGTACTTCACCTCGGGCACGACGTCCAAGCCGAAGCTGGTGCAGCACACCCACATCAGCTATCCCATCGGGCATCTGTCCACGATGTACTGGATCGGCCTGCGGCCTGGCGATCTGCACTGGAACATCAGCTCGCCCGGCTGGGCCAAGCACGCATGGAGCTGTTTTTTCGCGCCGTGGAACGCCGGCGCCGGGGCCTTCGTCTTCAATCAGGCACGCTTCAACGCCGCTGCGGCGCTGACGGCGGCGGCACGCTGCGGTGTCACCACCCTGTGCGCCCCGCCCACCGTCTGGCGCCTGTTCATCCAGCAGGATCTCAAGGCCTACGCCGTTCAATTCCGGGAACTGGTCGGCGCCGGCGAACCGCTCAACCCGGAAATCATCGCTCGCGTGCAGGCGGCCTGGGGCATCACCATCCGCGACGGCTACGGGCAGACCGAAACCTGCTGCATGATCGGCAACGCACCTGGACAGGCGGTGACGCCGGGTGCGATGGGCCGGCCGCTGCCAGGCTGGCGAATCGAACTGCTGGACCCGCACGGCAAGCCGGCCCAGGAGGGCGAGGTCTGCGTCGCGCTCGATCACCGGCCCGTCGGGCTGATGCCGGGCTATGCGGGCGATGCGCAGAAGACGGCGCAGGTCATGCACGACGGCTTCTACCATACGGGCGATGTGGCCCAGCGCCATGCCGACGGCACCTTCACCTTCGTCGGCCGCATCGACGACGTGTTCAAGGCTTCGGACTACCGCATCAGCCCCTTCGAGCTCGAAAGCGCACTGATCGCCCACCCTGCGGTGGCCGAGGCCGCCGTGGTGCCCAGCCCCGACCCCGTGCGCCTGGCCGTGCCCAAGGCCTTCATCGCTTGCCGCGCCGGCTTCGAGCCCGGCCGCGAACTCGCGCTGGACGTGCTGCGCCACGCACGCGAGCATCTGGCACCTTACAAGCGGGTGCGACGCATCGAATTCGCCGAGCTGCCCAAGACCATTTCCGGCAAGATCCGCCGCGTCGAGTTGCGCACCGCCGAATTGAACCGCGCCCCCGCCGACGCACGCAGGCCGGGAGAATTCTGGGAGGACGACTTTCCCGAGCTGCGCGGCTGAAGCCTGGCGTGCCGGCTCAGGCCGCCGCCGGCGCGGCTTCGCTCGGCGGCGGCGCCTGGAGGAAGTGCTCGCGGTAATGCAGCAACTCGTCGATGGATTCGTGGATGTCGGCCAGCGCCGTATGCTCCTGGCGCTTCTTGAACGCCGAACACACTTCGGGGCGCCAGCGCCGCGCCAGCTCCTTCAAGGTGCTCACGTCCACGTTGCGGTAATGGAAGTACGCCTCCAGCCGAGGCATCCAGCGCGCCATGAAGCGCCGGTCCTGGCAGATCGAGTTGCCGCACATCGGCGACTTTCCGGCCGGCACGTAGCGGGCGATGAAATCGAGCAACTGCTGTTCGACCTGGCGCTCGTCCAGGGCGCTCGCCGCAACCTTGGCGATGAGTCCGGAGCGGCCGTGCGTGCCCTTGTTCCAGGCATCCATGGCGTCCATCACGGCCGCATCCTGATGCACGACAAGGACAGGCCCCTCCACGCGGGTTCGAACCTGCGCATCGGTGACGACGATGGCGACCTCGATGATGCGGTCGGTGTCCGGGTTGAGCCCGGTCATTTCCATGTCCACCCAGAGCAGGTTGGACTCATGCGGGGCGAGTACGGCGGATTCGGTGGCGAGGCTCATGCGTGCTGGATGGTTGCGAGGATGACGGGGAATGGCCGGCGGCCGCGGGTGGAACGGGGACTTGGGTGCGCGAACCCGCATGGCGCGTGTTGCGATGAAATAATGCGCGCTGCAGGATGTCGATGCGCGAGCCGAACCCGGCTCGCCGCTGTATCCGCCCCTAGGATTCTCGCATGAGCACTCAAGACATCGCGCTGCTGTGGTCTGCCCTGTTCGCCAGCGCGCTGGTGCTGGGAACCGCGCTCAAGCTCTGGCTGGCCGCACGCCAGATACGGCATGTTCAGGCCCACCGCGCACAGGTACCGGCGGCGTTCGGCGCCGTCGTCTCGCTGGCTGACCACCAAAAGGCGGCCGACTACACCGTCGCGCGCGCCCGCTTCGGCATGTGGCAGACCCTCTTCTCCGCGGCGGTTGTTCTGGGCTGGACCTTGCTGGGCGGATTGCAGGGTCTTGCCGACTTCACCGCCCGCCACGCCGGCTCCGGGCTGGGCGGCCAATTGCTGCTGCTGGCGGCGTTCGCCCTGGTCGGCGCCGCCCTCGACCTGCCCTGGGATCTGCGGCGAACCTTCGGGCTCGAAGCGCGTTTCGGCTTCAACCGCAGCACGCCCGCCCTGTTCATCGGCGATCTGCTGAAAAACCTCCTCGTCTCGTCCATGCTCATGCTGCCGCTCGCGCTGCTGGTGCTGTGGCTCATGCAAGCCAGTGCCTTGTGGTGGCTTTGGGCCTGGGCCGCGTTCGCCGCGTTCAGCCTGGCGATGATGGTGGTGTTCCCGATCTTCATCGCCCCGTTGTTCAACCGTTTCCAACCCCTGCCTGACGGCGAGGTCAAAGGGCGCGCCCAGGCCCTGATGCAACGCTGCGACTTCGCCTTGCAAGGGCTGTACGTGATGGACGGTTCGCGCCGCAGCGCGCATGCCAACGCGTATTTCACCGGACTGGGCGCGGCGCGCCGCGTCGTCCTGTTCGACACCCTGCTCAAGCAGCTCGACGCGGCGCAGATCGAGGCCGTGCTGGCCCATGAGGTCGGCCACTACAAGCGTCGCCATATCCAGCAGCGCCTGCTCGTCACGCTGGGTTTGAGCCTGGCCGGCTTTGCCCTGCTCGGCTGGCTGGCGAGCAGGGTCTGGTTCTACACCGGCCTGGGCTATACGCCGGACCTGCTCGGCGCCAACGCGGCGGCGGCGCTCATCCTGTTCATGCTGGCGATGCCGGTCTTCGCCATGTTCTTCACCCCGCTGGGCGCCAGCTGGTCGCGCAAGCACGAATTCGAAGCCGACGCCTACGCCGCGGAGCACAGCGACGCGCAGCAACTCGGTCTGGCGCTGGTGCGCATGTACCAGGACAACGCCTCCACCCTCACCCCCGACCCGCTGTACGTGCGCTTCTACTACAGTCACCCTCCTGCCTTGCAGCGGCTGGACCGCATGGGCGCGCTGGCGGCCCTGTCGCGAGAAACGGATCGCGCCGCGCCGCAGCCCGCGGCCGAGGCGGCTTGAGGTGCGCGGGTCGACGACACGCCCGCGCGGCCTTGCCACCCTTCCCGCCGCCGCCACGCGCCACCCTGGAGCCCGACCATGATGTCCTTCGACCAACTCCTACAAGCCCATTGCCAGCACATCGAGGGCGCCCCCATGACCGAAACCGAGATCCACGACCACCTCGGCGTCCTGCCCGACTGGAAGTTCAGGAACGGGCAAATCCAGCGCGTCTATGCTTTCCGCGATTATTTCGACACCATGGCCTTCGTCAATGCGCTGGCCTGGATCGCGCACCGGGAGGATCACCACCCGGACCTGGGCGTGCACTTCAACCGCTGCGCCGTAGCCTTCAACACGCATACGGTCGGTGGTATTTCGCACAACGATTTCATCTGCGCCGCAAAAGCCGATGCGCTGTATGCGCAACGGCCTTTCGTCTGATGCGGCAAGTTCCGCCACGCGCATGACCGAGACGCCGCTGCGACCCGCGCGTATCGTTGCTGCATTCGGTCGCAGCTACCTGGCCGACACGGGTGAGGGTCCGCCGCGGCCCTGCGTCGCCCGCGGCAAGCGCAGCGAGGTTGTCTGCGGCGACCAGGTCCTGCTGCGCCTGGGTCAGGATCCGGCCGTGATCGAAACCCTCCTGCCGCGCCGCAACGCGTTATGGCGGCAAGACGCCTGGCGCAGCAAGATGTTCGCGGCCAATCTCGATCTGGTCCTGGTGGTCACGGCCGCCGAACCCACGCCCAACCTGGAACTCGTGGGGCGGGCGCTGATCGCCGCGCAGTCGGAGGACATCCCGAGCGCCCTGGTGCTCAACAAGCGCGAACTCCCGGGCACGGCCCGGCTGCGCGAGATGCTGCAGCCGCTGCAGTCCGCCGGGTATCCGATCATCGAGGTCTCGGCGCGCCAGGCTCCGGACGAGGCCGCCGCGATCCTGCGCCAGAAGCTGGACGGACGCATCGGCATGCTCATCGGCGCCTCAGGCGTGGGGAAATCCACCCTGGTCAACGCGCTGGTCCCGGGTTTGCGAATCCAGACCCAAGCCATTTCGGCCGCCCTCAACGCCGGCCGCCACACCACGACCGCCACGCGTTTGTACATGCTGGAAGGCCTTGCCCCGGGCAGCGGCCTGCTCGATTCCCCAGGGTTCCAGGCCTTTGGCCTGAACCAGCTCTCCGTCTCGCAACTGCAGCATGCCTTCCCTGAAATTGCCAGGCTCAACGGCACCTGCAGGTTCAACAACTGCACGCACCGCCAGGAACCCGGCTGCGCCGTGCGAACCGCCGTGGAAGCCGGAGAACTCGCCACCTCGCGCTATGCCCTGTACCTGCGCGTGCTGCAGGAACTCCTCAACGAGGCGGAAACCAGGCCCACGGCATGAAGCGCCTGTGTTCCGCGCCGAACCTGGTCATTGCCACCCTGTGGGCCGATGCGCTGAACGCGGCGGGCTACCCGGCCCAGGTGTTCTCGCGCTATCTCTCCGGCATCGCGGGGGAGATTCCCCCCGACCAGGCCCTGCCGACGGTCTGGCTGATGAACGAGACCGATCTCGCCGCTGCGCGCGCCTTGCTCGATGCCCTGGAGCGACCGCGGGGAAGCCCGCCCTGGTCTTGCCCGCAATGCGGCGAGCGCCACCCAGGCCAGTTCACGCAGTGCTGGCGTTGCGGGAGGCAACAACCCCGGTTCTAGCGGCGCTGCCGCGACGGGTCCAGACCGCCGCCATCAGGAACAGAGCGATGATGGCGTACACATTCGTGGTCCCCAGCACGTCGCCCTTGTTCCCCGTGAAGCCCGCGCCATAGGGGCCTCCGAAGCCTTCGGCCGTGGACCACAGCACCAGCGAATAGCCCAGGCAGAACAGCAGCGCCAGCCGCAACCACTTCACGGGCAGATGGTGACTGAACAGCAGGCTGGCCGCAATGACGGTTTCCATCGTGGCAGCCAGCACAGCGAAGGTGTACGGACCGATCAAGTGCATCAGCGCAACGAACAGGCCGATCCAGGCCACGATCCAGCCCGGCTGCCCGGCTTGCGCCGCGGTGAAGAACCCGGTGATGTGGTTCAGAAAACCCGGAAGCCACTTCCAGTAGGCGTCGAACGCCCACAGCGCGCCGAACAGTAGAAACGCCAGGCGCAGGCCGTCGCGCGATGGCGCCCTGGCTTGGCCCTGCCACCAGCTTGCGCCTTGCCAGGCCCTGGTCAGAAGAATCACGGCGAAACCGAGGGCGTAGACAATGGCGGTCCCAGGATCGGTGGCACCCGACGTGTAAGGGCCGCCCAGGCCGCCGATCGTGCTCCAAAGAAACAACTCATACAGCAAACCCAGCCAGCCCAGCAGGGGAAAACCGAGCCCGGTCAACAGACCCAAGGTGAGGAGGGTCTCGATGCCGAACATCAGGGCCAGAGCACGCCCCTGTCCCAGGAACTGGAATACGGCCGCCACGCTGGCAACCCAATGTCCAAGCCATTCGGGCTGGCCTGGGGCAAGCGCGGCATGCATCATGTCGGGCAAAAAGCGCGCCGCATAGGCCGGCGAGAAATGCAGGACCAGGTTGATCAGAAAAAAGATGCCGAACACCATGCGCACGGCGCCAAGCATCCGAGCCTGGGTGGGGCCGTAGAGTCCGGGGTTGTGCAAGACATGGCCCGCCCGCCAGGACTCTGCCGCGGGGCCGGGGTGCAGGTCCGCGGTCGGCGGCGGGGCCTGGAGTGCAATGATGGTGGTTTTCGCCATGGTTCACCTCGCAGTCGTCCCGCCATGCCGGGTTGGGCCGGCATGACGGGAATTGGTGGACGCGACGAATGATGGCGCAGCGGGCTTAAGGTTGGCTTAGGGCTCGCGGGAACGGGCCGGCTGCCGCGCACTCAAGCCGCGACCTTGCCCAGCAGCAGAAATTCCATCAGGGCCTTTTGCACGTGCAGACGATTCTCGGCTTCGTCCCACACCACGCTCTGCGGACCGTCGATGACGGCGGCCTCGACCTCCTCGCCACGGTGGGCGGGCAGGCAATGCATGAACAGCGCTTGCGCATCGGCGCGCTGCATCATGGTCCGGCTGACCATATAGCCCTGGAAAGCCTGCAGTCGCGCGGCGTTCTCGGCCTCATAGCCCATGCTGGTCCAGACATCGGTCGTGACGAGGTGCGCCCCGGCGCAGGCCTCGGAAGGATCGTCGAAGCAGCGCAGCTGCGCCTGCTCCGCCTGGCTCACCGGATAGTCGGCGCGGTCGAGATCGACCCCGTACCCCTCGGGTCCGGCGAAATGCACCTTGAAATCGAGAATGGCCGCCGCCTGCAGCCAGGTGTAGAGCATGTTGTTGGCGTCGCCCACCCAGGCCACGATCTTGCCGGCGATCGAGCCGCGGTGCTCGATGAAGGTGAAGACGTCGGCCAGCACCTGGCAGGGATGGAATTCGTTGGTCAGGCCATTGATCACCGGCACCCTGGAATGCGCGGCGAAACGCTCGACGATGTCCTGCCCGTAGGTGCGGATCATCACCAGATCGACCATGCGCGAGAACACCTGGGCCGCATCTTCGATGGGCTCGCCGCGACCGAGCTGCGAGTCGCGCGTGTTGATGTAGATGGCCGCGCCGCCGAGCTGGTGCATGCCGGCCTCGAAACTCAGCCGCGTGCGCGTCGAATGCTTCTCGAAAATCATGGCCAGCGTGCGATCCACCAGCGGCTGATGGATTTCATAGCGTTTGAACTTGGCCTTGATCAGCGCGGTGCGCGCGAACAGATAAGCGTACTCCTCGCGCGTGAGGTCGCTGAACTGCAAGTAGTGGCGTGGGCCGGGCGTGGGCGGCATGTTTGAAACTCCCTTGTGCTGTCTCGGTGCGGAATCTCGGTGCGGAATCAGGCCGCGGCTTGATCCGCGGCGAGAAAACGCTCCACAAGCGGCACCAGGATAGCCAGCAGCAATTCGGCTTCCTCCTGGCGAAAAATCAACGGCGGCAGGAGCCGGATGACGGAGTCCTGCGTGACGTTGATCAACAGACCTTGCTCGCGCGCCTGGCCTACCAGCGCCGCGCAGGGACGATCGAGTTCGACACCGATCATCAGCCCCGCCCCGCGCACCGCCACCAGCCCAGGATGCCCCCCAAGCCGCTGGCGCAGCTGTTCCAGCATCCAGGCTCCGATGCGCCGGGCGTTGTCCATCAAGCCTTCTTCCTCGATGATTGACAGCGTTTCCAGCGCAGCCCTGCAAGCCAGTGGGTTGCCCCCGAAGGTCGTGCCGTGCTGGCCGGGGCCGAAGGTCGTGGCGGCCTCGCCGTAAGCCAGCAAGGCGCCGATGGGCACGCCCGATGCCAGCCCCTTGGCCATGGCGATCACGTCAGGTCGCACGTCGGCCCATTGGTGGGCGAACCATTTGCCGGTGCGGCCGGTACCGCACTGCACCTCGTCGATCATCAACAACCAGCCGCGTTCGTCGCAGACGCGGCGCAGGAAGCGCAGGTAGTCGATTTGCGCAGGATTGATACCGCCCTCGCCTTGAATGGCCTCGATGAACACTGCGGCGACACCCGGATGGCGTTCGATGGCCTGGCGGATCGCCCCTTCGTCGTTCAGCGGCACACGCACGAAGCCCTCGACCAAAGGCTCGAATCCTTTTTGCACCTTGGGATTGCCCGTCGCCGACAAGGTCGCCAGCGAGCGTCCATGAAAGGCCCGCTCGTAGACGATGATCTCGGGGCGCTCGATTCCGCGCTTGTGCCCCCACAGGCGCGCCAGCTTGATCGCCGCCTCGTTCGCCTCCAGCCCGGAATTGCAAAAAAATGCCCGATCGGCACCCGAGATCTCGCACAGGCGATCCGCCAGTTGCTCCTGCAAGGGAATCTCGTACACATTCGAGGTGTGGATGAGCTTGCCGATCTGGTCGCTCAGCGCCGCGACGAGCCGCGGGTGGGCGTGCCCCACCGTGTTCACGGCAATACCGCTCAAACCGTCGAGATAACGCTTGCCGTCGCTGCCCCAGACCCAGGCGCCCTGGCCGTGCGTCAGCGCCAGGGGCTGACGCGCATAGGTGTTCATCAGATGGCCGGACATGGATGTCTCCCGAGGACAAAAAACAACAGCCTGCGGCATCGCGTCTTCCATGGCGTGCGCAGGCTTGAGCCGACATTATAGGAAGCCGCGCGGCGCCTTTCGGCGCGAGAGCCCTTGCTGCGCTGCTGGGCTGCGAACAGCGATACAAGCCGATACGCTGCCCCATCATGCATGGGGTATTTGTTGCGTCGCAACAAATACCGTATCATCGGGATAACCCTAACGACTTGGTGATCCCTGCCATGAAACCCATCGCCCCGCTGATGCTGGTCAAGCCCCGTGAAATCTTCATCATGGGGGTCACCCATGAAGGTAAAACCTTCCGTCCCAGCGACTGGGCCGAGCGACTGGCCGGCTTGATGACCCAGTTCCGCCATCCGGACTGCCCCGCGCCCGAGCCCCACCTCGGTTTTTCCCCGTTCTGCCTGCCGACCACGCTCAATGGCGTACGTTGCCTCGTTGTCAGCGAAACCCTGCGTGAGATCGAGTGCATGGCGTTCGATTTCCTGATGAATTTCGCGAAAGACAACAACCTGCAGATCGAGCACGCCTGCCTGCTGGAAGCAAGCGCGGACAAGGACGAGCAAACCCAGCAAGACACCTTGCCCGGCCTCGCCGCAGCTGCCTGACACGGCAAAAACCCAACAAAAAGCCCGCAAGGCGTTGCCTTGCGGGCTTTTTGTTGGGCCAGGATCCTGTAAAAAAAGCTCGCTTGGGTTGTCAAGCGCGGACGCCGGCCTGTTCTGTCGTCAGGCCGCCATGGCCTTGAGCGCTGCGTTCAAACGGCTCTTGTCGCGCGCCGCCTTGTTCGGGTGAAAAAGGCCTTTGCGTGCGATGGAGTCCAGAACCGGAACCGCCGCCTTGTACGCTTCGGCAGCCTTGCTCTTGTCGCCAGCGGCAATGGCCTTGCGCACCGATTTGACGGCAGTACGAAAGCGCGAACGCATGGCAGCGTTGGCTGCATTGAGCTTGATGTCCTGACGCGCGCGCTTGCGCCCGGAGGGCGTGCGGACGCTCTTCTTTTTCGCTTGCGCGGATGTCGCCATGAAGGAAGTCCTCGAAATTCGTTTGGAAAACCGAACATTATACCCGGCCGCGCCTCATTCTCAAAGAACCGATTCCGACCTGCCTATAATCGCCGCGGTGAATCTGCTCAAGGCCGCCTACACCGTTTCCCTGCTCACCCTCGTCTCCCGCATCACCGGCCTGTTGCGCGAGGTTCTGGTGGCACGGTATTTCGGCGCCAGCGCCTGGACGGATGCCTTCAACGTCGCGTTCCGCCTGCCCAATCTGCTGCGCCGCCTGTTCGCCGAGGGCGCATTCTCGCAGGCCTTCATCCCCATCCTCGCCCAGTCGCGGGCCCAGGACTCCGAAGCGGCCAACCGCAAATTGATCGATGACGTCGCCACGTCGCTGGCCTGGATCCTGGCTGCGGTGAGCCTGGGTGGCGTGCTGATCGCGCCGGCGCTGGTGTTCCTCACCGCATCGGGCCTTCACCCGGCGGCATTCGACGCCGCGGTATGGATGACGCGCCTGATGTTTCCCTACGCCGGCCTCATCTCGCTGGTCGCCCTGTCGGCCGGCATCCTCAACACCTGGAAGCATTTCACCATCCCCTCGCTGACCCCGGCCCTGCTCAATCTATGCGTGATCGCCGCGGCGATCCTTCTGCACCGGGTCATGCACCCACCCATCTACGCGCTGGCCGTGGGCGTGGTGGTCGGCGGCGTGCTGCAGCTGGCGCTGCAATGGCCGGCGCTGAAGCGCTATGCCGTGTTGCCGCGCATCCACATGAATTTCCTCGCGGCCTGGCGCTCGCCGGGAGTCAAGCGGGTGGTCAAGCAGATGCTTCCGGCCAGCATGGCGGTATCGGTGGCGCAGGTCTCGCTGGTCATCAACACCCAGATTGCCTCGCATCTGCGGCCCGGCAGCGTGTCATGGCTGGCGTACGCCGACCGGCTCATGGAATTCCCGACCGCATTGCTCGGCGTGGCCCTCGGCTCCGTGCTACTGCCCAGTCTTTCACGCGCCCACGCCGCCGACGACCCGCGCAGCTACAGCCAGCTGTTGGACTGGGGTCTGCGCCTGACCCTGCTGCTTGCGCTTCCCTGCGCCGTGGCCCTTGGGGTGTTCGCCAAACCGCTGATCGCCATCCTGTTCAACTACGGCCACTTCAACGCCTTCGACGTGGACCAGACCACCACGGCGCTGCGGGCCTACGGCCTCGGCCTGATCGGCCTGATCGGCGTCAAGATCCTGGCTCCGGGCTTCTATGCCAAACGCGACGTACGCACGCCGGTGAAGCTCGCCATCGTCGTGCTGGCCGGAACCCAGTTGATGAACCTCGCCTTCGTGCCCTGGCTGGCCCATGCGGGACTGGCGCTGGCCATTTCCTGCGGCGCGCTGCTGAACGCCGCGCTGCTGTTTCGCGGCCTGCGCAAACGCGGCAGCTACAAGCCTGAGCCGGGGTGGGCGGCTTTCGCCGCCAAGGTCGCTCTGGCGCAGATGCCGCTGGCGCTGATCCTGTACTGGGGCGCCAGCCATTTCCCATGGGCCGACTGGGGCGGGCCCTTCGGCCACTGGAAACGCCTGGGCACGGCGTTCGGCTTGATGGGCGCGGCCGCGGCGGCCTATTTTTCGTCCCTTGCCCTCACCGGCATGCGGCCGGGAGATTTCCTGCGCCGGGAGTAGCGGCATGGCCCGGAGCCGGCTTGCCGCAGATCAAGGCCGATTTGCCGCCGCGGGGCACAATGGGCAGCTTGGATCAAGCTCATCGATGGAGGCCGACATGCCGTTGACCCTGGAGCAACAACATAGCCTGGAGCAGGCCCTGCGGCAGCGCCGCGGCGAAGTCCTCGCCGAGTTGCGCGACGAGACCCGTGCCGAGGACGGCTCCATGGCCCTACCAACCCATCGCAGCGAGGCGGGAGACGAAGCGGCCACCGATGCCATGGATGCCGTGGATATGGCCCAGGCCCTGCGCGATGCATCCGAACTGCAGCGCATCGACCTCGCGCTGCAGCGCATGGAAACGGGGCAATACGGCATCTGCCTCGATTGCGGCGAAGACATCGGCCTTGCGCGCCTGCGGGCTGAACCATCGGCGCTGCGCTGTACGGCATGCCAGCTGCGCCACGAAAAAACCTACGCCGGCGACTGACTGCGGCCGCAGCGCTTCCGGCTGGGAGCCGACGCCCTCGTGCGGCGGCCCTCAGACCACGCTCACGGCCGCATCGCCCGTGGCGCGGGATCGAATCGCGCCGATGCGCAGGCATGGCTCACCCGCGTCCGACAGGCGGCGCATGGCGGCATCCGCCTCGGCCGCCGCCACGACCAGCACATAGCCAATGCCGCAATTGAAAGTGCGCAGCATCTCCGGCTCGGGTATGCCACCCTCCTTCTGCAGCCAATCGAACACCTCGGGCTGGCGCCATGCCCGGCGTTCCAGGACGCACTGCAGTCCTTCAGGCAACACGCGCGGGATATTCTCGACCAGGCCGCCGCCGGTGATATGCGCCATGGCCTTCACCTCACAGGTTTGCAGCAGGTCGAGCACCGGCTTGCAGTAGATGCGCGTGGGCATCATCACCGCGTCGCGGAATGGCCGGCCGTCGAGCTGCTCCGGCAAACGCCCTGCGGCCCGCTCGATCACCGCGCGCACCAGGGAATAGCCGTTCGAATGCACGCCGCTGGAGGCCAAGCCGAGCACCACATCGCCGGCTTGCACGGCTTGCCCCGAGATCAAGCGGCTTTTCTCGGCCGCGCCGACGCAAAAACCGGCCAGATCGTACTCGCCGGGCGGATACATGCCGGGCATCTCGGCGGTTTCGCCGCCGATCAGGGCGCATCCGGCCAACTCGCAGCCCCTGGCAATGCCGCCGACCACCTGCGCAGCCACGCCCACCTCGAGCTTGCCGCAGGCGAAGTAATCGAGGAAAAACAGAGGTTCCGCCCCCTGCACCAGCACATCGTTCACGCTCATGGCGACCAGATCGATGCCCACCGTGTCGTGCCGCCCCCACGCGAAGGCCAGACGCAGCTTGGTGCCGACGCCGTCGGTGCCGGACACCAGCACCGGCTCGCGGTAGCGCTTAGGCACCTCGAACAGCGCGCCGAAACCGCCGATACCCGCGAGCACGCCTTCGCGCATGGTGCGTGCGGCCAGGGGCTTGATGACATCCACCAAGGCATCTCCGGCGTCGATATCGACGCCGGCATCACGATAAGTCAGACTTGTTTTCGACATGGTTCGCGTGATCAGCAAGAGGTCGCGGCTCAGCGCCCGGGCTGAACATAAAATGAGAGCGCCATTCTAGGGGGCGGTGCGGCAGCAGCCATCTCCATACGACTGTCCGGACCTCGCCCCGAGCCGCCAGCTACTCTTCCCCACCTTCCGCAAGCCGCCAACCCGTGCAAATTTCCGAAGCCAACAAAATCCGCCTGGCCTGGCTTGTGCTGCTGCTGGGCGCGCTCTGGCTGGCATCCCTGCTCGGCCCTGTGCTCATGCCCTTTCTCGTCGCGCTGACCCTGGCCTATGCGCTGCATCCGGCCGTCGAGCGTCTATGGCGCTGGCGCATTCCGCGCCCTGCGGGCGCGACGATCGCCATCGTGCTGCTGAGCGTGGCGCTGGTGGCCATCGGCAGTCTCATCGTATCCGTGCTCAGCAGCACCCTGCCGCAGTTGCAGCATCAGATTCCCCTGCTGTTGAGCAGCATGAACAACTGGCTGAGCACGCAAGCCGCCCGCCTCGGCCTGCAGACCCAGTTCGATCTGACCAGCTTCAAGCACATGCTCACCCAGTCGCTCTCCGGCAATCCGCAGCGCTGGGCGGGCCAGTTGCTCAGTTCCGCCAGGACCGGCGGCAGCACGCTGATCGTTGTCGCCGGCAACCTGATCCTCATTCCGGTGCTGACCTTCTACCTCTTGCTCGACTGGCAAAGCCTGATGCAACGCGGCTTTAGCTTGGTACCGCTGAACCGGCGCGAGGCCCTGCAGGCTTTTCTTGCCGAGTGCGACAGCATCCTCGGCCGCTACGTGCGCGGCCAAGTTTCGGTGATGCTGATCCTTGCCGCGTATTACGCCATCGGCCTGTCCCTTGCGGGCTTCCAGCTTGCCCTGCCCATCGGCGTGTTCACCGGCCTGGCCGTCTTCGTTCCATACGTGGGCTTCGGACTGGGGCTGCTCCTGGCTCTTCTGGCCGGCGCCCTGCAGTTCCAGAGTTTCTATGCGCTATGGGCCGTGGCGGTCGTCTACGGCATCGGGCAGGTGGCCGAAAGCATGGTCATCACACCGCGACTGCTGGGCGGTCAGATCGGCCTGCATCCCCTGCTCGTCATCTTCCTGCTGCTGGCCTTCGGACAGCTGTTCGGCTTCGTTGGCGTGCTGCTCGCCTTGCCGGCGGGCGCCTTGCTGCTGGTCGTCGTACGCCACGCCCTGGTCTGGTATCGGACAAGCTCCTTGTTTCTGCGCGGATGAGCTCAGGCCGTGGCAGCACCGCCGGCCAGCAGATGCTGCTGGCCCTGCAATGGGACGACGAGCCGACCCTGGAGGCGTTCGAGCCCGGCGCCAACGGCCTGGCACTCGAAGCCCTGACCAAGTTGCTCGCGGGCGGTGAAGGCAGTTCCGTCTACCTCTGGGGTCCGGCGGCCAGCGGCAAAAGCCACCTGCTCCGGGCCGCCTGCCGGGCCGTTCAGCGGGCCGGGAACTGGGCTCTGTACCTCACGCCGCAAAGTCCGCCCTCGCATTGGCCGGCGCTCGACGCGTTCGCCAGAACCGGCCCCGCGGCGCTCCTGGCCATCGACGACGTACAGGCCTGCGCCGCCTGGCAGCAAGACCTCCTGTTCGGCCTGTTCAACGCGGCCAGGCAGTTCGGCGTGAGTTTCCTGGCGGCCGGCGACGCCGCGCCCGCCCAGTTGGAATTGCGTGCCGACGTGCGCACCCGGCTGGCCTGGGGCCTGGCTCTCGCGCTCGAACCCTTGGACGACGCGGCGAAGCGGCGCGTGCTGCAATCCCTGGCGGCAAGGCGCGGCTTCGACCTGCGCGACGACCTGAGCCGTTATATTCTCAGCCACCATGCCCGGGACATGGCCTCGCTGGTCGATCTCGTCGCCCGACTCGACGCCTACGCGATGCAGCAAGCCCGCGCCACCAGCATTCCCCTGCTCAAGGCCATGCTGGCCGATGCCGGCTCCGCCCCCACCATCAAGCCCTGAATCACCTCGCATGCCCAACCGCAATCTGGCGCTGTTCGACCTCGACAACACCCTCCTTCCGTTCGATTCGGATCATGCCTGGGGTGAGTTCTGCGTGCATCTCGGCTGGACCGACGGGCCGAAGCACCGGCAGACCAACGACCGTTTCTATGCCGACTACAAGGCGGGCACCCTCGACCTCGACGCCTACCTGCGCTTTTCCCTGGCCCCCCTCGTCGGGCGGCCGCCCGAAGTCCTGGCCAATGCGCATCGCGACTTCATGCATCAGGTCGTGCTGCCGCAGATCCGCCCGTCGGCCCTGGAACTGGTGCGCAAGCACCAGCAAGCCGGCGACTTGTGCTGCATCGTGACGGCCACCAACGACTTTGTCACGCAGCCCATCGCCGAGGCCTTTGGCGTGCCGCATCTGATCGCGGTGCAGACCGAGCGCGACGCGCTGGGCCGCTATACCGGCGGCTGGCACGGCGTGCCTTCGTTCCGGGAAGGCAAGATCATCCGCACCACGCAATGGTTGGCCGCGCAGAAATTGGACTGGAGCCACTTCGACCAGACCTGGTTCTATTCCGACTCGATCAACGACCAGCCCCTGCTCGAGCATGTCACCCATCCCGTGGTGGTCCATCCGGACCCCCGGCTGGCCGAACTCGCCCGCGAGCGCGGCTGGCCCGCCCTTGAACTGTTTCCATGATCCGCAAACTCATCACCCGCCTGCTCAACGGCAAATCGCGCTCCGTCAAAACGCTCGGCAAGCGCGTTGAAATCGGGCGCGCCCAGCATCAAATCGACGCCTCGCGCCTGCCGAATTCCGCGCTCACGGTGGTGCGCACGCTGCAGCAGGCCGGCTTCGAGGCCTATATCGTCGGCGGCGCGGTACGCGACCTGCTGCTGGGCCTCAAGCCGAAAGATTTCGACGTCGCTACCAACGCCACTCCAGAGCAGGTCAAGCCGCTGTTCCGCCGCGCCTTCCTCATCGGCCGACGCTTCCGCATCGTGCACGTGATGTTCGGTCGCGAGATCATCGAAGTCTCGACCTTCCGCGCCACCCTCGAGGCCCAGACCAGCCCCACCGTGGACGGCGACGAACGCAATACGCACGAACTGGCCGGCAAGCACCATGCCGTGGATGCCAGCGGCCGCGTGCTGCGCGACAACGTCTGGGGGCCGCAGGACCAGGATGCCGCCCGGCGTGACTTCACCGTCAACGCCCTGTACTACGACCCCACGCGCGACATCGTGGTCGACTACCACCATGGCCTGCGCGACCTGAAGGCGCGCACCCTGCGCATGATCGGCGACCCCGCCACGCGCTATCGCGAGGACCCCGTGCGACTGTTGCGCGTGGCGCGCTTCGCCGCCAAGCTGGCCTTCGCCATCGATCCGTCCACGCGCGCCCCGATCGCCGAACATGCCGAGTTGTTGCGCAACGTGCCGTCTGCGCGGTTGTTCGACGAAACCATCAAGCTGCTGCAAACCGGCCATGCCCTGGCCTCGCTGGACCAGTTGCGCCGCCTCGGCTTGCATGCCGGGCTGCTGCCGCTGATCGATCTGGCGCTCAGCCAGCCACAAGGCGAGGCCTTCGTCATGGCCGCGCTGCGGGACACGGATGCGCGCATCGCCGAGGGCAAGACCGCCAGTCCCAGCTTCCTCTTCGCCTGCCTGTTATGGCCCCAGGTCAACAGCGAGTGGGTCGCCTTGCAGGCCGAGGGGCTTCCCGCCATCGCGGCCCTGGACCAGGCCGCCGACGCGGTGCTGAGCGCGCAGGCCGAACGCCTGGCGATCCAGCGCCGCATCAGTGTCGACATGCGCGAAATCTGGTCGCTGCAACCCCGTCTGGCGCGCCGCACGCCGCGCTATGTGCATAGCGCGCTGGAGCATCCGCGGTTCCGCGCCGCGTTCGACTTCCTGCTGTTGCGCGCGCAAACCGGTGACGCCGACCCCGAACTGGCCAGTTGGTGGGAAAGCTTTCAGGAGGCCGACGACGCCGCACGCGCGGAACTCATCGAGCGCGCCGGCCGCGCCAGCCCCGATCCGGCCAAACGCAAACGCCGTCGCCGCAAAAAGCCCGCCGCGGACGGCGGCGAAGTCAAGCCAGCCGAGCCCGACGCAACGCCCTGAACAGGCAGCCATGCGCATCTCGCCCGATATCGCGCTCATCGGCCTGGGCGCCAACCTGGGTGATGGCGCGGCGACGATCCGGGCGGCACTCGCCGAATTGGAGGCCTTGCCCGCATGCCAGCTCCTGCTGGCATCCGGCCTGTACCGCAGCGCTCCGGTGGATGCGCAGGGCCCCGACTACTGGAACGCCGTCGCCGCGCTGCGGTGCGGGCTCGCCCCCGGGCAATTGCTCGAGCATCTCCAGCGCATCGAGCTGGAACATGGCCGTTTACGCCCGACGTCCGTACGCAATGCCCCGCGCACCCTCGATCTCGATCTCCTCTTGTTCGGTTCCCGGCGCGTACAAACCGCGCAGCTGACCCTGCCCCATCCGCGCATGCATCTGCGCGCATTCGTGCTGGCGCCGTTGGCGGAAATCTGGCCCGATTGGACCCTGCCCGACGGCGAGCCCGTGCATGAGGCCGTCAAGAGACTGCAGGCCGCGGGACAGATTCTGCAGCGCGCCGGACCGCTCGCGGTCGCGCCACGCTGATTTCAACGCGACTGGAACACCTGCTGCAAGCCGAAGGCCAGGCCGCCCATCAGCGCGGCCGTGCCGATGAGCAGGGCGAAGATGACCACCAGAACCGCCCCCCAGCCGCTGGACGTCCGCCTTCCCGCACCCGCATTCCGTGTCGCGTCCCAGCGCGCGTCCGGGGTCAGGCCGATCAGGATCGCCTGGAAAAGCGCCAGTCCGACGATGAGTCCCAGCCACGGCAGCGCCACGCGGGCAATGAAGTCGTCGACGCCGAAATCGATAAAGCGCGCAGCGCCCCAGACCCCCAGGGCGAACAGCGCAACATGCAGCCAGCCCAGCGTGTCGCGCCAGCCCTTGAGATAGAAACGATGCGCGCCGACGACGCCGAGCAACAAGGCCAGGGAGGCGGCCAGGGTCTTGGATTTGAATGTTTGGGTCATGGGGCCAGCCTACGAAAGGGAAAAGGCCGATCGGAAAGACGGCCTTGGTCGGGCCATTCAGGCTTGGGCAACACCTGACGGCGCAGCGCCGGCTCCGGCGCCGAGAGCTTTCTGCATCAGCACGACATCAAGCCACCTGCCGAACTTCCATCCGACAGCCGGCATGACGCCGCAATGCGCGAACCCGTACCGCTGATGCAGGGCCACGGAGCCCTTGTTCGCCGAATCGCCGATCACGGCAAGCAATTGGCGCGCCCCGGCGGCCTCGCAGGCATCCAGCAGGTGTTCCATCAGCGCCGAACCCAGCCCCAGGCCGCGCTGCCGCTCGTCGATATACACCGAGTCCTCCAACGTCCAGCGATACGCTTCGCGCTCGCGAAACCAGTTGGCGTAGGCATATCCGGCAACCGCGCCATCGCGCTCGACAACCAGCCACGGCAAGCCGCGGGTACGGACCAGCTGCAAGCGCCGGCGCATCTCGGGCAGATCGGGCGGCTCGATCTCGAAGGTTCCGGTCCCATGCAGGACATGGTGACGATAAATGCTGGTCATGGCCTCCAGATCCGCTTCGGTGGCGGCCCGGGTACTGATTGAATGCGTTGAATGCGTGGCGGCCATAGTCTTGTCGTGATTCAGTTGGTTATAATGGCGAGTTTACTGGGCTGGCCACATCGCATACATTGCTGCATGAGCGTTTGCCGCGTGCCTCCATGTGCCTGCAGCTAGCCGCCGCTAATTTTCGATTCAGCATGTTTTCGCAAAACCGCCCCGCAATCCTGGCGGCAGCTGTTTCGATGCGTTTTCAGATCCCTTAGGAATTGAAGCAATGGTCGTCATCCGTCTTTCACGCGCAGGTGCCAAGGGGCGCCCTTTCTATCACATCGTGGCCACCGATTCCCGCAATCGCCGCGACGGCCGCTACCTCGAGCGCCTGGGTTTCTACAATCCCGTCGCCCGCGGTCAAGACCAGCCGCTGCGCATCGAAATGGAACGCCTGAACTACTGGGCCGGCGTGGGCGCGCAACTCTCTCCCACCGTGGAACGACTGGTCAAGCAATCCAAGCAAGCCGCTCCGGCTCAGGTTGCCGCCTGAGTCACCGGCCACAGCCCACGCCCCGTTTTCAGGGGTGTGCCGCGGCGAGCTTGCCGATTTGAAGCCCGCTGCGATGTCAACGCGACACCGCAAGCTCGTTCTTGCGGTGTTTTGTTTTGTGCCATGACCCAATCCGCCTCCCGTCCCGCCGAGAACCCAACCGGGCCAGACGTCTGGCCCGACGGCCTGATCCAGATCGGCCACGTGCTGGATGCCTGGGGTACCCAAGGATGGGTCAAGATCGCCCCGCAATCCAGCGAACCCGCCGCGTTGCTGAAGGCGCGCCAATGGTGGATGCAATCACCCCAGGGACGCCCCCTGCAGCAGGCCCGAGTCGGGGTACGCCTCTGTCGGCGGCACGCGCAATTCGTGGTGGCCCTGCTCGATGGCACGACCTCGCGCACGCAGGCCGAGACCCTCAAGGGCTGGACCATCCATGCCCGCCGCGAGGATTTTCCGCCTGCGCGTGAAAACGAGTATTACTGGGTCGATCTCATCGGTTGCACGGTCCGCAACCGCGAAGGACTGGACCTGGGCACCGTGAGCGGCCTGCTCGACAGCGGCGCGCAATCCATCCTGCAACTGCAAACCACGGTTGACGACCGCCAGCGCGAACGCCTGATTCCCTTCGTCGACGCCTATATCGTGGAAGTCGATATCGACGCCCGCCGCATCGTCGCCGACTGGCAACCCGACTACGA
Organism: Thiomonas delicata; assembly: GCF_900088825.1. Classification (GTDB taxonomy): domain Bacteria; phylum Pseudomonadota; class Gammaproteobacteria; order Burkholderiales; family Burkholderiaceae_C; genus Thiomonas_A; species Thiomonas_A delicata. The sequence continues at coordinate 230,836 of NZ_LT592171.1, read as the reverse complement.
CTGAAGCACGTCAACCGTCCAGCCATGCCGCGCTTCGATGTCCTCACCCTGTTCGGGGCCTATTTCGAACCTCTCAAAACCGAGGGCATCTGCCGACGCGCCTACGATTCCGGCGCCATGCGGGTGCAGACCTGGAATCCGCGCGATTTCACCTCGGACGCGCATCAAACCGTGGACGACCGGCCCTATGGGGGCGGGCCCGGCATGGTCATGCTGTCGGAGCCCCTCGAACAAGCCCTGCGGGCAGCCCAGGCGTCGCGCCAGACGGCCGGCCTCGACCCAGCCCCGGTCTTGTTGTTTTCGCCTGCCGGCACACCGCTAGATCAACGCCATGTCGCACGATGGGCGCAGTCCCCTGGCGCGGTCCTGGTCTGTGGGCGCTACGAAGGCATCGACCAGCGTTTCATCGATCGGCACGTGGACGCCGAAATCAGCCTCGGGGACTATGTGCTGTCAGGCGGCGAGATCGCGGCCATGGCCTTGCTCGATGCCGTGGCCCGCTTGCAACCCGGCGTGCTGGGCTGCGCTGATTCCGCGCAGCAGGACAGCTTCTCGGATGGCCTGCTCGACTGCCCTCACTACACCCGCCCCCCTTCGTACGCCGGGCTGCAGGTCCCGGAAGTCCTGCTGTCGGGCGACCATGCGCGCATCGCCCGCTGGCGGCGCGACCGCATGCTCGAACTGACGCAGCGGCGCAGACCCGATCTCATTGCGGCCATGCGCAACCAAGGCCGGCTGAGCGCGCGGGACGAGGATGTCCTGGCGGATCTGGTTTAAAATAAGCGGTTTTTCGATCCTCTGCGCCGCGACAACAAAGCCTGGCTTGCGCCAGGCAACCCATCCACAGCGGACGCAAGATCATTGGAGCCCCCCATGAGCAGTCATTTGATTCAACAACTCGAGCAGGAAGAAATCCAGCGCCTGACCCAAGGCAAGGCCATCCCCGAGTTCTCCCCCGGCGACACGGTCATCGTCAGCGTCAACGTGGTTGAAGGTTCGCGCAAGCGCGCCCAGGCCTACGAAGGCGTCGTCATCGCCAAACGCAACCGCGGCCTGAATTCCAACTTCATCGTACGCAAAATCTCGTCCGGAGAAGGCGTCGAGCGGACCTTCCAGCTCTACTCGCCGATGATCGCCTCCATCGAGGTGAAGCGCCGCGGCGATGTGCGCCGCGCCAAGCTCTACTACCTGCGCGGGCGCACCGGCAAGTCCGCGCGCATCAAGGAAAAACTGGCCTAAGCCATCCCATGCTGATCCAGCCTGCCCCATACGTGGCGGCGAGGACGACGCGCAACACGCAAACAGCCGGCCGATGCCGGCTGTTTGCTTTGGGCACGCCAGGGGTGGCCCGACGTTTCCTTGAAAGCAAGCGATGAACGCCAGCGCCGGAGCGGGCCCTCGCCCCCCATTCGACCCGGAACAGGTTCCCCTGGTCCGTGCCGAGACCGACCTTCCGGCCGTCCATCCCGCGCGCTTGCAGGCGCACTGGCTGCGCTCGCGCTTTGCGCAACCGCTGAACTGGGAGCCCGAGGTCTTCGAAGACGTCTCGTTTTCACGCCAGACACCCACCCGCGAGGCCTCTGTGCTGGTGCCGCTGGTGGAGCGCCGGCAAGGACTGCATCTGTTGCTCACCCGCCGCAACGCCCAGTTGCAGGTTCATGCGGGTCAAATCAGTTTTCCCGGCGGAAGCCGCGACCCGGCTGATTCGAGTCCGGTGTATACGGCGCTGCGCGAAGCCGAGGAAGAAATCGGTCTGCGTCCCGACCAGGTGGAGCCCCTGGGGTCGATGCCGATCTACACCACCGTCACCGGCTACGCCGTCACGCCTGTGGTCGCGATGATCGACCCCCAGGCCCGGCTACGGCTGCAGCCCAGCGAAGTGGCCGAAGTCTTCGAGGTGCCGCTCGAATTCCTGATGAACCCGAAGCACCATGAGCTGCGCACCTGGGATGTGCAAACCGGTCTGCCAGCGCCGGCATCGATGACCAACGTCACGCGACGCGCCTTCTACGCCATGCCCTGGATTGCGGCCGATGGGCAACGCTATTTCATCTGGGGCGCCACGGCGGCGATGATCCGCAACCTCTACCGATTGCTCATCGCTTAGCATGCGGATATGGCTTTTTTTTCCGTCTTGCTCGCCCTGCTCCTTGAGCAGATCAAACCCTTAGGGCGCTTGAGCGTGGTCTACGGCGCCCGCAAGGCGCTGACCGATTTCGCCGCACGCAATTTCGACGCGGGTGAACGCAGGCATGGCCTGGCCGCCTGGTTCATCGCCGTTCTGCTGCCGGCGCTGCTGTCGCTCCTCGTGTACTGGGCGGCCTTGCGGGTGCACATCCTGCTGGCTTTCGCCTGGAATGTCGTGGTGCTGTATTTCACGCTCGGATTCCGGCAATTCAGCCACTACTTCACAGACATTTCGGATGCCCTCAACCACGGCGACGTGCCAGGCGCACGAGCCACGCTCAAGCAATGGAAAGCCCTGGATACCGTGGAAATGTCGGCGGATGACGTCACCCAGCAGACCATCGAGCATGCGTTGGTGGCCGCGCAGCGTTATGTGCTCGGGGTGTTTTTCTGGTTTTTGCTTCCCCTGGGGCCCGCTGGCGCCGTGCTCTACCGCATGGCCGAATACACGGCGGGCAAGTGGAATGCCAACGACTCCGACGCCAGCCCCTGGCTGCGCGACTTTGCAACCCGGGCTTTCCACGTGCTCGACTGGCTGCCGGCGCGGCTGACAGCGGCCGGCTACGCGGTGGTCGGCAATTTCGAGGAGGCGGTGGACATGTGGCGCAACTATGCGCGACTGTGGCCCGACAGCAATACCGGGGCCATGCTGGCCGCAGCAGCTGGTGCCGTTGGCATTCGCCTGGGCGCCACGGCCCAGCATGCGGTGCCCGAACCCGGCGAACAGGCATGGTCCAGCGCCATCGATGCCGAAGCACAACCTGCCGGAATCCAGCCGCAGATGCCTGGCGATGTGCCGACTTCCGCACATCTGCGCAACGTCGTGGGGCTGGTGTGGCGCTCGGTCCTGCTATGGATGCTGCTGCTTGCCGTGGTCACCATCACGATGTGGGTGTCCTGATCCCCAGGCCGCGAGGCGGTCTTGCCGCGGCCTGCTACTGAACCTGGCGCGGACGGAAGCAAAAGGCCTCGATTCGCGCGGGCGGCAAGTTGCGCCACACCACATGCGCCTGATCGCGCTCGAAGCCATGCGCCAGGTTCTGGTAGCTGCCGCGCAGGGCGTAGCTGAACTGGATGAACACGGTACCCGGATCCGAAATAAGCGCCACCTGATCCAGGATCTGGCGCACCACCGGCCTGGGCAGGCTGCGCAGCGGCAGGCTGGACACGATGGCACGCACCGGCTGCTGACGCAAAACATCGAAACGGCTCAGATGCATGGCGTCGCCCTGGATGAGTTGCACCCCAGGAAAACGCTTGGCCAGAAGCGCGGATAGCGCCGCCGAGCGCTCGACCAGCACCAGATCTTGGGCGGCGACACCTTGGTTCAGCAATGCGGCCGTCACCGCGCCAGCGCCGGGGCCTAATTCCAAGACAACACCGTCGCCCTGTGGCACCAAGCTGGCCATGCGCCGTGCCAGGAACGGAGAACTGGGGCAGATCGCCCCGATTTGGCGCGGATTACGAACGAATTCCCGCATGAAATGCCAGTATCCCGCCGCTCGCCTGTTGACCGACTGCTTGTTCGCCTCTTTCATCCTCGTTGTCATGGCCGCCTTGAAGGGCGGCTAGATCCTGAACAGCGGCCAGTTTAGCGAGCCAGACTTAGGGCTGGCCGCTGGCGCCAAACCCATGGCAACGGAGGTTTGAGTCAGGCCGCGCGTACGAGCCACTGGTTCACGCGTCGCACGTAGGCGGCCGGGTCTTCGGGCATGCCGCCTTCGGCCAGCTGCGCCTGGTCGAACAGGATGCGGGACAGGTCGTCGAACGCTTCGGCCTGGGCTGCATCCCCCTTGTCGAGTTCGGACTGCAGACGCTGCACCAGCGCATGCGCCGGATTGATTTCCAGGATGGGCTTGGACTTGGGCGCCTCCTGTCCGGCCTGGCGCAACAGCCGCGCCAGATGCCCGCTGACGTCGCCCTCGGCGACGACCAGGCAGGCGGGCGATTCCACCAGCCGGGCGCTGATGCGCACGTCCTGCGCCATGCCGTCCAAGGCCGTTTTCATGCGCGCGAGCAAGGCCTGATGCGTCTGCGCGGCCTCCTCGGCCTGCTTCTTTTCCGCCTCGTCCTGCAATGCGTCCAAGCTGGCGGCGCCGCGCGCCACCGATTGCAGCAGCTTGCCCTCGAATTCGCGCAAGCTGCCGAGCATCCACTCGTCCACCCGATCGGTCAGCAGCAGCACTTCCACGCCCTTGCGCTTGAACACCTCAAGCTGAGGGCTGGAGCGCGCAGCACGCGGCGTATCGGCGGTGATGTAGTAGATCGCCGTCTGTTCGGGTTTCATGCGCGCCACATAGTCGGCAAGGCTCGTGGTCTGCGCGTCGGACTCGGCGGCCGTGGAGGCGAAGCGCAACAGCTTCGCCAGGCGCTCGCGGTTGGCGAAGTCCTCGCCGATGCCCTCCTTGAGCACCTGGCCGAATTCCTGCCAGAAGGTCGCGTACTTGTCGCGCTGCGCCTGGTCCTCGCTGCCCGCCAGGTCTTCCAGCAGCGAAAGCACACGCTTCGTGCAACCTTCGCGAATGGCGCGGATATCGCGGCTTTCCTGCAGCAACTCGCGCGAAACATTGAGCGGGAGATCGGAGCTGTCGACCACGCCGCGCACAAAGCGCAGATAGGTGGGAAGCAGGCTGGTGGCGTCGTCGAGAATGAACACGCGCTTGACGTACAGCTTCACGCCGGCCATCTGCTCGCGATTCCAGAGGTCGAAGGGGGCCTTGGCCGGGATGTACAGCAGCTGGGTGTATTCGCTGCGCCCCTCGACACGGTTGTGCGTCCAGGCCAGCGGCGCTTCGGCGTCGTGGGCGATCTGCTTGTAGAAATCGATGTACTGCTCGCTGGTGAGTTCGCCCCTCGGCCGCGCCCATAGTGCGGCTGCCTTGTTCACCTGTTCCCAGTCTTCCCGCACGACTTCCGCGGCCTTGTCCTTGTCCCATTCGCGCTTGCGCATCTCGATGGGCAGGGAAATGTGGTCGGAATAACGATTGATGATGCTCTTGAGCTTCCAGGCCGTGAGCAGGTCGCCGAATTGCTGTTCGTCGGCGTCCTCGCGCAGATGCAGGATCACGTCCGTGCCCCGCGCCTCGCGGCGGATGTGCTCGACGCTGAATTCGCCGGTGCCGTCGGATGACCAGCGCACGCCCTGCTCGACCGGCAGTCCGGCGCGACGGCTTTCCACGGTGATGCGGTCGGCCACGATGAACCCAGAATAGAAACCCACGCCGAACTGCCCGATCAGGTTGGCGTCGGCCTTGCGGGCGTCGCCGATCTGCTGCATGAACTCGCGCGTGCCGGACTTGGCGATGGTGCCCAGGTGGTCGATCGCATCCTGCATCGACAGGCCGATGCCGTTGTCGCTCACGGTGATGGTGCGCGCCTGCGGGTCGAAGTCCAGGCGAATGCGCAGATCGCTCTGCCCTTCCCACAACGCCGCGTCGTCGATCGCCAGATAGCGCAGCTTGTCGCAGGCATCGGAAGCATTCGAAACGAGTTCGCGCAGAAAGATGTCCCGGTTCGAATACAGCGAGTGCGCCACCAGGTGCAACAACTGCTTGACCTCGGCCTGGAAGGCATGGGTGTGGCTGCTGGCGGCGGGCGGGCTGGTCGTGGTGTCTGTGCTCATGGCTCTGGATCCAAAACGCTGGGTAGATGGGAAATGATGGTGAGTTCGCGGCTGAAAGCCCGTGACCCCAAATGGTGCCGGAACGGCAAAGTTCAAGTCGGCTGCGCATCCAGCCACGCCGCCAATCGGGGCAAGGCCGCGCGCGCGTTGGCCGTCGTGATGCGGGCCGCATGTTCTGCCGTCCAGCCGCGCAAGGCGGCCAGGGTCTGGGCGATGCGCGGCAATTGTGCCGGCGTGTTGGGCTGCGGCGGCTGCGAACGGGCCAGCCATTCAGGCGGAATGTCGGGTGCGTCGGTTTCCAGCACGAGGTTGGTCTCGGGCAGTTCGGACGCCAGCCGGCGGATGTTGAGCGCACGGGGGAAGGTCATGGCGCCACCGAAACCGAGCTTGAAACCCAGCCCGATAAAACCATCGGCCTGCTGCCGGCTGCCGTTGAAAGCGTGTGCAATTCCACCGGACGCGAACTGCGACCACCCCTGTCGCCGCAGGCCGGCGAGCAGGGTGTCCTGCGACTTGCGCACATGCAGCAGAACCGGCAAGGCGAATTCGCGCGCAAGCCGCAACTGCTGGTCATACCACCAGAGCTGACGCTCGCGGTCCAGTCCGGGGACAAAGAAATCCAAACCGATCTCGCCGATGGCGACGAATTGCGGGTCGTTCATGGCCTCCCGCACGGCCATGCGCACGACCTCGAAGTCGGACTCCACCACCCTGTCGACATACATCGGATGCACGCCCAGCGCGTAGACATGGCCGCTTGCCCGCGCCAGCTCGCGCACCGCGCGGAAATTCCCCGGCTCGACCGCCGGAATCACCACGCAGCGCACGCCGGCCTCGCGCGCCTGGGCCAGCACGGCGCCGCGCGCGCCGGCAAGCTCGGCGGCGTCCAGATGGGCATGGGTGTCGATCCAGGCCGTGGGTTCGGAAAAAATGTTCAATGCGGCGGACACCAGAAGCGGGCCGACCCTGATCAGGGCGCGGCAGATCGAAAACGCGGATTGCGTGAATTTGTTGGCAAATTGTGCTTCACGATGGCCCGCAGCCCGGAAACCCGTCCCCCGCTGACCGACAATACCGATGGCCCGGCACGCTTCTTCCAGGTATCGTGTGCCCACCACTCACGACACCATGAAACGCCGCCAATTCCTGCAAACCCTGCCGCAAAACCGATTCCTGGCCCGATTTCTCACCCGGGCGGGCGGCCTCGCCTCACTCGGCACATGGATTGGCGGCCTGGGCGCTTCGCCGGCCCGGGCGGCCGGCGAAGCGCCACCATGCAACTGCGGCGACTGCCCCTCCTGCCACAGTGCCCAGGCAGGGCAGACGCCGGCCATCGCGTTCTACTACGGCAGCCGTATCCCGCTGGACGATCTGCGCGCTTTCGATTGGGTCGTCCTGGAACCCGAACACGCGCTCAAGCAAGACCCGGAGGTCGTCAAGAACCTGGCGCCCCGGACCCTCGCGCTGGCCTACGTCTCGCTGGGCGAGGTCCGGCCTGACCGCCCTTATTACAACGACATCCCGAAAGCCTGGCTGCCCGGCGACAACCCGGCCTGGGGCTCGCGCGTCATCGACCAGACCGCCGCGGGCTGGCCGCAGTTCCTGCAACAGCGCATCATCGGTCCGCTGTGGCAGGCCGGCTTTCGCGCCTTTTTCCTCGACACCCTCGATTCCTATCAATTCCTGGCGAAAACCGACGCCGAGCGCAAGCGCCAGGCCACGGCGCTGCAGTCCACCCTGCGCGGCCTGATCGCCGCGTTTCCCGGCATTCGCTTGCTGCCCAACCGCGGCTTCGAGTTGATGGATGCAACCTTGGCCAAGGCCACGCTGGCGGTGGCGGCCGAGTCGCTCTACCGCGGCTGGAATGCGACGAGCAAACAGTTCGTCGAGGTTTCCGAGCCCGACCGCCAGTGGCTGCTTGCGCGTTTCGGCGAACTACGCAGCCGCTACCGGCTAGCCGGCGTGGCCATCGACTATGTCCCTCCCGAGCAGCGCCCCCTGGCACGCGAGACGGCCGGCAAAATCGCCGCCGCCGGCCTCATCCCCTGGGTGGCCGACCCCGCACTCGAAAGCCTGGGTGTCGGCACGGTCGAACTGGTTCCGCGCCGCGTGCTGTTGCTGCATTCCTGCCAAAACGGCGACAGCCCGGAACTGCTCAACCAGAGCGCGCACCTCTACGGCGCCATGCCGCTCGAATACCTGGGACTGGTACCGGAGTATCGATACGTCGGAGCCCCGGCCATCACCGAGCCGCTGGCCGGGCGGTATGCCGGCGTGGTGCTGTGGGCGGACCGTTCCGACGTTCCCGACGCCACCGACCGCCTGCTCGCGCGCGCCAGAGCCGAAGGCATCCCGCTGGCCATCCTGGGCCAAGTGGACCCTTCCGTGCTGACGGCCTTCGGCCTGCGTGTCGGCCAGGACGCGCTGCCCGGCCCACTGGCCGTGCAGCGTCAGCCCGGCACGCCGAACGGGGAAATCGTCCCTCTCGTCGCTGCGGCCAACGCGTTCCGGCTCGACGCCGGCCCGGGCAGCCAAGTTTGGCTGCGCGCCACGGCGGCGGACGGCCAGACCATGGACGGCGCCGCCATCACGCCCTGGGGCGGCTACGCGCTGGGCAATTTCGCCGTGTTCAACCTGCCGGGCGATTCGGGCACCCGCTGGTCCGTCGATCCTATCGCGTTCTTCCGCGCGGCGCTGCGCGTGACCGACGCGCCCATGCCCGACATCACCACCCGCACCGGCCGGCGCGTTTTTTTTGTCCATTTCGACGGCGACGGCTGGGTCAACGCCTGCGACCGCCCAGGCTCGCCGCTGGCGTGCGAGGTGCTGGTCACCGAATATCTGGAGAAGTACCGCACGCCCACGCTGGGATCCATCATCGTCGCCGAGGTCAGTCACGAGGGCCTCTACCCCGCCCTCGCCGACCAGGGGCAGAAATGGGCGCGACGCATGTTCGCGCTCCCCCACGTCGAAGCGGGCAGCCACACCTGGAGCCACCCCTTCGACTGGGTCGCCGCCAGCGACGACCACAACCGCGGCACGCCGACCAAGGCGCTGCCCTACGGCAACTACCTGCCGGTGCCGAATTACACCTTCAGCACCGAGACCGAGGTCGTGGGCGCGCGCAACTACATCCAGAACAAGCTCTGCCCTCCGGGAAAACCCTGCGACATGCTCCTCTGGCCCGGCGACTGCAATCCGCCGAACAAGGCCGTTGCGCTCGCCTACAAGGTTGGCATGCGCAACATCAACGGCGGCGGCGCCACGATCACCCGCAGCGAACCCACGTTGTCGCGCGTGTGGCCGATGGGCATCCCCAAGGGTCGCGACTTCCAGGTCTACGCCGCCTGCTCGAACGAGGAGACCTACACCCACAACTGGACCGGCCCCTACTTCGGCTTCGAGCGCGCGATCGAGACCTACCAGATGACCGACAGCCCGCGCCGGCTCAAAGCGCTGGACGTGTATTTCCACCCCTACATCGTCACCAAGCAGGCCGGCGCCATGAGCCTGCACAAGGTCTGGCAATGGGCCATCCGCCAAACCACCCACCCCATCTTCGGCAAACAGTACTCCGACAGCGTGCTCGCCTGGCGCCAGGCCACCGTGGCGGCTCTGCTCGATGGCGGCTGGCGCCTGCGGGGAACTCCGGCGTTGCGGCAATGGCGCGTGGGCGAGCACACGGCACGGCCTGATTTGGAACGCTGCAGCGCCATTGCCGGACACACCACGCATGCCGGCATGCGCTACGTGCACGCCACAAGCGATCAGGCCATCCTGCGCGTCGGCGGCCAGAGCCCCTTGCCCTATCTGATCGACGCCAACGCCGACATCATCCGCTTCGAGACCATGCCTGGCGGGGGCTGGACACTGGAATTCGCCGGCCACGTCCCGCTCCAGGCCAACTTGACGCTGCCGCCCGGCTGGCGGGTGCAAACCGGGCCTGCCGTGCAAGTCCAGCTCGGCACCGGGACAGCACGCATCGACAGCCGCGACACCCGTGCCGCGTTGCGCATCCTGCCCAAGGCCTGATGTCCAATCCATCCGGACAGCGCCCGCAACGACACCGACAGCGGCTCTCGGTTTCACCCGACGATCCGCGGCGCAGCAGGCTGTTCCCGCGCGGCACCCTCGCCGGACTCGCGCTGATCGGCGCGGCGACGCTGGCGCTGATGTGGCCCGGGCGCGAGCTGATGCAACTGCTGCGCAGCACGCAGGACACCAGCCTCGCCATCGACTACCTCAAGCACCTGCTGCGCCTGCAGGGCGGCAACGCCGACCTGCGCCTGCTGCTGGCGCAGCGCTACATGAGCATCGGCCAGGCACAGCAGGCACTCGCCGCGCTCGAGCCATTGGGCGCCGACCCGCGCGCCGACGCGATGCGCCTGGGCATCTGGCAGCGCCTCTGGTTCGATGCCCGCGCCCGCGGACAGACCGCGCAGGCGCAGCGGGCGCGCGGCGCGCTCGTCGCCCTGCTCGCGCAGACCCAGCCGCGCAATTTCGACGATTGGCGCTCCACACTGCTTCTTCTGCAAGGTCTGGACGACAAGAAAACGATCCAGCGTCTGGCCCCGATGGCGCTGCGCTACACCCCGCTGCCCACACCGGCCGCGCTCGAGACCAGCCAACTGCTGCTCGGGCTCGGTGAATACCGCCTCGCCGCGCAAGTCCTGTTCGCGTCGCTGCCGGCTGCCCGCACCCAGGCGCAGCAACGCGCGCTGCTGCAGCGGGCTGCGCGCGTGCTGCTGGCCTCGGGCGATGCCAAGCAGGCCTACGCCCAGGTCGCCGCCCATGCGCGCGACCTCCCGTCCGATCCGCAACTGGCCTGGGAGCTGGTGCGGCTCGCGCTTGCTGCCGACCGGCCGCAGGACGCGCTGGCCTGGCTGGGCCGCGCCGTGGACCTGAGGCAACCCGCGGCCCAACTCGCACGCCAGCTCGACGCCGCCCAGGCCGAACTGGCGTGGCGGCTGATGCTGGCTTCGACCGATCTGAACGGCGCGCTGCACATCGCCGACGCGGCACTGGCCGCGCCCTACCGCAGCACGGCCTGGGCCCGGCGACGCGCGCAGGTCCTGGAATGGAACAACCAGCCGGATGCCGCCATGCACCAGTGGATGGCCCTGCTGCGTCAACGCATCACGCAAGAAGCCTTGAGCAATGTGCGCCGCCTGGCCGGCAACCTGCATTCCTCCAGCGGCCTCATCGCCTACTGGGAAGCGCGCGCCAGGACGGGCGGCATGACAGCCGGCGACTGGCTGGAGTATGCCCAGGCGCTCGAAAACCAGGGCCACCCACAACAGGCCGTCGCCGTGCTGCGCAAAGCCACGCCGACCCACCCCAGCCTGCTCGGGCCGCTGGCATGGCTGCAGGGCAATATGGGCGAGACGGACGCCTCGCTGCAAACCTATGCGAAGGGTCTGAAACTCGGCGCGCTGGACCTGCGCGCCAGCATCGACTACGCGCTGGCGCTGCTGCAGGCCGGCCAGTTCCAGCAGGCGCGCGACGTCCTCGCGCAAACCCAGCAGGCCCGTGGCACGGACGATCTGCGCGCCACGCACCAGGGCCTGCTGGCCGACATCGACTGGGATCTCGGCGACACGCGCGCGGCGCGCGCCGCCTACGCCAGTGCCTGGAACGCGCCCGCCTTGCGCGGCCGCATGAAGCCGTACCAGGTGGAACGCTTCATCGTGCTCACGCAACAGATCGACGGGCCGGCGGCAGCGCTCGCTTTGCTGCCCAAAGCCTGGGAAATCGCACCGACCAAGTCGCTCGCCATGGACTGGCTGCAGGCGCTGGTCAAGTTGCCCAGCCTGCAGGGCCTGCAGGACTGGACGCGCACGGTGTTCGCCGGTGCGCTGGGCGAGGAACTGAAGCGGGATCCACAGGTTTTCGCGGCGCGCTCCCAGGTCTGGCAGGCGCTGGGCCGGCGCCGCGAAGCCCTGGCCGATCTGCGTGCCGCCGTGCGCCTGGCCCCGGACAACCGCGACGACCAGATCGCGCTGCTCTGGCTGCTGCTGGACATGAACCGCCTCGACGAACTGCGCACGGCGTTCAAGCAGTTCGCCCCCGGTTTGCAGCGCGCGCCTGGCGGCCTGGAGGTGCAGGCCGCCGTTGCGCAGGCGCTGGGCGATTTGCGGCTGGCCGTGGCGCTCAGCCAGCGACTTTACCCACGCAAGCGCCTGGACACCCTGTGGCTGGTGAACTACGGCGATCTGCTCACCCGCGCCGGCCACGCCGTGCGGGCGCAAGCCGCCTACGACCAGGCCTGGCGTTTGCTGCGCCGCGCGCCGGCTGCCTTCGGCACGCGCAAGCCGCACTTGCGCTTCGACGATCTGCTGGCGGCGCTGCGCCTGTCCTACGGGAGGGCTCCGCGGCAGGCGCAGCAGGACATCGTCGCCGCGTTGCGCGCGCGCCTGCGCAGCGGTGCTGTGCCGGCGCAGGCGCGCCAGCAGATGGACGCCGCCATCGCCGACTGGCTGCTGCACCTGGACACCACGGCTCCGGCGCGCTGGTGGCTGGCGCGCGCCGTGCTCACGCGCGCCGACCGCCAGTCGATCGAACTGCAGGTGGCCTTGCAGGAACGAGACCGCGAGCAGGTGCGCGATCTGCTCGACGCCGGCGCCGCGCGCGCCCTGACCCCGATCGACCGCGTCGAGGCCCTGCGCGCCGCCGGCCGCCCGATGCAGGCGCTGCGCCAGGCGGACCGGGTGCTGGAACAAGCCGCCGAACAAGGCCTCAGCAGTCCCGCGCTCGAAGCCCTGGCGCGACAGACCGCGCAGGACCGCATCAACCTCGCCGACCGCACCACCTTGCGCTTTGCCAGCCAGCAGACCGACGCGGTGATGCGCCAGGGGCCGTTGCTGGAACAAAACATCACGCTCGCCCCCGGTCTCAGACTGAGCCTGCATGTCGAGCGTGATCGGCTGAGCACGCGCGACGCCAGCGCCATCACCGGTCTGCCCCCGACCTGGACCGATGCGCAGGCGGGCCTGAGTTGGAAGCACGGCATCATCGACCTCGGCGCCAAGATCGGCCGCAACACCGCGCTGGGCAGCATCACCCCGCTGGAACTGACACTCGGCGCGCCGCTGCCCGGCGGCATGGCCTTGCAGGCGCAGGCCCAACGCCACGCCGTGGCCGACGAATCCGGGGCCCTGCTCGTGGCGGGCCGGCGCGACCGGCTGGCCGTGACCCTGACCAAGACCTTCGGCCGCTTCTGGGCCAGTGTCAGCGAAAGCGACTCGCGCTACGCCACGCGCCTGGGCAGCGACCTCGGCACGGGCCGCAGCACGCAGGTGCAGGCCGGCGTCTGGCTGCGCCAGGGCGAGCCCGATCTGGCGCTCAAGGTGCTCGGCTATTCCAACCAGTTCGCCGCCACGGGAACCCCCGAAGCGTTCTATGCCCGCCTGAACCCGGCCGGCGTGCCCCCGCCCGCCAGCATGTTCATCCCGGCCGGCGACGACGCCTACGGCCTGGGCATCGCGCTGAACCAGCTTGCGGCGGACCGCTACAGTTCGCACTGGCTGCCCTTCGGCGAACTGGACCTGCTGCGCTCGCGCCGCCTGGGCAATACCACCGGCATCAACCTCGGCGTGCAAGGCCCCGTGTTCGGCGGCGACCAACTCTCGCTGCAATACCAGCGCCAGCAGGACACGACGGGATTGAACCGGCAATGGAGCCTCCAGTACCGCATCTGGTTCGGCCCCTGACCCGAGACCCCGCGCCCATGCCCCCCGTCACCGACATCCACGCTCACACCACGCACCACAGGAGTTTCCGATGAACCGTTTCCGCATCTGGATCGCCGCCGGCATGAGTCTGCTGCTGGCCGCCTGCGCCACCACCGCCTTGCCGACGCAAGGTTTGCAAATTCCGGCGCAGGACAAGCTCGCCGTGCTGCCCTTCGCCAACGCCACCGAGGCGCCGCAGGTACAGGACCGCGCGCAGGCCATCACGGTGGCGCTGCTGCGGCAGAAGGGCCTGAGCACCGTCGTCGTCTATCCGCAGGAGCCCTCGGACAATCCGCTGGAGGCGCAGCCGTCGCCGACGGGGGCGCAGACGCTCGACTGGGCGCGCGCCCAGGGCGCAAGCTACGCCCTGTCGGGCACGGTGACCGAATGGCGCTACAAGACCGGCGTCGACAGCGAACCCGCCGTCGGCCTGACCCTGCAGGTCACCGACATGCGCAGCGGCCGGGTGGTGTGGTCGGCCACGGGCGGCCGATCGGGCTGGGGTTACCAGGCGCTGGCCGCGGTCGGCCAGGCGCAGATCGCCGACCTGCTGCGCGGTCTGCACGTGGTCGCCGCGCCGGCCAAGCCCGCAGCCAAACCCTGACCGCCCGCACCCTGCGTCGCCATGAGCCGCATCGCCCGCCTGCGTGCCCGCGTCACGCGCCAGCGCCAGCCGCGACGGACCCCGCCCTGGCTGCGCTTGTTGCGCGCCTTGCGCATCTGGCGTCCGAACGCGCAGGCGGACCGCCTGCTGCCCATTCTGGAAAGCGCCGCGCTGCCCGGGCTGGCGCTGTATCTCGGCTGGCGCGCCAACCCCCAGGACCCGCTCGGCCTGCACGGCGGTTTCCCCTGGGTGTGGTTCGGCCCCTGGCTGGCGGCGGTGCGCTATGGCGCCGGCTACGGCCTGTTCGGCGTCGTGCTGTACGGCGGCATGTGGGCACAGTTCTTCGCCACCAGCAGGGCCGCGTTCCCGGGCGAGTTTTTCCTCGGCGGCGCGCTGGTCAGCCTGATCCTCGGCGAGTTCGGTTCGGCCTACAAGGTGCAGAGCCTGCGCCACCGCGAAATCCAGGAAGATCTCGCCGCGCGGCTGGAGCGCACCAAGCGCCGGCTGTTCATCGTGAAAGAATCGCTGGCCACGCTGGAGCAGGAACTCACCGATCGCCCCATGACCCTGCGCGACGCGCTCATCGGCCTGCGCCGCGCGCTTGTTCTGGCGCGCGCCCCAGCACCCGCACCGGCGATCGGCGACAAGGCTGACATCGACGCCCTGCCCGACCCGGCGTCATTCCTGCAACTGCTCAGCCAGGCCTGCCGCCTGATCGAGGCGGGCATTTTCGTGCGCAAGAGCGGAGCGGAACGCTGGGTGCTGGTTGCGCGGCTCGGCCAGAACCTACCCAAGCTCGACCCCGCCCACCCCTTGATCGAGCACGTGCTGGAAACCCGGGAAGTGGCGCACATCGCGCAGGCCGGCTTGTCCAACCCGCAGTACAACCAATGGGTGTTCGCGGCGCCGCTGCGGCAGGACCTGTTCGACGAGGTCGACGCCGTGCTGGCGGTGCACACCATGCCCTTCATGGCTTTCGACGACATCAATCTGCGCCGCCTGCAGGTCCTGGCCTCGTCCTATGCCGACTTCACTCAGCTCGAACTGCTGGTGGAAGACGTGCGCGCGGTGTGGCCCGAGTCCCCCATCGGCATGCAGCAGGAATGGGCGCATCTGGCCGCGCTGCACGAGGCGTCGGGACTGCCCAGCTACTGCGCGCTGTGGATGGGCCAGGCCCGGCTCAGCGAGGACGTACTCGACGAATTCGCCGGCTTGCAGCCGCCCGAAAGCAGCTGGTGGCGGCTGCAGACGCACAAGGGCCATCTGGTTCTGGCCGTGCTGCTGCCCATCATCGGCGGCGCCAGCCTGACCGCCTATCGGCGCGAGATGATCGACGCGCTGGAGAACATCCTCGCCCGCCAGGACCAGCCCAAGCAAACCATCGGGGTCGATTTCTACCCGGTGCGCCACGCGGCCGACTATGCCGAGCTGCGCAAGCGCATCACCCAAATCTGACCGACCTGCGCCATGGACCTGATCCGGTTCTACAAACTGCTCGCCTTGTCGCTGTCGATGGAATCGGCCGCGCTGTGGCTGTTGAACTCGCATGGCGACGCCAAGCTCATGCTGTTCTGGCTGCTGCACGCCTGCGCCTCGGCGGCCGCGAGCTGGCTGGTCTGGTGGACCCTGCCGCCCAGCCTGCGCCAGCCACGCATCCTGTCCCTGCTGCTGGTGTTCCTGCTCGCGCTGCTGTTCCCGCTCATCGGCATGGTGGGCCTGTTGCTGGCGTCGCGTCTGGCCCTGGCCATGCCCAAGAGGACGCGCGACGAAGACGCCGTGCAGCAGGCTCCGCAGCTCGACATCTATGCCATCGACCCACAGCTCGACAAGGCCATCGACGCCTTGCCCCCCGGGCAGATCGCGCGCATCGCCTCCGACGCCACGGCGCCGACGCCGCAGCGCATCCGCGCCGTGCTGGCCCTGCGCGACATGCCGGCGCGCCTGGCGCTGCCGCTGCTGCGCAGCCTGCTGGGCGACCCGGACGAGGAGATCCGGCTGCTGGCCTACGGCATCGCCAGCCAGTGGGAACAACGCCTCACCGCCGACCTGCAGCAGGCCCAGAAGGAACTCGACGCCCTGCGCAGCCAGGGCTCCAGCGGCAACACCCTGGCCAGGGCGGCGCAGCGCGTGGCCGAACTGCAGATGGAGTTCATCTACCAGGGTCTGGCGCAGGGCGACCTGCGCAAGTTCGCGCTGGACCAGGCCTGGCATTACACGATCATGGGATTGCAGGCCCAGCCCGACCACCCCGCCCTGCTCATGCTGCGCCTGCGCCTGAGCATGGCGAAGGACGACCTCGACAATGCGCAGAACACCCTGCTGCTGCTCGACGAGCAGACCAGTCCTTCGGTCTGGGTGCCGTATGCCGCCGAACTGGCCTGGAAGCACCGCAACTTCACCGCGGTGGGGGTCATCCTCGGCCAGCTCAGGAACACGCAGGTCGCGCCGCGCCTGCGTCCCATCCTGCGCCTGTGGTCGCCTCCGGACCAACAGGCATGAACGCGACGACCTCCGCGGCCGATCCGGCCATCGACGTGATGCTGCTGCTCGAAGGCACCTACCCCTATGTGTCGGGCGGAGTGTCGAGCTGGGTGCACCAGATCATCAACGGCTTTCCCGAACTGCGTTTCCACCTGTGCTTTCTCGGCTCGCGCCGCGAGGACTACGGCGAGGCGCGCTACAAGCTGCCGCCCAACGTGGTGGGCCTGACCGAGCATTACCTGTTCAGCGAGGAAGTGCTGCCCAAGCCCCAGGGCAGCGCCGGCGACGCCGCCACCGCCGAGCTGGTGCGCAACCTGCACGAGCAACTGCGCGAGGGCGACAGCCGCGAAGCGCGCGCCCAGGTCCTGGAACAGAGCCTGCAAGCCATGCAGGGCAGGCTCGATCTGCAGTACTTCCTGCATTCCAAGCGCGCCTGGAGCTACCTCACCGAACAGTACCTGCAGCGCTGCACCGATCCGTCCTTCGTCGACTACTTCTGGACCGTGCGCACCATGCACACGCCGATCTGGACCCTGGCCGCGCTGGCGCGCAGCCTGCCGCCGGCGCGCGTCTATCACACCATTTCCACCGGCTATGCCGGCTATCTCGGCGCGGTGCTGGCGCGCATCACCGGCCGCCCGCTCATCCTGTCCGAACACGGCATCTACACCAAGGAGCGGCGCATCGACCTGTTCTCGGCACAGTGGATCAGCGACAACATGCCGGTGCTGGAGCGCAACGCCGGCGAGGCCGGCTACTTCCGCCAGCTGTGGATCCGGCTGTTCGAATCGCTCGGGCGCATGTGCTATGACGCCGCCGACCCGGTGATCGCGCTGTACGAGGCCAATCGCCTGCGCGAGCTGGCCGACGGCGCCGAGCCCGCCACCACCTGCCTCATCGCCAACGGCATCAACGTGCCGCCGTTCGCCGCCACGCGCGCGCTGCGCCCCAGCCAGCCGCCCACGGTGATGTGCCTGATCGGCCGCGTGGTGCCGATCAAGGATGTGAAAACCTTCATCCGCGCCGTGCGCGTGGCGACCAACCGCATGCCCGGCCTGGAAGGCTGGATCGCCGGCCCGGAGGACGAACACCCCGATTACGCGCGCGAATGCCGCGAACTGGCCGAAAGCCTGGAACTGGGCGACCGGCTCAAGTTCCTGGGCTTCCAGAAGCTGGTCGAACTGCTGCCGAAAGTCGGCCTGGTCGTGCTGTCGTCCATCAGCGAGGCGCTGCCGCTGGTGCTGCTGGAAGGCTATGCCGCCGGGGTGCCCGCGGTGACCACCGACGTCGGCTCCTGCCGCCAGCTCATCGACGGCCTGGGCCCCGAGGACGAGGCCCTGGGCAGCGCCGGCGCCGTGGTCGGCATCGCCGACGCCCAGGCTCTCGGCGAGGCCTGCACCGCGCTGCTCGGCGACCCCGAGGCGTATGCCCGCGCCCAGGCCGCCGGCATCGCCCGCGTCGAGCGCTACTACACCCAGCCCATCATGTTCGCCAAATACCGCGCCGTGTACGAAGACGCGCTGGCGCGCAGCAGGCTGGCCGAACCCCCGCCGCGCGGCGCGCTCGCCACGGCCTTGCGCGAAGGGCGCATTCCGCGCCCGCAGGAGACGGGCTGATGGCAGGCATCGGTTTCGAATTGCGCAAGCTGCTGCGCAGCGAGTCCTACCTGGGCCTGCTGCGCGCCTACACCTATGCCTCCATCATCAGCTCCGGCCCATGGGTGTTCTCCATCCTCGGCCTCATCATCACCGGGATCCTGTCGCTGGGCGTGGTGCTGCCCAATGCCCTCATCACCCAGTTCCAGGTGACGGTCACCTATCTCATCATGAGCTCGCTCGTGCTGTCCGGCGGCCTGCAGCTCGGCTTCACGCGCTGGGTGGCCGACACCTTGTTCGCCAAGCAGCGCGAGGCCGTCGCGCCCGCCTTCCTGGGTGTCCTGCTCGTCAGCACCGCGGTGGCGGGCGCCATCGGCTGGCTGGTCGCCCTGCTGCTGTTCCCGCGAGAAAGCAACTTCTTCCGCGTGCTGCTGGCGGGCGGCCTGCCGCTGTTGTGCAATATCTGGATCGCCACGGTGTTCCTCTCCGGGCTGAAGCAGTACCGCGCCATCGTCGCGCTGTACGCGGGCGGCTACGGGCTTTCCGTGCTGCTGGCCTTCATGCTGCGCCCCTGGAAGCTGGAAGGCCTGCTGGCGGGGTTCCTCGGCGNCACTTCGGGGGAAAACTTGTTCGTCTTGTTCATGGCTCCATCTTCTCAAAGGTTGGAGCCTCCTCAAAACCCGGGGCGGTTCAGAGAGAGCAAAGGCAGCCAGCGAAGCGCTCTGTTAGCCGGGGCGCCTAAGAAAAAAGCTCATGATGTCGAGAAGGGGTAGGCAGATTGGACGTTTTTGACTTTCGTGACCATGTCGTTGGCGAGTACGAACAGTTCACGCGCAGCTTCACGCGCATTCGCGCTGACGACATCCGGGGCTTTGTCAACAAGGAGTACGCGAGCCAAAAGTATTGGCCCGAGCCCCTCATTCAAATCAACCTGTTGATTCATCGGCACAACTGAGCCAGTGATCACGTCGAATGCTGAGCCACTGGGTTGATGGATGTTTTGGCTACTCGGTTGTGGATAAGTCTATCGGGTCTGCTGTTTTTCGATCTCCTTTCTGCGCTTTGCCGCGTGGCTTTGGTGGTGCCGCGCCAGCGGCACTGGAATGCTTGAATCGCCAGCTCTCATTGCCGGTCTCCACGATGTGGCAGTGGTGCGTGAGGCGGTCGAGCAAAGCCGTGGTCATCTTGGCGTCGCCGAAGACGCTGCTCCATTCCGAGAAGGTGAGGTTGGTGGTGATCACCACGCTCGTTCGCTCGTACAGTTTGGAGAGCAGGTGGAACAGCATCGCGCCGCCTGATTGCGTGAACGGCAGGTAGCCCAGTTCATCCAGGATCACCAGATCGACGTACATCAGCCGGTGTGCCATTTGCCCAGACTTGTTCTGCGCCTTCTCCAGCTCCAGGGCATTGACCAGCTCCACCGTGGAGAAGAAGCGCACCCGCTTGCCATGCATGCGGATGGCCTCGATTCCCAGGCTCGTGGCCAGGTGGGTTTTGCCCGTTCCGGGGCCGCCGACCAGCACCACGTTGTGCGCCGAGTCCACGAAGCCAAGGGTGTGCAGCTGGCGCACCAACGCCTCATCGATTGGCGTGTGAGCAAAGTCAAAGCCAGCGAGATCGCGGTGCGATGGGAACCGCGCCACGCGCATCTGGTAAGCCATGGAGCGCACCTCGCGCTGCGCGGTCTCGGCCTTGATGAGCTGGTGCAGCACGGCCTCGTGATCAAGCGACTTCATGCGGGCGGTTCCCAGCACCTCCGGCCATGCACTGGCCATGCCATGCAAGCCCAGCGCCTTGAAGGCATCCATGACGTCATGCATGGTCGGACTCCGGTGAAGCCTCGTGAAGCGGGAGGCTGCGCAGTGCGTCGTAACGCTGCAGGTTGGCCAGTGGCGGCGTGTTGAGCGTGAGCCTCGTGGCCACAGGTGGCTCGGGCATGCGCTGCTCCTGCAAGCGCGATAGCACGTTGAGCACATGCTCGGCACTCACCCGCCCGGACTGCAGCGCCAGCTCCACCGCCACCAACACGGCCTCCAAGCCGTGCAGGCTCACGCCCATGAGCACCTGCGCCATCACCCTGTCACCACCGCTGTGGCGCAGCAACTGGCGCTGCAGCTCCTGCAGGGGTTCGGGCATGGTCTTGAAGGGTGCGCCGTTACGCAGCCCGCCGGGCTTGCGCTCGATCAGCGCGATGTAGTGCATCCAGTCGTAGAGCGTCTGATCCCGCTCGAAGCTGCGCGCCAGGCGCACCTGTCGCCCGTCAGGCCCGACCACCAGCAGACCATCGGCATAGGCCCGCAAGCTGACCACCGCGTGGATCCATTCGCACGGCACGCTATAGCGGTTGCGCTGGAAGTGGATCAGCGAAGTGGCAGAGACCCGAACCGGCTGCTCCACATAGCCATCAAACGCTCGGGGGTTGGGCATGAGGCGAACCCGTTCGTCCTGCCAGACATCGGCCACCGTGAGCTGCGTCCATTCAGGGTGGCTCATCTCGGCCCAGGCCTTCACACAGGCCTGCTGCAACCAGTCGTTGAACTCGCCAAGCGATCCCCAGCGCCGTTCACTGGCCTCGCGCCAGATGTCCTTGCGCCGATCCTGAACATTCTTCTCGACGACCCCCTTCTCCCAGCCGGCGGCCCGGTTGCAGAACTCCGGCTCGAACAGATAGTGCCCGGTCATGGCCTCAAAGCGCGCGTTGACGCTGCGCTGCTTGCCCTGGCCGACCTTGTCCACCGCCGTCTTCATGTTGTCGTAGATGCCCCGCCGGGGCACGCCACCGAAGAGAGCGAACGCGCGCGCGTGCGCATCGAACAGCATCTCGTGCGCCTGGCTGTAGTACGCCACCAGGCAGAAGGCACGACTGGCCGCCAGCTTGGTGTGTGCCACCTCCAGGCGGCGACGCAGCCCACCGATGAAGAGGTACTCGCAGCTCCAGTCGAACTGGAACGCCTCGCCCAACTCGAAGCTCAGCGGTATAAACCCCGCGCCGCGTGCCGCGTTGCCTTGCTCTTGCTGCCAGCGCTGGGCAAATGTGTACACCGGCCCCCGGCTGCCGCTGTAGCCCTGCGCCCGCAGCGCTTCAAACATCGCCTTGATCCCGCGCCGATCGCGTTTGCTGCGATGGCTATCGGCTTTGAGCCACTGGCTCAACTGCTCCTTGTACGGATCCAGGATGCTGGGACCTGACACCCGTTGAGGGTATCTGGGCTCGGTCATCTGACCATCTTTGAGCCACTTGGTGGCTGTGTTGCGCGAGATGCCCAGCCTGCGGCTGGCCTCGCGCACCGACACGTCCTGCCTCAGCACGAGGCGGCGCAACTTGCTCAATGTGCTCACGTTGATCACTCCTGCTCCCCTGTGCTGAAAAACTCAGCACGATAGAGCGGCAACGTGGCTCAGATTTCAACGTGAACGCGTCCCCAAATGGCCCAGTTTTGGAAATGAATCAACAGTAGACATTGGTTGCATTCTGTATCAGAATGTCACTGAGCCTTAACCGGCTCTTTCAGGGAGTGTGCAATTCGCCCGGGCCATGCCCGGGTTTTTTTATGGGGTCGATCCAAGCTCGCGTCAAGTGCGCCGATCGGTGCATGACGGTCTTGTGGAGAAGGCCTATGGCCCCTCGTGGGGCGCGTGCGGACGCATAATTGGGCCTGTGCACCTCCAAGATTCCAGTCCATGTCTCTGACCACCCCTTTGCCAGCGCGTTTGACGGTGCATCGCCAGACGCGTGTGTTGGAAATCGTCTTTGAAGATGGTGCGTCGTTTCGCATTCCCTTCGAATTGATGCGGGTGTATTCACCGTCGGCCGAGGTGCGTGGTCACGGCCCGGGGCAGGAAACCTTGCAGACTGGCAAGCGCGAAGTGCTCATCGATGCACTGGAGCCTGTCGGAAACTATGCCGTGCAGCCCACGTTTTCCGATGGACACGATACGGGCATCTTCACCTGGGAGTATCTGTATTTTCTCGGTGCAGAGCAGGATCGTTTGTGGTCGGAATATCTGAGCCGCCTGGCGAAGGCGGGGGCAAATCGCGAAACACCGCTTCCTGCGCAGGGCGCCGGCCAGAAGGGCGGTTGCGGTCATGGGGCACGCCATGACCATTGAACGATCCGAATCGACCACCCATTTCGGTTTCGAAACCGTTGCCGAAAGCGAGAAGTCGCATCGCGTGGCCCAAGTCTTCGATTCGGTAGCTCCACGCTACGACCTGATGAACGACTTGATGAGCGCGGGCCTCCACAGAGCCTGGAAGGCGTTCACCGTTGCCCTGGCCGGTGTGCGCCCGGGACATCGCGTGCTGGATATCGCGTCTGGCACGGGCGATCTGGCGCGGGCCTTTGCGCCTCAGGCCGGGCCGCAAGGTTTGGTCGTGGCCACCGACATCAACGGCGCCATGCTCGAGCACGGGCGCGCTGAACTCGAGAACGCCGGCCTATGTCTTCCTACGGCCCAGTGCGACGCTGAAAAGCTGCCGTTTCCCGACGCCAGTTTCGACCGCGTCAGCGTAGCTTTCGGGCTGCGCAACATGACCCACAAAGACATGGCCTTGGCCGAGATGCACAGGGTTCTCAAGCCTGGCGGAAAGCTGCTGGTTCTGGAGTTCTCGCGCCCCTGGGAACCGTTACGCGGGGTTTACGACTGGTATTCCTTCCATATCTTGCCGCGCCTGGGCAAGATGGTCGCCGGCGACGCCGGCAGCTACCGCTACCTGGCCGAATCCATCCGCAAGCATCCTGACCAACAAACTCTCGTGTCCATGATGCAAGAGGCGGGCTTCGCCAAAGTCGACTACTACAACCTTTCAGCCGGTGTCGTTGCGTTGCATATTGGCATCAAGGCTTGAGTTGATACAAATTTTATGAAAAGACTGAACTTTTCCTGGCCTATTGGTAACAAAATGTAGGCATTCATCACTGGACATGAACATGAAAAAGCAGCGCGCCTTCCCCCTTCTACTTGCTTGTTGCCTCGCCCTGACCTCAGCTCTGTTCACGGCCGATGCTCAGGCCAAGCGCTTGGGTGCGGGCAAGAGTCTTGGCCGCCAGAGCAGCGGCGTGCTGCAGCGGCAGCAGGTCACTCCAACACCGGCCGCCGCGCCCAAGCAGGCGGCGCCAAGTCCTGCGGCGGTTCAGCCGCGCCCAGCCAGCCGCTGGGGGGGCATACTGGGTGGCTTGGCAGCTGGGATCGGTTTGGCGGCTTTGTTCCATGCCTTCGGGTTCGGCGCCGGAATGGCTTCCTTCGTGACGGCGCTTTTGCTTGCGGCGCTGGCGTTCTTCGCCGTGATGGCCTTGATGCGCGTCCTGCGCAGGCAAAGCGGCGAATCCATCCCGCAACCCGCTGGCATGCCACGAGGGGCTTATGACGCCGCCCAGCTCGGGCAGGAGTCCTATCTGCCGCCCCAGCGTATTGATGACATGAGCGCGGCCGGCGCTGGGGGATCGCCGGCGCAGGGCTCGATACCGGCCAACTTCGACCAGCGCGCCTTCCTGAACAAGGCGCGCGAGCATTACTACCAGCTGCAGAAGGCCTGGGACGCGGGTGATCTGTCCAGCATCGAGTCGTACACGACGCCCGAGCTGTTCGCACAATTGCGCGGCGAAATCCAACAGCGCGGATCCGAGCGCAATCAGACGGATGTGGTCACGCTCGAGGCCGTGCTGCTCGAGTTGCAGGAGCAGCAGGGCGAGTACCTGGCGAGCGTTGAATTCTCGGGTCTGGTGCGGGAGGAGAGCTGGGGCGGGGCCCAACCCATGCGGGAAATCTGGAATCTGGTCAAGCCGGTCTCGGGTTCGTCCGGCTGGCTGCTCGCCGGAATTCAACAAATCGGGTAGGCGCCATTCCAGAGGCGGTTCGATGATGGGAAAGGGGGCGCGAGCCCCCTTTCGCATGGTGAACTCACGCCCGGCTGCAACTGGCGCGGCAGGGAGTATGGCCGGCCTCCTAGAATGGGCAGGGTCCCTCCGAACCGCACGATGCCCAGCTCTCACGCTTCAACGACGCCCCTCCTTCCTGCGCGACTGAGGCATGCATTGCTTCAGCGCGTGGCGCAAGCCGTCAATCACGTCATTCAACAAAATCCCCAGGCTCAGCGCCGCTTGCTGGCCCATGCGGGCAAGTGCGTCAGTGTGCGCGTGGCCGGTGCGGAGTTGGTGCTGGAGGTCACGCCGCAAGGGGGCTTCGACCCGGTTGTGCACGCAGCGCAGGCCAGCGCTGTGGCCTTGACGCTGGAGGTCGACGCGGCCGCAGCGCTGGCGGCGCAGTGGCAAGGGCAGCGTTTGGGCCTGAGCGGCGTGCGCATCGCAGGCGATGCGGATTTTGCCCAGGCCATGTCCTGGTTGCTGGGGCATGTGCGGTGGGATGCGGAGGATGACCTGGCGCGATGGTTCGGTGAAGTCGCGGCCTACCGCATGGCGCAGGCTGCGCGCAGGATACGCAACCAGGGGTCCGATTGGCGCGAGCGTATCGAGAGTGATCTTCGGGACTGGCTGACCGAAGCGCCTCGGGGGTTGGTCGGCCGGAGCGAATTCGCCGACTGCAGTGCGGCGGCGGCCGCATTGCGCGACGCCACGGCGAGGCTCGACAAGCGTATTCAGATTCTGGCCCGGCGTCGCCGCGCGGTGCGGAGCTGATTCATGCGCCGCCTGCTGCGTTTATTGCGCATCGCCCGCGTCGCCCTGCATTATGGGCTCGACCAACTCGTGCTTTCCGGGTTTCGCCACCGCTGGTTGCGGGTTCTGGCGCGGGTGTTGGCGACGGGGCGCAACCTCGAGGCTCCGCGCGGACAGCGCCTGCGGCTGGCGCTGGAAAGCCTGGGTCCGATCTTCGTCAAGTTCGGGCAGATGCTGTCGACCCGGCGCGACTTGCTGCCGCTCGACATCGCCGACGAACTAGCCAAGCTGCAGGATCGCGTGCCGCCATTCGATTCGGAGCTGGCGGTTGCGCAAATCGAAAGGGCGCTGGGCAAGCCGATCGACCAGTTGTTCGCCAGCTTCGAGCGCACGCCGGTGGCCAGCGCCTCGATCGCGCAGGTGCATTTCGCCGTCTTGCCACCATCGCAGGACGGACATGAGGTGGCCGTGAAGGTGTTGCGACCCGGCATGCGCAACATCATCGACCAGGATTTGCATCTCATGCGCACCCTGGCCGGCTGGGTCGAGTGGGCCTGGGAGGACGGCAAGCGCCTCAAACCGCGCGAGGTGGTGGCCGAGTTCGACAAATACCTCCACGACGAACTCGACCTCGTGCGCGAGGCGGCGAATGCCGCGCAATTGCGACGCAATATGGACGGTCTGGGCCTGGTGCTGATCCCGCAGATGTATTGGGACCTGTGCACCGAGAGCGTGATCGTGATGGAGCGCATGCGCGGGGTGCCGATTAGCCAGGTGGAGCGCTTGCGCGCGGCCGGGGTGGACATCCGCAAGTTGGCCCAAAGCGGCGTCGAGATCTTTTTCACCCAGGTGTTCCGCGACGGCTACTTCCATGCCGACATGCACCCCGGCAACATCATGGTCAGCCTGTCGCCCGAGACCTTCGGCTGGTATATCGCACTCGACTTCGGCATCATCGGCACCTTGTCCGAGTTCGACAAGGACTACCTGGCGCAGAACTTCATTGCCTTTTTCCAGCGCGATTACCGGCGCGTCGCCGAACTGCACCTGGAGTCGGGCTGGGTGCCGTCCGAGGTGCGGGTGGAGGAACTGGAGGCCGCGGTGCGCACCGTGTGCGAGCCGCAGTTCGAGCGGCCGCTGAAGGACATCTCGCTCGGGCAGATTCTCATGCGCCTGTTCCAGGTGTCGCGCCGCTTCAAGGTGGAGATCCAGCCCCAGCTCGTGCTGCTGCAGAAAACCTTGCTCAACGTCGAAGGTCTGGGCCGCCAGCTCGACCCCGAGCTGGACCTTTGGAGCACGGCGCAACCCTTCCTGCGGCGCTGGATGCAAAGCCAGGTCGGCTGGCGCGCGTTCACCACGCACTTGCGCAAGGAGGCGCCTCGCTTCGCGCAGTACTTCCCGGCATTGCCGCGCCTGATCCATCACGCCCTGGAGCAGGCCCAGCACCCGGCCGAGCGCGAGTTGACGCGCCAGCTGCTGCAGGAGCAGCGCCGGACCAATGCCTTGTTGCAAGGGCTGATCGGTTTTGTCGTCGGCCTGGTTTTTTTCCTGGTCCTGTTGGCGCTTTGGAATGCGCGCTTTTGGCTTGGAGCTTGAGACCGATGCATGCGGTGCGATGTTGCGGCGGCGAGGCCTGGCCTGCACTTGGCTTGGGGACCTGGCGTTTCGGTGAAGACCCGGCGCAGCGCGGTGCGGAGGTCGCCGCGCTGCGCGCTGCGTTCGAGATGGGCTTTCGCCTGATCGATACCGCGGAGATGTATGGCGAAGGCGGGGCCGAGCGCGTCGTGGGGCAAGCGCTGGCCGAATCCCTGCGCGCCGGCACCGTGCGCAGGGAGGAGGTGCGCATCGTCAGCAAGGTCTATCCGCATCACGCAAGTGCCGAAGGCGTGCGTCAGGCTTGCGCGCGCAGCCTGGAGCGCCTGGGCATCGACCGCATCGATCTCTACCTGTTGCACTGGCGCGGCGACATTCCTCTGCAACAGACCCTCGACGGGTTCGAGCGGCTCAAGGCGGAGGGGAAGATCGGCGCATGGGGCGTGAGCAATTTCGACCTCGACGACATGCAGGAATTGCGCGGTCTGGACGCCGGCCACAACTGCGCGACCAATCAGGTCTATTACGCCGCCAGCAGCCGGGGCGTCGAGTTCGATCTCCTGCCCTGGATGCAGCGGCACGCCATGCCGCTGATGGCCTACAGCCCGCTCGACGAGGGCAAGCTCGCGCGCCACGCCAAGCTGGCGGCACTGGCCGCGCCGTTGGGTCTGAGCGCCGCGCAACTCGCGCTGGCCTGGGTCTTGCGTTTGCCCAATGTGCTCGCCATCCCGAAGGCGGGGCGCCTGCCGCATCTGCGTGACAACCTGGCCGCCGCAGACGTGCAACTCGATGCCGGCACGCTTGCCGCGATCGATGCGCTCTTTGCGCCGCCGCAGCGTCGCCAGCCGCTGGCGATGATCTGACGGGCTCGCGGCTTGGGGTGATGCGCCCCGCGCGTCTCACATGTTCCGCCGGTACTGGCCGCCCACCTCGAACAGCGCGGCGGTGATCTGCCCGAGCGAGCAGCAGCGCACGGCCTCCATCAGCACCTCGAACACGTTGCGGTTGTCGATCACGGCCTGGCGCAGCCGTTCCAGCTCGGCGGGAGCGTGTTCCGCGTGCCGGACGTGGAAGTCGGCCAGGCGCCGGAGCTGGGATTGCTTTTCCTCCTCCGTGGAGCGGGCCAGTTCCAGATGGCGGGTGACGGGATCTCCGTGCGGGTTACGGAAAGTGTTGACGCCGACGATGGGCAACTCGCCGGTGTGTTTGAGCATTTCGTAGTGCATGCTCTCCTCCTGGATCTTGCCGCGCTGGTAGCCGGTTTCCATCGCCCCCAGCACGCCACCGCGCTCGGCGATGGCCTCGAACTCCTTGAGCACGGCTTCCTCCACCAGATCGGTCAACTCCTCGATGACGAAAGCGCCCTGGTTGGGGTTCTCGCATTTGGCCAGGCCCCATTCGCGGTTGATGACGAGCTGGATGGCCATGGCGCGGCGCACGCTCTCCTCGGTGGGCGTGGTGATGGCCTCGTCGTAGGCATTGGTGTGCAGGCTGTTGCAGTTGTCGTAGACCGCGATCAGCGCCTGCAGCGTGGTGCGGATGTCGTTGAACGCGATCTCCTGCGCGTGCAGGCTGCGCCCCGAGGTCTGGATGTGATACTTGAGCTTCTGGCTGCGCTCGCCGGCGCCGTACTTGTCGCGCATCGCCACGGCCCAGATGCGGCGCGCAACCCGTCCCAGCACGCTGTATTCGGGGTCCATGCCGTTGCTGAAGAAGAAACTCAGGTTGGGCGCGAAGTCGTCGATGTGCATGCCGCGGGCCAGGTAGGCCTCGACGAAGGTGAATCCGTTGGCCAGGGTGAAGGCCAGCTGCGAGATGGGGTTGGCGCCGGCCTCGGCGATGTGATAGCCCGAAATGCTCACCGAGTAGAAGTTGCGCACCCTGTGGTGCACGAAGTATTCCTGAATGTCGCCCATGACCTTGAGCGAGAACTCGGTGGAGAAGATGCAGGTGTTCTGGCCCTGGTCTTCCTTCAGGATGTCGGCCTGCACCGTGCCGCGCACGTTCTCCAGCACCCAGGCGCGGATCTTGGCCGCCTCGTCGTCCGAGGGCTCGCGGCCGTTTTCGCGCTGGAACTTGTCGAGCTGCTGGTCGATCGCGGTGTTCAGGAACATGGCCAGGATGGTGGGGGCCGGGCCGTTGATGGTCATGCTCACCGAGGTGGCCGGGTCGCACAGGTCGAACCCGTCGTACAGCGCCTTCATGTCGTCCAGCGTGGCGATGGAGACGCCCGAGTTGCCGACCTTGCCGTAGATGTCGGGGCGCAGATCGGGCTCGGCGCCATACAGCGTGACCGAGTCGAACGCGGTGGACAGGCGCTTGGCCGGCATGCCTGCGGACAGCAGCTTGAAACGGCGGTTGGTGCGAAACGGGTCGCCTTCGCCGGCGAACATGCGGGTGGGATCTTCGTTCTCGCGCTTGAAGGCGAACACGCCGGCGGTGTAGGGAAAGCTGCCGGGCACGTTCTCGCGCATCAGCCAGCGCAGCAGCTCGCCGTGGTCGGCCCAGCGCGGCAGCACCACCTTGCGCATGCGCGTGCCCGACAGCGTGGTTTGGGTGAGCCGGGTGCGGATTTCGCGGTCGCGGATCTTCACCACGTATTCGTCGCCGTCGTAGGCCTGCAGCATCTGCGGCCACATCGTCAGCAGTTTGCGCGCCGCCGGCAGCATGCGCGCCTCGCGCCGCTCGGCCAGCGCGGTGACGGCCTCGACCGCGGAAATCTTGTCCGGGTTGGCGTCGAGCAGCATGCGCCCGCTTTCGCGCAGTTGCTGCGCCTCGCGCGCCAGGCGGGCCTGTTCCTCCACCTGCCGGTGGTAGGCGCGCACCGCGTCGGCGATCTCGGCCAGATAGCGGCTGCGCGCCGCCGGCACGATGGGGGTCTGGTGCGTGCTGTGACGCGTGGACACCTTGGGCAGCCGGCCTTGCGCGAGCGACAGGCCATGTTCTGCCAATCGCGGCTTGATCGCCTGGTAGAGGGCGGTCACGCCGTCGTCGTTGAAGCGGCTGGCCATGGTGCCGAACACCGGCATGTCCTCGGGCTTCTGGGCGAAGGCTTCGCGGTTGCGCTGCACTTGCTTGGCCACGTCGCGCAGCGCGTCCATGGCGCCCTTGCGGTCGAACTTGTTGATCGCCACCCAGTCGGCGAAGTCCAGCATGTCGATTTTCTCGAGCTGGCTGGCGGCGCCGAACTCGGGGGTCATCACGTACAGGCTGAGGTCCGCGTGCGGCACGATGGCGGCGTCGCCCTGGCCGATGCCGGAGGTTTCGACGATGACCAGATCGTGCCCGGCCGCCTTGCATGCCGCGATCACATCCGGAAGGGCCTGGCTGATTTCGCTGCCCGCCTCGCGCGTGGCCAGGCTGCGCATATAGACCCCCGGCGATGGCGTGCGTCCCGGGCGCGCCCAGGGTGCAATGGCATTCATGCGAATGCGGTCGCCCAGCAGGGCGCCGCCGCTCTTGCGCCGCGAGGGGTCGATGCTGACGATCGCGATGCGCAGCGCATCGTCCTGGTCCAGTCGCACGCGGCGGATGAGTTCGTCCACCAGGCTGCTCTTGCCTGCGCCGCCGGTGCCGGTGACGCCGATGACGACGCCATGCATGGCTTTGGCTCGCTGATGCACCGCGCGCAGCAGGGCGGCGTCGGCCGAGCCATTCTCAAGCTGGGTGATCGTGCGCGCCAGCGCCGCCTGGTTCTCGGCGAGGGCCTGTACCGGGTCAGCCTCCGCCAGCGCCGGCAACGGGCGGTCGCAGCGCTGCAGCATGTCGCCGATCATGCCCTGCAGTCCAAGGCGCTGGCCGTCCTCCGGGCTGTAGATGCGCGTCACGCCGTAGGCTTGCAGCTCGGCAATCTCGTCCGGCACGATGACGCCGCCGCCGCCGCCGAACACCTGGATGTGCCCGGCGCCCTGTTCGCGCAGCCGGTCGACCATGTATTTGAAGAACTCCACATGGCCGCCCTGGTAGCTGGAGATGGCGATGCCGTGGACATCTTCCTGGATGGCCGCGGTGACGATTTCATCCACCGCGCGGTTGTGGCCGAGGTGGATGACCTCCGCCCCCATGCCAATGAGGATGCGGCGCATGATGTTGATGGCCGCGTCGTGCCCGTCGAACAGGGCTGCCGCGGTGACGAAGCGCAGGCGTTGCCGCGGCCGGTAGGCGGCCAGAACCTTGGCGTCGGACAGATCGGTCATAGGGGTCTCCGGTGGCCGGCGGGCATGGCGCCGGACTTTGTCGCTGAGCTTGCCGCGGTCGGGCTCGTGAGTGGTAATTGACGTATACGTCAATTTACAACTTTAACCGATTCGCGGCCGCCTCGATAGAGGGCAAGTCGATGCGCCGATGCGCGCAGCGACGGTTTCGCTACCGCCGCAAACGATGGCGGGGACGTGTGGGCAGGCTGCTCTGCTATGGTGCGGGCGTTGATTGTGCGGCCCCACCATGAATCTTCTTTTGCTCGACCTCGGTAACACTCGGCTCAAATGGGGCATCTGGTCCGGCACGCGCGCCAGCCCGGAGCCGCAGTTGACGGCCCATGGGGCGATGTCCCAGCAATCCATCGAAACGCTGGCCTCGGAGCTTGGAGCGCAGCAGACGCGGCCGCGATCCGCGCTGGGCTGCGCGGTGGCCGGCGCCGTGGCCACCGCGCGGGTGGACGCCCAGCTTGCCAGCCTCGGTCTGCGCTGCGACTGGGTGCATTCCCCCGCGCAGCAGTGCGGCGTGCGCAACGGCTACACCAACCCCAGCCTGCTCGGTCCCGACCGCTGGGCGGCGCTGATCGGCGCCCGCATGCGCTGCGCGGATGGCCCGGTGCTGGTCATCAGCGTGGGGACCGCCGTCACCATCGACTGCCTGGCCTCGGACGGGCGTTTCCTGGGCGGCGTCATCCTTCCCGGCTTCGGGCTCATGCTCAAGGCCTTGGAAATGGGCACCGCCGGGCTCAACGTACCCGAGGGCGAACTGCGGGAGTTTCCCAACAACACCAGCGACGCGCTGATGACCGGGGGCGCATTGGCCATTTCCGGCGCGGCGCGGCAGATGCACGAGCGCCTGACGCGGCTGGAGGGGCGGGCTCCTCTGGTGCTGCTGACGGGCGGGGCGGCGCCCAAGCTGGAACTGGCCTTGGGCCTGCCGCACCAGACGGTCGACCACCTGGTGTTCGAGGGGCTGCTGCGCATCGCCGGCGAGCGCGGCCTGGTTCGCCCGCCGGCAGCCGCCGCGCGGGCCTGATGCGAGGTCAGAGCACGAAGCGCGATAAATCGTCGTCGGCCGCGATCCCGCCCAGCCGCTCGTCGACGAACGCCGTATCGATGGCCAGCGTACGCGGCTTGCTGCCGTCGGCATGGAACGATGCGTCTTCCAGCAGGCGCTCCATCACGGTGTGCAGGCGGCGGGCGCCGATGTTTTCGGTCTTTTCGTTCACGGCGTAGGCCACCTCGGCCAGCCGGCGGATGCCGTCCGGCGCGAACTGCAGACTCAGGCCGTCGGTGTCCAGCAGGGCCTGGTATTGCTTGACCAGGCTGGCGTCCGTGGCGGTGAGGATGGCCTCGAAATCCTGCACCGAGAGGCTTTGCAATTCCACGCGGATGGGGAAGCGTCCCTGCAGCTCCGGAATCAGATCGGAAGGTTTGGCGACGTGGAAGGCGCCGCTGGCGATGAACAGGACGTGATCGGTGCGCACCATGCCGTACTTGGTGTGGACCGTGGTGCCTTCCACCAGCGGCAGCAGGTCGCGCTGCACGCCCTGGCGCGACACGTCGGCTCCCTGGGTGTTACCGCGCGAGGCGATCTTGTCGATCTCGTCGAGAAAGACGATGCCATTTTGTTCGACGAGCTGCACGGCCTGGGTGCGAATCTCGTCCTCGTTCACCAGCTTGGCCGCTTCCTCCTCCACCAGCAGGCGCAAGGCTTCGCGCACCTTGAGCTTGCGGGCCTTGGTCCGGTTCTGGTTCATGCCGGCGAACATGCCCTTGATCTGATCGGCCATCTCCTCCATGCCGGGCGGGGTCATGATGTCGACGCTGGCCTGGGGCTGGGCGACCTCGATCTCGATGTCCTTGTCGTCGAGCTGTCCCTCGCGCAGGCGCTTGCGGAAGATCTGCCGGGTGTTCTCGTCCGATGTGGGCAGGGGCTGGCCCATGGCGTCGCGCGGACGCGGCAGCAGCGCGTCCAGGATGCGGTCCTCGGCGGCGTCCTCGGCCTGCGTGCGGCGCGACTGCATGGCCTGCTCGCGCACCTGTTTCACGGCGATGTCCACCAGGTCGCGCACGATGGTGTCGACGTCGCGCCCGACGTAGCCGACCTCGGTGAACTTGGTGGCCTCGATCTTGATGAACGGAGCGTTGGCCAGCCGGGCCAGACGGCGTGCGATTTCCGTCTTGCCCACCCCGGTGGGGCCGATCATCAGGATGTTCTTCGGCGTGATTTCGTGCCGCAGCGGCTCGGCCACTTGCTGACGGCGCCAGCGGTTGCGCAGGGCCACCGCCACGGCGCGCTTGGCGTCGGCCTGGCCGATGACGTAGCGGTCGAGTTCGGAGACGATTTCACGCGGGGTCATGTTCATGGGGCAATTCGGTCATTGGGGGCGTGCGGCATCGCAACGGAGGAGACCACCTTGGCCAGGCTCAGTCGCCCAGGGTTTCGATGCGCAGTTCGTGGTTGGTGTAGATGCAAAGATCGGCCGCGATGTGCAGCGAGCGCTCGACGATGGCGCGCGCGTCCAGTTCGGTGTTCTCCAGCAGCGCGCGCGCAGCCGATTGCGCATAGGCGCCGCCCGAACCGATCGCCAGCAGCCCGTGCTCCGGTTCCAGCACGTCGCCGTTGCCGGTGATGATGAGCGAGGCCGTGGTGTCGGCCACCGCCAGCATGGCCTCGAGGCGGCGCAGCATGCGGTCGGTGCGCCAGTCCTTGGCCAGTTCCACGGCGGCGCGCAGCAACTGGCCGCGGTGTTCCTCGAGCTTGGCCTCGAAGCGCTCGAACAGGGTGAAGGCGTCGGCCGTGCCGCCGGCGAAACCGGCCAGCACGCGTTCGTGGTGCAGGCGCCGCACCTTGCGCGCGCTGGCTTTGACGACGATATTGCCCAGGGTGACCTGGCCGTCGCCGCCGAGAGCGACTTGCGCGCCGCGGCGCACGCTGAGGATGGTGGTGCCGTGGTATTGCTGCATGGAGTGGGAGAGGGTGCGGGCGGCAGCAGGCGCCGCCAGGTTTCAGAACTTGCGCAACTGGATTTGCGCGACCGAATTGATGCCCAGGATGATGAAAAGCCCGGCGATCAGGCGGTGCGTGCCCTCGAACTGGACCGCGCGGCCGGCGCTGCTTTGCGACATGACCCAGTTCAGCATGATGCCCGCGCTGGCGAAGTCGAGCCTGCGCAGGTCGCTCAGATCGACGATCACGGTGTTGTGGCCTTTCGCGGCCTGGTCGAGGGGCCGGAGAAAGTCCTCGCTGCCGCCCTTGATTTCGCCATGGAGCGCGGCAAGCGCTGCTCCAGGGCCGGTATTGCCGAAATGGGTGCTGAACTGGCTGCTGGGATGCTGCAGCGAGGGCTGCGTCCCGGGACGGCTGATGCCCGCGCCGGCTTCGGCGGCGAGGACGCGCACCTTGGCCCGGCTCGGCTCCCACGTGGGCGGCGAGATCTCATAGGTCACGCAATAGTCGAGCGCGGCGTTCTCGAAGTGCTCCTGTTCGCCGGCCAGGCGCAGGGCCTCCAGGCGCAGCCCCCACCATGCAGGATCGGCATCGCGCTGCATCGGCGGGGCGGATGCGGCGCAGGCGTCGATCAGGTTGCCGATGCCGATCAGTTCGATCGCGCAGCCGTTTGCCGCATTGAGGGTTTTCAGCGCCTCCATGGCGAAGGTCTGGGCGCCGGGCGCGATGCCGGTCAGGCCGGTGAAATCCAGCGCCACTTGCCGCACGTTCCCGCGGGCCAGCAGCAGCAGCGCACGAGACTGCGCGGCATCGAACTCGCCGAGGGCCGTGAAGGTCGATGCGGCCGCCGGGGCGGCCGGTTGTGAAGCCGCAGGGGGGGGATTGCCTGCGGCCTTGTGCACCTGGACCGGCATGCCTCCCCAGGAGGGGGCCGACGTCTGGAAACGGTCGACGTAGTCGTTGACCAGGGCCTCGAACTTGGCCGTGTCGTGGCTGGCGCGATAGAGGT
The DNA here is from genome assembly GCF_900088825.1 of Thiomonas delicata. Taxonomy (GTDB): domain Bacteria; phylum Pseudomonadota; class Gammaproteobacteria; order Burkholderiales; family Burkholderiaceae_C; genus Thiomonas_A; species Thiomonas_A delicata. The sequence continues at coordinate 196,252 of NZ_LT592171.1, read as the reverse complement.
CGAACAACGCCAGCCAGAACTCGTTCTCCAACTCGCGGTCGGGCGAACCGGAGATGGCGTCCAGCAGGGCGCGCTCGGCATCACGGTCGTGGCCGTTGGCGAAGTCGATGCAAGCCTGGTCGAACAGCGGGCTGGACGACACGCCCTCTTGCACGTCCACCGCCATGGGGCTGGACGAGGCGTAGGCCCCGCCGGTTTTCATCCAGGTGTCCATCGGCGGCAGCTCCGCGGCGATCTGGGTCATGCCCAGGCCCATGAGCGTGCCCGCGGACTGGGCATTGGCCATCTGCGTCGGCGCCATCTGTGTCGGTGCGGGCACGGTGGCGTCGATGTCGCCCTGCGTGCGGGGCCGCGCATCGGCAGCCTGCGCACCGCCGGTGCGCGAGTACAAATTCGTGGTGGGGAACGTCTGCGAATCCCCGGGCGCGGCCGCAGAAGCGGGCGATGCCGGGGGTGGCTCGCCATGGCCCAGGCGTATCGCATCCCCCTCGGCAGCCAGGGCGCTGGCGGATGGGGCGGGTTTGGAGCTGAGAAAGGATTTCGCGCGCAGTCCGGGCTTGGAGTCTTGCACCATGGACTGTTCGATCTCGTTGATCTTGCGCAGCGTGGCTTCGCGCTCCGGCGCCGAGGGACCGGTGCCGGTGCCTGTATCCGGGATGTCGGTATAGCCTTCGTCCAGGGGGAGACCGTCGGCTTGCCGCTTGCGCAGGCGCCGCAGCGAAGCCAGCTCGCGGCGGCGGATGAAGGCGTCGAGCTTGCGCTGCTCTTCCTTGGCCTTGACCTGCTCTTGTTCCTGCAATTCCCGCAGGGCGTTTTCGTGACGAGTGAGCGACCAGTCCTGGGTCGGATTCTTGACAAACTCAGTGACCCGTCCCCAGAAGCTGCGCGGTTTGGTATCACTCATCGGTAGTCAGGCATCAAAATCGTTTGCGAACTGGTTTCAGTCCCCAAACATTTTCTGTTTCATCTCGCGGCGTTGTTGCGCTTCGAGTGACAGGGTCGCCGTGGGCCGGGCCAGCAGTCTGCCGATGCCGATCGGCTCGCCGGTTTCCTCGCACCAGCCGTATTCGCCGGCGTCGATCAGCGCGATGGCCTGTTCGACCTTTTTCAGCAGCTTGCGTTCGCGGTCGCGCGCGCGTAATTCCAGCGCGTGTTCTTCTTCGATGGTGGCACGATCCGCCGGGTCGGGCACGAGCAGGGTGTCTTCGCGCAGATGCTCGGTGGTTTCACCGGCGCTGCGCAGCAGTTCGTCGCGCAGGGTGCTCAGCCTGTGCTTGAAGAACTCGAGTTGGGTCGCCTTCATGTACTCGCTCTCGGGCATGGCGAGAACCTCGGCATCGGTCAGTTCCTGCGGCGACTTGGTTTTCCAGGCATTGGCCAGTTTCGGGTCGGCCTTGGTCGGGGCGGGGGCTGCGGGGGCGATACTACTCATGGATTTCGGTGCTGTTGTGGATGCGATAGCCATGGGCCTTGACGGTACCACAGCTGTGACGGGCTTTGACGGTTTGGCGGGCGGCAGTGTAGCTGGAACAGGGGTTGCGCAAGAGACCGGTTTCGGGGCCGCTGCGGTCGGCTTGGCCTTGGCCGCGGTCGCGGATTTTGCCGAGGCCGTGTGACGCGGGGCTTGGGCGGACGGCTGCGGCTTGGCGCTGCGGCTTGGCGTTGCGGCCTTGGCGCCTGAGGGACCCGGGCCCTTGCCCCTGGCCTGGGTTGCCGGTTTGGCCGCCACCGCAGCCTTGCCGGTCTTGACCCCGGCTGCGGCGCCCGCCGCGCGCTTGGGCGCCGGTTTGGCCTTGGCCGGCGCGGCTTGCACGGCCGCCTTGGCTCCTCGAGCCGGCGTGGTTTTGCTGGCCGGGTGCGATGACCGGCCGGGTTCTGGTTTTGCCGCCTTGACCACAGTTCCTCCTGGAATCTGGTGATGCCGCTGCTGACCGGCCGCTTTGGGTTTTTCTTGACCCTGTGCGCGGCGCTAGACCTCCGAAGCCGGCCGATTGTAGTCAGATGCCCGGGCCGCGCTCGATGGAGCGTGCGCGGCGCCGGTTTGCGTCGCGGATACGCAACGGCGGCGAGTTCAGGCCGTCAGGGCCTGCTCCAGTCCCTGCAGGATGACGTCGCGCGGCAAATCGATGCCGATGAACACCAGTTTGCTCTGGCGCGGCTCGTTGCCCCAGGGCGCCGCCAGATCGCTGCCCATGAGCTGGTGCACGCCCTGGAACACCACCTTGCGGTCGATGCCCTTCATGTTGAGCACGCCCTTGTAGCGCAACATGCGGGGGCCGTAGATCTGCACGATGGCGCCGAGGAAATCCTCCAGTTTGGCCGGGTCGAACGCCTTGTCGGACCTGAACACGAAGGACTTCACGTCGTCGTCGTGGTGATGATGGTGCGGGTGGTCGCAGTGTTCGCCATGCGCGTGGTCGTGGTGATCATGGTCATGGTCATGCTCGTCGGCCTTGAGGAACTCGGGATCGATGTCGAGCTTGGCATTGAGGTTGAAGCCGCGCAGGTCGAGCACCTGGTTCAGCGGCACCTCGCCAAAGTGCACCACGCTTTGCTTGGCGCGCGGGTTCATGTGCGCCAGGCGGTGCTGCAGCGCCGCCACGTCGTCCGCGCTTACCAGGTCGGCCTTGGAAATGAAGATCTGGTCGGCGAAACCCACCTGCCGCTGCGCCTCGAGGCGGCTATCCAGCTGCTGTTGCGCATGCTTGGCATCCACCAGGGTCAGCACCGAATCGAGCAGGTACTGGCTGGCGACCTCGTCGTCCATGAAAAAGGTTTGCGCCACCGGGCCGGGGTCGGCCACGCCGGTGGTCTCGATCATCACGCGGTCGAACATCAGCTCGCCCTTGCGCCGGCGCGCGGCCAGGTCGGCCAGGGTGGCGCGCAGGTCTTCGCGGATGGTGCAGCAGATGCAGCCGTTGGACATCTGCACGATCTGTTGTTCCGAGTCCTGCACCAGGATGTCGTTGTCGATGTTTTCCTCGCCGAACTCGTTCTCGATCACCGCGATGCGCGAGCCATGCGCCTCGCTCAGCACGCGTTTGAGCAGGGTGGTCTTGCCGCTGCCGAGGAAACCGGTGAGGATGGTGGCGGGAATCAGGGGTGTGGACATGGTGTTCGGAATTCGGTTGTCGGAAGAGGGGCGCTCGGGCAGACATGCCGCGGCGCATCGCGTCCCAGTGTAAAACCCGCCGCAAAGCCCCGCTGCTCAACGCGTTTGCAGCAGCAGGCCCTTGAGATATTCGCCTTCGGGGAACGACAGCAGCACGGGGTGGTCGGCCCCGGCCCGCGCCCGCGCCACGATGTCGGCCTCGACGCCGGCATCGAGCGCCGCGCCGGCCACGATGCTCTGGAACAACGGGGCGTCGATGCCGCCGGAACACGAGAACGTGAACAGCCAGCCGCCCGGCTCCAGCAGGGTCAGCGCCAGGCGGTTGATGTCCTTGTAGGCGCGCGCCGCGCGCGCCGCCGAGGCCGCGGTGGGCGCCAGCTTCGGCGGGTCGAGCACGATGGCGTCGAAGCGCCGGCCTTGCTCGCGCAGGCTGCGCAGGGTGGCGTTGACGTCGGCATCCAGCATGGTGCTGCGCGCCGCGTCGAAGCCGTTGAGCCGCACATGCTCTTGCGCCTGCGCCAATGCCGGGGCGGACGAGTCCACCGTGAGCACCTGCCTGGCGCCGCCGGCCAGCGCGGCCAGGGTGAAACCGCCCGTGTAGCCGTAGCCGTTGAGCACCCGATCGAGCCGTTGTTCGCGCACCAGCGCGGCGAAGCGCGCGCGGTTGTCGCGCTGGTCGAGGTAGAAGCCGGTCTTGTGGCCGGTCTGCACGTCGACGTGAAAACGCATGCCGTGTTCCTCGATGTCGACGCGGGTCTCGCCGTGGCCGTGCAGCCAGCCGCTCGCCGGCTGCAGGCCTTCGAGACCACGCACCCCGGCGTCGGAGCGCTCGAAGACCCGCGCCTCGGGCAGCAATTCGCGCAGCAATGCCGCGAGCATGGCCTTGTTGCGCTCGATGCCGGCGGCCAGCGCCTGCAGCACGACGATGTCGCCATAGCGGTCGACGATGCAGCCGGGCAGGCCGTCCGACTCGCCATGCACCAGGCGCACGGCCCGCATGTCCAGCCCCAGCCGGGCGCGGCGCGCGATGGCCTGCTGCAGGCGCAGGCGGAAAAAGTCGCGGTCGATGCGTTGCTCGGCGTCGAAGCTCCACATGCGCAGGCGGATCTGCGAATTCGGGCTGAACGCGGCCCAGCCCAGCACCCGTCCGTCGGCGGCGTCCACGCGCACCGTCTCGCCGCTGTCGGCGCCGCCGCGTGCAATGGCGCCGGCGAAAACCCAGGGATGGCGGCGCAACAGGGCGCGTTCCTTGCCTTCGTGCAGGCGGATGACTTTCATGGATGGCTTTCGGATGGCAGGGAATGAAGACCGGGCAGGCGGCGGCGCCACCGGCCCACGGCGTGCCGCAATGGCGTCAACGCGGTTTTTTGGCGCGGGGATGCGCCGTGTCGTACACCTTGGCCAGGTGCTGGAAATCGAGCCGGGTATAGATCTGGGTGCTGGCGATGCTGGCATGGCCGAGCAGTTCCTGCACCCCGCGCAAATCGCCGCTGGACTGTAGCAAATGCGAGGCGAACGAGTGGCGCAGCATGTGCGGGTGCACGGCGGTGGGCAAGCCGGCCGCGCGAGCGCGAGCGCGCAATTCCTCCCACACCCTTTGCGGGCTGATGCGGCGCCCGCGCGGGCCGAGGAACAACGCCGCCTGGTCGCTGGCGACCGACGCCGGCGAGGCCGACGGGCGCAGCGCCAGCCAGTCGCGCAGGGCCTGCAGCGCCGGGGCGCCCACCGGCACGGTTCTGCGCTTGCCGCCCTTGCCCAGCACGGTCACCTCGCAGGCGTCCCAGTCCACCCAGCCGGCGGATTCGTGTTCGGCGGTGCGGGTGTAGCGCATGTCGAGACCGACGAGTTCCGACACCCGCAGCCCGCTGGAGTACAGCAATTCGGCGATGGCCCGACCGCGCGCCCGGGCCAGGGGGCCTGCAGGCGTCGATGCTTCCGGCGTGTCGGCCGCTGGCGCATAGCTCGCCAGCGCCACCGCCTGATCCACGCTCAGCGCCTTGGGCAGCGGCCGCGCGGCACGCGGCGCGCGCACGTCCTGCACCGGGTTGCTGGGCAGGCGGCCATGTTGTCCCAGCCAGGTGAACAGGCCGCGCCAGCCCGACAGGCGTGCGGCGATGGCGCGCGGCGTCATGCCGCCGCCATGCAGGGCCGCGACCCAGGTGCGGATGTGGTGCGGGGTGATGCCCGCGAGCGGCAACTCGTGCGATTGGGCGCGCGTCTGCAGATCTTCCAGGTCGCGCCGGTAGTTCGTCAGCGTGCGCGGCGACAGCCTGCGCGCGTGGCGCAGCATGTCGAGGTACTCGTTGCATGCTTGCCGCAGTTCCGCGTCGCGTTGCGGCGCGCCGCCTCGACCCGGCTCGGGTTTGATGGGGCTGGCCATCGCCGCGGGTTGGCCGGGAATCCGTTGCGCGGCTTCAGCCGCCGCGCACCAAGTGCAGCAAGCCGGCCGAGGCGAGATGGCCGATGCGGGAGAGGAATTCCGTGCCCATGTCGGCGGTGAAGCGGCCGGCGCTGGGCGAGCCCAGCACGAGCAGGCCGAAGGCCGCGGCGTCGGTGTCGCGGCGCAGCGGGATCAGGGCCAGAGACTGCGCCGGCGTTTCGCCGTCCAGCCAATTCGCCGCTTCGAACCCTGCGTTCGCGCCGCAATACGGCTGACTCAGGCTGTTCGCCAGCACCGGGATGTCGTCGCCCACGCCGGCCGCGTAGTCCTGCGTGGCGAATTCGGGGCGCAGGTTCCACAGGCGCAAGGCCGCCTGCGGCAGCTGGAATTGCTGCTGGATTTCGCGCACCACCGCCTGCGGCAATGCGGCCGGGTCGCGCTCGAGGAGCATGGCGCGCACCCAAGCCAGCAAGCGTCCCGAGATCGCCTCGTTCTCGGCGGCGTTGCGCATCAGGTCGGCCAGCCGGTGCTCGAGGACGCGCATCTTGTCGCGCATCATCTCGATCTGGCGTTCCTGCAGCGAAACGGCGCGGTTGCCGTGCGGGCTTTGCAACTGCACGCCGGCCAGCAGTTCGGCGTGGCGTTCGAAAAATTCGGGGTGTTCGGCGAGGTAGGCGGCCAGATCTTGTTCGGTGAGTTGCATGGGCGGTCTCGGAGAGGTTGTCGGACAGGTGGTGTTCAGAGTTCGATCGTTCCGTCGAACACATGTGCCACCGGGCCGGTGAGCAGGACGGGGCTGGCGCCGCCGTCCCAGGCGATGGTCAGCCGCCCGCCGCGGGTGTCGACGTCCACCGGGCTTTGCAGCCAGCCGTGGCGTATGCCTGCGGTCACCGCGGCGCAGGCTCCCGTGCCGCAGGCCAGGGTTTCACCCGCGCCGCGTTCCCACACGCGCAGCCGGATATGGTGCGGGGTGACGACCTGCATGAAGCCGGCGTTGACACGCTGCGCAAAGCGCGCGTGATGCTCGATGCGCGGTCCTTGTTCGGCCACCGGCGCGGCGTCAGCCTCGTCGACGCGCTGCACCGCATGCGGGTTGCCCATCGACACCACGCTGACCCAGGCCGTGCCGGAACTGCCCAGGTCGAGCGGCCAGAGCTCGAAACCGCCTTCGGTGCGCGGCGCGAGATGGGCGGCGTCGAACGGAACCCGCGCCGGCTCGAAGCGCGGCGGCCCCATGTCCACGGTGACGCGGCCGTCGTCTTCCAGGCGGGGCTGGATGACGCCGGCGTGGGTGGCGACGCGGATGGCGCGCTTGGCCGTGAGCCCCTGGCGGCGCACGAAGGCGACGAAGCAGCGCGCGCCGTTGCCGCATTGCTCGACCTCGCCGCCGTCGGCGTTGAAGATGCGGTAGCGGAAGTCCACGTCCGGGGAGGGCGGTGGCTCGACCACCAGGATCTGGTCGGCGCCCACGCCGAGATGGCGGTCGGCCAGCTGGCGCAGTTGCTCACGCGACACATGCAGCGGTTCGCGTGTGGCGTCGAGCATCACGAAATCGTTGCCGGCGCCGTGCATCTTGGTGAACTGAAGTTTCATGCGGCTGCTTGTGGGTCAGTACAGCGAAGGCTCGCCGGGCGGGCGGGTCTTGAACCGCTTGTGCACCCAATGATATTGCTCGGGCATTTCCAGGACCCGCTGCTCGATGAAGCGGTTCATGCGCAGCAAGTCGGCGTCGAGGTCGGCCAGGGTTCCGCCGGCCACCCGCGGGAAGCCGTCCCAGACCGGATACACCGTGATGGCGTAGCCAGCATAGCCGGGAAGCATGCGCGCCACCACCGGGTAGACGCGCGCCTTGCTGGAGGCCGCCAGGCGCGGCACGGCGTCGAGCGTCGCGGCCGGCACGCCGAAGAAGGGGATGAAGCGCGAGTGGCGTTCGCCGAAGTCCATGTCGGGCAGGGTGTAGAACGGCGTGCCGCGGCGCAGCGCGCGCAGCATGCCCGAGGCGCCGTCGCGGCGCGAGACGATGCGCTCGGTGTGGAAGCGGCTGCGGCCGTCCAGCACCCAGCGGTCCAGCGCCTTGGACTTCTGCGGCGTGTACATGCCCGACAGCGGCCTGCGCGCGGCCAGCGTGAGCGCCGTCCAGGCCGCGTCCATGCCCTCGAAATGCAGGCCCAGGAGCAGGGCCGATCCCTTGCCGTGCAAGGCTTCCTCCACCGCGCCCTCCAGGTGAAGGACGCGCGCCAGCCGCTGCGGGCTCGCCCACCACAGCACGACGCGGTCGAGGAAGGCGCGGCTGACGCAGACGAAATGCGCCTTCGCCACGCGTTTGCGCTCGGCCTCGGTCCATTGCGGGAAGCACAGTTCCAGATTGCGCAGCGCAATCGCGCGCCGCCTGCGCGCCAGCGGCCACAGCGCCAGGCCCACCGCCGTGCCGATGCGGCCGATGGCGCCGTAGGGCAGGAAATGCAGCAGCCAGAGCGCGCCCAGCGCCAGGCGCGCACCGAACGCGGCTTCACGCGTGGCGGGTTGCTCCTGGGGCGGTGGCGCCGCGTTGTCGGCTTTCGCGTTCATGACGGCGAGGTCTCGGCGGGTGAGGGTTGGGTCGCGGGCATCGAGCCGGGCGGCGCCTTGTAGCGGTTGTAGCCCCAGAGATACTGCTGCGGACGCATGCGGATGAGGCTCTCCACCGCCTGGTTGATGCGCGTCGCGGCTTCCACCGGATCGTCGGGCAGCGGGTCCTCGAAAGGCCGGAAATGCAGGATGTAGCCCTGGCCGCGCGGCAGACGTTCGGCGAACACCAGCATGATCTGCGCCCCGGTGAGCTGCGCCAGACGCGCGGGCAGGGTCATGGTGTAGGCCGGGCGGCCGAAGAACGGCGCCCAGACGCCTTCGCCCGCGGCGGGGGCCTGATCGGGCAGCAGGCCCACGGCTTCGCCGTTGCGCAGCGCGCGCAGCAGCGGACGCATGCCGGCTATCGTGGCTGGAACCGTGCGCAGTTGGCCGCGCGGCCTGGCCCGCACCAGCTTGTCGACCCAGGCCTTGCGCGGCGGGCGGTAGAGCACGGTGATCGGCCTCCACTCCGCCGCCACCTGCGCCGACACCTCGAAGCAGCCGAGATGCGGCGTGAGGTACAGCACCCCCCGGCCTTCGGCCGCAGCCTGGTCCGCAGGCTCGCGGCCCTCCACGCGCACGCGGCGCACCGCCGCGCGCGGGCCGCTGCGGAACCACACGAATGGCATCTCGCCCAGCATGCGCCCGGTTTCGCGCGCGACCGCCAGCGCCATGCGGTCCGGCGCATAGCCGGCTTGCGCGAGGTTGGCGCGCAGGCGCTCGCGGTAGGCGGGCGACGCGGCATACACCGCCAGGCCCAGCAGGCCGCCCGCGGCCTGCAGCAGGCCGAGCGGCAAAAGGGAGAGCGCACGAAACAGGCGCAGCATGAAGGCCAGGGAGGGTTGGAAAGTCGGTTTCGCAAACCGTGCGGGCCTGCCCGGACCGCAGGCGGCGGCAGGCTGGCGGCGGCACACCAAACCGGCAATCTTACGCACCCCACGCCGTGCCCGGCATCGGCTTAGAATGCAAGCCGGTCGCCGAGTTAATGACAACTTGCGGGGCGACCGGCAGCGTGCAAACCACGATCTGCCGAACCCATACCGCTAAAGCGTCGCCGTGCGGGGTCTCAAGCGGTGACGGAACTGCAACCCAACTGGAGCACCGCCATGGCTGATTCCTTCCTCTTCACCTCCGAATCCGTGTCCGAGGGCCATCCCGACAAGGTGGCCGACCAGATTTCGGACGCTATCCTCGACGCCATCCTCGAACAAGACCCGCGTTCGCGCGTCGCCGCCGAAACCCTGGCCAACACCGGCCTCATCGTGCTGGCCGGCGAGATCACCACCAACGCGGTGGTCGACTACATCCAGGTCGCGCGCAACACCCTCAAGCGCATCGGCTACGACGACGCCGACTTCGGCATCGACCACAAGAGCTGCGCCGTGCTGGTCGCCTACGACAAGCAGAGCCCCGACATCGCCCAGGGCGTCGATCGCGCGCACGACGACAACCTCGACCAGGGCGCCGGCGACCAGGGCCTGATGTTCGGCTACGCCTGCGACGAAACCCCCGAGCTGATGCCCGCGCCCATCTACTACGCGCACCGCCTCGTGGAACGCCAGAGCCAGCTGCGCCGCGACGGCCGCCTGCCCTGGCTGCGCCCCGACGCCAAGAGCCAGATCACCTTCCGCTACGAGAACGGCCGCCCGGTCGCCATCGACACCGTCGTGCTGTCCACCCAGCACGCGCCCGACATCGAGATGGCCGATCTGCGCGAAGGCGTCATCGAGCACATCATCAAGCCCGTGCTGCCGCACGAGTTCATGCGCGGCGAGGTCAAGTACCTCATCAACCCCACCGGGCGCTTCGTCATCGGCGGGCCGCAGGGCGACTGCGGGCTCACCGGGCGCAAGATCATCGTCGACACCTACGGCGGCGCCGCCCCGCACGGCGGCGGCGCCTTCTCCGGCAAGGACCCGAGCAAGGTCGACCGTTCCGCCGCCTACGCCGCGCGCTACGTGGCGAAGAACATCGTCGCCGCCGGTCTGGCGAGCAAATGCCTGGTGCAGATCTCCTATGCCATCGGCGTGGCCCAGCCCACCAGCATCATGGTCACCACCCAGGGCACTGGCGTGATCGACGACGCCAGGCTCGAACAACTGGTGCGCCGCCATTTCGACCTGCGTCCCAAGGGCATCGTGCAGATGCTCGACCTGCTGCGCCCGATCTACGCCAAGTCGGCCGCCTACGGCCACTTCGGCCGCGACGAGCCGGAGTTCACCTGGGAAGCCACCGACAAGGCCGCCACGCTGCGCGAAGACGCGGGGCTGGGCGCATTGCGCGGGGCGGTGGCGGTCTGACGGCAGGCGGCGCGGCCGGGCTGGTCGCCGGCTGCCCGGCTTGAAGCCGCGTCACCCCGAACTGCGAAGCCGCGCATGATCACCCTCTACGGCATACCCAATTGCGACACGGTCAAGAAAGCGCGCGCCTGGCTCGGCGCGCAGGGCGTGGCGCACGCCTTCCACGACTTCAAGAAACAGGGCGTGCCCGAGGCGGCGCTGGATGCTTGGCTGGCGAGCCTCGGCTGGGAGGCGCTGGTCAACCGCAAGGGCACGACCTGGCGAGATCTCGACGACGCCACGCGCGCCGCCGTGGTGGACGCGGCCAGCGCACGCCGCGCGCTGCTGGCCCGGCCCAGCCTGATCAAGCGCCCGGTGGTGCAATGGGCCGACGGCGCGGTCACCGCCGGCTTTGACGCCGCCGACTGGCAGCGCCGCGTCTGAGCCCCGTGGCCGGCCCGGAGCCTCGTGCGCCGCTCCGCGTCCGAGTCTGTCGTCCATTCCGGAAATCTCAATAACATGGCGGCTTCGCCTTCATGGCCTCCCCATTCATTCCCATGAGCACCACCCAGATCGGCGGCGTGACCGTCAACACCCAGGCCAGCGTGTACTTCGACGGCAAGTGCGTCAGCCACGGCATCACCTTCCCCGACGGGACGAAGAAGTCGGTCGGCGTGATTCTCCCCGCCACGCTCACCTTCAACACCGGCGCGCCCGAAATCATGGAGTGCGTGGCCGGCGCGTGCGAATACAAGCTGGCCGGCAGCGACGCCTGGGTCAAGTCCGGCCCCGGCGAGACGTTCAGCGTGCCGGGCAACAGCAGCTTCCAGATCCGCGTGTCCGAGCCCTACCACTACATCTGCCACTTCGGCTGATCCATCGCCCGAGCCTGCCATGAGCACCATCCTGCAAAACCTGCCCAAGGGGCAGAAAGTCGGCATCGCCTTCTCCGGCGGCCTGGACACCTCGGCCGCGCTGCTGTGGATGAAGAAGAAGGGCGCGATGCCCTACGCCTACACCGCCAACCTCGGCCAGCCGGACGAATCCGACTACGACGAGATTCCGCGCAAGGCCATGGCCTACGGCGCGGTGAAGGCCCGGCTGGTGGACTGCCGCCGCCAGCTCGCGCACGAAGGCATCGCCGCCATCCAGTGCGGCGCCTTCCACATCAGCACCGGCGGCATCACCTACTTCAACACCACGCCGCTGGGCCGCGCCGTCACGGGCACCATGCTGGTGGCCGCGATGCAGGAGGACGACGTCCACATCTGGGGCGACGGCTCCACCTTCAAGGGCAACGACATCGAGCGCTTCTACCGCTACGGCCTGCTCACCAACCCCAGCCTGAAGATCTACAAACCCTGGCTCGACCAAACCTTCATCGACGAACTCGGCGGCCGCAAGGAGATGAGCGAGTTCCTCATTGCCAACGGCTTCGACTACAAGATGTCGGTCGAGAAGGCCTACAGCACCGACAGCAATATGCTCGGCGCCACCCACGAGGCCAAGGACCTGGAGCACCTGAGCTCCGGCATCCGCATCGTCAACCCCATCATGGGCGTGGCGTTCTGGAAGCCCGAAGTCGAGGTCAAGGCCGAGGAAGTCACCGTGCGCTTCGAGGAAGGTCAGCCGGTGGCGCTCAACGGCCAGACCTTCGACTCCGCGGTGGACCTGTTCCTCAAGGCCAACGCCATCGGCGGCCGCCACGGCCTGGGCATGAGCGACCAGATCGAGAACCGCATCATCGAGGCCAAGAGCCGCGGCATCTACGAAGCCCCCGGCATGGCGCTGCTGCACATCGCCTACGAGCGGCTGGTCACCGGCATCCACAACGAAGACACCATCGAGCAGTACCGCATGGGCGGCCTGCGCCTGGGCCGCCTGCTCTACCAGGGCCGCTGGTTCGACCCGCAGGCCATGATGCTGCGCGAAACCGCCCAGCGCTGGGTGGCCCGCGCCATCACCGGCGAAGTCACCCTCGAACTGCGCCGCGGCAACGACTACTCCATTCTCAACACCGAAAGCCCCAACCTCACCTACGCCCCCGAACGCCTGAGCATGGAAAAGGTGGAGGACGCGCCGTTCTCCCCGGCCGACCGCATCGGCCAGCTCACCATGCGCAACCTCGACATCACCGACACCCGCGCCAAGCTGGGCATTTACGCGAAGACCGGGCTGCTGTCGCTGGGCGAGGGGGCCGGCATGCTGAGGCTGGAGGGCGAGAAGGGCGAATGAACGCCGCCTCGGACAAGCCGCTCTTTGGAGCGGCTTTTTTTGTGCCTGGTTCCCCGAACCATCGTTCACGACAGAGCAACAGCCGGTCAGTCAGCGCGCAGTGTGTGTGCCGAGCGATTTTCACTGGAGAGGCGAAGAATCTGCCGGCGTCTTGTTTTTATCTCGTCCGATAACATCGAAAACAGTTGTTATTCGACGATCTAAATTACGTTAGGAGCCTTGCCGTGGCGTTCTTAATCTTCGCACAATTGATACTGCATAACGCAACAGCGATGCCTAAAGAATGACCGTCGATGAACTGAAGACACATCTGTGCGAACTAATTGCCAGGTACGTTACAGATGAAGTTGCAAAGGAGCGACTGCTCGACTTGGTGGAGCGAGATGATGTTCCCGTGAAGGGAATCCTCGTCGAGTTGACTCCGTTTACATCTGGCCGTGTGAGCGAGGAGGACGGGAAGGTGATCGGTGAAATTGCTTATTACTTTTGCTAAACAGCTCGGTTTCATAAATTGGGGCAATGTCGCACATGACTAACAGGCCCCTAACCCGGCGGTCAACACGGACGCTGCGCGAAAAAGCCGCGCAGCGCCGGTTACCTCCACTACAAGGGCTTCCCCTCGAAAGTCAAACACCGATCCAGCCGTGAAGCATCGCAGCGCGATAGATCACGGAGCGGACGTTGGATGACGGTTTTCCACCCTCAGCGCCAGGCCTGCGTTGCTCACAGAGCAAGGGATGCGGACAGCGAAACTACAAACGGTCATGGATGCTGCTTGAATAGCAGCGGACCCTGATGAAAGACGCGCGCGGGGGACCCATTCGTTAGCCGAGGAGGGTCGATGCTTGCATCGACCCTGGACTCCTTGAGTTAAACGGTCACGCCCCGCGCAGGTCCAACCTTGACTCATCAACGGCGGCGGCTGCACGCGGTGGTGGAAATCGAATCAAATCTCCTCTTGTTGGCTGATGTGTTCGGTTGAGCCGCTCGGTGCTCAGGTCGGCAATCTGAAATCCTCGCCCCGACTGAGCACCGCCCAGCACATGCGGGCGTTCTTGGCCGCAATCGCCACCACGGCCTTCCAGTAGCCGCGTCGCTGCGCCAGCGCCGTGGCCCAGCGGCTGATCGGGTCGCTCTTGTTCTTGGCTGCCGCCAGCACCGCTCTGGCACCCAGCACCAGTAAGCTGCGCAGGTACGGGTCGCCGGCCTTGGTGATGCGGCCCAGACGCTGCTTGCCGCCCGAGCTGTACTGGCCGGGCACCAGACCGAGCCAGGCACACAGTTGGCGCCCGCATTTGAAGTCTCGGCCATTGCCGATGGTGCTCAAGAGCGCGGTGGCCGTGATCTCCCCAACCCCCGAGAGCTGCATCAGGCGCTGTGCTTCGGCGCTTTGGCGGGCCATGGCTCGGATGTGCTGGTCGTACTGGGCGACGCGTTCATCGAGCCGGGTGACCTCGCTCAACAGATCCCCGATCACGGTATTGGCCCAGCCCGGCAGATCTTCCAGGCGGGCCAAGGCCTCGCGACGCACCACAGCCGCCTTCAACGGCAGCACGATGCCCAGCTCCGAGAGCAGGCCGCGGATGCGATTGAGCGTGGCCGTGCGTTGCTCGATAAAACCCTGGCGGGCACGGTGCACCAGCAACTGGCCTTGCTGCTCGATGCTCTTGATGGGCACGAAGCGCATGCTGGGCCGGGTGATGGCCTCGCAGATGGCGGCGGCGTCCGCCGCATCGTTCTTGCCGCGCTTGCCCGAGAGGCGGTAAGGGGTGACGAATTTGGGCGCTATCAGGCGCACGGTGTGGCCGAACTTCTGAAACTCGCGTGCCCAGTGGTGGGCGCCGGAGCACGCCTCCATGCCGACGAGGCAGGGTGGCAGTGCGGCGATGAGTTCGAGCAGTTTGGCCCGCGGCACAGTGGGGCGAACCAACACCGCTTTGCCTGCGGCGTCCACGCCGTGAACCGCAAAGACGTTCTTGGCAAGATCAATTCCGATGGTGACAATGCGCATGGCCTTCCCCTTCCACAAAACGAGTGAGTTGATGAGAGATCGCACTTCCCATCGTGGCACCTCGATGCCGTACCACGCAACTGCGCGGATCACTCGGGACGGGGAAGTCCCTTTCATTCGTTAAGTCCATGCAGCAGTAAGCCAAGCCGAACGTCCAATCCACCACCCTCATCCCATGCTCGGTATTCACCACATCACCCTGTTTCCGCTTTTCGCCGCGCTGCGTAATATGCCGCTTGGTTCGGTGCCGGACCTCTGACCTTTTTGCTCCATGGAATCGATACAGACCGATGCTCGCTTCTGATGCCCCCGACACCGGGCCCGGTGTGCGGGCCTGCGTGGCCTACGACCGCAGCGGGCAGCGCGTGGGCGATATCGCGCTGGAGGCCATCAGCGACATGCTCGCCTTGCCCGATCGGTTCGTCTGGGTGGGCTTGTACGAGCCGGATGTCGCCTTGCTGGCGCAGATGCAGGAGGAGTTCGCCTTGCATCCGCTGGCGGTCGAAGATGCCGGCAACGCGCATCAGCGGCCCAAGCTCGAGGCCTATGGCGAGTCGCTGTTCGTCGTTGCGCGCACCGCGACGCGCCACGGGGTGCATGTGCGCTTCGGTGAGACGCATGTTTTTCTGGGGCGGAACTACATCCTCACCGTGCGGCATGGTGATTCGCCCGGCTACGCGGCGGTGCGCCGCGCCGCCGAGCAGGCGCCGGCACTGCTGGCGCAGGGGCCGGCGTATGCACTCTACGCGGTGCTCGACGCCATCGTCGATGGCTACCTGCCCATCGTCGAGGCCTATCAGGGAGAACTGGAGGAGTTGGAGGGCGACATCTTCGCCAAGCAATGGCGGCGCGGCACCCTCAAGCGGCTTTACGCCATGCAGCGTGAACTCACCCGCTTGCGCCTGGCCGTCGCGCCGCTGCAGGACGTGCTGGCGCAGCTCCAGCGCCTGCACGGCGATCTGATCCCCGATTCCGTGCGCCCCTATTTCCGCGACGTGAACGACCACGCCAGCCGCATCAACGACACCGTGAGCGTCCTGCGCGAAATGCTGTCGGCCGCCATGAACGTGTCGGTCTCGCTCGTCACCCTCCAGCAGAACGAGGTGGTCAAGCGGCTGGCCGGCTGGGCCGCGCTGTTGGCCGTGCCGACATTGCTCACGGGCTGGTTCGGGATGAACTTCCGTCACATGCCCGAACTCGACATGCCCTGGGCCTATCCCGCCCTGATCGTCTTCACGCTGGCCTTGTGCGGTGGCCTGTATTTCTGGCTGAAGCGGGCCCGCTGGCTTTAGCCGACCGTTGAAGTCAGAAGCGAAATCGGTCTGACCGCACGTCCACCTGCTGCCCACTTCCCATGCTCGGCATCCATCACTTCGCGCTGTTCCTGCTCGCCGGTCTGCTGCTCAATCTCACGCCGGGGGCGGACATGCTGTTCATCGTGTCGCGCAGCGCCGCGCGCGGGGCGCGTGCCGGGGCGGTCGCGGCGCTCGGCGTGGGGGCGGGCTGCCTGGTGCATGTGACGGCCGCCGCGGCGGGATTGTCGGCGTTGATCGCGGCGTCCGCGACGGCGTTCGCGGTGGTCAAGTGGCTGGGCGCGGCCTATCTGGTGTGGCTGGGCGCAGGCTTGCTGCTGGCGCGTCGTGCCGGCGCTGCCCCCGTTGTGGAAGGCGCCGCGCGGGCGCCCGAGCAGACCTTGCGCGCCATATTCCTGCAGGGCATGCTGACCAATGTGTTGAACCCCAAGATCGTCCTGTTCTTTCTCGCCTTCCTGCCGCAGTTCGTCGACAGCACGGGTGGCGCGCAAGGCTGGGCTTTCCTGCTGCTGGGCGTGGTGTTTGACATCAACGGCACGCTGTTCAATCTCGGCGTCGCCTGGTTGGCGGCGCGCACGGGTGCCCGCCTCGGGCGCGCGCAGGCGCTGGGGGCTTGGTTGCGCCGCGCGACGGGGCTGGTGTTCGTGGGCCTTGGTCTGCGACTGGCGCTGGCCGCGCGCAACTGAGGCCCGAAGCATTTAGAATCGCCCACTCCCTGAGGAGCGTTGCAACGCACGGTTTGTCCGTCGCCAGGCTCAGGGACCTGATCGCAAACCGCCGACCTTTCTGGTCGTTCGTGTTTTCTTTCAACGGCGCTCACCCAACCCGTGCCGGGCGCGGGATGCGGTGTGCATCCGACCCGGCCGCCGTTTCATGGAGAACCGAATGAACGCTGTGGCCGACTTGAACACAACTTCCGATTGCGCGATTGCCGATATCACCCTGGCCGACTGGGGCCGGCGCGAGATCCGCATCGCCGAAACCGAAATGCCCGGCCTGATGGCCATCCGCGAGGAATTCGCGGCGGGCCAGCCGCTGCGCGGCGCGCGCATCACCGGCAGCCTGCACATGACCATCCAGACCGCCGTGCTGATCGAGACCCTGCAGGCGCTCGGCGCCGAGGTGCGCTGGGCTTCGTGCAACATCTTTTCCACGCAGGACCACGCCGCCGCGGCCATCGCCGCCAGCGGCACGCCGGTGTTCGCGGTCAAGGGCGAGTCGCTTGAGGACTACTGGGACTACACCCACCGCATCTTCGAGTGGAGCGACGGCGGCTACTCCAACATGATCCTCGACGACGGTGGCGACGCCACCCTGCTGCTGCACCTGGGCGCCCGGGCCGAGTCCGACATGGCCGTGCTCAGCAACCCCACCAGCGAGGAGGAGCGCGTGCTGTTCGCCGCGATCAAGGCCAAGATCGCGCGCGACCCGAAGTGGTATTCCACGCGCCTGGGCCACATCAAGGGCGTGACCGAGGAAACCACCACCGGCGTGCACCGCCTGTACCAGATGCACCAGCGCGGCGAGCTGCGCTTCCCGGCCATCAACGTCAACGACAGCGTGACCAAGAGCAAGTTCGACAACCTCTACGGCTGCCGCGAATCGCTGGTGGACGGCATCAAGCGCGCCACCGACGTGATGGTGGCCGGCAAGGTGGCCGTGGTGGCCGGCTATGGCGACGTGGGCAAGGGCTCCGCGCAGGCGCTGCGCGCGCTGTCGGCCCAGGTCTGGGTGACCGAGATCGACCCGATCTGCGCGCTGCAGGCGGCGATGGAGGGCTACCGCGTGGTGACGATGGACTACGCCTGCGACAAGGCCGACATCTTCGTCACCGCCACCGGCAACTACCACGTCATCACCCACGACCACATGGCCCGCATGAAAGACCAGGCCATCGTCTGCAACATCGGCCACTTCGACAACGAGATCGACGTCGCCGGGATCGAGAAGTACACCTGGGAAGAGATCAAGCCGCAGGTCGACCACGTCATCTTCCCGGACGGCAAGCGCATCATCCTGCTGGCCAAGGGCCGCCTGGTGAACCTGGGCTGCGCCACCGGCCACCCCAGCTACGTGATGTCGTCGAGCTTCGCCAACCAGACCATCGCCCAGATCGAGCTGTTCACCCAGACCGCCAAGTACCCGGTCGGCGTCTACACCCTGCCCAAGCATCTGGACGAGAAGGTCGCGCGCCTGCAACTCAAGAAGCTCAATGCCCAGCTCACCGTGCTGACCGACCAGCAGGCCACGTACATCGGCGTGCCCAAGGACGGCCCGTACAAGGCCGACCACTACCGCTATTGAACCCCGGCGGGCTGGCGCGCGAACCCGGCGCCGGGTTCGCGCTTCGCCGAGCTTCGCTGGCCGTGCCGCCGCCCGCAGCGGCTTTCCCCGGCCGGGTCCTTGCCCGGCCGCTCCCGAGATCTATGCCGGTATGGACATTCCCAACCTCAGCTTCGAGTTCTTCCCGCCCAAGACGCCCGAGGGCGCCGTGAAGCTGCGCGCCGCGCGCCAGCAGCTCTACGCGCACCGCCCGCAATTCTGCTCGGTGACCTTCGGCGCCGGCGGCTCCACCCAGGACGGCACCCTGCACACGGTGAAGGAAATCGCCGAGGAGGGGGTGGCCGCCGCACCGCATCTTTCGTGCATCGGCGCGAGTGCGGACAGCATCCGCAACCTGCTGCGGCGCTACCGCGCCGAGGGCATCCGCCGCATCGTCGCGCTGCGCGGCGACCTGCCTTCGGGCTACGGCATCGGCGGCGAGTTCCACCACGCGCGCGACCTGGTGGCGTTCATTCGCGCCGAAACCGGCGACTGGTTCCACATCGAGGTGGCGGCCTATCCCGAAACCCACCCGCAGGCGCGCACGCCGCAGGACGACCTGCGCCATTTCGCCGAGAAAATGCGCGCCGGTGCAAACTCGGCCATCACGCAGTACTTTTTCAACAGCGACGCCTATTTCCGCTTCGTCGACGAAGCCGCCGCCATCGGCGTGGACGCGCCCGTCGTGCCCGGCATCATGCCCATCACCAACGCCAGTCAGTTGCTTCGCTTCTCCGAGGTGTGCGGCGCCGAGGTGCCGCGCTGGATCCGCCTGCGCCTGCAGAGTTTCGGCGACGACCGCGCCAGCATCCTGGCCTTCGGCCGCGAGGTGGTGGCCGACCTGTGCGACCAGCTCCTCGCCGGCGGCGCGCCGGGCTTGCATGTCTACACCCTGAACCAGGCGGCCCCCACGCTCGATCTGCTGCGCGATCTCGGCGGCCGCTGACTGCCTGCCGCCTGGAGTGTTCAGGCACCGCAGCAGGCCGGCGGCAACCGCGGCGCGGCGAGGCAGGGGCCGCCGCGCGTTTCAGCTTGCATTGCAGGTCGTCCGTCGGGTCGCGGCGCCGGGAGCGCAATCGCCCCCGGCCCGCCGGCGGCGATTGCCGGTGGAGTCGGATACGCCATGCCGCGCACGGCGGCTTTGACGACGCGCACGCTGATCGGCCCCCAGGCGGTGGCCACCACGCGGCCATTGCCGCGCAGCACGTGGCTGTCGCCCGGGCGCAGAAACACGTCGTCCAGCGCGCCCTCCTCGGTCAGCCACAGCAACGGGGCCGGCTCGGCCGGGAAGGGCGACGGCGTGGCCTCCACACGCAGGCCGCGCGCGCCGCGCAGGAGCATGGAGTCGCCAGCCTGCAAGGCGATCCATTCGCGCCGCAACCGCAGCGGTGTTGCATTCCATTCACGCATGATTCTCTCCTTCGTGCCGATACGCCAATCGACGGCCTTGGTGTCGGGCGGTGACATCGATCACCCGATAACGATGCTGGAAATCGTAGGCATGCTCGGCCTTTCCGGATAGCGGTCTTTTCGTATCCTTATCATGCGTTTGTTGCATGCTTCTGGCCGTCCCCAGGGGCAGCGTGCCAGCCTCGCCCACTGGTGGGGGAGGTGCCGACCCCCTTCCCATGCACGGGGAGGGTTGGGGTGGGGAGAGATTCGCACGATCACGAGTTGGGAAACGTCGAGAGGAGCACGCCATGTCAACCGCCAGTTCGCCGCCGAGAGGTTTCCCGCGCCGCATCGACGCCGGCAATCTGCGCGCGTTCGAGGCCGCCGCGCGCCTGGGCAGTTTCACCGCCGCGGCGCGCGAACTGTTCGTCACCCAGTCCGCGCTGAGCCGGCAGATCCAGACGCTGGAGGCCGAGGTCGGCGTGGCGCTGTTCCTGCGCGACGGCCCGCGCATCCGGCTCGCCGAGGCTGGCGAGCGATTGGCGGCGGCGCTGCGCCCGGCGCTGGCCGCGCTGGACGGCGCGGTGGACGACCTGCGTCAAAGCACCCAGCGCCCGCGCGTGCGCATCACCACCTTCGCCTCCTTCGCCAGTTTGTGGCTGATGCCGCGGCTGCCCTTGTTCCAGGCCGCGCATCCCGAGGTGGATATCGCGGTCGAGGCCTCGGACCGCTTGGCCGACCTGGATGCGTCGGGCCAAGACGTGGCGATTCGTTTGCCTCACCCCGACAACCCGCTGGCGCGCGCGCCCGGCGCCCGGGTGTTGTTCGAGGAGCGCATCGCGCCCGTGTGCAGCCCGCGCCTGCTCGCTGAACTAGAGGCGCGCGGCGGCTTGCGCACTGCGGCGGATCTCAAGCGCACCACGCTGATCGCCGATGTTGGATCGCGCGGCAGTTCACCATTGCAGGCATGTCATATCGAAGCACTGTCCTGGCCGGGCTGGTTCGCCGCGATCGAGCACGCGCCGGTCGAGCCGCTGAGCTGGCTGGACTTGAACTTCACCCACCAGGCGGTGCAGGCGGCGCTGGCCGGCATGGGCGTGGCCATGGGGCAGATGACGCTGGTGCAGCATCTGCTGGCCGACGGCAGCCTGGTGCTGCCGCTGGGGCCGATGCGCGGCAGCGGCTGTTTCTACTATCTGGCGCAGCGCGTCGACGCCGTCAGGCGTCCCGAAGTCATGGCTCTGGTCCAATGGCTGGAAGCCGAGCTGCACGCGCCGGCGCAGAGCGAATCCGCTTGAGGTTCGCCCGGCAGCGCAAAATTGTTGCCGCGTTCGCGGCTTCGTTCTCAGGCCTCGGGCCTGTGCCACCAGGGCGCCGCGGCGCCCGCGCATCATCCGCACACCATGACCGAAACCCCCCTCATCACCCGCAGCCACACCGACGCCAATGCCGCGCTGGCCCATGTCCAGGCCGTCTACGCCCAGGGCGTGGCGTTTCTGCACGACGCGCTGCACGGCTTCCTCGCCGGCGCCGAGCCGGCGCAGCCGGTGCGCGCGTGCTACCCCTTCGTGCGCGTGCGCACCAGCAGCGGCGCGCATGCGGACTCGCGCCTGAGCTACGGCTTCGTCTCGCGCCCGGGGGTGTTCGAGGCCACGCTCACGCGGCCGGACCTGTTCGCCGACTATTACCGCGAGCAATTCGCCCTGCTGCTGCGCAACCACGGCGCGCCGCTGGAGGTGGGTGTCAGCGCCACGCCCATTCCGCTGTCCTTCACCTTCGCCGACCACGAGCCTTTCGACGCCCAGCTCAGCCTGGAGCAGCGCGCGCGCCTGCGCGCCCTGTTCGACCTGCCCGATCTCTCGGCGATGGACGACGGCATCGCCAACGGCACCTTCGAGCCCGTGCCGGGCCAGCCGCGTCCGCTGGCGCTGTTCACCGCGCCGCGGGTCGACTACTCCCTGCACCGGCTGCGCCACTACACCGGCTGCGACCCCCGGCATGTGCAGAACTTCGTGCTGTTCACCAACTACGGCTTCTACATCGACGAATTCGCGCGCCTGGCGCGCGAGCGCATGGCCAGTCCGGCGGAGATGGAGGACGACTACATCGCCTTCGTCGAGCCCGGCAACCTCGTCACCCGCCGCGTCGGCCAGCCCGCCGAGGCTTTCGACGCGCTCGGCGAAGCCCCGCCGCGCATGCCGCAGATGCCGGCCTACCACCTGCTGCGGCGCGACCGGAGCGGCATCACGCTGGTGAACATCGGCGTCGGCCCGGCCAACGCCAAGACCATCACCGACCACATCGCCGTGCTGCGCCCGCACGCCTGGCTCATGCTCGGCCACTGCGCCGGGCTGCGCAACACCCAGCAGCTGGGCGACTACGTGCTCGCCCACGGCTATGTGCGCGAAGACCACGTGCTGGACGAAGACCTGCCGCCCTGGGTGCCGATTCCCCCGCTGGCCGAGGTGCAGGTGGCGATCCAGGAGGCCGTGGCCGAGATCACCCGGCTGCAGGGCTACGAACTCAAGCGCGTGATGCGCACCGGCACCGTGGCCAGCACCGACAACCGCAACTGGGAGCTGCAGCCCTTCCACGGCCCCTTGAGCACGCCCGAGCGCCGCTTCAGCCAGAGCCGCGCCGTCGCGCTCGACATGGAAAGCGCGACCATCGCCGCCAACGGCTTTCGCCTGCGCGTGCCCTACGGCACCCTGCTGTGCGTGAGCGACAAGCCCCTGCACGGCGACATCAAGCTCCCCGGCATGGCCGACCGCTTCTACCGCGAGCGGGTGGACCAGCACCTGCGCATCGGCATCCGCGCCCTCGAAATCCTGCGCCAGCAGCGCATGGACCAGCTCCACAGCCGCAAGCTGCGCAGCTTCGACGAGGTGGCGTTCCAGTGAGCGGCCGGCGTGCTGCGCATACCGGCCGGGGGCGAAGGCCGCCCCCGGCGGTTCACGGCCCGCCCGGCACGATGATGTGCTGCGCCAAGCCAGGCTCGGCCACCAGGCGCTCCTGGCTTGGCGCATAGCCGAATTTGCGCGCATAGGCGCGCGACAGGGCGGCGGCGCTACCGAAGCCCACGCGCGCCGCGATCGACTTGATCCTGCGGCCTTGCGACAGGGCCCGCCGCGCCAAGGTCAGCCGCCAGTCGGTCAGATAGACGCCGGGCGTGGTTCCCAGCGTCTCGCGGAACAGTGCCATGAACCGGCTGCGCGACATGCCGGCGAGCGCGGCCAGATCGTCGATTCTCCAGGCGCGCGCCGGGTCGTTGTGGATGGCCGCCAGCGACCGATACAACGCCGGATGGGCAAGGCCGGCGAGCAGGCCCGCGCCGGTGGCTCCGGCTCGAATCGCTTGCCGTAGGATCATGAGCACGATCAACTCGGCCAGGCGGCCGAGGGCGGCATCGCGGCCGCACTGCGCCTCGGTTGCTTCGAAAACAAAGGCATTGGCGATTGCGCGTAGCGCCGGCGCATCGCCCAAGCTCATCGCCACCCGGTCCGGCAAGGCGTTCACGAGCGGATTGGCCGCGCCGCCGAATTTGATCGATGCCGCGACAACGTCCGCATCCCAGGGTTCGGGATCCATGGGGCCGCGCGTGTAGAACACGATTCGCGACGCGTGCCCTCCGGGCGTCAAGCCGACGACCAGTTTGGCGTCGTCAGGCGCCGCAGTCGTTGCGTCGAGGCTGACCGAGAGGTCGAAAACCCTGAAAAACGCCGATAAGCGGTCATAGCTGGTTTGGCACTCGGACTCGGCTGCGTTTCGTTCCGTGGATTGCGTTTGCACAGACCTAAGCCTCTCGAGCTTTCTCGAACTCTGCGGGGCTGTGGTGATGCCGATTCGAATGCCGTCGGGCCGGTTCGCGAATTCGCCCGATGCGTTCGAAGATATCGGCCACAAAGCGCTGCAACGCGCGGGTTTGCATCGGCCAGCCCAAGGCCCGATGCCCATGCATGCCGGGCGCCATGGCCGCGCAAGGGCGATTCCTGACGGATGCGCGCCGCGCACAGGCCGTGTTTATGCCGGGTTTCAGGACCTCTGGCCTGCATCCCTCCCGGTCGAACCGCCGTCTCCTCCACACTCGCCGACTCCAATTGATTGAGCTTCGCGAAGGTAACAAGGCGTGCTTGAAACCGACAGTGTCTCTGGACTTTCAATCATGTTTTTGAGACTCCCATGACCTTCGGGTGTGAAACAGTGCGAATTGATGCACGTTGCCGCACGTTTCGGCCTTTCTGCCGTTCCGTCACATTGCCGGCCAGGGCATGCGCGCGGGGGTTTGACGGGCCGCTTGCCGTCGAGACGTGACGGTTTCTGTCGTTGCAAGCAAGCATAGGCGTTTGCCGGGCAAAACGGTAGCGTTTTGTTTCATTTGAATTCGCCGGCGGCCTCAATAATGCACCAGCCGCGACGTTAATCGGTCTGTTCGCGCCTTTAGTCGAATTTGTTGTGATCTTGGTGTATGTTGCCGAGACATAGGCGCTTTTATCGTCTGATTAGCGAGGTGCTCTATGTTGCGGAATATGCGAATCGGCCTGCGCCTGGGCCTAGGTTTTGGTTTGATCGTCATGCTGCTGGTTGCTTTGGCGGCGGTCGCGATCATGAACATGAATGCCATGAAACGGGCCACGGACGAAGCCACCAAGGTCGCCTGGCCCGAGGCGCACCGCGTCGGGGAGATCAAGGCCGACGTCAACCAGAATGCCGCGGATTGCCGTGACATCCTGCTGAGCAAGGATCCAGCCGAGCAATCCAGCATCCAGCAGCGCATCCGGGCGAGCGAACGCACCAGCCAGCAGGCCGTCGCGCAACTCGCGCAAATGGTGCATAGCGCGCAAAGCCAGCAGTTGCTGGATCGGACCAAGACCAGCCTGGCCCGGTACAGAAGCGCCCTGGAGGTCTGTTTCAACGCGCAGCAACAGGGCAGCGGCGGCGATGCGCTGACCATTTTTCAGCAGCAGGTCAAGCCCGCCGAGGACGCCCTCAAGGCCGACCTGGCCGAACTGGACAAGGGCTTTGTCGGGCATTTCAGCCTGGCTTCGCAGCACGCCGACGCGGCCTATTCCAGAGCCCGGGACGCGGCGGCCGGGGCAACCCTGTTCGCGCTTGCGCTGGCGTTCGTGTTCGGCACTTGGATCACGCGTTCGATCACCGTCCCGCTCAGCCAGGCCGTGGGGGTGGCGCAGCGAGTGGCCGACGGCGACCTCACGGTCCAGGTCCAAGCCAATTCGCGCGACGAGACCGGCCAACTGCTCGGCGCGCTGGGCGAGATGGTGCGCCGGCTGACGGCAGCCCTCGGTTCCGTGCGATCCGGGGCGGACAACCTGTCCTCGGCCTCGACCCAGATTTCGGCAACGTCACAGAGCTTGGCGCAGGCGACGACCGAGCAGGCCGCCTCGGTGGAGGAGACTTCGGCCACGCTGGAGCAGGCCACGGCCTCGATCAAGCAAAACGCCGACAACGCCCGCCTCACCGACACCATGGCGCAGCAGGCTTCCTCCCAGGNTCACGCGCCTGGGAGGAAGCCTGCTGCGCCATGGTGTCGGTGAGGCGGGCGTTGTCGGCGTTTTGCTTGATCGAGGCGGTGGCCTGCTCCAGCGTCGCCGAAGTCTGCTCCACCGAGGCGGCCTGCTCCGAGGCGGCCTGGGAGATGCTTTGCGAGGTGGACGACACCTCGGTGGAGGCAGACGACAGGTTGTCAGCCGCCGAGCGCACCTCACCCATCGCCGCAGAAAGTTTGTGGCGTAAGGCTTCAATTGCACCTAGAACATTGCCCGGAACGTCGGACCCAACAGCGATTGGAACGGTGAAATCTCCGGATGCAATCTGACCTACAACTTGGGTAACATATTTTGGCTCACCGCCGAGCATATTTGCTTCTGCGCGCAAAATAATTGAAATATAAATAAGAAGGCCCGCTTCAAAAATAACATAAAGCGCATGAACAACAACTCTCTCTAGACTTGCGCCCTGCGAAAATAAGTGCACCCCAAGCCCATCTTGCTGCATGTAATTAAAGGTCAAGTGATGAATTGCGATCACCGTTGCCGCGAGCAAGATGGGTCTCCAGTCCCTGTAGAATAAAAGAAAGGCTAGCAGCACAAAAATTCCAAAGTGCGCCTCAATTGCGCCCCCTGTTTGCTGAATCATAAGGGCACAAAAAATCATGAAGGACAGAGCCACTGCCAAACGCGAAACAAGCGCTCCAGGAGATAAATATATAATAATCAATGGAGCGCCTGCAGCTGGCAATCCGACCCACAGCACCTCCTGCCAACTATTCGTTAAAAAACCAAGCGCAACACAGATTAGAAAAATGAGCACAACTGTCCAGCCCATAAGCTTGTCAGCGCGCATGCTTGCAGCATCTGCCGACTTGGTCGAATATTCCATGACAACCCCTTCTATACTTTAAAAATGCACGCCGCAGATCGGCGTTCTCAGGAATAATTGATATCGCCATAGCGCTGTCACGCTATAAATTAAAAACACAATTAATATTAACCAAGAAAAATACCTTTTGATGATGTCAGTCATTTTATTTTTGACGCACTTTTTACGTTTAAATTTTTCGCGAGCCAAACTAATTGGGTGAGAATTTTCTCTGCCCACAGGTTTTACGGCATGTCGACCTACCGCCATGAGTGAAGCTCCATTTGACTTTGACATTGATTTTTCTATTGCATCAGCCCGCGCAGCAAGATGGATCTGTGACCGCAATTAATATGATTAGGCGGCAATTAAAGATATTTATACTCGCATCTATGAGATGCGCCGGAAAATACAATATCGCCTCGGATCGAGGCCAGTTCAGGAGCAAAAATAAAAAGCTAATTTATAGACGGCACTGAATCAGATTTCTTGAGGATCCGGTGAAAAATCCCCGTTGCGCCGCACGGTCTTGATGCCCACTGTGACCGCCATGCCCAGGGAGAGCTTGACCCAGTGGCGATCCACCCACATGTGGTTGGCGTCGAGGTGGATGCGCGCCGCGCCACGCAGATTTCCATCGCGGGGGAAGGAGAAGATCTCCAACTTCACCGTCGCGATTTGGCCCGCGCGCACGAAACCAAAATGTCCTTGTTCAACACCTTGGCCTCCACTTCTAGCGTGTCGTCCGACACGATCACATCAGCGGCTTGGCCTGGTTGACCATGCGGCACACAGCCTGCTAGGCCGGAAAAATTTCAGGCACTGACAAACGCGGGGTTTGTGCAGTGCCTGATGGTGTGCCCCCAAGGGCGGGAGCCTTTCACGCCTTGGCGTGTTGGTCGGTCAGAGAATTCCCCACTTCACGGGCAATATCGCCTCCTTGTTTTTGTTGCCGTTGCGTTGACTCTACGCCGCATTCGGATCTCCTTCAAGGTCTCTCCGACAGACCGCGAAACCTTGTTGCCATCCAGCAAAACAGCACCGTTGCGGCATGACGGGCATCACGCGCAGGCCGTGCCCGATCTTGGGCGTTGGAACGCGGACTTCCGGACGCAGCGGCCGGGTTTGGCGCTCACTTTTTCTTGGATGGTTCCGGCGCCAGGGCAGGCATTGGGGTTTTGCCTCCGAGCGGCATGATGGCATTGGGTGGCGATTTGTCCTTTTTGGGCTTCTTCGCTTCCTTGTTGCCGCGTTGCTGACCTCTAGGCATGATGAACCTCCTGTGATCGCTCGCGAATGGGCGGGCTGATCGGTTCAGTGTAGGCGCGTGGAAGAAACATGCCAGCCTTTCACATTTGGATGGCATGATGTGGCGGTTGCATTCCAGCCACGTGTATTACGGCGTGCCCTTTTCTGGAAGAGGTCGACCATGATGAACGTCCAAGACGCGGCATTGCCGCCGGCCGTGCTGGCCAAGCTTCTCTCGGCGCCGGTGGCCGAATACATGTCGCCGGAACAGCTTGCGTTTTTCCAGGATCTTCTTTGCGCCGAGCGCGATGTGTTGCTTCGCGCGGCGCGAGAAACCACCGATCAATTGCAGGTTTTTGAACCGACCCCGGACCCTTCGGATCGCGCGTCACTCGAAGAGGATCATCTCATTGAGTTCAGGGTGCGTGATCGCGAGCGCAAACACTTGCATGCGATCGACCGTGCGCTCCAGCGCATTCGGGACGGAAGCTACGGCTGGTGTGAAGAAACCGGGGAGCCCATCGGCATTCCTCGGCTGCTCACGCGGCCCACGGCAACCCTCACGCTGGAGTCGCAGGAGCGGCGCGAATCGACGCAAAGAATGCGAGGCCGTTAGCGACGCGCACGCCTTCAGTGCGAATTCGCTCTTCGCTTGCGTCGCGCGGGCTTTGCGCCTTGGGTCCGCGCCCATCCGAGCAACTCGTCGGGCGACCCAAGACGGGTCAGGCTGTTCGAGGCGTTTGGCCGACACAAAAGCATGACCAAGCCTTCAGGAGTGGCCGTCAGCTGCAGTTCCGCGCCCTCGCAGTGCAGCAGCGAACAGAGGCTCCCATGCAGGCGCATGAGTTGCGCGTGTGAAATGCGTGTCATGGTCTAGGGCCCGCAGGGACGGGGCGAGGCACAAGGTCCTGTCTGCATGCGTCAGACCCCCATCTCCTTGAAGACGTCCTTGGCGGCGCGAAAGCTGTCGATCGCGGCCGGTGCTCCGCAGTAGATCGCCGTCTGCAGGAACACCTCCTTGATCTCGTCCTTGGTCACGCCGTTGGCCAGCGCCCCACGGATGTGGAGCTTGAGTTCATGGGGCCGGTTCAAGGCCGTGAGCATCGCGAGATTCAGCAGACTGCGGTCGCGACGCGCAAGACCGGGGCGAGACCAGATCTCACCCCAGGCGTATTCCGTCACCAGCCCTTGCAAGTCGCGGTTGAAATCGTCGGCATTCTGGATGGCGGCGTCCACATAGTCGGCACCCAGCACGTCCTTGCGAATTTTCAGACCTCGGTCGTATCGTTCCCGGTTCATGGTTGGCTCTCCCAAATATGCGTATCGAAGCCACAAGAAACGCCATGCGATGGGTTCATGCGGCCCGCCAGCCCCCCCGCTTGCAGAGATCCACGCTATTTTTCTCTCCCTGCGCGTTGGAATAAATTTACGCGAAGATCCGTCTATGTGGTTTTGAATCGTGCCCGACCACCCCCCTGAAGGAGCATCCCATGCGCAAACTCGCCCTGTACAGCGTCGCAGGCATCATCCTGACCATCCCCGCCCTGGCCTCGGCAGCCCAGGCTCCAAGCCCCGCCGCACTTTGGCGGGATATCCAGGCCCTGGAAAAGAGCCACGCCCTGATGCTGGATAGCAAGCCCTACCAACTCGGCTCGCGCACCGTGGACGTGTACACCACCGATCTGGCCAACACCGCCGAGAACGACGCCATTCGCAAAGCCGGCAGCATCGAGAAGGTCCAGCGTTACCCCGACGGCGCCTTGGTGGTCAAGGAAAACTACGACGCCGGCAAGAAGCTCACCGGGGTGACCGCGATGCTCAAGCTGAACGGTTACGACCAGGCCGATCGCAACTGGGTGATGGCCGCCTACAAACCCGATGGCCAAGTCGTCGCCTACGGCAAGGTCCAGGCCTGCATCGCCTGCCATGCCATGGTGACGCAGCAGGATTTCGTGTTCGCGCCGCCGCCGCAGCAACTGCTCCCGGTCGCGGTGTGGAAGGCGTTTTTCCCGAAGCAGCAGATTTCGCCGCAGTACGCCCAGCTACTGGCGCAGCACCCCGAGGCGATCGTGAAGTAAACGCCGCCGCCGCGCGTGCAGGGATGGCAATCCGGCCAAACGGCCGGATTCCGGCATGCGCCGAACGGAAGTTTTACTTGGGCGCGACGATGTCGCCGCAAGCCACGTATTTCTTCAGATCCGTGGCGCTTTCATGCACGTTGATGGCCATCGGCTCCTTCAGCAGATCGGCGACCGATGCATCCACCATGGTGATCGACTTGCCGCCGACCACGGGTTTGAGCATGAAAGCCGGCTTGGGATCGAGGTTGGCGCAAGTGCCCTTGTGGATATGGTCGGGCTGAGCCACGCCCTTGGGGGTGCTCTTGAGGTGCACGATGACTTTGGTCTTGGCGCCGTGGGGGTAGAGCATGGCATAGCCGGTTTCACCGGAACCGTTCTGCGCGCCCAGTTCGACCTTGACGGGTTTTTCCTTCATGGCGGCGAATGCCGGGGCGATTGCGAAACTGGCCAGTGCCAGCGTCAGCGCAAATCTTTTCATGGACTTTCCTTCGGGTTGGGGTCGGGACGACATTGTCGAGAACGGCGAACGGACAGGCCATCACTGGACCCGCCAGATTCGCGCCCGATGAGGATAATGATCCATTCGGCCCTGGATCGTTTCGTGATGTAACGACCCTACCATCCCCGTGGGGGCGATCCACGAACAACGCGCTGCCCACCCAGCAAGGCCGGACTCAGGCGTTTGCCGACTGTTCCCCGAGCGCGATGTCGACCACCATTTCGGCGGCGAGCGCCTCCAGGTCATGCTGCAGCGCCGCGCTGGAAATGGCGTCGGGGACGGCGAGCAGGGCCCTGACCTTGAACACGTGGCCGCTGGCCTGGCCGTTGCCGACGATCTCGGTGTGCAGGTCCTCGATGCTCACGCCACGCGCGGCGAGGTTGCGCGACAAGTCGCTCACGATGCCGGGACGGTCGGGACCGGCGAGTTCGAGCTTGACCATGCGCGCCCCCGGCGGCGCGGGTTTCGCTTCGCACTTGGTGGCGGCAACGCGCAAGCCGGAAAACTCCAGCCCGCGCAGCGCTGTGACCAGGGCTTCGGCGTTCTCGGCCGCCACCTCGAATTGCACGATCCCGGCGAACTGCCCGGCCAGATTGGCCATGCGGCTGCCGGCCCAGTTGGCGGAGAATTCGCGCGCGCGCTCGGCCAGTTGACTGACGATGCCGGGACGGTCCGCACCGATTGCGGTCACGACGACCGAGGTAAGCGGACTGCGCGCTTCCGTCAACGACACCTGCCTGCGGATCATTGGCGCCTTGGTGGCGAAGCGCGCGTCCTGCGCCTGCGCGGGAAGCACGCCATCCCGCGCGGCCTGGCGCACCACCTGGGTCAGCAGGCGCAAGCCCATGGGCGCCAGCGCGCGTTCCCACAGTTCCCGCGCGGTCTCGCCCTTGAGGACGAAACACCAGTCCTGGGCCGCGATGGCACCGGCATCCCAGCCGTCCGCCAGGTGATAGACCGAACCGCCGGCAATCGGATCGCCCTCGAGCAGGGTCCATTCCACCGCAGCGATGCCGCGATGCCGGGGCAGCAGCGAGGGGTGGTAGCCGATGCCGCCGAGCCGCGAATGCGCCAGGGCCTCGTTGCTAACGCGCGCATGGGTGTGGGCGGCGACGATGAGATCGGTGCCCTCCGGCACGTCGCCCGCGGGCACGAGCTTGGGATTCTCCAGAATCGAAACCGGAACCCCGGCCGCCCGCCCGGCCTGAGCCAGCCTGTCGTCGGCCTCCGGCGCGACGACGCGCACGATCTCGACGCCATCCTTGCGCAGCGCGTCGAACACCATCGCCCCGAAATACCGCGACCCCACCAAAGTGCACTTCATTGCGCCTGTCTCCATTCCATCTGCCCAAGTTCGAACATGCCCGCCATGCCGATTGATCACGGCTTCGCGCCCACACGGGGGCGTTCGGATGGTAACGAGCCCGGAAGATTTCCGCCCTCCCTCCGGCTGCAGACGGATCGTGCCGGCGGTGGCGCGCACGGTTCGCCGGCCGGACGCGAAGACTATTACGATGGCCATCGGCCTCCCCCGGGCCGCGCGGCGCAAGCCCGGCGAGATGGAACCGGATTGCGGCGTCATCGCGCGCATCCTCGTCCCCGATCGATTCCCCCAACCCACCCCAGGAGCGGCATCATGGCCAAAGGTCAGCAGCGCAGCAACAAAGAGGCGAAGAAGCCGAAGCAGGACAAGTCGCCGGCCAAGCCCATCTCGCCGCAAGCGGTGAAACCGGCGGTCACCACGGTGATTCCGGATCGCAGGAAAAAGCCGTAACCGAGAGCGTCGACGCCCTCAAGCGGCACCCGGTACGCGCGGGGTCCGCGCGTCGACCCAATGCAAGGCTTGCAGCCAGAGGCCGCAGGCCAGCAGCAAGGCCGCGGCGGCGACCAGCGGCGGCAGGCCGACGAGACCGAAACCCATCAGCTCGCGCAAGGGAGTGATGGTCAGCACGGCCCCCAGCACGAGGGCCACGCCGCCGAACATGCGCGACAGCAAGGGATTGCCCCGCATATTGGCCAGGATCGCGGAGTCCAGCGGGTACTGGAACTCGGGCGTGCTGTCGTCATGCACGTGTTCGGTGCCGACGAGCTGCGTGTGCCAGAAATCCTGAATGGCTTTTTCCATCGGATCGAAAGGGGCGGGCGGCGTGGCCAGCATGGCGAACACCACCAGCCGATGGAACGCCGCGGGCAGCGGCGCCGCATCGGCGGCGTCGAACACCGCGCCGTCCGCGTCCAGTTCGGCAACCTGCATGCGGCTCTGCGTCAGGGTGCCGGTCTTGTCCACCGCAAGCACGGTCGTGGCGCCCAGCACCTCGACAGCCGGAATCAGGCGAGCCAACACCCGGTTCTGCGCGAGACGTGACAAATCCGGCGCTGAAATCTCGCGTCGAAGCCCCCAGTCGTGCCGTGGACTTCGGCCCTGCAGAGACCAGCCTTCCTCACTACCATGCACTGGCTGGTTTGCGTGGCCGGGCCGCTCGGCGGTGCCGGACCGCGCCCCCGCCAGGCCGCGCCGAGACCAAACCCGTGCGCGTGGCCTTCCGTCCAACGCCCCTGAATTGAGGAAAAATCATGGCTCATGTCACCCTCCACGGCTCGCCCATCGACGTCGCCGGGAAACTGCCGCAAGTCGGCGCCAAGGCACCGGCGTTCAAACTGACCAACAAGGATCTGGCCGACGTCGGGTTGGACGCTTTCGCCGGCAAGCGCAAGGTGTTGAACATCGTGCCCTCGCTGGATACGCCGACCTGTGCCAAGTCGACGCGCCATTTCAACGCCGACGCGGCCAAGATGCACAACACCGTGGTGCTGGTGATTTCGGCCGACCTGCCCTTCGCTGCCAGCCGCTTCTGCGGCACCGAGGGTCTGAACAACGTGGTCACCCTGTCCACCTTCCGCCACCCGGACTTCATGGAAGCCTACGGCGTGAAAATCACCAGCGGCCCGCTGGCCGGCATCACCGCGCGCGCCGTGGTCGTCCTGGATGAACACGACAAGGTGCTGCACGCCGAACTGGTGCCCGAAATCGGCGACGAGCCGAACTACGCCGCCGCCCTGGCCGCGCTGTAAGCACGACACCCAAGTCGCAGGGCCCCGGCGCCGCCGCGAGGGCCTTGCGCACCGCCTGAGCCCCTGTTTGCAAGCCTGCTGCGCGGCGGCAGGGCCAAGCCGGCGACGCCCGCGCCGCACAGAGGCGCCCACCCCAGGCTTGAACGGCACTTGTCCATCACGACTTGCGCAAGGCTTGCGCGAACCGTGAACCGGCCGGAACCGGGCGATTCGCCGGCGACAAGGCGCCATCGAACGTCATCAAGTCGACATATCGGCTGCCTAGGATGAAAAGGTTTACATCCTGAGCACCACCGATGCGCGTCGCCTTTTTCGATCTCGATCACACCCTGCTGAGCACCGATAGCAACCAACTCTGGTTCGACTATCTGCGCGAACAGGGCCTGCTGGACGAGGACGCGCTCGCGCGCCACGCCGCCTTCATCCATGACTATCACGCCGGCCGGCTCGATTTCCAAGGCCTGCATGCATTCCGCCAGGCGGTGGACGCATCCATCGCGCCGCAACGCCTGCGCGCCTGCCGCGATGCGTTCAACCAAGAACGCCTGCTGCTTGCCGTGGCGCCGGGCGCGCCGGCGCTGCTGGACACGCTGCGCCGCGACGGCATGCTGACCATGGTGATCAGCGCCAGCCCCGAGGCCCTGGTGCTGCCGGTGGCGCGCCACCTCGGCTTCGAACACGTCCTGGCCGCCGATTCGGCCGCCGGCCGCAACCTGCCCGCACCGTGCTTCGGAGCAGGCAAGGTGCTGCACGCCAAGGCCGCGCTGGCCGCGCTCGGCACCTCGCTGGGCGGGCTGGAGCAAAGCAGGTTCTACAGCGACTCGCACAACGACCTTCCTCTGCTGGAGGCGGTGCAGCATCCGGTCGCGGTCGATCCCGACCCGGTGCTGGCGCAGGTGGCGCGCGCGCGCGACTGGCCGGTGATTTCCCTGCGCGAGACAGCCTGATGGCCAGCACCATCCACGACGTCGCCGAACTGGCCGGCACCTCCATCGCCACGGTGTCGCGCGCCCTGAACGAACCCGCCAAGGTGCGGGCGTCCACGCGCGACCGCGTTCTTGCCGCGGCGCAGACCCTGAGCTTCCGGCCCAACCTGCTGGGGCGCCAGTTGCGCAGCGTGCGCACCCAGCTCATCGGCGTGGTGCTGCCCGACGTGTTCAACCCCGTGTTCGGCGAATGCATGCAGGGCATCGAGGAATCGGCCGCGGCCAGCGGCTACCGCGTGCTGCTGATGACCACCCGCTACGACGCCAGCCGCGAGGCCCACGCCATCGGCACCCTGCTGTCGCAGCGCGTGGACGGATTGATCCTGACCGTGGCCAAAGCCGCCGGCCACCCCCTGCTCGACGAACTGGCCTGCTCGGGCGTGCCCTACCAACTGGTCTACAACCACAGCGCCACCCACCCTTGCGTGTCGGTGGACAACCGCGGCGCCGCGCGCGACGGCGTGCGACTGCTGGTGGCGCAAGGCCATCGCCGTGTGCTGATGCTCACCGGCGACCTGGGCGCATCCGACCGCGCCGCGCAGCGCTACCAGGGCTATTGCGACGCGCTGGAGGAAGCCGGGCTGGTTGCCGAGGCGCCCTTGCAAATCGATTTCAACGAACGCGCCCTGCCGCCCCCCATCCTGCAACGAC
Source organism: Thiomonas delicata (assembly GCF_900088825.1). Classification (GTDB taxonomy): domain Bacteria; phylum Pseudomonadota; class Gammaproteobacteria; order Burkholderiales; family Burkholderiaceae_C; genus Thiomonas_A; species Thiomonas_A delicata. Next base: position 161,689 of record NZ_LT592171.1, on the reverse strand, counting down.
TGACCGATCCGCGCGACCGCCCCACCGCCCTGTTCTGCGGCAACGACCTGCTCGCGCTGGTGGTCATGCGCGCGCTGCGCGAGGCCGGCGTGCGCGTGCCGGCGGACATCTCCATCGTCGGCTTCGACGGCCTGGCCATCGGCGAACTGCTGACGCCGCCGCTGGCCACCGTGTGCCAGCCCAACCGCGACATCGGCGCCGCGGCCTGGCGCCACCTGCTCGGCGCGCTCGAAGGCGGGCCGACCTCCTCCAGCATCCTGCCCCACCGCATCCGCGCCGACGGCACAGCCGCGTCCCTTCTCCCCCACCCACCCTCGGAGTGTTTGCCATGAAACGTTTGCGCCATTGGCTGTTCGCGGTGTTCACCGCCCTCAACGTCTTTTCCATGCAGGGCACGGCGCACGCTGCGGAAACGGCGATTTGCTACAACTGCCCGCCCGAATGGGCCGACTGGGCCAGCCAGATCCAGGCCATCAAGGCCGCCACCGGCATCACCGTGCCGTTCGACAACAAGAACTCGGGCCAGGCCATCGCCCAGCTCATCGCGGAGCGCCAGAGCCCGGTGGCCGACGTGGTCTACCTCGGCATCGGCTCGGCCTTCCAGGCCCAGGCCGCCGGCGTGATCACGCCCTACAAGCCGAAGAACTGGAACGCGATTCCGGCCGACCTGAAGGACCCGCAAGGCAACTGGTTCGCCATCCACTCCGGCACCCTGGGCTTTTTCGTCAACAAGGCCGCGCTCGGCGGCAGGCCGGTGCCCCGGTCCTGGGCCGACCTGCTCAAGCCCGAATACAAGGGCATGGTGGGCTATCTCGACCCCAGCAGCGCCTTCGTCGGCTATGCCGGCGCAGTGGCGGTGAACCTGGCCATGGGCGGTACGCTGGATGATTTCAAGCCGGCCATCCGGTACTTCCAGCGCCTGCAGCAGAACGACCCCATCGTGCCCAAGCAGACCGCGTATGCGCGCGTGCTGTCGGGCGAGATCCCCATCCTGATCGACTACGACTTCAACGCCTACCGCGCCGAATACAAGGACCACGCCGACGTGGCCTTCGTCATCCCCGCCGAAGGCACGATCGCCATGCCCTACGTGATGGCGCTGGTGAAAAACGGCCCGCACCCGGCGAACGGCAAGAAGGTGCTCGACTTCGTGCTGTCCGAGCAGGGACAGGCGCTGTGGGCCCATGCCTTCCTGCGCCCCGTCATCCCGAGCGCCATGAGCCCGCAGACCGCGGCCAAGTTCCTGCCCGCGAGCGACTACGCCCGGGTCAAGCCGGTGAACTACGAGCAGATGGGCAAGGTGCAGCAAGGCTTCGTCAAGCTCTACCTCGCCGACGTGCGCTGAGCGCGGCGCGGAGCAAGTCCCGTCCCATGCGAGACATCACGTTCTCCCGGCCCTTGCGCGGCATGATGCTGGCGCCCGCGGTGGCCATCTTCGCCGCGTTCTGGCTGCTGCCGATGGCGGCGCTCGCACGCATCAGCGCCGGCGATGGGCTGGCGGGCTATCTCGCCATCCTCACCAACGCGCGCTATCTGCGTAGCCTGGCGACCACGCTGGCGCTGGCCGGCGGCGTGACCTTGACGGCGCTCGCGCTGTCGCTCATCGCCGGGCTTTTCCTCGCCCGCCGCCGCTTCCCCGGGCGCCACGCGCTCATCGCCATGCTCACGCTGCCGCTGGCCTTTCCGGGCGTGGTGGTCGGCTTCATGGTGATCATGCTGGCCGGGCGGCAGGGCCTGCTGGCCGACGCCGCCGCCGCGCTGTTCGGCCACCGCGTGGTGTTCGCCTATTCGCTGGGCGGGCTGTTCCTCGGCTATCTCTATTTCTCCATTCCGCGCGTGATCCTGACCCTGATGGCCGCCGCCGAAAAGCTCGACCCGGCGCTGGAAGAGGCCGCGCGCAGCCTGGGCGCTTCGTCCTGGCAGGTGCTGCGCGACGTCGTCCTGCCAGCGCTGGCGCCGGCGCTGGCGGCCGCCAGCGCGCTGTGCTTCGCCACCGCGGTGGGCGCTTTCGGCACCGCGTTCACCCTGGCCACCGACATCAACGTCCTGCCCATGGTGATCTACACCGCGTTCACCCTCAATGCCGACCTGCTCACCGCCGCCACGCTCAGCCTGGTGCTGGGCGCGGTGACCTGGCTGGTGCTGGCATGGGCCGACGGACTCGACGGCCAGACGGTCGCCACCGGCGCATGAGCGGACTCGCCATGAAGACCGCGCTGCAACGCCTGCCCGTCGTCCTGCAGGCAGCCGCCACCCTGCTGCTGAGCCTGTTTCTCATCGTCCCGGTGGGCATGTCCATCCTGGCCGGACTCACGCGCAACGATTTCGTCGGCCTGCGCAGCGGCCTGACCCTGCGCTGGGTGGTGCAGGTCTGGGGGCTTTACCAGGACGCCATCTGGCTGTCGCTGGAAGTGGCCATGGCCACGCTGCTCATCACGCTGCTGGTCGGCGTGCCCTGCGGCTATGCCCTGTCGCGCAGCCGCGGCAAGCTGTTCCGCACGCTGGAAAGCATGCTGATGCTGCCGGTGGCCATGCCCGGCCTGGCCACCGCGCTCGGCCTGCTGGCGGTGTACGGCAGCCTGCACGCCTTTCGCGTCAGCGCCTGGTTCATCGTCGTCGGCCATGTGATCTTCACCCTGCCGTTCATGGTGCGCGCGGTCTCCGCGGTGTGTTCGAGCATCGACCTGCGCACCCTGGAGGAAGGCGCCGCCAGCCTCGGCGCGGGGTTCGTCGCGCGCTTTCGCACCGTGGTGCTGCCCAATATCCGGCCCGGCATCCTGGCCGGCGCGCTCACCGTGGTCACGCTGTCGATCGGCGAGTTCAACCTGACCTGGATGCTCAGCACGCCGATGACCAAGACCCTGCCGGTGGGTCTCGCCGACGCCTACGCCTCGCTGCGCCTGGAAGTCGGCAGCGCCTACACCCTGATCTTTTTCCTCATGATCATTCCCCTGCTCGTGCTCATGCAGCGCCTGGGCGTGAACGATCCCGACAAGCGAGCCTCCCGATGAAGCAAGCGTCCGTCGCCATCACCCTGCGCCGCTGCGCCAAGACCTTCGACCACGGCCAGCGCGCGCTGCGTCCGGTCGACCTGTCCGTCGCCGCCGGCGAAACCGTGGTCCTGCTCGGCCCCTCGGGCTGCGGCAAGACCACCATGCTGCGCCTCATCGCCGGCCTGGAGCGCCCCGACCCCGGCGGCACCGTGCTGTTCGACGGCGAGGACGTGACCCAGCAGCCCATCGAGTCGCGCCAGGTGGGCATGGTGTTCCAGAGCTACGCCCTGTTCCCGAACATGACGGTGCGCGGCAACATCGGCTACGGCCTGCGCATCCGGCGCCTGCCTGCCGCCGAGATCACGCGGCGGGTGGACGAACTGCTGGACTTGATGCGCCTGCGCGAATTCGCCGAACGCGCGGTGAACCGGCTCTCCGGTGGCCAGCGCCAGCGCGTGGCCCTGGCCCGCGCGCTGGCGCCGCGTCCGCGCGTGCTGCTGCTGGACGAGCCCCTCACCGCGCTCGACGCCCAGCTGCGCGAAACCCTGCGCGTGGAGATGAACAGCCTGCTGCGCCAGCTCGGCATCACCACCGTCTACGTCACCCACGACCAGGCCGAGGCCATGGCCCTGGGCGACCGCATCGTGGTGATGAGCGCGGGCCGCATCGAGCAGGCCGGCACGCCGCGCGAGATCTACTACAGCCCCGCCAGCCTGGCGGTGGCGCGCTTCATCGGCACCCTCAACCGGCTGGCCGGCGAGGTACGCGACGGGCGCTTCCACTGCGCCGGCTGCGCCGCCCCCATCGCCCTGCCCCGGCGCTTGCCGCCCGGCGGCGCGATGTGGTTCCGCCCCGAAGACGCGCGCATCGTGCCGCACGCCGAGGCGAACCTGGTCGGGCGCGTGCTGCAGGCCGTCTTTCTCGGCGACCGCACCCGCCTCACCGTGGGCGAGATCGGCGACGCCCCGGTGCTGGTCGACGTGCCCGGCCGCGCGGACCTTGCGCCGTCGGGCAGCATCGGCCTAGCCATCGCGCCCGACGCCTGGTTGTGCCTGCCCGAGGACGCCGCATGATTCTTTGCCAGATTTCCGACCTGCACATCAAGCGCAAGGGCGCGCTGGCCTATGGCCGCGTGGACACCGCGGGCTTCCTCGCGCGCTGCCTCGAACGCATCCGCGCCCTGCGCCCCCTGCCCGACGCCGTGGTCATCACCGGCGATCTGGTCGACCGGGGCGACGCCGAGGAATACGCCCATCTGCGCGAGCTGCTCGCCGCGCTGCCCATGCCCCACTACCTGCTGGTGGGCAATCACGACAGCCGGCAGGCGCTGCGCGCGGCGTTCCCCGACCACGCCTACCTCGGCAGCGCGGACGGCTTCGTGCAGTACGCCGCCGACCTCGGCCCCTGCCGCCTGGTCGCGCTCGATACCCAGGACCCGCCGCACAGCGGTGGGCGCTTGTGCGAGGCGCGCCTGCGCTGGCTGGAGCAGGAGCTGGAGCGCGCCGACCGGCAGCCGGTCATCCTGGCCATGCACCACCCGCCCTTCGTCACCGGCATCGGCCATATGGACGCCATCGGCCTGCCCGCCGCCGACTGTGCGCGCCTGGGCGCGGTCGTCGCGCGGCATCCGAACATCGAGCGCGTTCTCTGCGGCCATCTGCACAGGCCCATTCAGCACCGCTTCGCCGGCACCCTGGCCTCCACCTGTCCCAGCCCGGCGCATCAGGTCGCGCTCGACATCCGGCCGGATGCGCCGGCCGCCTACCGCATGGAGCCACCGGCGTTCCAAATCCATGCCTGGCTGCCGGGCACGGGCCTAGTGTCCCATCTGGTGCCGGTGGACGAATCGCCAGGCCCCTACCCCTTCTTCCACCAGGACGGCCAGCTCATCGATTGAGCCAGCCCGCGCTGCTCACGCCGCCAGCGCCTTGCGCACCGCGTGCTCCCATTCCTGCATGCGGGCCTGCGCCTGCGCCGGCGCGAGTGCGGGCTCGAAGCGGCGCTGCGCGGCCCAGAGCGATTCGACGGCGTCCAGCCCGGCGTACATGCCGCAGCTCAGCCCGGCCAGATACGCGGCGCCCAGCGCGGTGGTCTCCAGCACCTGCGGGCGCACCACCGGGATGCCGAGCAGGTCGGCTTGGAACTGCATCAGCAAATCGTTGGCGCTGGCGCCGCCGTCCACCCGCAGCTCGGCCACCGGCTGCCCGCCCGCGGCCTGCACGTCGCGGTTCATGGCCTGCAGCAGGGCGGCGCTCTGGAAGGCGATGCTCTCCAGCGCGGCGCGCGCGACATGGGCCATGGTGCTGCCCCGCGTCAGCCCGGTGATGGTGCCGGTGGCGTCGGCGCGCCAGTAGGGCGCGCCCAGGCCGGTGAAGGCCGGCACGAACACCACGCCACCGGCGTCAGGCACGGACTGCGCCAGCCCCTCGACCTCGCCGCTGGCGGCGATGGCGTGCAGACCGTCGCGCAGCCACTGCACCACCGCGCCGCCGACGAACACGCTGCCTTCCAGGGCATATTGCGGAGCCTGGCCGTCGAGCCGTGCCGCCGCCGTGGTGAGCAGCCCGCTGTGACTGGCCTGCGCCGCGCCGCCGGTGTGCAGCAGCAGGAAGCAGCCGGTGCCATAGGTGTTCTTGGCCAGCCCCGGACGGAAGCAGGCCTGGCCGAACATGGCGGCCTGCTGGTCGCCCGCCAGCGCGCCGATGGGCAGGATGCGCGGCAGCAGTCCCGGCGCGGTGTGCGCGTACACATGGCTGGACGCATGCACGCGCGGCAGCAGCGCGGGCGGAATGTCCAGCGCGCGCAGCAGGGTTTCGTCCCAAGCCTGGCTGTGGATGTTCCACAGCAGGGTGCGGCTGGCGTTGCCCACGTCGGTGGCGTGCACGGCCTGGGCGCGCGTGGACGCATCGGCGCCGCCGCTGAGCATCCACAGCAGCCAGGAATCCACCGTGCCGAACGCCAGTTCGCCGCGCGCCGCGCGCTGCCGCGACCCCGGCAACTGGTCGAGCAGCCACTTCAGCTTGGTGCCCGAGAAATAGGGGTCGAGCAGCAGGCCGGTGCGCGCGCGCACTTCCGCTTCGAGCCCCTGCGCCCGCAGCGCGGCGCAGATGTCGGCGGTGCGCCGATCCTGCCAGACGATGGCCGGGTGCAGCGGCTCGCCGGTGGCGCGGTCCCACAGCACCGTGGTCTCGCGCTGGTTGGCGATGCCCACCGCGCCCACCCCGTCGCCGCCGGCACTGGCCTTGGCGAGCGCCGCACGGGCCGTGGCGATCTGGTCGGCCCAGATGCGGCGCGGGTCGTGCTCCACCCAGCCCGGACGCGGATAGCTCTGCGGCAGCTCGCGCTGGGCGAGCGCTTCGATGCGGCCCGACGTGCCGAACACGATGGCCCGCGAGCTGGACGTGCCCTGGTCCAGGGCGAGGATGGAGTTTGGTGCGATGGACATGGCGGCGGCCCTCCTGGCGGGTGCAGCATAGCGATTCAGATGTCCGCAACGGGCGCTGGACGCGAAGGCGCGCGAGGCTCCCCCACCCGGCCTCTCCCGCACGGTGGGGGCGGTGAGAACGGCGCGATGCGAACACTTGCGGATCGCCCACCCCGCCCCCTCCACGGCGGTGAAGGCGGCGGCTCTCTCCCATGCATGGAGAGGCGGACACGAACTCGGGAAACATCATCGCGAGGCCGTGCGCGCAACGGCAAGCCACATGCCGCCGTGCCGCGCGCCGTCCTCGCCGGAGCCGCTAAAGTGCGGCTTTGCGCCCAATTCACCTCCCACCTCCCCCACCATCGCCATGTCCAGCCTGATCTGCGGCTCGCTCGCCTTCGACACCATCACCGACTTTCCCGGCCGCTTCGCCGAACACATCCTGCCCGACAAGGTGCACATGCTCAACGTCGCCTTCCTCGTGCCCACGCTACGGCGCGAGTTCGGCGGTTGCGCCGGCAACATCGCCTACAGCCTCAAGCTGCTGGGCGGGGAACCGCTGGTGCTGGCCGCGCTGGGCGAAGACGGGCAGGACTACCAGGACCGCCTCGACGCCTTCGGCATCAGCCGCGCGCACGTGCACGTGGCGCCCAGGACGCACACCGCGCAGGCGCACATCATCACCGACCGCGACAACAACCAGATCACCGCCTTCCACCCCGGCGCCATGAGCCACGCCCACGAGCAGGCCGTGCCGGCCGTGCCGGGGCTGCGCCTGGGCATCATCGCCCCCGACGGCCGCCAGGCCATGCTCGACCACGCCGCGCAGATGGCCGCCGCCGGACTGCCCTTCGTGTTCGACCCCGGCCAGGGCCTGCCCATGTTCGACGGCGAGGAACTGCGCGCCTTCGTGCGGCAGGCCAGCTGGGTCGCGGTGAACGACTACGAGGCCGCCATGCTCAGCGAGCGCACCGGCTGGAGCCTGGACGACATCGCCACCCATGTGCGCGGCATCGTCGTCACGCAGGGCGCGCAGGGCTGCGAGGTGCGCGAAGGCGGCGCCGTGGTCAAGGTCCCCGGCCTGCAGGCCGCCCGCGTGGTCGATCCCACCGGTTGCGGCGACGCCTTCCGCGGCGCCCTGCTCTGGGCGCTGGAACAGGGCTGGAGCCTGGCCGACGCCAGCAAGCTCGGCAACGTGCTGGGGGCGCGCAAGATCGCCCACGCCGGGCCGCAGAACTACAGCATCACGCTGGGCGAGGCGCTGGCCGCGTTGCGCCAGGCTTATGGCGAAATCTCAACGCCGGCGACGCAAGCTTGACCTCTCGGTTGTCGTAGGCGCGTCCCCATTTGCCTCGATCCGCACCAAAGCGTTTCAGCTGTTTCCAGGCTTGTCCATGCCTTGACCCGGCGGGATCGGGCGGATACCGTAGGGGGTTTCAATCCGCACCTTACGAGTCACATCATGGGAAGCAAGATCGTCATCGCATTGCTGGTTGTCGTCACCGTCGGGCTCATCGGCCTGGGCATTTCCATCGGCTACGGCCAGGTGTTCCATCTGGACGGCCATGGCGGCGCATCCGTGCAGGCACAGGCCGCGCAGCAGCACGCCAACGCGTCTTGAAACCATGGCCCGGAGCGAGCCTCCGGGCCATGGTCGTGGATGAGCCCGGCGCTGCAAGGTTTCGGGCCGCGACGTACAGTTTCGTTTTGCGCTGCGGCATCGCGGCGTGAACAGAAACCACCACGCCGCCATGTCCACTCCCGCTTCCGCGCTGGCCTCGCCAGCGCCCGTATCGAACCCCACGCGCTACCCCGTCCTGGGGGCCATCAGCTTCTCGCACATGCTCAACGACATGATGCAGTCGTTGATGCTGGCCATCTACCCGCTGTTCAAGAGCGGCCTGAACCTGAACTTCGCGCAAATCGGGCTCATCACCCTCACCTACCAGATCACCGCGTCCATCCTGCAGCCGCTGGTGGGGCTGTACACCGACCGCAAGCCGCATCCCTACTCGCTGCCCATCGGCATGGGCTTCACCTTCGTCGGCCTGCTGCTGCTGTCGCGCGCCGACAGCTTCGTGCACGTCCTGGCCGCGGCGGCCTGCGTCGGCATGGGCTCGTCCATCTTCCACCCTGAGTCGTCGCGCGTGGCACGCATGGCCTCGGGCGGCAAGCATGGGCTGGCGCAGTCCATCTTCCAGGTCGGCGGCAACGCCGGCTCGGCCATCGGGCCGCTGCTGGCGGCGGCCATCGTCATCCCCCATGGGCAGGCGAGCATCGCCTGGTTCTCCGCCGCGGCGCTGCTGGCCATGGTGGTGCTGGGCTTCGTCGGCCACTGGTCGGCGCATCAGATGCGCCCGGGCAAGCGCAAGGCGGCCGTCGCCGCTGCACAGCCGCACCCGCCCGCACTGGTGCGACGAACCATGGCGGTGCTGATGGCGCTGGTGTTCTCCAAGTTCTTCTACCTCGCCTCGATCAACACCTACCTCATCTTCTACCTGCAGCACCGCTTCAACATCAGCGTGCGCGACGGCCAGCTGCACCTGTTCATCTTCCTCGCCGCGGTGGCCGCGGGCACCCTGCTGGGCGGCCCCATCGGCGACCGCATCGGGCGCAAGCGCGTGATCTGGGTGTCCATCCTCGGCGTGGCGCCGTTCACCCTGGCGCTGCCCTATGCCGGACTGGAAGTGTCGGCCTTCCTCACCGCCATCATCGGCTTCGTGCTGGCCTCGGCCTTTCCCGCCATGGTGGTGTACGCGCAGGAACTCATGCCGGGCAAGGTCGGCGCGGTGTCGGGCCTGTTCTTCGGCCTGGCCTTCGGGCTGGGCGGCATCGGTGCCGCGGCGCTCGGCCAGTTGGCCGACATGGTGGGCATCGTCGAGGTCTACAAGATCTGCTCCTTCCTGCCGCTGATCGGCCTGCTCGCCGCTTTCCTGCCCGATCTGCAGTCCACGCCGCCCGGCGCGGCGCACGCGCCCCGGCAGCCTGCCTGAGCAAGAGCCGGGCATGACGGCGCGGCCCCGCGTGCTCATCGTCGGCGGCGGCATCGCCGGGGCCTCGCTGGCCTATGTCCTGGCGGCCGGGCGCGGCGTCGCCGTCACCCTGCTCGAACGTGAAGCCCGCTGCGGCACGCATGCCACGGGCCGCTCGGCGGCGCTCTACATGCAGTCCTACGGCCCGCCCGGCATCCGCGCGCTGACGGTGGGCAGCGGCGGCTTCTACAACCACCCGCCGCCCGGCTTCGCCGAGCATGCGCTGCTCAGCCCGCGCGGCGCACTCCATGTGGCGCAACGGCAGGATGACCCGCCTGTCAGCCGCGAACAGGCCCTCACCCGCCTCGAAGCCGTGGAGCGCGAGGCGCGCGCAAGCGGCGTGGAGGTGCAAAACCTGTCCGCGCAGCGCTGCCTGGAACTGTGCCCGGTGCTGCGCCCCGACACACTGGTGGGCGGCATCTACGACCCGCTGGCGCAGGACATGGACGTGGACGCCATCCTGCAGGGCTTTCTGCGCGGTGCGCGCAGGAACGGCGCCAACATCGTCACCCGGGCCGAAGTGACCAGGCTGCAGCGTGTGGGCGACGCCTGGCAGGTGCTCAGCACCGCCGGCGCGTTCGACGCCGACGTGGTGGTGAACGCCGCCGGCGCCTGGGCCGAGCAGCTGGGCCGGCTGGCGGGCGCGCGCGCCATCGGCCTGGTGCCCAAGCGCCGCAGCGCCTTCGTGTTCGCGCCGCCCGCCGAGATGGATTGCCGCGACTGGCCGCTGGTGATCGACGCCGACGAAAGCTACTACTTCAAGCCCGATGCCGGCGTCCTGCTCGGCTCGCCGGCCAACGCCGACCCGGCGCCGCCGCACGACGTGCAGCCCGAGGAGCTGGACATCGCCGCCGGCATCTGGGCCATCGAACGGGCCACGACCCTGACCATCCGGCGCCCGCGAAGCACCTGGGCCGGGCTGCGCAGCTTCGTCGCCGACGGCGAGGCCGTCAGCGGCTACGACGCCGACATTCCCGGTTTCTACTGGCTGGCGGCGCAAGGCGGCTACGGCATCCAGTCCGCGCCCGGGCTGGCGCGCGCCTCGGCGGCCCTGCTGCTGCGCGAGCCGCTGCCCGCCGACCTGCGCGCACTGGGCCTGCACGAGGCCATGCTGTCGCCGGCGCGGCTGCAAAACGCCGCCTGAGCAATCCTGCGCGCCGTGCTCCGGCCGGTCAGGTCGGCGCCTGCACCACCGGCTGGTCCGACACCAGATTGCCGTCCACCAGATTCAGGATGCGGTCGCAGCGCTGCGCCAGGCGCGGATCGTGGGTGACGACCAGCACGGCGCAGCCGAATTCGCGGTTGGAACGGCGCAGCAGCACGAACACGTCGTCGGCGCTGCGGGTGTCGAGGTTGCCGGTGGGCTCGTCGGCCAGCACCAGGGGCGGACGGGTGAACAGGGCGCGGGCGATCGCCACGCGCTGCTGCTGGCCGCCCGACAGCTCGTTGGGCCGCTTGTGCGCGTGCGCGGCCAGGCCCACGGCGTCGAGCAGGGCCATGCCCTGCGCATCGAGTTCGCGCGTGCGGCGCGCTCCCTGCACCAGCGCCGGCATGAGCACGTTGTCCAGCACCGGGAAGGCCTGGATCAGGTGGTGGAACTGGAACACGAAGCCGATGGAGCGCCCGCGCAGCGCCGTGCGCTCCGCGTCCTCCAGCGTGCGGGTCGGCGTGCCCAGCAGATAGAGCTCGCCGCCGGTGGGCGCGTCGAGCAGGCCGATGACGTTGAGCATGGTGGTCTTGCCCGAGCCGGACGGCCCGACCAGCGCCGTGAACTCGCCGCGCGCGAGGGTCACGCTGATGCCATGCAGGATCTCGGTTTCCAGCGGCGTGCCCACCTGGTAGGACTTGCGCAGCCCGTCCAGGCGCAGCACGGGCGACGCCGGGTCGGCGCCGGACCGCGACGGTTGCGCGGACTCAGACATAGCGGATCGCCACCACGGGGTCCAGCCGCGCGGCGCGCAACGCCGGGAGCGCCGCCGCGGCCACGCCCGCCAGGGTCGCCAGCGCCACCGCCTGCACCGCCAGCGACCACGGAACCGGCACGATGAACAAGCCGGGGCCGTAGTTGTTGAACACCCAGGCCAACCCCGTGCCGGCCGCCGCGCCCAGCGTGGAACCGGCGAAGCCCACCGCGCCGCCCTCGAACAGGAACACCGCGAGGATGCGCCCCCGCGTGGCGCCCATGGCGCGCAGGATGCCGATCTCGCGCGTGCGCTGCACCACGCTCACGGCCAGCACGCTGGCGATGCCGAAGGCCACCGAGAGCGCGACGAAAATGCGGATCATGGCGCTGGACAGCGACTGCGAGCGCAGCGCGTTGAGCAGCTGGCCGTTGGTGGTCATCCAGCTCTCGGACTTCAGACCCGTCAGCCGGGCGATGCGCGCGGCGATGGCCTCGGCGTCGAAGATCCGGTCCACGGTCAGGTCGATCTCGGTCACCCCGCCCGGCAGGCCCAGCAGCGCCTGCGCCGGCTCGAGGCCGATGTAGACGTAGCGCTGGTCGAGGTCGCGCACGCCGAGCGAGAAGATCCCGACGACGTCGAACACCTGCGCGCCGCCGGAGGCGCCTTGGATGCGCAGCTTGTCACCCACGCGCAGCCCCAGGTCCTGCGCCAGGCGGGTGCCGATGAGCGCCTGGCTGGCGCCCACCGCGAAGCGCCCCCGCACGATGTCCTTGTCCACCGGGATCACCTGCACGTAACGCTGCGGCACGATGCCGATGATGGCCACCGCGCGCACCGCCGTGCCGCGCTGCGCGAACGCCGGGCCGGTGACGATGGGCGACGCCGCCTTCACGCCGCCGAGCCGCTGCAGCACGTCCAGCACGCCCGGCCAGTTGTTGATCGCGCGCAGGCGCTGCGGACGGGCATCGGTGCTGCGCAGGTCCACCGTGCCGGGCGGCACGGGCGGCGCCAGCGGCTCCAGGTCCGGACTGCTGACGACGATGTGCGCCTGCGTGCCCAGGGTGCGCTGCACGATGTTGGACTGCAGCCCGTTGACCAGCGCGGTGATGAACACGATCACCGCCGCCCCCACCGCCACGCCGACGACGATGAGCAGGGTCTGCGCGCGCCCGTCGCGCAGGAAGTTGTAGGCGATGCGCCAGGACAGTCCCATCGCGTGCGTTTCAGCGCGGTGCGCCGGCCACCTCGTTGCTCGCCGCAGCCTCGCTCGCGCCGGCGGCGGGCAGGCCCTGCAGGCGGGTGCGAACGCGCTGCCCGGGCGATACCGCGCGGTCGGCGATCACCACCTCGCCCGGACGCAGGCCCGACACCACCTCGCTGGCCACCAGGCCGCGCAGCCCCAGGCGCACCGCCTGCTCGACGGCCTTGCCGGCGCGCCACGCCAGCACCTGCGCACGGTCGCCCGCAACGGCGCGCAGCGCGTCGTTCGGCACCACGAGGGCGTCACGGCGGCGGCCGGTGACGATGTCGCACGAGGTGGTCATGTCCTGCCGCAGCCAGGCCGGCGGCCGCGCCACGGTCAGACGCAGCTCGATGGTGCCGCTGGCCGTGTCCACCGCCGGGGCGATGAAGGTCAGCCTGGCGGCGAAGGCGCGGTTGGGGTAGGCGTCGGTGAGGCAGGTGGCGTCCTGTCCCAGCGCCAGGTGTTCGAGGTTCTGCTCGTCCACCGGCAGCGACACCTCGGTGGCGCCGGCGCGCGCCAGCGTGAACAGCACCTGTCCGGGGTTGATCGTGTCCCCGGCCTCCACGTTGCGCGTGAGCACCTGGCCCGCCACCTCGGCGCGGATCACGCTGCGCGCCTGCACCGCTTCGGTGGCGGCCAGCGCGGCGCGCAGTTGCGCCTCAGCCGCACCGCCGGGCCTGACCGCAACCCAGGCCGCCTGGGCGCTGCGCAACTGCTGCTCGGCCGCGGCCTGCGCCTGCTCGGCCTGCTCCAATGCCTGCTGCGAAACCGCGCCCTGCACCGCCTGGGCCCGCGCCCGCGCCGCCTCGCTGCGCGCCAGCTTCAACGCCGATTCGGCGCTGCGCAAGGCTGCCTGGGCCTGCGGGCGCGTCTGCGCGACAAGCTGCTGCAAGGCGGCGCGCGCCTGCGCGCGCTCGGCCTGCGCCTGGTCGCCGCGCAACTCCAGCAGCACCTGGCCCGGGCGCACGCTGTCGCCGCGATCGACCAGCCGCTTGATCACGACCCCGGTGATTTCGCTGGCGACGTTGACGCGCGAGGGCGTGACGATGCGCCCGGTGGCCACCACGTCCTGCACCAGCGGACCGCGCTCGACGCGGTAGGCCGCCACCACCGGCCCGCGCCACCACTGCGCCAGCCAGAACACAGCCAGCGCCAGGACGAAAACGGCGGGAACGAGCCAGAAGATGCGACGAGCCATGATTGGTCGAAAAAGGGTGGTTGGCGTGGAGGCGGCCATGCACCGCCTCCGGTTCATTGTCGGTCAAGCGCAGGACATCGCGTTTGCGCCTGCGCTGGATGGCGATGAAGCCTGCGCCAAAATCCAGAGCAATGTGATCAAGTTCCACTTCGCCCGGACAAGATCTGCCCGCCCCTCGGCGCCCCAGAAGCGCCACACTGGACCCCGATCTTGTCGCACGCCACTCCCTCACGAAGCGTGTGAATCCTCTCCCGTTTGACGCGTCAGGCGACCGTGTCGCGCTCAGAAAACCGGAAATCATTTGGGCGGCACCATCTCCGCCGAAGCACGGGGATCGAAGCGACTGTCCGATCAACCCACTGACGCTCGACACGCCACCGACCACCATATCCGCCCGCACAACGTCACTGCGGCACACCACTCGACTGCGTTCGACCGATGGCCTTGAGGACAGATGGGACGATGATTTTGTGTAGGGGTGCGACCGCAAGCATATAAATGCGCCCAAGCGAATTGGGTCTATGCACGATGGTGGTGACCGTGATGATGGCTGCTCCCGTTGCGGCGGACACGGCACGATGCACGGACAGTACGACCTCCAAGTGTTGATCGCGGTCGCCTAAAAGTACCTCGTCTGGTGTGTTTTCGATAAGGGTAAAGATGCCCACACGGTCCCCTGGTTTGTACTCGGCCTCGGTCTTCGTATGGTTCACGGCGCTGAGCCTTCCAAGGTTCTTGAGCCCTATAGTTGCGACTGCCCTATTGCGCACAGCCATGAGCACATCAACCCATCTCGGCGTTGCCGAAGCAGCGCGAAGAAACTGGCCAAGTGGGGAAAGATCTGGCTCCGCGGCAACGACAGACCAAGCATCGTGAAAGTACGCGCCTGCAAGACGCTTGGCGATTACGCTTTGCGCAGGGACTTCACACGGAATCACGACAGGCAGCTTCATATGTCCGAACCCTCATAGAAACCCGCCCCCACTCGTACTCGCCACCTCGCCGTCCCGCAGGACCAGCAGGCTGCCCTCGGGCAAGGGTTTCCAGGCGCCCTTGCCCAGCGGCACGCTGGCCAGCATGGCCAGGGGATGGGACCGCGCGTTGCCGCTGTCCACCTGCAGTCCCTCCGCCCGCACCGCGTGCGCAAGCGCCGGCTCGCGCAGGAGCAGGTGCAAGCCCGGCGGGCGTAGCGTGCCGTCCGCCTGGTGCCTGCGGTGGGCGTGGGCGAACAGCGCGTCGCCGTCGGCATAAAGAAAATTCACCGGCCCCACCGGGCGCAGCCGCGCGGCGAACGCCGCCACCACATCCAGCCGCGCCTGCACGCTCGGCACCACGCCCGGCTCGCGCCACAACGGCGCCAGGCTGCGCAGCAACTGGCAGAACACATGCTCCGAATCGGTCTGTCCCACGGGCTGCCAGCAGCCGGGCTCGAGCGGCCAGCGGCGCTGGATGTCGGGAAGGTCGCCGTTGTGGGCGAACACGTGCCGCCGCCCCGCCAGCTCGCGGCTGAACGGCTGGGTGTTGGCCAGCGCCACCGGCCCGCGCGAGGCGCGGCGCACGTGCGACATGACCAGGCGGCTATGAAAATCGTGGTTCTCCAGCACCTGCACGAAGCTGCTGCGCACGGCCGGAATCGGCTCGCGCAGCACATGCGCGTCCGGCCCGTCGAAATACGCCGCGCCCCAGCCGTCCGGATTGCCGCCGGCCACCGATGCGCCGTGGCCGGCGAACGCGGCGAAACGCAGGCGCACGCGCGCCGGATGGGCGCTGCTGACGGCGAACAGCTCGCACATGGCAGCCGGCTCCTGCGCGCCTAGCGCTGCAGCTGCACCGTGCCGGCGACGGTGACGCTCAGGGTCTGCAGGCCGGCCTCGATGGGAATGCCCGGCGCCTCCATGCTGGGCGCCGCCATGGCGCGGAACAGGGGGCGCGGCGTGGGCGAGGCGCCCTGCAGGGCGCCCACGTCCACCTCACGCAGGGTGTAGCCGGCGTAGCCGAAATCGCGCGCCGCGGCCAGCGCCTGGGCACGGTAGCGGGCAATGGCCATCTGCGTCAGCTCCGCCTGCTCGCGCGCCTGCAGCGCGGCCGACATCTCGGTTCCCGTGCCCTGCACCTGCAGGGTCTGCGCCAGCTGCGCCGCCAGGCGCCCCAGTGCGGCGAAGTCGGCCGACTTGACGGTGAGCTGGGCGCGCACGGTCCAGNCTTCCCCCCCACCCGCCCCATCTCCCTCGTGTGCTTCGGCAAAGGCCGGATGTTCCCCACCCTCCTGCTCGGTGGCACGCTCTACAACCTGGGTGTGTGGGCCGACAAGCTCGTGTTCTGGTTCACGCCGCAGACCTCCTCGGCGGTCATCGGCCCGCTGCGCGCCTCCACCATCTACGACCTTCCGGTGTTCCTCGCCTACCTGTGCGTGATTCCGGGCATGGGCGTGTTCCTGGTGAAGTTCGAAACCGATTTCGTCGAGTGGTACGACAAGTTCTACACCGCGGTGCGCGCGGGCGGCGCGCTGCAGGACATCGCCGGTTTCCACGACCGCATGCAAGACACCGTGCGCGAGGGCATCTACCAGATCATCAAGGTGCAAGCCATCACTCTGCTGGCCCTCTACACCTTCGTCGGCCCGCTGTTCCACGCCATCGGCATCAGCGACCTCTATATCCCGCTGTTCCTGGTGCAGGCCGTCGCGGCCAGCTTTCAAGTGCTGCTGCTGGCCGTGCTCAACGTCTTCTTCTATCTCGACCGCAGACGCGAAGTGGTGCTCATCACCGCCCTGCTCACCGTGCTCAATCTGGCGCTCAGCGTGCTCTCCATCCATCTGGGCGCCGAGTACTTCGGCTACGGCTTCGCCGTGGCCCTGCTCGTCACGCTGCTCGCTGGCCTGCTCCTGGTGCAGCGCTTATTCCGCCGGCTGGAGTACCAGACCTTCATGCTCCAGGGGTAAACGCCGCAAACTCTAGCCACGGCCCGCATACCGGCCCGAACGCCGCGTCGGCCCGCCGAGAGCCGCCGTCTTGTTCGCTATGCGATAATTGATAGCTATGCTTTGCAGCGACCAGAATTGTTCGCTTGCGAACAGGAGACGTGACCGAGTGGCCGAAGGTGCTCCCCTGCTAAGGGAGTATGTGCCAAAAGCGCATCGAGGGTTCGAATCCCTCCGTCTCCGCCAGAACAAAGCCCAAGCCCTTGAAAAGCTTGGGCTTTTTCTTTTCATGATCGGTTTGTCATCAGTTCTGACATCAATCTGGATCGGCCTGGGAAATTGTTTTTCGGCGCTTGCTGTGTCTCGCGTACCGCTTGGCGCGGGGTTTCGCGAGGCATCCGTCGATGGACAAAAACGCAACACTCTCCTACCCGGAGTGTTGGCGCCGATGCCGATTTGAGCCACATGCCGATCGGCGACTGAGCCATGGCAGACGAACTGCGCGGGGCGTCCGGCTTGAATTCGTCGCGCTCTAGCCGGCTCACCGCAAACCCGGTGCATGGCTCAAATCGGCTTCGACGCCAACAGCATCATGGGCAACAGCACCAATTGCACAAACAGTCCGGATGAGGCAGACGACCCTTCAAACTTTCACAACGCTAAAATTTGCTCTCCTTGGATGGACCATGTAAGCGGTTCACTCGCAGAGTGACAGCCATCTTCCTAGAAATCATTGGTCCGAAAAAATCGGAAGGTCACAACGATAATCACGGCTCAGCGATGCAGGATGGGTAAAGCTGATGAATCCACCGAAGCAAGGGATTGAAAGGCAGGTCTAGCAAACAAGAAGCCCTGCATCAGACTGATGCCAGCCTCGTAGAGATAATCCCGTTCAGAAACGGTTTCGATGCCTTCAGCAATGACGTGTATGTGCATGTCATTGCACAGACTTACTAGATTGCGCACAATCGCTTGGCGAGCAGGATTCCGGTCTACCCCCCGGATCAAATCCATGTCGATTTTGATGATGTCAGGCTGGAAGTCCGCAAGTAATTTCAACCCTGCATATCCGGCCCCGAAGTCGTCGATCGCGGTCTTGAAACCGCAGCGCTTGTACTCCCGCAGAATCTCGGCAAACCAGGGACCATCATCGATCCGCTCCCCTTCAGTCACTTCAAAAATGATGCGCTCCACCGGAAACCTGTGCGCTCTTGCAGCCTCCAGGGTTGTGCGAATGCATAACTCAGGTTTGTAGACCGCGTTGGGTAGAAAATTGATAGAAACATACTCCTGGATTCCCAACTGACTAGCGCCCTTGATGGCCTTGACTCTGCAAGCTTGGTCGAAACGGTAGCGATTCTGTTCGTTGACCTGCGACAGCACTGTCATCGCACCTTCGCCGCCTGGACCTCGCACTAAGGCCTCATGCGCAAATATCGTCCTGCTTGCGACATCGACGATGGGTTGATAGGCGTAGTCAAACCGGAAGTCGAGGCCCTTTGCATTGCCGCAGTCATCGCAATCACGTCGCGTACCGGTCAATGGCACGAAATCGACCGGAAACGATGGGGTTGTTGTTGGTATATGTAGAGTTTTCATGCAAGCACTTTCGACAGCTTAAAAGCAGGGGCGCCTTGACTTGGCGATGCCTGATTGCGTTGCCTATGGAGTGAGCAAAAAGGGGCCAATAGTCCTTCTCGCGGATCAAGGTTCATGCCGTCCGTGGTTTGAACTTAGACCCGAATACCACCATGCCCTCCATGGACAAGACGCGACCGACATCCAACAGGATGATGAAACCCTGGTCGGTATGGACCACGCCATNCTCGGCCTCGGAAGAACTCGCCGCCACCGCCGAGGAAATGAACGCCCAGGCCCAGCAATTGCAGGACACCGTGAGCCAGTTCAAATTGGCCGGCGACCATGCACCACACCACCAGGTCGAGTCGCGTGCAACGTCTGCGCGGCCCAAGGTGAACCCGCCTCGTGCCCAGGTGCGACTCGCGACGGAGACCGAAGGCGCATTCGTCAAGTTTTGATTCGGCGCTCGCCCGGAGATCAGCATGCAACATCCCCTTGCCGAAGTGCCCGCCGCGGCTCGCCGCCAGGCCGACATACCGGCAAACAGCTTCGGACCTGCCCCCTGCCGCCTGCCCCCGTGCCTTGGCCGTCCCGCCACCGAACTGCGCGTGCGCACCTGCGCCGCGATCGTCGATGTCGACGTTGGCCGTGTCCTGTCGGACGGCGCGGCCGCGCTGGTTCATGCGGAACCTGGGTAGCGGCGGGCAAGCGCCAGAACGTCTCGGTGGATGCGCTGTTTCGGCGTCCAGCCGCGCATGTCATTCACGGCGCAGGTCCAGGCCACCGCCCGGGCGGTGGCCTCAAGCCTGCCTTGCCCGCAGAATCCCAGGTCTTCAATGCTTTCAATGTTTTCCCCACGATCAAACCCGCATGCATCGGGTTCCGGAAAAATGCCAGGATCGGCGGCCGCCGTACATGGCGCGGGGCGACACCCAAATTCGGGCGGACCTATCCGGGTTTGGGCGGCATCAGCATCGTGCTGCCGGACGACAAGATCGTCGCTGGCGCGAAGCAAGCTGGGGGAGCGACGTACAGCCTGGAGATGGATGCTGTGGCGCACGCCGCCGGATCTGGCCGGACCGACATTCGGCGTTGGCGATGGGATGGGTCGGGCGGTTCCGACGCATCATGGAGGGGGTTGAAATCATGCAGGATTGGTCGCCCGTGTTGCTGGACCTGGGCATCCTCGCTGTTGCCGTGCTTGGCGCGATCGTCTTCGTGTTCCACCTGGTGCAGTACCGCATGGGGATGATGGCGCCGGGCGCGGTCCTGCCGCTGCCGCTCCTGTTGCTGCTCAGCGCCGGCGCCGCCGCCGGGCTGCGCCGGCGCTTTCCCTGGCTGCAGCGGGCGTATCGCCGCCGGGAAGACCGCAAGATCCTGCTGGCCGCCGCTGCGGGGCTGATGCTCACGGGCCTGGTGACCGGCTTGCTGGCCACCGGCCTGATGGCCGACCACAGCCGGCGCATGATCACCGCGCAACTGGAGAGCGACAGCGATGTCCTGGCCCGCGGCTTGAACGCGGCCTTGCTCGCGCGGGGGCGGGAGCTCGCGAGCTTCGCCGCCAATCCGCTGCTGGCGCAGATCCTCGATGCCCCGGCGCCAGCGGCCGCCGCGGGCCGGTCGCCGTGGAGCACGGGGATGCTGCTCGGTCGTGTCAAGCGATTCGAACCGTCCGGTTTCGTGATCCGCAATCTGCAGGGACTGATCGTGGCCGGGGCGAGCGATTTGGCATTGGTCGACCCGGCCCTGCCGCTGCACCTGCCGCTGCCGGGCAAGGCCTGGTTGTTGCGTGAACCCGGCAGCCTGATGTTTTTCCTGCGCATGGAACTGCCGATCCTGCAGGATGGCAGGCTTTTGGGCAGCCTCACCGCCACCATGCCCTTGCCGGCGGTCAGCGTGTTCGCCGCAGGCTCGGTCGATCGGCACGTGGGCAGCGCGTTCGTGGTCTGCGCCAGATCGAACGCCGGCACGTCGTGCCTGCCGGATCGTGCCAGGTTCGAGGCCGCGGGGGCGACGAAGGACGCCGACCCGATGTCGATGGCGCTGCGCGGGGCCAAGGGCCTCGCCGCGGCGCGCGGCCCGGATGGCCGGGCATGGATGACCGCCTACGCCCCGGTGGGCGAGACCGGCCTGGCATTCATCCTGCAGAAACCCGAGCGCGTGCTGTTCGCCCCGCTGATCGACACCGCCCGCAATGTGATGCTGGCGCTGCCGGCGCTGGTGCTGCTGGGGCTTGCGCTGCTGCGCTGGCAGCTGCGGCCGATGGTGCGCAGGCTGCACGACAGCGAGCAGCGCCTGCGCAGCGCCTTCGACTACTCCGGCATGGGCATGGTCTTGTTCGCGCGCGACGGCCGCATCCGCGAGGCCAACGCCGCGCTGGCCGACATGCTGGGGTTCTCGGTGCGGGAGCTGCGCGCTCTCCCCAGCGTGCTGGACCTGCTGCATCCGGAGGATCGCCCACAAGGGACCTGGAGCGTGGCGGACGTTTTCTCGGATTTGCCCGGTGCCTATTGCGCGCAGCGCCGCTATCGTCGCAAGGCCGGGGACTACATCTGGGTGCGCCTGCACGTCTCGCCCGTCTTCAATGAACAGGGCCAGGTCGACCAGGCCGTGGCGTTCGTGCAGGACGTCAGCGAACTGCTGGCCAAATCCGACGCCCTGCGGCGCCAGCATAGCTTCCTGCAGGCGGTGCTGGACAACATGACCGACGGCGTGGTGGCCTGCGACGAGAACGGCAGGCTGCACTACATGAACCATGCCGCCGAACTCCAGCAGGGCCGGCCGATGCGGCCGGCGGAACCGGCGGAATGGGGCCAGGTGCATACCTTGCGCCATGCCGACATGCGCCCGGTGGCGTTGGAGGATCTGCCGCTCTGGCGCGCCCTGCACGGGGAGGTCGTGGTCGGCGCCGAGCTGCAGGCCGTCAGCGATCGGGGCGACACACGCAAGCTGCAGATTTCCAGTCATCCCTTGCGCGATCCGAACGGCGTTTTCCTGGGGGCGGTTTCGATCGCGCGCGACCTCACCCAGATCCGGCTGGCGCAGGAACGCCTGCGCTGGCTGGCGTACCACGACGCGCTGACGGGGCTGCCCAACCGCAACCAGCTCTTCGAGCGCATCGAACAGGCGGTGGCCCGGGTTGCCCATCGCGCTTCCCACGTGGCGCTTTTCTTCCTCGAGGTCAACCGCTTCAAGTCCATCAACGACACGCTCGGGCATGCTTTCGGCGACCAGCTTCTGGTGGAGGTGGGGGCACGGTTGCGCGCGGCGCTGCATGACACCGAGTTGCTGGCGCATGTGGGCGGCGACGAGTTCGTCGTGCTGTCGGAGGACGTGCGCGACGCGGACGCGGCGGCCGCCGGCGCCGGGCGGCTCATGCAAGCGCTGGCGCCACCCTTCCAGCTGGACAGGCGCGTGGTCCACGTCAGCGCCAACATGGGCGTGGCCATGTATCCGGCCGATGGCGATACGGTCAGCTCCCTGTTCAGCCGCGCCGATATCGCCATGGACGAGTCCAAGAAAAAGGGCCCGGGCCAGTGGAGCCTTTATGAGCGCGGCCTGTATGCCCGCCAGCGCCGGATGTTCGAACTGGAGGGGGCCTTGCGCCATGCCCTCGATGCCGCCGAATTCGTGCCCTACTACCAGGCCAAGGTCGATGTGCGGACGGGGCGGATCGTCGGCGCCGAGGCGCTGCTGCGCTGGCAGCGGTCCGAGCGGGAGATCGTGGCTCCGGATGCATTCGTTCCGCTTCTGGAGGACACCGGCCTCATCGTTCCGGTGGGGGCGTGGATGCTCGACGCGGTCTGCGCCCAGCAGGCGCGCTGGCGGCGCGAAGGGCTGGAGGTGGTGCCGGTCGCGGTCAACTGCGCCGCGGCGCAGCTGCAAAGGAGCGATCTGCTGGGCCTGGTGCGACGCGTCCTGCGCGAACATGGGCTGGATGCCGGCTTGCTGGAGCTCGAAATCACCGAGGGCGTGCTGATGCACGATCCGGACCGGGTTGCGGTGCTCATCGCGGACCTGCGCGCCCTGGGCGTGCGCGCCTCGATCGACGACTTCGGCACGGGCTACTCGTCGCTGGCCTATCTGAAAAGTCTACCGGTCTCGACGCTCAAGATCGACCGGGCTTTCATCAAGGACCTGCCCGACGACGCGGAGGACAGCGCCATCACGCAGGCCGTGCTCGGCCTGGGCCATGCGCTGGGCTTGCGGGTGGTGGCCGAGGGCGTGGAAACAACGGAGCAGCTCGAATTCCTGCGCGCGCATGGCTGCCACGAATACCAAGGCTACTATGGCAGCCACCCGGTGCCAGCCGACGAATTCGCCGCCTTGCTGCGCGCGCAGGGACCTCGATGACGACGATCATGTCCAAGCTGCCCACGTTCGACGATGTTGCCGCCGCCGCCGCGCGGCTCCAGGGCCACGCCCACCGCACGCCGGTCATGCGCTCGCGCATGCTCGACCAGGCCCTGGGCGCCGAGGTGTACTTCAAGTGCGAGAACCTGCAGCGCATGGGCGCGTTCAAGTTCCGCGGCGCCTTCAACGCGCTGTCGCAGTTCAGCCCGGCGCAGCGGCGCGCCGGCGTGGTGGCGTTCTCGTCGGGCAACCATGCGCAGGCCATCGCCCTGTCGGCCTCGCTGCTGGGAATGTCGGCCACCATCGTCATGCCGCAGGACGCGCCGGCGGCCAAGGTGGCGGCGACCCGCGGCTACGGCGGCAACGTGGTGCTGTACGACCGCTATACCGAGGACCGCGAGGCGATCGGCCGCAAGCTGGCCGAGCAGCATGGGCTGACGCTGATTCCGCCTTACGACCACCCGGACGTGATTGCCGGCCAGGGCACGGCGGCGATGGAGCTGTTCGAGGACGTCGGCGCGCTCGACGCGCTGTTCGTCTGCCTCGGCGGCGGCGGGTTGCTTTCGGGCTCGGCGCTGGCGGCGCGTGCGCTGGCCCCGGCGTGCAAGGTCTACGGGGTCGAGCCCGAAGCCGGCAACGACGGCCAGCAATCGTTCCGCAGCGGCGCCATCGTGCGCATCGACACGCCCAAGACCATCGCCGATGGCGCGCAGACCCAGCAGCTCGGCGCCTACACCTTCGCCATCATCCGTCGCGACGTGGACGACATTTTCACCGCGACCGACGCCCAGCTCGTCGCCGGCATGCGCTTCTTCGCCACGCGCATGAAACTGATGGTCGAACCCACCGGCTGCCTCGGCTTCGCCGCTGCGTGCGAGATGAAGGAGCAGCTGCGGGGCCTGCGTGTCGGCGTCGTCCTCAGCGGCGGCAACGTCGACCTCGAGCGGTTCTGCGCCTTGCTGGGGGACGGCGGCGTCATGGGCTGAACCGGCCCGGGCGATGGCAGGTGATGGGCGCGGAGCCGGCGGTTTTCAGCCCTGCCGGCCTCGCCCGCGGTTGGCCGCGAGGCCCATGGTGCCGTCGCTCAGCTGCATCAGCTCCGTCGTCACTTGCTGCGCCCACTGCCGGTACGCGGCGCTGTCGGTGCCATGCTCGACGGCGGCGCGATGCATGTGCCGGTGCGCGATGTCGAGGTTCGATCCCGCGAGTCCTTGCGACGCGATGAAGCGGCCCAGCGCGCAAGTGCCCTCGTCGTGCTGGGCGCGCGCCCCGGCATGGCGCACCCCGTGCTCCCAGCTCCAGTGCCCGGCCAAGGCGCCCAGGGCGGTTCGCGGGTGCTGCGGATCCAGCTGGAGCGTGAAGCTGCGCATCCACCCAGGCACTTCGGCGGCGGGCATCGGGCGCGCCAGCGCGTAGCCCTGGCCGGCATTCGCCCCCAGCACGGCTGCCGCCTCGACCAAGGCCGCGCTTTCCAGGCCTTCCACCACCACGCGCAAATCCAGGCTCTGCGCCAGGCGCACCAGCGAGCCGATGAACCCGATCGCCCGCAAAGGATCCTGCGGCGCCGCGCGCATCAGACCCTGGTCGATCTTCACCGTCGAGAACGGCAGGGTGCGCAGGCGCAGCAGGCTGCTGTAGCCCGAGCCCAGGTCGTCCATGGCCAGGCGCACGCCCAGACCGGCAAGCGCGGCCACGGCCTGTCCTACCTTGGCTATGTCCTGCAGTTCTTCGGTCTCGAGCAGTTCCAGGCGCAGGCGGGACGCCGCAATCCCGCGTTCCTGCAGGGCCTGGTGCACCCAGCCCGGGCAATCGGGGTCGACCAGGACCGCCGGCGGCAGGTTCAGGCCGACGTCGAGCTCCAGGCCCATGGCGTCCCAGGCCTGGATGCGGTCAGCCACCTGGTGCAAGCCTTCCCGGAACAGCCGCACGAGTTCGGCCTGGCCGAATCCAGGCAAAAACTCCGCGGGAGCGGCCAGGGCGCCGTCGTGCAGCCGCAGACGCGCCAGCGCCTCCACCAGATAGGGCTTGCCGGTGCGGAAATCCACCACCGGCTGGTAGTGCAACTCCATGGACCCGCCGTAGAGGCGGCCGCGCAGGACGTGGCGGCGTTCGGCCGAGACCGGCGCGAACTCCCGTTCCCGCATGAATTCATGCTGCCGCTGGCTGACCAGCAGGCCCAGGGACTCCAGAAACGTCCGTGCCGGTGCGGTTTCGAACATGCCGGGATAGCTGCCGAACAGGATCAGCACGGAGAACAAGTGGCCTTGCGCATCCTTCAAGGGCACGGCTGCGCTGCTGCGGATGCCGGCCGCGCGGGCGGCGTCCCGCAGGCGGGCCATGCCGGGATGGCTGGCGTAGCTGTCCGTCGTCTCGATTCTTTCGCTGCGCCAGGCGCGGAAGTAGGAAATCTGCTCGAAGTGCGTGGCTGGATCGGCCACCTCCGGCAGCATCCGCTGCTGGTCGATGGCGTGCAGGTACGCGTCGAACGCCCCGGCGGTGTACTCGAAGACGAAATGCCCCTCGGCATCGGGCCGCGCGACCGCAACCCCGCGGAATCCCTCCAGTTCGACAAGCTTGTCGACCATGGCGCGCATGAAGTCGGACCAGTTGGACGCCGGTGTCTGCGGGGCGTGCAGGGACAGCAGCATGTGCTCGCGCGCCTGGGTCAGATCCACCCCGCCCTTGATCTGCTCCTCCAGCTCGGTGAGCAGGCGGCGTGACAGCAGGTTCATCAGCTTGCTGCGCTCGATCCCCCTCAGGACCTGTTTGCCGATCACTTGCCGCAAGGTCTGGAGATGGAGGTGCATCGCCTCGATCAGGGCGCGCTGGTCGAGGCCGACCAGGGCGTGGATGCGGCCCAGGCGGTGTGCGCTCGACCGATGCGCGGCCGCGGTCAATTCCGGCGCGAGAAGCTGCTCCAGATGACGTAGCTGGCGCTCGCGCAGATGGGCGAATTCGTCGGCGTCGAGGCGCTGCAGAATGGTTTGCGCATCGCCCTGCCGCGCCAGGGTGGCGTAGAAAATCGTGATGAATTCCGCGGCCGCGCTCAGCAACGAGCCGCGAACGCGGCCCAGCAGCGCTGCGGCCTCGGCCCCGTAGGCAGGGGTCGCCAGCCCGTCCTCCTCGAGCTGGTCGTTCGGCACCGGCATCGCGTTCCACCACATCCAGCCTTGCTGGCGGGTGGCCTTGCGTTCCTTGATGGCGTACAACGCCTCGTCGGCGTGGCGCAGCAGGATCTCGGGCTCGGTATCGTCTTCCGGGTACTGCGTCAACCCCAGGCTCAGGCCGATCCGAGCTTCGTGCCCGCCCGGCAGGACATAGGGCGCGGTGATGGCCGATTCCAGCCGCGCCAGAACGGCGGACAGATCGTCGGTGGCGGAAATTTGTTCGAGGATGATGACAAATTCGTCGCCGCCCAGGCGCGCCGCCACGTCGGTTTCGCGCAGCACCGCCTGGAGTCTGCCGCCGAGTTCGCGCAGGAGGGCGTCTCCCGCGGCGTGCCCCCAGGTATCGTTGACGGGCTTGAAATCGTCCAGATCGAGTATGCCGATCACCACCCGCCCGCCGTGGCGTCGCGCGCGGGCCAGGGCGCGGGCGAGGCGCTCGAGCAGCCCTCGGCGATTGAGCAGGCCGGTGAGGGCGTCGTGATCGGCGATGTAGTCCTTCTCGATGGCGATGCCACGCAGCTTGGCGATGAGTTGGCCGACCTGGCGGAAGATGCCGTTGAGCTCGGAAAACCAGAGATCGATCGGCTGGAAGACGAGCGATTTCAAATCGGTCATCTCGTTGACCTGGGCGATGCTGTGCTCCAGGGCGCGCATCGATCGATCGATGCGCCAATTGACGAAGACCGTCAGCAGAAAAGCCCCGAGGATCGGGAAAGGAAAAATCCAGAGCATGGAATCCAGGAAGTCATGACGCGCCGCCTGGATGGACGGAGCCAGGTTCTGGCGCACGTCGATCACGCCGAGCACATTGCCAATCCTGGCATTGGTGTGGCAGCGCAGGCACTCGGTTTCGGCGCGCAGCGGGAGCACGTAGCGCGTGCTGTCCGCGCCGAGATCCTGGACCGGCTGGCCGGTGCGGAACACCTGGGTCACCGCCGCGTCCATCGGTGCCTGCCGGATGGGGCCGTAGCGCGCCGAGACGATGCTGCCGCGATAGATCTGCAGGGCGAAGTCGGAATCCCGCATGGAACCGTTCGTGGCGTGCAGGAAATTCTCGGCCTGCGCGTGCGTCCATCCCGTGCTCATCAACTGGAACATCGCATCGAAGGTCGACTTGGCGATGATCCGGGACGAACGGATGGAGTTTTCCTGCAGGGCATGCTCGAACGCATGCGAAACAATGAAATAGGCGCTGCCGAAGAACAGGGCCGAGATCAGGACCGACGCCGTCATGATGAAGATTCGGATGGTTTTCATGCTGGGCCCCGGCGCGGCATCTGGAGTGACTTCTTGACATGGCTTGGGCCCGGGTGTCGATGGCTGGCGCGGGTGGGAAATCCGGCTTGATCCATGACGAGGCGATCCATGCCTGCAGCCTAGGGCCTGTTCACGCTCTGTCTGCACCCGCGCCGAGGGTTTGGGCGGATGCAGTGCGAGGCGCAGGCCGCGCCGTGGTGTGTTGCACCACAAGCGGACTGCAACGTGGCAATGCGCCGCCCAAGTCCCCGGCCCGAAGGGTTGCCCCCAGACGGGGCGTCTGCGGCGTTGTCGGTCACGGGCAAGGCGGTTCAGCCTTGCCCGTGCCCTCCGCCTTGCATCC
This sequence comes from Thiomonas delicata, assembly GCF_900088825.1. Lineage (GTDB taxonomy): Bacteria > Pseudomonadota > Gammaproteobacteria > Burkholderiales > Burkholderiaceae_C > Thiomonas_A > Thiomonas_A delicata. The sequence goes on along the minus strand of NZ_LT592171.1, from coordinate 134,274 downwards.
ATCCCCGTCTGGGGGCAACGCGGGCGCAGACATAGCGTGAACAGACCCTAGCCGGTTTCAGCGACCGTCGCGGTCGCCGCCATCGTCGTCGTGCCAGCGGGACCAGCCGCCGTAAACCGCGCCATAGGGCTGGATCACGACGCCCGCGCGGGGCGGCACCACCACGCAGCCCGACAAACTGGCGGCCAGCGCGGCGATGAGAACAAGCAGACCGAAACGCATGAACGGCTCCTCGGCGGGCCTTGCGCGGCCCGCGTGCAATGGGTGGATCGGGGCGGGGGCGCGCTCAGCGGCAGGCCCCCCAGTGTCCGGGATGCCAGCGCNCCCCGGCCCGAAGGGTTGCCCCCAGACGGGGCGTCTGCGGCGTTGTCGGTCACGGGCAAGGCGGTTCAGCCTTGCCTGTGACCTCCGCCTTGCATCCATCCCCGTCTGGGGGCAACGCGGGCGCAGACATAGCGTGAACAGACCCTAGCATTTCCTCCAGCGCAAACAAGGTCGAAACCTGCATCTATTTGGCGGGTCCGTGGAATTCCTCACGGAAGCCTGGTTTTTCAATCTCGGTCTCGAGATGTTTCGGTCCCTTGATGCGCAATGCGCATCGCGCCCGGCGATGGCGGGCGGCAGGCCATTTGCATCAGCTGCGCCGCCGCCGCCAGGGCGATGACTTCGGGCTGCTTGCCCGCGATGCCGGGCACGCCGATGGGGCAGACGAGGCTTGCGATGGCGGCCTCGCCGAGGCCGCGCTGGCGCCAGCGCCGCGCGAAGCCGGCGCGCTTGCTGTGCGAGCCGATGAGGCCGAGGAAACCGAAGTCGCCGCGCCGCAGCACGGCCTCGCAGATCTGCGCGTCGAGCGCGTGGCTGTGGGTCATCACCAGGAAAAAAGCACCGGGCGGTGCCAGCGCCACCTCGGCCTCGGGACTGTCCACCGCGACGCGTTCGATGCTGGCCTGGGCGTGCTGTTGCGCTGGCTCGGGCGGGGGGAAGGCGTCGTCGCGCACATCGACCCAACGCACCTGGCAGGGCAGGGTGGTGAGCAGGCGCGCCAGGGCGCGGCCGACGTGGCCGGCGCCGTGGAGCTGCAGGTGGAACAGCGGCGCCGGGCTGGGCAGCGCGTCGTCGAACCAGGGCTGGTAGCGCAGGGTCACGGCGCCGCCGCAGCACTGGCCCAGGCTGGGGCCGAGCGCATGGGTCTGGTCTTGCGCCAGCATTCCTGCGGGGTCGGCGCGCCACTGCCCCAGCAGCTTGCGCGCGCGCTGCATGGCCAGCCATTCCAGGTGGCCGCCGCCGATGCTGCCCTGCTCGTCCTGCGCGCGCACGAGCATGCGCGCGCCGACTTCGCGCGGCGCCGAGCCGCGCACCGCGACCACTTCGACGCAGACGGCGTGCGGCGGCAGGCTTGGCGTCGGCGGCGTGGCCATGGTGCGAACGGCTCGACGTCTGTGCCGTTCAGGCGGCGACGGTGGCCGATGCGACGGCTTCGGTGGCCGCCACGCCGGCGCGCACGGCCTCGATCGCGTCGAGGATGGCCTCGGCGGTGGCCGACGCGCGCAGCGGCGGGTCGACGCGGTGCTCGCCCACGGCCGAGATGGCGTCGCGAATCGCCAGCAGCACCGAGAACGGCAGCAGCAGCGGCGGTTCGCCCACGGCCTTGGAGCGGTGGACGGTGGGCTGGGCGTTGGGGTTGTCGAACAGCCGCACACGCAAATCCGGCGGGCAGTCGTTGGCGGTGGGAATCTTGTAGGTGCTGGGGGCGTGGGTGAGCAGCAGGCCGCTTTGCGGATGCCACACCAGTTCCTCCATGGTCAGCCAGCCCATGCCCTGGATGAAGGCGCCCTCGATCTGGCCGATGTCGAGGGCCGGGTTCAGCGCGCGCCCGGCGTCGTGCAGCACGTCGGCGCGCAGCACGCGGCATTCGCCGGTGAGCGTGTCCACCACCACCTCGCTGACCGCCGCGCCATAGGCGAAGTAGTAGAACGGGTGGCCCTGCAGGGTCTGCGCGTCCCAGTGCAGGTCGGGGGTGGTGTAGAAGCCGTCGCTCCACAACTGCACCCGCGCCAGGTAGGCCTGACGCACCAGTTCGGCGAAGGGCAGCACCGTGCCGCCCGCCTCGACCCGGCCGTGCGCGAAGCGCACCGCCTCGGGCCGGCAGCCGTAACGCTCGCCGGCCAAGCCCGCCAGGCGCTGGCGCAGGGTGCGCGCGGCGTCCTGCGCCGCCATGCCGTTGAGGTCGGCGCCGGTGGAGGCGGCGGTGGCCGAGGTGTTGGCCACCTTGTGCGTATCGGCCGCGGTGCAGCGCACCTGGGCGAAGTCCAGGCCCAGTTCGTGCGCCACCACCTGCGCCACCTTGGTGTTCAAGCCCTGGCCCATCTCGGTGCCGCCGTGGTTCACCAGCACGCTGCCGTCGGTGTAGATGTGCACCAGGGCGCCGGCCTGGTTGAGGTGGGGCACGTTGAAGGAGATGCCGAACTTCACCGGGGTCAGCGCCAGGCCTTTCTTGAGCACCGGGCTGCGGGCGTTGAAGGCGGCCACTTCGGCGCGACGCGCGGCGTAGCGGCTGCCGTGCGCGAGCTGCTCGACCAGCTCGTGCAGCACGTTGTCGGTCACGCCCTGGCCGTAGGGCGTGACGTGGCGCTGGCCGACGCCGTAGAAATTGGCGCGCCGCACGTCCAGCGCGTCCAGGCCCAGGCGGCGGGCGATGGAGTCGAGCACGAACTCGGTGACCAGCGCGCCCTGCGGCCCGCCGAAGCCGCGGAAGGCGGTGTTGCTCTGGGTGTTGGTGCGCGCGCTGTGGCCGTGGATGGCCACCTCGGGCAGCCAGTAGGCGTTGTCCACGTGGCAGATGGCGCGGGTCATCACCGCGGCGGACAGATCGGCGGAGTGGCCGGCGTTGGCGATCAGGGTCACGTCGTAGGCGAGGATGCGGCCTGCGTCGTCGAAGGCCACGTCGAAGTCAAAATCGAAGCCGTGGCGGCGCCCGGTGACCAGGAAGTCGTCGTCGCGGTCCAGGCGCAGTTTCACCGGCCGGCCCAGCTTGTTCGCGGCAACCGCCGCGGCGCAGGCGAACAGGCCGGACTGCGACTCCTTGCCGCCGAAGCCGCCGCCCATGCGCCGGCATTCCACCTGCACCTGATGGTCCATCCAGCCGAGGGCGCGGGCCACGGCGTGCTGCATCTCGCTCGGGTGCTGGGTGGAGCACAGCACCCGCATGCCGGCGTTCTCGGCCGGCATGGCGTAGGCGATCTGCCCCTCCAGATAGAACTGTTCCTGCCCGCCCACCTGCAGGCTGCCGCGCAGGCGGTGGGGGGCGGCGCGCAGCGCGGCGTCCAGCGCGCCCGGCGCGGATTCGCGCTTGAGGTGCATGGACGGCACCACGTACTGGCCCTGCGCATGCGCCGCGCGTGCCGTGAGCACGGCGGGCAGCGGCTCGGCGTGGACGACCTCGGCCGCCCGCGCCGCGGCGCGACGCGCCAGCTCGCGCGTGGTGGCGACCACCAGGAACACCGGCTGGCCGACGTGGCGCAGCGTGCCTTCGGCCAGGATGGGGTCGTCGCGCACCACCGGGCCGCAGTCATTCACGCCGGGAATGTCCGCCGCGGTGAGCACGTCCACCACGCCGGGCAGGGCGCGCAGGCGTGCCGCGTCCAGGTCCAGCAGGCGGCCGTGCGCCAGCGGCGACAGACCCAGCGCGGCGTGCAGGGTGCCGGCGAGTTCCGGCACGTCGTCGGTATAGGGGGCCTGGCCGCGCACGTGCAGATGAGCCGATTCGTGCGGCGCGCTCACGCCGACCCGGCGGCCGTCGCGCAGCGCGGGCCATTCGGCCTCGGGCCACGACGGCGGAAGGCCGCGACCGAAACCGGCCGTTTCGGTCGCGCCGGGCGGTGGGGCCAAGGGTTGCGCGGGCTTGTTCATGGCGCGCCGCTCTCGGCAATGCGCGACGACTCCTGCAGCCCCGCCCAGACCCTGGTCTGCGCGGGCGCCAGCGGCGCCTCGGGCCGGTTCTCGAGCCAGAAGCGCCACAGCAGGTTGCGCGCCACCCGCAGGCGGTGGTCCTGGCTGGCGCGCAGGTCGCTCAGCGGCTGGAAGTCGTCGGCCAGGGCGTCCATCGCGGCACGCACGGCGGCTTCGCTCCAGCGCTGGCCGTGCAGCGCGGCCTCGGCATGGGCGGCGCGCCGTACCACCGCGGCCATGCCGCCGAAGGCGATGCGAACGTGGCCCACGCGCGCGCCGTCCAGCCGCAGCGCCAGACCGCAACTGAGGGCGGAGATGTCGCTGTCGTAGCGCTTGGAGTGCTTCTCGGCGCACACCCGCGTGGCGGCATGCGGCAGCGGGACCTCGATGCTGTGGAGGAACTCGCCGGGCCGCAGCGCGTTGCGCATATAGCCGAGATAGAAGGCGTCGAGCGGCATGCGGCGCTGCGCGGAGCCGCGTTGCAGTACGAGCGCCGCGTCCAGCGCCATCAGCGCCGGCGCGCCGTCGCCGATGGGCGAGCCGTTGGCCAGATTGCCGCCCAGGGTGCCGGCATGCCGCACCGGGGGACCGGCGAAGCGCTGGGCCATGTCGCGCAGGGCCGGCACGGCCTGCGCCAGCGCGGCCCAGGCGTCCTCCAGCGGCACCGCCGCACCGATGCGCAAGCCGCCGTTCTCGTGCGCGATGCCGGTCAGCTCGGCGACGTCGCCGACATACAGCAGGTCGCCGACGTCGCGGAACTGCTTGTTGGTCCACAGGCCGATGTCGGTGGCGCCGGCGAGGAGGGTGAGCTTGCGCGCGCCGCCCGCGCCCGCCTCGTCCGGGGGCCTCTCGGTCGGCGCCTCGGCCAGCAGGGCGGCGAGGGTGGCGAGCCGGCGCGGGGCGAAGAAGCGGTCGATGCGCGCGCGGCCCTGGGCGTCGGGAAAGGCCGGGTTGGGCGCGGCGTGCGTGAAGGGGTCGGGCGTGTCGGCGGCGATGGCGCGCAGCGCCGCGGCGATGGGTTCGGGGTCCAGCCGCGCCGGCGGCAGCTCGAACATGCGCTGTGCGGCGTCCAGGATGGGCCGGTAGCCGGTGCAGCGGCACAGATTGCCGGCAAGGTCATGCGCCAGCTGCTGGCGCGTGGGCCGGCTCCCATCGCCGTGGTGGCGCGCGTAGCTGGCGTACAGCGACATGACGAAACCCGGGGTGCAGAAACCGCATTGCGAGGCGTGGCAATCCAGCATCGCCTGCTGCACCGGATGCAGCGCCTGCTCGGGCGCCATGGTCTGCAGGTCCTCCACCGTGAGCAGGGCCTTGCCGTGCAGGGTGGGCAGGTAGCGGATGCAGGCGTTGACCGGGCGCAGGCGCAAGGGGCCGACATGCACGGCGCGCGCGTCGGCCGCGCTTTCGGCGCCGCGGGCCAGTTCGGCCACGACCACGGTGCAGGCGCCGCAATCGCCCTCGGCGCACCCTTCCTTGGTGCCGGTGCAGCGCGCCTGCTCGCGCAGCCATTGCAGCACCGTGGTGGTGATGGGAAGGTCCTGCGCCTGCACCACCGCGCCGCGGTGGAAGAATCGAATCGCTTGGGTGTCCATGGCCAGTTTCGCGAGGGGCGGTCGCGCCGCACGGGATTGAACGCGCGGCTTCGCGCCACGGCGCATGCAAACATTAGGCCATGCCGACAGGACCTTGACATATGCTGAACTGTATACAAACCATGCCCTTGGGGCTATGCCGCCACCTGGTTCGCCATGAACAATCCGCTGGACTCCATCGATCTCCACCTCATCCGCGTGCTGCACACCTTGCTGACCGAATCCAGCGTGTCCCGCGCGGCCATGCGCCTGGGCGCGTCCCAGCCCGCGGTGAGCGCGGCGCTGCGCCGCCTGCGCGCCGTCACCGGCGATGAATTGCTGGTGCGCAGCGGCAGCGGCATGGTGCCCACGGCCTTCGGCGCCAGCCTGCTCGAGCCCTGCGCCAGCATCCTGCGCGAAGCGCAGCGCCTGCAGGCGGGCGGGCAGACGTTCGACGCCGCGCGCAGCACGCGGCTGTTCCGCATCGCCGCGGCCGACTACATGGATCCCGCATTTCTTCCTGCCCTGGTGGCTGGCATCAAGCGCGAGGCGCCGTCCTGCGGTGTGGACGTCGTGCCGCTGAGCCGCGAGTTCGACTATCGCAAGAGCCTGGCGGCGGGCGAGGTCGACGCGGTGGTGGGCAACTGGCTGGAGCCGCCGCAGGAGTTGCACATCGCGCCGCTGCTGGACGACGAGATCGTCTGCCTGGTGGCCGCCGACCATCCCGCGCTGCGCCGGGGCCTGGACCTGGCGCAGTATCTGCAGGCCGAGCATGTCGCGCCGCTGCCGTTGCGCGCTGGCGGCGAAGGCGTGATCGACCAGCACCTGCACCATCTTGGACTGACGCGCCGCATCGCGGTGCATTGCGGTTTTTTCAATCTCATTCCCGGCCTGGTGGCGCGCAGCCTGCTGGTGCTGACCACCGGGCGGCGCTTCTGCCGGCACTACGTCGAGGCGGGGCTGGCGGTGCGCATCCTGCCCTGCCCGGTGCCTTTCCCGCTGCTGACCTATTACCTGCTGTGGCATGCGCGCAGCCATCACGATGCCGCCCAGCATTGGCTGCGCGAGCAGGTGCGGCTGGCGGCGCAAGGCTCCTGAACCGCCGCATCCTTCATTCCATGACCGAACCGATCCGTCTCGCCCTGTGCGGCGACATCCTGCATTTTCAGCGCGACCCCGGCTGGGACGAGGACGGCGGCGACGCCGCGCGCTTCGAGCCCGACGGCTGGCTGCTGGTCGAGGACGGCCGGGTGCAGGCGGTGCGCGCCGCCGACCAGCCGCCCGATGCGAGGTGGACGCGGCACGACTGGCGCGGCCACCTCATCCTGCCGGGCTTCATCGACACCCATGTGCATGCGCCGCAGCTCGACGTCATCGGCTCCTACGGCGCGCAGCTGCTGGACTGGCTGCAGCGCTACACCTTCCCCGCCGAGGCGCGTTACGCCGACCCCGAGCAGAGCCGGCGCGGCGCCGAGCGCTTCCTGCACGCGCTGCTGGCGCACGGCACCACCGCCGCGCTGGTCTACGCCACGGTGCACAAGGCCAGCAGCGAGGCGTTGTTCGCGGTCGGTCAGGCCCTGGGCATGCGCCTGGTCACCGGCAAGGTGCTGATGGACCGCAACTGCCCGGACGATCTGCGCGACGACGTCGAACAGGCCGAGCGCGACTGCGTCGACCTCATCGATCGCTGGCATGGCGTGGACCGTCTGGCCTATGCCGTGACGCCGCGCTTCGCCGCCACCAGCAGCCGGGCGCAGCTGAGCATGGCCGGGCGCCTGCTCGACGCCTACCGCGACCGGGCCGGCGGGCTGTACATGCAGACCCATGTCGCCGAGAACCGCGACGAGGTGCGCTGGGTCGCCGAGCTGTTTCCCGAAAGCCGCAGCTATCTCGACGTCTACGCCGCGCACGGCCTGCTCGGCGCGCGCAGCGTGCTGGCCCACGGCATCTGGCTGGACGACGCCGACCGCGCGTTGCTGGCGCAAACCGGGGCGCAGATCGCCTTCTGTCCCTCGTCCAACCTGTTCCTCGGCAGCGGCCTGTTCGACTGGGCCCGGGCGCGCGCCGCCGGGGTGCGCGTGGCGCCGGCCAGCGACGTCGGCGGCGGCACCAGCCTGTGCGCCCTGCGCACCCTGGCCGACGGCTACAAGGTGCTCGCGCTGCAAGGCCAGCGCCTGCCGGCCTGGCAGGGCCTGTACGCCGCCACGCTGGGCGCGGCCCAGGCGCTTGGACTGGCGCACGAGATCGGGCATTTCGCGGCCGGAACGCTGGCCGACGTCGTCGTCTGGCGCTGGGCCGACGGCCCCGTGCAGCAGCGCCGGCAGGACATGGCACGCAGCTTGCATGAGCGCTTGTTCGCGTGGATGAGCCTGGCCGACGAACGCAACGTGGCGGCGGTCTATCTGCGCGGATGCAGAATCTCGGCTGCGCTCGCGCAGCACGACCGGCATGCCGGCGCGGCAGCCGGGCACCTCGGGCCGCGACCCCTCGCGTCCTGAACAAAACGCACACCATGGTCTGGCGACTCGAACTCGAAGGCATCACCAAGCGCTACCCCGGCGTCGTGGCGAACGACGGCGTGAGCCTGCGCGTGGCGCCGGGCCAGATCCACGCCGTGCTGGGCGAGAACGGCGCCGGCAAATCGACGCTGATGAAAATCATCTTCGGCGCGGTGCAGCCCGACGCCGGTGCCATCCGCCTCAACGGCGACGTCGTGCAGATGCGCAACCCGCACATGGCCCGCGCGCTCGGCGTGTCCATGGTGTTCCAGCATTTCTCGCTGTTCGACACCCTGAGCGTGGCCGAGAACGTCTGGCTCGGCCTCGACCCCGGCAGCACCCTGGCGCAGGTGACGCAGCGCATCGGCGAGGTGGCCGCCGGCTACGGCCTCGACATCGACCCCGCGCGGCCGGTGCACACGCTTTCGGTCGGTGAGCGCCAGCGCGTGGAAATCATCCGCGCCCTGCTGACCCGGCCGCAACTGCTCATCCTCGACGAGCCGACCTCGGTGCTGGCGCCGCAGGCCGTGCAGCGCCTGTTCGACACCCTGCGCAAGCTGGCGGCCACCGGCTGCAGCATCCTCTACATCAGCCACAAGCTCGACGAAATCCGCGCCCTGTGCCACCACTGCACCGTGATGCGCGCGGGCAGGGTGGTGGGCGAGGTGGACCCGGCGGGCGAAAGCAACGCCAGCCTGTCGCGCCTGATGATCGGCGCCGACATCGCGCCGCCGTCGCGCAAGCCGGCCCAACCGGGCGCGGTGGCGCTGGAACTCAAGGGCCTGAACCAGCCCGCCGCCGACCCCTACGGCGTGGCTTTGCAGAACGTGAATCTGCAACTGCGCGCCGGCGAGATCCTGGGCATTGCCGGCGTGTCGGGCAACGGCCAGCAGGAGCTGCTCGCCGTGCTGTCCGGCGAGGACGCGCGCCGCCCGGTGCCGGCCGACGCCCTGCGCCTGTTCGGCCAGGACCTGGGCGGCATGGCGCCAGGCCGGCGCCGGCGCGCCGGCCTGCGCGTGGTGCCCGAGGAGCGCCTGGGGCGCGGCGCGGTGCCGGCGATGGACCTCGCGGCCAACACCCTGCTCACCCATGCCGACGCGCAAAGCGTGCGCGCGGGCTGGATCCGCTGGCCCGCGGTGGCGGCCAAGGCGCGCGGCATCATCGCCCGTTTCGGCGTGCGCGCGGCGGGGCCGCAGGCCCTGGCGCAAAGCCTGTCGGGCGGCAATCTGCAGAAGTTCATCATGGGCCGCGAGATTTCCGGCGAGCCCAGGGCGCTGGTGGTGGCGCAGCCGACCTGGGGCGTGGACGTGGGCGCCGCGGCGCAGATCCGCGGCGAGCTGCTGGCGTTGCGCGACCGCGGCTGCGCGCTGCTGGTGATTTCCGAGGAGTTGGACGAATTGTTCGAGATCGCCGACCGCATCGCGGTCATCGCGCGCGGGCGCCTGTCGCCTGCGCTGCCCATCGCCGAGGCCTCGGTCGAACAGGTCGGCCAGTGGATGAGCGGCTTGTGGGACGCCGCAGCCGCGGCGCAGGCCGTGGCGGCCGGCCACGAGGAGGTGGATCGTGCTGCGGCTTGAGGCGCGCGCCGCGCCCTCGCGCGTCATGTTGTTGCTGTCGCCGCTCATCGCCTTGGCCGTCACGGTGTTGTTCGGCGCGGCGATGTTCGCCGTGCTCGGCAAAAACCCGCTGGCAGGCCTGGCGCTGTTTTTCGTCGAGCCGGTGAAAAACCTCTACGGCCTGGCCGAGTTGGGGCTGAAGGCCACGCCGCTGATCCTCTGCGGCCTGGGCCTGGCGGCCTGCTACCGCGCCAATGTCTGGAACATCGGCGCCGAGGGGCAATTCGTGCTCGGTGCGATTGCCGCCGGCGGCGTGGCGCTGCAGGCCGGCGACGACACCACGCGCTGGGTGCTGCTACCCATCCTGCTCGCCGGCGTGCTCGGCGGCATGGCGTGGGCGGCCATCGTCGCCGTGCTGCGCGACCGCTTCAACGCCAACGAAATCCTCACCAGCCTGATGCTGGTGTACGTGGCCCAGTACCTGCTGGACGACCTGGTCTACGGGCCGTGGAAAGACCCCAACGGCTACAACTTTCCGCAGACCGCGCTGTTCGCCGCCTCGACCACGCTGCCCAAGCTCATCCCCGATACGCGGCTGAACATCGGCTTCGCCATCGCCATGGTCGCGGTGGTGGCGATGAGCCTGTTCATGCGCCGCAGCCTGCAGGGTTTCCGTCTCCTTGTCGGCGGGCTGGCCCCGGATGCGGCGCGTTACGCCGGGTTCTCGGCGCGCAAATCGCTGTGGACGGTGCTGCTGCTGTCGGGCGGCCTGAGCGGCCTGGCCGGCGCGCTCGAGGCTGTGGGGCCGCTCGGCCAGCTCACGCCGCACGTGTCGCAGGGCTATGGTTTCGCCGCCATCATCGTGGCCTTCGTCGGCCGGCTCAATGCGGTGGGCATCGTGTTCTCGGGCCTGCTCATGGCCATGTTCTACATCGGCGGCGAACTGGCGCAGTCGCGCCTGGGCCTGCCCAACGCCATGACCGGGGTGTTCCAGGGACTGCTGCTGTTCTGCCTGCTGGCGGCCGATACCCTGGTCACCCATCGCCTGCGCCTGGCGCGCACCGGAGTGCGCCATGCATGAATTCGCGCTGCTGCTGGCCTCGGCGCTGTCCGCCGGCACGCCCCTCGCGCTGGCCTCGCTGGGCCTGCTGGTCAACGAGAAGTCGGGCGTGGTCAACCTCGGCGCCGAGGGCATGATGCTGATGGCCGCGATCGCCGGCTTCGCCGTGGCCGTGACCACCGGCAACCAGTGGCTGGCGTTCGGCGCCGGCGCCGCGGTCGGCAGCCTGCTGGCGGCGCTGGTCGGCCTGCTGGTGCTGTGGCTGGGCACCAACCAGTACGCCACCGGGCTGGCGCTCAGCCTGTTCGGCGCCGGCTTGTCGGCCTTCGTCGGGCTGGACTACGTGGGACGCAACCTGCCGCCGTTCGGCCATGTGCATATTCCGCTGCTGTCGGACCTGCCTTTCGCCGGACCGGCGCTGTTCTCGCACCACCCCATGGTCTATCTCACCGTGCTGCTGGCGCTGGCCATCCACCTGTTCCTGCATCGCACCCGCGCCGGGTTGGTGCTGCGTGCGGTGGGCGAGTCGCCGCAGTCGGCGCATGCGTTGGGCTATCCGGTGCGGCGCATCCGCTTGCTGGCGCTGATGTTCGGCGGCGCGCTGTGCGGCGTGGCGGGCGCCTACCTGTCGGTGATCTACACCCCGATGTGGGTGCAGGGCATGACGGCCGGGCGCGGCTGGATCGCGCTGGCGCTGACCACCTTCGCCACCTGGCGGCCGGGCCGCGTGCTGCTCGGCGCCTACCTGTTCGGCGGCGTGACCATGCTGCAGTTCTACTTCCAGGGCGCGGGCGTGCAGGTGCCGTCGCAATTGCTGTCGATGCTGCCCTATGTCGCCACCATCGTCGTGCTGGCGCTGATGTCGCGCAACCCGGTATGGATCCGCGTCAACATGCCGGCCTCGCTGGGCAAGGTGTTCAGGCCTTGAGCCGAGGTCGTGATTTTTGTTTTCAATTTTTTCAAATTTGTATACAGTTTGAACGTCAACCGTCATTTCCAACCCTCGATGGAGAGCTCGCAATGCTGAATCGTTTTCGTCTTCTGGGCCTGGCCGCCGCGCTGGCGCTGGCTGCCGGCGGCCTGCCCGCGCACGCGGCGGGCAAGGCGCCGTTGAAAATCGGCTTCGTCTACGTCGGCCCGGTGGGCGACGCCGGCTGGACCTTCGCCCACGACCAGGCGCGCAAGGCGCTGCAGGCCAAGTTCGGCGACAAGGTCAAGACCCAGTACGTCGAGAACGTGCCCGAGGGCCCCGACGCCGAGCGCGTGATCCGCGACCTGGCGCAGCAGGGCGACGGGCTCATCTTCACCACCAGTTTCGGCTTCATGGAGCCGACGCTCAAGGTCGCGCGCGACTATCCCAAGGTCAAGTTCGAGCACGCCACCGGCTACAAGACCGCCGCCAATGTCGGCACCTACGACGCCCGCACCTACGAGGGCGCCTATATGGCCGGCATCATCGCCGGCGGCATGACCAAGACCGACATCCTCGGCGTGGTCGGCTCGGTGCCCATCCCCGAAGTGATCCGCAACATCGATTCGTTCACCCTGGGCGCGCAGTCGGTCAACCCCAAGGTGAAGGTCAAGGTCGTGTGGGTGAACAAGTGGTTCGATCCGCCCAAGGAGACCGAGGCCGCCACCTCGCTGGTCAACCAGGGCGCCGACGTGCTGTTCCAGAACACCGATTCGCCGGCCGTGCTGCAGACCGCCGAGAAGCTGGGCAAATACGCCTTCGGCTGGGACAGCGACATGGCCAAGTTCGGCCCTAAGGCACACCTGGCCTCGGCCGTGGTGAACTGGGCGCCGGTGTACGAATACGAGACCCAGCGCGTGCTCGACGGCACCTGGAAGCCGCAGCAGATCTGGTGGGGCGTGGGCCACGGCGCCATCAATATCGTGTCCATCTCCGACAAGGTTCCGGCCAGGATCAGGCAGCGCGTCGAGACGGTCAAGGCTGGGCTCAAGGACCACAGCTTCTCGATCTGGAAGGGCCCGATCATCGGCCAGAACGGCGCCACGGTGCTGGCCGCCGGAGCCAAGGCCGACGACAAGTTCCTGCATGGCATCAGCTTCTACGTCAAGGGCGTGGAAGGCCAGGTTCCCGGCAAGTGAGCACGCCGCAAACCCTGGCCGAGCCGGGCCGCGAGGCCTTGATCGCCGCCGTGTGCGCGGCGCCCAAGGCCGAGTTGCACGTGCATATCGAAGGCACGCTCGAGCCCGAGTTGGCCTTCGCCCTGGCGCGGCGCAACGGCGTGGCCCTGCGCTGGCCCAGCAGCGAGGCGCTGCGCGCCGCCTACGCCTTCGACAGCCTGCAGTCCTTTCTCGACTTGTACTACGCCGGCTGCGACGTGCTGCGGACCGAGCAGGATTTCTTCGATCTCGCCTGGGCCTACTTCCAGCGCGCCGCGGCCGACCACGTGGTGCGGGCCGAGGTGTTCTTCGACCCGCAGAGCCACACCGCGCGCGGCATCGGCTTCGACGTGTTCATGCCCGGCTTGCTGCGCGCCGCGCGGCGCGCGCAGGACGAACTCGGGATGCGCGCGGACTACATCCTTTGCGTGCTGCGTCACCTCAGCGAGGACGACGGCCTGGCGACGCTGGAGGCCGCCAGCCCCTGGCGCGAACACATCATCGGCCTGGGGCTGGACTCGTCCGAGCGCGGCAATCCGCCGCAGAAATTCGCACGGCTCTACGCCCAGGCCCGCGCCCAGGGCCTGCGTCTGGTGGCGCACGCCGGCGAGGAGGGCCCGGCCGCCTCTGTGCGCGACGCGCTGGACCTGCTCGGCGCCGAGCGCATCGACCACGGCGTGCACGCGGCCGACGACCCCGCGCTGGTGCGGCGGCTCGCAGCCGAAGGCGTTGCGCTCACCGTCTGTCCCTTGTCGAACGTGAAGCTGCGCGTGTTTCCCGACATGGCGGCGCACAACCTGCCGGCGCTGCTGCATGCCGGCGTGAAGGTCATGGTGAATTCGGACGACCCGGCCTATTTCGGCGGCTACGTCAACGCCAACTACCGGGCCCTGCTCGCCGCGCATCCCGCGCTGGACAGCGCCGACGCCTACCGCCTGCTGCGCAACAGCCTGGAAGCGAGCTTCGCCCCGGCCGGCCCGGTCGCGGCCTGGGCCGCGCGCCTCGACGCCCATTGGCAAGCGCAAGGCCTGCCGCTGCCGCCAACCGCCTGAGCGCCGGCTTCGCCGCAGCGCCACCCGGATCGGCGCAGCGCGCTCCTTGCCGCACGGAAGCCGGCGCCCCGGCGGCGGCATGCTGCGCGTACCCGCTCCCTACAATTCCACGGTTTCCACCGCCGCGGAGCCGCTCCCGGCCGCGGCGGTGTTCGTGTCGGGAGCCATGTCGAGGTCAACCATGTCACAAAACCTCAGTCGCAGGCGGTTGCTCGCCGGTCTTGCGTCTGCCTGCGCCGCGGCGCCGTTCGCCCGGGCGCAAAGCAGCCCGCCCGCTTCGCCGGCGGCGATTCGCGAGCCGCTGCGCGCGGCCTTCGTCTACGTCACGCCCATCGGCGCCACGGGCTGGACGGCCCAGCACGAGAAAGGCCGGCTGCACATGCAGCGGGCGCTGGGCGCTGCCGTGCGCAGCCGCCATGTGGCCAACGTGCCCGAAGGGCCTGATGCCGAGCGCGTGGTGCGCGAGCTGGCGCGACAAGGCGAGCAGCTCATTTTCACCACCAGCTTCGGCTATATGGAGTCGGTGCTGCGCGTGGCGCGCGACTTTCCCCAGACCCGTTTCGAGCAGTGTTCGGGCTACAAGCTCGCCGCCAACGTCGGCGCCTACAGCGGCCGCTTCTACCAGGGACGCTATCTGGCGGGCATGGTGGCCGCGCATATGCGCGCGCGTCTGGGGCATGCGGTGGTGGCGGGCATGGTGGCGTCGTTTCCGATTCCCGAGGTCGTGCAGGGCATCAATGCCTTCACGCTGGGCATGCGCGCGGTCGACCCCGACGCACGCATGAAGGTGGCGTGGGTGAACAGCTGGTACGACCCAGGGCGCGAGGCCGACGCCGCACGGGCGCTCGTCGCCCAGGGCGCGGACGTGCTGACCCACCATACGAACGCCCCGGCCGCGGTGCAGGTGGCGCAGGAGACGGGCCGCTGGGCCATCGGCTATTGCAGCGACGAGGCGCAGTACGGCCCGCGCGTCCAGCTCACCGCCGTGACCTTGCACTGGGGCGATTTCTACGTACGCACCGTGCGCGAAGTGCTGGCCGGGCGCTGGCGTCCGAGCAACGTCTGGGGCGGCATGGACCAGGGCTTCGTGCGCCTGGCACCGTTCCTGGCGGCGGTGCCCGAGGCCGCGCAGCGTCAGGTCCTGGCGCGCGAACGCGACATCATCCGGGGGCGCTTCCATCCTTTCTCGGGCCGCATTCTCGACAACCGCGGCGGCGTGATGCTGGATGGCGGCGTCATGTCCGATAGCCAGATCCAGGCCATGGACCGCTACGTCATGGGCGTCGACGGCGAGCTTCCGCGCGCCTGAGCCGGGGCCGCTCAGCCGCGTGTGGCGCGGCGGCGCACGCAGTCCACGTAGGCCTCGCCGTCCGGCGGCAGGCCGCTGCGCTGCGCGGTCCACAGCATTTCGCCCAGGCATTCCATGATGGCGTGCTGCGCCTCGTGCTCGCCCAGTCTGGCGGCGAGCAGGTGGAAAGCCTGTTTGATGCCGGGCGGCTGGTCGATCGAAACCTGCTCGGTGATGGATAGGTGCATCGACAGGTGCAGAAAGGGATTGGTGCGCCCCTGCTCCACGGTGTAGTCGCGCTGCATGGCCTCGGGGTCGGCCAGGTCGTCGTGGTACTCGGGATGCTGTTCCATCCACCGTGCCCCCAGGATTTCCAGCGGCGTGAGCACAAGGCCTTCGCGGTGGCGGCGCCAGGCGTCGATGAAGAATTGGCGGACTTCGTCCTTGCTGGGGTTGAACATGGCGTGGGCGTGGGGTTGGCGTCCGGGCAAGCGGATATTGTGCGGCTGTTGCAAGATTGCGGGGTGTTCAACATGACCGAGATCGCCCATGTCCATCTTGTCCGCCGACGCGCTTCGCCAGTTGTTCGACGAGGCCCGCACCCACAATCTCTTCACCGCCGAGCCGGTGCCCGACCATTTGCTGCGCCAGCTTTACGAGCTGATGAAGTGGGGGCCGACCTCGGCCAACTGCAGCCCGGCGCGCATCGTGTTCGTCAAGTCGCCGCAGGCCAAGGCCAGGCTTGCGCCTTGCATGAGCGAAGGCAACCGCGCCAAGACCCTGCAGGCCCCGGTCAACGCCATCATCGGCATGGACATGGCGTTCTACGACAAGCTCCCCGAACTGTTTCCGCACAACCAGGCCGCGCGCTCCTGGTTCGAGGGCAAGCCCGACCTGATCGCCACCACCGCCCTGCGCAATTCCAGCCTGCAGGGCGGCTATTTCATCCTCGCCGCGCGGGCCGTGGGACTGGACTGCGGGCCGATGAGCGGTTTCGACGCCGACGCGGCCAACGCCGCCTTCTTCGCCGGCACCTCCGTCAAGGTCAACTTCATCTGCAACCTCGGCCACGGCGATCCGGCCGGGTTGTTCCCGCGCAGCCCGCGCCTGAGCTTCGAGCAGGCCTGCGGCATCGTCTGACCGCCGTCGGTCGGTCTTGTCCCCCGGAGCCTGCTTGGCTTAAGCTCGGCGCTACACATTCGGGGGAGAAGAAAACATGCCGGTCGTCGTCGTCGCCAATCCCAAGGGGGGCGTGGGCAAATCCACCTTGTCCACCCAGCTTGCCGGCTATTGGGCCAGCAAGGGCCACAAGGTCATGCTGGGCGATGCCGACCGCCAGCAATCCTCGCGCCTGTGGCTGTCCTTGCGGCCCCAGCAGGCGGCGCCCATCGCCACCTGGAAAATCGGCCCCGACTACATCGCCCGACCGCCCGACGGCACCACGCATGTCGTGATCGACACCCCCGCGGGCTTGCACGGCTGGCGCTTCAACGACGTGCTGCGCCTGGCCGACAAGCTGCTGCTGCCGGTGCAGCCGTCCATCTTCGACATCTATGCCGCGCAGGATTTTCTGGACAAGATCGCCGAGGACCGCAAGCTCCAGGATCTGGACATCGGCCTGGTGGGCGTGCGCATCGACGAGCGCACCCGCGCCGCCGAGCAGTTGCGCGAATTCTTCGGCCGCCTGCAGCGCCCCGTGCTCGGCATGCTGCGCCCCACCACCGGCTATGCCCACATGGCCGCGCACGGGTTGACGCTCTGGGACGTCAATCCCCACCAGGTGGAGAAGGATTTACGGCAGTGGGAGGGCATCACCCGCTGGGCCGACGCGCGCTGAGCCCGCGCCGCCCGCGGTTCGCCCGGGCATGTTTCAGGGGGCCGCTTTGGCGCCCTTGCCATGCTGCACCAGGCGCGTGAGCCCGGCGCGGTTGACGCGAAACAGGCGCGGGCCCACGTGCTCGACCATCCCGTCGCGCTCGAACTGGGCGATGACGCGGCTGGCCGTCTCCAGCGCCACGCCGAGCATGGCGCCGAGGTCGCCGCGCTTGGGCAAGGTGATGGTGTCGTTGAGCTCGGGCTCGGCCAGCTTGAGCAGCAGGCGCGCCATGCGCGAAGGGATGGTTCCCGAACCCAGCAGCAGCGCCCATTCGTCGGTTTCGCGCAGGGCGTGGTGCCAGCGCTCCAGGAACTCCTGGCGCAGGGTGGGCACCTTTTCCTCCAGTTGACGCACGAGGGCGACCGGAATGCGGCATACCCGCACCGTGCCGATGGTGGTGGCGTCGTGCAGGTAGGGCTGCTGGATGAAGCACTCCAGGCCCACCAGGTCGCCGCGTTTGGCCACGCGCGTGATGCGTCGCGAGCTGTCCGGCAGCGCGCGTTCGAGCTTCACGAAACCGGTCTTGATGGAATACAGCGAGTCGCCGCGCATGCCCTCGGAAAACAGCTTCTGGCCGGCCGAGAACTGCATGTCGTCGATGACGTGATGAAGGTCGTCGAAATCCTCCATCTGCAGCGCGCCGAACAGCGCGATGCGCCGCACGCCGCAGTTGCGGCAGTCGGAGGCGCCGCGCCAGGCGTTGCTCACCTCGCTAGGGGCGATCCGCTTGCCCGGGGGCAGCGTGACATCGGGCCTGCGCAGGGCTTCGAGGGGGATACGGGCGAAATCGACGGCGGTGTCCATGGGCTTTCCTTGAGATGGAGCAATATTAGCAATGACTTATATTGGCATGTCAATACGGGTTAATCGCCTGAGGGATCGGGATAAACCCGAGTTTTTGGTGTTTGGCTCGGCCCATCGTCGAGATTCCGCCATGGTTTGGATGGAATCGCATGTTTTCCGATGCCAACCACAGTCGGAAATGACACGGGCGCATGGGTGCCTTTCGCGCCAAGGACGCGCGGCGCAGGCCCCCGGCCCCGGACCTACACTGTCTGTTTTCACACGTTCGTCACGCACCCATGAACGGCATGACCATCCCGCAAGTCGCCGCGCGCGACGCCCAGCGCGCCCTGGCCGAAGACGTCGGTAGCGGGGATCTCACCGCCGCCCTCATCGACCCGCGCGCGCAGGCCACGGCCCGCGTCATCTCGCGCGAGCGCGCGCTGCTGTGCGGCCAGCCCTGGGCCGAGGCCGCCATGCGCCAGGTGGACGGCGGCACCCGCATCGCATGGCGATGCGACGAAGGCGCGGTGATGGAGCCGGGCCAGTGCATCCTGGAGTTGCAGGGCCCGGCGCGCGCGCTGCTGACCGCCGAGCGCACCATGCTCAACTTCCTGCAACTGCTGTCGGGGGTGGCCAGCCATACCGCCGAATACGTGAAGGCCGTGGCCGGCACGCGCGCGCGCATCGTCGACACCCGCAAGACCCTGCCCGGGCTGCGTGTGGCGCAGAAGTACGCCGTGCGCGTGGGTGGCGGGCACAACCACCGCATGGGCCTGTTCGACGGCATCCTCATCAAGGAAAACCATATCGCCGCGGCTGGCGGCGTGCGCCCGGCGCTGCAGCGTGCGTTCGAGCTGGCGCCGCCCGGCGTGTTCGTGCAGATCGAGGTGGAAACGCACGAGCAATTGCGCGAAGCCCTGGAGGCCGGCGCGCGCATGGTGCTGCTGGACAACATGAGCCTGGAGCAGCTGCGCGAGGCCGTGGCCCTCAATGCCGGACGCGCCGAACTGGAAGTGTCCGGTGGGGTCGAACTCTCCACCGTACGCGTGCTTGCGGAAACAGGGGTCGACCGCATCTCCATCGGCAAACTGACCAAGGATGTTCTCGCGGTCGACTTCTCCATGCGCTTCGCTGCAAGCTGAACGTCACGCCACGCGCCCTCACCGGAGCCCGCCATGTCCACCGTCTTCCCCGTCGACGTCGAAAGTCCGACTTGCTCCACCCTGCAGGCTTGGGCCCGCGTGCCGGCCGAACCCGGCCCTGCACAGCGCACTGAACTGCTGGCGCGCTGCCGCGATTTGCTGGCGCGCGAGAACGCCGTGCTCGTGGCGCATTACTACGTCCACCCCGACCTGCAGGATCTCGCGCTCGAAACCGGCGGCTGCGTGGCCGATTCCCTGGAAATGGCGCGCTTCGGCCGCGACCACGCCGCGACCACGCTGGTGGTGTCGGGGGTGCGCTTCATGGGCGAGACGGCCAAGATGCTGTCGATGGACAAGCGCGTGCTCATGCCCGACCTCGATGCCACCTGCTCGCTGGACCTCGGCTGCCCGGCCGACGCCTTCGCCGCCTGGTGCGACGCCCATCCCGACCGCACCGCCGTGGTCTACGCCAACACCAGCGCCGCGGTGAAGGCGCGCGCCGACTGGGTCGTCACCTCGAGCTGCGCGCTGGACATCGTGCGGCATCTGAAAAACCGCGGTGAGAAAATCCTCTGGGCGCCCGACCGCCACCTGGGCGACTACATCCGACGCGAAACCGGCGCCGACATGCTGCTGTGGCAGGGCGCCTGCATCGTGCACGACGAATTCAAGGCGCTCGAGCTGGAATTGCTCAAGACCGAGCATCCCGAGGCCAGGGTGCTGGTCCATCCGGAGTCGCCCGCAGGGGTCATCGCCCTGGCCGACGTGGTGGGGTCGACCTCGCAGATCCTCAAGGCCGCGCGCGAGCTGAACGCGCCCGCCTACATCGTGGCGACCGACAAGGGCATGTTCCACGCCCTGCAGCAGCAGAACCCCGACAAGGTTTTCATCGAGGCGCCCACGGCGGGAAACAGCGCCACCTGCAAGAGCTGCGCTCATTGCCCCTGGATGGCGATGAACAGTCTGCAGGGCCTGGTGCACGCGCTGGAGACCGGGGCGGGGGAGATCACCCTGGACCCGGAACTGGCGGCCCGCGCCCGGCGCAGCGTGGAACGCATGCTGGATTTCACCGCGGCGCAGAAAAGGGCCGCGGCCGCACCCGCCGGCCTGGTGCCTGGCATCGGCGCGGCTTAGGGCCGGGCCCAGCTGGGTGCGGGGGTTGCGGCTGGTCGCCGAACTTGTGCGGGCGCGCGCTTGCTGCGCGACGCGCGGCTCGCGCTCGCACCGGGCCGCGCATCGTGGTCCTTATGATGGAGACAGACGATGAAGATTTCCAGCATGGGCGACAGACACGAAACGACGCACGAGGCTCCCCCTTCCGGCCTCCCCCACCGCGTGGGGGAGTTGAGAACGGCGCGGCGCGAACGTGAGGCCCTCTCCCCATGCATGGGGAGGGTTGGGGTGGGGAGGGGTTCGGCCTGCCACGGCGCGGGAAACATCGAGAGGCCTTCACGGCGCCGACAGGTGGGGTTAATCTGAAAATCAATGCTCTGAATCCAACCCAACGGGCGGAGGCGCCGTCGAGAAACCCGCTGCAGGGGACGGAACAGACGCTGGCGATGCACGCGCCCAGCGTCGATGTCGTTTTCCAAGCCTTGTGCGATGCGGCGGTCAGCCAACCGAGGTGCGCGCTGGCATGGGTTGGTTGCGCGGAAGAGGACGGCTTGGGCCGCGTCAGGCAGCTTGCCTCGGCCGGCAACACCGCCCCTTTGCAGGACATCGCGATGGCGCTCGATGGTCCCCGGATCGGGGAGGGCCTATTTGCACGCTGCGTCAAGACCGGGCAAGCCCAATTCCTGGCGATGGACGCGCCCGAGGTCCTCGCCTGGCGAGCCCGGGCGGCGGAATTCGGCATCACGACCATGCTCGCCTTGCCATTTCCCGGCGTTCCCGAACTGCGCAATCACGCCGCGGTCTTCTACGAGACCGGCGCCGATGAAGCCGGCGACGCCGACCTCGTCGAAACCGCTCAGCGCATGGTGCGGGACGTCGCATTTGCCGCGAGGGCGATTTTCACGCGCCATGCCCTCGAGCAGTCCCATGCCTCGGCCTCGCAGGCGAACGCGCGTTTTCACCACATCTTCAACAACCTGCCAACCGGCGTGATCGTGTTCGCCGCCGATGGCTGCGTGCAATATTGCAGTGGCGCATTCATGGCGATGTATGCCCTGGACCTTGACCCGGCCACGCTGGTCGGCCGGCCCTGGCGCGAGCTGTGGGGGCGCATAGCCGGTTTGCATGCCGATCCGGAAGTCGCCACCCAGCGCGTCAAGGCCCAGATGCATCACCATCAGTCGACCACCGCCGAGATCCGTTTGGCCGACGGTCGCATCCTGCTCGGGCATTACGTTCCGCTGCAAGATGGGGATCAGTCGCGCGGAGCACTCTGGAGCCTGCAGGACATCACGTCGCTGAAGGCGCAAGAGGCGCAAATCCACCGTCTGGTCCATCAGGATCCTCTCACCGGATTGGCCAATCGGCGGGCATTCGACACGCGCCTGGCGCAGTGCCTTTACACGCACCCGGCGGGCAAGGTTCTCGTCGTCGGGATCTTGGATCTGGACCATTTCAAGAACGTCAATGATCGCCTGGGGCATGGCGTCGGCGACGCCCTGCTCATTCAAGTGGGCCATCGCTTGTCGACCGTTCTGCGGGATTCCGACCTGATCGCGCGGCTGGGCGGCGATGAATTCGGCCTCATCCTGCCCGACTGTCCAGGCGCCGACGGGGTGTCCGCGTTTGCGCAGCGCTTATTGGCCGCTGTCGAGCCCGCGATGGTGCTGGGCGGGCGCACGGAGCAGATCAGCGTGTCCATCGGTTTCGCCGTGCACCAGGAAGGCGCATGCGATGTGCAGACCCTTCTGCGCCGGGCCGACATGGCGATGTATGCGGCGAAAGCCGCGGGCCGTCGCCAGTACCGCGTCTTCGACGTGGAGATGGAGTCGCAAATCGCCAGGCGCGAGTCCTTGCGGCGCTGGGTCCTCGGCGCCTTGCATGAAAATCGCCTGGAATTGCACTATCAGCCCGTGTTGTCGTTGGTGTCCGACCATGCCGGGGAGGCGGCTCGGGCTGGCGTCTGCAAGGTGGAGGCCTTGCTGCGCCTGCGCGACGACCTTGGTACGTTGCACGCAGCCAGTGCTTTTGAAGAGGTCATTGACGAACCGCAACTGGCCGGACCGCTTGGGCGCTGGGTCTTGGACCAGGCCTTGTCTCAAGTGGAGCGGTGGAAAAGCGCCGGCTTGTCGCTGCAGGTGTGCGTCAACATCAGTCCCCGGCATTTTCTGGATTCGTCGTTCTTGCAGGATGTGCGGCATGTCCTGCGGCAGCGCCCGGACGACTTGGCGCAACTGATCGAGCTTGAACTGACCGAGCATGGCTCTCAGCTCAACGGACACCAGGCCCGCGAGGTGGTCAAGGCATGTCGGGGGCTGGGCGTGAGTGTCAGCCTGGACGATTTCGGCACGGGCAATGCAAGTCTCACGCACCTGCAACTCCTGGATGTCTCGACGGTCAAGATCGATCGCCGCTTCACGCATGACCTGTTCGGCAGCAACGCGAATCTGAGCATCACCTACGGCATGCTGCGCACCGCGCAAATGATGGGACTCAGCGTGATTGCCGAGGGGGTTGAAACCTCGCGGCAAGCCGCCGCCCTGCTGGCGATGGGCTGCCGGCACTTGCAAGGCTATGCCGTCGCGAGGCCGATGTCGGCGGCTCAGCTCGACGCATGGCTGCGGACTTGGCGTGCGCAACTGCCCTGGGTCGAGGTGTTGGAGGCGGGTTCCCGCGTCGATGACGCCGCCATTCAAGCCATCGTCAGCCATGGAGTCGGGGTTCAACAGCTGCTCGACCAGACCCTCAGCGATCAGGGCAAAGCCTTTTTCATGCAGCCGCAGGCCCATCGGCTGTGCTCCTTGGGGCGCTGGTGCGCCGCGCATGCGCTTCCATCGCGGGGCGACCCCGCTTTCGCCAGGTTGGAACGCATGCATGTGGAGTTTCATGCGCTTGTGCATGCGCATTTGACGGCACCATCCCAGGCGAGGCTCGCGGAGGTCGAATCGCTCAGTCTCGCGCTTCGCGGATCGTTCTGGGATGCCTTGCTGGGCGGTTCGCCTTGAGGCCGGGCACGGGCGGACGCATCGCGGCAGTCCGTGCCCATCTTGCACAATCCCGGCATGGCCCGACAACCCCGTCTTTGTGTTCCCGGATTGCCGCATCTGGTGCTGCTTTCGGCGGCTGCTGCGTCGCAGCCCCTGGCGCTGGAGGCGCAGCGCTGGCGCTTCCTGGCCTGGCTGGTGGAGGGGCTGGGGTCGTTTCCCGTGCAGCTGCATGCGTATTGCGTGTTGCCCGAGGCGGTCTGGCTCTTGCTGACGCCTGAGCGCCCTGCGGCGCTGTCGGGGTTGATGCAGATGCTGGCGCGCCGAACCAGCCGCGCGCTGGGCGGGCCGGTGAAGCCGCGTGGCGACGCCGCGAAACAGGCGGGCGTCCCCGAGGCGCAACAGCAGGGCTCGCCTGCGCGTCCTGCGGTGTGGGCCGGACGCTTCCGCAGCGCGGTCTTGCAGCCGCAGGCCTGGCTGCTGCCGGCGATGGTGTGGGTGGACGCGGCGGCGCAGCGGGAAGGCCTGGCGGACGCGGACCAGCCCTGGTCGTGGAGCAGCCATGCCGCGCATTGCGGGCTGGGCGGCGCGCTCGGCAGCGCGCCGGCGCTGCATGGCCCGCAGCCGTACTGGATGTTGGGCAACACCCCCTTCGAGCGCGAAGCGGCTTATTCGCGGCTGCTGCAGGCGGGGGTCGACGCCGATCGCGCCGGCGCCTTGCAGCGGGCCTTGCGCAGCGGGACCGGGCTTGGCGACGCCGCGTTCCTGGCCGAACTGGAGCTGCGCAGCGGCCGCAGCGTGCGCCCGGCGCGACGCGGGCGGCCGCGCAAGGGCTGAACTCCCGAGCGCAGCAGGCCTGCAAGTCGGCGATTAAATCTGTCCCTATTTAAATAAGGAATCCTTTTTCCACCAAATTAATGGGGACAGATAATTGAATTTTTCTTGCGCTCCATACTGCATTGCAGTAAATTGGTCGGTCCTGATCTTCCTTTTGTCGCGGAGCCTGCCATGCACACGCCCGAGCTTTCCGAAATTGCCGCCCTGGCGCAGAACGGCTTGTATTGCCCCAGCCAGGAACACGATGCCTGCGGCGTGGGCTTCGTCGCGCACATCAAGGGCGTGAAATCGCACGACATCGTGCAGAACGGCCTGCTGATCCTGAAGAACCTCGATCACCGCGGCGCGGTGGGCGCCGACAAGCTGATGGGCGACGGCGCCGGCATCCTGGTGCAGATCCCCGATGCCTATTACCGCGCCGAGATGGCGGCGCAGGGCGTGGCGCTGCCGCCTCCGGGCGAATACGGCGTGGGCATGATCTTCCTGCCGCGCGAGCAGGCTTCGCGCCTGGCCTGCGAGCAGGAAATCGAGCGCGCGGTGCGCGCCGAGGGACAGGTGGCGCTGGGCTGGCGCGACGTGCCGGTGGACCGCGACATGCCCATGTCGCCCACGGTGCGCGAGAAGGAGCCGGTCATCCGCCAGATCTTCATCGGCCGCGGTCCCGACGTGATGGTGACCGATGCGCTGGAGCGCAAGCTGTTCGTCATCCGCCGCGTCGCCAGCCATGCCATCCAGCGCCTCAACCTGCGCCACGGCAAGGAATATTTCGTGCCGTCGATGTCGGCCCGCACCGTGGTGTATAAGGGCTTGCTGCTGGCCGACCAGGTGGGCCAGTATTTCAAGGATCTGCAGGACCCGCGCTTCGAGTCGGCGCTGGCGCTGGTGCACCAGCGCTTTTCCACCAACACCTTCCCCGAGTGGCCGCTGGCCCACCCCTACCGCCTGGTGGCGCACAACGGCGAGATCAACACCGTCAAGGGCAACTACAACTGGATGCGCGCGCGCGAGGGGGCGGTGAGCTCCCCGGTGCTGGGCGACGACCTGAAGAAGCTCTGGCCGCTGATCTATCCCGGGCAAAGCGACACCGCGAGCTTCGACAACTGCCTCGAACTGCTGGTGATGGCGGGCTACCCGCTGTCGCACGCGATGATGATGATGATCCCCGAGGCCTGGGAGCAGCACACGCTGATGGACGCGCGCCGCCGCGCCTTCTACGAGTACCACGCGGCCATGATGGAGCCCTGGGACGGCCCTGCGGCCATCGCCTTCACCGACGGCCGCCAGATCGGCGCCACGCTGGACCGCAACGGCCTGCGCCCGGCGCGCTACATCGTCACCGACGACGACCTCGTCATCATGGCGTCCGAGTCGGGCGTGCTGCCCATACCGGAGAGCCGCATCGTCAAGAAGTGGCGCCTGCAGCCCGGCAAGATGTTCCTCATCGACATGGAGGCCGGGCGCATCATCGACGACAAGGAGATCAAGAGCCAGCTGGCCTCGGCCCGCCCCTACGGGCAGTGGATCGAGAACCTGCGCATCCGCATCGACGACCTCGACCACCTCGGCCATCCCGAGCCTTCGGTGCTGCCGCTGCTGGACCGCCAGCAGGCCTTCGGCTACACCCAGGAGGACCTCAAGTTCCTCATGGCGCCGATGGCCGAGAAGGGCGACGAAGCCGTCGGCTCGATGGGCAACGACGCCGCGCTGGCCGTGCTGTCGAACAAGGCCAAGCCGCTGTACAACTACTTCAAGCAGCTGTTCGCGCAGGTGACCAATCCGCCGATCGACTCGATCCGCGAGAACATGGTGATGTCGCTGGTGTCGTTCATCGGCCCGCGCCCCAACCTGCTGGACATCAACCAGGTCAACCCGCCGATGCGCCTGGAGGTCAGCCAGCCGGTGCTGGACTACGACGACATGGCCAAGCTGCGCTCGATCGCCCAGCACACCGGCGGCAAGTTCAAGAGCTACGAGATCGACATCTGCTATCCCGTGGCCTGGGGGCATGAGGGCATCGAGGCGCGCCTGGCCTCGATCTGCGCCGAAGCGGTGGACGCGCTGCGCAGCGGGCACAACATCCTCATCGTCACCGACCGCCACGTCAGCGCGCAGCAGGTGGCGATTCCCGCGCTGCTGGCCATGTCGGCCGTGCACCAGCACCTCATCGCCCACGGCCTGCGCACGCAGACCGGGCTGGTGGTGGAAACCGGCAGCGCGCGCGAGACGCATCATTTCGCCGTGCTCGCCGGCTACGGCGCCGAAGCCGTGCATCCCTACCTGGCGCTGGACACCATCGCCGAAATGGCGCGCCATCTGCCGGGCGAGCTCGGACCCGACAAGGCCATCGCCAACTACATCAAGGCCATCGGCAAGGGCATGCAGAAGGTCATGTCCAAGATGGGCATCTCCACCTACATGAGTTACTGCGGGGCGCAGATCTTCGAGGCCGTGGGCCTGTCGCGCGACCTGGTGGACAAGTATTTCACCGGCACCGTCAGCCAGGTCGGCGGCATCGGCGTGTTCGAGGTGGCGCAGGAAACCCTGCGCATGCACCGCGACGCCTTCGGCGACAACCCGGTGCTGGCTTCCATGCTCGACGCCGGCGGCGACTACGCCTGGCGCGTGCGCGGCGAGGAGCATATGTGGACGCCGGACGCCATCGCCAAGCTGCAGCACGCCACGCGCTCGGGCAACTACCAGACCTACAAGGAGTACGCCCAGCTCATCAACGACCAGTCGCGCCGCCACATGACGCTGCGCGGGCTGTTCGAGTTCAAGCTCGACCCGGCCAGGGCCATTCCCGTCGAGGAGGTCGAGCCGGCGAGCGAGATCGTCAAGCGCTTCGCCACCGGGGCCATGTCGCTGGGTTCCATTTCCACCGAGGCCCACGCCACCCTGGCGGTGGCGATGAACCGCATCGGCGGCAAGAGCAACACCGGCGAGGGCGGCGAGGACCCGCTGCGCTACCGTCCTGAAATGCGCACCGGATCGGCCGGCATCCACGACGGCGACACCCTGGGCAGCGTGCTCGGCACCGATCGCGTGGTGAGCGACATTCCGCTCAAGGCGGGCGATTCGCTGCGTTCCAAGATCAAACAGGTGGCGTCCGGGCGCTTCGGCGTCACGGCCGAGTACCTGGCCAGCGCCGACCAGATCCAGATCAAGATGGCGCAGGGCGCCAAGCCCGGCGAAGGCGGCCAGCTGCCGGGCGGCAAGGTGTCCGACTACATCGGCATGCTGCGCTATTCGGTGCCCGGGGTCGGCCTCATTTCCCCGCCGCCGCACCACGACATCTATTCCATCGAGGACCTGGCCCAGCTCATCCACGACCTCAAGAACGCCAATGCGCGGGCGTCCATCAGCGTCAAGCTGGTGTCCGAATCCGGCATCGGCACGGTGGCCACGGGCGTGGCCAAGGCCAAGGCCGACCACCTGGTCGTCGCCGGGCACGACGGCGGCACCGGCGCCTCGCCGCTGTCCAGCATCAAGCATGCGGGCACGCCGTGGGAGATCGGCCTGGCCGAAACCCAGCAGACCCTGGTGCTCAACCGCCTGCGCGGGCGCATCCGCGTGCAGGTGGACGGCCAGATCAAGACCGGGCGCGACGTGGTGATCGGCGCGCTGCTCGGCGCCGACGAGTTCGGCTTCGCCACCGCGCCGCTGGTGGTCGAGGGTTGCATCATGATGCGCAAGTGCCATCTCAACACCTGCCCGGTCGGCGTGGCCACGCAGGACCCCGCGCTGCGCAAGAAATTCGCCGGCAAGCCCGAGCACGTGGTGAACTACTTCTTCTTCGTCGCCGAAGAGGTGCGCGCCATCATGGCCCAGCTCGGCGTGCGCAAGTTCGACGATCTCGTCGGCCGCGCCGACCTGCTCGACGCCCGTCCCGGCATCACCCACTGGAAGGCGCATGGGCTGGACTTCTCACGCGTGTTCTACCAGCCCGCGGTCGGGCGCGACGTGCCGCGCCGCCACGTGGAAGAGCAGGACCACGGCCTAGCCAAGGCGCTCGACCATGTGCTCATCGAACGCGCCAGGCCGGCGCTGGAGCGCGGCGAGAAAGTGCAGTTCATCCAGAACACGCGCAACGTCAACCGCACCGTGGGCGCCATGCTCTCCGGCGAGGTGGCGCGCCGCTACGGCCACGAAGGCCTGCCCGACGACACCATCCACATCCAGATGGAAGGCACCGGCGGGCAGAGCTTCGGCGCCTTCCTGGCGCGCGGCATCACGCTCTACCTCATCGGCGACGCCAACGACTACACCGGCAAAGGGCTGTCGGGCGGGCGCATCGCCGTGCGGCCGACCATCGAGTTCCGCGGCGACGCGCAGTCCAACATCATCGTCGGCAACACCGTGCTGTACGGCGCCATCGAGGGCGAAGCCTTCTTCCGCGGCGTGGCCGGCGAGCGCTTCGCGGTGCGCAACTCCGGCGCCACCGCCGTGGTGGAAGGCACCGGCGACCACGGCTGCGAGTACATGACCGGGGGCACCGTGGTCGTGCTGGGCGAGACCGGGCGCAACTTCGCCGCCGGCATGAGCGGCGGCATCGCCTACGTCTACGACGTCGACGGCCAGTTCGCGCGTCGCTGCAACACCGCCATGGTGGCGCTCGACAAGGTGCTGCCGGCCGCCGAGCAGAAGGCCACCATGGCCGAGGCGCTGTGGCACCGCGGCCGGACCGACGAGGCCCAGTTGCGCCAGATGCTGGAGGACCACCTGCGCTGGACCGGCTCGGTGCGCGCGCGCGAACTGCTGGACGACTGGGAGCAGGCGCGCGGGCGTTTCGTCAAGGTCTTCCCGCACGAGTACAAGCGCGCCCTGGGCGAGCTCGCGGCCAAGCGCGAGGCGCAGGTCGCCACCGCCAAGGCCAAGGCGCCCGCCGGCAACGCAAGCGTGCCCGCCAAGTGATCGGGCAGGCCTTCCCCTGCCCGACACCTGCCATGCGCGGGGTGAGGGCCGATGCCTCTCCCACGCCGCCGGCAAGGCCGCGAGGGGGAGGCCGCCGACCGACGACCAATCAGGCATAGGCATACACCGATAAGGCCCGCGCATTCCGGGCATCGCAGACCAAGGACAGAGCATGGGAAAAATCACCGGATTCATGGAATTC
The DNA here is from genome assembly GCF_900088825.1 of Thiomonas delicata. Lineage (GTDB taxonomy): Bacteria > Pseudomonadota > Gammaproteobacteria > Burkholderiales > Burkholderiaceae_C > Thiomonas_A > Thiomonas_A delicata. The sequence goes on along the minus strand of NZ_LT592171.1, from coordinate 105,323 downwards.
GAACGCCAGGAGGAGAGCTACGAGCCGCCCGTGGCGCGTCTCAAGCATTGGAAGGAATTCGTCCACGAGTTGCCGGACGACAAGGCCAAGATCCAGGCCGGGCGCTGCATGGACTGCGGCATTCCGTTCTGCAACAGCGGCTGCCCGGTCAACAACATCATTCCCGACTTCAACGATCTGGTGTGGCAGGGCGACTGGCGCAACGCGCTGGACACGCTGCACTCGACCAACAACTTCCCCGAGTTCACCGGGCGCATCTGCCCCGCCCCGTGCGAGGCGGCCTGCACCCTGGGCATCAACGAGGCGCCGGTGGGCATCAAGTCGATCGAGCACGCCATCATCGACAAGGGCTGGGAGATGGGTTGGGTCGTGCCGCAGCCGCCGGCCCACAAGACCGGCAAGCGGGTCGCCGTGGTGGGTTCCGGCCCGGCCGGCCTGGCGGCCGCGCAGCAGCTGGCGCGGGCCGGGCATGACGTGACCGTGTTCGAGAAGAACGACCGCATCGGCGGCCTGCTGCGCTACGGCATCCCCGACTTCAAGATGGAGAAGCACCACATCGACCGCCGCATCGCGCAGATGCAGGCCGAAGGCGTGCGCTTCGCCCCCGGCGTGCTGGTGGGCGAGATGCCCAAGGACGGCACGGGTGCCACGGTCGCCAACTGGTCGAAGGAGCGCCGCAGCCCCGAGCAGCTGCTGGCCGAGTTCGACGCCGTGCTGCTGGCGGGCGGCGCCGAGCACCCGCGCGACCTGCCGGTTCCGGGGCGCGAACTCGACGGCATCCACTTCGCCATGGAGTTCCTGCCGCAGCAGAACAAGGTCAACGCCGGCGACAAGCTCAAAGGCCAGATCGTGGCCACCGGCAAGCACGTCGTCGTCATCGGTGGCGGCGACACCGGCTCCGACTGCGTGGGCACCAGCAACCGCCACGGCGCGGCCAGCGTCACCCAGTTCGAGTTGCTGCCGCAGCCGCCGGAACAGGAGAACAAGCCCCTGGTCTGGCCGTACTGGCCCATCAAGCTGCGCACCTCCAGCAGCCACGAAGAAGGCTGCGAACGCGATTGGTCGGTGGCGACCAAGGCCTTCGTCGCCGGCACCGGTAAGGACAAGAACAAGGTCAAGTCCATCACCGCCTGCCGCGTGGAGTGGAAGGACGGCCGCATGCAGGAAGTGCCCGGTAGCGAGTTCACGCTGCAGGCCGACCTGGTGCTGCTCGCCATGGGCTTCGTGCATCCGCTCGCGCCCGTGCTCGACGCCTTCGGCGTGGAGCGCGACGCGCGCGGCAACGCCAAGGCCGGCACCGAGGACGACGGCGGTTACGCTACCAACGTGCCCAAGGTGTTCGCCGCCGGCGACATGCGGCGCGGGCAGTCGCTCGTGGTGTGGGCCATCCGCGAGGGCCGCCAGGCCGCGCGCGCGATCGACGCCTTCCTCATGGGCCATTCCGAACTGCCGCGCTGAGCGCCGCGCGGCATCCAGAGGCCGTCACCCGGGTATGGACGAAGAGCGAACCGGCGCCTCAGACGATGGGTTCGGCCTGCCCCCGCTGCCCGGGCGCGACCCGCAGGACATGCTCGCCGCGACGCTGCGGTCCATGCCGGCGGGCGATTTGTGGATTTTCGGCTACGGCTCGCTGATCTGGAACCCGGAAGTGGCGCACACGGAAATTCGTCCGGCGCGCCTCTGGGGCTGGAACCGCTGTCTGTGCATGTGGTCGCGCATCAATCGCGGCACTGAACAGGTGCCCGGCCTGGTGTTCGCGCTGATGGCGGGCGGCTCGTGCAGCGGCATCGCGCTGCGCGTGCCGCGCGCGCAAGCCGAGCGCGAACTGCGCCGGTTGTGGAAGCGCGAAATGCCCCGCGCCGTGTACGACCCGCGCTGGCTGCGCTGCCGTACCGCGCAAGGCGAGACGCGGGCGCTGGCCTTCACGCTTTCACGCGAAAGCCCGAGCTACACCGGCCCGCTGGACGACGCGCAGCTGCTGCGCATCCTGCGCGACTGTCGCGGCCGCTTCGGCACCACGCTGGACTACGTCATGCGCACCGCCCATGCGCTGGAGGACGTCGGCATCCGCGACCGCGCCATTGCGCGCATCGTCGCGCTGGCCAGGCGCAACGGGCTGGTTTGAAATCCGCGACATCGCGCGTGGGTGGCGTTCGGTCGCGCTTGGGGAGCCGCTGCCCGTTCCGAAGGCGAGCAGTGCGTGCAGCCATGGGCAGCTTGGATGCGATGGTCACGCGGCAAGCCAAGGCCGCGAAGGTCACTCCTGCGCGTCGCGATAATTCCGCCAGCCATCCAGCGCTTGGCGCATGGTGCGCACTTCCTGGGCGAAATTGGGGCAGGCCTTGCAGACGAGGAAGTGGATGCGCACGGCGAGGCGTTCGGCGGGAGTGAGCGCACGGTCCTCGCGCGCCAGGATGAGCGCGGCGACTTCACGGCAGGTGCGGCGCAATGGGTAGTTCATCACTTCGCAAGGTTCCCGAACCAGTTGAGCTGCAGGCATTCGCGCAAACGCATGCGGGCGCGGTGCAGCATGACCCATAGATTGGTCGGCGCAATGCCGATTTCCTGACAGATGGCCTCGGTATCGAGGCCCAGCCACTCGCGCATGAGGAACACGCGGCCGAGTTTGCCGGGCAGGTGGTCCATGCAGGTTTCCAGCACTTCGAAGAACTGACGGCGCTGCAACTGGTCGGCCGGATCGGCCCATTCTTGCGGCATCTCGCGGAAATGGCCGTCGGGTTGGAAGACGAGATCGTCCATGTCCTGGTCGTCGTCATCGCTGGATTGCACCTGTTGTTCGCGCGCATGCAGCCGCAATTGATCGAGCACCTTGTGCTTGAGGATGCCGACGACCCAGGTCTTGAACTGCGAGTTGCCGGTGAACTTGTGCAGTCCCTGCAGCGCGGCAAGCGTGGCTTCGGACACCGCGTCCTCTGCCCAGGCTTCATTGCGCAATTGCAGATTGGCCAGGCGCAGCAGCGCGGGGCGCATGGCTTCGATGCTTGCGGCCAACTCCGTGTCGCGGGATGCTGCGGGCATGGCGTCTTGCTTCATGCGTAAGCGCGCTCGTGGGGCTGGGTGGAGAAAAACTGATGCATCGACGTGTAAGGAAACGCGAAAGGGTGCGACAAAGGTTCAGCTTCGGCATTCTTCCACAGTGGTGGGTGCCGAGCACAGCCGGGACATCCGCTTGGCTGCTTCCTTTCAACCCCATCATCAGGAGTCCACCATGAACAAGCGCCAATTCATCAACACCGCCGCAGCTTCCATGCTCGCCATGGGCGTGTTGGCCATCGCGCCCGCGGCGCATGCCGAAAGCATGGGCAAATGCTTCGGTGTCGCCAAGGCCGGCCAGAACGATTGCGCGGGCCTGTCCGGTCTGCATTCCTGCAAGGGCACCAGCACGGTCAACTACAACCCGGGCGATTTCGCGGTCAAGCCCACGGGCACCTGTGAAAAATTGGGTGGCCTGAACATGGAACAGGCCAAGGCCATCCTGAAGAACCCGGACGAGGTGAAAGCCTTCGAAGCCAAGATGGCCAAGCACGACATGTCCTGAGCCAGCCCATGGGGCGGCTTGTGTTGTCCGCCCCGGCTTGAACCTTCGACGGGATACGCCATGCTCACTTCCATCGCACACGCTTCGGCGGGCATCGGCCTGCGCCAACCGCATTACCGCGATTTCCGCGCACGGCATCCCGACCTTGGTTTCGTCGAGGTGCATTCGGAGAATTTCTTCAACCCGCACGATGCGGCGGCGCAGGTGCTTGCCGCCGTGCGCCAGAGGGTGCCCGTGAGCCTGCATGGCGTGGGGCTGGCCCTGGGCTCGGCCTGCGGCATCGACGCCACGCATCTGGAACGCCTAGCTGCGTTGGTCGACCGCATCGACCCGGTGCGCGTGTCGGACCATGCCTGCTTTGCCCGCGCACCTTTGAGCGGCGCCGTCGTGCACGCCAACGACCTGCTGCCGGTGGCCTTCACGCGCCCTTCGCTGGCGGCGTTTTGCGCCAATGTGCAGCAGGTGCAGGACCGCCTTCGCCGGACCATGCTGGTGGAAAACCTCAGCAGCTATCTCGACTTTGCCGCGCGTGATTTCAGCGAGCCTGAATTCTTCGCCGAGCTGGGCCGGCGCACTGGTTGCGGCCTGCTGCTCGACGTCAACAACCTCATGGTCAACGCCATGAACGCCGGTGAACCAGATCCACTGCGCGCCGTGTGCGCCTGGCTGGACGCGCTGGCCGAGACGGCGCCGCAAGGGCTTGTCGGCGAAATCCATCTCGCCGGTCACAGCGAGCAAGATGGGTTGACCATCGACGACCATTCCCGCCCGGTTTCCCTGCCGGTTTGGATGGCCTATGTCCACGCGCTGCGCCGCTTCGGTCCGGTGCCCACGCTGATCGAATGGGACGCCGACCTCCCCGAGTTCAATGTGCTTTTGGGCGAGGCGGAGCAGGCGCAGGCCCTGCTCGATGAAGCCGCCGTGTCTGGAGGACAGCCGCATGTCGCACCTCAGGCAGCAGGCGCGCAGGCCATGCCGGCGGGATGCCTGTGATGAGTGCGTCCCTGGGACCCCGCCCGCCGCATGTCCGTGCTGCCGACTTGCGGCGCGAGACGCGGCGCCAGCGTGCCCTGTTGCAAGCCATTTTTGCGCAGCACGCGCCTGCTGAGCCGCCGCAGGAGCTTGCCGTGCGCCAGCGCGGTCGCACGTGGCACGCCGGTCTTGCCGCCTATCGCGCCAATGGACTGGCCCATGCCGCCAGCGCGCTGCGCGTGCAGTTTCCGACCGTGCTGGCCATGCTGGGGGAAGCGTCCTTCGACGCTGTCTGCGTCCGCTATTGGCGCAGTTGGCCTCCGACCGAAGGGGATCTCGCGCGCATCGGCGGTGCGTTCCCGGCTTGCCTGGCCAAGCAGCAGGATCTGCGCGCCTGGCCATGGTTGGAGGATTGCGCCAGGCTCGACCTGGCGCTGTGGCAAGTGATGGACGAGGCACCCGCTGCGCTCACCGCTGCCGATCTGCAGCGCCTGGCACAGGGTGATCCGGCGCGACAGCGCCTGCTGCTCGCGCCAGGCACCCGGTACGTGGCCTCGCATTGGCCCATCGTCACGCTATGGCGCCTGCACCAGGCTCCTGAAACGGATGCCGCGGTTTTACGCGCGGCGATAGGCCAGCCGGGCGAAAACGCGTGGGTCTGGCGCGAAGCTCTGCGGCCGCAATGCGCAAGCCTGGACGCCATCGCCGCACAGTGGCTGCATGCCCTGCGGGAGCGGCCGAACCTGGAGGCCGCGCTCGACGCGGCGCATGAAGACTTCGATTTTTCCGCCTGGTTGCGCGCCGCCGTGCAGCACGGCTGGATAGACACCGTTCGTGAACAGAAGGTGGCGCAGTCCACGCCAGCATCATCTACCCGACCTTGAACCGTAGCAGGAGACCATCATGACCACCATGTCCATGCAAGCCACCGCCCAACGCGACAACCCACTGCGCCGTGCCTGGCGCGGCTTGACGCATCTGCTCGACTGGCTTCAGGCTCCCGCACTGCTGTCGGCGCGGCTTTATGTGGTCTATGTGTTTTTCGCCTCCGGCGCCCAGAGCTTGCGCGATTGGGGCGCAACCTTATGGTTGTACGAAAACGAGTTCCACGTCGCCATCCTGCCGCCGCATGTTGCAGCCGTGCTCGGCACGGCTGGCGAAGTTCTGCTGCCGCCCCTGCTTGCCTTCGGGCTGTTCGGCCGCTTCGGAGCACTGGGGTTATTCGTGGTCAACGCCGTGGCTTTGCTGTCGTATCTGCATGCGCTGCAAGCGCCCGCCATTCTGTTCCATGTCATCTGGGGCATCCTGCTCATGGCCGTGGCGTTGTGGGGGCCGGGCAAGTGGTCAGCAGACGCCTGGAGACAGGGCAGGCAAGCCGATGCGCGGGTCATCCGAGCTGGCGCTGCGCGTCGGTAGGCCGTTTTTGCACGCCAGTAAACTCAAACGTCATCCAGCGGCTCGGAGAGTTCCCATGCCATCAGGCGAAGGTCCAGCTGAACGAACGGGCTACCTGCGATTTTTCTACAGGGGATGGCGCCCGACCTGCATGGGCAGACTCTGGAGCCGGATGTACGCGTGGGTCGCCGGTCTTGGCCTTTTGCCAAGAATGCTGCTCACCTTGCAAACACATAACAGGTGTGGCGGCCGCGTCAATTCAACCATTCTGGTTGCCGCCACATATCAAGGCCGACGTTACCTCGTGTCGATGCTTGGGGAGGGTTCCGAATGGGTGCAAAACGTACGTGCAGCCGGAGGAAAGGCTTCGATCAAGCGCGGTCGGTCGCAGCCGGTTCAACTCACGGAGATTGCGCCTCACGAGCGCGCCTCGATTCTCAAGGCATGGGCCCAGGTCGCCACAAGTGGCCGCCATCACCTGCCGGTTCCGCACGACGCCCCGGCCTCGGCCTTCGAAGCGATCGCAGCCGACTATCCGGTTTTTCGTATCGACCCGACCCAGTGACTTGAGGCCTGGCGTGAGGCGTTCGTTCATCATCCTGGCTCTCCTGCTTGCGGCATCGCTCGCGCGGCCGGCCTCGGCGCAGCAGACGCCGGGGCAGCTGGCCGACCAGGTACTGCTGCACGCGCATGAGGCCACGGCCATCGCGGAGGGCGGAGGCCATCGCGTGGTCGACATTTTTTTCGACCCCAATTGCCCCTACTGCCGCCAGCTCTACAGCGATCTGCGCGCCTGGGTGGGCAAGGACGATCTGCAGTTCCGCTGGATTGCGGTGGCCATCCTGGCGCCGTCCAGCCTGCCCAAGGCGGCGGCCATCCTGCAGGCGCCGGACCGCCTGCAGGCCTTCCGCGCCACCGAGGACCATGGCCTGAATCCGAACGCGAACCCGGGCATCGCGCCGGCGCGCGTGGTGACGCCGCGCACGCGCAAGGCGCTGGCCGCTAACGAGGCGCTGCTCCAACGCGCCGGCATCGACAGCGCCGTGCCGTTGATGGTGTTTCGTGACAAGGCCGGCAAGGGCCAGTTGTTCATCGGCGCCCCGAAATCCGACACGGAGCTGGCGGCCTTGCTGGCGACGGTGCGGTGAGGGCGACGCGGGAGGACGCCGCCGCGTGCCGGTGCCGGACGCGATTCCTGGATGACGCTCCCTCGGACTGCGGGCCGAGGCGGCGCGGGAGCCCGGTCCCCGCGCAGCTTCCTTCCTATACTGCCAGCATGCAGACACTGGCCGATCTTCGCAAGGACTACACCCGCGCCGAACTCGACGAGGCGCATGCCGACGCCGATCCGCTCAAGCTGTTCGAACGCTGGCTGCACGAGGCGGTGCAGGCGCAGGTGCCGGAGCCCAACGCCATGACCTTGGCCACGGTGGGCGAGGACGGCAGGCCGTCCACCCGCGTGGTGCTCGTCAAGGGTTTCGACGCGCGCGGCATCGTCTGGTACACCAACTATCACAGCCGCAAGGGGCGCGAACTGGCCGCTCGCCCCCATGCCGCGCTGCAGTTCCACTGGGTCGAGCTCGAGCGGGTGGTGCGCATCGAGGGCCGCGTGGAGCCGGTGAGCGCCGAGGAGTCGGACGCGTACTTCGCCAGCCGGCCGCTGGCCTCGCGCCTCGGCGCCTGGGCGTCCGACCAGAGCCAGCCGATCGAGGGCCGCGGCGTGCTGGTCAGGCGCGCGGCCGAGTTCGGCTTGAAGTTCGGGCTCAATCCGCCGCGTCCGCCGCATTGGGGCGGCTACCGGCTGGTGCCCGATGCCTGGGAGTTCTGGCAGGGCAGGCCCTCGCGCCTGCACGACCGGCTGGCTTACCGCCTGCAGCCCGGCGGCGTCTGGATGCGGCAGCGGCTCGCGCCTTGAGCGCGGCGGCGGGCGCAGCGGCGCGAGTGCGACGCCGTCAGTCGTCCAGCAGGGTGATCGTGGCGCGGGCGTCGGCGCGGTCGATGGCGATCGTCAGCTCCACGTACTCGGGCAGTTCGCTCATCGGCGTGGGGTCGCCCTCGCAGGCGCAGCCGGGAATGATGCTCTGGTAGCAGACGGCGGCCTTCACCCGCAGCAGCCCGGCGTCCTCCGCGCACTGCAGCACCAGGAGCTGCGCCGTGTCGACGAGGGCGAAGCTGCCGTGCGCCAGACCGCGCTGCAAGGGTGCGCTCAAGGCGTCGGCGTCTTGCAATTCGGTTTGCAGTACCCGTGCAAAATCGGCGCGGCTCCAGGCGTTCAGGGTCTCGCTGAGGACGTATGTCATGGTGTCGGATTCCGGGGGTATGGCGGTTCGTCGTGCCGATTGTCCCGCATCAGCGGAAAATCCGGAACATCGCGGATTTCGAGGAGTTCGGCATGGACGTGACGATACCCACCCGCCGCCGCATGTTGCGCGGCATGGCCACGCTACTGGCTTTCTGCGCCTTGCCTGTGATTGCTCCCAGGGCCATGGCGCAAGACGCGGCGCAGGCCGAGGGCGTCTTGGCGCAGATCGGCCAAGCCACATGGATCGCCGAGGGCCACGGCAAGCGTGTCATCTACATCTTCTTCGATCCCAATTGCCCGTACTGCCACAAGCTCTACGGCAAGCTGCGGCCCTACGTCGGCAAGGACAATCTGCAATTCCGCTGGATTCCGCTGGGCATTCTCACCCCCAGCAGCCTGCCCAAGGCGGCCGCCATCCTGCAGGCGGCCGACCCGCTCAAGGCCTTCTACAAGAACGAGGACGACTACGACTTCGCCAACAGCGGACAACCCGGCGGCGGCATCGAACCGGCCTCGACGATCACGCCCAAGGTGCGCGAGGAACTGGCGCGCAACCTGGCGATCTACAACGGCCACAAGCTGTTCGGCGTGCCGGCGATCGTGTGGCGCGGGCCGGGCGGGAAGGCGTCCCTGCTGGTCGGCGAGCCGCCGCAGGCGCGGCTGATGAACATTCTCGGCTCGGCGCAGTAGGCGCCGCCGCGACCACGCAGCAGCCCTGCCGATTCAGCCCCGCAGCTTGCCCGGGAAGGTCTGGAGCAGCTTGTGCATCTTGGGCGCGATCACCGCCTGGCAGTAGCCCTGCTCGGGGTGGCGCTCGAAATAGCGCTGGTGATAGGCCTCGGCCGGCCAGAAGGCGCGCAGCGCCTCGACCTCGGTGACGATGGGCGCCGAGCCATAGCGCCCGCTCGCGGCGAGCCGGGCGATGTAGGCGTGAATCTGCGCTTCGTGCTCGGGTTGCTCGAAGTAGATGCCGGAGCGGTATTGCGGCCCGATGTCGGCGCCCTGGCGGCCGGGCGTGGTCGGGTCGTGAATGGTGAAGAACAGATCCAGCACGTCGTCCAGGCCGAGCTTCGACGGGGCGTAGCGGATGCGCACCGCCTCGGCATGTCCGGTGCGGCCGCCGCACACCTGCTCGTAGCTCGGCTTTTGCACATGCCCTTGGGCATAGCCGCTGGTGGCCTCGAGGACGCCGTCGATGACGCTGAACGCGGCCTCCACGCACCAGAAGCAGCCGCCCGCAAGGGTGATGGCGGCCGGCGTGTCGGGCCGTGCCGAGGTGGCTGGAGTCGTGGGGATCGAGATGGGCATCGCAGCAGGTTCCATGATGAGGCCTGCGAATTGTCCGCAGTTTCGCCGCCCGGCGTCGGACGCGGACGTTTGGCGCCTCGGGCGGCAGGGTCTTGTGCATCATCGGCATCCCGGCTTTCGCGGCATGTGCACGTCGTTTTGGTACAAAGCCTGTGACGTTCGTGCCCAGCCAACACCCCACCATGTGCCATCGATCCAAGTTCCGCCGGCTCCAGGCCGGCCTGCCGGGTTTATTGTTGTGGTTGTGCGGCGCCGCGTTCGGCCTCCAGGCCGCATACGCCGCATCGAGGCCGCCCGCGCCGCCGGGCTTGCCGGGCCCCCCGCCCGCGAGCCAGCCATGCGCCGGACTGACCTCGGGACAGGGCGTCGTGCCCATGGTCGAGCGGGCCAAACCGGGCCTGGGCCGGCCGTACAAGAGCGTTTATGGGGCCACGGTCGAACGCATCACCGATGTGAAGGCATGGAACGGTGGGCAGAACGGGGTGATCGCGCCGATGTACTCGACGGTGCCGGCCTGGAACAGCAACGAGACCTACCTCGTGCTCTACCAGACCAAGGGGTTCGCCAAGGGCTCGAACGTGCCGGCGCGCTACCTGCTGTTCAACGGCATGAATTACCAGTTCATCCGCGACCTGCCGATCACCACGGCGGACGTGGAGGACGTGTACTGGAGCCCGGTGGACCCGGACATCCTCTACTACATCACCGACTACGGCGTGCCCAACGGCAACTGGGGGCCGGTGCTGGCGCAGTACAGCGTCAGCCGCAACAGCAGCAAGGTGCTGCACAGGTTCGACGGCCCGCCCGTGGCGTTGAACCAGAAGGTCGATTTCGGGCACATCCTCTACCTGTCGTGGAACAACGCGGACAAGCAGCTCATCGTCGGCATCCGCGCCCAGGCCGGCTATCCCCATCTGTTCGCCGCGTCGTACAACATCACCACCGGTCAGGCGGGGCCGTGGAAAAAATACGTGTCCGACAAGGACTGGACCGGGCTGCAGATCGCCCCCAGCGGCAAGCTGGGCATCATCGGCGACCGGGTGGTCGACGCGGTCAGCCAGGCCGTCGTGCGCAGGTTGAGCACCGATCCGGGCGAACACGGCGACTTCGGCGTGCTCGCCAATGGCGACGACGCCTGGGTGAGTTCGCAGTTCGGTTCGTCGATCTTCTCCAGCGTCCCGGAGGGCAATGTGATCGTCGAAAACCTCAGGACCGGGCAGGTGCGCACCATCGTCGGCAAGGCCACTGGCTGGCGCTATCCGGGCGGCGGCTCGCACATCTCGGCGCTGGCGTTCAAGAATCCGGGCTGGGTGGCCAACTCCATCGTCGGCAATCCGTCGGGGCTGGGCCTGCTCGACTCGACCATCCTGCTGGCGAACATCGACACCGGGCAGGTGTGCCGCGTCGCGCACCACCACGCGAACGGGAGTGATCCGACCACCCATCCACCCGGCGGGCCGCAGGGCTATTGGGCCGAGCCGCATGTGGTCATCAGCCCGTCGGGCACGCGGCTGCTGTTCGCCAGCGACTGGGGCGGCTCGCCGGACGTGGACACCTATGTCGTGACCTTGCCGGGCTTTCGGCCCTGAGCCCGGCCATGCGCACTCGCGGTCCGTGCCGCGCGCGGCCCATGAAGAAGGCCGCGTGCCTTGCGGCGACGCGGCCCGGTTCAGCGCGGCATATGGGTTTGTTGCCACATGCCAACCCCGCAAGGATGCAGGGATTCTGGGGGGACTCCGGCCCGGGCTTCACCCGGCCCGGCCACCGTGGCGGCTGTACCGTCGCGGTGCAGCCAATGTAGACCCGCGGCCATGGGCGCGTCAAGCAAACCGGCACTGGCGGGCGGGTTATCGCCGGACCGGCTCAAGGCAGCGTGAGCGAGAGGCTGGCTTGCGGCGTCCATCCGGCGGGCGGCTTGTTGACCAGCGCCGGGGCGGCGATGAACTGGCGCGCGCCGGGCACGCCCAGGGCCTCGAGCGCGGCGCGCAAGGTTACGGCGCGTTGCATGGCCAGCGCCTGCATGCGGTCGTCGGACGCCGCAATGTTCTGCAGCAGCAAGCGCTGCATCGCGTCCTCGGGCAGCGTCTTGGGCAGGCCCAGCGCGTCGCGCGGCTTGTCCGGCAGCGGGGTCTGGCGGTACACCGTCGCAAGCGCCTTGGCGCGCTCGGCCGGCGGCACGGTCTGGGTCTTGGCGTTGGCGTAGGCCTCGGCACGCGGCAGGTCGCGTTTCCAGGCGGCGAGCAATTGCTGGTCGAGGTGCGCCTGACGGTAGGCCGCGCGTTCGGCGTCGGGATCGGTCTCGCCGGTGATGGTGAGGATGAGTTGGGGTTTGGCCAGCAGTGCCTTGGCGATGTCCTGCAGCTTGACGGTTTCGCCGGGCCGCAGCTCCGCGGTTCCGGGGATGAAGGCGATGTGGCTGAGCTGCTCGGCGGCGGCGTCGCCTGCAAACATGTGGCCGAGCAGGGAGAAGGGCGCGGTGATCGCGCGTGCGATCAGGTTGACGACGGCCTTGGTGATGACGGCACCGAGACTGAACTCCGGATCGTTGAGCGAACCCGAGATGGGGATGTTGAGCGCGATATTGCCGCGGCTGTCCTTCAACAGGTCGACCGCCAGCAGCACGGGCAGCTTGGTCGCTTCGGGGCTGTCCACCCGGCTGCCGAAGGTGAGCTGATTGAGCACGAGCTGGTTGTCGGCCTTGAGTTGCCCGCTCGGGTTGACGGTGTAGTGGACGTCCATGGACAGCACGCCGCGCTTGATGTTGTAGCCGGCGTAGCGGCCCGAGTAGGGCGATAGCGGCGCCAGTTGCAGGCCGCTCATCTTGCCGCGCAGGTCGAGCACAGGCGGCTTGGTCAAGGGGTTCACCATCCCGCTCAGCGTCACCGGGGCCGTGCTCTCGGCCGTGCCGCGCAGGTCGACCGGGGCGGGTTTGGGGTTGGCCGAGCTGAAGGCGCCGATGCTGCCTTCCACGCCCGACAGGCTGGTGGAGTAGTTGGGCTTGACGAAGTGGTCGGTGTAGTCCACGCGGCCGCCGGCCAGGGTGATGCCGCCCACGGCGATGCGCAGATCGGAACCCGCGGCCTTGGCAGCCGCCGTGCCGGCGACGGGCGCGGCAGGCGCCGCGGCGCCTCGTGACGGCATGGGATTGAACACCTGGGCGAGATTCAACTTGGCGTTCGGATCCAGCACCACGCGGGCGTAAAAGTCGCGCAGCGCGGCCTGGCCCACATCCACCGTGGTGGCGGGGGCACGGCCCGGACGCGGCGTGTGGTCGATGCGCAGGGCCCCGAGTTCGAGGCTGTTCCAGCCCAGCAGGCGTTCACGCGGCACCAGCGTGTCGGCCATGAAGTGGTTCAGGCGCGCCTGGCCGTCGAAATGCACGCTGGGTCCCGCCGCTTCCATGTTCACGGCGAGGTTGCCCGTGGCGCTGGCCTGCGCGCGCAGAACTTCGGCGTTCACGCGCGCCGGCAGGTAGTTGCCGGCGATCTGGGCCGGCAGGTCCTGGGCATCGAGCTTGCCGCGCAGCGTGAAGGGGCTGGCCGTGGCCAGCCCGGAAAAGCGCAGCGTGCCGGAGGCCGGCGCGGCTTCAGGCGCTACCGGGACCAGGGCCGGCGTGCCGGTGGCCGTGGTCGCGGACTTGGCGCCCGGCGCCACGGTCGGCAGAGGCGTGATCGCGGTTGGAAGCTCGTCGCTGACGTGCGCGCTCAGGGTCACGCCGGTCGCCCGGGTTTGCGGCCATGTCGCATCATGCAAACCCAGGTCGACGCCGGTGAACGCCACCACCACCGGCCTCTTGGGCCTGGTGTCGGCCAGATAGAAGCGTCCGCCCTGCACCTGGGCCTGTCGCACCTGAATCCGCCAGGGCGGCGCCGTGGACGGTGGGGCGCCAGCGCCTGGCGGCGCGCGCAGCAGATTCTGCGGCAGCCAATGCCTGAACGACCATTGCCCGGTGGGGTCGCGCGCCACGCTGGCCTGCGGCCGCATGATCTGCACCTCGCCGACGCTTGCGGTATGCGCGGCCAGATCCACATGGGCCTGGCTCACGCTGAGCTGCGCGGCACGCAGTGCGGCATTCTGGCCGGTGGCGAAGCCGTCGATCTGCGCCCGGCCCACGTCCAGCAGCAGGGTGCGTGGCTGGGCTGCCCAGTGCAGCTGCGCGCCGTTGAGGGTGATGTCTTGTGCCTGCAGGCCGCCGCCGGCGGGGCCGAAGGCGAAGCCGGTCCAATGCGCATGGCGCACATCGACGTTCAGGCGGGCCGCCTTGGTCCGCCAGTCCAGCGTGGCCTGCGCGTTCAGCAGGCCGCGCGGCGGGGCCAAGCCGCCAAGGGCGGTTGCGGCGTAGGCGGCGGCGAGCCGGGGGTCGAGGTGGGTGGCGGCGAGCGTGGCCTGCGCCTGTTGCGCGTCGGCCTGGCCGCTGATCCGGAGTTGAAGTCCCTGCGGGCCGGCGATGTCGGCCTCGAACGGCGCAGGTGCGTCGAGCGGCCAGCCGAGCTTGGTGACGCGCAGTTGCGGGGCGTCGAAGTTCCAGTCGACCGCGGGCTGCACCGCCGTGTCGCGCCAGCGCAGATGGCTGCCGGCGAGGTCGAGCGTGCCGATATGCACGCGCCAGCCCGGGGCGGCCGCAGGGGACGCCGCGACCGTCGTGGAAACCGGGGCGACCGCGGGTTGTCGCACAGCTACGGCCGCCCGGTTCGGGCCGAATCCGACGAGGCCTTGGGGGTTGCGCGCGAACTCGGCGACCAGCCCCGCGATGCGCACGGACGCCAAGTCGGCGCGGCGCTGCAGCGGCTGCACATGGGCCAGGCGCAGATCCATGGACTTCCAGGCGGCCAACTGGCCGGCGCGGTTCTGCAGCGCGCCGTCGCGCACCTGCACCATGCCATGGATGTCCAGATCGCGCGGGCGGGCCGCAACGAAGCTGGCCTGCAGCCGCGCCGACAGCGTGCCGCCCTGCAGGCGCACGGGCAGCACGGCGGGCTGATACGGCAGGAAAGGGGCCAGGGCCAGGCTTTGCAGCTCGGCGTTCAGGTCGAGCGCGCGGCCGCCGGCGAACGGCGTGCCGCTTGCGTTCAACTGCACTGTGGCGCCGTCGAGCTTCGCCGTCGACCGCAGCTGCATGCGCCCGTTCTGGCCGGGCAGGGTGGAGATCGCGGGCAGGTGCACGTCGAGGTCGGTGAGCCGGGTGACGACCTTGGCGGCCTGGTCGACGAAGGTCACGCTGCCGTTCTTGACGCGCAGATCGCGCAGCGCGAAGGCTGGCGGCGGCGCGCCCGGCTTGGAAGGCCTGCCTTGCAGGCGTTTGAGCACGTCGTCCAGGTCCAGGCGCCCGGAGGGTTCGCGCACGATCCACAACTGCGGCTTTTCGACCGTGAGCGCGTCGATCTGCAGTTTGCCGCTCCACACGCTGCGCCACGCCAGGCGCAGTTCGGCGCTGGCGACGCGCAAACTGTCGGCGGTATTGCCGGCGTTGCGCAGCCGCAGATCGTCCATGCGCAGCCGCAGGCTCAGCGGGTTGAAGGCGATCGGGCCGAGGGTCGCCGCGCGTCCGGTACTTTGCGTGATCCACTGCTGCGCCCGGTCGCGCACCAGGGCCGGCACCGTCCACGGCGTGGTGGCGAAGACCAGCGCGAGCAGCAGGAGCAGGGCCGGCGCGACCCAGGCGAGGCGGCGCAGCCAGATGAGCATGGTGCGGGACATGGGCACATTATGGCTGCTCGCGCCGGGCCCATCCCCTCAATGGGTGGGAGCGCCTTGCTCATGTCACGAAATGCTTCCAAAATGAAAAAAGTGCTGAAGCCCATAGAGGCCAGAAACTGGGGGATTTGACGTATTCGGCCGCAGGCGACGGATCGCCAACGGTGTCGGATGCATGGGAACCCAGGACATTGAAAGCCGAATTGCTTCATCCGTTCGCCTGCCCGCGGTCCGAGCAGCCGGTCTTGCCGCAGCAGCTGCTGCGCGATGTGGAGCACGCCAGTTCGCGCCCCCTGGTCTGGCTCGACGCCGCCGCGGGGTCCGGCAAGACCACCCTGGCCCATGCTTATGCCAACCTGCGGGAACGGCCCTGTCTCTGGCTGGTCTGCGACGAACGCGACCAGAGCCCGGCCGCCAGCGCGGAGGGGCTTCTGCAGGGGCTTGCCGCCCTGTGCGGCGAGCTGCCGTCGCAGCTGCCGCAGCCGACGCAGGCCGACCTCGCCAATCCACGCGACTACTGGGGCAGGCTGTTCGCCGCAGCCGCGGCGCGCTTGCCGCAGCGCGCCCTGCTCGTGCTGGACGACATCGACAAGCCGGGTCATGCGCCGCATCTCGTCGCCCTGCTCGAAGATGGCTTGACGCGGCTGCCCCCGGGGTGCAACGCCATGGCCCTGAGCCGGTTGCCCGCGCCGCCGGCAATGGCCGTGTTGCGCAGCCGCGGTCTTGCGGCGGCCCTGGACGCCCAGGCCTTGGCGTTCGGGCCCGAGGACATCCTGGCCCTGGCGCGGTTGCGCGGGCATGCCGACTTGGCACCGAAGGCCCTGGAATTCCTGCGGCAGGCCAGCTGGGGCTGGGCGGCCGGGCTTGCGCTGCTGCTCGATCAGCCGCGGGTCCAGGCCGGGCTGGTGCCGGTCGAGGCACTGGACGACTATTTTTCCCTTGAGGTCGTGCGGCGCTTGCCGCCGGACATGCTGCCATGGCTGTGCGAGCTGGCGCGTGTGGGCGAGATCACGCCGGCCCTCGCGCAGGGCCTGCATCCGGAACGCGGTGGCGGGGCCCTGCTCGATGGGCTGTGGCGCAATCACTGCTTTGTCGCGCGGCGCGCCGGCGGCGAGGCTTATGCCTTGCATCCGATGTTTTGCGATTTCCTGCGGCGCCACGCCCTGCGCGTTCTCGGCGCGCGGCAGCTGCGCGAGATGGACCGCCGCATCGCCGCCGTCCTGTGGGCACAGGGCCGCGAGGATGAAGCCGCTGCCATGCTGGCGCGGCAGGGGCTGTTTTCCGAGCTGGTGCAGCGACTGCCCTCGGTGTTTCCCGATTGGCTCCGCGGCGAGCCCTTGCGCCGGGCGCGGCAGTGGATGCAGCCACGTCCGCAGCAGCAGGGTCAGCCGCATCCCTGGCAGGAATGCTGGATTGGGCTTGGCCGCCTGGGGCAGGCCCCGGCCGAGGCGCGCGTCGCGCTGCAGCGCGCATTCATGGCGTTCGCCGAAGAGGGCGACGGGGTCGGGGAGGTCGTCGCGCTGACCGGCATCGTCGAGACCGTCATCAACCAGTGGGGCGATTTCCACGCGCTCGACCGCTGGATCCCCGAACTCGACCGCCTGCTCGACGCGGGCCTATCGCTTCCCGAGGATGTCGCGCTGCGGGCGCAGGTGGCGCTGTTCATGGCCATGATGTACCGGCAGCCCGGGCATGCCGGCCTGCCGGCGCTGGCCGCGGCGATGCATCGCATCGCCGAGCGTTGCGCGCACGAGCCGCTGCGGGCCTATGCAGCGGCCCAGCTGTTGCTCTACCAGAGCTGGTGGCGCGGCGACATGGTCGCCGCACGCCTGGTGTTCGAGCTGGCGCCCGGCCCTGACGCAGACGCGCGGCCCGTCCCGGCGGCTTTGATCGCCTGGACCGTCGCGCAGAGCGTTTATCAGGGTTTGATGCACGGCGAACCCGCCGATGCCATGGCCTTGCTCGATAGCGGTCTGGCGCTGGGCCGGCGCAGCGAGGTGCATGCGTGGGACAGCCTGCTTCTCGGCCAGTCGCTGTGGTGCTGCCTGAGCACCGGCAAGCTCGCCGAGGCGCGTGCCTTTGCCCGCCGCATGGCACGCAGTCTGCGGCCAGGCCGCCACCTCGACCACAGCTACTACCACCACCTGAGCAGCATTCTTGCCCTGCACGAGGGCGACCATCCCGCCATGCGCGCGCACGCGCAGGCCGCGTTGCGCTGCGCGCGCGATGCCGGGGTGCCCTGGGCGGAGGGGATCGTGTTGTGCGCCGTCGCCCGCGCGCAGGCCTTGCACGGGGATGCCAGCGCGGCGCGCCTGAGCCTGGACGAAGCCGAAGCCCTGGCGGCGCGCATCCGCAGCGACACGGTGCATTTCGACGTGCTGCTGGCCAGGCTTGAGCTTGGATTGGGCCAGACCGGCACGCCGGACCCGGATGACACGCTGCGCAGATGGATGGGCCTGTGGTGCCGCAGCGGTTTCACCAACTTCCCCTGGTGGCGCGACGCGGTGGTGGCGACGCAGTGCACCAAGGCTCTTGCGCACGGCATCGAGCCCGAGTTCGTGCGCAAGATCATCCGCGCGCGCAGGCTGCAGCCACCGCCGGACGCGCCGGTGCCGCCTAGCTGGCAGCTGCCGGTGGAGATTCGCGTTTTGGGTCCGTTCGGTATCGAGATCGACGGCAGGGCCATCGCGGCGTCGGGCAAAACGCCGAAGAAGCCGCTGGAACTGCTCAAGTTGCTGGTCGCCCTGGGCGGCCAGGCCTGCAAGACGCGGCTGGCCGAGGTTCTTTGGCCGCACCTCGACGACATCGCCGCGCAGCAGGTGCTCAGGGTCACCTTGCACCGCTTGCGCAACCTCGTCGGGCACGACGGCATCGTCTGCCTGGCGGGCAGGGTCTCGATCGACGAGCACCGCTGCCGGGTCGATCTACTCGGCATGTTCAGGGATCTCGCCAGCCTGGAGCAGGCGCCTGGACAGCAGGCCGATCTGCTTTTCGACCTGCTGGCGCGGCATGCTGCAGGCGTTTTCCCGGGCGAGCCCGAAGCCGGTTGGGCGGCGGACGTGCGCCACCAGCTCCGCGCGCGCCTGAGCGCATGCCTGCATGCCAGGACGCAGGCATGTGCCGCCGCAGCGCAGTGGGAGGATCTGGCCGCGTGCTGCGAGCGGGGCCTGGCATTCGATGCGCACGACGCGGCCTTCCACCACGGCCTGATCCAGGCCTGCCTGGAACTCGGCCGGCCGCGGGAAGCGCGGGACGCCTACCTGCGCTGCGTGGAACTCGTGCCGAATCAAGCGGACCTGCCGCTGGCGACTTTGCGCGCACGGCTCGGCGGCACGCCCCCATCGGCTCGGCCCATTTCCTTCTGACCAGCCCGGCCCGGACCCGGCGCCGAGCGATCTGTAACGCATACGTAACACATCTGTACCTTGTGTGACAAGACGTGACTGCTTAGGCTGAATCGTGAAGGAGTCCCGCTGGCGGCCTCGTGAAAGAGGAGCCGGACCTGCAAAGACGAGAAGACATCATGGCCACCACACCCAATCCGCTGACCAAGTACAAGGATGTTCCCTGCTGCCCCAGCCTCGACACCCAGCCGGTGTGCGATGTGCTGGACATGCGCCGCAGGCTGTTGTTTCCGACCACGGTGCGCACGGCCAGCGGCCAGCAGGTTCATGTCGAGGTCATCCTGCACACACGCTTCAAGCGCTGCTCCGGACCGTTGGCTCTGGGCGATATCGTCTACACCACCACGCTGCTGCCGGGCGAGAAGGTGAGGCTGGCCACCACCGACCGGCGCAGCCGATTCAGCTTCGACAGTGAGTCCAGTCTCAGCTACCGCAGCGAGCAGCTGTCCGAGGAGCAGTACCGCATGTCCTCGCTGCGTTCGTTCATGGCCGACCAGAACAGCGAGGACAACGGCTCGAGCCGCGCCACCGACAAGGGTTCCTGGGACTTCCACGGCGATGCCAGCGGGTCGATCGGCTTCATGTCCGCCAGTGCCGATGCCAACGCCCACGGCAGCCACAACGCCGAATCCACCTTTGAGTACCTGCAGCAGCATTCCTCGCAGGCCCGCATGGCCGACAACCTTTCGGTCGAGGCCACGCGCAAGGCGCATTCCATCTCCATCGGCGAGGTGTCGAGCCGTACCCACCAGCAGGGCGAAACCGAGGACCAGTACGAGGCCTCGTCGCGGCAGTTCGCCAACCCCAACGCCTGCCACGCGCTGACGTTTTTGTTCTACCGCATCAACAAGATCGAGACGATTTCCTTCGAACTCGTCGCCATCGAGCGGCGCGTGCTCGACCCCGTCGCTCCCGCTCCCGTGCTGGCCAACCCGATACGCGCCGTCGGGCAGATTCCCGCCATCCCGCAGGAGGTCCCGGCGACCAATGCGAAGCGGCTCGACATCGAGTCGCGCGGCCTGCAAAGCGAGGCGCTGTACGCGCAGGCGGGTTCGGCCCAGTACCTCGCCGCGGGGCGCTTGAGCCTGAATGCGAATCTGGCCACGGCGGCCCAGGTGCAGACGCCCATGCCGGACAACGTGCGCAAGGCGGCGCTCGCGGAGGTCGACAAGCAACTTGCCGAACGCAAGCTGCTCGACCCCAAGGCCGGCACGTTCAGCAGCGAGGCGCGCCTGCAGTTCGAGTTCACGCGCGAAACCTCGCTGCCGACGGCGGGGGTGATCGTCAAGGGTTGCTTCGACGACTGCAACATCTGCGAGCCCGAGCTGCAGAAAGAAAAGCAGCTCGCGTTGCAGCACCTGGAGTTGCAAAACCAGTTGCTCAAGCGGCAGATCGAGCTGCTGGACCAGGCGCAGGAATACCGCTGCTGCCCGTCCGCGTCGGCCACGCCGGCCACGCCTTAGGCGGCGCGAGACCCCGGCGCTGCCCAAGGCCTGCCGCGCGACGGCGTGTCCTTCACCCACCGTGACCGAGCAACCCATGTCCACAACCCGCAGGAATCCAGCATGAAATCCGAAAAGACCGTCCGTCTGCAGATCAAGCTCATGTTCACGGACCAGGGCCAAGCGCAAGACCTCCAGGCCTACGCCTACACCAGCCAGGGCGGTTTCGTCGGCAGCGCCGCCCTGGACAAGGGGGCGGCGAGCGTGGAGATCCCGGCCGAATTCGACGGCCGCATGCTCGACGTCATCCTCGGCCCGCGGGTCGACAGGGATCAGCCCGTGCCGACCGCAGCAGGCCTCAAGCGCATGGGCGCATACGCGCAGCCGGTTCGCTTTCTGGTCGAGAAACCGCGGCTCGAGATCAAGGTGCCCAGCGTCGTTTTTCCGAAGTGGTGCCTCTGCTGGGTGCGCGGGCGCCTGGTCAAGCGCTTCACCTTGCCGGACGGCACGCACAAGGAGTTGCCGGTGTGCAATGCGCGTGTGCATGTCTGCGAGGTGGATCGCCTGTCCATCGTGATCCCCAGACTTCCCGATCGCGACATCCTGCGACTGCGCGACGATCTGCTCGACAAGCTGCGCGTGGTCCCTTGGCCGATTCCTCCGCGTCCATGGCCCGGTCCCGGGCCCTTGCGCGGCCCGCTGACGGGGCCGGCGACCGGGCCGGCGACCGGGCCGTCGCCGGGTCCGCTCGCCGCCACGATGCAGCCGCACGCGGCAAGCCTCGCGAGCGCGGCGCCGCAAACCGGCGGCTTGTCCGAGGCGGCGTCGCAGTCGGTTGTTGCCCTGGCCACGTCCCGTTCCGTGGCGCAGTTGCGTGCGCGGTTGATCGATCTTTCCAGCATCATCGCCATCCATCTGTGCGATCTGCAATACCTCTGGTCCTGGTTCCGGGTGGATTGCCTGACGACCGCCAACGTCGACAGCGAAGGCCGTTTCACCGCACTCGTCATCAACGACTGCAAGGATCGACCCGACCTGTACTTCTGGGTCGAGCAATTCCAGGACGGCGCCTGGGTCACCGTGTATCGCCCCAGCATCGGTTGCGGCACGCACTGGAACCATGCCTGTGGCAGCGAGATCGTGCTCAACCTGCCGGGCGCGGTGGCCTGCGAGGAGCCGTCTTACGAGGTTCCTCCGGGCGTCACCCTGTTCGTCTTGCCCTGGGCCGTTGCCCACGTGCCCATCTGGGGCATTCCGCCGGGGTCTGCGCCCGCACCGTTCGGCTGGCTGCGGTCCGACGGCCATCTCGACTACCTCGACGACATGCCGACGACCGCTCTCGGGGCCTTGTACAACGCGCCGTTCGGCGGCACGCTCAATTTCATTCACGACGACTCCTACTTCATCCCGTCGAGCGGGATCAAGTACTACCGCTACGCCTACAGCAGGGTGACCTCGGGGTCGAGCCCGAACACCGGCGCGAGCGATCCGACATGGACGCCCATCGCCACGCCGCTGGCGCGGGGCTATCGCCTGGAGTATTCCGGCGGCCGCCTGCCGACCTACGAAAGTTATCCCGTCGGTCCGGCGACCCATGGCCCGCACAGCGGCCTGTTCGAATTCAAACCACAACAGCCGCCGAACCCCGGCGGTACGGTGGTGGCCAGCGAATGGCTCAGCGGCAACGCGAGCGAAGTCGCCGCCAGCTGGAACACCCTGCTGGCCGCACCGCCACTGTCGGCCGACAACACCACCGACGACGCCGGGGCGTTCGAGATCAAGATCGAGGTGTTCGACCACGCCGGCAACCAGGTCATGCCCGGCGCATCCACGTTGCGCTTTCTGGCGCGCAACGCCGACGGCACCACCACCCGCCTCGCCACGCCGGCCGAGGAGGCGGGCGGCGCCTATGTGTTCCGGGTGCAGGTGGACAACAACGGCGTCGAGGCCGAACTGCCGCAACCCAGCATCGGCGGCGTGGCGGCAAGCGACGACTGCGGGTTCCTGCGCTACCAAGCCGGGGATTCGGTCCATGTGCAGTATCGGGCGGCACATCCCAACAATCACGCGGTCTTTGGTTTCGCCATCAAGCGCGGATCGAATGGCCTGGCGCTCGCCACCACGCTGGCGCCTTATGTCGAAGTGGCGGCGGCAAGCGCCCCCACGGCGTCCGCGCCCTACAACAAATCGGCCGGGTTCTACCAGCGCGACTTCGCGCCGGCTGACCTGGTGGGGACCTGCGTCAACGCCGCGTTTGCCGCCAGCCTGGGCGTGCATGCCAAGGCGACCAATGGGGATCAGCGCCTGGGCGGCATGGATACCTGGAAGTGGATCGCCTTCGCGCTGGCCGAGCAGGAGGGCAATGGCACGCCGTAACGCCGCGCCGTGGCCCGAGTCCGCATGCCCGGATTCGGTCGACCGCGCGGACCCTGTGTTTGTCCGACGATCCTTTTTCCGGCACGCCCACGGACACGGTCGCGCCACCACCGAGACACCCGAGTCCATGCAATTCACCATCCAGCTTACGCACGGCGCGACGCAAGCCATGCTGCGGAATCAGGATGCCACGCCGGACGCCGACGTCCAGAGCCTGAAGCGTCTTGTGCATGAGGCCGGGCTTGTCCTTCGGCCGATGCACCCCGGCGTGGCCGACCCCGAACTGCAGGCGTATTTCATCGCGGACGCGCCCGAAACCGTCGACACCCGGGTCGCGGTCGAGCGCATCCGCGCCTGCCCCGCTGTCCAAGCGGCCTATGTGAAGCCGCCGGATGCCCTTCCCTGAAGACCACCACCACGTTCACTGTCCCACCCGTTCGAGGAGCCCATCATGGCCAAATCTTCCAAAACCCCGTCCAACGGTGATCGTGCGCCGCATGCGCTCGATGCCGGATACCGCCGCGAGCTGATCGTCGTGGCCAAGCCTGATTACGACCTGCGCGCCACCGGGCGGGCAGCCATGACGTCCGCGGCCGGCGCGGACGTGCGCGCGCTGAACAAACTGCTCGACAGCGAAGACCTCACGCTCGAACCGCTGTTCGGCGACAGCGAGGACAGGCTGCGGGCGCAAACCAGCGCGATGGCCGCCGAAACCGGCGCCGACGTGCCCGACCTCGCCGTGTACTACCGTGTCGACGTGCCCGAGGCGCGCATGGAGGCGCTGGCCGAGCGCCTGTGCAAGCTCGACGGCATCGAGGCCGCCTATGTGAAGCCGCCCGCCGTGCCCGCCGATTTCGACTTCCAGCTCAACGCCATGCCGGCCGCGGGCGTCGAGCCGCCGGCGGTGACGCCGGATTTCACGTCGCGCCAGATCTATCTGAACCCCGCGCCGGCAGGCATCGACGCGCAGTACGCCTGGACCCAGCCTGGCGGGCGCGGCGCCGGCGTCAACATCATCGACATCGAGTGGGGCTGGCGCTTCAACCACGGGGATCTGCGGCAGAACCAGAGCGGCGTGGTCTCGGGAACCAGTTCGTCGGACGACAACCACGGCACCGCGGTGCTCGGCGAGTTCAGCGGCGACCGCAACGGCTTCGGCATCACCGGCATCAGCCCGGACGCCCAGGTCAGCGCGGTGTCGCTGGTGAGCAATTCCACGGCGCAAGCGATCCGCATCGCCGCCGACCGGCTGCGCCCCGGCGACATCATGCTGCTCGAGGTGCATCGCGCCGGTCCGCGCGCGGCGTCGGGCTCGGGGCAGTTCGGCTACATCGCCATCGAGTGGTGGCCGGACGACTACGCCGCCATCCGTTATGCCGTCAGCAAGGGCGTCATCGTGGTGGAAGCCGCCGGCAACGGCGGGCAGAACCTGAGCGACCCGGTGTACGACGCCCGCCCGGCCGGCTTTCCGGCCAGTTGGCGCAACCCGTTCAACACCGCCAACCCCAGTTCCGGCGCGGTGGTCGCAGGCGCCGGCTTGCCGCCCGCGGGAACCCATGGCCGCAACGCCCAGCCCGGCTGGGGCGATGTCTACGCCGACCGTGGCCGCTGCTTCTTTTCCAACTATGGCGCGCGGGTGGATGCGCAGGGCTGGGGCTGGGAAGTCACCAGCACCGGCTACGGCGATTTGCAGGGCGGTGCCAACCGCGACCTCTGGTACACCGACCAGTTCAGCGGCACGTCCAGCGCGTCGCCCATCGTCGTCGGCGCCCTGGCTTCGGTCCAGGGCGTGCTGCGTGCGCGTGGGCGCATTCCGCTGACGCCGGCCCGCGCCATCGATCTGCTGCGCACCACCGGTTCGCCGCAGCAGGACGGGCCGGCTTTCACTTTTCTGCCGAACATGACGGGTTCCGGCTACCCGCAGAACCACCCGGCGCGTCCGCGCACCCAGCGCATCGGCAACCGTCCCAACCTGCGCCAGCTCATCGTCAGCGCGCTGCAGACGCGGGAATGGATCGGCGTGCAGTTCACCGGTACGGTCGCCGCCGGGCAAACCCAGCGCTGGTTCACCTACCGCTGGCCTGCGCACTGGCATGTGGTGTGGACCGTGGTGCCCACCAGCACGCGCCCCGGCGCGCCGCAGATCGAGTGGAAGGTGCAGGTGGAGCGCGCCTCGGACGCCTACATCACCTACTGGATCAGCATCACGAACCTGAATCCCGATCCGGTGAACATCGAAGCGCGCTACGCCGTGCTCGGCTGGTAAACCCGTGGCCGGGGCCGTTCGCGGTTCCCGGCCACGCATGTCGATCCAAATCTGGATGGAGAAAGCATCATGCGCATCATCATCGAAACGGACAGATCCGATTCCTTCACCGTGGCGTCGCCGGCGGCCACGGTGACGGCCACCGGGCTCGACGGCGGGCCGCCGCCCGCGAGCCTGTTGCAGACGGGCGGAGGCACTCTGGCCGCGAAGCAGCCGGGCATCGACGCCGGCCCGGTGCAAGACTGGTTGCTGCAGGCCATCGAGGGCAACGGATCCTCGGCCTGAGCTCGGCGGCACGCGCGCGCCAAGGGGGGCGCGCCGCCGAGCTCGGGGGTGCTCGCCCGGGCTTCAGCCGCGGGCGGGCCCCGCCTCGACAGGCCACAGCCGATCCACCAGTTCCCGCGCACGCGCGGCGACCTGTGCGTCCGGCACGATGACCCGGCCCCATTCGCGCCGGGTCTCGCCGGGCCATTTGTGCGTGGCGTCCAGGCCCATCTTGCCGCCCAGGCCGCTCTCGGGCGAGGCGAAGTCGAGGTAGTCGATGGGCGTGTGGTCGATCAGCGTGGTGTCGCGTACCGGGTCCATGCGGGTGGTGACGGCCCAGATCACGTCGCGCCAGTTGCGGATGTCCACGTCGTCGTCGGTCACGATGATGAATTTGGTGTACATGAACTGGCGCAGGAAACTCCACACCCCGAACATCACCCGCTTGGCATGCCCGGCGTACTGCTTGCGCATCGCCACCACCGCCAGCCGGTAGGAGCAGCCCTCGGGCGGCAGGTAGAAGTCGGTGATTTCCGGGAACTGCTGCTGCAGCAGCGGCACGAACACCTCGTTCAAGGCCACGCCCAGCACGGCCGGTTCATCCGGCGGCTTGCCGGTGTAGGTGGAGTGGTAAATAGGGTTGTCTCGCATGGTGATGCGCTGCACCTCGAACACCGGGAACCAGTCCTGCTCGTTGTAGTAGCCGGTGTGGTCGCCGAACGGGCCTTCCAGCGCGTGCAGATAGCCGCCGCGCTCGGCGAGCTTCACTCCCGTTTCGCTCTCGCCGGCGAAGCCGGGTTCGGCCGGAGGAATGTGCCCCTCGAGCACGATTTCGGCGTGCGCCGGCACCTGCAGCTCCAGCCCGAGGCAGCGCGCCAGCTCGGTGCGCCCGCCGCGCAACAAACCGGCGAACTGGTATTCGCTCAGTGAATCCGGCACCGGGGTCACCGCCCCCAGGATGGTGGCCGGGTCGGCCCCCAGCGCCACGGCGATGGGGAAGGGCTGGCCGGGGTGGGCTGCGGCATGGTCGCGAAAATCCAGCGCGCCGCCACGGTGGGCCAGCCAGCGCATGATGAGTTGCCTGCGGCCGATGCGCTGCTGGCGGTAGATGCCCAGATTCTGCCGCGGCTTGCGCGGTCCGCGCGTAACCACCAGGCCCCAGGTCAGCAGCGGGGCGGCGTCGCCGGGCCAGCAGGTCTGCAGCGGCAGCTGGTTCAAGTCGAGTTCCGCGCCTTCCAGCACCTGCTGCTGGCAGGGCGGCTTGCGGATTTCGGCCGGGCGCATGTCCCATACCGCGCGCACGAGCTGCAGCAGGTCGCCGGTGTCTTTCAGGCCGCGCGGCGGCTCGGGCTGCTTCAGCCGCGCCAGGACTTCGCCGATGCGGCGCAGCTCGGCCACGTCCTCAACCCCCATGCCCATTGCCACGCGGCGCGGCGTGCCGAACAGATTGCCCAGCACCGGCATGGCATAGCCCGCGGGCCGGCGAAACAGCAGCGCCGGCCCGGCGCGCCGCAGCATGGCGTCGCACACGGCGGTCATCTCCAACTGCGGCGAGACGGGCTCATCCACCTCCAGCAACTGGCGCTGGGTTTGCAAGACACCCAGGAAATCCCTGAGATCGCGGTATTTCATAGACATTAAAGTTTTGTTTTTGTAGTTCTTATAGATTGACAGGATATAAGGAGACTTTAAAATCCGGTCTGCTTGAGCACAATAGACCGTCAGCACCGTGCGGCGTGCCAACAAAACGTCCCGAAACAGCCCCCGGCATGAGACAAGCCGGCAACGATGCAACAGCATCTTAGGCGCGAGGCTCCATCAGGAACCCATTTCGGATCTGTGCCCGGCATCTGTGCCGTTCTCGCCGCACCGACCGTGCGGCATGCAGCGCAGGCGCCATTTGACACAGGAGAACAAGATGTCGAATCCGTCACAGGCCCAAGCCCAACCCCTGAGTTGGCGCTCTCTCGGAGCCGAAGTTCTGGAGTGGACCCACCACACGCTCATGATGGTGGGTTTTTTCGTCGTGGCCACGGGTGCCTTTCTCTATTTGCACCCTCAAACCGTGCTGTCGCTGGAGAAAAGCGTCAGCCAGTGGGTGGTGGCGCGCAAGGCTGCCGTCGAGGAGTTGCAGGCCATGGGCCAGCAAGCCGAGGACGACGCTGCCGGGCCCGAACTGGTGGGAGCCGCCGCCACCGGACCTCAGCTCGACCGCGCCCAGCTGGCGGTCGCCAACTGGCTGTCGCGCCGTTACAGCATCGCCCCGCTGGCGATGCAGGAACTGGTCAGCAGCGCCTGGCAGGTGGGCAAGCAGGAGCACCTCGATCCCACCTTGATCCTCGCCGTCATGGCGGTCGAGTCCTCCTTCAATCCTTTCGCGCAAAGCAGCGTGGGCGCCACAGGCCTGATGCAGGTGATGCCGACGGTGCACCGGGACAAGTTCGCCCCCTATGGCGGGGCGCGCGCCAGCATCGACCCGATGGCCAACGTCAAGGTCGGCGCGCTGGTGCTGAAAAACGCCATTGCGCGCGGCGGATCGCTGGAGGCCGGGCTGCGGCTTTATGTCGGCGCCACATCGGCGGCAACCGAGGGCGGCTACGCTGCCAAGGTGATGGCTGAGCAGGCGCGGCTGGCCCGTGTCGTCGCCCAGAGCGGGGGCGCCTCGAAAACGCCCTTGACCGCCGCGGCGCAGCCAGCCGCTCCCGCGCTCCCGGCGCCCAAGGCCGAGCAGACCGCCAGCAGCCAGTCCACGACCGGCAGCGCCGCGCCCCGCAAGACCTGACCAAACGTGCGCGGCATCCCGGCAGGCATGGCCGGGAATCATCTGCGCGCCGCTGCGCGGCGTGCCCTGCGCTACCATTTTGGCGTTGCGCAACTGGCGATAAGACGGCACGGCCGATCATCCGGAACAGCTCGTCGAGGTGGACAACCACCGGGAAGCGCAACGTTCGCCGCCGTTCGCCTGGGCCCCCACGATGCGCTGCCGGTCTGCTTGCGGGCCGGCAGCGCCTACGCCACAGCAGCCTGCAAGGACCCACGCCCATGTTCGACCGCCACGTCACCATCGCCCAGACCGATCCCGATCTCTGGGCCGCCATCCAGAGCGAGAACCGCCGCCAGCACGAGCATCTCGAACTCATCGCCTCCGAGAACTACGCCTCGCCCGCGGTGATGCAGGCGCAGGGTACCCAGCTCACCAACAAATACGCCGAGGGTTACCCCGGCAAGCGTTACTACGGCGGTTGCGAATATGTCGATATCGCCGAAACCCTGGCCATCGACCGCGTCAAACAGCTATTCGGCGCCGATGCCGCCAACGTGCAGCCGCATTGCGGCGCTTCGGCCAACGAGGCCGTGTTCCTCGCCTTCCTCAAGCCGGGCGACACCATCATGGGCATGAGCCTGGCCGAAGGCGGCCACCTCACCCACGGCATGCCGCTGAACATGAGCGGCAAGTGGTTCAACATCGTGCCCTACGGCCTGGACGCGAACGAGGCCATCGACTACGACCGCATGGAAGCGCTGGCCCATCAGCACAAGCCCAAGCTCATCGTCGCGGGCGCCTCAGCCTACAGCCTGCGCATCGATTTCGCCCGCTTCGCCAAGGTGGCGAAGGACGTGGGCGCCATTTTCATGGTGGACATGGCCCACTACGCCGGGCTCATCGCGGCCGGCATCTACCCCAGCCCCGTTCCGCATGCCGACGTGGTCACCTCCACCACGCACAAGACCCTGCGCGGCCCGCGCGGCGGCATCATCCTCATGAAGGCCGAGCACGAGAAGGCCATCAACTCGGCCATCTTCCCGGGCTTGCAGGGCGGGCCGCTGATGCACGTCATCGCCGCCAAGGCCGTGGCGTTCAAGGAGGCGCTCGCGCCCGAGTTCCAGGTCTATCAGAAACAGGTGCTGGCCAACGCGCAAGCCATGGCGCAGGCGCTGCAGCAGCGCGGCCTGCGCATCGTCAGCGGGCGCACCGAGAGCCACCTCATGCTGGTGGACTTGCGCGCCAAGGGCATCACCGGCAAGGAGGCCGAGGCCCTGCTCGGCCAGGCCCACATCACGGTGAACAAGAACGCCATCCCGAACGATCCGCAAAAGCCCATGGTCACTTCCGGCATCCGCATCGGCACGCCGGCCATGACCACGCGCGGCTTCAAGGAAGCCCAGGTGGTGCAGACCGCTGACCTCATCGCCGACATGCTCGACGCGCCCCAGGACGCCGCCGTCCTGGCGCGCGTGCGCAAGGCCGTGCAGGCGCTGGCCGACGCTTATCCGGTGTACTCGGGCGACGCGGGCGCAGACCTAGCGTGAACAGGCCCTAAGCTGCCAGCCAGGCCGCCCATTGCGCGAACAGCGCCGCGTCTCCCGCGGCGACGGCCGAGCGTTTGTCCAGGGTATTGTTGAACACGGGGCTGCCGTTCAGGCTGCGACTGTGGCCGCCGGCCTCGGCGAGGACGAGACCACCGGCGGCGTAATCCCACAGACCTTGGCTGCCGTGCAGGTAGAGATGGAAGCGACCGGCAGCCAGCCAGCACCAGTCGAGCGCGACCGAGCCGATGGAGCGCTGCGAGCTGTAGGGCGGCCGGGTGGCGAGTCGCGCGGCCAGCGGGGCGGGCAGGCGCTTGAAGTCGACGCAGGCGATGGCCTTGGCCAGCGGCACCTGGGTGGCGGGCGTGGGCAGCGGCTGGCCGTTGAGGCTGGCGCCACGGCCGAGGGTGGCGCTGAAGAGTTCGTCGCGCATGACGTCGAACACCACGCCGAGGCGCACCAGTCCGCCCTGCAGCCAGGCCAGCGAGGGGCCGAACACGGGCAGGCCGGCGGCGAAGTTGCTGGTGCCGTCCAGCGGGTCGAGCACCCACAGGCCCGGACCCTCGGGGTCCGCGGCCTCGGCGGCCATCAGGCGGGTTTGCAGCTCGACGGGCATTTCCTCGCCGAGCAGGGGGATGTGGGGCCAGAGCGCGGCGAGATCGTGCTGCACGCGGCGCTGCATGGCGAGGTCGGCGTCGGTGACCCAGGTGCCGTCGGCCTTGAGCCGGGCGTTGGGGTCCTGCGCGCGGGGGAGGATTTCCTGCAGCGCGGCCTGGCGGACCAGCCGGGCGACGCGTGCGAGGTCGGGAGCGGCGGGGCCGGGCATGGCTCAGGTTCCCGGCACGAGGATGGTGGGGGCGGCCGGCGCGGCGGTTTGGGGCCAGTCGAGGCTGTAATGCAGGCCTCGGCTTTCGTGGCGCAACTGGGCCGAGCGCACGATGAGCTCGGCCACCTGCAGCAGGTTGCGCAGTTCGAGCAGGTCGCGGTTGACGCGGAAGTTGGCGTAGAACTCGTGCACCTCGGCGTCGAGCAGTGCGATGCGGTGGGCGGCGCGCTCCAGGCGCTTGTTGGTGCGCACGATGCCGACGTAGTTCCACATCAGCCGGCGCAACTCATCCCAGTTGTGGGAGATGACGACCAGCTCGTCGGCGTCGCTGACGCGGCTTTCGTCCCAGGGGCGGGGGGATGGCAGGGCGGGCGGGGTTTGCGTGGCGATGGCACGCGCCGCGGCGCTGCCGAACACCACGCATTCCAGCAGCGAGTTGCTGGCCAGGCGGTTGGCCCCGTGCAGGCCGGTGTAGGCCACTTCGCCCACCGCGTACAGGCCGGGCAGGTCGGTGCGCCCGGCCAGGTCGGTGAGCACGCCGCCGCAAGTGAAGTGCACCGCGGGCACCACGGGAATGGGTTCGCGCGCCATGTCGATGCCGAGGTCCAGGCAGCGCTGGTAGATGGTGGGGAAGTGGTGACGGATGAAGTCTTCGCCCTTGTGGGTGATGTCCAGGTGCACGCAGTCCAACCCGTGCTTTTTCATCTCGAAGTCGATGGCGCGCGCCACCACGTCGCGCGGGGCGAGTTCGGCGCGCTCGTCGTGCGCGGGCATGAAGCGGGTGCCGTCGGGCAGGCGCAGGATGCCGCCCTCGCCGCGCACCGCCTCGGAGATGAGGAAGCTCTTGGCCTTGGGGTGGTAGAGACAGGTGGGGTGGAACTGAATGAATTCCATGTTCGCCACACGGCAGCCGGCGCGCCAGGCCATGGCGATGCCGTCGCCGCTGGCGGTGTCGGGGTTGGTGGTGTAGCGGTACACCTTGCCGGCGCCGCCGGTGGCCAGCACCGTGTGCGGCGCGGCGAAGGTTTCCACGCGGCCGCTGGCGGTATTCAGCGCGTAGGCGCCCCAGCAGCGTTGGCCGTCGGCCATGTCCATGTGGCGGCTGGCGATGAGGTCCACCGCGACCAGGTTTTCGAGCAGCGTGATGCGGGGGTGCGCGCGCGCCGCCGCCAGCAGGGTGCGCTGCACGGCGGCGCCGGTGGCGTCGGCCACATGGGCGATGCGGCGCTGGCTGTGGCCGCCCTCGCGCGTGAGGTGCAATGCGCTGCCCTCGGTGTCGAAGGGCACGCCCTGCGCGCGCAGCCAGGCGATCGCCTCGGGGCCGTGCTCGACGACGAAGCGGGTGGCCGGCAGGTCGTTGAGCATGGCGCCGGCGACCATGGTGTCGTGCACATGGGCGTCGAAGCTGTCGCCCTCGGCGAGCACGGCGGCGATGCCGCCTTGCGCCCACTGGCTGGACGACATTTCAAGCTCGCGCTTGGCCAGCACGGTGACCTGGTGGCGTTCGGCGAGTTGCAGGGCGCAGCTCAGGCCGGCCAGGCCGCCGCCGATGATGAGAACGTCGCTTGGGTGCATGGGGAATTCAAGGGTCGTGGAAGTCCGGACGACAAGTCCGCATTGTCCATGGGATCCCGCGCTGAAGTCGCTTGGTCGGGCGCCATCCCGCGCGTGCGCGTGGTCAGCATTCCAGGTTGTCGATCAGGCGGGTGGGGCCGAGCCTGGCGGCGCCCAGGGCGACGAGGTCGACGCCCTGGCGCAGCTCTTGCTCGCCGGGCGGCAGCAAGTCGCCGCGGCGGCGCAGGGTGAGATAGTCGGGGGCCCAGCCGCGTGCGGCGAGGTCGCGCGCGGCGCGGGTCTCCAGCGCCAGCAGTTGCGCCGGCGTGGCGGCGTGTCGTGCGTCATTAGCTAACCCGAGCAGCGCGCGCTGCAGCGCGGGCGCTTCGGCGCGTTGCGCGGCGCTGAGGTAGCCGTTGCGCGAGGACAGCGCCAGTCCGTCGGCGTCGCGCACGGTGTCCAGGCCGACGATGTCCAGCGGCAGGGCGAACTGCGCCACCATGCGGCGGATCAGCAGCAACTGCTGGTAGTCCTTCTTGCCGAATACGGCCCAGCGCGGCTGCACCATCTGGAACAGCTTCATCACCACGGTGGCCACGCCCTCGAAATGGCCGGGGCGCACGGCGCCTTCGAGAATGCCGGCCAGCGCCGGGTCGGGCTGGATGCGGAAGACCTGCGGCTGCGGGTACATCTCGGCCTCGTCGGGCGCGAACAGCAGGTCGCAGCCGGCCTCCTGCAGCAGCTGGGCGTCGCGCGGCAGGGTGCGCGGGTAGCGGTCGAAATCCTCGTTCGGCCCGAACTGCAGGCGGTTGACGAAGATGCTGGCGACCACCGGCGCCTTGAGTTCGCGGGCGCGCGCGACGAGCGCCAGATGGCCGGCGTGGAGGTTGCCCATGGTGGGGACCAGGGCCCAGTCGCTGCGGCGGCGCAGTTCGGCGCGCAGTTCGGCGAGGGTGTGGACGGTATGCATGCTGGGTTGGGGCCCCGGTTCAGGCGCTGTAGCCGTGCAGCGCCTCGTCGGGGAAGGCGCCGGACTTCACGTCGCGCACGTAGCTGCGCACGGCGTCGCCGATGCTGGCGGCGCCTTGCATGAAGTTGCGCACGAAGCGGGGCTTGGTGCCGGCGGTGATGTCCAGCATGTCGTGCAGCACCAGCACCTGGCCGTGGGTTCTCTGGCCGGCACCGATGCCGATGGTGATGCCGGGGTAGCCGGCGCTGATGTCGGCGGCCAGATCGGAGGGGACGAGTTCGAGCACCAGCATCGCCGCGCCGGCCCGGCCGAGCTCGCGGGCGTGCGCGCGCAGGTTTTGCGCGGCGGCGGCGTCGCGCCCCTGGATGCGGTAGCCGCCGAGGGCATGCACGCTCTGCGGCGTGAGGCCGAGGTGCGCGCACACGGGTATGCCGCGTTCGACCAGCGCGGCGACGATCGGCGCGGTCCAGCCGCCGCCTTCGAGCTTGACCATCTGCGCGCCGGCCTGCATCAGCGCCGCACTGCTGGCAACGGCCTGCTCGACGCCGCCCTGGTAGCTGCCGAAAGGCAGATCGGCGATGAGCCAGGCGCCGCGGTTGCCGCGCGCCACGCAGCCGGTGTGGTAGGCCATCTGCTCGAGCGTCACGGGCAGGGTGGACGGGTGTCCCTGCATCACCATGCCGAGCGAATCGCCCACCAGCAGGCAGTCCACGCCGCAATCGTCCAGCAGCCTGGCGCTGGCGGCGTCGTAGGCGGTGAGCATGGCCACCTTCTCGCCGGCCTCGCGCATCGCGCGCAGGCGGTGCAGGGTCACGGTTTTGCGCCCTGCGGCGGGCACGGGGCCGCCACCATAGGCGGGAGGGGGAGTCTCAGTGGTCATGGCCGTGTTTGAAAATGCCGGCAGGGCGGGGCGCCGCGCTGCCTCGGGTTGGGGCGAGGACACTTGGAGGCGGTCCGGTGTCTTGTTGCTTGTGAGAGGTCGCCATTATGCGTGGCCCGACCTGGCGGCGGGAGGATCGACGGATGCCGCCCACGGGATCGTCAGCTCGGCGTGTAGGACAGGCGCACGTACAGCGGCGCATAGGCCTCGGCCTGTGTGATCTGGATCAACCCTTCGCGCGCGAGTTCGAGCAGGGCGATGAAGGTGACCACGGCGTAGCCCGTGCCGCGCGCGGGTTCGAACAGGTCCTGGAACTCGGCGAAGCGCCGGTCCTGCAGGCGGCGCAGCACCTGGCTCATGACCTCGCGCACGGAGATCTGCTCGCGCGTGATGGTGTGGTGGGCGTTGAGCCGCGCGCGCTGCAGCACATCGGCCCAGGCGGCGCGCAACTCCTCCACGCTCACCTCGGGCAGCAGCAGGCGGGCGGACTTTTCCACCACCACCTGCACGCGCCAGAAGTCGCGGCCGGCCTGGGGCAGGGCCTCGATGTCCTGCGCCGCCAGCTTCATGCGCTCGTACTCCAGCAGCCGGCGCACCAGCTCGGCGCGCGGATCCTCGGCCTCCTGCCCCTCCGCCGCGGGGGGGCGGGGCAGCAGCATGCGCGACTTGATCTCGATCAGCATCGCCGCCATCAGCAGGTACTCGGCGGCGAGTTCCAGGTTGTGCTGGCGGATCTGCTCCACGTACTGCAGGTACTGGCGCGTGACCTGGGCCATCGGGATGTCGAGGATGTTGAAGTGCTGGCGCCGGATGAGGTAGAGCAGCAGGTCAAGCGGACCCTCGAAGGCTTCGAGGAAGACCTCCAGCGCGTCGGGCGGGATGTACAGGTCCTGCGGCAGCTGGAACAGCGGCTGGCCGTACAGCCGCGCCACGGCCAAGCCGTCCACGGTGGCGGGCGTGGTGTCGGCGGCGGACGGGGCGTCCACGGCCCATTGCTCGGGCGTCATGGGATAGTCAGGCGGCGTTCAGCGATGCGGCGCGGCTCCATCCGCGCCGGCCCGTTCAGTCCTGGCCGTAAACATAGGGCTTCTGCGGCACATGCGCGGCGTCGAAGGCCGCGCGCAGCTCGGCATCCTGCGGCTTGTCCCACAACAGGGCGCGGCCTTGCTTCTGCCTGGCTTCCAGCTCCGGGTTCTGCACTTTCAGGCTTTGCAGGAAGCGCGTGGCTTCCGAGACATAGGGTTTGACGACCAGTGGCATGGTTTGAAGTCTCGTTGTCGGCGAAAATAGGAATCTTAGGGCGCGCTGCCCGGACGCTCGCAAATGCGTGCCGGGGTCGACGAAAACGCGGGAACGTCTGGGCCCCGCATGCCTGCTGCCGCAAGCGCCTGTTGCGCGGCAAGCCAGGCGGCATCGGGTCGCGGCACGACCCCGTTGCCGCCCAGGGTTCGGCTGATGGCGGGGTCTTCCGGCG
Organism: Thiomonas delicata; assembly: GCF_900088825.1. Taxonomy (GTDB): domain Bacteria; phylum Pseudomonadota; class Gammaproteobacteria; order Burkholderiales; family Burkholderiaceae_C; genus Thiomonas_A; species Thiomonas_A delicata. The sequence continues at coordinate 70,329 of NZ_LT592171.1, read as the reverse complement.
TGAACAATTCGGCCCCGGTGCTGGTGAACAGCATCACCAAGGGTCGGCGCAGGGCTGCGGCCAGGTGGCTGAAGCCGGTGTCCACGCCGACCACCAGCGCGGCGCCGGCCAGCAGGTGGGCCATGTCGGTGACGCTGCCGCGGTCGGCCAGTCTGGCGCGTCCGGCCGGCCAGGCGGCGATGAGCCGCTCGGCGCGGTCGCGCTCGGCGGCGTTGCCCCAGGGCAGGACCAACTGCAGGTCTTGCGCGATGAGCCGTTCGCCCAGCGCCCGCCAGTGTTCCACCGGCCAGAGTTTTTCCGGCTTGGAGGCGCCGTGCGCCAGCACCGCGTAGGCGGGCCGCTCGGGGCTCGATGCCGAAAAGGCGTGGCGGATGGCGTAGTCGGCGGGCCGGCTGGTGTCGGTGTCCAGCACGGCGCGGGCGAACAGCCGGCGGCCCTCGGTGCCGTGGATGCCGGGCGGGCGGGAGAAGTGCAGGTGGTAGGCGCGCGCGGCCAGCGGTTCGCCGCCGCAGTCCGGCGCCGAATAGCCCACGCGCAGCGGGCTTTTGGCGAGGCGGGCGACGATGGCGCTCTTGAGCACGCTGTGCGGGTCCCACACCAGGTCGTAGGTCTGGGCGCGCAGGGCGCGGAATTGGGCGAGCAGTTCGCGCCAGGCGCCGGCGTTTGCGGGGGCGTTCTGCACGGCTTTCAAGGGCAGGGCGAACACCCGGCGCACGGCGGGATGCAGGCGGGGAATGTCGGCGAAGCGGGCGTCGACCGCCCAGTCGATGGCGATGCCGGGCCAGCGCGCGGCGATGTCGGACACCGCCGGCAGGGTCTGCACCTGATCGCCCATCGCCGAAATCTGCACCAGCAGCAGGCTGCGCGGCGCCTGCGGCAGTCCGGCCTGGCCCCAGCGCAGAGGCAATCGCGGCAGTTGCGTGCGCGTCATGCCGTGCGGGGCACGAGCGCGCGGCCCAGCTGGCGTTCGAGCACGCGCAGCGGCGCGGTGTCGGGTACGAACTGGTTGTCCACGTCCAGATAGAAGGTCTGCTCCATCATGTGCTGGCCGGCCATCACGGCGTGCAGCACCTGGTCGGAGAACACCACCCAGGTGGCGCCCGGCGCGAAGTCCACGGTTTGCTGCGGGGACTGGCTCTGGAACGAGGCATCGGCCTTGGCCAGGTCGTGCAGCTGCAGCATGGCGTGGTCGTAGGGCGTGCGGCGCGACTTGGTGACGTGCAGCGCCTGCAGCAGCCAGGCCGAACCGGGCAGGGCCGAACGCAGGCGCGGGGCGTAGCGCTCGGCCAGATCGGCGAAAGGCTCGCCCACGCGCCAGACGCGCGGTTTGCCGTCGCGGTTGAGGTTGGTGAACACGCGCAGCAGGCGCACCCCTTGCGTCGGATTGGAGGGGAAGGCGTCGACATGCAGCCGGGTGTCGTCCTTGCGCCAGGAGCTTTCGCGGCCTTCGACGGCGAAGGGGCGCAGCGAGGCGTTGCCGGCGCGCAGCTTGCCGCGGTAGTGCGGGAACAGCCGGTCGACGAGCTGCTGCGCCTGCGCCGCGAAGCGCCGGATCATGGCTTGCAGCGCCGCCAGGTCATCGGCCGACCCTTGCGCGCCGCGCAGCTCGTTCTGCCCGCGCAGGCTGATGTTCTTGGATCTGCCGTCGCTCCAGGCCGGGTCGAGGAAGCGCGCCTCGCCGGGCAGCAGGGCGAAGGCGAGCTGCGGGAAGTGCAGCACATGCCCGCCCTCGACCAGATGCTCGACGTGGCGCGTGGGCCCGGTGTCGTCCCATGCCGTGTCGGGCAGGGTGCGCAGGACGTCGTTGGGGGCGGGCGTGCTCATGGCGCTTCTCCTGGCTGCTGTTCGTCTCAGCGCACGCGCATGCCGGGCTGGGCGCCGGGGTGGGGGTCGAGCAGGTACAGGCCGGGCTGGGCTTTTTCGTCGGCGCCACTGGCGGCCAGCACCATGCCTTCGCTGAGGCCGAACTTCATCTTGCGCGGCGCCAGGTTGGCCACCATCACGGTGAGCCTGCCGATCAGGTCCTCGGGCTTGTAGGCGCTCTGGATGCCCGAGAACACGTTGCGCGTGCGGGGTTTGCCGTCGGCGTCGGTCTCGCCCACGTCGAGGGTCAGGCGCAGCAGCTTGGTCGAACCTTCCACGGCTTCGGCGTGGACGATGCGGGCGATGCGCAGGTCGACTTTGGCGAAGTCGTCGATGGTGATGGTGTCGCCCGGCGCGGTGGCCTTGGCCGCGGCCGGTTTCGCCTCGGGCAGGATGCGGGCGTTGCCGTTCTGCGGCGGCGCGGAGGGGACGTCGGGTTCGAACAGCCTGTCGAGCTGCTTGGGGTCGATGCGCTGCATCAGGTGCTGGTAGGGGGCGACGCGCTGCGGCAGCACAGCGGCGTCGGCCCAGACGAAGTCGCGCTCCAGGCCGAACAGCTCGCGCGCCACGCGGGCGCTGAGTTCCGGCAGAACCGGGGCGAGCAGCACGGACAGGGTCCAGAACCCGGCCAGGGCGCGCGAGCAGGTGTCCTGCAGCTCGGCGCGGCGCGCGTCGTCCTTGGCCAGCAGCCAGGGCTGGGCGGCGTCGAATGCGGTGTTGATGCGGTCGGCCGCGGCCATGATCTCGCGCATGGCGCGGGCGTACTCGCGCGCCTCGAAGGCGGCGGCGACGTCGTCGGCTAGTGCTTGCGCGGCATCGGTCATCTCCTGCGTGGCGCCGAAGTAACCCAGCCGGCCGTCGAACTGCTGGTTGATGAATTTGGCGGCGCGGCTGGCGATGTTGACGTATTTGCCGATGAGGTCGCTGTTGACGCGGGCGACGAAGTCTTCCGGCGTGAAGTCCACGTCCTCCACTTTGCTGCCCAGCTTGGCGGCGAGGTAGTAGCGCAGCCACTCGGGGTTGAGGCCGAGGTCCAGATACTTCAGCGGCGAGATGCCGGTGCCGCGGCTCTTGCTCATCTTCTCGCCGCCCACGGTGACGAAGCCATGCACGTTGATCTGGCTCGGCGTCTTGCGGCCCGAGAACTTGAGCATGGCCGGCCAGAACAGGGTGTGGAAGTAGACGATGTCCTTGCCGATGAAGTGCACCTGCTCGACTTGCGGATCGGCCATGAAGGTGTCGAAATCCTGCGTCGTGCGCGAAGCCGCGTGCCAGTGGGCGGCGGCCTGGCCCTTGTCGAAGTGGTTCTTCAGGCTGGCGAGGTAGCCCACCGGGGCATCCAGCCAAACGTAGAAATACTTGCCCGGCGCATCCGGAATCTCGATGCCGAAATAGGGCGCGTCGCGCGAAATGTCCCAGTCGGCCAGGCCGCCGTGGCCGTTCTCGTCGACCGCGAACCACTCGCGCACCTTGTTCAGCACCTCGGTTTGCAGATGCGGCTGGCCGTGGGCATTGCTGGCTTGCGTCCACTCGCGCAAAAACGCGGCGCAGCGGTCGGACGAGAGCTGGAAGAAGTAATGCTCGCTCTTGCGCAGCTCGGGCGTGGCGCCCGACAACGTGGAATACGGGTTCTTGAGTTCGGTGGGCGCGTACACCGCGCCGCAGACCTCGCAGGCGTCGCCATACTGGTCGGCCGCGCCGCACTTGGGGCATTGGCCCTTGATGTAGCGGTCGGGCAGGAACATGCCCTTGACCGGGTCGTAGAACTGCTCGATGTCGCGCATCGCGATCAGCCCGCTCTTGCGCAGCGCGCGGTAGACGTCCTGCGCCAGCTGGTGGTTCTCGGCGCCATCGGTGTTGTGCCAGTTGTCGAAGCGGATGTGGAAGCCGTCGAGATATTGCTGGCGTCCGGCCGCGATGTCGGCGACGAACTGCTGCGGCGTCTTGCCCGCCTTTTCGGCGGCGATCATGATGGGCGCGCCATGGGCGTCGTCGGCGCCGACGAAGTGCACCTCGTTGCCGCCCATGCGCTGAAAGCGCACCCAGGTGTCGGCCTGGATGTATTCCATGATGTGGCCGATGTGGAACGGCCCGTTGGCGTAGGGCAGGGCGGTGGTGACGAACAGGCGGCGCTTGGAGCTTGGATTCATGCGACTTGGGTGGCGTTGGGGCCTTGGGTGTAACCGGAGCGCGATGCGCGGTGTGTTGTCGGCGGCTGCCGGGCGCGCCGTCCCGGCGCACCGGAACTGCGGGCCAAAGCGGGAATTGTAGGCAGTGGCCCGGCAAGGTGTGCCGGGGGCGAACTAGACTGCGTGGGTTGTCTTTTCCACCCACGCGACTTTTCTCACCCCGCGATTCGCATCATGCCCACAGAAAGCCAGATCCAGGAAGCGCTCGCCAACGTCATCGATCCCAACACCGGGCAGAGCCTGGTGGCGGCCAGGGCCGTCAAGAACCTGCGCGTCGAAGGCGGCGACGTCTCGCTGGACGTGCAGCTCGGCTATCCGGCGCAAAGCCAGCACGCCGAACTGCGCCGCAACGTGATCGCCGCGCTGCGCGCGGTGCCCGGCGTGGCCAACGTCTCGGTGCAGATGTCCACCAAGGTCGAGGCGCACGGTGTGCAGCGCGGCGTCAAGCTGCTGCCGGGGGTGAAGAACATCATCGCCGTGGCCTCGGGCAAGGGCGGGGTGGGCAAGAGCACCACGGCGGCCAACCTGGCGCTGGCGCTCGCCGCCGAGGGCGCGCGGGTGGGTTTGCTGGACGCCGACATCTACGGTCCCTCGCAGCAGATGATGATGGGTCTGTCGGGCCGGCCCGAGAGCACCGACGGCCAGACCATGGAACCGATGGAGAACTACGGTCTGCAGGTGATGTCCATCGGCCTGCTGATGGATGCCGACAGCCCGATGATCTGGCGCGGCCCGATGGCCACCCAGGCGCTGGAGCAGTTGTTGCGCCAGACCCATTGGCAGGACCTGGACTACCTCATCGTCGACATGCCGCCCGGCACCGGCGACATCCAGCTCACCCTGAGCCAGCGCGTGCCGCTGACCGGCGCGGTCATCGTCACCACGCCGCAGGACATCGCCCTGCTGGACGCGCGCAAGGGCTTGAAGATGTTCGAGAAGGTCCAGGTTCCGGTGCTCGGCATCGTGGAGAACATGGCCGTGTACGTCTGCCCCAACTGCGGCCACAGCTCGCACATTTTCGGCGAGGGCGGCGGCGCGAAAATGGCGGGCGATTACGGCGTGGAGCTGCTCGGCAGCCTGCCGCTGGACCTGCGCATCCGCGAGCAGGCCGACAGCGGACGCCCCAGCGTGGTGGCCGACCCCGAAGGCGCGGCGGCGCTGGAATACAAGACCATCGCGCGCAAGGTGGCGGTGAAGGTGGCGGAACGGGCGAAGGACTATTCGACCAAGTTCCCGACCATCACCATCTCCGATACCTGAGAGCCCGCGGCAGTTCATCGGCCCGCTTCCGCCAGGCAGGCCGCCAGTCAGTCTGGTCAAAAGGCCGAGCGGGCGCTATCCTTGGGGCGGACCTGGAAACGAACGATCGTTCTTTTTCGGCGCGGATCGACCCCGCCGGAACTCGAAGCGACACCCAAAGACGATAGGAGACAGCATGATGGATCGCCCCTGGCTCGCGTACTACCCCAAGGGTGTGCCCGCCGATATCGACCCTGGCGCCTACCGCTCGCTCGCCCATCTGCTGGAGCGCAGCTTCGCCGAGCATGCCGACAAGCCCGCCTACGCCTTCATGGGCCGGCGCACGACCTATGCGCGCTGGGAGGCCGAGTCCACCGCCTTCGCCGCCTGGCTGCAGACCCAGGGGCTCAAGTCCGGCGACAGGGTGGCGGTGATGATGCCCAACGTGCCGCAATACCCGGTGGCGGTGGCGGCCATCCTGCGCGCCGGTCTGGTCGTGGTCAACGTCAACCCGCTCTACACGCCGCGCGAGCTGGAGCACCAGCTGCGCGACAGCGGCGCGGTGGCGATGATCATCCTGGAGAACTTCGCCCACACGCTCGAACAGGTGATCGGCGACACCCATCTACGCCTGGTGGTGGTGGCCAGCATGGGCGAGATGCTTGGCTTTCCGCTCGGCCCCATCGTCAACTACGTGGTGCGACACAAGAAGAAGCTGGTGCCGCGCTACGCCCTTCCCGGCCATGTGCGCTTCGGCCACGCCTTGAAGGCCGGTGCCCGTCTGCACTTCGCGCCCACCGACATCCGCGCCGAGGACGTCGCCGTGCTGCAGTACACGGGCGGCACGACGGGCGTGTCCAAGGGCGCCACGCTCACCCACCGCAATCTCATCGCCAACGTGCTGCAGTCCGCCGCATGGAACCGGCCCGGCCTGGACAAGCGCAAGGATCTCGCGGCGATCAACACGGTCTGCGCCTTGCCGCTGTATCACATCTTCGCCTTCACCGTGGTCATGCTGCTGTCGGCGGCGCAGGGCGGCATGATGATCCTCATCCCGAATCCGCGCGACCTTCCCGCCACGCTTAAGGAGCTGGCGCGCTACGAGATCCATTCCTTGCCGGCGGTGAACACGCTGTTCAACGCCCTGATGAATCATCCCAACTTCGACACGGTGAACTGGAAGCATCTGCTCATTTCGCTGGGCGGCGGCATGGCGGTGCAGGAGGCGGTGGCGCGCAAGTGGCTGGAACGCACCGGTTGCCCGATCTGCGAGGGCTATGGGCTTTCGGAAACCTCGCCCTCGGTGGCTTGCAATCCGACCGACACCGACCATTTCTCCGGCACCATCGGGCTGCCGCTGCCCTCGACCGAAATCGTCATCGTGGACGACGACGGCAAGCCGGTGCCCAGCGGCCAGCCTGGCGAGCTCGCCGTGCGCGGGCCGCAGGTCATGCGCGGCTACTGGAAGCGCGATGACGAGACCGCCAAGGCGTTCACCGCCGACGGTTTTTTCAAGACCGGCGACATCGGCATCATGGATGCGCAGGGGTATGTGAAGATCGTCGACCGCAAGAAGGACATGATCCTGGTCTCGGGCTTCAACGTCTATCCCAACGAGGTGGAGGACGTGGCGGTGATGCATCCCGGAGTGCTGGAGGCCGCCGCGGTGGGCACGCCCGATGCCAATTCGGGCGAGGCGGTGAAGCTGTTCGTCGTGCGCAAGGATCCGAACCTGAGCGAGGACGAACTCAAGGCCTTCATGGCTGAACGCCTGACCGGCTACAAGCGCCCCAGGCACATCGTTTTCCGCGACGAGCTGCCGAAGACGCCCGTGGGGAAGATTCTGCGCCGCGCGCTGCGCGACGCCGATGACGCCAACGCCCAGCGCACACCCGGCGTGGCGATGGCGGCTCCGGCCTGAGCCGGGACGGGCGCCCGGCTCAGCGTCGCAGCGTGTGCCGCAGCAAGGCGCAGGCGGCGTCGACATCCATCGCTCGCCACAAGGCCCAGCCCTGAACCTGGGTGCAGCCGGCCTGCTCGATCCACTGCAGGTCGCGGAGATTCTCCACGCCTTCGGCAACCGTCTCCAGCCCCAGGCTGGCGGCCATCGCCAGCGTGGCGGTGACCACGGCAGCCTTGTAGCGGTCCGTGGCCACGCCGTGGGTGAAGGCGCGGTCGATCTTGATCTGGGTCGCCGGCAAGCTGGTGAGGTATTCCAGGTTGGAAAATCCGACGCCGAAATCGTCGAGCGAGATCTTCACGCCCAGATCGCGGATGCCGTTGAGCGTGAGCAGGCAGTCTTCGCTCACCATGATCTGCAGGTTCTCGGTCAGCTCGACGGTGAGCAGGCCGGGCTCGATCCCGGCGGCGCTCAATTCGTCGCGCAGGCACGTGACGCAGCCGCCCTTGAGTTGGGCCGGCGAGAGGTTCACCGACAAGTGCCCCGTGTAGCCGCAGGTTTCGCGCAGATCACGCAAGGCCCGCAGGCTCTTGCGCAGGATCTGCAGGCCGAAGTCGAAGATGAGGCCAAGATCCAGGATGATGGGCACGAACTCCAGCGGGCTGACCTCCTCGCCGTCGGGCCGCGTCCATCGCGCCAGCGCCTCGAAACCGACGATGGCATAGCGCTGCTGCGCGGTGATGGCCGTGTCGGCATCCGCCGCCCGCAGTTGAAGCCGGGCGATGGGCTGTAGCGCAATGGCGAATGCGTCGGCCTCGAGCGCGGCGTGCAGTTCGGCTTCGAGTTGAGCGCGCCGGCGCACGCGGGCCAGCAGTTCGGGCGTGAACACCTGTGCCCGGTTGCGGCCGAGGGTCTTGGCTTCGTGCAGCGCGGCATCGGCGTGGCTGAGCAGCTCGGCGATGCCGCTTCCGTCGCGCGGGAACTGCGCCACGCCCACGCTCACCGTGGTGTGCAGCATCCGGCCTTCCACCGTGTAGGGCCGGGCGAGGTCGGCGCGCAGGCGCTCGGCCAGGACGAGCGCCTCGTCCGGCGCGGGGGTGTCGCTGCGGCGCGAATACACCAGGAACTCGTCGCCGCCGAAACGGCCGGTGAGGTCTCCGGCGCGCAGCGTGTCTTGAATGCGATGCGCCGCCTCGGCCAGCAGCCGGTCGCCCACGCTGTGGCCCAGGCTGTCGTTGATCTGCTTGAATTGATCGAGGTCGATGAACAGCAGCGCCCCGCCGGCGTCTTGCGAGTGATCGAGCGTCGACTGCAGCAGCCGCTCGAAGCCGGCGCGATTCGACAGGCCGGTGAGCGTGTCGGTGTAGGCGGTGACATAGAGCTTGTCTTCGGCCTGGCGCTGTTCGGTGATGTCGCGCGCCACGCCGCGCCAGCCCGTCAGCTGGTTTTGCGTGTTCCATATCGGGGTTCCGCTCAGGCTCCACCAGCGCGTTTGCATGTCATCGCCGCGATAGGGCAGCACCAGGTCGTGGAAAGGGAGCTGGCGCTGCATCAGCGTATGCAGCGCCACCCACTGCGGCAGCGCCGCCATGGCGGGGTTGATGTCTTGCCATGCGCGGCCGAGCACCGCTTCGCGCACCTGCTGCACATTGCGGTTGCGCAGGCTGCTGGCGCTCATGCTGGTGAAACGGCCCTGGGCGTCGAGTTCCCAGAACCAGTCGGACGACAGTTCGGCGAAGGTGCGAAAGCGCTGCTCGCTGCGCTGCAGGTCGTCCAGCGCCTGTTTCGTGGCCGTGATGTCGACGCTGATGCCCATGAGTTCGAGGGGCTGGCCATCCGGCGTCCAGCGGCTGACCAGACCCTGGTTGCGCGTCCAGATGAGGCTGCCGTCCTTGCGGCGGATGCGCGCCTCGACGCTGGGGCTGACCTGCCCTGCCTGCATGACTTGCTGCAGTCCCTGCAGCACTGCGGGCCTGTCGGCCTCGGGCAGCAGGGCCAGCAGTTCGGGCATGGTGAAGGTTGCCGCTTGCTCGCGCAAGGCGGGATCGGCCCAGTTCTGTTCGCTGTGCAGCAGACCCTGCTGCAGGTCCAGGGTCCAGAAGGTTGCGCCCGAGGCGTGCCGGAGCAGGGCGGTACGGTCCAGCCGCAGCTTGTCCGCCGAGCGGTCGAGTTCGAGGCAATAGAAGCCGACCACCTGTGGCGCCAGCCCGGCTTGCCGCGGGCTCCAGGCTGGCTGCAAGCGCGTTTCCAACCAGCGCGTGACGCGCCCTTGGGTTTGCTCGCGGGCATAGGTCACGGGCGTGCCGGCCAGCACCTTGCGGACATGGGGCATCACCACGGGCATGTCTTCCGGGCGCACCAGTGCGTCCAGCGCTTTGCCGACGAGGTTGGCGGCGCCTTGCCCCATCCAGTCGGCATAGGCCGCATTGCAGTGGAGCAGGCGGCAATCGACGTCGAAGTGGGAGAACAGACCGGGCATCGAGTCCAGCCATTCGGGCCTGTTGTCGTGCTCGGTCGAATCGGCGGGATGCGCAATGCCTTGAGAGGCCGCTGGCAGCTGCTTCGCAGGGGGGTGGAAGGGGGCTTCGTCGGGCATGAAGTCACTATAGCCGAGCCATGCCTTCCCACAAGCGGGTAGACACCCCTGAGAAAGGGGTGGGCGGGCTGCGTTGGCCTATGCTCACGGCATGTGTTCGATGCAAGCCGAGACTCCCGCCGCAGACGCCGGCATTCCCGTGCCCGGCGCCGCTTATGTCGTGGGCGGAGCCGTGCGCGATGCCCTGCTCGGCCTGCCCGTGCACGACCGCGACTGGGTCGTGGTGGGCGCCACGCCGCAGCAGATGCTGGACGCCGGTTTCCAGCCCGTGGGGCGCGATTTTCCGGTGTTCCTGCATCCCCGCACGCATGAGGAATACGCCCTGGCGCGCACCGAGCGCAAGACGGGTCCCGGCTATCGCGGCTTTGTCGTGCAGGCCGCTCCGGGGGTGAGCCTGGAGGACGACCTGCTGCGCCGCGATCTCACCATCAATGCCATGGCGCAGGACGCGCGGGGCGGCATCGTCGATCCCCATGGCGGCCGCGCCGATCTGCGCGACAAGGTGCTGCGCCACGTTTCGCCGGCCTTCGCCGAGGATCCGGTGCGCATCCTGCGCCTGGCGCGCTTCGCCGCACGTTTCGGCGATTTCACGGTGGCGCCTGAAACCCGCGAGCTGATGCGCGCCATGGTGCGCGCCGGCGAGGCCGACGCCCTGGTGCCTGAACGGGTTTGGCAGGAACTGGCGCGCGGCATGATGGAGCCCTCTCCACGCCGCCTGTTCGAGGTGTTGCGCGATTGCGGCGCGCTAGCGCGCATCCTGCCCGAGGTGGATGCGCTGTGGGGCGTTCCGCAGCGCGCCGACTATCACCCGGAAGTGGACTGCGGCGAGCACCAGATGCTGGTGATGCAGGCCGCCGCCGCGCTCGACGCCGACCTGCCGGTGCGCTGGGCCTGCCTGATGCACGATCTGGGCAAGGCCGCCACTCCGGCTGAAATCCTGCCTCGCCACATCGGCCACGAGGCGCGCAGCGTGGCGCTGGCGCGCGGCGTGGCGCAGCGCCTGCGCGTGCCGGGCGAATGCGCCGAGCTGGCCGAAACCGTCGCCGCCGAGCACGGCAACATCCACAAGAGCCTGGGGTTCGGCGCGGCGGCGCTGCTGCGTTTGTTGCAACGCTGCGATGCGCTGCGCCGTCCGCGACGCTTCGCCTCGGTGTTGCTGGCCTGCGAAGCCGACCACCGCGGTCGCGGCGGCGATTTTCCGCGCCAACCCTACCCGCAGCGCGAGCGTCTGCTCGCCGCGCTGGACGCCGCGTCGGCGGTGGACGCCGGCGCCATTGCGCAGGGTGTTGTGGCCGCCGGCGGCAAGCCCGTGGCGATTGCGCAGGCCGTCGCCGTCGCACGCGAGCGGGCCATCGCGCAAGCCATCCCGGTCTGACCGCGCAGGGTCACCCGGGCGGCGCAGCGGCGTGCTCGGGCGCGGCCAGTGCCAGGAAGTTGCGCAGCGCCGGCGAGGCGTTGTCGCGTTTCCAGGCCAGCACGATGTCGCTGTGCGCGCCGGCGTCGAGCAGGTCGAGGTAGCGCACGTAAGGCATTTGCGCGCGTCGCATCGAGGCCGCGACCAGCCCCACGCCGATGCCGGCCGACACCAGGCTGATGAGCGTGGGCATCTCGTGCACCTCCTGCGCGATGCGCGGGTTGAAGCCGGCTTTCAGGCACAGCGCCAGCGTGTGTTCGCGCAGGCCCGAACCCAGCGTGGCGCTGTAGAGCATGAAAGGTTCATGGCGCAGCTCGCGCAGGCGGATGCTGGGGCGGTCTGCCAGCGGGTGCTGCGCATGCAGCGCCGCCACCAGCGGCTCGCGCAGCAACACGCGGGTTTGCAGTTCGGCGAGCTGGGCGTGACGCGTCGGCCGCACGAAGCCGACGTCGAGCTTGCGCGTGACGAGATCGTCGATCTGGGCGCGCGAGGGTTGCTCGCGCAGTTGCAGCTCCACCTCGGGCCAGGCGACTCGGAAGTCGTGCAGCAGTTGCGGCATCACGGCCGAGAACGGCATGGACCCGGCGAACCCCACGGCGAGGCTCCCGGTTTCCCCCCGCCCGGCGCGTTGCGCCTGTTCCACGGCGCGCTGCAATTGCTCCAGCACGGCACGCGCCTGCGGCAACAGGCTGGCGCCTGCCGCGGTGAGGCTGGCGCCGTTGCGCCCGCGCTCGAACACACGTACCCCGAGTTCGGCTTCGAGCGCCTGGATCTGCTGCGACAGCGGGGGCTGCGAGATGTGCAGGCGTGCTGCGGCGCGCGAGAAATTGCGTTCTTCGGCAACCGCGATGAAGGCTCGAAGATGGCGCAATTCCATATGTTGAACATATCAAAATGAATAAAAAATAGATTTTACATATCGATTGCGCGTGGCTAGGCTACGCCCATGGCCCTTTCCGCAGAATCCCGTCGCATCGCTTCCCCGGCTTGCGCCGCGTTCGTCGCCCCTGGCTGGCGCGGCCGTCTGGCGGTGATCGCTGCAGGAATGTGCGCGTTCTTCACCATGTACGTCACGCAGGGCCTGCTGCCCTCGTTGCAGGGCGTGTTCCACGCCAGCGTGGCCGAACTCAGCCTGACCATCACCTTCACCACGCTGGCGGTGGCTCTGGCGGCGCCGTTCTCAGGCAGCCTGTCGGACCGCTTCGGACGCAAGCCGGTGTTGCTGGTCTCGCTGGCCGGTCTGGGCCTGAGCACATTGCTGGCCGCCACCGCCGACAGCCTGTACACCCTGCTGGCCTGGCGCCTGCTCGAAGGCCTGTTCATTCCCGGCGTGTTCACCGCCACCGTGGCCTATATCGGCGAGGAGTGGGAACCGGCGCAGATGCCGGCGGTGACCGCCTTGTACATCTCGGGCTCGGTCGCGGGCGGTTTCGGCGGGCGCTTCATCGCCGGCATGGTCACCGCCCATTGGGGCTGGCACGCGGCCTTCGTCGTCCTGGGGGCGGTCACGCTGCTGTTCCTGCTGTTCATCGCCATGAGTCTGCCGCCTTCGCGCCGCTTCCGTCCCAGCGCCAGCCTGCGCGCTTCGCTCGCCGGCCTGCCGCGGCACTTGCGCAACCCCAAGCTGCTGGGGACCTACGCCATCGGCTTCGGCATCCTGTTCTCGCAGGTCTGCACCTTCACCTACGTCAGCTTCCACCTCGCCGCCGCCCCCTACAGCCTGGACCTGCGCCAGATCAGTCTGCTGTTCACGGTGTATCTGGTGGGCATGGTGGCCACGCCGCTGGCCGGCCGGCTGGCCTGGCGCTTCGGCCAGCGCAAGGTGTTCGCCTGGGCCATGGCGGTGTCCAGCCTGGGCATGCTGCTCACATTGCTGCCCGCGTTGCCGGACATCGTGCTTGGATTGACCTTGAGTTCCGCCGGCGTGTTCATCGCCCAGTCCATGGCCACCTCGCAGGTGCCGGGCTTCGCGCGCCAGGACCGTTCCTCGGCGGTGGGGCTGTACGTCATGTGCTACTACGTCGGCGGCAGCATCGGCGCGTTCGGCCCCAGCGTGGTGTGGGCGCATGCGGGCTGGCCCGGCTGCGTGGGGCTGGTGCTGGTGATGCAGGCGATGATCGCAGCCGTGGCCTGGAAGCTGTGGCGCGCCAAGCCCGGCGATGCCCGGCTGCCGTTGCCGGGCGCAGACGCGGCGCCTGCGTTGTCTGACTTGCAGGGGTAGCCGCGGCGCAGCGCTCAGTGCCCGCGCAGATAGGCGGCCAGCGTCAGCGCGTGGTTGTGCGCCTCGTCTTTCGCCGCGTAGAGCAGGGTCGCCCGGGCGTGTCCGTCCAGCACGCGGCGCAGCAGGGCCACGTCGTCCGGGCGCGCATCGAGTTCGGCGCGGTAGCGGCGCTGGAACTCGTCCCATTTACCGGGGTCGTGGTCGAACCACTGGCGCAGCGCCGTGCTGGGCGCGATCTCGCGCACCCAGCGGTCCACCGCCGCTTCGTCCTTGCTCAATCCGCGCGGCCACAGCCGATCGACCAGCACGCGCAGGCCGTCGGCAGGTTCGGCTTGCGCGTAGACGCGTTTGATGCCGAGATGTGTCATCGCCACCCTCCCGCTTGTTCGGTGTCCCCGTGGCATGCTAGGACGCATGTTTTCCCATGCCGGGCGCGTGGTTGGCCCTAGCGCAGCAGCCGCGCGACGACCCAGGCGATGACCGACAGCAGCAGGCTGGAGCCGAGCGGGAACAGCCAGACGCGTCCGAACAGCCTGAAGCGCAGGTCCAGCGGCAGGCGACCGAAGCCGAAGCGCTCCAGATGAGGCAGCAGCGCCGAGAAGACGATGGACGCTAGGACGAAGACCAGCAGCCACATCAGCATGGCGGGGTCTGCAGGTCCAGCGCGGCGCTGCGGTCGCCGGTGGAAAAGCCGAGCAGGGGCGTGGCGCAACCCCGGCCCAGGGCGACGACTTTGAACAACTCGCCCATCTCGCTTTCGGCCAGCAGGCGCTGGACGGCTGCGGTGAGGGTCAGGCTGCGGCGGTTTGTCGGCGCGCCGGCCACGCCGTCCTGCGCGGCGGCGACAGCCGCGCCCAGCACGTCGAGCATGCCGCAGTTCAACAGGAAGCGTGCCTGGCTGGTGTAGCCGAGGAGGTCGAGTCCGGCTTCGATACCCGCCCGCGCGATGCCGCTGAAATTGACGTGCGCGGTGATGTCGGACAGACCCGGCTCCCACAGCGGCGCGTCGTGCGCGCGGTGGCTGCGATGGCAGCGCAGCGTGCCGGTGATGCGCTGCGGGTGGTAGTACTCGTGCGCCGGAAAGCCGTAGTCGATGAACAGCAAGGCCCCGCGGCCCAGGTGCCGCCCGAGGGTAGCGATGAAAGCTTCGGCGGCGGGGTGGATTTCGGTGACGGCGCCGTCTGGCAGGGCCTGCGCGGCTGGTGGCGGAGGAACCAGGGACGTCGGGCGGTCGGCGAAGGCAAGCGGTTGTTCAGCCTCGCCGCCGCACACCACGCCGCGCTCCCGCCAGCCTTGCGCCGTGCGGTGCAGCAGCTTGACCGGCATGGCGTCCAGCACCTCGTTGCCGAGCACCACGGCGTCGAAGCGCGCGGGCAGGGCGTCCCACCAAACGATGCGGCGGCGCAGAGGGCCGGGCAGCGCGGCTGCGGCCTCCTGCTGGCGCGCGCGCATCGCGGCGGACACCTCGACGATGGCGTACTGCCGCGGCAGCCAGCCACTCGCCTCCAGCGCCAGGAGCAGGTCGCAGGCCAGGCGGCCGCTGCCGGCGCCGAACTCGACCAGCATGTCCAGTGCCTCGGCCTGCGCCAGTTGCAGCACCTGGCGCGCCAGGGCGCGGGCGAACAGCGGGCCGAGTTCGGGCGCGGTGACGAAATCGCTGCTGCCCCCCCAGGCGCCGAGCACGCCGGGCGCGGCGGCGTAATAGCCCAGACCGGGCGCATACAGCGCCAGTTCCATATAGTGGTCGAACGGCAGCCAGCCGCCGGCCCGGGCGATGGCGTGTTCGACCTGCGCCAGCAAGGCCTGGCTCGCGGCCCCTTGCTCCGCGCTTGCCGACGGTAGACTCTGCAACCTGTTCATCGCCGCGATTCTAGGTTTCATGCCCACCGCCGCCGCTCCAGTTCAGCCCACGCACGACACCGGCCGGCCCGTGGCCCTGGTCACGGGTGCCGCGCGCCGCGTGGGCCGGGCCATCGCGCTGGAGCTTGCCGCAGCCGGATGGGACCTGGCCGTGCACTACCGCGAGTCGGCCGAGGAGGCGCGGCAGACCTGCGCCGAACTGTCCCGGAGGGGCGCGCGCGCCTTGCCGTTCCGCGCCGACCTGGCGGACGAAGCGGCCGTGCGCGCGCTGCTGCCCGAAGCGGCCGCGGCCTTCGGTCGTGTCGATGCGGTGGTCAACAACGCGTCGATCTTCGAATACGACCAGGCCACGAGCTTCACCCAGGCTGCCGCCGAGCGCCATGCGCGGGTCAACACCGTCGCTCCCGTGCTGCTGGCGCAGGCGCTGCACGCCCACCTGCTGCAACGCGCGGCGCGCGGCTGCGTGGTCAACCTGCTCGACCAGAAGCTGTGGAACCCCAACCCCGACTATTTCTCCTACACGCTGAGCAAGGCCGCGTTGCGCGAGGCCACCATCCTGCTGGCGCAGGCGCTGGCGCCGACCCTGCGCGTGGTGGGCGTGGCGCCGGGCGTGACCCTGCCCTCGGGGCCGATGGACGAGGCCGGGTTCGCCAGGGCCCACGCCCTCACGCCGCTGGGCCGTTCCTCCACCCCGGAGGACGTGGCGCAGGCGGTGCGCTACGCGCTGACGGCTTCCGCCGTCACTGGCACCACGCTGCTGGTCGACGGCGGCCAGCATCTCGCGGCGCAGCCGCGCGACGTGCTGTATCTGGCCGAATCGCGGGCGGGCTGAGACGCGCTTGCCTTCCCCATCAACCCTCCCACCCGATTCGCACATTCCCCATGATCAGTGCCCTCAACCACCCGGCCCTCGCGGATTGCCGCCGCCTATTCCTGAAGAAGTACGCGGTGTGGATCAACATCGGCGTGCACGATTTCGAGAAGCGCGGCGAGCAGCGCGTGGTCATCAACGTGGACCTCTACGTGCCTTATGCGTACTCCACGCCGACGCGGGACAAGCTCGACGAAGTGGTGGACTACGACTTCATCCGCCGCACCATCGCCCAGCGCCTGTCGCGCGGCCACATCCACCTGCAGGAGACGCTGTGCGACGACGTCGCCGCGCTCATGCTGGAGCACCCGTCGGTGCGCGCCGTGCGCGTGTCCACCGAAAAGCCGGATGTCTATCCCGATTGCGAGTCCGTCGGCGTGGAGGTGTTCCGCATCAAGGAGGAAGCGCGATGAACGCGCCTGTCGAAATCGCGCGTCCGGCGGTGCCCGAGGCAGCGCCGCCGGCGCCCCGCCACGCCGACGCGATGCGCGCCGCGCGCGAGGCCAACAAGCTGTCCAAGCGCCTGCACCGCCTCATGGGCCAGGCCATCGCCGATTTCAACATGATCGAGCCCGGCGACACGGTGATGGTGTGCATGTCCGGCGGCAAGGACAGCCACGTCATGCTCGACATCCTGCTGAGCCTGCGCGAGCGCGCGCCGGTGGATTTCGACCTCGTCGCCGTCAACCTCGACCAGAAGCAGCCAGGCTTTCCCGCCCATGTGCTGCCGGACTACCTGCAAAGCCGCGGCGTGCGTTTCCACATCGAGGAGCAGGACACCTATTCCATCGTCAAGCGCGTGATCCCGGAAGGCAAGACGATGTGCAGCCTGTGCTCGCGCCTGCGCCGGGGCATTCTCTACCGTCTGGCGGGCGAACTCGGCGCGACCAAGATCGCGCTTGGCCACCACCGCGACGACATCCTGCAGACCTTTTTCCTCAATATGTTCCATGGCGGCCAGCTCAAGGGCATGCCGCCCAAACTGGTCAGCGACGATGGCCGCCACATCGTCATCCGTCCGCTGGCTTATGTGGAAGAAGCCGATTTGCAGCGCTGGGCCGACATCCGCGCCTTTCCCATCATCCCCTGCACCCTGTGCGGCAGCCAGGAGAACCTGCAGCGCAAGCAGGTCGCGGCCATGCTCAGGGAATGGGACAAGCGCCACCCCGGCCGACTGGAAACCATGTTCACGGCGCTGACCAAGGTCGTGCCTTCGCACCTGATGGACCGCACGGCCTATCCTTTCACCACGCTGCGGGCCAGGGGAGAGCCCGAGCCCGGCGGCGACATCGCCTTCGACGACGAGCCCTGCGTGCCGCCCGCGCATCACCCCGGAGTGGAACGAGAGGGCGCGGCTGTCGTCCAATGGTTCAAGGACGCTGCGGCGGACGATTGAACCTGGCGCGCGGCAACGCCCGAACGCAACAGGGTTGCTGCGCCAAACCCAACGAGGTCCCCCATGAAACCGAACCTCCAAGCAGACCCCGCCGGCCACGGCGAACCGGCCGCCGGTTCGCCGGGCGCTGTGCCGTCCCGGCCGTGGCGCCGCTTCGCCGGACTGGCCGGCGCGGCGGCCGCGCTGCTCCTGTCCGGTTGCGCCGCGCTGAGCGCGGTGCGGGTGGACGTGGCCACGCCCAAACCCGCGCCGCAGGCCCTGGTGGGCGCCCGGGTGCAGGTGCAGGCGGCGCCGAGCAACGCCGACAGTCCCCACGCCGCCGTGTTCCAGGCGGCCGTCCTGGAGGCCATGACCCGCGCCGGCATGGTGCCGCTGCTCGGCCAGCCGGCGCCCTACACCGCGCGCTACAGCTTCCGCAGCTATATGGACTTCGAGGCCAGCTTTCCCAGCGCCTGGCCGCCGCCCGGGCCGCCCGTCCTGCTGCCCAACGGCGCGTGGATCTACAACGGCTATCCATGGTGGTGGACCGGCTTTTCCTGGCCGCCGCCCTGGTATGAGCGGGTGTTCGATCTCGAAATCCGCGATACCGCGACAGGCGCGCTGGTCTACCGCACCAGCGCCGTGACGGGTTCCTACGCGCAGCAGCTTGCCCCTGTGGCGCAGAAGCTGGCCGATGCCGCGCTTGCCGGTTTCCCCCGGCAAAGCGGGGTGCACCGGGTGACGATTCCGGGGTCCTGAGCCCGGGAAGCTCGCCGCCGCGCGCCCGCCCGTGCGGCGCGCGGCCGACGAACAACGGCCCCGCCGCCGACGCCGCCGGGGCGGGGCTTTTATAATCGGCACAAATATTGCTGCGGTCCGATTCCGGTTCGTTGGAACCAAGCCTTGAATGCCGGCCCGCAGCCCCCATCTTGCCCAAATCGAAGCCCCTCCATCCGGAGTCAGCCATGCCTATTTACGCCTACAAGTGCGAGTCCTGCGGACACAGCATGGACGCGCTGCAAAAGATGTCCGACGCACCCTTGTCCGTCTGCCCTTCGTGCGGCCAAGCTGCCCTGCACAAACAGGTCACCGCCGCGGGGTTCCAGCTCAAGGGGTCCGGCTGGTACGCCACCGACTTCAAGGGCGGCGCCGGCGCCGCGGCTGCCGGCGCGGCGGTGAAGGCCGAAGCCAAGACCGAAACCAAGGCGCAAGCCGCGGCTCCGGCCTGCGGCGCTGCCTGCGCCTGTCATTGAATCGCATCAAGCCTTCATGACCACCCCGCCCGCGCCGCTCAAGCACGGCGGGCCTCGCCACCTGATGCAACAGCCCGGTTTCCCTGCATGGGGTCGCGGGCCTCTTTCATGCGCCTGAAAAAATTCTTCGTCGCCGGCATGCTGGTGTGGCTGCCGCTGACCATCACGATCTGGGTGTTGTGGCAGCTGCTGGCCGTGTTCGACGGCATTTTCCGCGCCGTGGTCGGCGCGGTCAGCACCATCATTCCAGCCCTGGCTCCGGGGCTGGACAAGTTGATGCACATTCCCGGCGTGGGTGTGGTGCTGGTGTTGACCGCGATCCTTCTCACCGGCCTGCTGGTGGCGAACATGGTCGGGCAGTGGTGGCTGATGCGCTGGGACGGTCTGCTGGCGCGCATCCCCATCGTCAAAAGCATCTACAGCAGCGTCAAGCAGGTGTCGGATACCTTGTTCTCCAGCAGCGGCCAGGCTTTTCGCCAGGCGGTGATGGTGCAGTATCCGCGCGCCGGATCGTGGACCATCGCCTTCGTCACCGGGACGCCGGCCGGCGAGGTTGCCGGGCATCTCCCCGGCGAGCACATCAGCGTGTATGTGCCCACCACGCCCAACCCGACCTCCGGTTTTTTCCTGATGATGCCGCGCGCCGATGTGGTGGAACTGCGCATGAGCGTCGACGAGGCGCTCAAATACGTCATTTCCATGGGGGTGGTGGCGCCGCTTTCGCATTCCAACCCCCAACCGCCCGCTGAGCATTGAGCGCACCGGACAAGCCGGGGCGACACCCCGCGCGCACGTTCCAGCCCTTTGTTCCAGTTCCCGATTTCCGTCCTCCCCGTATCTCCATCGAACCATGAGCCTACGCAGCCACACCCTCGGCGCCGTCACCGAATCCTTGCTCGGACAACGCATCAGCCTGTGCGGCTGGGTGCAGCGCCGGCGTGACCACGGCGGGGTGATCTTCATCGATCTGCGCGACCGCGAAGGCCTCGTGCAGGTGGTATGCGACCCGGATCGTGCCGAGATGTTCGCCGCCGCCGAAGGCCTGCGCAACGAGTTCTGCGTGCAAATCGAGGGCGTGGTGCGCGCGCGCCCGGCCGGCACCGAGAATGCCCAGCTCGCCTCGGGCAAGGTGGAGGTGCTGTGTCATGCGCTGCAGGTGCTCAACCCGTCCGCCGCGCTGCCGTTCCAGCTCGACGACGAGAACCTGTCGGAGACCACCCGCCTGACCCACCGCGTGCTCGACCTGCGCCGCCCGCAGATGCAGCACAACCTCAAGCTGCGCTACCGCGTCAGCATGGCGGTGCGCAAGTATCTGGACGCGCAGGGTTTCATCGACATCGAAACCCCCATGTTGACCAAGAGCACGCCCGAGGGCGCGCGCGACTACCTGGTGCCCAGCCGCGTCAACGCCGGGCAGTTCTTCGCGCTGCCGCAGTCGCCCCAGCTGTTCAAGCAGATGCTCATGGTGTCGGGCTTCGACCGCTACTACCAGATCACCAAGTGCTTCCGCGACGAAGACCTGCGCGCCGACCGCCAGCCCGAGTTCACCCAGATCGACTGCGAGACCTCCTTCCTCGGCGAGGATGAGATCCGCCCGCTGTTCGAGACCATGATCCGTCGCGTGTTCAAGGAGGTGCTGGACGTGCAGCTCGCCGATCCCTTCCCCGTGATGCCGTATTCGGAGGCCATGGCGCGCTTCGGCTCGGACAAGCCCGATCTGCGCGTCAAGCTCGAGTTCACCGAACTCACCGACGTGATGAAGGATGTGGACTTCAAGGTGTTCGCCGGCGCGGCCGACCTCGAAGATGGCCGCGTCGCCGCCTTGCGCGTGCCGGGCGGCGGGGAGATGAGCCGCAGCGAGATCGATGCCTACACCGAGTTCGTCAAGATCTACGGCGCCAAGGGTCTGGCCTGGATCAAGGTCAACGACGCCGCCAAGGGGCGCGACGGCCTGCAGTCGCCCATCGTCAAGAACCTGCACGACGCCGCCATCGCCGCCATCCTCGCGCGCAGCGGCGCGCAAAACGGCGACCTGCTGTTCTTCGGCGCCGACCGCGCCAAGGTCGTCAACGCCGCCCTGGGCGCATTGCGCGTGAAGATCGGCCACAGCGACTTCGCCCGCGCCCGCGGCCTGTTCGAGGACGCCTGGAAGCCGCTGTGGGTGGTGGACTTCCCCATGTTCGAGTTCGACGACGACGCCCAGCGCTGGGTGGCCTGCCACCATCCCTTCACCGCGCCGAAGGACGAGCACGTCGAGTACCTCGCCACCGACCCCGGCCGCTGCCTGGCGAAGGCTTACGACATGGTGCTCAACGGCTGGGAAATCGGCGGCGGCTCGGTGCGCATCCATCGCGCCGAGATGCAGAGCAAGGTCTTCTCCGCGCTCAACATCGGCCCCGACGAAGCGCGGGCGAAGTTCGGCTTCCTGCTCGACGCGCTGCAATACGGCGCCCCACCCCACGGCGGCATCGCTTTCGGCCTGGACCGCATCGTCACCATGATGACCGGCGCCCAGAGCATCCGCGACGTCATCGCCTTCCCCAAGACCCAGCGCGCCCAGTGCCTGCTGACCAACGCCCCCAGCGAGGTGGACGAGAAGCAGCTGCGCGAACTCCACATCCGCCTGCGGCAGGCCCAGCCGGCGGCGTGAGCTCCGGAGCCGGTGCGGGGCCAGGGGCGCATGGGCGCCCCTTTTTTCTGCATGCCGCGTGCCGACTGTGAACCGGTCGCAGCAACGGGATTCGACGCGGTAGATACGGTTGCCATCGATGCAGCTTGGCGCCCCATAAGACCTTCGCGTTTCCTCACGCCAAGGTCGTGCAAACGGTTTCATGTTTCACATATAGAAACGCATCCGACCTTGGTGGATGCGTTTACGCTGGACGCATCGCCAAGCGCCTGGGAGGTGAGCGATGAAGTCCATTCGGTATCTGGCTTGGATCCCACCAGTCGGCTCTTTGCTCGGGCCGCTGCTGCACAACGACGTTCATCCCTTCATCCTCGGCATGCCCTTCATCCTGGGGTGGATCTCGGTTTGGCTCCTGCTCACCACGCCCGTCATGGCCCTGGTGTATCTCCTGGACCCCGCCAACCGCGAGCCGGCCGATGACGAGGCTGCCACATGAACATCGCATGGCTGTTCATGGCTTTGGCGGTTTTGCTGGCACTGGTCCTCGGTGTGCTTGCCCGGGGCAGGCGCGAGATGGTGCTCGATCAGTGGACGGTGGCGGGGCGCGGTTTTGGCGCGGTGTTCGTATTCCTGCTGCTGGCGGGCGAGATCTACACCACCTTCACCTTTCTTGGGGCGTCGGGCTTCGCCTACGGCCTGGGCGGGCCGGCCTTCTACATCCTGGCCTACGGCGGCATCGCCTATACGTTGTCGTATTTCATCCTGCCGCCGGTGTGGCGCTACGCGCGCCAGCACGGTTTGATCAGCCAGCCGGACTTTTTCGCCCGCAAGTACGCCAGTCCGGCGCTCGGCGTGCTGGTTTCGCTGGTGGACATCGTCGCCCTCGTCCCCTACCTCGTGCTGCAGTTCAAGGGCCTGGGCATCATCGTGCATGCGGCGAGCTACGGCGCGATCGGCAACGCAGTGGCGATCTGGATCGGTGCGCTGGTGGTGACCATTTACGTCATGGTCTCGGGCGTGCGCGGCTCGGCCTGGACCTCGGTGGTCAAGGACATTGGCATCCTCGCCGTGGTCATCTTCCTGGGTCTTTATCTCCCCTGGCGCGACTACGGCGGCATCGAGCCGATGTTTCGCGCCATCGCCGCCGCCAAGCCGGGTTTTCTCGCCCTGCCGGAACATGGGCAGAGCGTGTCGTGGTTCATCTCGACCGTGCTGCTCACGGCGCTGGGTTTCTTCATGTGGCCGCACTCCTTCGCGGCGTCGTATACGGCGCGCAGCGAACGCACGCTGCGCAAGAACGCGGTGGTGCTCCCGCTCTACCAGTTCGTGCTGCTATTCGTCTATTTCGTGGGTTTTGCGGCCATCCTCAAGGTGCCTGAGTTGAAGGGGGCGGACATCGACCTTGCGCTGTTCCACATCGCCACGGCCACCTTCTCTCCGGCCGTGGTGGGGATCATCGGCGGGATCGGCATACTCACCGCCCTGGTGCCGGGTTCGCTGATCATGATGAATGCCGCCACGCTGCTGTCGCACAACCTGTACCGGCTTGCGAGCCGAAACGCGCAGGATGCCCAGGTGGCGCGCACGGCCAAGGGACTCGTGCCACTGGTGGCGCTGGTGGCGGTGGGCTTCACGCTGCATGGCGGGGAAACCATCGTGGCCCTGCTGCTGATGGGGTACAGCTTCGTCACCCAGCTTTTTCCCGCGCTGTTGATGAGCCTGCTGCCGCGCAATCCGGTCACCCCCGCGGGGGCCTTCGCCGGGATCGCCGCCGGCGTGGCCACGGTTGCCGCGGTGAGCTTGAGCCACAGCTCGCTGGCCAAGCTCATGCCTTTTCTCCATGGCGCGTGGGCAGATCTCAACGTGGGCATCGTGGCGCTGGGATGCAATGTCCTGGTGCTGACCGTGGTGAGTTTGTTGACGCCACGGACAACTTTGATTCCGGCCCACCGCGAACAGGCCTAGGCATCGGGTCGCGGGGGCCTTTGCAGGCCGCCGCAGATCGCAAACCGGGTTTCCGGCCTACCATTCCGGGTGGCGAGGCCGCAGCGGCCTTGCGTCTGCGCCGACGGACCCTCTCAACCGACCATCCCCTCATGCCCCGTATCGACGACCCCGCCCATGACCGCGAAGCCGGCATCGCCGACGCAACGCCGGACACCACCCGCATCGACGACATCCGCATCAAGGCGGTGCGCGCGCTGGTGGCGCCGGCGGTGCTGCTGGAGGAATTGCCGGTCACGTCGGCGGTCGAGGCCGTGGTCGAGCGCGGGCGCGACGACATCGCCGCGGTGCTGCACGGGCGCGACGACCGGCTCATCGCGGTGGTCGGGCCCTGTTCCATCCACGACCACGACCAGGCCATGCAGTACGCCCGCCTGCTGGCCGGCGCCGCGCGGGAGCTGGCCGACGCGCTGGTGGTGGTGATGCGCGTGTATTTCGAGAAACCCCGCACCACGGTGGGCTGGAAGGGCTATATCAACGACCCGCACCTGGACGGCAGCTTCCACATCAACGAGGGTTTGCGCCGCGCGCGCCGGTTGCTGCTCGACATTTCCGCGCTGGGCCTGCCGGCTGGAACGGAATACCTGGATCTGCTGTCGCCGCAGTACCTGGCCGACCTCGTGGCCTGGGGCGCGATCGGCGCGCGCACCACCGAGAGCCAGAGCCACCGCCAGTTGGCTTCGGGGCTGTCGTGCCCGGTCGGATTCAAGAACGGCACCGACGGCGGGGTCCAGGTGGCGGCCGACGCGGTGGTCGCGGCCGGCTCGCCGCACGCCTTCATGGGCATGACCAAGATGGGCGTGGCGGCCATTTTCGAAACCCGCGGCAACGCCGACTGTCACGTCATCCTGCGCGGCGGCAAGGCGCCGAATTACGACGCGCAGGCGGTGGACGCCGCTTGCGCCGTGCTGCGCAAGGCGGGTTTGCGCGAGCAGGTGATGATCGACTGCTCGCACGCCAACTCGGCCAAGCAGCCGCGCCGGCAGATGGACGTGGCGCGGGACATCGCCGCGCGCGTGGCGGAGGGGGATCGGCGCATCTCGGGGGTGATGATCGAGAGCCATCTGCGCGAGGGCCGCCAGGACCTGCGCCCCGGCCAGCCCCTGCTGCCCGGCGTGTCGATCACCGACGCCTGCCTGGGTTGGGACGACACCTTGCCGCTGCTGCGCGACCTGGCGCAGGCGGTGCGTACGCGCCGCGCCGCCCGTGGCTGAGATGCGCGCGACGCCCAAGCCCGTTTCGGCCGCGATGCCCGCGGTGGCCCCGCAAGCCTTGCCCGCCGCGAAAATCCCCGTCTCGGTGCTGGTGGTGATCCACACCCCGCAGCTCGACGTGCTGCTCATCGAGCGTGCCCTGCAGCCGGGGTTCTGGCAGAGCGTCACCGGCAGCCTGGACGCGCCGGACGAGCCGCTGGCGGCCACGGCCGCGCGCGAGGTGGCCGAGGAGACCGGCCTGCAAGTCGGTTCGGCCGCCATCCCGCAGGCCGCATTGCGCGACTGGCACCAGACCAATGTGTACGACATCTATCCGCTGTGGCGGCACCGCTACGCACCCGGCGTGTGGAAGAACACCGAGCATGTGTTCAGCCTGGAGGTTCCCGCGGGTACGCCGGTGCGGCTCGCGCCGCGCGAACATCGGGCCTCGGTCTGGCTGCCCTGGCGGGAGGCGGCGGCACGCTGCTTCTCGGCGTCCAACGCCGAGGCGATTCGCCAACTTCCCCGCCGCGTGCGGTGCGGAGCCTGACGATGCAGCAAGCCGCCAGCCCGGCGCCGGGTCGCTTGCGCGTGGCGTCGTACAACATCCACAAGGGCGTGGTGGGGCTCGGGCCGGCCAAGCGGCTGAGCATCCACGGCCTGCAGGAGGGCTTGCGCCATCTGCAGGCGGATCTGATCTTTCTCCAGGAGGTGCAGTTCACGCACCGCCACCACGCGCGCCGCTTCGCGCACTGGCCCGAGCTGCCGCAGCACGAGCTGCTCGGGCAGGCCTTGGGGCTGCATACCGCGTATCACACGAATGCCACGACGCGGCACGGCGAGCACGGCAATGCGCTGCTGTCGCGCTTTCCCATCCTGAGCGTGGCGCACCACGACGTGTCCGACCACCGCTTCGAGCAACGCGGCCTGCTGCATGTGCGGCTGGCGCTGCACCCGCCAGTCGAGTCGGCGGCGCAGGTTCCGGTCCTGCACTGCGTCGTCGTGCATTTCGGCCTGTTCGGCGCCGGACGCAAGCGCCAGATCGCACGGCTGGTGCATTACATCGCCGCCCACATCCCGACCGAGGACCCGATCATCGTGGCCGGGGATTTCAACGACTGGCGCGGCCAGCTCGGCGCCGAATTGGCCGCCGTGCATGTGGTGGACGTGTCGGCGCGCAGCGCCTCCCGGCCCGACGTGCAACTGCCGCGCTGGCATCACCGGGTGCGAACCTATCCCGCCAGGCTGCCGCTGATGCCGCTGGACCGCATCTACGCGCGCGGCTTTTCGGCGCGGCAGCTGGAACTGGGCTGGGGCGCGGACTGGGCTCGCCTGTCCGACCACGCGCCGCTGCTGGTCGAGCTCGATCCGGCAGAGGGTGTGCCGGCCGGAAGCACGGCTGCGGCGGCAGCGTCGATCCCGGCGTACGAATAAGCGTGAACAGGCCCTAGCTTCTCCCCCTGCGGGCCGGGCACAATGCTGCCGGCCGGCAGGCCTTCACCGCCGATGAGCAATTCCGTTTCGCATGGCAGAACCCGCTTTGCCCCGAAAACCGAACCGTTCGCGCCCGCGCCGCACGCAAGCCTGGTTGCGGGCGGCCTGGCATGCGGCGCGCTGGTCGCGCGGCGCGGCGCGCGTCAGCCTGGACGCCGCCGCCGATGACGAGGCCGCGCACGGCCCCACCTGGTCCGGCGGCAACCGCGTGGACCTCCTGCCCCTGGGCGAAACCCTGTTCCCCGCCCTGAAGGCGGCCTGGCAACAGGCGCGCAGCAGCATCTGGCTGGAAACCTACATCTTTCATCACGACCCGGTGGCCCTGGATCTGGCCACCACCCTGGCCGACGCGGCGCGGCGCGGCGTCCAGGTGCGCGTGATGGTCGACGGCCTGGGCTCGGCGCGCAGCATCCCCCAGCTGGCTTCCCTGTTCAGGGACAGCGGCGTGGAATTCATGGTCTACCGGCCCTGGCGCCGCTGGCTGGACCTCGTGCAGCGCGGGCATTGGCGCCGCCTGCACCGCAAGCTGTGCGTGGTGGACGCGCAGGTGGCCTTCATCGGCGGCATCAACCTGATCGACGACCGCTACGACATCCACCACGGCTGGAGCGACCAGCCGCGGTTGGACTACGCGGTGCGGGTGCAGGGCCTGGTCGCCCAGCAAGTGCTGTGGAGCATGCGCCGGCTGTGGTTGCGCACGGTGGCCACCGGAAGCCTGCAACGCCAGCTGCGCCGCATGCCCGGGCCCGACGTGCTGAGGTCCAGGGGGGAGCGCAGGCGTTATCTGGACGAGCTCCTCGCCTGGGGCGGCGAGGCGCCGCCACTGCGGGAAATCCGTGCGGCGGAGAACCGCTTGCGCGCCGACGCGATGACCGCGCGGCCGGGTGGTCCGGAAGGCCTGCCTAGCGTGCGCGCCGCGCTGGTGGTGCGCGACAACCTGCTGCAGCGTCGCACCATCGAGCACGGCTATATCCAGGCCATCGACCAGGCCCGCACGAGCGTGCTGCTGGTGTCGCCGTACTTCTACCCCGGCCAGGCGTTCCGCGAGAGCCTCAAGAACGCCGCCGGACGCGGGGTGCGCGTGACCCTGCTGCTTCAGGGCCGCGTCGACTACCGCGCCGCCGCCTGGGCCGCGCGGGCGCTGTACCGCGAACTGATCGCCGCCGGCGTGCGCATCTACGAATACCAGCGCGCCTATTTGCACGGCAAGGTGGCGGTGGTGGACGAGATCTGGGCCACGGTGGGCAGCTCGAACATCGATCCGCTATCGCTGCTGGTCAACCGCGAGGCCAATCTGCTGGTGCGCGACCCGCATTTCGCCCATGCGCTCGCCGAGCACGTACGGGGCGAACTCGTCCACGCCCTGCCCATCAACCACGCCAATCTGGACAAGCGCGTGGCTTGGTGGATACGCCCGCTGGTGGCGCTGGCCGCGCGCTTGTTCATCGCCATTGCCGGCGGGGCGCGCAACTATTGAGTGCCCGGCGCGGGCCTGA
This sequence comes from Thiomonas delicata, assembly GCF_900088825.1. Lineage (GTDB taxonomy): Bacteria > Pseudomonadota > Gammaproteobacteria > Burkholderiales > Burkholderiaceae_C > Thiomonas_A > Thiomonas_A delicata. The sequence goes on along the minus strand of NZ_LT592171.1, from coordinate 42,732 downwards.
GCAGGCGGCGGTGTCTATATGCCGTCGGGTTCTAGGCGTATGCGAAAACTGTATTTCCCCAGCGGGGTCGGCCAGGCCCACAATGCCCGGCATGACATCCGATCCCAGCCCCCGCCATCTTTCCGCATCGCGGCCTTCGGCCGCCTGGGCCCGCATCCGGCGCGGCTGCTTCTTGGCCTGGGCGCTGGCCGCCTGGGCCTTGAGCCAGAGTGTTGGTGCGGCGCAGCCCGGCGTCCAGGGTGGCGCGTTCGGTCCCCTGCTCACGCCGGCGGCATTGCTGGCGCAATTACCCGGGGTGCGGGTGGTGGATCTGCGCGAGGCCGAAGGCGCCGACGCGTCCTACGCCGCGGGCCATATTCCCGGCGCCGTGTCGGCGCCCTATGCCGCATGGCGCGGGCCGGCCGACAATCCCGGCGAGCTGCTGCCCGTGGCCCGCTACGTCGCGCTGGTGCGCAGCCTGGGCGTGGATGCGCAGACTCCCGTGGTGCTGGTGGCCGATGGCGGCGACCCGAGCGATTTCGGCGCTCCGGCCCGGGTGTACTGGACGCTCAAGTGGCTGGGTGTGCAGCATCTGGCCATTCTCAACGGCGGCATGGCGGCGTGGACGCGCGCCGGCCTGCCGGTCACGCGGCAGGCCGCGCGGGCCAGGCCGAGCCGCTTCACCCCCCGGTTCGATGCGGCCATTCTCGCCACCCGGGCGGCGGTTTCCCGCGATGTGCAGGACCCGCGCGCCGCGCTGTTGCTCGATGCAAGGCCGCGCGCCTTCTATCTCGGCCGGGTCAAGGCGCCGGCCGCGGCCAAGCCCGGAACCCTGCCCGGCGCGCTGGACTTCGACAACGCCCGCTGGTTTCCGGGGGACTCGGGCGCCTTGCCGGATGCCGCCGTGCTGCAGCGCGTCGCCCAAGGCCTGCCGCCGATGGACCCGAAGCGCCCGGTGGTGTCGTTCTGCAATACCGGGCACTGGGCCGCGACCAACTGGTTCGTGCTGTCCGAGGTGCTGCACCGCCCGGATGTGAAGCTCTATCCCGGCTCGATGGTCGATTGGTCGCGCGCCGGCGAGCCCATGGCCCATGTTCCCGGCCGCTTCGAACAATTATGGACACAGCTCAAACAGGCCTGGCAAGGGCTTTGAACCCGCCGCCGGCCTGGCGTGCCGCCGGTGTTCCGGGACGCCAGGCGCTGCTGCTGGGCGCCGCGCTGGCCGGCTGGTTCGCCGTTACCTGGCTGGTGGGCTGGCGCCAGGGTTTGCTGTGGTGCATCGGCGTGGGCTATGGACTGGCGCTGTCGGCCGCGGCATTCGGCTTCACCACGGGCTGGCGGGTGTGGATCACGCAGCGCGATCCCAAGGGCTTGTGGGCGCAGTTCGTCGGTATCGCGGTGGCCATGCTCGTCAGCGTGCCGCTGCTCGCCGCGCATCCCGAATTGCAGGGCGCCGACGGTCCGCTGTCGGTCAGCCTTGTGGTCGGTGCCTTCGTGTTCGGCGCGGCCATGCAGGTGGCCGACGGCTGCGGCTCGGGCACGCTGTACAAGGCGGGGCTCGGCCATCCGGTGAGCCTCGCGGTGCTGCCGGCTTTCGTGTTCGGCAGCTTTCTCGGTGCGGCGCAACTGCCGGCCTGGCTCAGCCTCGGCGCCTTGCCGCCGGTGAATCTGGTGCACCGGCTCGGCGCCGACTGGACCCTGGCGACCCAGCTTGGCGGCCTCGCCTTGCTCGCCCTCGCGTTGTGGCGGTTCAGGGGAACGCGGCCCTCGCGCTGGCAGGGCAAGGCGGTGTGGGTCGCGGCGGTGGCGCTGGGCCTGCTCGCGGCCGCCAATCTGGTGGTGGCCGGTCAGCCCTGGGGCATCGTCTACGGCCTGGGCCTGTGGGGCGCCAAGGTGGTGCAGGCACTGGGCTTCGACCTGAGCCGCAACGCCTTCTGGGGCCTGCCTGCGCAGCAGGCGCAACTGCATGCCACGGTGCTGGCCGACAACACCAGCGTCACCGATCTGGGCCTGTTGTTCGGCGCACTTGTCGCGGCGAGCTGGAAAGGCAAGGCCTGCCCCGACGTGAAACTGCCGCCGCGCAGCTGGGCGGCGTCCATCGCCGCCGGGTTGTTGCTGGGCTACAGCTCGCGCCTGGCCTTCGGCTGCAATGTGGGCGCCTACTTCTCCGGCATCGCCACCGGCAGCTTGCACGGCTGGGTTTGGTTCGCCTGCGCATTCGCCGGAAGCCTGCTCGGTGTGCGCCTGCGCCGCCGGCTGGGCATGGCCGATTGAGCGGGGGAGGACGGCGCCATGCCAAGACCCCTCAAGCTCTCAAGAAAACGCCGGGCCGCCCCAAGTTTCGCTGACCCCCACGGAGGGCGGGCTGGGCGCGGCCCGGCCCTGGGGGCGCTCAGGAACTGGCCGGCGTGGGCGCTGTGGATCGTCCTGCTCGGGCTTGTCGCGCTCGACTGGAGCGCCAGCTCGCCGCACCGGCGTTTCGCCGAACCGCCGCCTTTGGCGCTGGGCAGCGGGCCGGCCGCGGACGCGGGGCATTGTTCGCTGGCACCGAAGCGCTGAGACCCGGGCGCCGCCGCAGGCGCTACAGTGCTGCTTCTCCCACTAGAAGCCCGCGATGCTCGCTTATCGACATGCTTTTCACGTCGGCAACCATGCCGACGTGCTCAAACACATCGTGCTGCTTGGCGTGCTCGAACGCATGGCCGCCAAGGACAAGGCCTATTGGTATATCGACACCCACGCCGGGGCCGGCAGCTACCAGCTGGGCGAGCGCATGGCGCAGCGCCTGGCCGAGTACGAAACCGGCATCGGCCGGCTCTGGGGCCGCAAGGATCTGCCTCCGGCCGTGGCCGCCTATGTGGAACAGATCCGCGCCTTCAATGCCGACGGCGCCCTGCGCACCTATCCCGGCTCGCCCGCGCTGGCCGGCGTGATGCTGCGGCCGCAGGACCGCATGCGCCTGTTCGAGCTGCACACCACCGACCATCGCCTGCTGGCCAATACCTGGGGGCAGCAGGCGCATGTGGAGGTGCGCCAGGCCGACGGTTTCGCTGGACTCAAGGCCATGCTGCCGCCCCCGTCGCGGCGCGGCGTGGTGCTGCTCGACCCGTCTTACGAGCTCAGCAGCGATTACGGCCAGCTGGTGGCGGCGCTGCGCGACGCCGTCACCCGTTTCGCGACCGGGGTCTACCTGGTGTGGTATCCCCAACTGCAGAGCCTGGAGTCCATCCGCCTGCCCAAGCGCCTGAAGGCCTTGTCCCCGGCGGGTTGGCTGCACGCGCAACTCACGGTGGCCGCCCCGCGCGACGACGGCTTCGGCCTGATGGGCAGCGGCATGTTCGTCATCAACCCGCCTTTCGGCCTGCAAGAGAATCTGAAGACGGCCTTGCCCTGGTTGGCGCGCACGCTGGGCCAGGATGGCGCGGGCAAGCACCTGCTCGAGGCGCATACGCCCTGAGCATCTGCACCGGGGCTCGCGCCGCAGGCCGCATGACTTCTCCCGCCGGGAGAAGGTAGAGTAGAGCGTTTCGACTTGCACTGGCCATGCGTTTGCCCTACCCACGCTCGTTTTCCAGCCTGCTGCTCGCCGGTTTCGCGTTGGTCACGCTGCCGCTGCTGACCGGGATGGGCTATACCGCCTATGTGCAGGAGCGGCTCGCGACGCAGACCCGCCAGGCGATTTCGCTCACGCTGCAGGTCACCCGCACGACGCGGCAGCTGGCCGAGGACATCTCAAGCCTGCAGCGTTCCGCGGGCCAGTTCTACGTCCTGCGCGATCCTCAGTTGAGAAACGGCATGCGCGACGCGCACGAGGCCATCGGGCGGGCCTTGCGGACCTTGCATGCCTTGCCCTATGGGCCGTCCAACACCGAGCGTCTGCGGCAGCTCGCGTTGCGGGAGGGCGTGCTGTATGCGCAGCTGAGCGATCCCGCCAACGTCGGCCTGCGCCGTTTCGACTCCTTCACCGAGGACTTCACGCGCCTGAGCCGCCTCGCCGACCAGCTCACCGTCGCCGGCAACGCCATGGTCGACGACCAGGTCGCCTCGCTCACCCGCCGTGCTCAGACGCTGCGCACCGTGCTGCTGCTCCAGGCCGCTGCCGCCGTGCTCCTGTCCGTGCTCATCGCCGGATTGTTTTCCTGGCTGCTCAACCGTCCGGTGCGGCAGATCGACCAGGCCATCCGCCGCCTCGGCGCGGGCGATCTGCAGCCCCAGCCGCCGGTGCGGGGGCCCATCGACCTGGTGTTCCTGGGCCAGCAGCTCGACTGGCTGCGCCAGCGCCTGCGCGAGCTGGACGAGCAGAAGCTGCGTTTCCTGCGCCACGTCTCGCACGAACTCAAGACCCCGCTGGCATCCTTGCGCGAAGGGGTGGAGCTGCTGGCCGACGGCGTGGGCGGCAGGCTCTCGGGCCAGCAGCGCGAGATCGCGCAGATCATGCGCGGCAATGCGCGCGACCTGCAGCAGCGCATCGAGAATCTCATCAACTACAGCCGCGCCCAGCGCCAACTCGATCCGCTGGTGTCCAGCGGGGTGGATCTGCCGGACTTGCTCGATGCCCTGGTGCGGCGCAATGAGCTGGCCCTGCGTGCCAAGCGTCTGCGGGTCGAGCGCAGCGGGCAGACGCCCCTGCTCAAGGCCGACGCTGGCAAGCTCGACACCCTGTTCGAGAACCTGTTGATCAACGCCATGCGTTTCAGTCCCGAGGGTGGAGTCATCCGCCTGGACCTGCGCGCCGGCCCGGACGCGGTGGATGTGACGGTCTGCGATCAGGGACCGGGTGTGGCCGAGCACGACCGCGCCCACCTGTTCAAGCCCTTCTTCCAGGGCAGCCGCCAGCCGCCTTCGGCCGCGCCAGGCAATGGCCTGGGATTGGCCATCGCGCAGGAATACGCGCAACTTCACGGCGGCGGGGTTCGCCTGTGCGACACGCCCGGCCAGGCCGGCGCCTGCTTTTGCGTGCATCTTCCGTTCGACATCAGCCTGCAGCCGGGCTCGACGACGGCCTCGACCTCGATGACCCACCAGCCCAGCGTCCAGGACGACGACCCGGGCTGGCAACAGACCCAACCTTGCCAGCATCCATGACACCTCATCCCGCCCCCTTGCGCCGGCCCACGGCATGCCTTTTGGCTTGCTCCTGCGCGTTGTTCCTGTTGTCGGGCTGCGCGGAATGGAGAGCGCATTCCGCCGCCGCCGCGCCGCATGCGCAGCCGCAGGCCGTCCAGCCGGCGGCGCAAGTCCAACCCGCCGCGCCGGTCTCGCCGCTGGGGACTCTGTTCAAGCCCGAACCGCTCAGCATGGCCTGGATCGGCGACACTTTGCGCCACGTCGCCGTCGAATCGCAGGCCGCGGCCAGCGCCGATCAGCAGCGCCTGCAGGCGCTGGGCGCGCAGCGCACCCCGGCGGACAAGCTCAAACTCGCCTATTTGCTCATCGCGCGCGCGTCGCCGACCCCCGACGAGGCGACGCAGGCACAAGATTTGCTGCGGGGACTGGACAGCCAGACCGAGGATCCGGCATCCAAGCAGTTCATCCGCGTGTTGCAGCGCCTGAGCCGCCAGACCCTCGAACTGGCGCAGTTGCGCGCAGAACTGGTTCGCAGCAACAAGCAAGTGGCCGATCTGCAGGACAAGATCGGGCAGATCAAAAACCTGGAGGTGGAATTGCAAGACCGCGCACAAAGCCGACCTGGGCAGGCCAAGCCCGGGCAGGCCAAATGAGACCGCTGCATCCCCGGCGCCGACTTCCGGCATTTCGCGCCGCAGGGCGGGCGGGCTTGCCAGCCGTACCTGCCGGCGCCCAGAGCTTGGGAGCATCGGGGTGCGGCTGCCAGCTCGGCGCATGGCCTTGCGGCACGGCGAGCCGCGGGGCGGGGGCGTGGCGATGAACACGGCGACCAGCGTGCTGGTGGTGGACGACGATGCCGATCTCCTGCGCCTGCTCGGCATGCGCTTGCAGTCGTCGGGTTACAGGCCGATCACGGTGGCCAGCGGCGAGGAGGCCTTGGCGCGGCTCGCCGTATCGCGCCCGCGCGCCGTGATCACCGATCTGCGCATGCAGGGTATGGACGGCATGGCCCTGTTCGAGCGCATCCACGCCGCCGACCCCTCGCTGCCGGTCATCATCCTCACCGCCCACGGCACCATTCCCGACGCCGTGGCCGCGGCGCAAAACGGGGTGTTCGGCTATCTCACCAAGCCCTTCGAGGCGCCGGAACTGCTCGCCCTGCTGGCGCGCGCGGTGGGGAGCGGAAGCCCCGAAACCGGCAAGCCAGCGCGCGTGCGGTTTCCCGACATCGTGACCGTCAGTCCCCTGATGAACGCCTTGCTCGACGAGGTGGCGCTGGTCGGCGCCAGCGAGGCCAGCGTGCTGATCCAGGGCGAATCCGGCACTGGCAAGGAGATGCTTGCGCGCGCCGTGCACCAGGCCAGCATGCGCAAGCGCGGGCCTTTCGTCGCCATCAACTGCGCGGCGATTCCCGAGGCGCTGCTGGAATCCGAGCTGTTCGGCCATGCCAAGGGCGCGTTCACCGGCGCGGAAACCAGCCGCAAGGGCCTGTTCCAGACGGCGCAGGGCGGCACGGTGTTTCTCGACGAAATCGGCGACATGCCGATCGCCCTGCAGGCCAAACTGCTGCGCGTGCTGCAGGAGCGCGAGGTACGCCCGGTCGGCGCCAGCCAGTCGGTCCCGGTCGACGTGCGCATCGTCTCGGCGACCCACCGCGATCTGGAGGCGGCGATCGCCGAGCAGCAGTTCCGCGAAGACCTGTACTACCGGCTCAATGTGGTGAACCTGCACATTCCGCCATTGCGCGAGCGGCGCGAGGACATCGGGCCGCTGGCCCAGCATTTCGTCGATCTGCTGGCGAAGAAGCATGGGCGGCGCATCATCGGCTTCGTTCCCGACGCGCTGGATCTGCTGATGCGCGCCGACTGGCCGGGCAACATCCGCCAACTCATGAATGTCGTCGAGCAATGCTGCGCCTTGTGCACCACGGTACGGATTCCGGCTGCGCTGGTGACGCGCGCCCTGCGCAACAAGCCGACGGAAATCCTGAGCTATGCCGAGGCCAAGGACCATTTCGAGCGCGATTATCTGGTCAACCTGATGAAGCTCACGGGCGGTCAGGTGACCGAGGCCGCGCGCCTGGCACAGCGCAACCGCACGGAGTTCTACCGCTTGCTGCAAAAGCACGCGCTGTCCCCCGCCTTGTTCAAATCGCTGGACTAGGCGGCCCATCCGCTGGGTTTCAGAACGCGTCGCTTTTCAGCGACAAAAAAACGGGAACAAAATCAAGGTGTTGAAAATAAGCCTCGTTAGATGTCGGGCTAAGGCGACATTTCGCGCATGACTTGCAGGCCCAATCCGGCCTGGCCCTGACAGGGCCTGCTTCGAAGAACGCAACGCATTGATTCAAAAAAGGAAAATGGCCTGGCACGGGATGTGCAAGTAGAAGGCATCGCGATGACGGATTCAAGTCCGTTTCGTTCACCCCTCAAAGCACGACAGGAGTTATCCATGAACCCTCGCATTCTGAACAAACCCTCGGTATCCGCTCTCGGCTTCGGTATGGCCCTCGTGCTGGCCGCCCTGGCCTCAGGCCAGGCCCGTGCCGCCGGCATGCCTGCCGAAGCCTCGGTTCAGGCCAACGCCCATGTCAGCGCGTCGCAAGGCGCGATGCCGGCAGCCGGTATGCAAGCAATGACTTATGACGCCGCCAAGAACGGCGCGTCCGCCCCGGCCGGGTCCCACGACAAGGCCGACAAGAAGAACGAAGGCGAAAAGAAGGAATAAATCAGGCCCTGCCTGACGACGGTTGTTGTCTCCTCCCCCCTTGGCCAAGCGCATGCTTGGCTTTTTTTTGCGCGTCGCTTGCGCACAAGTTCGCGGTTGGGGCGCTGCGGGCTTCATGCCGCGCCCGGGTGGTCGTGCCCTGTCCAGAGTTCGACGCGGTTGCGCCCGCGCTGCTTGGCCCGGTAGAGGGCCTGGTCGGCACGGGCCAGCAGGTCGTCGAGGCCGCATTCGGTCAAGTGTTCGCAGGGATGATGCGCGATGCCGATGCTGGTGGTGAGCTGCAGGCGCAGCGGGGCGTGCTCGGCCGTTGCGTTCTCCTGCACGGCCAGGCGCAGGCGCTGCGCGAAGTCATAGGCCGCGCCGTCGTCGCTGCGCGGCAGGACGATGGCGAACTCGTCGCCTCCGAGACGGCCGAGCAGGGCATCGTCGCGCGCAAGCTGCTGGCAGACCTGCGAGAAACTGCGCAGCGCACGGTCGCCGGTCGGATGCCCGTAGACGTCGTTGATCTGCTTGAAATGGTCGATGTCCAGCGCCAACACGGCCAGAGGCTTGCCCTGAATCTTGGCCTCCTGCAGCGCCGCCGCGGCACGGGCCAGGAAGCTGCGGCGGTTGGCCACGCCCGTGAGCGGGTCGGTGTAGGCCAGGGCACGCAGGGTGTGCTCGCGTTCCTTGGTCGGCGTGATGTCCTTGAAGGCGAACACCAGGGCTTCGTCACCGCGGTACTGCGTGTGGGTGACGGACAGCAGCAGCCAGACCGGGCTGCCGTCGTAGCGGAGGAACTGCGTCTCCAGTCCGCGCACCACGCCCTCGCGCAGCACTTGCTCCACCACCGAGCGCCGTTGCGCGGGCTCGACCCACAGGTCCCGCAAGAGTTTGCCGGAACGGCCGGTGTGATCGGCGCGGAACAGCTCGTCGGCGGCGCGATTGGCAAACAGCTGAACCGAGTCGTGCACGCGGGTGATGACCAGCGGCACCGGCGATTCCTCGACCAGGAAACGCAGGCCGCGCTCATCGCGCTCGAGCTGCTCCTGCAGGCGTTTGAGTTGGGTGATGTCCTGCAGGCTGGTGACGATGCCCAGAGGCTCCTGGCTGGCCGGGTCCGTGACCTGCGCCTTGTTGACGATCCACACCGTGGCCTCGCCGTCCGAGGACACTTGCCGGCACTCCTGCGACAGCGGGCGGCGCTCGACGTGCAGCTGCCGGTCCATCGAGGTCCAGGTATGCAGCAGACTGTCCTCGAACACCTCGGCGGGGCGGCGCCCGAGCAGGGCATCGCGGCTGCGTTCCATCAGCCGCGTGAAGGCCTGATTGACCAGCTCGAGCCGCCCGTTGGCCGCGCTGTACGCCGTGGGGTTGGGCAAGGCCCCCAGCAGCGAGTCCTGGAAGCGCAGCTGTTCCTGCAGCTTGCGCTGGCTCTTCACCATGGCCTTGGTACGCCGTTCCACGGCTCGCTCAAGCCCGGCATTCGCCTCGCGCAGCTGGCGCAGCGCGAGGCTGCGTTCCTGGGCCAGGCTGCTGGCCAGCAGCACCGTGCAGGCCAGGCTGATGCCCAGGAGTTGCAGCACGGAGGCGCGTTCGTCGATGGGAAGAACCATCATGGGACCCAGGCCCAGGGCAGCGCCCACCAGGGCCAGCGTGAACAGGACGGCCATGAACAGGCTGGCCAGGCGCATGGACAGCCGCATCGCCCCCCACAGCAGCGGCAGCAAGGCGAGCGAAGCCAGGCCCAGCGGCAGTGCTTGCCGCGCGGGCGGCGAAAAGGCCAGCACGACCACGCCGACCAACGCGATCAGCGGCAGGATGACGAATTCGGCGGTCGGGCGCGGCAGACGCTCGTGACGGCGCTCCCACCACAGCACCAGCATCGGCGCATACACGAGCACGCTGCAGGCATCTGAAATCAGCCATATCGGCCCCAGCATGCCGATGTCGTGAAGCCGCGGCGGCGCCGCGAGCAGGGAACTGATCACGCCGACGCTGGCGCTGATGGCGGGCCCCAGCAGACCGAGCGTGAGAATGAAAGCGAGCGTGTCGCCGGTGTCCTGCAGGCCGCGCCAGGGTTGACGTATGCGGCGCAGGACCCACCAGGCGAACGACACGCTCGCGGTGTTTCCCACGGCGATGAGCAGGGCTGTCTGCGCAGGCCAGCCGATGACCTCGGCGTTGGCGATATAGGCGCCCAGCAGGATGCCGGGCGCGGCCGTGAAACCCAGGACCCAGACGCCGAAGACGGCGATGGCGCTTGAAGGCCACAGGATGGCGTTCGACGGGTCGCTGCGCGTGGCGACCCAGGCCAGCAAGACATAGGTGGCGGCCAGCGCGGCGTTGAGCAGCGGCAGGCGCCAAAGTCGGCCCGCGGAGGCGCTGGGGCGGCTGGCCATGTCAGGCCCGCATCAGGCTGGCGAGGCTGGGGGGATGTCGGCGCGGCGGCATGTGCGCCATGGTCGGCCGCGCACAGCCCTTGGCGTTGCGATGGCCCAACGCAGGCCTGAATGGTGGTGCATATCCCCTGATGCTCACGTTTTTATCGTTGATTTGGCCGGATGCCGAAGCTTACTCAATAAGCCGCCTGAAAATCCAGATAACTCGATCAGTTGCCTCGGCCAGGACCCGCCGCGCGCAGGATCGCGCGGCTCAATGCAGCTTGATGCGTGGTTCGGCCGTGCGCGAGATCATGCGCGCGAGCGTGAGGAAGACGGTTTTCCAGAATCCGTGCAGGCTCAGCAGGTGCTTGCGGTAGAGCAGCCAGTAGATGAAGCGGGCGAAGTGTCCTTCGATGAACATGCTGCCCTTGGACAGGCCGCCCATCAGACTTCCCACGGTGCTGTATTCGCCGAGCGAGACCAGCGAGCCGAAGTCGCGGTACACGAAAGGACTCAGGGGTTTGCCGGCGAGTTGGCGGGCGATCTGTCGAACGAGAAAATTGGCCTGCTGGTGCGCGGCCTGCGCGCGCGGTGGCACGTTGCCGTCATGTCCCGCCCAGGGGCAGGCGGCGCAGTCGCCCAGAGCGAAGATGGCGTCGTCGCGCGTGGTCTGCAGCGTGGGCCGCACGACCAGCTGGTTGATGCGGTTGCTCTCCAGGCCGTCGAGGTCGCGCAGCACGTCGGGCGCTTTGACGCCGGCGGCCCACACCACCAGTTCGGCCGGCAGGAAGTCGCCGTCGGCCGTCTGGACCCCGCTGGACGTGACGGCGGTGACGCGCTTGCCGGTATGGATTTCGACCTTGAGCTTGGCCAGTTCGGCCGCCGCCGAGGCCGACAGGCGCGCCGACAGCGCCGGCAGGATGCGCGGCGCGGCTTCCACCAGGCTCAGGCGCACGTCGCGCTCGGGGTCGATGCGGTCCAGGCCATAGGCGGCCAGGGCGCGCGTGGCGTTGTGCAGTTCGGCGACCAGTTCCACGCCGGTGGCGCCGGCGCCGATGGCCACCACCTTGAGCTGCTCCGGGCGCAGCGGGGCGGCCTGGGTGTTGGCGGCGATGCAGGCGTTGACCAGGCGGCGGTGAAAGCGGCGCGCGTCGTCGACGGTGTCGAGGGCGATGGCGTGTTCGGCCGCGCCGGGGGTGCCGAAATCATTGTTCTGGCTGCCCAGGGCCAACACCAGGATGTCGTAGCCGAAACTGCGGCGTGGCACGATCTCGCGCCCGTCGTCGTCGCGCGTGGGCGCCACCAGAACCTGCTTGTTGGCCCGGTCCAGGCCGTCCATCGCGCCGAGCCGGTATTTGAAATGGTGCCAGGTGGATTGCGCCAGGTAGTTGAGTTCGTTGTCGTCGATGCCCAGCGTGCCGGCGGCGGCCTGGTGCAGCAGCGGCTTCCACAGATGGCTGCGGCCGCGCTCGATCAGGGTGATCTCGGCCTGCCCGCGCCGCCCCAGAGTGTCGCCCAGGCGCGTGGCCAGTTCCAGCCCGCCGGCGCCGCCGCCGACGATCACGATACGTGGCAGGTGCGGTATGTCGGCTTGAGTGTTCATGGTTTCGATATTCTTCTTGTGCGTGCAGGGTCCTCCTATTGTGCGCAATAAACATGCCACTGTGTGCGTGCACGCTGCGGGTCCGTGCCGCGGCCGGCGGGGCTGGCGCACAATCTCATGATTGGCAATGCCGCCATCCCACCATTTTCTGTCCGCCCATGTCCAGCACAGCACCCGATACTTCCGCAGTCACCTTCGCCGATCTGGGCCTTCCCGAGCCCATCCTCGCGGCCCTGAAGGACGTGGGCTATGAAACGCCGTCCCCGATCCAGGCGGCGACCATTCCGCCTTTGCTCGAAGGCCACGACCTGGTCGGCCAGGCGCAGACCGGCACCGGCAAAACGGCGGCCTTCGCCTTGCCCATCCTGGCGAAGATCGACGTGGCGCGCAAGGAGCCGCAAGCCCTTGTCCTGGCGCCCACGCGCGAGCTGGCCATCCAGGTGGCCGAGGCCTTCGCCCGCTACGCCACGCACCTGCCGGGCTTTCACGTGCTGCCCATCTACGGCGGGCAGAGCTACGTGCCGCAGCTCGCCTCGCTCAAGCGCGGCGCGCATGTGGTGGTGGGCACGCCGGGGCGCATCATCGACCACCTCGAACGCGGCACGCTCAAGCTCGGAAGCCTGGCGCACATGGTGCTGGACGAGGCCGACGAGATGCTGCGCATGGGCTTCATCGACGACGTCGAATCCATCCTGCAGAAGACGCCCGCGGGCCGCCAGGTCGCGCTGTTCTCGGCCACCATGCCGCAAGCCATCCGCCGCATCGCACAGAACCATCTGCGCCAGCCGGTGGAAATCACCATCAAGAGCAAGACCAGCACCGCCACCAATGTGCAGCAGCGCTACTGGATGGTCAGCGGCTTGCACAAGCTCGACGCGCTGACCCGCATCCTGGAGGTGGAAACCTTCGACGGCATGATCATCTTCGCCCGCACCAAGCTCGCCACCGAGGAGCTGGCGGAGAAGCTCGCGGCGCGCGGCTTCGCCACGGCCGCCCTCAACGGCGACATCCTGCAGGCCCAGCGCGAGCGCACCGTGCAGCGCCTCAAGGACGGCCAGCTCGACATCGTGGTGGCCACCGACGTGGCGGCGCGCGGGCTGGACGTGGAGCGCGTCAGCCACGTGGTGAACTACGACATCCCGACCGACACAGAGTCCTACGTGCACCGCATCGGGCGCACCGGCCGCGCCGGGCGCAGCGGCCATGCCATCTTGTTCGTGACCCCGCGCGAGCGGCACCTGCTGCGCGCCATCGAGCGCGCCACGCGCCAGCCCATCGAGGCCATGCAGCTGCCGACCACGGAAGACGTGAACGACAGGCGCATCGCCCGCTTCATGGAGCGCATCACCGAGTCGCGCGAGCGGGAGGGGCTCGAGCAGTTCCAGAACCTGATCGAGCGCTACGAGCAGGAGCACGACGTGCCGGCCATCGAGATCGCCGCCGCGCTGGCGCGCATGGTGCAAGGTGACAAGCCCCTGCTGCTGCGGCCCGGCGCCGAGACCACCGCCGCGCTGCGCAGCGAAAGCGCGCCCGGCCGTGGCCGCGAGCGCGAGGAGACCTTCGGCCCGCGCGCCAAGCCGGCCAAGGCGTTCGAGCGCGAGCCCTTCGTTCCGCGCGAACCCAAGCCCGCCCGCGCCAAGCCGCGCGGCCTGACCGAGCTGGCCGACGCCGCCATCGGCGAGCTCGAAGCCCGCGTGCAGACCTCGCGGCTCGAAAAGACCCGCCCCGCGCTCGAGTCCGAGCAACCCGGCCCTGGCGCCGCCGCGCCGCGCCGCAAGAAACCTGCGGCGGGCGAGATGGCCTTCGAGACCTACCGCGTCGAAGTCGGCCGCGACCAGGGGGTGGAGGTGCGCAATCTGGTCGGCGCCATCGCCAACGAAGCCGGGCTGGACAACCACCATATCGGCAGCATCGACATCCGCGGCGACCACAGCTTCGTCGACCTCCCGGCCGGCATGCCCAAGGACGTGTTCCGCACCCTGCAAAAGGTGTGGGTGCTGGGCCACCAGCTCAAGCTCAGCCTGGTGGGCGAGGGCGGGGCGCCCAGGCCGGCCACCCATGCCAGGCCCAGGCCCGGCGACACGCATCGGCCGACCTTGCGCGCCCCGGTGCGCGCTTCGGAGCGCAAGGCCGCGGCGCCCAAGCGCAAGCCCGTCAAGCGCTAGGGCCGGTTCACGCCCCCCGGTGCCGGGCGATGAAGCCCCGGGCGGCATCGATCACCTGCTGCGCCGCGTCGCGCTGTGGAATATGGCCGCAGTGCGGCAGCACGAGGCGCTCGGCATGGGGCGCGCTGCGCGCGATGCGGTCGAGCTGTTCCAGCGTGCCGTATTCGTCGTCCTCGCCCTGCACCGCAAGCAGCGGGCCGCGCAGGCCGGCGATGTCGGCCTCGATGTTCCAGGCGCGGAACGCCGGGGCGAGCCAGGCGTCGCACCAGCCGTAGAACGCCGAGTCGGGATCGGCCTGCACGCGCGCCAGGCGTTCGCGCAACGGGCCGGCTTCATAGGCCCGGCGGGCGCGGGCGATGCCGTCGAGCGCCTTCTGCTCGACGAACACATGCGGCGCCAGCACGATGGTGCCCGTCACCGCGCCGGGGAAGGCGGCGGCGTGCAGCAGCGCGATCGTGGCGCCGTCGCTATGGCCGAACAGCCAGGGCCGCCGGATGCCCAGTTCGCCGAGCAGGGCGGGCAGCACTTCCAGGGCCTGGGTGTGCAGGTAGCGCGCATCCCAATGTTCGTGCGGCACGCGCGGTGTCGATCGGCCGTAGCCGGGCCGCGAATACACCAGTCCGGGCAGGCCGCAGGCGGCGCAGAGGCGGTCCGGAAAGTCGCGCCAGGCGGCCACCGAGCCCAGGCCTTCGTGCAGGAAGACGATGACGGCTTGCCCGGCGTCTGCCGTACCGCAGCCAGGGTTCGCAGCGATCCGGCGCAGTTCGATGCGCGGCGCGCCCGCCATGGTTCGCAGAGTGAACAATCGGGTTTCGGGGGGCGGCATGGTTGCGTCCAAGGCGTGAGAGGTCGATTGTCGCGGCTTGCAGCCCCTACCATCGGCTTGGTCTTCCACGGCAGCAGTCCACGCCTTCATGCTCAATCGTCTCTGGCTCGGATTTTTCCTCACCGCCGCCCTGGCGGCACTGGTGCGCTGGCTGGCGGCCGGGGACGCCGCGGTGTTCGGCGCCGTCGTCGACAGCCTGTTCGCGATGGCCAAGCTCTCGGTCGAGGTGATGGTGCTGCTGTTCGGCACCCTCACCCTGTGGCTGGGGCTGCTGCGCATCGCCGAACGCGCGGGGCTGGTGGACGCGCTGGCGCGTCTGCTCGGTCCCCTGTTCCGGCGCCTGATGCCCGAGGTGCCGGCCGGCCATCCCGCGATCGGGCTCATCACGCTGAACTTCGCCGCCAATATGCTGGGTCTGGACAATGCCGCGACCCCATCGGCTTGCGCGCGATGCGCGAACTGCAGACCCTCAACCCGAGCACCGACACTGCCAGCAACGCGCAGATCCTGTTCCTGGTGCTCAACGCCTCGTCGCTCACCTTGCTGCCGGTGAGCATCTTCATGTACCGCGCGCAGCAGGGCGCGGCGGACCCCACGCTGGTGTTCCTGCCCATTCTGATCGCCACCAGCGCGTCCACGCTCACCGGCTTGCTCAGCGTGGCCTGGATGCAGCGCCTCAAGCTCTGGGACCCGGTGGGGCTGGCGTATCTCGGCGGCGGCGCGCTGCTGCTGGGCGGACTGCTGGCGTTCCTCGCCACGCTCTCCGCGGCGGCGCTGGCGGCGGTGTCGTCGCTGGTCGGCAATCTCGCGCTGTTCGGCGTCATCGTGGCCTTCCTCGTCGCCGGCGCGGTCCGCCGCGTGCCGGTGTACGAGGCCTTCATCGAGGGCGCCAAACAGGGCTTCGAGGTGGCGCGCGACCTGCTGCCGTACCTGGTGGCGATGTTGTGCGCCGTCGGCGTGCTGCGCGCCTCGGGCGCGCTGGGCTATGCCCTCGACGGCATACGCTGGGCGGTGCACGGGCTGGGCCTGAACACCGATTTCGTCGCCGCGTTGCCCACGGCGCTGGTCAAGCCGTTCTCGGGCAGCGCCGCGCGCGCCATGCTGATCGAGACCATGCGCCACTATGGCGTGGACAGTTTTCCGGCCCTCGTCGCCGCGACCATGCAGGGCAGCACCGAAACCACGTTCTACGTGCTGGCCGTGTACTACGGCGCAGTCGGCATCCGGCGCGTGCGCCACACCGTGGGCTGTGCGCTGCTGGCGGATCTGGCCGGCGTCGTGGCGTCGATCGCGGTGTGCACCTGGTTTTTCGGCGGACGCTGAGTTTGCGCCGCGAGGCTCACAGGTCTGCGACAAGCGCGCGGGCGCGCGCCGCGCCCAGGGCTTTCGCCAGGGCCGCCTCGAGCTCGGGCAGCAAGGCGCGCAGCGCAGGGGGCGCGTTGCATCGTTCGATGTCGAGGTGCAATGTGTAGGTCTTGACCGGGTCCAGGTACGCCTCGATCAGATCGAGCATGCGGGCGCGCAGCGGAGCCCCGTCATCCTGCGGCGCCTCGCCGAATCCCGACGTCGTGTCCATCGGCTGCAGGGTGTCCGGACCCGCCGCGTCGCACGGGTCGGCTCGGCTCGGCTGCGGCGGCGTTGCGATCGGGGCAATCAGCCCCAGCGACTCGAGCTTGCGCAAGGCGTCCTGCGGCGCGCCACAGGCCTTGACCAGGGCTTGCAGGGCGGCCATGTCGCGCCTGCCGTCGATGCACAGCAGCAGGTTGCGCATGGGGCGGTCCAGCAGCGCACCGCGGCTGCGGATTTCTTCCTGGCCGCGCGGGGTCTTGACGTAGCTTGGCGAAATACCCATCGCGTCGCTCCAAGTCGCCGGGAGGGCCCTTTCAATGCCTGAATTTGCCGTTCTGGGTGATGCTGGTCACGTCCACATAGCTGGAGCCGGCGTGGTCGGTCGGCGTGAAGTGCACGACGAAGCCGCCCAGGTCTTCCGCGTTCATCCCGTTCAGCGCGTCGATCAGGTTGTTGCGGGTGAGGGCCTTGCCCGCCTTGCGCAGCCCCTGCACCAGCACCTTGGCGTCGATATAGCCTTCGAGACTGGTGAAGTCGTAATCGTTGGGGTGGCCGGCGGCGGTCATGCGGGCCTGGTATTCCCGCACGATGGCGGCGACGCCGGAGTAGGGAAAGGGCACCACCTGGGTGATCATGACGCCGTTGCCCTCAGGCCCAAGGGCCTTGGCCAGCGCCTCGGAGCCGACGAAACTGACGTTGGCGAACTGCCCGCCATAGCCTTGCGCGCGGGCCTGCTGGATGAAAGCGGCCGCTTCGGTGTAGGTGCCGACTTCGACGATGAGGTCGGGGTGGGCCGGCAGGATGGACTTGAGCGCGGCCGCCACGTCCACCGTGTTGCGCTTGACCGTGCCGGTGGCCACCGGCTTGAGCCCATGCGCGGCGAGGGCCTTCACCACGCCCGTGAGTCCGGCCTTGCCGTAGGCGTCGTCCTGGTAGAACACCGCCACCCTCTTCAGGCCGAGGAAAAGAAAATTGTCGACGATCTGCCGCGTCTCGTCGTTGTAGCTGGCGCGTATGTTGAAAATGTAGCGGTCGACCGGGTCGCGCAGCGCCATTGCGCCGGTGAAGGGGCCGACCAGGGGGATCTTCGCCGCATCGATCAGGGGTTTGGCCGCCAGCGTGGTGGGCGTTCCGACATAGCCGAGCAGGGCGAAGACCTTGTCGTTGTCGATGAGTTGCTTGGTGTTGGCCACGGTGCGGCCGGGCTCGTAGCCGTCATCGAGACTGATCAGCTTGAGTTGGCGCCCGTCGACCCCGCCGTCCGCATTGACGGATTTGAAATAGGCGTCGATGCCCATGCGCAGCCGGATGCCGAGTTGGGATGCGGGTCCGGTGAAGGGGGCCGACTGGCCGATCAGGATTTGCGAGTCGGTCACGCCAGGTTCGGCAGCCAGAGCCGGAGCGGACAACGCCAGGGAGAGCAGCAGGGCCCAGAAGAATTTCATGCAAACCTCGAATCAGAGAGAGCGAATAACGATGGGAATGGGTTGACGGGAATGGGGCGCGGCGGCGCCGTCGGGCTGGTCGCGGATCGGGCGCAGCGCGGGCGCCTTAAACGATGGCCAGATGCTCGGTGCCGCTGCTGGGGTCCTGCTTGTCGCGCTGGCTGTCGAGCTTGATGTGCAGGCGCAGGTCGTTGACCGAATCGGCATTGCGCAAGGCGTCCTCGTAGCTGATCTTGCCGGCTTCGTAGAGATCGAACAAGGCTTGATCGAAGGTCTGCATGCCCAGTTCGCGCGAGCGTTTCATCACGTCCTTGATCTCGCCCACGTCGCCCTTGAACACCAGGTCGGCGATCAGGGGCGAGTTGATCATGATCTCGACCGCGGCCACGCGCCCGCGCCCGTCCAGCCTGGGCAGCAGGCGTTGCGACACCAGCGCCTTCAAGTTGAGCGACAGGTCCATCAGCAACTGGTTGCGGCGATCCTCCGGGAAGAAGTTGACGATGCGGTCCAGCGCCTGGTTGGCGTTGTTGGCGTGCAGCGTGGCCAGCACCAGGTGCCCGGTTTCGGCGAAGGCCACGGCATGGTCCATGGTTTCGCGGTCGCGGATCTCGCCCATCAGGATCACGTCGGGCGCCTGGCGCATGCTGTTCTTCAACGCCGCCTCCCAGCTGTCGGTGTCGATGCCGACCTCGCGCTGCGTGACGATGGAGTTCTTGTGCGCGTGCACGAATTCGATAGGGTCCTCGATGGTGACGATATGGCCGTACGAGTGTTCGTTGCGCCAGTCGAGCATGGCCGCCAGCGACGTGCTCTTGCCGCTTCCGGTGGCCCCGACGAAGATGATGAGTCCGCGCTTGCTCATCGCCAGCTCCTCGAGAACCCTGGGCAGCCCCATGGTCTCGATGGTCGGCAGGATCTGGGGGATGAGGCGCAGCACAAGCCCGATATTGCCTTGCTGCAGGAAAGCGTTGCAGCGGAAGCGGCCGATGCCCGACGGCGCGATGGCGAAGTTGCATTCCTTGTTCTTCTCGAACTCGGAGGACTGCCGATCGTTCATGATGGCGCGCGCCAGCGCCTGGGTGTGCTGCGGCGTCAGCGGCTGCGCGGACATCTTGCTGACTTGCCCGTCGACCTTGATGGCGGGCGGGAAGTCGGCGGTGAGAAACAGGTCGGAGCCGCCGCGGCTGACCATCAGGCGCAGCAGGTCGTGCACGAACTTCGAGGCTTGATCGCGTTCCATCTGGCATCTATCTCCGTGGTCAGGTCTTGCCCTGGTCGAGGCGGATGGTCCTGTGCATCAGGGGGTTTGCGAACTGGCGCCCAGCTTGCGCAGGCGCAGCGACAGCCGCCGTGCCAGCGAGCCGACGAGCCGCGCCGCCGAACCCGGGTCCTGCTCGATCATGGCGTCCAGCGCGCCGGCTTCGAGCACCGCGACCTCGCAGGGGTTGAGGGTGGTGCAGTAGGACCAGCGCGGGCCGGCGTCGAGCAGGGACATTTCGCCGAGCACGTTGCCCGCGCGCACCTCGGTCAGGCGCAGGCGCTCGCCCCAGGGCTGCTGGCGGTCCACGGCCACCGCGCCGTGGAGCACCACCAGCATGAAGCCGCCGTACTCGTTCTGCGCGATGAGGTCCTTGTTGGCGTCCACGGCGTAGAACTCGAAATGCCGCGCGCACTTCTCCAGGTCGTCGGGCGACAGTCCGGCCATGAAGCGGTCGCGGCTCCACAGTTCCTTCAGCCGCTTGACCGGCGCCGGCCTGGCCAGCTTGCGCGCGCCGATGGCCTTGGCACGCTCGGCCCAGTGCACCACCGGCACCGTGGCGTCGTCCACGTCGTGGAATCCGGTGGTGAAGAACTGAGACTCAGGGCTCTCGTCACGGCTTTCCATCGGGGTTTTGTTGCGGCGCAACATGTCGAGAACTCTTTTCATGGGAGGTACGCGGTGAACGAAGGCGCCACGCGGCGCGGTGGTCTTGGGGTTGGCGTGGGGCGTCTCAGGCGCCGGGGAAATTCTCGGGTTGTTTGGCCTTGCTGCGGGCCTCGCTCGCCGAGATGACGTTGCGCCGCACCAGGTCGGCGAGGTTCTGGTCGAGCGTCTGCATGCCGTGGGCCTGGCTGGTCTGGATCATGGAGTACATCTGCGCGATCTTGTTCTCGCGGATGAGGTTGCGGATGGCCGGGGTGCCGACCATGATCTCGTGCGCGGCGACGCGCCCGTTGCCGTCCTTCATCTTGCACAGGGTTTGCGAGATGACGGCCACCAGGGCTTCCGACAGCATGGCGCGCACCATGTCCTTCTCGGCCGCGGGGAACACGTCGACGATGCGGTCGATGGTCTTGGGCGCCGAGGAGGTGTGCAGCGTGGCGAACACCAGGTGCCCGGTTTCGGAGGCCGTCAGCGCCAGGCGGATGGTTTCCAGGTCGCGCATCTCGCCCACCAGGATGGAGTCCGGGTCCTCGCGCAAAGCCGAGCGCAGGGCGTTGGAGAAGGACAGGGTGTGCGGCCCCACCTCGCGCTGGTTGATCAGGCACTTCTTCGATTCGTGCACGAATTCGATCGGGTCCTCGATGGTGAGGATGTGGCCGTACTCGTTCTCGTTGAGGTGGTTGACCATGGCCGCCAACGTGGTGGACTTGCCGGAGCCCGTCGGGCCGGTGACCAGCACCAGGCCGCGCGGCTTGAGCGAGAGATCGCCGAAGATCTTCGGCGCGTTCAGGTCTTCCAGGGTGAGGATCTTGCTCGGAATCGTGCGGAACACCGCGCCGGCGCCGCGGTTCTGGTTGAAGGCGTTGACGCGAAAGCGCGCCAGCCCGGGGATCTCGAAGGAGAAATCGACCTCGAAATACTCCTCGAAGTGCTTGCGCTGCACATCGCTCATGATGTCGTACACCATGGCATGCACGGTCTTGTGGTCCAGCGGCTCCACGTTGATCCGGCGCACGTCGCCGTGCACCCGGATCATCGGCGGCAGGCCTGCAGACAGGTGCAGATCCGACGCGTTGTTCTTCACACTGAAGGCCAGCAATTGCGTGATATCCACCGAATCCTCCCCGAGATTGGCAATTTCCTTATAGTACGGGCCAGTCCGCGTCAGGCCTGTCGAATTGCCGCCGGGCGCCTGCCGGCCTGTTGTTTCTGCGGAACGGCGATGCGAAAGGCCAGCCCGGCCGCTGCGTCGCCGCGGCCAGGCGCGAACTTCGGTTTGCGCCTCCGCCGCCTCGTTCGGCTTCCCACACCATGTCCGAAACAGAACCCAATCCCTGGCTGTCGCGCCTGCGGCAGGTGCATGCCCGTATCGACGCCGCCGCGCGCCAGGCCGGGCGCGATCCGGCTTCGATCCGGCTTCTCGCCGTGTCCAAGACCTTTCCCGCCGAGGCGGTTGCCGCGCTCGCCGCCTGCGGGCAGGCCGATTTCGGCGAGAACTACGTGCAGGAGGGCGCGGCCAAGATCACCGCGCTGCGCGCCGCCGGCCCGCAATTGCGCTGGCCGCGGTTGCACTGGCATTTCATCGGCCCGCTGCAGAGCAACAAGACGCGCGAGGTCGCGGAGCAGTTCGACTGGGTCCACGCCGTCGACCGGCTGCGCCTGGCGCAGCGCCTGTCGGCCCAGCGTCCGGCCGAACGCGACGGTCAGCCGCTGGCGCCGCTGCAGGTCTGCATCCAGGTGAACATCAGCGGGGAGGCGAGCAAGAGCGGCGTGGCGCCCGAAGCCGTGGCCGAACTGGCCCATGCCGTGGCGGGGCTGCCCCATTTGCGCCTGCGCGGGTTGATGTGCATTCCCGCCCCGGCCGAGGGGCTGCAGGGGCAACGTGCGCCATTCGCCCGGTTGCGAGAGTTGCTGGAGGAACTCGGGCGGCAAGGCCTTGCCCTCGACACGCTCTCCATGGGCATGAGCGCCGACCTCGAAGCCGCCGTGCTCGAAGGCGCGACCATCGTGCGTGTCGGCACGGCGCTGTTCGGCAGCCGCCCGCCGCTGCGCGGGACGCACGCGTCAGGCCCTGGAGGCGCCAATGGCCGGGCTTGAGCCGGTATGCCGGCGCTGCATCGTCACCGGACGCGTGCAAGGCGTGTCCTTTCGCGCCTACACCCGCGCCGAAGCTCTGCGCCTCGGCCTGCGCGGCCATGCCCGCAACCTGCCGGACGGCAGCGTCGAAGTCCTGGCGTGCGGCGAGGCGCAGGCGGTGGAGGCGCTGTGCCGTTGGCTGTGGCAGGGTTCGCCCGCCTCGCGCGTGGAGGCGGTGCGCATGGAGGATGGCGCCGGGGTCGTCGCGCCGCCGGGGTTTTCGATCGGTTGACGCCTGGCGCCGGCCGGCGGGACGACGACGTGTTCCGTTCAGCGCGTGAAGCGCCGCAAGTCGGGCCAGGTTGAGTCTGGGGCCGAACCGGCCAGCCGGCTGGCCTGCGCCCGGCACTGCGTGGCGTCCAGCGCCGCGAGGCTACCCACCAGGCGCAGCCACACGTCGGCCTGCGGCAGCGCCGGGGCGCAGTGCAGCAGCCAGGGGCCGCGCTGCACGGCCAGGGTGGGGAAGCTGTCGACCTCGAGATCGCCGAGCAGCGCGGCCTGATCCTCCACATCCACCCAGACGCAGCGCGCCTGCGGCAGCCGCGCGGCCAGCGCGTCGAACGCGGCGCGCCAGTCGCGGCACACGCCGCACCATTGGGCGCACAGGCAGGCGACGATCAGCGGTTCCAGTTCCATCGCGGTCTCGGGCGTGAAGGCGCGCGGGCGCCTTCGCAGGTGGACCCTCAGCGCAGCGGTTTGAAGCGCAGCCGGTGCGGGCGGGCGCCGTCCTCGCCGAGGCGCTTCTTCTTGTCGGCTTCGTATTCCTGGTAGTTGCCGGCGAAGAAGGTCCATTGCGAATCGCCTTCGGCCGCCAGGATGTGCGTGGCGATGCGGTCGAGGAACCAGCGGTCGTGGCTGATGACCATGACGCTGCCGGCGAACTCCAGCAGCGCGTCCTCCAGGGCGCGCAGGGTTTCCACGTCGAGGTCGTTGCTCGGCTCGTCGAGCAGCAGCATGTTGCCGCCCGACAGCAGGGTCTTGGCCATGTGCAGCCGGCCGCGTTCCCCGCCCGAGAGCTGGCCCACGAGCTTTTGCTGGTCGCCGCCCTTGAAGTTGAAGCGGCCCAGGTAGGCGCGGCTGGCCATCTCGAACTTGCCCACGGTGATGATGTCGTGGCCGCCGCTGACGGCCTCCCACACGGTCTTGTCGTTGGGCAGGGCGTCGCGGCTCTGGTCGACGAAGGCCAGGCGCACGGTGGGGCCGACGACCACTTCGCCGGAGTCCGGCTGTTCGCGCCCGGTGATCATGCGGAACAGGGTGGACTTGCCGGCGCCGTTGGGGCCGATGACGCCGACGATGGCCCCCGGCGGCACCGAGAAGCTCAGCTTGTCGATCAGCAGGCGGTCGCCGTAGCTCTTGCTCACGTCGCGGAATTCGATCACCTGATTGCCCAGACGCTCGGCGAAGGGGATGAAGATCTCGTTGGTTTCGTTGCGCTTCTGGTACTCGTGGCTGGCCAGTTCCTCGAACCGCGCCATGCGCGCCTTGCTCTTGGCCTGGCGTCCCTTGGGGTTGCTGCGCACCCATTCCAGTTCCTGCTTCATGGCCTTGATGCGTGCCGCCTCCGTGCGCGACTCCTGCTCCAGGCGGGCCTCCTTCTGCTCCAGCCACGAGCTGTAGTTGCCCTTCCACGGGATGCCGTGGCCGCGGTCGAGTTCCAGAATCCACTCCGCGGCGTTGTCGAGGAAGTAGCGGTCGTGGGTGACGGCCACCACGGTGCCGGGGAAGCGGTGCAGGAACTGTTCCAGCCAGTCCACGCTCTCGGCGTCGAGGTGGTTGGTGGGCTCGTCGAGCAGCAGCATGTCCGGGCGCGACAGCAGCAGTCGGCACAGCGCCACGCGGCGCTTTTCGCCGCCGGACAGATCGCCCACGCGCGCCTCCCAGGGCGGCAGGCGCAGCGCGTCGGCGGCGATGTCGAGTTGCAGGTCGGTGTTCTCGCCCTCGCCGGTGGCGATGATGGCTTCGAGCTGCGCCTGCTCCTCGGCCAGCTTGTCGAAGTCGGCGTCGGGCTCGGCGTAGGCGGCGTACACCTCGTCGAGCCGCTTTTTGGCCGCGAGCACGCCGCCCAGCCCGGCCTCCACCGACTCGCGCACCGTCTGCCCGGGGTCGAGCTGCGGCTCCTGCGGCAGGTAGCCGATCTTGATGCCGGGCATCGGCACGGCCTCGCCCTCGATGTCCTTGTCCACGCCGGCCATGATCTTCAGCAGGGTGGATTTGCCCGAGCCGTTCAGGCCCAGCACGCCAATCTTGGCGCCGGGGAAAAAGCTCAGCGAGATGTCTTTGAGGATTTGACGTTTCGGCGGCACGATCTTGCCGACGTGGTTCATGGTGAAGACGTATTGCGCCATGGGTTCTACGGTACCTGGGAGTTGCAAGGTTGCGGCGGCCCGCTCGGGCCGCGCGGTCAGGCAGGCAGCTTAGCGGACGGGGGGCGGCGCGTGCAAAGCGCGCCATGCGGCCGAGGGACGGTTCGCTGGACCCTATCGCAGGCATGCGCGGGCGCGTTTCCGGCCCGCAGCGTGTGGCGCAAAGGCGCCGAGGCCGCTGCTAAGCTGGTCCGTGTCCTGCGTTCGCGCCTGCGTGAACCAGCCTTGGCCGCCCTCCTTCAACCCGCACCATCCATCATGCAAGGCCTGCTGCTTGCCGCCGGTCAGTCGCTGCGCTTCGGCGCCGACAAGCGCCTGGCCCTGGTCGACGGCCGGCCCATGGCCCTGGCCTGCGCGCTGGCCATGCGCGCGGCGCTGGACGACGTGCTGGTCGTGCTGCGCGCGCAGGACGCCGCGCTGGCGCGGGAGCTGGCGCGCCACGGCATCGCCGTGACCCACTGCGCGGACGCCGCGCTCGGCATGGGGCACAGCCTGGCGCACGGCGTGCGCGAAACCGCGCAGGCGCGCGGCTGGGTCATCGGCCTGGCCGACATGCCGCGGGTGCAGCCGGCCACCATCCGCGCCGTGGCCGACGCCGTGGTCGATGGCGGCATCGCCATGCCGGTGTTCGCAGGCCGGCGCGGTCATCCCGTGGGGTTCAGCCGTGCTTATTTTTCGGCGCTGAGCGCCTTGCGCGGCGATGCCGGCGCGCGGGCCGTGGTGCAAGCCCATGCCGCGCGGGTGTGCGAACTGCCAACCGCCGACAGCGGCGTGCTGTTCGACATCGACGCTCCCCAGCCGCCGTAGCGCTCCGGCCGGCAAGCCTGCGCCTGCACGCGGTGCGGCGCTAGTGCGCGGTTCCGCGGGCGGGTCCGTCCATCGCCTCGTCCGCGCTCGCCGCCGCCGTGGCCTTGGCGTCCCGAACGCCGGGGGCGATGTCGCCGGAGCGCGCATTCTTGGCCCGCGCCACGTCCAGATCGCGCGGCAGCGGCACGCCGTTCTTGGCCGCGAGAATCTCCGCCATCGCGCTCACCGCGATCTCGGCCGGGGTCTTGCTGCCGATGTGGATGCCGATGGGCCCGCGCAGCCGCGCCAGAGCGGCCTCGGTCTGGCCGAAATGCTCCATCAGGCGCTGGCGCCGCGCCGCGTTGTTGCGCCGCGAGCCGATCGCGCCGACATAGAACGCCTCGGTGTTCAGCGCCTCCAGCAGGGCCAGGTCGTCGAGTTTGGGGTCGTGCGTCAGCGCCACCACGCAGCTGCGGCGGTCGGGCCGGAAATCCAGCACCACGTCGTCCGGCATGCCCGTCACCAGCGCGGCGCCGGCAACCGCCCAGCTGCCGCGGTAGGCCTCGCGCGGGTCGCACACGGTCACGGCGAAACCGCTGAACAGGGCCATGGTGGCCAGGTACTCGGCCAGCTGGCCGGCGCCGATCAGCAGCATGCGGTAGGCCGGGCCGAAGGTGTTGGCCATCTCGCTGTCTGTCAGCGTCAGTTCCTGCGGCACCTCGGCCGGCTCGACGCGCACCGCGCCGTCGCGCAGCCGGGTGACGCGGCGCATGAGCCGGCCGGCGTCCAGCGCGCGCACCAGCGCGTCCAGCGCGGCGGCGTCGGGGTCGAATTCGAGCAGCAGTTCCAGCGTGCCGCCGCAGGGCAGGCCGAAGCGGTGCGCCTCGTCCGCCGTGACGCCGTATTTCACGAACGCGGGCGGGCCGTCGGCGAGGGCGGCATCCGGCGCGGTCGCCTCGTTCGCGGATGCGTAGCGGGCGATCAAGTCGTCCTCCACGCAGCCGCCCGACACCGAGCCGACCACCGCGCCGTCGTCGCGCAGCGCGAGGATGGAGCCCACCGGCCGCGGCGATGCGCCCCAGGTGCGCACCACCGTGGCGAGCAAGGCGCGCCGGCCGGCCAGCCGCCAGTCGCGCAGGGTGCGCAGCACCACGAGGTCGATGTCGTCCATGGGCGAACCTTACACCGGCCTGGCCTTTCGCGGGGCGCCGGCCGGGCGAACCGCAGGCTTGCGGCGAGCCGCGCCGCCGCCCGCCCAGGCCCCTGTTTCTGGCTCAGGCCTTCAGCGTCTCGGCACGGATCGGCAGGCTGCGCACCCGCTTGCCCGTGGCCGCGAACACCGCGTTGGTCACGGCCGGGGCGATGGGCGGCGTGCCCGGCTCGCCGATGCCGCCCGGCGCTTCGCCGCTCTGGATGATGCGCACGTCCACATGCGGCGTGGCGTCGAAACGCAGCACGCGGTAGGTGTCGAAATTCGCCTGCACCACGCCGCCGTCGCGTAGGCGTATGCCGTCAAGCAGCGCCGCCGACAGGCCGTACACGATGGCGCTTTCCATCTGCGCCTGCACGGTGTTGGGGTTGACCACCTGCCCGCAGTCCACCGCGCAGCTCACGCGGTGCACCGTCACCTCGCCGGCCGGGTTCACCGACACCTCGGCCACCTGCGTCACGGTGCTGCCGAAGCCGCGGTGCATGGCGATGCCATGGAAATGCCCCGCCGGCAGCGGCTTGCCCCAGCCGGCCATCGCGGCCGCGGTGTCCAGGGTCTGCAGCGCCCGTTTGTCGCGGCCCAGCAGGGCGCGGCGGAAGCGGTAGGGGTCCTGCCCGGCGGCGTGGGCGATTTCGTCCATGAACGATTCCACCGTGAAGCCGTTGATCGAATGCCCCACCGAACGCCAGAACCCCACCGGCACCGGCGTGTTGCACATCACGTAGCGCGTCTCGGCGTTCGGCAGCGCGTAGGGCAGCTCCACCGCGCCGTCCACCGCCCCCATGTCGAGCCCGTTGCGCACGCGCGAGGGGAACACCCGCGCCATGATGGACGGCCCCACCACCTTGTGGCTCCAGGCCCGCAGCGTGCCGTCCGCGCCCAGCGCCGCGCGCATCAGCGCCAGATTCGCCGGGCGGTAGAAGTCGTGCCGCATGTCGTCCTCGCGCAGCCACACCACTTTCACCGGGCGCGCAACCGCCTTGGAAATTTCCACCGCCTGGGCCACGAAGTCCTGCTCGAAGCGCCGGCCGAAGCCGCCGCCGAGGAAAGTGGTGTGCACGTGAATGGCCGTCTCCGGCAGCCCGGTGATGCGGCTCGCCGTGCCCTGGTTGAAGGTCTGCGCCTGGGTCGGCGCCCAGATGTCGCAGCGGTCCTTCTGCACGTGCGCGGTGCAGTTCATCGGCTCCATCGTGGCGTGGGCGAGGAAGGGTAGGGTGTAGCTGGCCTCCACCAGCTTGCCGCCGGGCGCCTGCGCGGCGGCCACGGCGGCATCGCCCGCGCCGACCTTCCAGGCCCGCACCCCCGGCTCCTGCGCCGCTTTGTGCAACAGCGCGGCGATGGCGGCGTCGTCCAGCCGCGCGTTGGGCCCCAGGTCCCAGGTGATCTTCAGCGCGTCGCGCCCCTTCTTGGCGGTCCAGAAATCGTTCGCCACCACCGCCACACCGCTGCTGATGGGCAGCACAGCATGCACGCCCGGGATGGCGCGCGCCGCGCGGTCGTCCACGTGCGCGAGCTTGCCGCCGAACGCCGGGCATTGCGTCACCGAGGCCACCAGCATGCCCGGCACCTGCACGTCGATGCCGAACACCGCCTGCCCATTGGTCTTGGGCGCGGCGTCCACGCGGGGCACCGGCTTGCCGATCAGGGTGTAGTTCTTCGGATCCTTCAGCTTCACCTGATCGGGCACCGGCAGCCTGGCCGCCGCCGCGGCCAGCGCGCCGAAACCCGCCTTGCGGCCTTGCGGGCCGACCACCGCGCCGGCCTTGGCGTGGCAGTCGCCCGGCGCCACCTTCCACTGCGCCGCGGCGGCGGCCACCAGCATGGCGCGGGCCGTGGCGCCGGCGTGGCGCAAGGGCTGCCACGACTGGCGCACGCTGGTGCTGCCGCCCGTGCCCTGCTGGCCGAACGCCGGGGTGGACGGCGCCTGCTCGATGCGCACCGCGGCCCAGTCCGCGTCCATTTCCTCGGCCAGCAGCATGGGCATCGCGGTCATCACGCCCTGGCCCATTTCCGACTTGGCCACCCACAGCGTGACCACGCCGTCCGGCGTGAGACGGATGTAGGCGTTCGGCGCGAAGCCCGGCGGGCCTGCGCCGTGCGTGCCGCTGACCAGCGCGGCGGCCTGCGCCAGGCGCTCGCGCACCGGCAGCTCGAACGCCAGCAGCAGTCCGCCGCCGGCCAGCGCCGACACCTGGATGAAACGCCGCCGCGAGAGGCGCCGACGCGCCGGCGAAACCTCGGAATCCTTGCGCGTGTCCATGGCCTTACCCCTTGTGCAGCGCGGCGGCCGCCTGGTGGATGGCGGCGCGAATGCGTTGATAGGTGCCGCAACGGCAGATGTTGCCGTTCATGAAGTCCGTGATCTGCGCATCCGTGGGCTTGGGCGTTTGCCGCAGCAGCACCGTGGCCGCCATGATCTGGCCCGACTGGCAGTAGCCGCATTGCGGCACCTCGGCCGCGATCCATGCCTCCTGCACGGCCTTGGCCTCGGGTCCTTGCACGCCCTCGATGGTGGTGACTTTGCTGCCCGCCGCGGACGAAACCGGAGTCTGGCAGGAACGCACCGGCTGCCCGTCCAGATGCACGGTGCAGGCGCCGCAGGCCGCGATGCCGCAGCCGTACTTGGTGCCCATCAGCTTCAGGTGATCCCGAATCACCCACAGCAGCGGGGTGTCGGGGCTGACGTCCAGTTCGTGGACCTTGCCGTTGACGTCGAGCTTGATCATGGCGCGTTGCCCTCCAGGTAAAGCCGCGGTGGCACTGGGCGGCGTGGGGTCCCGCGCCGCGAAATCGTGCAAGCAGCGGCCGCCCTGCCAACTGCCGGCAAGCCGCGGCAGCAACTCAACGCATCTTAGGCAAAAAGCGCCCATTCCGTTGGGACGCATTTTGACTGCCAAGGCACGCAGCGCCGAGGCTATGCGGCAAGCTGGTGCCCCAACCTGAGAAGCCGTTCTGGGCGCCGAGCCAGCACGTCAAATCTGGTTACGCCTGCGTGATGTGCCCGCTTGTGGGCCCGCTCGGGCCAACCTTATGCTGGGCGCCAACCAGACCGCAGCGGCTGGCTCCACAAGACCTGGCACAACCCCTACACCCACAACGACCGATGAAAACAGCGCTGCTTGTGATCGACGTTCAACAAGGCCTCTGCGAGGGCGAGCACGCCGCCTTCGCCTCACAAGAGGTCATCGGCCGCATCAATCAGGTTGCCGAGAAGGCTCGTGCGGCAGGCGCACTGGTCGTGCTCGTGCAGCACGAGTCCAGCACCGGAGAGCTCATGCACGGAACACGCGGTTGGCAGCTCGCCCATGGACTCCACACAGCTCCTTCGGATTTGCGCATTCGCAAAACAACCCCGGACTCTTTCCACCGCACAGTGCTGACCGACACCCTCACGCAGCATGCCGTGACCGACCTGGTCATTTGCGGCATGCACACCGAGTTCTGCGTGGACACCACCACGCGCCGCGCGTTGGCACTCGGCTACCCCGTGGTGCTGGTGGAAGACGCCCACACCACCGAGGGTTCGGCGCTTCTGAGCGCCGCGCAAATCATCCAGCACCACAACCACACACTGACAAACATCGAAAGTTTCGGCCCGCGAGTCCGCGCCATCCCGGCAGAGGGTGTGGTCTTTGGGGCCGAACCATCGAGGGGACATTGATGCTTTTCATGGTGATCGAGTGGTTTGAAGGCAACGACAGCTCCCTGTTTACAAGGCGCGTGAGAGACGAAGGGCACGGACTGCCGGAGGGGCTGAAATACGTCGCCAGTTGGATCGAGCCCAGCTTTGCGCGCTGCTTTCAACGGATGGAGTGCGATGACTTGCGGCTTCTCCAGGCTTGGGTGCTGCAAATAACCAAAGCGGCCCAAGCTCACTCTATAGAGAAAATTGCAAAATAGTTGCATTATAGAAATGTATTTCATTAATATATAGATGAGTTTTAATATAAAAGTTATGATTATTTCTGTAATGTTAGACATAATTTCATTATTTACAATTATAGCATTTTATTGTTCCATCATCTATCGACTCGCATACCCTAACTCGTCGAATGACTATGGAGTTAGCATTTTTGAGCTTTATATGCTAATTCCAACTGTGACTGCCATTTTATGGATTTTATGGCGAACAATTAAACGATTTAAGCCGAACTCGCGAATTCTTGCCTTTCTCCTTGCGATAAAACCATGGCAACGACTTTTGGTGGCATTGATCGGGGCGTGTATTCTTGGCGTGACATCTGAACTTCTCGCAAATATCTTGCGAGGACATTAAATTATGGTGATCGAGCGGTTTGAAGGCAACGACAGCTCCCTGTTTACAGGCGCGTGAGAGACGAAGGGCACGGACTGCCGGAGGGGCTGAAATACGTCGCCAGTTGGATCGAGCCCAGCTTTGCGCGCTGCTTTCAACGGATGGAGTGCGGTGATTTGCGGCTTCTCCAGGCTTGGGTGCTGCACTGGCGGGGCACAGGGGCAACTTTCGAAATTGTTCCCGTTGTCGAAAGCGCGCAAACACGGGAACTGGTTGCGCCTTACTTGGACAAAGTGCCCACCCAGCGATGAACCCAAGACGAGTGCACAAGCTGATGCTGGACCACTTCGTGGAACCCCCTCTGACGCTCGATTGGGCCATTGTGGCGGACGGCCAGGGCTTGCGGGGAAGTCGGCTTGCCGACGGTCTGCGCCGGCATTTCGGGCAGGACTCGCTGGTCATCGAGGTAAGTCGCAAGGAGGGGGCGATGCTCCCGACCGAGGACGCCATGGCCTACATCGAAAAGCATGTTCTTCGCGGCAGCATCAAAATTGCAAACCGCGCCTTCACCGCGTTCTATATGGTCGCGAGCAACGGCGTGGCCGGTGGCTGGACCATGCCGGGAAACCACGCAGCCGCTTCATCAGCCGATGGCACGGCACAAGGCATGCTTGAGGCTGACTGACTGCGCTTGACGGCGGGCGCCTCACTCAGCAGCGGGTGTGCCTGCCCGATGTCGGTCGTTCGCGCATCGTGTTTTCGCAATGAGCTTGTGTGGCGCGCCCATTCAAAGCTGGCGCCTGCAAAGGCGCGGAATTGGCGCTACCTTCGCTCCTGTTCATGTCTATGACATGGGCTTCACCCGAGGCGCCATGTCGCCGGGTACGGCTGTGCGCGCGCCATAGCAGCCCGGGCCTTTAGCGGCTAGGCCCGCAAGCCCTGCACGACGCCGCACCCAGCCCCGTCCATTCCACAACCCGCACTTTTTCAAAGGATGCGTCATGTCAATTTTGTTTTCTGAAACCACCCTCGGTCCGTTGAAACTGCAGAACCGCCTGGTCATGGCGCCGCTCACGCGCAGCCGCGCCACCGGCAACATTCCCAACGCGCTGATGGCGGAGTACTACGCGCAGCGCGCCTCGCTCGGGCTCATCATCGCCGAAGGCACCTCGCCTTCGCCCAACGGCCTGGGCTACCCGCGCATTCCCGGTGTGTTCTCCGACGCGCAGGTGGCCGGCTGGAAGCTCGTGACCGACGCCGTGCACGCCAAGGGCGCCAAGATGTTCCTGCAGCTCATGCACTGCGGGCGCATCGCCCATCCGCTGAACCTGCCCGCCGGCGCGCGCGTGCTGGCGCCCTCGGCGGTGGTCGCTCCCGGCGAGATGTACACCGACGCCGAAGGCCTGAAGCCGCACCCCGTGCCCCAGGCCATGACCGAGGCCGACATCAAGACCGCCATCGCCGAGTACGCCGCGGCGGCGAAGAACGCCGTGGCGGCCGGGTTCGACGGCGTGGAGCTGCACGCCGCCAATGGCTACCTGCTGGAGCAGTTCATCCGCCCCAACACCAACCAGCGCAGCGACGCCTACGGCGGCTCCATCGAGAACCGCGCGCGCTTCGTGCTGGAGGTGGTGGACGCGGCCATCGCCGCCATCGGCAAGGACAAGGTGGGCATCCGCCTCTCGCCCTACGGCGTGTTCAACGACATGCCCGTGTACGACGGCATGGACGCCGACTACACCTACCTGGCGCAGCAGCTCGACGCGCGCGGCGTGGTGTACGTTCACCTGGTGGACCACTCGCCCATGGGCGCGCCGCCGGTGCCCGACGCCATCAAGGCCATGTTCCGCAAGACCTTCAAGCGCACGCTCATCCTCTCCGGCGGCTACGACGCCGCCCGCGCCGAGAGCGACCTGGCCGCCGGCAAGTGCGACTTGATCGCGGTGGGCCGCCCCATCCTGGCCAACCCGGACCTGCTGGCGCGCTGGAAGGCCGGTGCCGCCTTGAACGCCCCGGACATGGACACGTTCTACACCCCCGGCGCCAAGGGCTACACCGACTANGCGGCGCCCGCCGTGAGGCGGCGCGGCCGCGCGGCATGTGTTGGCGGGGCGCGCCCCGAATGGCGCCGCGCCCCGGCCTTGAACGCCGGGCCTGCCGGCACGCCCGCTTGACCTGGCGCGGTGCCCGCCGCAAGCCGGCCTGCGTATGCTGTGCCCATGGCCGGCGGCAAGCGCTCCGGCACGGCACATCCCGCCCCTTGCTCCCCAGCGCATCAAGCCACGTGAACCGCGACACCCCCTATGCCGGCCTGACCCCCGATCGCATCCTCGACGCCATCGACAGCCTCGGCCTGCGCTGCGACGGCAGGCTGCTGCAGTTGAACAGTTTCGAGAACCGCGTCTACCAAGTGGGGTTCGAAGACGGTAGCCAGCGCATCGCCAAGTTCTACCGCCCCGGCCGCTGGAATGACGCGGCCATTTTCGAAGAGCATGCCTTCACCCTCGAGCTTGCGGAACGCGAAGTTCCCGCCGTGCCGCCGCTGGCGTTTGGCGGGCAAACGCTGCACCACCACGGCGGCCACCGCTTCGCGCTGTTCGCCAGGCAGGGCGGCAGAACGCCCGAGATCGAACAGGACGAGATCCTCGAATGGCTGGGGCGTTTCCTCGGCCGCATCCATGCCGTCGGTGCAAGCGCCACGTACCAGGCCCGGCCCGCGCTCGACATGCAAAGCTTCGGCACCGAGCCGCGCGAATTTCTGGTGGCCGGTGACTGGCTGCCCGAGGAACTGCGCCTGGCATGGACCAGCGTCGCCGACCAGGCGCTCGATGGCGTGCGCAGCGCCTACGAGCGCGCCGGCAACGTTCAGATGCTGCGCCTGCATGGCGACTGCCACCCCGGCAACCTGCTGTGGACCGACGACGGCCCGCATTTCGTCGACTTCGACGACAGCCGTAGCGGCCCCGCCATTCAGGACCTGTGGATGCTGCTCTCCGGCGGCGAGGACGACATGCGGCGCCAACTCTCCGCGCTGCTGCGCGGCTACGAAATGTTCCGTGAATTCGACGACCGCGAGAAACACCTCGTCGAAGCCCTGCGCACCCTGCGCCTCATCCATTACAGCGCCTGGATCGCCCGCCGCTGGCACGACCCCGCCTTCCCCGCCGCCTTCCCCTGGTTCGGCACCCCGCGCTACTGGCAGGACCGCATCCTCGAACTGCGCGAGCAGGTCGCGCTGATGCAGGAACCGCCGCGAATTTGACGCTTGGTTTTGCCTACTTTGGACGGCTGGGTGCGTCAACGTGGACACTGGTCGATGTTCGGCATCCGGCTGTTCTCGGCCTATTGTGTTGAAAAACTCCCAGTCGCGGTCCGATGTCACTTTTCAGTGGGTCCTCCAACCCTTACCAGGACGCCGATCGCCGCCCCTGGATCGATCTGAGAGGTCGACCTTGATGCCTTTGAGGCTCCGCGCAGCGAGAACCGAGTTTTTCAACAGAATTGGCCATGAACGGTCATTGTGAAATCGTTCGATAGCCATCGTGGCGATCAAGAGGGGTGACAACGCATTCTCATGCGGCAAAAACGCCGGTCAACTCACCTGAAGTGCCACCCTGCAAGGCCCTGAATTTGGGCGATTAGACAATTTGGCGCAAAATGCCTCGTTTTTGGATTTGCGCCAGCATGGGCATCAACCCAGGATAGATGACAGGGTTAGCGCATCATCGTGGGACGGAAAACTGCACAGCAGTGCCTTGAAAGCGTGGAGTCATGCGGGTTGCAGGATCGCAAGGCCCTCGCCAGCACTACCGTTCTTTGTGTTTATCGTGTCGGATAATCTGGCCGTGTGGCTTATCCGACGGTCTACATTACTACAAGGGCTTCCCCTCGAAAGTCAAACACCGATCCAGCCGTGAAGCATCGCAGCGCGATAGATCACGGAGCGGACGTTGGATGACGGTTTTCCACCCTCAGCGCCAGGCCTGCGTTGCTCACAGAGCAAGGGATGCGGACAGCGAAACTACAAACGGTCATGGATGCTGCTTGAATAGCAGCGGACCCTGATGAAAGACGCGCGCGGGGGACCCATTCGTTAGCCGAGGAGGGTCGATGCTTGCATCGACCCTGGACTCCTTGAGTTAAACGGTCACGCCCCGCGCAGGTCCAACCTTGACTCATCAACGGCGGCGGCTGCACGCGGTGGTGGAAATCGAATCAAATCTCCTCTTGTTGGCTGATGTGTTCGGTTGAGCCGCTCGGTGCTCAGGTCGGCAATCTGAAATCCTCGCCCCGACTGAGCACCGCCCAGCACATGCGGGCGTTCTTGGCCGCAATCGCCACCACGGCCTTCCAGTAGCCGCGTCGCTGCGCCAGCGCCGTGGCCCAGCGGCTGATCGGGTCGCTCTTGTTCTTGGCTGCCGCCAGCACCGCTCTGGCACCCAGCACCAGTAAGCTGCGCAGGTACGGGTCGCCGGCCTTGGTGATGCGGCCCAGACGCTGCTTGCCGCCCGAGCTGTACTGGCCGGGCACCAGACCGAGCCAGGCACACAGTTGGCGCCCGCATTTGAAGTCTCGGCCATTGCCGATGGTGCTCAAGAGCGCGGTGGCCGTGATCTCCCCAACCCCCGAGAGCTGCATCAGGCGCTGTGCTTCGGCGCTTTGGCGGGCCATGGCTCGGATGTGCTGGTCGTACTGGGCGACGCGTTCATCGAGCCGGGTGACCTCGCTCAACAGATCCCCGATCACGGTATTGGCCCAGCCCGGCAGATCTTCCAGGCGGGCCAAGGCCTCGCGACGCACCACAGCCGCCTTCAACGGCAGCACGATGCCCAGCTCCGAGAGCAGGCCGCGGATGCGATTGAGCGTGGCCGTGCGTTGCTCGATAAAACCCTGGCGGGCACGGTGCACCAGCAACTGGCCTTGCTGCTCGATGCTCTTGATGGGCACGAAGCGCATGCTGGGCCGGGTGATGGCCTCGCAGATGGCGGCGGCGTCCGCCGCATCGTTCTTGCCGCGCTTGCCCGAGAGGCGGTAAGGGGTGACGAATTTGGGCGCTATCAGGCGCACGGTGTGGCCGAACTTCTGAAACTCGCGTGCCCAGTGGTGGGCGCCGGAGCACGCCTCCATGCCGACGAGGCAGGGTGGCAGTGCGGCGATGAGTTCGAGCAGTTTGGCCCGCGGCACAGTGGGGCGAACCAACACCGCTTTGCCTGCGGCGTCCACGCCGTGAACCGCAAAGACGTTCTTGGCAAGATCAATTCCGATGGTGACAATGCGCATGGCCTTCCCCTTCCACAAAACGAGTGAGTTGATGAGAGATCGCACTTCCCATCGTGGCACCTCGATGCCGTACCACGCAACTGCGCGGATCACTCGGGACGGGGAAGTCCCTTTCATTCGTTAGGTCTCGCACCCCGCTACAGTGCCGGTCATGCCTGCTTTCGACCAGACCACCTTGCGCACCGAGAGCCTGCTCTTGCGCCCTCTGCGCGAGTCCGATGCGCCTGCTCTATTCGGGATCTTTTCCGATCCTCGCGTGACACGCTATCTGAGCAGACCTTCCTTGCCAAACATTGCCATTGCTCACGAACGCATCGCCAGGGATGTTGAGGCAATGAGCGCCGGTCGCTACGCCTGTTTCGGGATCGAGCAAACAGTCGATGGAAGGCTGCTCGGGGAATGCTCCCTGTTCAATCTACAGGAGCAGTGCCGTCGCGCCGAGATCGGCTACACGCTGGCCTTTGAAGCCTGGGGCAAGGGCTACATGAACGAGGCGTTGAATGCGCTCTTGGAGTTTGGGTTCTCCGAACTCGGGCTAAACCGAGTGGAAGCCGATATCGACCCCAGAAACCTCCGGTCTGCCAAGAGTCTGGAGCGCCTTGGCTTCAAGAAGGAGGGGCACCTCCGAGAGCGATGGATCGTTGCAGGAGAGGTTTCCGATTCAGGCCTATACGGGCTGCTGGCGAGCGAATGGATATCGAGAGGTCGCAATGGGCAAAGCAGCGAGACCTAACCCTTCCATCGAGCGGACGTCCGCAAGCGGGCTTCGCCCACTTGTTGATTCATTTCCAAAACTGGGCCATTTGGGGACGCGTTCACGTTGAAATCTGAGCCACGTTGCCGCTCTATCGTGCTGAGTTTTTCAGCACAGGGGAGCAGGAGTGATCAACGTGAGCACATTGAGCAAGTTGCGCCGCCTCGTGCTGAGGCAGGACGTGTCGGTGCGCGAGGCCAGCCGCAGGCTGGGCATCTCGCGCAACACAGCCACCAAGTGGCTCAAAGATGGTCAGATGACCGAGCCCAGATACCCTCAACGGGTGTCAGGTCCCAGCATCCTGGATCCGTACAAGGAGCAGTTGAGCCAGTGGCTCAAAGCCGATAGCCATCGCAGCAAACGCGATCGGCGCGGGATCAAGGCGATGTTTGAAGCGCTGCGGGCGCAGGGCTACAGCGGCAGCCGGGGGCCGGTGTACACATTTGCCCAGCGCTGGCAGCAAGAGCAAGGCAACGCGGCACGCGGCGCGGGGTTTATACCGCTGAGCTTCGAGTTGGGCGAGGCGTTCCAGTTCGACTGGAGCTGCGAGTACCTCTTCATCGGTGGGCTGCGTCGCCGCCTGGAGGTGGCACACACCAAGCTGGCGGCCAGTCGTGCCTTCTGCCTGGTGGCGTACTACAGCCAGGCGCACGAGATGCTGTTCGATGCGCACGCGCGCGCGTTCGCTCTCTTCGGTGGCGTGCCCCGGCGGGGCATCTACGACAACATGAAGACGGCGGTGGACAAGGTCGGCCAGGGCAAGCAGCGCAGCGTCAACGCGCGCTTTGAGGCCATGACCGGGCACTATCTGTTCGAGCCGGAGTTCTGCAACCGGGCCGCCGGCTGGGAGAAGGGGGTCGTCGAGAAGAACGTTCAGGATCGGCGCAAGGACATCTGGCGCGAGGCCAGTGAACGGCGCTGGGGATCGCTTGGCGAGTTCAACGACTGGTTGCAGCAGGCCTGTGTGAAGGCCTGGGCCGAGATGAGCCACCCTGAATGGACGCAGCTCACGGTGGCCGATGTCTGGCAGGACGAACGGGTTCGCCTCATGCCCAACCCCCGAGCGTTTGATGGCTATGTGGAGCAGCCGGTTCGGGTCTCTGCCACTTCGCTGATCCACTTCCAGCGCAACCGCTATAGCGTGCCGTGCGAATGGATCCACGCGGTGGTCAGCTTGCGGGCCTATGCCGATGGTCTGCTGGTGGTCGGGCCTGACGGGCGACAGGTGCGCCTGGCGCGCAGCTTCGAGCGGGATCAGACGCTCTACGACTGGATGCACTACATCGCGCTGATCGAGCGCAAGCCCGGCGGGCTGCGTAACGGCGCACCCTTCAAGACCATGCCCGAACCCCTGCAGGAGCTGCAGCGCCAGTTGCTGCGCCACAGCGGTGGTGACAGGGTGATGGCGCAGGTGCTCATGGGCGTGAGCCTGCACGGCTTGGAGGCCGTGTTGGTGGCGGTGGAGCTGGCGCTGCAGTCCGGGCGGGTGAGTGCCGAGCATGTGCTCAACGTGCTATCGCGCTTGCAGGAGCAGCGCATGCCCGAGCCACCTGTGGCCACGAGGCTCACGCTCAACACGCCGCCACTGGCCAACCTGCAGCGTTACGACGCACTGCGCAGCCTCCCGCTTCACGAGGCTTCACCGGAGTCCGACCATGCATGACGTCATGGATGCCTTCAAGGCGCTGGGCTTGCATGGCATGGCCAGTGCATGGCCGGAGGTGCTGGGAACCGCCCGCATGAAGTCGCTTGATCACGAGGCCGTGCTGCACCAGCTCATCAAGGCCGAGACCGCGCAGCGCGAGGTGCGCTCCATGGCTTACCAGATGCGCGTGGCGCGGTTCCCATCGCACCGCGATCTCGCTGGCTTTGACTTTGCTCACACGCCAATCGATGAGGCGTTGGTGCGCCAGCTGCACACCCTTGGCTTCGTGGACTCGGCGCACAACGTGGTGCTGGTCGGCGGCCCCGGAACGGGCAAAACCCACCTGGCCACGAGCCTGGGAATCGAGGCCATCCGCATGCATGGCAAGCGGGTGCGCTTCTTCTCCACGGTGGAGCTGGTCAATGCCCTGGAGCTGGAGAAGGCGCAGAACAAGTCTGGGCAAATGGCACACCGGCTGATGTACGTCGATCTGGTGATCCTGGATGAACTGGGCTACCTGCCGTTCACGCAATCAGGCGGCGCGATGCTGTTCCACCTGCTCTCCAAACTGTACGAGCGAACGAGCGTGGTGATCACCACCAACCTCACCTTCTCGGAATGGAGCAGCGTCTTCGGCGACGCCAAGATGACCACGGCTTTGCTCGACCGCCTCACGCACCACTGCCACATCGTGGAGACCGGCAATGAGAGCTGGCGATTCAAGCATTCCAGTGCCGCTGGCGCGGCACCACCAAAGCCACGCGGCAAAGCGCAGAAAGGAGATCGAAAAACAGCAGACCCGATAGACTTATCCACAACCGAGTAGCCAAAACATCCATCAACCCAGTGGCTCAGCATTCGACGTGATCACTGGCTCAGTTGTGCCGATGAATCAACAAGCTACTCGACCGGTGTGCGTTTCACGCTGGGTAACATCGAGCTACCGGCGCACATCGAGCGCCTGCGCAGTGCCGAAAAGGTTGATCTGGTCGTGGTGCTGTCACATCTTGGTTTTGCGCAAGACGCCAAGCTCGCCGCCGAAGTCTCCGGCATCGACGTGCTCATCAGCGGCCACACGCACAACCGCCTGTATCGGCCGGTCTGGGTCGGCAGCACGCCGATCATCCAATCAGGCTGCCACGGCTCGTTCGTCGGGCGGCTCGACCTGACGGTCAGCGGTCGCAAGGTGGTGGATGTGCGACACGAACTCGTGTGCGTGGACGAGCAGATCGCGCCCGACCCCGAAATGGCGTGCAGAGTGCAGGAAGCGGTCGCGCCGCACCGTAAATTCCTCGACCAGGTCGTTGGCCAGGTGCGCAGTCCGCTGGACCGGGCG
This sequence comes from Thiomonas delicata, assembly GCF_900088825.1. GTDB lineage: Bacteria > Pseudomonadota > Gammaproteobacteria > Burkholderiales > Burkholderiaceae_C > Thiomonas_A > Thiomonas_A delicata. The sequence goes on along the minus strand of NZ_LT592171.1, from coordinate 3,296 downwards.
ACCTCGCTCGAAGCGACGATGGACAACGTACTGCTCGACGCAATAGCCAGCGCTGCAGGCACGCCGCTGGCCTTTTCGAACGGCTGGCGCTACGGCGCGCCAATCCTGCCCGGCGCGGTGACGATGGAGCACCTGTGGAACATCGTGCCGACCGCGCCGCCGATCTCGACGATCGAACTCACTGGCGACGAACTACGCGCGATGCTCGAGGCCAATCTCGAACGCACCTACGCGGCCGATGCGTACTGCCAGATGGGCGGCTTTGTGAAGCGCTGCCGCGGCCTGAACCTGTACTTCAAGATGGAGAACCCGAAGGGCCACCGCATCGAAGATCTGCTCATCGGCGGCAGCCCCATCCACGGTGGCAGGGTCTATCGCGCCGCAATGCTGGGAGAGCAAGGCGTGCCGAAGAAGTACGGCAGCAACCGGCAGAAGATCGAGGTCGATGCGATCCAGGCCTTGCAGCAGTTGTTTGCGAGCCCCCGCCAGGTCCGAGGCAACCGGCGCGGCAGCGTGGTGGCTATTTGATAAACCCTGTAAGGCGGATCAAGCGGAATAACTCGGGACATAGCATGACGCCCAACTCTTCGTTCCAGCGGACTGCCTTCGGCAGCCGCTGAACTCGAACGCTACGCAAACCACCGTTTTTGAGAACTATTGCTTCGGCCCGATGAAGTCAGCATTTTTCGCTACCTTCGCCGCAGAGTAGATGCGTAGAAAAGTTCAAACTTCAGAGGGCCGGATCAATAAGGCAATCGAGGATGCCGCGCTCATCAATCAACGGGTTGGCGCCCTCTGAATCCAGTCTCGATTGATGGTGCCCGCCTGGTTCAATGTCAGTGGGTTTTGAGAGGCAGCGGTGTCTATCACTGGCCGCTTCACATGTGGCGACCGACTCCTGTGGGTCGAGAACCGACCCCTAACCCCCGCCAGATCGACTCTCCAGCCGCAACCCAAAAAAACGGCGGGTGAGGCACCCGCCGAAAGTTTGCTCGCTCGCTTGAAGACCACCCCGGCCCTGCCGTGACGGGGTGGAGGGGAAACCGGCGGGGCCGCCGGCTTGTGCGTCAGCCCATTTCCACGGGCACGAAGATGCGGTTGTTGCCGCGCTGAATGAGCAGGGCCACGGTCTTGCCGGCGCTCTTGAGGATGCTGCGCACCTGCTGCACGCTGTCCACCGGCTGGCCGTCCACGGCGAGCAGGATGTCGCCGGACTGCACGCCGGCTTCCTGCGCGGGGCCGGACACGTTTTCCACCAGCAGGCCGTGATGCACGTCGGCCTGTTGTTCCTCGGTGGGCTTGAGCGGGCGCACCTGCAGGCCGAGGCCGTGGCCGTTGACGCCCGGGCCGGCGTCGGCCAGCACCATATTGCTGCCGAAGCTGCCCAGCGTGGCGGTGACGGTGGACTCGCGGTGGTTGCTCCACACGCCGAGCTTGACGGCCTGGCCGGGGTGCATCAGGCCGATCATCATCGGCAGGTCCGCCGAGTCGTTCACCGGCTCGCCGTTGACGCTGAGGATGATGTCACCAGCCTTGAGCCCGGCCTTGGCCGCCGGGCTGTCCTTGGACACGTTGGCCACCAGCGCGCCGCGCGGGGTCTGCAGGCCGAAGGAGTTGGCCAGCTGCTGCGTCACGGTCTGCACCGCGATGCCCAGCTTGGCGTGCTCCACGCGGCCGCTCTGGATGATTTGCTTGGCCACGGCTTCGGCCACGTTGATGGGGATGGCGAAGGACAGGCCCTGGAACGCGCCGGTCTGGGTGAAGATCTGCGAGTTGATGCCGACCACCTCGCCCTTGGTGTTGAACAGCGGGCCGCCGGAGTTGCCGGGGTTCACGGCCACGTCGGTCTGGATGAAGGGCACCATGTCGTCGTCGGGCAGCGAACGGCTCTTGGCGCTGACGATGCCGGCGGTGACGGTGTTGTAGAAACCGTAGGGCGAGCCGATCGCCAGCACCCAGTCGCCGACGTCGAGGTTGGCCGGGTTGCCTACGCGCACGGTGGGCAGGTTCTTGGCGGGAATCTTCACCACGGCGATGTCGGTCTTGGTGTCGTAGCCCAGCACCTTGGCCTTGTACGTGCGGCGGTCGGTGAGGGTGACGGTGACCGATTTGGCGCCCTTGACGACGTGGGCGTTGGTCAGGATCAGGCCGTCGGAGCTGATGATGAAGCCCGAGCCCAGTCCCTCCGTGGGCACTTCGCGCGGCTGCTGGTTCTGGAACTGCTGGAAGAACTGGAAGAAGGGCGAGTTGCGCAGTTGCGGCGGCACCTGCGTCATGTCGGCCGAGGTGGTGGTGGTTTCGCCGCGCACGTTGATGTGCACGACGGTCGGGCCGAATTCCTTCACGATGGTGGAGAAGTTCGGCCCGCCCACCGCGGCGGTCTGCACCGCGGCGGCCGGCGGGTTGTTGAACAGGGGAACCGCCTTGTGGTCGAGTTCCACATGCTGCGCGGGCAGCCCGGCGTAGCTGAGCTGGTAGGCCATGAACCCGCTGCCGCCGATGATGCCGGCCGCCGCGAGCGCGGCCCAAAGTTTTCTGGATTTCATCGTGAACCTCCGTGATTGATCTGATGCCGATCCGAAGCAATTCGATCTTGCTTGGGCTGAATGATCCTTGCTTCGGCTTAGATCTGCCTTAAGTGCCCGTTGCGGCTTGTTGCGCATCCGTTGGCGGTGGGCGATGCGGTAGGCGCGTGTACAGGCCCCAATCCGGCTGATGTCACATTTGCTCACATTGGCATGCGCGGGCCTGTCGCTGCGCGCGGCGCCGGCTTCGTTATGGCCGTCAATGCATGCAGCAACCGATCCATCCACGCAACAGGAGCTCGAACCATGAACGTCAGATCACGATTCAACAAGGCCATGCTCGGCGCTTTCGCCCTGGGCGCGCTGCTCTGCGCGACGGCCGCGCATGCGCAGACCGGCTGGGAGCGGGCGCATCCGCGGCGCGACCAGGTGTTGGACCGCACGCGCCATTTGAACCTGCGCATCGCGCATGAACGCCGCGAGGGCGAACTCACGGCCTCGCAAGCCCGGGACCTGCACGGCGCGGTGCGCCAGACACGGCTCGAGCAGCGGGCCATGGCCCATGCGAACGGCGGCTACATCACCAAGGCGCAACAGGCTGGCCTGAACCAGCAGGAAAACGCCATCAGCCGGCAGATCGGGCGATGAGAGGCCTTGCCATGCCGCACACCTTGGGGCGGCGCCTGCGCCTGGCCGTGGTCTCGGTCGGCTCGGCTGCCGCGCTGGCCGGCTGCTACGTGGTGCCGGCGGCGCCGCCCGGGCCGCCGCCCG